>NZ_LACC01000001.1:0-218 GCF_000967965.1 Pseudomonas fluorescens
CCAACGCGGCCGGTCTGCCGATCAATAACCACGGTCCGTTGGAGTTCACCCTGTCCGACGGCACGAAGGTGACTGTTCCAGCGAACGGGACCTCCGCTTCCGCCACCATCATCGCCAAGGATGACGTCTACACCGGCGGCCAGCCATCCATCGTCAACAAACTGGAATCGGTCAGCGGCGCGGACAATTTCGAGAAGTTGACCCTGGGCAAGGACCAG
>NZ_LACC01000001.1:275-803 GCF_000967965.1 Pseudomonas fluorescens
CATCGCCAGCAACGGCGATGTACAGGAAAACGTCGCGCCGACCTTCACCGTCAAGGTTGACCAGAAGCTCGACCATGACCTCAAGGTCACCCTGAGCAACGGCGACACCGTCACCATTGAAGCCGGCAAATTGTCGGCCATCTACACCGCGCAATAACCACGGTCCGTTGGAATTCACGCTGTCCGATGGCTCAAAAGTCACCGTTCCAGCCAATACCGCGACCGGTTCCGCCACCATCATCGCCAAGGATGACGTCTACACCGGCGGCCAGCCGTCCATCGTCAACAAGCTGGAATCGGTCAGCGGCGCGGACAATTTCGAGAAGTTGACTCTGGGCAAGGACCAGTTCACCGTTGTCGGCCATCTACACCGCACCGGTACAGGGTGACGATGTCTACAAGGACGGTCAGACCCTGACGGTTGGCATCAGTGATGCGACGGTTGATGGCAAATCGTTTGAGAACCTGGTCATTGGTGGCGAAGCCAAGGTCGAAATTACCGACACTGTCAGCGAAGTCATCGCCACC
>NZ_LACC01000001.1:889-15628 GCF_000967965.1 Pseudomonas fluorescens
CCACGGTCCGTTGGAGTTCACGCTGTCCGACGGTACGAAAATCACCGTCCCAGCCAATACTGCGACCGCTTCCGCCACCATCATCGCCAAGGATGACGTCTACACCGGCGGCCAGCCGTCCATCGTCAACAAACTGGAATCGGTCAGCGGCGCTGACAATTTCGAGAAGCTGACCCTGGGCAAGGACCAGTTCACCACCACTGTCACCGACGAAGCAGGTTCGGGCACGCCGAATACGCCGGCCAACACCGGTGACGTCACCACTATCAGCATCTCGGGTGATACATCTGTCGTCGAGGGTCAGGCAGCGCATTACACCCTCTCGCTGACCAACCCGGCTCACGGTGAAGTGACCGTAACCCTGACCTACTCCGGCACCGCAGCCAATGGTGAGGACTTCACCGGTGTGACGACGGTCAAGATCCCGGCGAATGCCAGCAGCGTGCCATTCGACATTTCGACCATCGATGACCGGATCACCGAAAACACCGAAAACTTCGTGGTCAAGATCGACTCGGCCACCGGCGGCAACTTCGAGAACCTGGCGATCAGCACGTCCAACGGCAGCGTCAATACTTCGATCATCGACAACGATGCACCGCCAGTACTGGACCTCGACGCCAACAACTCCAGCGGCGCCACCGGGGCCGATTACAAGGTGACCTTCACAGAGAACACCCCGGGTGCGGGCGTGTCGATCGCCGACACTGACCTGAGCATCACCGATCCGGACAGCACCAAGCTGACCGGCGCGACCATCGTGCTGACCAACCGTCAGGACGGCGATGCGCTGAACCTGGGCAACAGCGTCAACGGCATCACCATCAATGCCAACAGCACCAATGGCACCGTCACCCTGACCCTGTCGGGTAACGCGACGCTGGCCGACTACATGCAGCAGATCAAGAACATCACCTTCACCAACAACAGTGAAGATCCGAGCACCGTGCCGCGCACCATCACCGTGACGGTGACCGATGGCAGCAACTACTCCAACACCGCGACCACCACGGTCAACGTGGTGGCCGTCAATGACGCACCGGTCGCAGCACCGGTCAACGTCACCGGCACCGAAGACACGCCGCTGATCCTCGGCTGGTCGACCTTCGGCGTCAGCGACGTCGACAGTCCGGCCACCAACCTGGGCGTGAAAATCACCCAGCTGCCGGGCGAGGGCAAACTGCAGTACCTGGACGGTTCGACCTGGAAAGATGTCGCCGCCGACCAGACGTTCAGCAAGACTGATATCGACGCGGGCAAACTGCGCTTCATGCCGGATGCCAACGAGTCGGGCGTGGACGGATACGGCGGTACCAATCTGGGTAACAAGCAGGCGGACTACGCGCAACTCCAGTTCCAGCCAACCGACGGCCAGACGCTGGGCAACACCGGCACGATCAAGATCGACATCACTCCGGTGGCGGATGCCCCGACCCTGAGCGTTGCCGACAACAGCGTAAGGTCCACCGGGTTGATCAAGGAAGTCTGGACCGGTCTGTCGGGCCTGGGCACCAGCGGTAACGGCGCGGACTCGACCACGCTGAAAAACGTGATCGACGCCGCTGGCACACCGAACTCCAAAGGCACCGTGACCAATGTGCAGTCCGACGGTAGCGTGACCGCCGGCACGGCCTCGAAAACCTCCGGCCTGATCTACCTCGAAGCCGGCAAGACCTACACCTTCAGCGGTGTCGGTGATGACAGCCTGTTGGTGACCATCGGCGGCAAGAACGTCGCTGCGATTACCTGGGGCGCGGGCGGCAACCTCAATGGTTCGTACACCCCGACCACCAGCGGCTACTACACCCTGGACATCTACCACCACAACCAGAGCGGCCCGGGCAGCTATGACGTCAACCTGTCGGTCAATGGCAGCACGCCGATCGATCTGAGCAGTGCCGGCGTACCGATTTACACCGGTGTGTCGGATCTGGTGAATGCCGGCGTGACCGTGTCCGACTTGCACGGCACCAATGGCGAAGGCTACTACGACGGTTACAAACTCAATACCGGCGCCGAAGGCACCAGTGTGAAATTGTCCGCCATCACCACCGCGCTGACCGACACCGACGGCTCGGAAAGCCTGAGCCTGAAGATCAGCGGCATGCCGGTCGGCTCGGTACTCACCGACAGCGCGGGACATACCTTCACGGTCACAGCGACCAATGGCGAGGCCAATGTGACAGGCTGGAGTCTCGGCTCTCTGACCGTTACTCCGCCACCGTACTACAACGGCCAATTCAACCTGACCGTGACCTCGACCTCCACCGAGGTCCTGGGTGGTTCGGCCAGCAGCACTTCGCAGATCCCTGTGACCGTGTTCCCGGCGACCTACAACGCCGTCACCGCCACCGCGGCCGATGACACCGTCACCGGCACCGACGGCAATGACATCATCGTCGCCGACATCGGCGGCCTGACCGTGGTGCCGGGCACCAACTACAACATCGCGTTCATGGTCGACAGCTCCGGCAGTATGAGTTCGTCGTCGATCAGCTCGGCCAAGGACTCGCTGACGTCGGTGTTCAACACCCTCAAGCAAAGCCTGGGCAGCAACTCGGGTACGGTGAACATCTTCCTGGTGGACTTCGACACCCAGGTGAACAAGTCGGTGTCGGTGAACCTCAATGACTCGAATGCGCTGACTCAGTTGAAGGCGACTCTGGACTCGATGTCGTCCGGCGGCGGCACCAACTACGAGGACGTGTTCAAAACCACGGCCAACTGGTTCCAGAGTGCGAGCGCCGTGGACAATACCGGGGCGAAGAATCTCACGTATTTCATTACTGACGGCAAGCCGACTTACTACCAGAGCGGCGAGTCGACCAACCCGACCCTGTATGGCAGCACCACACTCGATAGCCTGGTTACAACCAGCAACTATCAGCTGGGTAAAGCGATCAGCCTGTTCCCCGACAGCACGCACCAGATCGACATTAGCGCCTCGGGCCAAGTGACGGTCTGGACCAAGAGCGGCAACGGCAACGGCAATGGCAACGGAGGCAGCTGGTCATCCAAGGACTTCGGGTATCTGCATGCCCAGGGTGACGGCACCTACGAGTTCTCGGGTCGTGACGGCGACGGCAACAGCACCGACTGGGACACCACCAGCAACTCCACCGGCAGCTTTGCACTGCTGAGCAATCTGTCGAATGTCGAGGCCATTGGCCTCAACAACGGAGTGAGCCTCAACGACCTGAAGCCGTACGACTCGAATCAAACACCACAAACCAACATCGATCCGAAGGATCTGGCCAATACGATCATCGGCCACACCGAAGCGACGATGCCGGGTCACGACAATGTCAGCGGTGGCGAAGGCAACGACATCCTGTTCGGTGACCTGGTGAGCTTCAACGGCATTGCCGGCGAGGGTTACCAGGCCATGCAAGCCTTCGTGGCGCAGCAATCCGGCGTGGACGTGAGCAAAGTCACCACCAGCAACGTGCACCAGTACATCACCGAGCATTACACTGCGTTCGATGTGTCC
This sequence comes from Pseudomonas fluorescens, assembly GCF_000967965.1. Lineage (GTDB taxonomy): Bacteria > Pseudomonadota > Gammaproteobacteria > Pseudomonadales > Pseudomonadaceae > Aquipseudomonas > Aquipseudomonas grandcourensis. The sequence continues at coordinate 4,380 of NZ_LACC01000001.1, forward strand.
GGTGCCCATGACGGCAACGACACCCTGCTGGGCGGTGCGGGCAATGACATTCTGTTCGGCTCGGGTGGTAACGACAACCTCGACGGTGGCAAGGGCAATGACATCCTGCTCGGCGGCACCGGCAACGACATCCTGATCGGTGGTTCCGGCGGTGATACCTTCGTCTGGAAAGCGGGCGACACCGCCAACGACGTGATCAAGGACTTCAAGGCCAGCGAAGGCGACCGGATCGACCTGCGTGATCTGTTGCAGGGCGAAACCGGCAGCACCATCGACAATTTCCTGAAGATCAGCACGGTCGATGGCGTGTCGTCGCTGCAGGTCAGCTCGGCCGGCCAGTTCAACTCGGGCAACGCCGCAGCCGCCACGCCGGACGTGACGATCAAGCTGGAAGGCAACAACTGGTCTAGCGCCAACTTGCACAACCTGATTGCCGGTAGCGACCCGACCATCAAGGTCGATCACAACAACAGCTGATGCACGAAAACGGCCGCTCCTTATGGGGCGGCCGTCACGTTTGCGTCCACTGCCCGGTGACGATTTCGTCGCTGCGCCACATACTGGCGTGCAGTTGACCTATGCTGCTGACAGCACGACGCTGGTTCAATTCCGAGGGATGCTCAATGTTTTACGTGCAACGCGATGCGCAGGGCCTGTTGGTACGCGTGGAACCCGCCGCCTACACCGAGGCCACGGAAACGCTGGCGGCCGACAATCATGAGATCCAGGCCTGGTTTGCCAACGCGGCTGTGGAGAACAGCCTCAAACAGCTCAAGCAAAGTGACCTGGAAATGATCCGGGTACTCGATGACTTGATTCAGGTGCTGACCCAGAAAGGCGTGATCCGCGTCACCGACCTGCCGACGGCGGCCCAGGCCAAGCTCATGGACCGAAACCAGGCCCGTGAAGCCTTGGGTGGCTTGAGCCAATTGATCGATGATGAAGAGACCGGGTTGATCTGATCATTGATCTTCAGTGGCTGTTCCAACCTCATCGCGGGCAAGCCCGCGATGACGGCATCACTGACAACCCAGCTCTAAAGAGTTACTTCCAGGGCTTTGGCTCGCCGAACAACTGGCCCTGCACACCGTATAGCCCCATCTCGCGAATCACCGACAACTCGCCTTCAGTTTCGACCCGCTCGGCAATCAGCGGCAGATCAATGCTGTGTGCCGCTCGCTGGATCGCTTCGATGAACAGGCGTTTGTCACTCTCCAGATCGATCGACCGAATGTAGCTGCCATCGATTTTCAGGTACGCCAGACCCAGCCGTGCCAGGTTGCCGATCATGCTGAAGCGGCCACCAAAACGTTGCAGACTCAGGGAGAATCCGAGTTCGCGCAGGCGCCGGGTCAGTTGCTCCAGCACCGACTGGTCAGGCAGTTGCTCTTCGCCAATTTCCAGGGTCAGACGCGGGCCGAGGTTGGAGTGCGCGCGCAGTATCTCGAAGATTTTGTTTTGCGCCTGCGGGTCGGCCAGGGTAGCCGACGATAGGTTCAGCGCCAGCGACTCCTCATGCCCGCTCATTTGCTCCAGCACCCGTTCGAGCATCAGCCGATCCAGGCGTGCGGTCCAGCCGAAGCGCTCCAGCCAAGGCAGAAAACGCCCTGCGGGGATGGTCTGGCCGTGTTCGTCGAGCAGTCGCGACAACACTTTGTAGTGCAGCACCAGTTGCGTGTCCTGGGCGGCCACTACCGGTTGGAAATACAGCTCGAAACGTCGCTGTGTCAGCGCCTGGTCGAGCATCAGGTGCCAGGCGTGGTGATCGTCGCCGACACTGGCCGCGAGACTGTGCTCGATACAGGCCCAGTTCTGCTCGCCCTGGCCTTCGGCCTGCGCCAGCGCCTGGTCGCCGAGGCTGAGCACGGCTTGGGGGGAGTCGCCGTGAGTGAAAGGCGCCAGGCCGATAGACGCCACGGCAGCCACATCGGTGGCGCCGGTAGCGTGAAGACTGGCCAAGGCGCTGTCGAGGTTCTGTGCCAATTGCAGCGCTTCTGCACGCACCAGCCCCGGTGCCAGTACGGCAAATTCGCCGCCACGGATACGGGTGACCAGGTTCTGTGTTTCCGGGTATTTGGCGCACTCGCGAGACAGTTGCTCGCCGACGGCCTTGAGCACTTCATCGGTGCGCTGACCACCGAGACGCTGGTTGAGGCCGGCCAGATCCTTGACCCGCAACAGCAGCAGGTAACCGGAACTGGCCTGCTCCGGATTGCTTACCCGCGCATTCAGTTGCATCTCGAAATAACGCCGGTTGGCTAACCCGGTCAACGAGTCCTGATAGGACTCGACCCGTAGCTTTTCACTGCGTTCGGCCTGCTCCTGGAACAGCGCCTTGAGCTTCTCGACCATCTGGTTCATGGCCTGCACTACCCGGCGAAGTTCGGGGGTACGAGGCAGTTCCGGCAGGCTGAGGAATTCCCGACGAGCGATGGCGTGGGATTGCTTGACCATGTAATCCAGCGGCCTCAATTGCTGACGCAGCAACAACGCGCCGAGTACCGCACTGACCGCGCCACACAGCAGCAACCAACCCAGGCTGCCTAAAGCGCTTTGCCACAACTTGGCCAGCGCGAACATCGGGTGGCTGACCACCTCGACCCTGGCAGCCTGCTCCCAGCCACGACTGACGATCGCATCACCACCGGCGGGCTCCAGGCCGATCAGTTTGACGAACCAGTCCGGAACGCTGTTGACCGCAGGAATGCCCGTGCGCTCGACCAGGGTCTGGTCGGTCTTCAGATCGACCACGCGGATGCTCGCGTAGTAACCGCTGTCGAAAATCGAGCTGACCAGCAACTCGACCATCGCCGGGTCGTCGATGTTCGGTGTCAGGGAAAGCGCCAGCGCCGTCGCGGCGTCCTGGGCATGGGAGCGCAACTGGTTGACGTACTGAGTACGCGAGCTCTCCAGACTGACCATGAAACTGCCGGTGAAGGCGACCACCAGGAACAGACAGATAGCAATCAACAGCTGTTTGAACAAAGACATCTGAGCATGTGCTCCTAGTTAGTCGTCTCGACCGAGAATCCTTCGGCCTGCATTTTTTTCAACACATCCTGCCAACGCGAAAGGCGTTTGGTATCGCCGACCTTTTTATTGCCCTTGGCGCCCGGTAACCACATCCCTTCCGCATTGAAAGAGTAGACCGGCAGCAAATCCTTTCGTTGGCTGGCCGGCTTGATTGCATCAATCAGGCTGTCGAGCACCAGGGGCTCGGCTTCAGGGTTCGCGTAGTAAGTCAGCACCATGTGCGCGCGGTTTTGGGTCAGTGCCTTGACATAGGTAATACGCAGCTTTTCACTGGCTACACCGAGGTGGCGCAGACTGAAGTACTTGGCGATAGCGTAGTCTTCACAGTCGCCGGCGCCTTTCCAGAGGGCCTCGATCGGGGTTTCCCAGTAGTCGACTTCATGCCACAGATCGATGTCTTCGACGTATCGCAGCTGTTTGTTGAAGAAGCGATTGACCACATTGAGTTGTTCCAGCTCGCCGATCTGCTTCTGGCTAGTCAATAAGTATTGCCAATCATTAATGCGTTGCTGACCTTCTCCCAAAGGTCCGTACAATACCTGCGCCCGCCGGCTGATCAGGGAAAAATCCCAATCGGCGCTCAAGCTGCCCAGCATCACGCCAGCCAGCAGCAATGCACTGCACAACCAGCGTAAAGCCCGGGGGATCGTTAAACTTGCCGCCAATGCGAGGCATCCTGGATAGGCAGGAGGGAGTCGTTCGAATGGTGAAGGTTAGACCGGAAAAAGACAATGGCACGGTGAGATCACTGGCGGCGCGCTAAACTGCAAGAAAGGCACTCGAGAGCTTGTTTGACAAGCAGTCAGTCAGTTACTAGTGTCACTTGGATCCAAAAATATTCCATCAATCAGGGTGCGTTTAGTGACACAAAAGCCCAACCCTCTCAGCAGTATCAAGGTCAACGGGCCGATTCCCGCACACATGGCACGCTCGGTGATCGAAGAAACCCTGCGCGCGGCCATACTCGACGGGCGCATTCCTTGCGGTGCGGCCCTGCGCCAGCAAGACCTCGCCGACCTGTTCGGTGTCAGCCGCATGCCCGTACGCGAAGCCTTGCGCCAACTCGAAGCACAATCGTTGCTCAACGTGATTGCCCATAAGGGCGCCGTGGTCGCGCCGCTGGTCCAGGGCGATGCCATGGAAACCTACGCGCTACGCATCCTGCTGGAATCCGAAGCCCTGCGTCTTTCGGTGCCACTGCTTCGGGACGAAGATCTCGAAGTGGCTGCCCGCTACATCGACGAACTGGAAACGGAAAGTGACTACACCGAAATCGGTCGGCTTAATCGCCTGTTCCACATGGCGCTTTACAGCCAGGCGCCGAATCGTCGGCTGTTGAAACTGGTCGAAGACGGCCTGAACGAAGAAGAGCGGTTCCTGCGCTTCAACCTGGAAGCCATGGGCCTTGGCAAACTGTCCCAGGATGACCACAAGGCACTGTTGCAGGCAGCCGAAGACCGGGATGTCGAACGCTCCGTGCAGCTGCTCGAACATCACTTGAACCGAGGGGTCGAGGTCATTACGCGCTACCTCAACAGCCCTGAAGTCCAGGCCAGGAACAGGTCGAAGTAGCCCGCGGCGGCAAGCGCGGGGAACCTGCCGAAGGGTTCGCCCCGCTTGCCGCGCATTCCCCCCAAATGCCCCGCGAATAATTTGATTACAAATCCCCCGCCTCCATACCACACCGCCCTTGCGGCGCCATACCGCGCCCCAACGCCCCGCCGCCTTGAAACCCGACCATTGCAACGTTTGCGTGATGCCTCAGTAATGGCGGCCACCTCGATTTACGCCCACTCTGGATAACCAGGACAAAAAACGGGTGACGCTCCGTGCGAATGGAGCAGTCCCTGCCCCGAGAAGCGAAGGAAGGAGCCTCATCACGGGAACGGAAGGATCGGCATCACTCGCGACCCGCTTCCACCCCCTTAGACACCCCCAACGAAGCCCGTAAAGAAGTTACTTCGAGTGAGGCATTCACTCTTTATTCAATTCTGACTTATATAAGCCGGAAGGAGTAACTACGCCAGAATAAAACCAATATAAAAAGTTTTATTGGAACTTATCATCTTCGAAAAAGTTGAATATTGAAATAACAACAAAACAACTTGATCAAGACTTTATATGTGTATTAGTTTTTCTTCGCCGCCAGCCACAAGCGGCAGTAACGCCTCAGTTACTCGGCATCCATGGCACTGAAAAAGATCAATTAAGTTGAGGTACCCGTTCGCCAGAAGAAAACTTCCAGCGAACTTCAGTGCTTGATTACTTCTCACCCCGGATCATTTACAGGCTCATCCATGAAACCAACTAAAGAACGTCTGCTTCAAAAAAAATCCGAACTTGGCGAACACCCGATCTTCTCTGAAATACATTCGCTGCCGGTCCTGCGACGCTTCATGGAAACCCACGTGTTTGCCGTATGGGACTTCATGTCGCTGACCAAACGCCTGCAACAGGAGCTGACCTGCGTGCGACTGCCCTGGTTGCCACCGCAGGATCACCAGGCCGCGAGATTGATCAACGAGATCGTACTGGGTGAGGAGTCGGATGATCGTCCGGCCCAGGGTCATTACAGCCACTTCGAGTTGTACCTGGATGCAATGCGCGAGGTCGGCGCGTGCACCGTTGCCATCGAACGCTTCGTGGCCCTGCAGCAAGAAGGCGTGAGCTACGACGTGGCCTTGCAGAGCGTCAAGGTCGATCCGGCTGCCGCCAATTTCGTCCGCCATACGCTACACACCGCACTGCATGCGCCGGGCCACAGTGTTGCGGCGGCGTTTCTGCACGGTCGCGAGAGCGTTATCCCGCGGATGTTCCAGCGCATCCTCGACGATTGGGGTATCGGCATCGAACAGGCGCCGACTTTCCGGTATTACCTCGAACGGCACATAGAGGTCGATTCCGAGAACCACGGCCCGGCAGCGGAAAAGCTCCTGTCGCGACTGGTCGATAGCGACCAGCAACGGCAGGAAGACGTGTACGCCAGCGCCATCGCTGCCGTGGAAAGTCGTATCGCCCTGTGGGACGGATTGCGCCTGAGCATGAACGAATCCGTCGTGGAGGTGAGCGCATGAACGCCACCGACTACCAATCCTTCGCCGACGCCTGGGAGAGCCGCGCGACCATCCGCACCCGCCCGCGCCGCGTGCTGGAGAACGACGACAAACTGATCTACCCCTTGAGCCGCCAAGCGTTGGTGCTGAGCGAAACCTTTCTACGCCAATGCCCGGAACAGCGCGACTTCGCCCTGGTGCAGACCCTCTACAAGTTCATCAACGATGTGGTGATCTTCGAAACCGAGATCGTCGACAAAACCGCCCGCAGCATCGCCAAGAACCGCTTCGCGGTCGAGTTCCCGTTCGCCTGCCGCTACGACGCCATGACTGTGGTGGTGGACGAGGACTACCACGCGCTGGTGGCGATGGATTTCATGCAACAGACCATCGCCATGACCGGCATCACCCCCATTGAGTTACCGGATGAGATCGAGCTGAGCCGGGCGATACCGGCAGCCGTGGCGCTCGCACCGGAGCACCTGCGTAGCGCAGTAGAACTGATCTGCGTGGCCATCGCCGAAAACACGGTGACCGGTGATGTCGCCGCGTTCGCCAAGGACGACACGGTCAAGCAATCGATCAAGGGCCTGATGGCCGATCACTTGCTGGACGAGGGGCGCCATTCCGGTTTTTGGGCGCGGCTGGTACGCATCTACTGGCATGCCGCAAGTGCAGAAGACCGCCAGTGCATCGCGCAGATCCTGCCGGTGTTCATTGCTCATTACCTGACCAACGACATCCAGAAATCCTTCGACTTCCGCCTGATCGACGCATTGCAGATCAACGACGCGGCGCGCCACGCACTCAAGAGCGAAATATCGGCACTGGCTTTCCCGATCAATCGCCATCACCCGCTGGTGGCCAACATTGTGCGGTTTTTCCACAGCAGTTCGCTGCTCGATTCGCCGTGCGTACAAACCGCCCTCAGCGACTACCTGGTTTGACGAGGAGCCCATCATGAGACGTCTCGACATCTTGCTTACCGGACAAAGCCAGGCCCTGACCGACCTGGCATTGGAACTCGAACAACACGGTCACTCACTGACGCGGATATCCGCACTCGACGAAATGCCGGGGCCTGCGGATCTACTGATCGACGATGGCACGTCACCTCTGCTCGCCTGTCAGGCGCCACGACTGACCTTGCAGTTGGGGCTTGGCCTGCCGCAGGCGTCCAGCCTGCCATCGCTGGACCTGTTGTGCTGGCATGGTTCAACGCTGCTGAGCCGTGTACCCATCGCCGATGAACCGTCGGGTAACGGCCAGGCGTTGCGTATGCAGGCCATGGCAGCACTGGTTGACCATGTGGCGCTGCTGGTCAGCCGCTACTCGCGCGATGCCGACTATTTTCGATTCGCCGAACCCGCCGCACCTGTCCGCTTCGAGCGCATCGAGAGCCTGCGGTTCCTGGACAACCTCGCGTTCGTGCATCGCCTCAACGCCACCGCCGACCCACGACTGCAGCAACTCGCGCTAACGCCGATGATCGAAAGTCTGGAACAACAATGCATCCAGAGCGCCGACCATCCGGCCTTGAGTGTCGACGGCAACACCCTCGACTATCGCCAGTTGCACGCCCACAGCCGCGCCATCGAGCAACGTCTGCGACCGCTGCTGGAGCAGCATCAAGGCCCGGTCGTCATCGGGATCTGCCTGCCCAAATGCAGTGCGCTATATGCGGGAATCCTGGCGATCCTGGGCAGCGGCGCGGTGTACTTGCCGCTGGAGCCGAGCCATCCGTTGCAACGTCAGCAGTACATCCTGTCGAATGCCGGCGCGGTGTTGTTGCTGCATGACGGCGAGCATCCCCTGGCGGACGAGATGCCAGGACTGGACATCAGCCGCATCGACGCCCATGAAGCAGACCTCTCTCAACCGTTGATGCGCCAACGCCCCGACCTCAATGCGCCCTGCATGGCGCTCTACACCTCGGGTACCACCGGCCATCCGAAGGGCGTGCTGCTCAGCCAGGCCAACCTCGCGCACTTCACCCACTGGTACGCCGACTATGTGCAGGTGACCCGCCAGAGCCGGGTGCTGCAGTTTTCTTCGTTGGGATTCGACTCATCGCTGATCGACATCTTCCCCACCCTGTTGCAGGGCGCTGAACTGATCGTACCCGGCGATGACCAACGCCGCGATCCCCTGCAACTGGTGGAGCTGATTCGTCATCGGCAACTGAGCCACGCCTTTTTGCCCCCGGCCTTGTTGAGCATCCTGCCGCTGGAGCAATTGCAGTGCCTGGATCACGTGATAACCGGCGGCGATGTCTGCGAGCCGTGGGTCATCGAACAACTGAGCCGCCAGGGCAAGCTCTACAACCTCTACGGGCCCACCGAAGCCACGGTGCTGATTACCGCGCGCAAACTCCAGGCAGGCGACAACAACCGTTCTCTGGGCGCTCCAATCGCCAACAGCCAGGTGTTGATCCTCGATGACGACTTTCAACCGATGGCCGAACAGACTGTCGGCGAGTTGTACATCGCCGGCCCGGGCGTGTGCCTTGGTTACCTGAACAATCCGCAGCAAACCGCTGAGCGCTATCTGGACCTGAACTTGCCTGATGGCCGGACCCTGCGCGTCTATCGCACCGGGGACATGGCGAAGTGGACGACTGAAGGGATCGAGCTGTGCGGTCGGCGTGATAATCAGGTGAAGATTCGCGGCTTCCGGGTCGAGCCTGAAGAGATTGAGCGCTGCCTGCGCGACAGCCAGTTGTACCGCCAGGTTGCCGTGGTCATCGATAGCCAGCGGCGGATTCTGGCTTTCGTTGCCCCGCCTCGGGAGGACCTTCCCGGTACCGCTCGCCAAGCGCTGAAGGCCCACGCGACGCAGCACCTGCCGGACTACATGCACCCCGTTGCATGGACCGAGCTGACAGCCATGCCCTACGCCAGTAATGGCAAGGTCGACCGCAAGGCGCTCCTGGATCTACCGCTCAACGTCACCGAGCACCCTCCTCGACGTCCGCCCGCCAGCGCCGATGAGGCCCTGCTGCTGGAGGTCTGGGCCGAGTTGCTAGAGTTGCCGGCGAGCGACATCTCCACCGACGAAAGCTTCTTCAACCTGGGCGGGCACTCGATCCTGCTGTCGCGCATGCTCCTGCGACTGCGTGAAGAGTTCGGGCGCAGCATCTCGATCAACCGCTTCATCGAACTGCCCACCCTCGCGAAACTGGCAACACTGGTGCGCGGCTCCGGCAGTGAAGAAGTGCTGAGCGAACAGGCCATGCGCGATGCCTTCCGCGAACTGGATGTTCAACCGCTGCCCGTCAGCCGCATGGGCGATGTGCACAAGGTGATCGTCACCGGTGCCAACAGTTTTGTCGGTGTACACATCGTCGAAGCGTTGCTGGCCTGGGGTGCCAGCGAAGTCGCCTGCCTGGTTCGCGACGGCAACGGGCAATCGGCGGACGAGCGCTTTGCCCAGGCATTGCGGGAGAACCGTCTGGAGCATCTGGATATGAGCCGGGTGCGGGTTTACGCGGCAGACATCACGCGGCCGGAACTCGGTTTGGCGCCCGAGGTTTACCAGCGACTGGATCAGGAGTTTGGCGCTCTGGTGCATAACGCGGCCAACGTCAATCACGTCCTCGATTACGAGTCGCTGGCCCGGGACAACGTCGAACCGATTTTCGAATGCTTGCGCCTGTGCGAAGGACGCAGCAAAAAAATCTTCAACTTCGTCTCGACGCTCTCGGCCTCCAGCACGATATCTGCCGACGGCCGAGTGCTTGAGTTGCCGGCCGCACCGACGCCACCGATCTACATCAAGAACGGCTACAACCTGTCCAAATGGGTCGGCGAGCGAATCCTCGAACGGGCCCGGGAGCTTGGGGTGCGGGTCAATCTCTACCGCCCCGGAAACATCAGTTTCAACAGCCTCACGGGCGTGTGCCAGCCGCACAAGAATCGCCTGATGCTGATGCTCAAGGGCTCGATCCAGCTGGGACAGGTGCCGGAGTTCGCCTTGAACTTCGACTTGATGCCGGTGGACTTTCTCGCCCGATTCATCGCCTTCCACGCCAGTCGTTATCAACCCGAACAAGCGGTATTCAACCTGCACAACCCCGAGCCCTTGAGCTGGGACAACTACGTGGCGTCCTTCCGCGATGCGGGACGCGAATTCGCGATGGTCAGCGTCACCGACTGGCAGCAGCAACTGGGTCGGGTCGACAGCGACAACGCGTTGTTCGGCGTGCTGGGGTTTTACCTCAACGGCTTCGAAGAGGACATCGGCGATATCTCGATGATCGGTCACGACAACGCCCAGGCCGGTGTTCGGCTAATGGGCGCGCACTACCCGCAAAAGTCCCCGGCGCTGCTGCGTCGCGGCTGCGACTACCTCAAAGAAATCAATTTCATCTGACTCAACCCAACGGAGCAAAACCATGAGCACTCTGCAACCCGATACCCTGATCAAAAACCCTCAAGGCTGCCACGTGGCGTCCTCGGTGGAGGTGCCCGCCGATGCTGCGCAGGTATGGGCCATAGTCGGCAACTTTGCCGGTTTCGATCGCTTCATCCCGGCGCTGTCGCACATCGAGATGACCGGCGAAGGCGTGTCATCGCTGCGCAAAAAGTTTTTCAAGGATGGCAACCTCGTGGTCGAGCAGCTCAACTCCCGGGATGACCTGGCACGGCACATGACCTGGACCACCATCTACAACACCCTGGGTGTGGCCAATCTGTGGGCTGCGATGAGCGTTGAACCACTGGATGCGGGCAAGTCCCGAGCCACCTGGACCATCATCGCCGAGCCGGCGCAGGGTGGCGCCGAGGCGCTGCCGGGCTTCAAGGACTTCGTACAGGGTTTTGCCGATGATGCGATGAACAATGTGCTGAGACTGTTTGCGTAAGACGTGAAAAAGCCCGTTGTGGAGAGGCTCCACAACGGGCTTTTCAGTACCCCTGAAACGACAAAACCCCTGTCTGCGTTAGCAGACAGGGGTTTTGGAATTTAATCTTGACGATGACCTACTCTCACATGGGGAAACCCCACACTACCATCGGCGATGCATCGTTTCACTGCTGAGTTCGGGATGGGATCAGGTGGTTCCAACGCTCTATGGTCGTCAAGAAATTCTATGACCGGCCCGTTAGAACTTTAACGTGCCAGTGAAAACTGGTGACTTCTACTAAAACAAAACCCCTACCTGCA
>NZ_LACC01000001.1:15645-19338 GCF_000967965.1 Pseudomonas fluorescens
GGGGTTTCGGAATTTAATCTTGACGATGACCTACTCTCACATGGGGAAACCCCACACTACCATCGGCGATGCATCGTTTCACTGCTGAGTTCGGGATGGGATCAGGTGGTTCCAACGCTCTATGGTCGTCAAGAAATTCGGGTACTGAGTCGTGACCGGTTGGCCTCGCTTCAGCAAATTGGGTATGTGACAGCTAGGTGTTTTGTGAGTATCTCGAACTTTCGGTTCGTTTCGTCTTCACACACCGCAATCTGGCCTCTTTCGTTTCTTCAACTAGGAGCATCAAATTGCTTGGGTGTTATATGGTCAAGCCTCACGGGCAATTAGTATTGGTTAGCTCAACGCCTCACAGCGCTTACACACCCAACCTATCAACGTCGTAGTCTTCGACGGCCCTTCAGGGGACTCAAGGTCCCAGTGAGATCTCATCTTGAGGCAAGTTTCCCGCTTAGATGCTTTCAGCGGTTATCTTTTCCGAACATAGCTACCCGGCAATGCCACTGGCGTGACAACCGGAACACCAGAGGTTCGTCCACTCCGGTCCTCTCGTACTAGGAGCAGCCCCTCTCAAATCTCAAACGTCCACGGCAGATAGGGACCGAACTGTCTCACGACGTTCTAAACCCAGCTCGCGTACCACTTTAAATGGCGAACAGCCATACCCTTGGGACCGGCTTCAGCCCCAGGATGTGATGAGCCGACATCGAGGTGCCAAACACCGCCGTCGATATGAACTCTTGGGCGGTATCAGCCTGTTATCCCCGGAGTACCTTTTATCCGTTGAGCGATGGCCCTTCCATACAGAACCACCGGATCACTAAGACCTACTTTCGTACCTGCTCGACGTGTCTGTCTCGCAGTCAAGCGCGCTTTTGCCTTTATACTCTACGACCGATTTCCGACCGGTCTGAGCGCACCTTCGTACTCCTCCGTTACTCTTTAGGAGGAGACCGCCCCAGTCAAACTACCCACCATACACTGTCCTCGATCCGGATAACGGACCTGAGTTAGAACCTCAAAGTTGCCAGGGTGGTATTTCAAGGTTGGCTCCACGCGAACTGGCGTCCACGCTTCAAAGCCTCCCACCTATCCTACACAAGCAAATTCAAAGTCCAGTGCAAAGCTATAGTAAAGGTTCACGGGGTCTTTCCGTCTAGCCGCGGATACACTGCATCTTCACAGCGATTTCAATTTCACTGAGTCTCGGGTGGAGACAGCGCCGCCATCGTTACGCCATTCGTGCAGGTCGGAACTTACCCGACAAGGAATTTCGCTACCTTAGGACCGTTATAGTTACGGCCGCCGTTTACCGGGGCTTCGATCAAGAGCTTCGCGTTAGCTAACCCCATCAATTAACCTTCCGGCACCGGGCAGGCGTCACACCCTATACGTCCACTTTCGTGTTTGCAGAGTGCTGTGTTTTTAATAAACAGTCGCAGCGGCCTGGTATCTTCGACCGGCGTGGGCTTACGGAGCAAGTCCTTCACCCTCACCGGCGCACCTTCTCCCGAAGTTACGGTGCCATTTTGCCTAGTTCCTTCACCCGAGTTCTCTCAAGCGCCTTGGTATTCTCTACCCAACCACCTGTGTCGGTTTGGGGTACGGTTCCTGGTTACCTGAAGCTTAGAAGCTTTTCTTGGAAGCATGGCATCAACCACTTCGTGTTCTAAAAGAACACTCGTCATCAGCTCTCGGCCTTAGAATCCCGGATTTACCTAAGATTCCAGCCTACCACCTTAAACTTGGACAACCAACGCCAAGCTGGCCTAGCCTTCTCCGTCCCTCCATCGCAATAACCAGAAGTACAGGAATATTAACCTGTTTTCCATCGACTACGCTTTTCAGCCTCGCCTTAGGGACCGACTAACCCTGCGTCGATTAACGTTGCGCAGGAAACCTTGGTCTTTCGGCGTGGGTGTTTTTCACACCCATTGTCGTTACTCATGTCAGCATTCGCACTTCTGATACCTCCAGCAAGCTTCTCAACTCACCTTCACAGGCTTACAGAACGCTCCTCTACCGCATCACCTAAGTGATACCCGTAGCTTCGGTGTATGGTTTGAGCCCCGTTACATCTTCCGCGCAGGCCGACTCGACTAGTGAGCTATTACGCTTTCTTTAAAGGGTGGCTGCTTCTAAGCCAACCTCCTAGCTGTCTAAGCCTTCCCACATCGTTTCCCACTTAACCATAACTTTGGGACCTTAGCTGACGGTCTGGGTTGTTTCCCTTTTCACGACGGACGTTAGCACCCGCCGTGTGTCTCCCATGCTCGGCACTTGTAGGTATTCGGAGTTTGCATCGGTTTGGTAAGTCGGGATGACCCCCTAGCCGAAACAGTGCTCTACCCCCTACAGTGATACATGAGGCGCTACCTAAATAGCTTTCGAGGAGAACCAGCTATCTCCGAGCTTGATTAGCCTTTCACTCCGATCCACAGGTCATCCGCTAACTTTTCAACGGTAGTCGGTTCGGTCCTCCAGTTAGTGTTACCCAACCTTCAACCTGCCCATGGATAGATCGCCCGGTTTCGGGTCTATTCCCAGCGACTAGACGCCCTATTAAGACTCGCTTTCGCTACGCCTCCCCTATTCGGTTAAGCTCGCCACTGAAAATAAGTCGCTGACCCATTATACAAAAGGTACGCAGTCACCCAACAAAGTGGGCTCCCACTGCTTGTACGCATACGGTTTCAGGATCTATTTCACTCCCCTCTCCGGGGTTCTTTTCGCCTTTCCCTCACGGTACTAGTTCACTATCGGTCAGTCAGTAGTATTTAGCCTTGGAGGATGGTCCCCCCATATTCAGACAAAGTTTCTCGTGCTCCGTCCTACTCGATTTCATGACCAAGAGATTTTCGCGTACAGGGCTATCACCCACTATGGCCGCACTTTCCAGAGCGTTCCGCTAATCTCAAAGCCACTTAAGGGCTAGTCCCCGTTCGCTCGCCACTACTAAGGGAATCTCGGTTGATTTCTTTTCCTCAGGGTACTTAGATGTTTCAGTTCCCCTGGTTCGCCTCTTGCACCTATGTATTCAGTACAAGATAACCATCTTATGATGGCTGGGTTCCCCCATTCAGACATCTCCGGATCAAAGTCTGTTTGCCGACTCCCCGAAGCTTTTCGCAGGCTACCACGTCTTTCATCGCCTCTGACTGCCAAGGCATCCACCGTATGCGCTTCTTCACTTGACCATATAACCCCAAGCAATCTGGTTATACTGTGAAGACGACATTCGCCGAAAATTCGCGATTAAACTCACAAATTTTACCTTAGCCTGATCCGTTACCAGTGAAAGTAACGTTCAGTCTATCTTTCTATCACATACCCAAATTTTTAAAGAACGAACTAGTCAAAGACTAGAAATCAACATTCACCATCGAACCGATGGAATGCTCATTTCTAAGCTTTACACAATCAGAAGCAGTTAGTGGTGGAGCCAAACGGGATCGAACCGTTGACCTCCTGCGTGCAAGGCAGGCGCTCTCCCAGCTGAGCTATGGCCCCGTATTTCTACAGGCGTTTCCCACACAAAATTGGTGGGTCTGGGCAGATTCGAACTGCCGACCTCACCCTTATCAGGGGTGCGCTCTAACCAACTGAGCTACAGACCCAATTTCGAGCGCGCAACTGTTAGCTTGGAGCTATCAGCTTGGAGCTTAAAGCTGCTTCTATCGTCTTCTTCAATGAATC
>NZ_LACC01000010.1 GCF_000967965.1 Pseudomonas fluorescens
GGGGTTTTGTTTTTGTCCGCAAGAAAGTTCGCACAGCAACAATGAGCAGGTTCACGCTGTCACCGTCTCCCGACAATGCTAAGGTTCGCCCCTGGCGTTTGTATTTTCCAAGGAAGCCTTTATGCCGGACGCGACGTCCCTCAGTGCTGGTTTTATGGTGGTTCACGGCAACCGCCTGGACGAGTTGCGCAGCCTGGTGGTCAGCTGGATGCGGCGCTACCCGCTGGCTCCCCTGGAGAATGAGATCGCGTTGGTGCAAAGCAATGGCATTGCCCAATGGCTGAAGCTGGCACTGGCGGAAGATTCTGAAGAAGACGACATGGGAGGCTGCGGCATCGCTGCCGCCATCGACGTGCAGTTGCCCGGCAGCTTCATGTGGCAGCTCTATCGCATGGTCCTTGGCCGCGACGAAATTCCGGTCAAGTCCCTGCTCGATAAAGCCCCGCTGACCTGGCGTCTGATGCGCCTGCTGCCGCAGTTGATCAACCAACCGCACTTCGAGCCGCTGCAGCGTTTCCTGACCCATGACACCGACCTGCGCAAACGCTATCAACTGGCTGAGCGCCTGGCGGATCTGTTCGACCAATACCAGGTGTACCGAGCAGACTGGCTCGAAGACTGGGCGGAAGGTCGACATCAAACAAGAAACGCCAGAGGCGAAGCCAAACACCTGACCCCGGCCAATTGCTGGCAGGCAGAGTTATGGCGCACACTCTTGCTGGATGTGGGAGCAGAAGGCATGGCGCAAAGCCGTGCCGGCGTCCATCAGCGGTTTGTCGAACGCATCAACAATCTCGAAACAGCCCCCAAGGGATTACCCTCGCGAGTGATCGTTTTCGGGATTTCTTCCCTGCCTGCTCAGGCCCTGGAAGCACTGGCGGGACTGGCACGATTCAGCCAGGTCCTGCTGTGCGTACACAACCCATGTCGTCATCATTGGGCAGACATCGTCGCCGATAAAGACCTGTTGCGGCATCAATACAAGCGTCAGGCCCGCAAGAGCGGCATGCCGGTAGTGATCGATCCGCAAACCCTCCACCAGCATGCTCACCCGCTACTGGCCGCGTGGGGCAAGCAGGGGCGGGACTACATCAACCTGCTCGACAGTTATGACGATCCCAACAGCTATCGTTCGGCATTCCGTGACGGGCGCATCGACCTGTTCAGTGATGGTCAGCCGCTGAATGTGCTCAACCAGTTGCAGGACGACATCCTCGAACTGCGCCCCCTCAACGAGACTCGGGAGCGTTGGCCGGCTATCGATCTGCAGAAGGACGAGTCGATCCGTTTTCACATCGCCCATAGCGCCCAGCGAGAAGTCGAGATCCTCCACGATCAACTGCTCGCGCGCTTCAGCGCCGACCCGACACTGCGGCCCAGGGACATCATCGTGATGGTCCCGGACATCGACAGCTACGCACCGCATATTCGTGCCGTGTTTGGTCAGCTTGACCGCCAGGATCCACGCTTCATTCCGTTTACCCTGGCTGACCAGGGCCAGCGTGGTCGCGATCCATTGCTGATTGCTGTCGAGCACCTGCTCAAGCTGCCCGACAGCCGATTCCCCGTCAGTGAAATTCTCGATCTGCTGGACGTCCCCGCGCTGCGCGCTCGTTTTGGCGTCGAGGAGCGTGACCTGCCGACGCTGCACCGCTGGATCGAAGGTGCCGGCATTCGCTGGGGGATGAATGCCGAGCAACGTGCCGGGCTTGGGCTGCCGCATGAACTGGAGCAAAACAGCTGGCGTTTCGGCTTGCGACGGATGTTGCTCGGTTATGCCGTCGGCAGCGCCGATGCTTATGAGGGTATCGAACCCTACGACGAGATCGGTGGTCTGGACGCTGCGCTCATCGGTCCGCTGGTTGCATTGCTGGACGCGCTGGAAGTGGCTCACCACGAACTCTCTCAGCCTGCATCGCCGGGGCAATGGGGCTTGCGCTTGCAGGCTTTGGTGCAGTTGTTCTTCCTTGCCGGTAACGAACACGATGACTACTTGCTGGCCCAGCTCGAAGAACTGCGCGAGACCTGGCTCGAGACCTGTGAATCTGTAGGGTTGCAGGACGAGTTGCCGCTGACCGTTGTCCGTGAAGCCTGGCTTGCAGGTCTGGATCAGGGCCGTTTGTCCCAGCGTTTTCTGGCCGGAGCGGTCAACTTCTGCACCTTGATGCCCATGCGCGCCATCCCGTTCAAACTGGTGTGCCTGCTGGGCATGAATGACGGCGATTATCCGCGCGCGCAACCGCCGCTGGATTTCGATCTGATGGGCAGTGATTACCGTCCGGGTGACCGCTCCCGGCGTGAAGACGACCGCTACCTGCTACTGGAAGCCTTGCTGTCGGCAAGGGACCAGCTCTACATCAGTTGGGTGGGCCGCAGCATCCGCGATAACAGCGAGCGACCTGCCTCGGTGCTGATTGGCCAGTTGCGTGACCACTTGGCCAGCGGTTGGCGATTGCTGCAAGGCGACGAGGATCTGCTGGAAGCCATGACTCGCGAACACCCATTGCAACCCTTCAGTGCTCGCTACTTTCACGACGGGGATGAGTCGTTCAGCTACGCCAGTGAATGGCAGGTGCTTCATCAGGCGGCAGAGCATCAGGCAGGCGCCGAAGTGCTCGGGCCCCACGTCCAGGACGAACCACTGAGCCTCGGTCAGGTGCAGGATTTCCTGCGCAATCCGGTACGGCACTTTTTCAGCCAGCGACTGAAGGTCTTCTTCGAGGCGGCCGAAGTGCCGTTGGCCGATGAAGAGCCCTTTGTCCTGGATGCGTTGCAGCGTTACAGCCTCAGCGACCGTTTGCTCGAAGCCGCGCTGGCAGATCCTGGAAATTCCGGGCAGGCATTGGAGGATCAGGCGAAGCGCTTGCAGAACAGCGGACTGCTGCCCATGGCCGGATTCGGTGAGTGTCTGCAACGCGAGTTGATCGAGCCATTGCCTGACTTGCTGCAACGCCACCAACAGCTCCTGACGTTGTGGCCAACCCCCCTCAGCAGCGCGTTGCCGGTCAGTCTTGAACTGCAAGGCCTGCACATCGAGGGCTGGCTCAGCGGCCTGCATCAGCGCGCCGATGGTGGATTGCTGTCTATCACTACGATTCCCAACAGCATCGGCTCGATCAAGTCGCGCAAATGGCATCGATTGACACGCCCGTGGGTCAATCATCTGATGGCTTGTGCCAGTGGCATGCCACTGACCACCGCATTGGTGGCCAGCGACGACAGCCTGTTGCTCGGTCCACTGGACCAGTCCACGGCGCAGACAATTCTCGGTGACCTGTTGATGGCCTGGCAGTCGGGTATGCGCCAGCCTCTGCCGATCGCGGTCAAGACAGCCTTCGCGTGGCTGGGGCAAACCGACCCGGTCAAAGCCGAGGCCGCTGCGCGCAAGGCCTATGAAGGGGATGGACAAACGACGGACGGAGAGCGTCGCGAAAGCCCGGCACTCGCCCGTCAATTCGCCGATTACGATGCCTTGGTCGCCGACGAGACGTTCCCCCTGTGGTGTGACGCGCTCTATCGCCCGCTTCTTGAAGCACCCTGGCGTTCACTGTCCAGCGAGGAGTCGCGCTGATGAGCACAAAGACACCTCTGGCCCTGGCATTCCCGTTGCGCGGCAGTCAACTGATCGAAGCCAGCGCCGGGACCGGCAAGACCTTCACCATTTCCGCGTTGTACCTGCGTCTGGTGCTTGGCAATGGCGGGGAGGACAGTGGTTTTGGACGTGAGCTGTTGCCACCGCAAATCCTCGTCGTGACCTTCACCGACGCCGCGACCAAAGAACTGCGCGAACGCATCCGCACGCGGCTCGCCGAGGCCGCACGCTATTTCCGCGATGAAACACCGGCCCCCGACAGCCTGATTGCCGAGTTGCGCGACCAGTACTTGCCCGAGCAGTGGCCCGGCTGCGCAAACCGCCTGGATATCGCCGCCCAGTGGATGGACGAGGCGGCGGTGTCGACCATCCACAGTTGGTGCCAGCGCATGTTGCGCGAGCACGCATTCGACAGCGGCAGCCTGTTTACCCAGACCCTGGAAACCGACCACAGCGACTTGCTGGGGGAAGTCCTGCGCGATTACTGGCGGCTGTTCTGTTACCCGATGCAAGGTGATGCCTTGAATTGGGTGCGCAGCAATTGGGGCGGGCCGGCGGCGCTGCTGCCGCGGATTCGTGCGCTGTTCGCCAGCGAGCGGGATACCCTTGAAGGGAAAGAACCCGCCGAAGTGATTTCGCAATGCTTGCAAGAGCGACGGGCTGCCCTGATCGAACTCAAGAAGCCTTGGTTGGAGTGGGCGGACGAATTACTTGCGATCTGTCACCAAGGCGTTGCCGGCAAGGCGGTCGATGGTCGCAAGATGCAGGCACGCTATTTCGAGCCCTGGTTTGAAAAAATCAAAGCCTGGGCCGAGGACGAATCCCTCGAGCAACTGGATATCGGCACTGGCTTCACTCGTCTGACCCCGGATGGCATGGCTGAAGCCTGGAAGGGTGAGGCGCCTCGACATCCGGGGCTCGATGCGATGGCCGGCCTCAAGGCCTGCCTCGATGGGTTGCCGACACCTGATGCCGCCGTACTGCAACATGCGGCCCGCTGGGTCGGGGCGCGATTCGAGGAAGAGAAACGCCGCCGCGCGGAAATGGGTTTCGACGACATGTTGCTGCGCCTTGATGCGGCCTTGCAGTCTGATGGCGGCGAACGCCTGGCAACCCTGATTCGTGAACAGTTTCCGGTCGCCCTGATCGATGAGTTCCAGGACACCGACCCGGTGCAGTACCGGATCTTTGAGAGCATCTACCGGATTGAAGAGAACAGCCCCGAGTGCGGTCTGTTCCTGATCGGCGACCCGAAACAGGCGATCTACGCTTTTCGCGGCGCCGACATCCATACCTACCTGCGCGCCCGGCAGGCCACCACTGGCCGCCTGCACACCCTGGGCACCAACTTCCGCTCAAGCCATGGCATGGTCAACGCGGTGAACCATGTGTTCGAGCGCGCCGAAGCCCGGGCGTCAGGCCGCGGCGCTTTCCTCTTTCGGCAGAAGAATGGCGACAACCCGGTTCCGTTCACGCCGGTTGCCTCCCAAGGTCGCAAAGAAGTCTTGCGCATCAATGACCAGGCAATCCCGGCCTTGAACATCTGGCACTTGCCGGCCGAACAACCGTTGTCCGGTGCGGTGTACCGGCAACAACTGGCGGCTGCGTGCGCCAGTGAAATCACGGCATTGCTCAATGGCGGGCAGCAGGGGCATGCGGGGTTCTCCCAGGATGGCAAAGCCTTCAGGGGCCTGTTGCCGGCGGACATCGCCATCCTGGTCCGCGACGGCAAGGAGGCGCAGGCGGTTCGTGCGCAACTGGCCGCCCGTGGCGTGCGCAGTGTTTACCTGTCGGACAAGGACTCGGTGTTCGCCGCCCAGGAGGCGCATGACGTGCTGACCTGGCTCAAGGCCTGTGCCGAGCCGGATGTCGAGCGACCGCTGCGGGCCGCGTTGGCCAGCATCACGTTGAACCTATCGCTGACGGAACTGGAGCGGCTGAATCAGGACGAGTTGGCCTGGGAAGCCCGGGTCATGCAGTTCCGTGGTTATCGCGAAGTCTGGCGCAAGCAGGGCGTACTGCCGATGCTGCGACGCTTGCTGCACGACTTCCGTTTGCCCCAGGCGCTGATCGCCCGCAGTGACGGCGAGCGCGTGTTGACCAACCTTCTGCACCTTTTCGAACTGCTGCAACAAGCCGCCGCCGAACTCGATGGCGAGCAAGCCCTGATCCGGCATTTGTCCGAGCATCTGGCGTTGTCCGGGCAGGCTGGCGAAGAGCAGATCCTGCGTCTGGAAAGTGATGAACAATTGGTCAAGGTCGTGACCATTCACAAATCCAAGGGCCTTGAGTACCCCTTGGTGTTCCTGCCGTTCATTTGCTCTGCGAAACCGGTGGATGGCAGCCGCCTGCCGTTGCACTACCACGATGAATCCGGCAATGCCCAGGTCACGTTGGAACCGACGGCAGAATTGATTGCCCTGGCTGACGATGAGCGTCTGGCCGAGGATCTGCGCTTGCTCTATGTCGCCCTGACCCGGGCGCAACACGCCTGCTGGCTGGGGGTGGCCGACCTCAAGCGCGGCAACAACAATGGCTCGGTGCTGCATCTGTCGGCATTGGGTTATCTGCTGGGCGGCGGTGCGCCGTTGGCCGAGTCCCCGGCGTTGCAGCTTTGGTTGCGGGATCTGCAACAGGACTGCCCGGCGCTGGCGTATGCCGAGATGCCTGAAGCGACAACGGTGCATTACCAGCCACCGCAAAACGACGCGGCACTGCTGGTTCCGCTGGTTCCGAAACGCAAGGCCAGTGAGAACTGGTGGATCGCTTCCTACAGCGCGCTGCGCATTGGCGACACCCTGAGTGTCGGCACCGACGAAGCGCCGGAGAGCCCGCAGGCGCAAAAACTGTTCGATGACGAACGCCTCGACCCACAGGCGCCCAGGGAAGTGGTGGCCGGTGGCGGCGATATCCATCGCTTCCCGCGCGGCCCGAACCCCGGCACCTTCCTCCATGGCTTGCTCGAATGGGCGGGAGGCGAGAGTTTTGATGCGGCACCGCAAGAGGTGATCGACGCCATTGCCCGTCGCTGCAACCGTCGAGGCTGGGAGGGCTGGATCAGCACCTTGAGTGACTGGCTGCAGCATCTGCTCAAGTCGCCGTTGCAACTGGGCGACGGCCAGGCACCGGTGATATTCGGCCAGTTGACGCAGTATCAGGTCGAGATGGAGTTCTGGTTCGCCAGCCATAAGGTCGATGTGCTCAAGCTCGATGCGCTGGTGTGCCAATACACCCATAACGGCGTGGCCCGGGTCGCCGCGGAACCGGTGTTGCTCAACGGCATGTTCAAGGGCTTTATCGACCTGACGTTCGAACATGACGGCCGCTATTACGTGGCCGACTACAAATCCAACTGGCTCGGCGTCGATGATGCGGCCTACACCGCGCAGGCAATGGAACAGTCGATTCTCGACAACCGTTATGACCTGCAATACGTGTTGTACCTGTTGGCCCTGCACCGCCAGCTCAAGGCGCGGCTCGCCGATTACGACTACGACCGGCATGTCGGCGGTGCGTTGTACCTGTTTTTGCGCGGTACGCGTGCGGCCAGCCAGGGTGTGTTTTTCGCCCGGCCGCCAAGAGAGCTGATCGAACGTCTGGACAGGCTGTTCCAGGGCAAGCCAGAGCCCAAGGCCGAGCCCGCCTGGGAACAGGGAGTACTGATATGAGTCGCACATTCGCCGATTTGTTGCCCACATCGCTGGCAGCCGAAAGCCTGGCCGATCTGGCACCGCTGAGTCGTGCCGACGACTTGCTGTTGTTGCTCACGCGTTGGGTCGAGCGTGGCTGGTTGCGCGCGCTGGACAAAGCCTTTGTGGCGTTTCTGCATGAACTGGCCCCGGAAGATGATCCACTGGTGTTGCTGGCAGCCGCACTGACCAGCCACCAGTTGGGTCACGGGCATGTCTGCCTCGACCTGTTCGAGACGCTGAAAGAACCGGACTTCGCTCTGTCATTACCACCCGAAGGGGACGTGCAAGGCGGCGCGATGCTGTTGCCCTCGCAATTGCTGGGATCGCTGGACGGTGCTCATTGGTGCAAGGTGCTGGCCGCCAGCAACCTGGTCGCGCTGGCCGCTGACAGTCGTGACAACGTGCGCGACCGGCCTCTGGTGTTATCGGGCAAACGCTTGTACCTGCGCCGCTATTGGGCCTACGAGCGGCGGATCGACCTTTCGTTGCGTGAGCGTTTGACGGAACACGAATCTACGCCGAGCGACTTGCTCCAGCGCCTCACCGGTTTGTTTGGTCCTGCCCGGCCGGGTGAGGTGATCGACTGGCAGAAGCTGGCTTGCGCCCTGGCGACCCGCAGTGCTTTCAGCATTGTCACGGGGGGACCGGGAACCGGCAAGACCACCACCGTCGTGCGCTTGCTGGCATTGCTCCAGGCGCCGGCGGTCGAGGCCGGCATGCCCCTGCGCATTCGCCTCGCTGCACCGACCGGCAAGGCCGCGGCGCGTCTGACAGAATCCATCAGCCAGCAAGTCCGGACCTTGAAGGTCACGGAGGACGTTCGGGAAAAGATCCCCTCCGACGTCACCACCGTTCACCGCCTGCTCGGCAGCCGGCCCGGGACTCGTCATTTCCGCCATCACGCGGGCAATCGCCTGCCGCTGGATGTGTTGGTGGTGGATGAGGCCTCGATGATCGACCTGGAAATGATGGCCAATCTGCTCGACGCCTTGCCGGCCCATGCGCGCCTCGTGCTGTTGGGTGACAAGGATCAATTGGCTTCGGTAGAGGCCGGTGCGGTATTGGGGGATCTTTGTCGCGACGCGGAGGCTGGCTGGTACAGCCCGCAGACACGCCAGTGGCTGGAAACCGTCAGTGGCGAAAACCTGCAGGCCAGCGGGTTGCAGGAGGACGTGCAGGGCACTCATCCATTGGCTCAACAGGTCGTGATGTTGCGCCATTCCCGGCGATTCGGTGAAGGCAGCGGCATTGGCCAACTGGCTCGCTGGGTCAACCAGCAGCAACCCGAAGAAGCCCGCAAGTTGTTGTCGGCGCGCAGCCATGACGATGTGTATTGCCTGGCCCTCAAGGGAGAGCAGGATCGGGCCCTGGAGCGCTTGCTTCTAGACGGCCATGGTGAGGGGCCGCAGGGTTATCGACATTACCTGAGCGTGCTGCGCAATCAGCGGCCGTCACTGGACAGTCCGCTGGAAGACTCGTGCTGGATTGATTGGGCTCGACAAGTGTTGCAGGCCTTCGACGCATTCCAGTTGTTATGTGCCGTGCGCAAGGGGCCGTGGGGTATCGAGGGCTTGAACCAGCGGGTGACGGACGCATTGCTCAGGGCGCGCCTGATCGACAGCGACCAGCAGTGGTACGAAGGTCGCCCTGTCCTGATGACCCGCAACGATTACGGGCTGGGTTTGATGAACGGCGATATCGGCATTGCCCTCAAGCTCCCTGAACAGGAAGGCCACGGAAAACAGGTTTTGCGCGTGGCATTCCCACGCAATGATGGCCAGGGCGGTGTGCGATTTGTCCTGCCCAGCCGTCTGAATGATGTCGAAACCGTGTACGCCATGACCGTGCATAAATCCCAGGGCTCGGAGTTCGCACATACCGCGTTGATTCTTCCCGATGCCTTGAATCCGGTACTCACCAAGGAGCTGATCTACACCGGCATTACCCGGGCCAAGGACTGGTTCACCTTGATCGAGTCCCGTGCGGGCGTGTTTGAAGAGGCGGTGAAACGCCGGGTCAAACGCTTGAGCGGGCTGATGCTGGAGCTCAAGGGCGGCAGCGAGCCGACAGTCTGAAAGGTCAGTAACAGGCTGTAGGAAAATGTCCGAGGCTGCGTAGTACGTGGCCTCGCTGGCATTTCGTTGCTGTGCTATCGTTGCGGCATCATTTCGCTACGGTCGAAGAGTATCCCTGCATGAAGGTGGCTGTCAGGACGACAGAGCGCGTCGTTGGCTGTAGAAAAGCGCTGCTTGCCATTCTTCTTTGTCTGCTGGCCAGCGTCGTTTTCGCTCAATCGCAAGCCCCGGTGGGCAAGGCGGACCAACGCGCCAAAGCGGTTACCCAGGTGATCCTCGGAATCCTCAGCTATGCCCGCTGGCCCGTCGAGCCTTTACTGCTGCGCCTGTGCCTGGTCGGCCCTACCGAATACACCGACGATCTGGTCAAGGGCACGACCCAGGCGACGGGGCGACCTGTCACGGTGCAACGCTTGTTGGCCGACAACCCTTCAATTGTCAGTGACTGTGATGCGGTTTATATCGGCAAGCTGACTGGCGTAGAACGCAGCCGATTGTTCGCCGCGTTGATCGGGCATCCGGTGTTGAGCATCAGTGAGAACGACGAGCAATGCACCGTCGGCAGCCTGTTTTGCTTGCGGGTGAGCGACGAGCAGGTGTCGTTCGAGGTCAATCTCGACTCTGTCGCCCGCAGCGGCGTACGCATTCATCCGAGCGTGTTGCAACTATCCCGCCGCAAGCCGGCGGCGCCATGAAGTTAATGAGACCGGGCAGCCGCCCGACTTTGCATTCGGTCATCGGTCGCGGCAACCTGCTCGTTGCGCTGGTGGGCGTTGTCATGGCCAGTGTTTCACTGACGTTGCTTGGCGTGCTGGCCTTGCGCGTATACGCCGATCACAACCTGCACCTGATCGCTCGTTCGATCAGCTACACCGTGGAAGCCGCGGTGGTGTTCAACGACAAACCCGCCGCAACCGAAGCGCTGGCGTTGATTGCCTCCACCGAGGAAGTGGCCGACGCCGAGGTGTTCGATCAACAGGGCCAGTTGCTGGCCCGCTGGCAACGACCGGAAACCGGTTGGGTGTCCGATCTCGAATTGCACATCGCCAAAGCGTTTCTGGAAGAACCTATGAGCATGCCGATCACCCACCAAGGGCGGGAAGTCGGCAGCATCAGGCTCACCGGTCATGGCGCCAGCCTGATGCGGTTTTTGCTCAGCGGTCTGATGGGCATCGTAGTGTGCACGGCCATCAGTGCCTGGGTTGCACTCTTCTTGGCGCGCCGACAACTGCGCGGGATCACCAAGCCGCTGCGCAACCTGGCCGCTGTTGCCCACGCCGCGCGCAGTGAACGGGCCTTCGACAAGCGCGTGCCGCCTGCCGACATTGTTGAACTCGATGATTTCGGCAACGACTTCAATGCCCTGCTCGATGAACTCGAGGCCTGGCAGTCGCACCTGCAAAGCGAAAACGAATCCCTGGCTCACCAGGCCAGCCACGACAGCCTCACCGGATTGCCCAATCGGGCGTTTTTCGAAGGTCGCCTGATGCGCGCGTTGCGCAGCGCCAACAAGCTCGGCGAGCGAGTGGCGGTGCTGTTTCTCGACAGCGATCGCTTCAAGGAGATCAACGACAGTTTCGGCCATGCGGCGGGTGATGCGGTGTTGGTGGCCGTGGCCAACCGGGTTCGGGCGCAACTGCGGGAAGGGGACCTGGTGGCGCGCTTGGGTGGCGATGAGTTTGCCGTGCTGCTGACGCCGCTGCACAAGACCGAAGACGCCGAACGGATTGCCGACAAGATTCTGGCCAGCATGGACATGCCGATTCCATTGCCGGGCAGCACCCAGGTATTGACCTCTCTCAGTATCGGCGTCGCGGTGTACCCGGATCATGGCGCAACGCCGGGTGCCCTGCTCAACGCCGCCGATGGCGCGATGTACCAGGCCAAGCGCCTCTCCCGAGGCGCACAGTACACGGCAGGGTCGGAGCACCCCGCCGCCGATGTTCAAAACAGGAGCTGATTTCCGTGTTCACATTCAACCCGCGTTCCCTGCGTTTTTTCACCCTGACACTGCTCGTGGCCTTATTGAGCCTGACCGGTTGCCAGACCACCCCCAAAGGCCTGACCCCGGCGCAAATCGCCGTGCTGAAACAGCAGGGGTTCGAGCTGACAGACGATGGCTGGGCTTTCGGCTTGTCCGGCAAGGTCCTGTTTGGCAGTGACGACGACAGCCTGAACAAGCAGAGCACCGACATTGTCGAGCGCATCGGCAAGGCGCTGCTGGGGGTAGGTATCGAGCGGGTACGGGTCGATGGTCACACAGACGCCTCGGGCAAAGAGGCCTACAACGAGCAACTGTCCGTGCGCCGGGCGAAAAGCGTGGCCAAGGTGCTCAACACCGTCGGCATGAAACAGGAAAACATCCAGCTGCGTGGCTTGGGCAGCAGCGTGCCGGTGGCCACCAACAACACCTCCAGTGGCCGCACCGAAAATCGCCGGGTGGCGATTGTGGTCAGCTCCGACTAATCGGCAAACAGCATCTCCCGGCTTTCTCCCATCAGCAGGCCCTGATTCTGCTCGGTGACCTGGCGGATGTAATCCCACAACAGGGTGATCCGCTTGAGCTTCCTGAGATCCTCGCGGCAGTACATCCAGAACTGTCGGGTGATATTGATTTCCTGCGGCAACACCGGCAGCAGGCGCGGGTCCTGGGTGGCGAGGAAGCACGGCAGGATCGCCAGTGAGCGTCCTTGCTGCGCGGCCACGAACTGCGCGATCACGCTGGTGCTGCGCAGGTTGGCGCTGGCGCCGGGCAGTACGTTGGCCAGGTACAGCAGCTCCGAGCTGAACGCCAGGTCGTCGACGTAACTGATAAACGAATGTTTGGCCAAGTCTGCCGGGCGGCGGATAGGCGGGTGGTTGTCCAGATAATCCTGGGTCGCGTACAGCTGCAATCGGTAGTCGCACAGTTTGCAGCAGACGTACGGGCCATGCTCCGGACGCTCCAGGGCGATGACGATGTCGGCTTCGCGCTTGGACAGGCTGATGAAGTGCGGCAGCGGCAGGATATCCACAGAAATGGCCGGATAGGTGTCGACGAAGTGGCTCAGCTGCGGCGTGATGAAAAAACTGCCGAAGCCTTCGGTGCAGCCCATGCGTACATGACCGGACAGCGCCACGCCGGACCCGGAAACCTGCTCGCACGCCATGTGCAGGGTGCTTTCGATTGACTCGGCATACCCCATCAACCGCTGGCCTTCGGCGGTCAGGATAAAGCCGTTGGTCCGGGATTTTTCGAACAGCAAAGTGCCCAGCGCCGTTTCCAGGGAGCTGATGCGCCGCGACACCGTGGTGTAGTCCACCGCCAGGCGCTTGGCCGCAGTGCTGGCCTTGCGGGTGCGGGCGACTTCGAGGAAAAACTTGAGGTCATCCCAGTTCAACGAGCCGAGGGAGGTGATGTTTTTTTGCATGTTGGACCGGTTTTTATGTGCGTTCTTATTAGAAGTTTGCACATCTATACTCCAAAAACAGTCCGTTAACCAATTCGCGGCACACGCCTCATCTCAAGGCGACTTTCTCGCCTTGGCTCCCAAGATAAAAACAAAGATCTGGAGACCCACATGAACGCATCGCTCACGCCCAACGAAACCACCGTGCAAAAGGTCAAGCTGTTGATCGACGGCCAGTGGGTCGAATCCAAGACCACCGAATGGCACGACATCATCAACCCGGCGACCCAGCAGGTGCTGGCCAAGGTGCCGTTTGCCACCGCCGAAGAAGTCGATGCGGCCATCAGCGCCGCCCATCGCGCCTTCCAGACCTGGAAGCTGACCCCGATCGGCGCCCGCATGCGCATCATGCTCAAGCTCCAGGCGCTGATTCGCGAACACTCCAAGCGCATCGCCGCTGTCCTCAGCGCCGAGCAGGGCAAGACCATTGCCGACGCCGAAGGCGATATTTTCCGTGGCCTGGAAGTGGTCGAACACGCTTGCTCCATCGGCAGCCTGCAAATGGGCGAGTTCGCTGAGAACGTCGCCGGTGGCGTCGACACCTACACCCTGCGCCAGCCAATCGGCGTGTGCGCCGGCATTACCCCGTTCAACTTCCCTGCGATGATTCCGCTGTGGATGTTCCCGATGGCCATCGCCTGCGGCAACACCTTCGTGCTCAAGCCGTCCGAACAGGACCCGATGTCGACCATGCTGCTGGTGGAGCTGGCCATCGAGGCGGGCATTCCGGCCGGCGTGCTCAACGTCGTGCATGGCGGCAAGGACGTGGTGGACGGGCTCTGCACCCACAAGGACATCAAGGCGGTTTCCTTCGTCGGTTCAACCGCCGTCGGTACCCATGTCTACGATCTGGCGGGTAAACACGGCAAACGCGTGCAATCGATGATGGGCGCCAAGAACCACGCCGTGGTGCTGCCGGACGCCAATCGCGAACAAGCGCTGAATGCGCTGGTGGGTGCCGGTTTCGGTGCTGCCGGTCAACGCTGCATGGCCACCTCGGTGGTGGTGCTGGTGGGCGCGGCCAAGCAGTGGCTGCCTGATCTCAAGGCGCTGGCGCAGAAGCTCAAGGTCAATGCCGGCAGCGAGCCGGGCACCGATGTCGGCCCGGTGATCTCGAAAAAGGCCAAGGCGCGGATTCTCGACCTGATCGAGAGCGGCATCAAGGAAGGCGCGAAACTGGAGCTGGACGGTCGCGAGATCTCGGTCCCGGGTTACGAGAAGGGCAACTTTGTCGGCCCGACCCTGTTCTCCGGCGTGACCACCGACATGCAGATCTACACCCAGGAAATCTTCGGCCCGGTGCTGGTGGTGCTGGAGGTTAATACGCTTGATGAGGCCATCGCTCTGGTCAACGCCAACCCGTTCGGCAACGGCACGGGCCTGTTCACCCAGAGCGGCGCTGCGGCGCGCAAGTTCCAGAACGAAATCGACGTCGGCCAGGTCGGCATCAACATCCCGATTCCGGTGCCGGTGCCGTTCTTCAGCTTCACCGGTTCGCGCGGTTCCAAGCTCGGCGACCTCGGCCCGTACGGCAAGCAAGTGGTGCAGTTCTACACTCAGACCAAGACCGTCACCAGTCGCTGGTTCGATGACGACAGCGTCAACGACGGTGTGAACACCACCATCAACCTGCGATAAGGAGCCGGACATGAAAATCGCTTTTATCGGTCTGGG
This sequence comes from Pseudomonas fluorescens, assembly GCF_000967965.1. Taxonomy (GTDB): domain Bacteria; phylum Pseudomonadota; class Gammaproteobacteria; order Pseudomonadales; family Pseudomonadaceae; genus Aquipseudomonas; species Aquipseudomonas grandcourensis. The sequence continues at coordinate 14,483 of NZ_LACC01000010.1, forward strand.
CAATATGGGCGCGCCGATGGCGCGCAACCTGATCAAGGCCGGCCATGCTCTGCGCCTGGTGGACCTGAACAAAGCTGTGCTGGCGGAACTGGAACAGCTGGGCGGCAGTATCAGCCCAACGGCCCGCGAAGCTTCAGAAGGCGCCGAGCTGGTCATCACCATGCTGCCTGCCGCGGTGCATGTACGCAGTGTGTGGCTGGGTGAAGACGGCGTGCTCGCCGGTATCGGCAAAGGTGTGCCGGCCGTGGATTGCAGCACCATCGATCCGCAGACCGCGCGGGACGTAGCCACCGCCGCTGCCAAACAGGGTGTGGCCATGGCCGATGCACCGGTCTCTGGCGGCACCGGTGGTGCAGCCGCCGGGACGCTGACCTTCATGGTCGGCGCCACGCCGGAACTGTTCGCCACCCTGCAACCGGTACTGGCGCAAATGGGCCGCAACATCGTCCATTGTGGTGAGGTCGGCACCGGGCAAATCGCTAAAATCTGCAACAACCTGCTGCTGGGTATCTCCATGGTCGGCGTCAGCGAAGCCATGGCGCTTGGCGATGCATTGGGCATCGACACCAAGGTGCTGGCGGGCATCATCAACAGTTCCACCGGGCGTTGCTGGAGTTCGGAGATGTACAACCCGTGGCCGGGCATCGTTGAAACGGCGCCGGCGTCGCGCGGTTACACCGGTGGTTTCGGTGCTGAACTGATGCTCAAGGATCTGGGGCTGGCCACTGAAGCGGCGCGTCAGGCGCACCAGCCGGTGGTACTCGGCGCGGTGGCCCAGCAGTTGTATCAGGCGATGAGTTTGCGTGGGGAGGGTGGGCAGGACTTCTCGGCGATCATCAACGGCTATCGCAAGCCGCAATAACGGTTGGTGACAAGCGGATTTTGTGGCGAGGGAGCTTGCTCCCGCTGGTTCGCGCAGCGGACCCAAATGCGGAGAATGTGGAGTCTCAGACAAACCGAGTTTGTTGACTTTGCGACTGCTTCGCAGCCGAGCGGGAGCAAGCTCCCTCGCCACAGGGTTGGAACGACTGGGTCTGAAAGCATATTTACCGGGAGATCACGTCGGGTGATCCCCCGGTTTTTTTGTATCAGGCAAACACGAAGTATTTGCGCACGGTTTCCACCACTTCCCAGGTGCCTTTCATCCCCGGCTCAACGACGAAAATGTCGCCGGCGCGCAGGTGGATCGGCGCCATGCCTTCCGGGGTGATGATGCAGTAGCCTTCCTGGAAGTGGCAGTACTCCCACTTCACGTATTCCACGTACCACTTGCCCGGCGTGCAGATCCAGGTGCCCATGATCTTGCTGCCGTCTTCGCTGGTGTAGGCATTGAGGTTGACGGTGTGCGGGTCGCCTTCGAGTTTTTCCCATTTACAGGCGTCGAGCACGGGCAGCGGGTGAGTGTCGCGAAGAACGGTAATCGGTGCGGTCATGATGACTCCGGGCAGTGGGCTCAAGAACTGAAGTCGCACCCTATAGCGCCTGTCCCGCGATCAGTTGTCTGTGGTCGACACTGAGGTGTCCAGAAACGCGCCCCTTGCTCAATCTTCCGGCTAGGCCAACGCTTGCAGCAACGCCTTGGCGTAGCCGGGCAGCGCGGCGAAGTCGCGGGCGCAGATCAAGAGCCTGCGCTGTGCCCAGGGCTCTTGCAGGCAGAGGCTCTTGAAAGACGGTTCGTTGGACCACCGATCGACCGCCGCCAGGGGCACGATCGCCAGTCCCGCCCCTCGGGCGACCATGCGCATCACGCCATCGAAGCCATCGGCACGGATGCGGATCTGCATGCGCAGGCCAGCGTGCAGTGCCTGTTCTTCCAGGTACACCGCCAAGGCGCTGTTGGCATTCAGGCTGACGTAGTCGTGATGCAGCGTGTCGGTGAAGCTCACTGAGGTCGCCTGTGCCAAGGGATGTTCCCGGGGCATGATCAGCACCAGCGGATCATCGCGGAACGCTCGGGTCTGCAAGTCATCGGTGTCCACCGCGTCGGAAACGATGCCGAGGTCTGCCGCCCCTTGGCGCAAGGCGTGGGTGATGCGGGTGCTGGGCAGTTCCTGCAAGTCGATGTCGAGGTTGGGGTGGCTATGCAGGAAATCCGCGAGCAACTCTGGCAGGTACTCGGTGATTGCCGTGGTGTTGCACAGCAGCCGCACCTGGCCTTTGACGCCCTGGGCGTATTCGGCCAGTTCCTGTTGCAGGCGTTCGGCCTGTTGCAGCAGGATCCGGGCGTGTCGGGCCAGGGCATTGCCGGCCGGTGTCGGGCTGACCCCGCGACGATTGCGCTGAAGAAACTCGACGCCCAGCGACGCCTCCATGGCGCGAATTCGCGCACTGGCCGCTGCCAGGGACAAATGACTGCGTGCGGCGCCGGCGGTGATGTTGCCGGTGTCGAGGATGTTCAGGTACAGGCGCAGGTCGGTCAGGTCGAAGTGCATTACAACAATCCCAAGTTGTGTGTTGTCTGGAAGGACGCCATCGCGATTATTTAGCCTCTTGTGTGGAGAGAGGCTGCCTCAGTATATGGCAGATTTTCAATCGACCCCCGCGGGCTCACCATGGCCCCATGAATACACTCTCGGCGTTTTATCAGAATCTCGGCGTAGCCCTTTCGCTGTTGGTTATCGGCACCTTTGTGCTGGCCGGCATGATCAAGGGCGTGATCGGTCTCGGCCTGCCGACCGTTGCCATGGGGTTGCTCGGTCTGGCTATGGCGCCGACGCAGGCTGCGGTGCTGTTGATCATTCCGGCGACCTTGACCAACGTCTGGCAACTGGCATTCGGCGGGCATCTGTCGGGGCTGGTCAAACGGTTGTGGCCGATGCTGCTGGCGATTTTTATCGGCACCGGGGCAGGCACACTGTGGATCGGCATGAGCGGTGGCCATTGGGTGGTGCGGGGGTTGGGGGCGGCATTGTTGCTGTATGCGCTGAGCGGGTTGTTCCTGCCGACTGTGCACGTGGGGCGGCGCAATGAACGCTGGCTCGGTCCATTGTGTGGCGTGCTGACCGGCGTCATCACTTCGGCCACCGGCGTGTTCGTGATTCCGGCGGTGCCCTATCTGCAAGCGCTGGGCTTGAGCAAGGACGAGCTGGTGCAGGCGCTGGGCCTGTCGTTCACCGTCTCGACCCTGGCGCTGGCCGGTGGCTTGCTATGGCGTGGCGCGCTTGGCGGGGGCGAGTTGAGCGCATCGTTGCTGGCGCTGATCCCGGCGATGCTCGGCATGTGGCTAGGGCAATCGCTGCGCCAGCGGATCAGCGCCCTGTGGTTCAAGCGCGTGTTCTTCGTTGGCCTGGGTGTGCTCGGCGGCCATTTGCTGATCAGCGGCTAGCGGACGACGGGCTGATCATCTCGATGGCGCGGATCTCGAAGTCCCGTTCCAGGTATTCATCACGCTGCGCGAGGAACTGCTTCATGTGCGGCAGGTTCGAGTGCTCGTCGAGGTGGGCCCGGGATTGCCAGATCTCGTAGAAGATGAACAGGGTCGGGTCCTGTTGGTCGCGCAACATGTGGTATTCGATGCAACCGGGTTCGGCCCGGCTCGCTTGCACGTAGCCGCTGAAAAATGCTTCGAAGGCATCGGATTTTTCCGGTCGGGTCTTGGCGTGCAGGATGAAGCCCTGGATTTCACTCATCTACATCTCTCCTCAAATCAGAATTGGCGCCAGTCTAAGGCAACAATCACCTGTTGATTCGTGCTTGTAGGTCAAATGAATTTTGCCAAATCGACGCTTACTCCACGCGAGGTCGATCGGTACTCTGCCGCCATCCGATTCCCGACCTTCCCGAGACCTCTCATGAAAAAAGTCCTGTTGCTCAATGGCGGCAAAAAATTTGCGCACTCCGACGGCCGCTACAACACCACCCTGCATGAAACCGCGTTGAGCGTGCTGGATCGCGGTGGCATGGATGTCAAAACCACCTTCATCGACGAGGGTTACGACGTCGCCGAAGAAGTGGCCAAGTTCCTCTGGGCCGACGTGATCATCTACCAGATGCCCGGTTGGTGGATGGGCGCACCGTGGACCGTGAAAAAGTACATCGATGAAGTCTTCACCGAGGGCCATGGCAGCCTCTATGCCAGCGACGGTCGCACCCGTTCGGACGCATCGCAGAAGTACGGCAGCGGCGGTCTGATTCACGGCAAGCAGTACATGCTGTCGCTGACCTGGAACGCCCCGCAGCAAGCCTTCGACGACCCAAGCGATTTCTTCGAGGCCAAAGGCGTGGACGCGGTGTACTTCCCGTTCCACAAGGCCAACGAGTTCCTGGGCATGACCGGTTTGCCGACGTTCCTCTGCGTGGACGTGATGAAGCGTCCGAACATCGAAGGCGACGTGGAGCGCTATGAGCAGCATTTGGCTGAGGTGTTTGGTCTCAAGGCGTAACTGTCAGCTACTATCGAAAGCCTGAGTCTGTGTTCGGGCTTTTGTGGCGAGGGAGCTTGCTCCCGCTGGTGCGCGAAGCGGACCCAAAACCAGCCTGCTCGGTGGTTCAAGTTGTCTGCGTCAAACCATTTACGACGGCTTCGCCGCCGAGCGGGAGCAAGCTCCCTCGCCACAAGGGTTCTTCTCAGCTTGGAAGAACCGGCGCCGGACTATCGATAAGGGACACACGTGAAAGCCAGATCCGATGAATTGCAGGTTTTCGTCTGCGTGATTGAATGCGGGTCGATTTCCGCAGCGGCCGAGCAGGTGGGGCAAACGCCTTCGGCGGTCAGCCGTACGCTGTCGCGGCTGGAGGCCAAGCTCGACACCACCTTGATCAATCGCACCACGCGGCGCATGGACCTGACCGAAGAGGGCAAGTACTTCTTCGAGCACGCCAAGCGCATTCTCGATCAGATGGATGAGCTCGAAGAGCGCCTGTCCTCGCGCCAGCAAACGCCGTCCGGGCGGCTGCGGATCAATGCGGCGTCACCGTTCATGCTGCACGCCATCGTGCCCTACATCGATGAATTTCGCAGGCTCTATCCGGACATCCAGCTCGAGCTCAACAGCAATGATTTGATCATCGACCTGCTGGAGCAGAGCACCGACATCGCCATCCGCATCGGCACCCTGACCGACTCGACGCTGCATGCCCGCTCCCTGGGTTGCAGCCCGCTGCACATCGTCGCCAGCCCGGCCTACCTGGAAAAGTACGGCACACCGCAAGCCGTGGCTGACCTCGCCAACCATACGCTGCTGGGGTTCACCCAGAACGAAGGCCTCAACCAATGGCCGCTGCGTTATGTGCATGGCGACCGCTGGCCGATCCAGGCATCGATCAGCGCCTCCAGCGGCGAAACCATCCGCCATCTCGCACTGGACGGCCAGGGCATCGCCAGCCTGTCGCATTTCATGACCATCGAAGACATTCGTGCCGGACGCTTGAAAGTGTTGCTGGCCGAGTTCAACAGCGGTTATCGCCAGCCGATCAACGCGGTGTACTACCGCAACTCGCAACTGGCCCTGCGGATTCAATGCTTCCTGGACTTTATCCAGGGCAAGCTGGCCGATTATGCGAGCGCAGATTTCAAGGGCTGATTCGTGATTCCTGCGCAAAAGTGAATTGGGTCAGAGGGCATTTTTCGGCAGTGATCGCTCCTTGATACTCCTTGCATCACTTATCCACGCAGGGAGTTGCTCCATGAACGTATTCGTTACCGGTGCCGCCGGTTTTATCGGCGGTTCCATCGCCACGGGCCTGGTCCAGGCCGGCCACAACGTCACTGGTCTGGTGCGCAGCGCCGAACAAGCCGATGAACTGCGTGCACTGGGCATCACCCCGGTAATCGGTACGCTGGACGACTGCGCCCTGTTGGCCGATCAGGCGCTTGCTGCGGACGCTGTGATCAACGCCGCCAGCAGCGATCATCGTGGCGCGGTGGAAGCCTTGCTCGATGCCTTGCGCGGTGCTGGCAAAGTGTTCCTGCACACCAGCGGTTCGAGCATCGTCGGTGATGCCCCGGGCGGTAAATCCAGTGATGTCATCTACTTCGAAGACAACCTGCCGAAACCGACAGTCGACAAGGCGGCGCGCGTGGCCATCGACAACCTGATCCTGGCGGCGGCCATGGATGGCGTGAACTCGGCAGTGATCTGTAACACGCTGATCTACGGCCACAGCCTGGGCGTCCATCGTGACAGCGTGCAGCTACCGCGCCTACTCAAACAGGCGCGCAAAAGCGGTGTGGTACGCCATGTCGGCCCGGGCCAGAACATCTGGTCCAATGTGCACATCGAGGACGTGGTGGCGCTGTATCTGCTGGCGCTGACTGAAAACGTACCGGGCACCTTCTACTTCGTCGAAAGCGGTGAAGCGTCGTTCATCGACATGACCACCGCCATGGCGAAGGCGCTGAACCTGGGCGAGCCGCAGGACTGGGCGCTCAAGGATGCGGAAACCGAGTGGGGCTATGAAATGGCCAACTATGGTTTGGGCTCCAACAGTCGGGTGCGCGGCAGGCATGCGCGGGAATTGTTGGGTTGGGTGCCGAAGCGCACGTCGGTAGTGGAGTGGATTCGCGACGAGATGGTTTGAGTTCGCGATAGACCGCGTCATCGTTCATCGCGGGCAGGCTCACTCCTACATTTGATTGCATTCCTTCTGATGGAACGCGGTTAAATGTAGGCGTGAGCCTGCTCGCGATTGCGTTTCCACTGGCCCATCTGCTGGCCGCGCTGCCCCCGATTCCGTAACATCCGCACACTCTTTTTCGTCTCTCCCTGTGTGCGATCCCCCATGAAAGCAAAACGTCTACGCGCCGATGTCCTGGCCGGGCTTACCACGTCCTTCGCCCTGTTGCCCGAGTGCATCGCTTTCGCGCTGGTGGCTCATCTCAATCCGCTGATGGGGCTCTATGGCGCGTTCATCATCTGCACCCTGACCGCGCTGTTCGGCGGACGACCGGGCATGGTGTCCGGTGCGGCCGGCTCGATGGCCGTGGTGATCGTCGCGCTGGTGGTGCAACACGGCGTGCAGTATCTACTGGCCACGGTGTTGATGGGCGGGTTGATCATGATGGCGTTCGGGCTGCTCAAGCTCGGCAAACTGGTGCGCATGGTCCCGCACCCGGTGATGCTCGGCTTCGTCAACGGCCTGGCGATCATCATTGCCCTGGCGCAACTGGAACACTTCAAGAGCGGTGAAGCCTGGTTGAGCGGTACGCCGCTGTACATGATGATCGGGCTGGTTGCGGTAACCATGACGGTTGTCTACGTGCTGCCGCGCCTGACCCGCACGGTGCCGCCGGCGCTGGTGGCGATTCTCGGCGTGGGCCTGGCGGTGTATTCGCTGGGCCTGCCGACCCGCACCCTGGGCGACATGGCGCACATCGCCGGTGGTTTGCCGACGCTGGCGCTGCCGGACATTGCGTGGAACCTGGACACCCTGCGCATCATCGCGCCCTACGCGATCCTGATGGCTATGGTCGGCTTGCTGGAAACCCTGCTGACCCTGAATCTCACCGATGAAATCACCGAGAGCCGTGGCTATCCGGATCGCGAGTGCGTGGCGCTGGGGGCGGCGAACATCGTGTCCGGTGCGTTCGGCGGCATGGGCGGTTGCGCGATGATCGGCCAGACCGTGATCAACCTCAGTTCCGGCGGGCGCGGGCGTTTGTCCGGGGTGGTGGCCGGGGTGTCGATCCTGTTGTTCATCCTGTTTCTGTCGCCGCTGATCGAGCGCATTCCACTGGCCGCGCTGGTGGGGGTGATGTTCGTGGTGTCGCAACAGACCTTCGCCTGGGCCTCGTTGCGGGTGCTGAACAAGGTGCCGTTGAACGACGTGCTGGTGATCATCGCGGTGACCGTGATTACCGTGTTCACCGACCTGGCAATGGCAGTGCTCTGCGGCATCATCATTGCGGCGCTCAATTTCGCCTGGCAGCAGGCTCGGCAGTTGTACGCCGACAGTCATCTGGAGACTGACGGCAGCAAGCTGTACCGGGTGCATGGCACGCTGTTCTTCGCCTCGACCACACCCTTTCTCAATCAGTTCGATCCGGCCAATGACCCGGCGCAAGTGACACTTGATTGCCAGCACCTGAGTTTTGTCGACTACTCGGCCATCGCCGCGCTGGGCACCTTGCGCGAGCGCTACACCAAGGCTGGCAAGCACTTGCGGGTGCTGCATTTGTCCGAGCGTTGCAAGAAATTGCTCAAGCGCGCCCGGATGCAGCACGACTGAAATCAAACAGGCAGGCGCGATGAAAATCCGCCTGCCTTATTTTCATTATTTGCGACAACTCATACCTCTGCGCGACACCCCTTACCTCTGCACGAAAATTACTTTCACCTCGTTTGAAAATCACCTGCCGAAATGTTTTAAGAGTTTCACAAATATTTCGACGTGACCCTCTCGAGGAGTACCGCATGACCCTGTCCTTCGGCTATTGGCTGCTGGTGTATGCCGCTGTTGCCATCATCGCGCTGATCGTTCTGATCGCCCGTTACCGGCTCAACCCGTTCATTGTCATCACCCTGATTTCCATCGGCCTGGCGCTGGTGGCGGGCATGCCGCCGTCCGGTGTGGTGGGGGCGTACGAAGCGGGTGTCGGCAAGACCCTGGGGCATATCGCACTGGTGGTGGCGCTGGGCACCATGCTCGGCAAGATGATGGCCGAGTCCGGTGGCGCCGAGCAGGTGGCGCGGACCTTGATCGACCGTTTCGGCGAGAAGAACGCGCATTGGGCGATGGTGTGCATCGCGTTTCTGGTGGGGCTGCCGCTGTTCTTCGAAGTCGGTTTCGTCTTGCTGGTGCCGATTGCCTTTACCGTGGCGCGGCGCGTGGGCGTATCGATCCTGATGGTCGGCTTGCCGATGGTCGCCGGGCTTTCGGTGGTGCATGCGCTGGTGCCGCCGCACCCGGCGGCGATGCTGGCGGTGCAGGTGTATCAGGCGTCGGTGGGGCAGACCTTGATGTATGCGATCCTGATCGGCATTCCGACCGCGATCATCGCAGGTCCCCTGTACGCCAAATTCATTGTGCCGCGCATTCAGCTGCCGGCGGAAAACCCGCTGGAACGACAGTTTCTTGAGCGTGAACCGCGCGACAGCCTGCCGGGTTTCGGTATCACCATGGCGACCATCCTGTTGCCGGTGGTGCTGATGCTGATCGGCGGCTGGGCCAACCTGATTTCAACACCGGGCACAGGTTTCAACCAGTTCCTGCTGTTCATCGGCAACTCGGTGATCGCGCTGTTGCTGGCCACATTGTTGAGTTTCTGGACCCTCGGCCTGGCCCAGGGCTTCAACCGCGAATCGATCCTCAAGTTCACCAACGAATGCCTGGCGCCGACCGCGAGCATCACACTGCTGGTGGGCGCAGGTGGTGGCTTGAACCGGATTCTGGTGGACGCCGGCGTCACCGACCAGATCGTCGGCCTGGCCCACGAGTTTCATTTGTCGCCGCTGTTGATGGGCTGGCTGTTTGCCGCGTTGATGCGCATCGCCACCGGTTCTGCCACTGTGGCCATGACCACCGCTTCAGGCGTGGTAGCACCCGTTGCCATTGGTCTGGGTTATCCCCATCCGGAGCTGCTGGTGCTGGCGACTGGCGCCGGGTCGGTTATCTTTTCCCACGTTAACGACGGCGGTTTCTGGTTGATCAAGGAATACTTCAACATGACCGTTACCCAAACCTTCAAGACCTGGACCGTGCTCGAGACGTTGATCTCGGTCATTGCCTTCGGCCTTACCGTTGGCCTTTCTTACCTGATTTAGCCGGAGCCACTTGCATGGACATCCTCTACCAGATCCGCGCCCGTCAGGACTCCTTCAGCGCCGGTGAAGGACGCATCGCCCGCCTGATGCTCGACGACGTAGGATTTGCCGCCTCCGCCAGCCTCGATGAGCTGGCGCTGCGGGCGGAGGTCAGCAGCGCCACGCTGTCGCGCTTCGCCCGCACGGTCGGCTGTAAGGACCTGCGTGACCTGCGCCTGCAACTGGCCCAGGCCAGCGGCGTCGGCAGCCGGTTTCTCGACCCTGCGGGCACGCCCGAGCAGTCGGCGTTCTACGGGCAGATCGTGGGCGATATCGAGTCGACCTTGCGCCAGCACCTGGCCGCGTTCGATGAGTCGCGTTTCGCCGATGCGGTGAAACTGCTGGGCAAGGCGCGGATGATTCACGCTTTCGGCATGGGCGGCTGCTCGACCCTGTGCAGCGATGAACTGCAAGTGCGCCTAGTGCGCCTCGGCTATCCGATTGCGGTATGCCACGATGCGGTGATGATGCGCGTCACAGCCGCCAGCCTCAGCGCCGAACACGTGGTAATTGTCTGCTCGCTGACCGGGATCACCCCGGAGCTGATTGAAACGGTGGAACTGGCGCGCAACTACGGCGCACGCATTCTGGCCATCACCCGGGCCGATTCTCCGCTGGCGCAACTGGCCGACATCGTCCTGCCCCTGCAAAGCGCCGAAACCTCGTTCATCTACAAACCCACGGCAGCGCGCTACGGCATGCTGCTGGCCATCGACGTGCTCGCCACCGAGCTGGCCCTGGCCAATCCTGAAGACAATCAAGAACGTCTGCGGCGGATCAAACTCGCCCTCGACGAATACCGCGGCGGCGACGATCACTTGCCGCTGGGAGACTGACATGCAGTACGACACGCTGATTCGCAACGCCCTGATCATCGACGGCAGCAACAGCCCCGGTTACCCCGCCGACGTGGCCATTCTCAACGGGCGCATCGAGCGTATCGGCGACTTGCGCGATGCCCGTGCCAGCGAAGAAATCGACGCGCAGGGCCATGTGCTGGCGCCGGGTTTCATCGACGTGCACACCCATGACGACACTGTGGTGATCCGTCAGCCGCAGATGCTGCCCAAGCTCAGCCAGGGCGTGACCACGGTCATCGTCGGCAACTGCGGGATCAGCGCGTCACCAGTGAGTTTGCGCGGCGATCCGCCGGACCCGATGAACCTGTTGGGCACGGCCGCTGCGTTCGTTTATCCGACCTTCCGCGACTACCGTGCGGCGGTCGAAGCGGCGAACACCACGCTGAACGTCGCGGCATTGGTCGGCCATACGGCGTTGCGCAGCAATCATCTGGACGACCTGTTTCGCACCGCCACGGCGGAAGAAATCAGTGCGATGCGCGAGCAATTGCGCGAGAGCCTGGAGGCCGGCGCCTTGGGCCTGTCCACCGGCCTTGCCTATGCCAGTGCCTTCTCGGCATCCACCGATGAAGTGATGCAACTGACCGAAGAGTTGACCGCGTTCGGAGCGGTCTACACCACCCATTTGCGCAGCGAATTCGAACCGGTGCTGGAGGCCATGGACGAGGCGTTCCAGATCGGTCGCCATGCGCAAAGCCCGGTGATCATTTCCCACCTAAAATGCGCGGGCGCCGGTAACTGGGGGCGTAGTCCGCAACTGCTGGCATCCCTCGAAGAAGCGGCGAAAACCCACCCGGTCGGTTGCGATTGTTATCCGTATGCAGCGAGTTCTTCGACGCTGGATTTGAAGCAGGTGACCGATGCCCACCGCATCACCATCACCTGGTCGACCCCGCACCCGGAAATGGGCGGCCGCGACCTGATGGACATCGCCGCTGAATGGAATGTGCCGTTGCTGGAGGCCGCTCGCCAACTGCAACCGGCCGGTGCGGTGTACTACGGAATGGATGAGGCGGATGTCCGCAGAATCCTCGCGCACCCGCTGTCGATGGTCGGCTCCGACGGCTTGCCGGAAGACCCGTTCCCGCACCCACGCTTGTGGGGCGCATTCCCTCGGGTACTCGGACATTTCAGCCGTGATGTAGGACTGTTCCCGCTGCACACCGCCGTGCACAAAATGACCGGGCTGTCGGCGGCACGTTTCGGTTTGAAGGAGCGCGGTGAGATCCGCGAAGGCCATTGGGCCGACCTGGTGTTGTTCGATCCGGCAACCATCCGGGATGTCGCCGATTTCAACGATCCGCAGCAGGCGGCGCAAGGCATCGAGGGGGTATGGGTCAACGGTGTGTTGAGCTACCGCGATGGCCAGGCCAACGGGCGCAGGGAAGGGCGGTTCCTGGCCCGGGAAGGGGATTTGCGCACGGGTTTTCAGTGAGTTTCGAGGACTGCGTCACAGTGATGGCATTTTGAGACTAAAGATTGGCATTTCCGCGCCGAATTGCTGACATCAGGCCCGGCTACACCACGGGCTTTCACCGTCTGGGAGCAACTCGATGAGCTTCGGCAAAACCACTCCGATCCTGCGTATTTTCGACGAAGCCAAGGCAGTGGAGTTCTACGTCGACTTCCTCGGTTTCAAGATCGACTGGCAACATCGATTCGAAGCGAATTTCCCGCTGTACCTGCAAATCTCCCGTGGCGAATGCGTGCTGCACCTGTCCGAACACCATGGCGACAGCACACCGGGTTCTGCCCTGCGGATCGAGACGGATGAGCTAGAGAAGTTTCAGCAGCAACTGTTGGCCAAGGAATACAGGTTTTCCCATCCGCAGATTCAGGCCATGCCCTGGGGCAGCCAGGACATGACCATCGCCGACCCGTTCGGCAATCGCTTGGTGTTCACTAACGCGATCAGCCTCTGAGCCTTCAGCCCCTCAGGCTTAAGTCTTTACCCTTCGTTCGGCACCCGGTGGGTTTGGCGAAACTCACCCGGCGGCATCCCGCGCCGGCTTTTGAACGTGCGGTGAAACGAGCGGGGTTCGGTGAAACCCAGGTACTGGGCGATGTCCTGAATCGGCAGGGTGCTGTTGAGCAGGTAATGCTCGGCCAGTTCCTGGCGCAGGTCATCGAGGATCTGCTGGTACGACGTACCGGCCAGATGCAGCTGGCGTTGCAGCGTGCGCACTGACACCGCGAGATGCTCTGCCACCTGCTCCTTGCGTGGCAGACCTTCCTTGAGCAACTTTCGCAGGATGCTTTTGACCCGCTGTTCCAGCGACGCGTCCTCCAGTGTGGCCATCAATCCCTGGGCATGTTCTTCCAGCGTGCGCAGCAATTGCGCATCGGCCTGGCGCAATGGCAACTGCAAATACGGCAACGGGACAATCAGCGCCGAATAAGGCTGATTGAACAGTACCGGGCAGTCGAAGAACTGCTCGTACTCTGCCAGCGTCGTGTCGGCCGGACGGGCATGTTCCAGCCAGACGGCGGCCGGCGACATTTGCGTGTCGGCGATCCAGCGCGCGTATTGCAGCCAGGAACCGAGCACGTTTTCCACCAGGTGTCGGCGAATTCGCGGGCGCTGATGGCGGCATGTCCAGATCAGGTGCACCTCGCTGCCTTGCACCTCGGCGCGGCTGACGCCCATGTCTCCCACCAGCTTCTCGAACGGCATGATGCGGCTCATGGCGTCGCCCAGTGTCGCGCAGTTCATGGTGATGTAACCGAGCACGCTCCAGGAGTTGGGCAACACAAAACGCGCGGCGTTGAGACCGAACAACGCATCGCCCGAGTGTTCGCAGAAATAGTCGAGCAGCCGTTCATGGGCTTCACCCGGCAACCGTAGGCTGTTGTCACTCAACTGCTGTGCCTGCAACCCGGCAGCCGCCAACGCAGGCTCGATGGCCATGCCCAGTTGTTCGGCATGACGCAGGTATTTGAGCAGTGGCGGAACTGAAGTGAAGCCCAGGGATTGCATGATCGTATTCCTTTGATCAAGGCCCGCGTGCGCGGATGAATGCCTTGAAAGGTAATTTGAAACCACGACTAAAGTAAATGGCTGACGCCTGCGCGACGTTTGACTCAATTGGCTACTCGAACTGGCCGGATGCGACCGTGACACTTTCGGACGGCTGACTAGTATGGGGGCCTGAAATATCACTGATCAGAACCGCAAAAGGACACACGCATGCGACGCTGGAACGGCTGGGGAGATGCAACCACGGTGGTCGAACTGCCGGCCCAGGGCGCGAGTTTTCTCGCCCGGCGGGTGGGGGACGGCCGAGCGCTGCCCGACGCGACGCTTGAGACGGCTTTGGCCCGTGTGCCCCCGTCGCGGTTGCAGCAACACTATTTGTACAGCGTGGATGCCCATGATCGTTTGCTGCATGCGCGGGGCCAGAGCCTGCCGGACTGGCTGGCGTTGCGTGAAGGCGCGTTGGGGAATTATCCCGACGCCGTGGCCTATCCCGAGACCGCTGAGCAGATTCGCAAGTTACTGCTGCTCGCCCATGAACAGGACCTGTGCCTGATTCCTTATGGCGGCGGCACCTCGGTGGCTGGTCACATCAACCCGCCGAGTTCCGCGCGGCCGGTGGTGACGGTTTCCCTGGCCCGCATGAATCGCCTGCTGGACCTCGACGAAGAGAGCCTGCTGGCGACCTTCGGCCCCGGCACCAGTGGACCGCAAGTGGAAAGTCAGTTGCGCGCCCGTGGTTACACCCTGGGGCATTTCCCGCAGTCGTGGGAGCTGTCGACCCTGGGCGGTTGGGTCGCCAGCCGCTCCAGTGGCCAACAGTCGTTGCGTTATGGGCGGATCGAGCAACTGTTCGCCGGCGGGACCCTGGAAACCTTTGCCGGGCCTTTGGAAATTCCATCCTTTCCGGCCTCGGCGGCCGGGCCCGATCTGCGGGAAGTGGTGTTGGGCTGTGAGGGGCGTTTCGGGATCATTTCCGAGGTGAAGGTGCGGGTCAGCGCACTGCCTGCCGATGAACGTTTCTATGGGGTGTTTCTGCCCGATTGGCCCAAGGCGCTGCAAGCCATCCGCCAGTTGGCCCAGGCGCGCGTGCCGCTGTCGATGCTGCGCCTGTCCAACGCGGTGGAAACCGAAACGCAGCTGGCGTTGGCCGGTCACCCGCAGCAGATCGCCTGGCTGGAAAAGTATCTGGCCCTGCGCGGCGCCGGTGCGGGCAAATGCCTGCTGACGTTCGGCGTGACCGGCAATCGTCGGCAAAATGCGCTGTCTCTGCGTCAGGCCCGGCAGCACCTCAAGGCGTTCGGCGGGGTGTTTACCGGCACCTTGCTCGGCAAAAAGTGGGCGCAGAACCGTTTTCGTTTTCCCTACCTGCGCGAAAACCTGTGGAACGCCGGTTACGTGGTGGACACCCTGGAAACGGCCACTGACTGGAGCAACGTCGACAACCTGCTCACGCTGATCGAAAACAGCCTGCGCGACGCCCTGGCTGCCGAAGGCGAGCGGGTGCATGTCTTCACCCACCTTTCCCATGTCTACGGTGAAGGATCGAGCATCTACACCACCTATGTGTTTCGCCCGGCGGCGGACTACCCCGCCACCCTGGCGCGCTGGCAGGCACTCAAGCAGGCGGCCAGCCAGACCATCGTCGACAACCATGGCACCATCAGTCACCAGCATGGCGTGGGCAAGGATCACGCGCCGTACCTGCGGCGTGAGAAGGGCGCGCTGGCGATGGACACCCTGCAGGCACTGAGTCGGCATTTTGATCCGGCCGGGCGACTGAACCCTGGCACGCTGTTGCAGGAGTGACGGCCATGAGCCTGGACTGGAACGCGGCGTGGCGACAGCAGGTGCTGCCGACGCTGGCGGATGAAACCTGGGACCTGATCGTCATCGGCGGCGGCATCAGCGGTGCCGGTATCCTGCGCGAAGCCGCGCGCCGTGGCTGGCGCTGCCTGCTGCTGGAGCAGCGCGATTTCGCCTGGGGCACTTCCAGTCGCTCCTCGAAAATGGTCCATGGCGGCTTGCGTTACATCGCCAAGGGCCAGTGGCGCCTGACCCGCGACTCGGTGCGCGAACGCCAGCGCCTGCTTGACGAAGCGCCGGGGCTGGTGGAGCCGATGAGTTTCATGATGCCGCATTACCGTGGCGGTTTTCCCGGGCCACGGGTGCTGGGTGGTTTGCTGTCCATCTATGACGCCTTGGCCGGACGGCGCAGCCATCGCTTCCATGACGCGCAACAACTGCGTTATCTGGCGCCTGGGGTGAAGGAAGATGACCTGCTGGGCGGCACCTGTTTTGTCGATGCGCTGACGGATGATGCCCGTCTGGTGATGCGCGTATTGGGCGAGGCCCGTGCCGACGGCGCCGTGGTGCTCAACGGCGTGCGCGTGCAGCAATTGCTGCGTGAAGAGGGGCGCGTTTGTGGGGTTCAGGTCGAAGACTGCGAGGGCGGCGGATCACTGACATTGCGTTGCGGAGTGCTGGCCGTGGCCACCGGCGCGTGGGCCGAGCGCTTGCGCCTGCCCGACGCTCCTCGCCAGTTGCGCCCGTTGCGTGGCAGTCATCTGTTGTTGCCGGGCTGGCGCCTGCCAGTGGCGCAAGCCTTCACCTTCCTGCACGAGCGTGACCGTCGACCGGTGTTCGTTTTTCCTTGGGAGGGCGCCACGGTAGTCGGCACCACGGACCTCGATCATCACGGCGATCTGGACCAGAGCGCGAGCATCAGCGTTGATGAACTCGACTATCTGCTGGCGGCCTGCAGCCAACAGTTTCCCCAGGCCGAGGTGGTCGCTGCCGATGTGCTGTCGACCTGGTCGGGAGTACGCCCGGTGGTGGGCGGTGCGGCGGGTGAGCGACAAGACAAACCGTCGAATGAAACCCGTGAGCATGTGCTGTGGCAGGAGCCTGGTTGCGTGACCCTGGCCGGCGGTAAGCTGACCACCTTTCGCCCGCAGGCCATCGAAGTGCTCAAGGCCTGCGCGAGCATGCTCGACCGTCCATTCGTTGATGACGCCGCGCCGGTGTTTGCCGTCGTGCCGCCGCAGGCGATCCCTGGGCTCAGCGTCAGCCGGTGGCGACGCCTGGCCGGGCGGCATGGCCGTGACCTGCCGAGGCTGGCGCAACTGATCACCGAACTGGGCCACGACACCGTCGGCGGCACAGACACCTTGTGGGCGGAGCTGGCCGTTGCCTGCGATGGGGAAATGGTCCTGCACCTGGATGACCTACTGCTGCGCCGAACCCGTCTGGGCCTGTTGCTGCCGCGCGGTGGTGAGGATTATTTCGCTGCCATTCGCCAACTCTGCCAACCGCGACTGGGCTGGGACGATGAGCATTGGCAGCAGGAATTACAGCGTTATCGGGCGTTGTGGCAACGCCATCATGGTTTGCCGGATGCCGCGCATTGATGCCCATTGAAGAGAGCTCCATGGATAACCACCCGAACAAGCGTTACCTGTTGGCCATCGACAACGGCACCCAGAGCGTGCGCGCGCTGCTCTTCGACCTGCAGGGCAATCTGCTGGGCAAAGGCAAGGTCGAGTTGCAGGCCTATTACTCGACTCAACCTGGCTGGGCCGAGCAGGACCCGGAGTATTACTGGGCAAAACTGGGTGAGGCCTGCCAGCAGTTGTGGCAACAAACCGGCATCGATCGTTCACAGATTGCCGGTGTATCCCTGACCACCCAGCGCGGCACCGTGATCAATGTCGATGCCCATGGCAAGGCACTGCGCCCGGCGATCCTGTGGCTCGATCAACGCCAGGCCGAAGTCAAAGGCGGCATCAAGGGACCGTGGGGCTGGCTGTTCAAACTGGTCGGCGCGCAAGCCACGGTGGACCACTTTCGCGCCCAGGCCGAGGCCAACTGGATCGCCCGCCATCAGCCTGACGTCTGGGCGGCGACCGACAAATTTCTGCTGCTCTCGGGGTTTCTCACCCATCGCCTTTGCGGGCGCTTTGTCGATTCGGTGGGCTGTTGCGTCGGTTACCTGCCGTTCGACTTCAAACGCCTGAAATGGGCCGCCCCCACCGATTGGAAATGGCAGGCGCTGGCGGTGCGTCCAGAGCAACTGCCGAACCTTCACAAGCCCGGTGAAACCCTGGGCTACATCAGCGCCGAGGCCAGCCGCCACACCGGCATTCCCGAGGGGCTGCCGCTGATCGCCGCAGGTGCCGACAAGGCCTGCGAAGTCGTGGGCTCCGGCGTCGTCGACCCAGGCACCGTGTGCCTTTCCTACGGCACCACGGCGACGATCACCAGCACCCGCTCGCGCTACCTGGAAATCGTCCCGTTGATTCCGCCTTACCCGTCCGCGGTGCCGGATCAATTCAACTGCGAGGTGATGATTTATCGCGGCTACTGGATGGTCAGCTGGTTCAAGAACGAGTTCGGCCTGCGGGAAATGCAGCAGGCCAAAGCCCAGGGCGTGGAGCCCGAGCAACTCTTCGATGCGCTGGTCGACGCGGTGCCGCCGGGTTCCATGGGGTTGATGCTGCAACCCTACTGGTCGCCCGGCATCCGCGAGCCGGGTGTGGAAGCCAAGGGCGCGATGATCGGCTTCGGCGACGTGCATACCCGCGCGCACATTTACCGGGCGATCCTCGAAGGCCTGGCGTATGCCCTGCGTCAGGGCATGGAGAAGATCGAGAAACGTTCGAGGGTCTCCGTCACTCGCCTGCGCGTTGCCGGCGGAGGTTCGCAGAGTGATGCCGCGATGCAACTCACGGCGAACATTTTTGGCCTGCCGGCCGAGCGTCCGCATGTCTACGAAGCGTCCGGCCTGGGCGCGGCGATTTGCTGTGCGGTGGGCCTGGGGTTGCACGCGGATTTCCCCACGGCGATGGCTGCCATGACGCGGGTCGGTGCGGTATTCATGCCGCAACCCGAGGCGCAGCAGATCTATGAGCGACTGTACAAAGAGGTCTACCTGCGCATGTATCGACAGCTCAAGCCGTTGTACCAGAGCATCCGCAAAATTACCGGTTACCCCGCCTGAAATAACACCGTAGATCCCTGTAGGAGCGAGCCTGCTCGCGATGGCGGTGTGTCAGTCAAAGTAACTGTTGGCTGACACACCGCCATCGCGAGCAGGCTCACTCCTACAATGTCCGGTGGTGTTTTCACGCCACCTCATGTGGCGCTATCGGAGAACTTTTCTGGTGAGATTGGACAGTGTCAGGGGCAGGGTCGGTTGTTAGGCTCAACCCCCACAGCACATCCAATAAGAACCAAGCAATGAAGCTGACATTCCTCCTGTTGCTGCTTTGTGCAACGGCCCCGACAGCCTGGGGCTGGTCGAACCATACGGTGGGCAGCTACCTGGCGTTGCAGGATTTGCCGGCGTTGCGTGATGCACCGCAGGTCGAAGTCGAGCCGCTGGAACAGTTTCTTTCGCAGCAATACCAGGCCGTGAGTGCGCTGCTGGATGAGCAGGAGCTTTTCGCCCGCGAGCACTTCGCCCAATACCCGCCGCGCCCCGACAACCTGCGATTGCCAGCCGTGCCCGGGGACAATCTGCGCCACGACTTCCTCACCGCACTGCGCATCAATCCCTGGATTCATCTGGCGATGGTCATCCAGCCGGTGCCGGGCAAGGATCTGCCCGAGCGTGAACACCTCAAGGCCGAACAAGTCATGGTGGAGCAGACGCTCTCACCGTGGAATCGCCAGCGCTTCATTCTTGTGGCTGACCATGAACAAGTCGCGCCTCTGGCCGTGTTGGCCAGCGCCGCCGACGAGCCGGATTACGGCCACGACATCAACCTGTTCAGCGACAACCCGGGCGAAGTGGGCGCGTTGTACGACTTCGGCCCGCAGCCTTTCGGTGACGCCCGGTTTCAGTACAGCTCCCAGGCGCCGTTCCATATGGGGTTTTTCCATGAAAGCCCGGTGGTGTATGCCGCCGCCGGATTTCTTCAGCGCAGCTGGCCGGACTGGCGCGCCTACCAGTACATGGGGTTGGCGCGACTGGCGTTTGCCACTGGCCATCCTTACTGGGGTTATCGATTTCTCGGTTGGGGCCTGCACCACGTTCAGGACCTGACCCAGCCGTATCACGCCAAGCCGCTGCCCGGTGTGGAACTGGCGAGCCTGCTGGTGCTGGAAGGCAAGGCCCTGGCCGGCTTCGATGCGGACAAACATGCGGCCATCGAACGGGTCGCCACCCGGCACATGGAAGTGGAGAAATATCAGTCGACCTGGCTTCGTCGCCTGCTGCGCGCCGGCCAGGCACACCCGATGCTCGACGCTTATGCCGACTCTGCACAGGACGCCCGCTATCCGCCGTACTCGGTGGACTACCTGCGCGAAGTAGTGAGTGCCGAGTCTGTCGACGAATCGGCGGCATTTGATGAAGCCATCGGCCAGTGGCTGGACACGGCACCGATCACCAGCGATTTCAGCAACGGTAATCAGCTGCAGCGCGAAGACTTCGATCATCCGGCACTTAACCGGCAGCTGTTCAAACTGCTGGGGCATTTCGGCGCCCACAGCCGGATTTACGCCCGTGCGGGATTGGCGCCATAGCCATCGCAGCAACAGTGTCAGAACACAAAAACAATAAAACCAGGGAAAGGGGAACAGATCATGAACACTCGATTTCGCCTGTCTGGCGCGGCGCTTCCCGGCGTGGGCCTGGCAGGGCTGCTGCAACTGTGCGCGGTCGACGGCGTGCAGGCCAAGGAGTTCAGCGTGCTGGACAACCAGGTCACCGGTTCATTCGACAGTACCCTGTCCTATGGGCGCTTGTGGCGGGTCCAGGGCCGGGACAAGAACAACGATGACGTCAACACCAACGACGGCAATCGCAACTTCGATACCGGGTTGGTTTCCGAGGTGTACAAGATCACCTCGGAGCTCGAGGCCAACTATCAGAACTACGGGATGTTCGTGCGCGGTACCGCGTTCTATGACACGCAACTGATGGACAAGCGCAACGATTACTACCGCAACAACAACCCGTCGCAACCCAGCCAGAGTTTCCCGCAGGACGACCACTTCACGGACCAGACCCGCGATATCGCCGGCAGCCGGGTGGAGATGCTCGACGCCTACCTCTATGGCAACTGGGACGTCGCGCAGATGCCGCTCACGGCACGCATAGGGCGCCAGGTGTTCAACTGGGGCGAGGGGATTTTCTACCGAGGCGGGATCAACACCACCAACCCGGTGGATGCGGCCAAGTACCGTTTGCCCGGTGCCGAAGTCAAGGAAGTGCTGGTACCGGTGGAAGCGCTGAGCTTCAACATCGGCCTGACCGACAGCCTGACCATGGAAAGCTTTTACCAGACGAACTGGAAGGAAACCCGCATCGACCCGGTCGGCACGTTCTACTCGCAGACGGACCTGTTCGCCGACGGCGGCAACACCGCCTACAACAACTTTACCGGTACCGCCCTGGACACCCCGGTGCCTGGCTTCGGCAATGTGATCGGTCTGTACAGTGCACTGGGCAACAACCCGTTGCTCAACCAGGCCCTGAGCACCACCGGCCTGTACGCCAACGGGGTCACCCCGGCCTTTGGCAACACCGTCAAAGTGGCCTCGGTCGGCAAGGATGACAACGCGCGCAACGACGGCCAGTTCGGTTTCGCTTTTCGCTACATCGTAGAAGAGCTCAACAGCACCGAGTTCGGGTTGTACATGGTCAACTACCACGCCAAGGAACCAACCATTTCCGCCGATCTGGGCGGGTACAAGGGCATCGACATGAATGCCCTGACCAACCTGTTGGCCGGTGTCGCCGGCAGTCAGGCGGGGCAACTCGCCAATGGCCTGGCGACCGTGGATGTGCTGGGCAATATCCAGGCACATCGACGCTACGCCGAAGACATCCGCATGTACGGCTTCAGTTTCAATACCACCCTGGGCCAGGCGTCGGTGTTCGGTGAAGTGGCCTATCGGCCGAACCTGCCCATCGGGGTCGCCGCCACCAACGACCTGATCGGCGACCTGGCCAACGGCGCCGCCGCAGCGGCAGGCGGCCAGACCATCAACATCGGCGGGCAGCAGGTCACGCTCGACAGCCAGATCAATAACGCCGAGCGGGTGGAAGCGTTCAACACGTCCCTGGGCACGATCTACAACTTTGGCCCGAGCCTGTCATTCGACTCGATGTTCGGCGTATTCGAACTGGCGTCCGAGCACCTGCGGGGCAGCAGCCTGCAATACACCGCGTATGACGGCAGTACCCGTTACTTCGCTGGCACCGGTAACTTTTCCTATGTGTCCGGCGGCGAGCGCAGCGACCAGGTCAACCGCAACTCCTACAGCTACACCGCGATGCTCAACGGCACCTGGAACGACGTGTATGCCGGGGTCAACGTCTCGCCTTATGTCGTCTACAAGGATGACTTCGAGGGCAACAGCTATCAGGCGGGCAACATCATCGAGGGCCGAAAGGCCTACACCCTGGGGATCAAGGCCAACTACCAGAACAAGCTGGAGGCCGAGCTGCAATACACCGAGTTCTACGGCGGCGGGCAGGACAACGGCCTGCGTGATCGCGACAACGTTGGCTTCAACCTCAAGTACTTCTTGTGAGTTCCAACTCATCCCCCTGTAGGAGTGAGCTTGCTCGCAATGACGGACTTTCAGTCGAAGTTGATGTTGGCTGACACACCGCTATCGCGAGCAGGCTCGCTCCTACAGGTTTTTGTATTTCGGAGAACGATCATGTTTCACACTTCACGACTGACCAAGACCACGCTGGCGCTGTTCCTGAGCCTGGCCGCCGGCAGCGCGCTGGCCGCGGTCACGCCCCAGCAGGCCGAGCAATTGAAGACCACGCTGACGCCGCTGGGGGCCGAGCGTGCCGGCAACGCGGCCGGGACCATTCCGGCCTGGAGCGGCGGCATCACCCAGGCGCCGGCGGGCTACAAGCCAGGCCAGCATCACCTTGATCCCTATGCGGCGGACAAGCCGCTCTTCACCATCACCAAGGCCAACCTTGAACAGTACAAGGCCCACCTCAGCCCGGGTCAGATCGCACTGTTCAACAGCTACCCCGACACCTTCCAGATGCCGGTCTATCCCTCTCGCCGCTCGAGCTCGGCGCCGCAGTGGCTGTACGACAACACCTTGAAAAATGCGACCTCGGCCAAGCTGCTCGATGGCGGGACCGGTTTTGCCGATGCCTATGGCGGTGTGCCGTTCCCGGTGCCCAAGGATGGCATCGAGGTGCTGTGGAACCACATCACCCGTTATCGCGGCATCTATGTGGTCCGTCGTGCCTCCGAAGCGCCGGTACAACGCAACGGCAGCTTCGCGCTGGTGACCTCGCAGCAGGAGGGACTCTTCAATTATTACCGCTCGGGCGGGCAGTTTGCCGACCTGAAAAATATCCTGTTCTACTACCTGGCGTTCGTGAAGAGCCCGGCCCGGCTGGCGGGCGGTGCAGCACTGGTTCACGAGACCCTGGACCAGCTCAAGGACCCGCGCCAGGCCTGGGTCTACGACGCCGGCCAGCGCCGTGTGCGCCGGGCGCCGAACCTCGCGTATGACACCCCGATCGCCTCATCCGACGGCCTGCGCACGGCGGACGATACGGACCTGTTCAACGGCTCGCCAGACCGCTACGACTGGAAGCTCAAGGGCAAGCAAGAGGTCTACATTCCCTATAACAATTACAAAGTCGGCAGCCCTGAGGTGAAGTACGAGCAGTTGCTCACGCCGGGCCACCTCAATCCGCAATTCACCCGTTATGAGCTGCATCGGGTCTGGGTGGTCGAAGGCACGCTCAAGCCAGGCGCGCGGCATATCTATTCCAAGCGCGTGCTGTTTCTGGACGAAGACAGTTGGGGCGCCGCATTGGTGGATCAATACGACGGGCGAGGGGAGTTGTGGCGGGTGTCGATGGCCTACCTGAAAAACTTCTACGACCTGCCCACCACCTGGAGTGCGCTGGACGTATTCCATGACTTGCAGGCGCGTCGTTACTACGTGCAGAACCTGGATAACGAAGAGCCGGGCACAGTGGACTTCGCCCAACCGGTACCGGAAGACGCTTACTTCATGCCGTCGGCATTGCGCCAGCGCGGGACGCGGTGATATTGGCCATTCGGAAGATTGCCGGGTTTTGGTTTGCCAGGATGTGCTAGCCTGCAATCAATGATTTCATTGATTGCAGGAGGCATCATGGCCAGCATCACAATTAGAAACCTTGATGAGAAGCTCAAGGAGCAACTGCGCATCACAGCGGCTCATAACGGACATTCCATGGAAGAAGAGGCTCGCCTGATTCTGGGCAGGGCCTTGGCGACAGTTGATCGCGCCGGTGGACTTGGAAGCAGGATCCGCAACAGATTCAGCGCTCTCGGTGGAGTCGAGCTTGATCTGCCAGAGCGTTCAGAGAAAGCAACGGCGGTGGATTTTTCTGAATGATAGTGCTCGATACCAACGTTCTTTCAGAGTTTATGCGAGTCGAGCCTGAAGCCAGGGTGCTTGCCTGGGTTGATGCGCAGCCGGCGATGGATCTGGCAGTCAGTACGGTAACGGTGGCGGAAATACTCCACGGCATCGCACGCCTGCCTTCGGGCAAGTGCAAACAAAAACTTGAAGCCCATGCCATGGCCATGTTCGAAGAGGACTTTACCGGACGCATTTTGCCGTTCGATGCCCATGCCGCTGTTGAGTACGCAACGCTGACGGCAGGTGCTGAGGCAAATGGGCGTGCGGTTTCAATGGCAGATGCGCAAATTGCCGCCATTTGCCGAAGTCATGGGGCGGCAATAGCCACCCGCAATGTTCGAGATTTCGAGTTCAGCGGTGTTGAAGTGATAGATCTCTGGATGAGCTGAGTTCCCCTGTAGGAGCGAGCTCGCTCGCGAAGAACTTGCCAGCGCCGCGATCATTCAGAATGCACGCGTTATCGTTGACAACCATCGTCGGAGCGCCGCCCGGAGCAAGCTCGCTCCTACAGGACGAGCCTGAAGTCATCACACGCGGAAGTGGCTCACCATCTGCTGTAATTGACCACCCAGCCGCGCCAGTTCAACGCTGGACTTGGCGGTCTCATCGCTCGCCGCGGCGGTCTGTTCGGACACATCGCGCACGTTGATGATGCTGCGGCTGATCTCCTCGGCCACGGCGCTTTGCTGTTCGGCAGCGGCGGCGATCTGCTGGTTCATCGACTGGATATTGGACACCGTGCGGGTGATGTTCTCCAGTGACTCGCCGGCCTTGCGGGTCAGGGCCACGCTGCTGTCGGTGAGGACGCGGCTGTTGTTCATCACGGCAGACACTTGTTGCGTGCCGTTCTGCAGGCCGGCCACCAGGCCTTCGATTTCCTCGGTGGATTTCTGCGTACGCTGGGCCAGGCCGCGGACTTCGTCGGCCACCACCGCAAAACCACGACCGGCTTCACCGGCACGGGCCGCTTCGATGGCGGCATTGAGCGCCAGCAGGTTGGTCTGTTCGGCGACGGCCTTGATCACGTCCATGACGCTGCCGATCTTGTCGCTTTCCTGTTGCAGCACGCTCATGGCCTCGGTGGAGCGCACCACTTCGCTGGCCAGGCGCTCGATCTGGGCGATGGCTTCGTTGACCACTTTGTCACCCTCACGGGCTTCGCAGTCCGCCGCCGCAGCGGCTTGCGAGGCTTCTTCGGCGTTGCGCGCGACTTCCTGCACGGTGGCGGTCATCTCGTGCATGGCGGTGGCGACCTGATCGGTCTCGACTTTCTGGCTGTTGACCCCGGCACTGGTCTGCTCGGTCACGGCCGACAGCTCTTCGGCGGCGCTGGCGATCTGGGTCACGCCGTCGCGGATGCCGCTGATCAAGTCGCGCAGGGTTACGCCCATGCGCGCGATGCCTTGCAGCAACACGCCGAGTTCGTCGCGACGGGTGACCAGCACGTTGTGGGACAGGTCACCGCTGGCGATGCGATCGACCACCGCCAGGGTTTCGCGCAATGGCCGGGTGATCTGGCGAGTGATGACCACGGCGGCAATGATGCCCACCAGCAATGCCAGCAACGTGCTGATCAGTTGCAGGGTACGGGCCTGGGCGCTTTCGGCGTCGCGTCGGTCGAGCTGGATCTGATACAGCTGATCGCTCTGGGACACGATGGCGGCGCCCTGGTCGGTCATTTCCTTGCGCGCTTGCACCGCGTCATTGCTGGCGGCCTTGTAGGCCTGCAAGGCGTTGCGGTAGTTGCTCAACGCGGTTTCCAATTGACGCAGGGCGTCTTGCTGGGAATCGGCGAAGTGCGCGTTCAGCGGTTTCAGGCTGGCGATGGCGGCGTCCAGTTGGCCGACAGCTTTTTGCTCGGTCTCGGCATTGGTACTGGCGGTGTAGCCGCGCACTTCGTAGCGGGCCAGCAGGAACGCTTCCTTGGCCGCGGTGATGGCCTGGAACTGTTCGAAGCGCTGGTCGCTCAACGGCATTTGCTGCACGCGGGTATTGATGTCATTGATCAGCGTGTTGGCGGTTTCGGCGTTGGCACTCATGGCGTCACGGGCGCTGTTGCCGGCGCGATAGGCACTGCGCATCTTGCCCAGGGACGTCCTGTAGGTGTCGATGACGGCGCCTTGCTCTCGCAGCAGCTTGAGGTTTTCCGGGCTCTTGAACTTCGCCAGCAGGGCTTGCTGCTGGGCCGAGAAGGCGTCGAGGGTGGTCTGCACGCTCTGTGCGGCGGTTTCGTCGCCGTTGGTCAGCATGTATTGCAGGCGGACCACGCGCAGCTTGGTCAGGCCGGCGTTGAGTTGGGTGATGTCGCTCATCCAGTTGCTGCGGTCGATCAACCCGCCCAGGCTGGTCCAGCCGGTCAGGGCCAGGACGCAGGTCAGTGCCAGGACCAGGCCAAACCCCAGGCCCAGCTTCAGGTTCACGCTGATGTTACCGAACCAGCTATTCATCACATTCCTCCAGGAACTTGGTACTTCTTTATCGTCGGTTGGCTGGAAGATTGTTTTTTTTGGAAGCCGCCAAGCTGTGTAAGCAGGATGTATCGGCAGCAATCCCTGGAGCTGAAAGGATTTTTCCGCAGGGTTTGTGTAACAAGATTTTTACAGCGCTTTTGAGCTTTTTTTCACATACGTTTCACCAGTCACCGACGCGCCTTTCTTTAACCTGCCGGGATCTAATGGGGTAGTGTTTGCTGGCGAGGCGGCGTGATGTGGAATTAAGACTGAGTCTTTTCGGAAAAAAACGCTCGATCGATCTGAACCGCTTCGCCCGCTATCGCAACGCTGCGGTGGTGTTGGCCTCGGCGCTGCTGGTCATTCCGCTGACCTTGTTTTTGTTGCGTCCCGCCACCGCACCGGACCTGGCTCACGGCAATGTGGCCGGTGCACAGGCTTTGATGGCGGGATGGGCCAAGGGCGACATCATCGTGCTGGTGCGTCACGTCGAGCGCTGCGATCACTCCTCGGCGCCTTGCCTGGTTGGCAACGATGGCATTACCGAGCGCTCTCGCAGTGTTGCCGAGAGCCTTGGGGCACAGTTCAAACACCTTGGCCTGGGCAAGGCCGATATCTACAACAGCCCGATCCTGCGCACTGCACAGACTGCCAACTTCATGTTCAACAAGGTTGGCGCGGGGGAAGACTGGCTGATCAGTTGCAAGGGCACCATGCTGCGCGAGACGCTTGCGCATAAAGTGGCCGGGCGTAACCTGATTCTGGTGACCCACAGCGAGTGCATGGAGCAACTGGAAAAAGACCTCGAGTTACCGCCTTCGACCCTGGGTTATGGCGCTTCACTGTTTTTTTCCGCCGAAACCCCGCAGACTCCGCGCATGCTTGGCTTTATCGACGCTTCCGACTGGAACTCGGTAAGCACTCATTGAGTTTTTCCCTCTTCTTTCTGAATCAGGATTCACAATGCTGACCGCCTCTCGCTACCGCTTTTACTGGGTGAATTTTGGTATTCCGCTGGCCTGCGCGGTCGCGGTGTTCCTGATGTTCGACATGACCAGCATCGACATCGCCTTCAACAATTACTTTTTCGATCCGGTGACGCAGACGTACCCGTTGGACCAGGTCCATCTGTTCGAAAAGATCACCCACAAATGGGCGCGGATCATTCCGAACTGGACCGGCGAAATTGCGATTATCGGTGCCTTGCTGTCGTTTCTCTGGCCGCGCCTGAAGGCTGAAAAGCACTCGAAAATCATCGCTTTCCTGGAAAAAATCAAAGTCGCACCGGTGCTGCGCTTTGCCACCCGCCATCGTCGCGACTTTCTCTACGTGGTGTTTGCGTTCTCCATCAGCACCGGGGTCATTCACTACCTCAAGGGCCACACCAGCGTGTATTGCCCGATCGAGACGACCCTGTACGGCGGCAAAATGGAGCACATCGAGTGGTATGAGAATTTCGACCTGCTCAAGACCGCAGGTGACGGTCGCTGCTGGCCGGGCGGACATGCGTCGGGCGGTTTCACCATGCTGGCGTTGTACTTCGTAGCTCGCCGCTATCGCTGGCGCTACTCGAAAGCGATCATGTACGGCTCGCTGACCCTCGGTTTCATTTATGGCACCACACGGGTACTACAAGGGTGGCACTACATGTCCCACACCTTCTGGGCCGGGATCTTCGTGTGGCTGGCGTGTTTGCTGACGGCGCTGGCGTTCTACGGGCGAGCGAGGCTGGAACAGCCCGTGCTCTCCAAAGCGCAACAACCGGTGCCGATGGCTCAGACTCAGCCTGTGAATTGAGTTGGCGTTGAACTGAAAAACCCGCAACCCGAAAGGGTTGCGGGTTTTTTTTGCCCGGGGAAACCTTCAGAAAGCTCAGGGTTGGTGTGCGACTGCGATCAACGGTACAGCAGGCGCAGAGGCGGTTTTTCCAGAAACGGTTCGCTGAAAAGTCGCAGGCAACACAGTGCACGACATGACTTCTGGCTACCGGAAAAGGAAGGCCGAAAAAAACAGGCTGGAAAAAAGTGTACGGAACGATTTCTTAACAAATCGTGAACAAATGCTGTGATCTATTGGGGGGGTAGATCGATCTTTATTTCGTCACCCTGTCTGGCTTTCCAAGCCCAGTGAGTCCCTGAGTGAAACGCACAAATTCCACCTCGATTTCTGCAAAACGTTTGGTGCTCCGAAGGATTGTGCTTGGCTCCGGCATTGCCTTCGCTCTTTTGTTGGCGACCGTTGGTTACTGGCTGTTTACGCCACCATCGCCGTACGTTCCGTTGAGCCGTCTGGACCCTGCATCGGTGTCGATGATCGCGGTGGGCGATCAGGGTAGCGGTGACTTGCAACAGTGGCGGGTGGGGCAAGCCATGGAGCGGGTTGCGTCCAGGGAGGGGCGCCTGGACATGGTGGTTTTCCTTGGCGACAACTTCTATGGCAAGCCATTGACCAGCACCCACGATCTCCACTGGGAAACCCGATTCGAGCGTGTCTATTGGGGCCATTGGCTCAGTCATGTGCCGTTCTACGCAGTGCTGGGTAACCACGATTACCCGGTGTCGCAAAAATACGAGATCGAGTACGGCCAACAGCACAAGGGATCGGGCCGTTGGCAGATGCCGGCGAATTTCTACATCAAGGATTTCGGTGACGTCGACGGGCGGCCATTGGTGCGGATGGTGTTCCTCGATACCTCGGCGCCACGTGAGAGTTTGCAGCAGCAAATCGACTTGATCGATCAGGCGTACCAGGCACCCGGACCGGCACCGGTATGGCGAATAGCCGCGTCCCATCACCCGGTGCGCAATCAAGGCCAGCATGGCGAGGAGTCGGATCTGCTCACACGGCTCTTGCCAGTGTTGCAACGCAACCACGTCGATCTGCTTTTGTCAGGTCATGATCACAACCAGCAGTTGCTGTTGCGTGCAGGTGAACCCGCGTGGGTGATTTCCGGGGCGGGTGGCAAGAGGCTGTATGCCTTGCAAGCGCCAACACCGGATAGCACCTTTACTGACTCGCGGGCTGGTTTTGCCAAACTTGACCTGAGCGCCACTCAACTCAGGCTGGGGTATTACAACGACCGCGGCGATCTGGAGTCCGGCTTTCGCTGGGCCAGAGATTGCCAGTGGATGGCCAAAGGCTGTTTGCTGCCCGAGCAATCGCAAGGGAGCGTCGCGCAGGTGGCACAGTGATTGGCGCAAACCCGCAGGCAAAAAAAAGCCCGCGGGAGGGCGGGCAAACCGTAGTTTCTTGAATGAGCGAGTGCAATGTACAGGCAGTAACGGAACCGTGGGGTGAAGAAAAGTTCATCTGGATCAACGCCCCGTACCAGAGCTTGCGACACCGCTACGGCAAATGATCCGCAGCAAAGTCGGCTTCCGACCGGGCACGCAAACGGCCCTTGCGGCAGGCTTGCTGGAACCGCTCGAAATCACGTTCGTTCTGCTCGGTATAGCCTTTAGCATATTTATAGAGCGCGTCGGCCAGTGCGTCGCTCTTGCCGATGTAGCCGCTGATCACTGCCGCTTGCCCGGAAGACTTGGCATGGGCGCGAGCCAGGGCCCGGCCGCAGAGCCGGCCATAGACGGCGAATGCGTCGCCATCGAAGGTCTCGAGTTCGGCAGAAATCTTCATGTCGCGCAATTGCCGCACATAGAAATGCCGCCCACTGGGGCCGGTGGTCCAGCCGAGGAACAAGTCGCTGGCCGATTGCATCAACCGCTGGCCGTCGACCACCCGTTGCCCCTCATGCCGTATTCGCGACCTGGTCTTCACGTAGCCGGCGAGCACCGAGCGTCGCGCTTCCTTGAATTGCAGGAACAGCGGGAACTCCTGATCGTCGGTCAGCAGCGCCACGAGGCAACGGGTGCCGACACTGCCGACGCCCACCACTTTGAACGCCATGTCCTGAACGTGAAAACGCGACACCAGATCACGGCGGTCCGCTTGCAGGGTGCCGCGGTAGTCGCGCATGAAGGTGTCGTAGAGCGGGCGCCAGTCCGAGAGGCGCAACCAGTCATCATCGGCGTCCAGCAGTGTGGTGTTTTTGTGCAGGTGGAAAATTTCCGGTAGGTCATCGCGAATGATCAGACGGCCATGGGCGTCGCGTTCGCTGATTTTCGGCAGCAGTTCGGCGTGGGTGCGCCGTTCGGCTTTGGCGATGGCGCGTTCCACATGCTCCAGGGTGCTCTTGTTGGCCTGCGCCAGCAGGTCGTCATAGCTGATGGATTCGTACCAGGTTTCCAGCGCACTCTGTTCGGCGCACTCCAGCATGGTCTGCTGATAGGCGTGCACCACTTCGTGGCAGATCGTTTCTTCAACGGATTCCCCATGGCGCAAGTCGCGGGCGGCCACCAGGAAGCTCGCCACCAGGCGTTTCAAGTCCCACTCCCACGGCCCGGGATGGGCTTCGTCGAAGTCGTTGACGCTGAACAGCAGGTTGCGCTCAGGCGTTGCGAAACCGCCGAAGTTCATCAAGTGGCTATCGCCACAAATCGGCGAAACCAGCCCCATGTTCGAGGTGCCCGCCAGGTCGTGGGCCTGCAGCAACGCGTTGCCGCGATAGAACGTGAACGGTGAAACCAGCATCCGTCCGTAGCGCAACTCCACCAGCGATTTGATGCGTCCTTCACTCGACGCCTTGATCAGCGGTATGGGGTCGCGGTCGACATTGCCCAAGGCTGCTTGCGAACTGCGGGAGCACTTCTTGCGCGCATTCTTGCCTTGCTTCAAACGGTCGGTGAGGGTGGTCATGGAGGCCTATTCGACAGGGGTTGTGGGGCAATTGCGGATTGAGTGTAGAAGGGCTTTGCGGGTTCGTCCGAAGTGTTTGCGCAACGACTAATCTGTCTGTCAGGCATCGACTTGATGCCATCACCCGGAAACAAGGAGGCCCGTGTTTTCATTGCCGGTTTCACTGCTGCTGGCGTTCCTCATCGGCTGGGTCTCTCAGCGCATGGGTATGTGCCTGGTCAATGCCATGGGGCTGCTGCTCAAGCGTCGGCCGACCCTGTTCGTGTCGTTGGTCAGTTGTGGTCTGTTCGGTCTGTTGCTCGCACCGCTCTACGCCTTGTCTGGCGTCAGTCAGCCGCTGTTCATCCCTGAAGTTGGCTATCTGTCACTGGTCGGTGGCGGTTTGTTGTTCGGCCTCGCCTCGGTACTCAACGACGGATGCAGTGTCGGCACCCTCACCAAGCTCGCCAGCGGCAACCTCAACAAGGTCTTCACCATTCTCGGCTGGGTGCTGGGCATCGTACTGTGGCATCACCTGAACATGTTGCCCGAACACCGGGCGCTGCAAATGCCGATGATCACCAGCCGTCATTACTGGCTGGTCATTGGCATCGTGCTGCTGATTTTGCTGTTCCTGATCCGGATTCACGGCGACAGACACCTGGTGCTGTCGAGCTTGCTCCTGGGGGCGTTGACCAGTGCTCTCTACGCCTTTGAACCGTTGTGGACGCCCAGCGTGTTTTTCTACGATCTCTCGCAATCGTTCTGGGTCTCGAGCGACACATCATTGACTACCCCGCGTGTGGCGGTGTTCGCCATGCTGATGCTGGGCATGCTCTGTTACACCTTGCATCGCCGCACGTTCAACTTTCAGCGGTTTGCAGCGATGACAGCGGGCAGGCATTTGCTCGCAGGCGTGTTGATGGGGACCGGTGCGTCGATGATGCTGGGCGGCAATGACTCGCAGATTTTGTTGGTGTTTCCGACGCTGACTTGGGTGGGAGCGGTGCCGTTGGTGTCGATTGTGTTGGGGATATTGGTGGGGGTTGGGGTTAAGCGGCTGCGTGCTTGATGATCGCGGCTCTGGAGTTGGACGACCTCAATGAGACCGTCCATTTTTCAAGGATCAAACCTGCATCCGCAACCGCCGTCCAACCACATCCAGCGGTGCTTCGGCGTCGATCAGCAGCGACGCGATGGTGCAGTCGATGCCGGTCATCGGCATGTATCGATCCATCTCAAGCCTCCACTTCGTTGAGAGGCGCGATGTTGTCCAGTGCCCGGTTTACCAGCAATTGCGCCAGCACGGCCAACTGC
The DNA here is from genome assembly GCF_000967965.1 of Pseudomonas fluorescens. Taxonomy (GTDB): domain Bacteria; phylum Pseudomonadota; class Gammaproteobacteria; order Pseudomonadales; family Pseudomonadaceae; genus Aquipseudomonas; species Aquipseudomonas grandcourensis. The sequence goes on from NZ_LACC01000010.1 coordinate 46,965, forward strand.
TGGATCGCCAGGGCGATGTTGCGACGCGAACTCTCAAGCTCGCAGGCAAGGTCGGTGCTCATGACGTTGAGCGAGGCGAGGGTTTCACTGGCGTGGGTGAGCAGGGACGGTGTGTCGATGTTGGGGCGGAGGGTGAAGACGTGGCTGATGGGGTCGAGGTGATTGGGATTGCGCAGGCGGGCGCTGATGGTGGGTTCGGTGGTTTTGGAGAGTTGGGATAAGTCGATTTTGTCTTCAGCTAAATTAGCTGGGGTTTCCGGGGGATTGGGGCTGTTCTTTTTCAAGATGGCATTCCTCACACTGTTTAGAGAAGCTGCCATCCCCTGCTGTCAAACAGGATTGGGTGGCAGCTATACGCGGGTTGACAGACCGGAAGTGTGAGAACCCGGTGCACCCGAAGGTGCCCCGCGCACAGCCGCCATAATCGTGACTACATGCGCGAATGCATGCTGTCTGATTTGGGAGGTGTGAAGATTACACTTTCAGCCTGTCAAAGCCGATCGCTGATTTGCAGCGACCCCTGAAGGCTATCGTCGAGAAGTTGCGTCCGCCAGTTCATGAAAGGCGATGCGTTTTGCGGGAAATGTCCTAGGACGCGGTGAAGTCGTTGCATCGATCACAGGTCACTTGATCTCACCGTGTGCTTGAAATGATGCTCCCAAAGCCTGACCCCCAACCCGCCCGTCCGGTCCAGCGATGACCCCACCGTCAAATCCGTAATCAACGTCGGTTGCAAACCCGCATCAAACAGCGCAAATCCCGCCGCCAGGCAACAGGTCTCGGTCTGCAGGCCGCACACCAGTACGCGTTCGACGTTGAGGCTTCTCAGGTAGTCGATGGTTTCCGGTGTGGGCGCGTAGCCGTGCTTGATAAAGATGCGGTCGGCCGGGATCAGGCTGTCATCGTTCGGCGCGGGGTGCCAGCCGAGCTGTTTTTCAAAGGGGGTTATGGATTCGTCATGGCGCTCGACCGTGGCGACACTGGGCAGGGTGCCGATGAGCGCCTGGATACCGTCGATCAGCCACTGCGGTGGGGCGAAGCCGGGTTGTACGTCGATGATCAGGAGGGCTTGGCGCATGGGCTTCTCCGAGGGGATGGCAGTGATAGGGGCGACTGTGGATGCAAAATATTCTGGCTGGTCGCGCTGGCAGGCCAGCTGCGAAGCTCAGCCGTTACCGATGCCCATATTGCAACCATGCACATAGCGGCATTGCGCGACTGTCCATGTGACCCTATCGTCAGATTTTACCTGCCACAAAGTGCTTTTGTGAGTTGTGGGCGTACGATGTAACTCACGTTTTCGCTGAATTCCTGGGGGAGCGAACGAAGTGACCGAGCGATGTTGAATTGGAGAAAAGTCATGATTCGCAAGCACTACTTGAAAGCCCTGGCGACGCTGCTCATCGCCGCTGGCGTGCAGTGGCTGATGCTGCCCGTCTACGCGACCGAGCAGGGTGAGCAGCGACGTGAAGCTCGCGATACCAGGCAGGAAGGGCGCTCCACTGCCCGGCAAACCAAGGATGTATGCAGGAAGGGCAGTGACAAGAGCAACGTGGAATGTCGCCAGGACAAGCGCAGCACCAAGCAGGATACCCGTCGCACAGCCCGGGACATCAAGTACTGATCGTTAGTGTGGGTTCTGCATCAGACTGTTGCAGGGCTTGCGATGCAGCCAGAAACAACAAAGCCCGCACAGGGCGGGCTTCGTTGGTGTCTCAATTGGTGGGCCGGGGTAATCTGAATCTGTTAATTAAGTTATTGATTTATAAAATTAATATCGGTTTTTGTTTTTGGCTGGAATACCACTTGGAATACCACCTGGAATGCCGTGCGAAATTGGCCACCCGTTTGCATTCGATCTGACCACCGATTGCATCGGAGTTGACCAGCACACTTCGTAACCATGGTTGGCAGTTAACTGCGTATAGCTGCCGGTGACGACAGGCAGAAATCGGCCAGAAGTGGGCGGTCGTCGTCCGCGACGAAGCCGTGCCTAACCGCTGCCTGGGCAGCGACATTCCCGCGGTAGGGCTGATCGGCGGCTACGACAAAGACCGCACAGCCCTGCCCGAGCGCCACGGGATTCTGCATCACAGCGTAGCGCGCGCCTGGACGGAGCGAGGCTTGGGCTAAACGTGCGCCGTAGGATGTGTTGAGCGAAGCGATACCCATCGGCAGCGATCGCGGCAACAGCAAAAACAATGATGGGTATCACGCAGCTCAACTGATCCTACGAACTACGAACGCAGGCCCTTTCCAGCTAACATGTGGCGAATCACAATAGTCATGTTTTACTACGGGCCATATGAAGATCGCAGAGCACCATCAATGAGTGAGCAAAGAATCGAACAAGGCTTTATAGACAAGCTAGTTGAGCTCAAATACACCTACCGCCCAGATATCAGAGACCGCGCCTCACTGGAGCGCAACTTTCGCGATAAATTCGAGGCACTCAACCGCGTTCGCCTCACTGATGGCGAATTCGCACGCCTGCTCGACGAGATCGTCACCCCTGATGTGTTTGCGGCGGCGCGCACCCTGCGCGAGCGTAATGCGTTCACCCGCGAAGACGGCACTCCTCTGAACTACACACTGGTCAACATCAAAGACTGGTGCAAAAACACCTTTGAGGTGGTTAACCAGCTACGCATCAACACCGACAACAGCCACCACCGCTTCGACGTCCTAATCCTTATCAATGGTGTTCCGTGCGTTCAAGTGGAACTCAAAACGCTGGGTATCAACCCGCGGCGCGCCATGGAGCAGATCGTCGAATACAAAAACGACCCCGGCAACGGCTACACCAAAACGCTGCTGTGCTTCCTGCAATTGTTCATCGTCAGCAACCGCGACAACACCTACTACTTCGCCAATAATAGCGCCCGTCATTTCTCGTTTAACGCTGATGAGCGCTTCTTGCCCATATATCAGTTTGCTGACGAGGCAAATAAAAAGATTACCTACCTCGACAGCTTCGCCGAGACCTTCCTCGTCAAATGTACGCTTGGCCAAACACTTAGCCGCTACATGGTGCTCATTGCCAGCGAGCAAAAGCTCATGATGATGCGCCCGTACCAAGTCTATGCAGTCAAAGCCATCGTCGAGTGCATCCAGCAAAACTGCGGCAATGGCTATATCTGGCACACCACCGGCAGCGGCAAAACGCTCACGTCCTTCAAAGCCTCTACCTTGCTCAAGGACACCCCAGAGATCGAGAAATGTCTCTTTGTGGTGGACCGCAAAGACCTCGACCGCCAGACCCGTGAAGAATTCAACAAGTTCCAGGAAGGCTGCGTCGAAGAAAACACCAACACCGCTGCGCTGGTGCGTCGGCTGCTGTCCGAGGACTACGCTGACAAAGTTATCGTCACCACCATCCAGAAGCTCGGCCTCGCCCTGGATGAAAACAGTAGACGTAACAAGCAGCGCAAACGGAACGACCAGCTCACCTACAAAGAGCAGTTGGCCCCACTGCGCGACAAACGCATTGTGTTCATCTTCGATGAATGCCATCGCTCCCAGTTTGGCGAGAACCACAAAGCCATCAAGGAGTTCTTCCCCAAAGCCCAGCTCTTTGGCTTTACCGGCACGCCCATCTTCGAAGAAAACGCCTCACGCGTAAAAGTGGAAGACCAGCAGGCCTCTTACCAAACCACAGAAGAGCTTTTTCAGAAGCAGTTGCACGCTTACACCATCACCCACGCTATTGAAGACGCCAACGTGCTGCGCTTCCATATCGATTACTTTAAACCAGAGGGCAAAAAAATGCCCAAGCCTGGGGAAGGTTTGGCCAAGCGAGCCGTAATCGAAGCCATCCTCGCTAAGCACGACATGGCCACCTCCCAGCGTCGTTTCAATGCCATTTTGGCTACGGCCAGCATCAACGACGCCATCGAATACCATAGCCTGTTTGCCGAGTTGCAACATGCCAAACAACTGGCCGAACCTGACTACCCGCTGCTGAATATCGCCTGTGTATTCTCGCCGCCAGCTGAAGGCAATGCGGACGTAAAGCAGATTCAGGAAGACCTGCCGCAAGAAAAGCAGGACAACGAAGAAGACCCAGAAAGCAAAAAAGCAGCGCTCAAAGCCATCCTGGGTAGCTACAACGCCCGTTATGGCAGCAACCACAGCATCAGCGAGTTCGACCTCTATTACCAAGACGTGCAAAAGCGCATCAAAGACCAACAGTGGCCCAATGCTGACCACCCACATACGCAGAAAATCGACATCACCATCGTGGTCGACATGCTGCTCACTGGCTTCGATTCCAAATACCTGAACACGCTCTACGTGGACAAAAAACTCAAGTACCACGGTTTGATCCAGGCGTTCTCGCGTACCAACCGCGTACTTAACAGCACCAAGCCCTACGGCAACATTCTTGACTTCCGCCAGCAGCAAGATGCTGTAGATATCGCGATTACCCGGTTCTCCGGCGAACAATCCGGCAAACAGGCCCGCGAAATCTGGCTAGTTGACAAGGCTCCCGTAGTTATTGAAAAACTACAGGCTGCCGTGCAAAAGCTTGATGACTTTATGCAATCGCAAGGCGTGGCCTGCGCACCGGAGGCCGTGAATAACCTAAAAGGAGACGATGCCCGCGCTGCTTTTATTAGCCACTTCAAGGAAGTGCAGCGTCTCAAAACCCAGCTTGACCAATATACCGACCTCACTGAAGACAACGCCGCTGCCATTGAGCACATCCTGCCCAAGGAAAACCTGCTGGGCTTTCGCGGTGCTTATTTGGAAACAGCCCAGCGCCTCAAGGCTCAGCAAGATAAGCACAGCAAAGACAAAGATGGCAAAGCCAATGCAGTTGACCAGCTCGATTTCGAGTTCGTGCTCTTCGCCTCCACCGTTATTGACTACGACTACATCGTGGGGCTGATGTCACGCTTCTCGCAGCAAGAGCCCAGCAAGCAGAAAATGAGCCGCGAACAGCTGATTGGCCTGATTCAGGCTGATGCCAAGTTTATCAACGAGCGCGAGGACATTGCCGCCTATATCGCTACTCTTAAGGCCGGTGAGGGGCTGAGCGAAACCGCTATCCGGGACGGCTATAGCCGCTTCAAGCAACACAAAGACACCGCCGAACTCGCCGCTATCGCAGACAAACACAACCTGGCCCCAGCAGCCTTACAAGGTTTTGTGGATGGCATTCTGCAACGCATGATCTTCGACGGCGACCAGCTAAGTGACCTGATGGCCCCGCTCGACCTCGGCTGGAAAGCACGCGCCCAAGCAGAGCTGGCGTTGATGAAAGAACTCCACGACCTACTTATTAAACGCGCCCAAGGCCGCGAAATATCAGGACTTAGCGCGTATGAGCAGTAAGACAAATACAACCAGTTCGATGGAAGACAGCACGCCCACGCTGGTGCCGAAACTGCGGTTTCCGGAGTTTCGGCAGGCAGAGGGCTGGAAGTTTACCCCTCTAAATCGCTTGGCGATTCGTGCTAAACAGAAAAATCGAGACGAAAAAATTGATCGTGTGCTAACCAATTCTGCTGAATTTGGTGTAGTAGATCAGAGAGATTTTTTTGATAAGGACATCGCTACGCAAGGAAAACTTGAAGGCTATTTTGTTGTTGGGCTGGGCTGCTACGTCTACAACCCACGCATATCGTCAACAGCGCCAGTAGGCCCCATATCAAAGAACAAAATTGGCACAGGAGTAATGTCGCCGCTGTATACAGTCTTTAAATTCAAAGACGATAGGAACGATTTTTACGAACATTTTTTCAAGACTACCGGCTGGCACACCTATATGCGGCAGGCATCTAGCACTGGTGCACGCCACGATAGGATGGCCATATCAAGCGACGACTTTATGGCAATGCCTTTGCCTGTGTCGTCACCAGACGAACAACAAAAAATCGCTGATTGTCTGAATTCACTGGACGCATTGATAGTCGCTCAACGCAGCAAAGTGGACGCGCTCAAGACCCATAAAGAAGGGCTGCTGCAGCAGCTTTTCCCACGCGAAGGCGAAACCCAACCTAATCTGCGCTTTTCTGGCTTCCGAGAATCATGGATCGTAAATAAGCTCGATAGTCTTTGCATCAGTATTTCATCGGGTCGAGATAAGCTCAATCCTGAAGGAGCTTTTGATCTTTACGGATCGACTAGCATCATCGGAAAAACGACAAGCCCAAGCTTTAGCGGCGAACGAATACTAATCGCCAGAGTTGGAGCAAATGCTGGCCTATTAACCAAAGCAAAAGGTTCGTTTGGCGTAACTGACAATACTATTGTGGTCAGCCTAAAGCCTTCAATCAATATTGATTTTATCTTTTACTACCTGGAAAGCATCAATATAAACAGACTCATCTTCGGTTCGGGTCAGCCACTAATAACTGGAAGTATCTTAAAAAAACTGCCAATTCTGGTGCCATCCGATCTGGAACAACGAAAGATCTCTGCCTGCCTGTCATCACTTGGTGACCTGATCGTTACCCAAAGTCTTAAGCTTGAAGCCATAAAGGCCCACAAAATGGGCTTGATGCAGCAGCTCTTCCCATTATTTGCAGAGATCGACGTCTGATGCCTTCTTCTTTTGCTAATTTAACGAATTTAGCACTCCACTTACGAGATGCATTGAATACTAAAAAAATTGTTATTCTCTACGCTTTCAATGGCACTGGAAAAACACGTCTTTCTACAACATTCAAAGACCTTGGCAAGATTGATGGCGAGCCTGACACACTTTATTTCAACGCATTCACCGAGGACCTGTTTTACTGGGATAATGACCTTGAGGAAGACCGAGAGCGGAAGCTTAAAATAAACCGCAACTCGCGGTTCATCACCGCACTGTGGGAGCTGGAGATGGAAACGCGAATTCGCCCGTTTCTTGCTCGCTATGCGGACTTCGACTTCCGAATTGACACCGAAAATTGGGAAGTTGTCTTTTCTCGAAAAATACCTAATCCAAACTTCGATGAGAACGCAACCAGCCCTCTAGAAGAACGCACCAAGATGGAAACTCATATTAAAATTTCCCGAGGTGAAGAAAATATCTTCATCTGGTGCTTCTTTCTCGCCGTTGTTCAGTTAGTGCTGGATGACACAGAATCTTATAGCTGGGTAAAGTACATTTATATCGACGATCCAATCTCCTCTCTCGACGAGCATAACGCAATAACCGTTGCCAATCATCTGGCGCAATTGTTAACCAAAACAGACAAGATGCCTAGAACAGTTATTTCATCGCACCATGTTCTCTTCTTTAACGTCCTAAGCAACGAACTGAAGAAGAAGGCCTATCGTCACTTTGTCAAAAAGGGGGCGGCTCCAGAAAACTATATCCTTGAGGACACAACCAGCAAGCCATTCCTACACCACCTTGCGACACTGGCTGAACTTAATGAGTCAATTGCCACAGGTGCCATATATACGCACCACTTCAACATGCTGCGCCGCGTAATGGAGCAAACAGCGAATTTTTTCGACTTGAATAGCTGGGATGACTGCATCAAAATTGAGAATGATGACCAAGATAAAACTTTACACAAAAGAATCATTGATCTAATGAGTCATGGCGATTATTCGATATACGAGCCGAGGGAAATGATGGGCGAAAACAAAGAGCACTTCCAAAAAATCTTCAGAAACTTTATTGCCACTTACCCTTTTAACGAAGCGCTGTTTTCCAGCGAAACGAATTAATCACTATGACCGAAAACCAAAAGAAACTCGGAAAAACCCTATGGGCCATTGCCGATCAATTGCGCGGAGCTATGGATGCGGATGATTTTCGCGACTATATGCTGTCCTTCCTCTTCCTTCGTTACCTCTCCGACAACTATGAAATAGCGGCGAAGAAGGAACTTGGAAAAGACTATCCAGAGTTGCCCACTGACGCCTTGCTAAAAACGGGGGCAGCGACTCCTCTTCAAGTCTGGTATGAGGAGAACAAGGCGGACATCCCCGCCTTCGAGAAGCAGATGCGCCGCAAAGTGCATTACGTCATCGAGCCGGCACATCTATGGAACAGCATCGCCAATATGGCACGCACTCAGGACGATGATCTGCTCACTACGCTGCAAGCGGGCTTTAAATACATCGAAACCGAGTCCTTTGAGAGCACCTTCCAAGGCCTTTTCTCGGAAATCGATCTGGGGTCCCCCAAGCTGGGCAGGAGCTATACGGAGCGCAACACTAAGCTCTGCACCATCATCCAAAAGATCGCCGAGGGCCTAGCAGACTTTTCCACAGATAGTGATGCACTGGGCGATGCTTACGAATACCTGATCGGCCAGTTTGCCGCTGGTTCAGGCAAGAAGGCGGGCGAGTTCTACACCCCCCAACAAATTTCCGACATCCTTTCCGCTATAGTCACCCTTGACAGCCAAAACCCCAAAACCGGGCCCAAAAAGCGCTTGGAAAGTGTGTTGGACTTCGCCTGCGGTTCCGGCTCGCTGCTGCTTAACGTGCGCAAGCGCATGGGGCAGCATGGCATTGGCAAGATTTATGGCCAGGAAAAGAACATCACCACCTATAACTTGGCCCGCATGAACATGCTGCTGCACGGGGTGAAGGACACCGAGTTCGCGATTTACCATGGCGACACTTTGAGCAACGACTGGGGCATTCTACGCGAGCTAAACCCTGCTAAAAAACCCACGTTTGATGCCATTGTCGCTAACCCGCCCTTCAGCTACCGCTGGGACCCCACGGAAGCCCTGGCCGATGACGTGCGCTTCAAAAACCACGGACTAGCACCTAAATCGGCTGCCGACTTTGCCTTTCTGCTGCATGGCTTTCACTTTTTGAAAGACGAAGGCGTGATGGCCATCATCCTGCCCCACGGTGTGTTATTCCGTGGCGGTGCTGAAGAGCGCATCCGCACCAAACTGCTAAAAGACGGCCACATCGATACCGTGATCGGCTTGCCATCTAACCTGTTTTATTCCACAGGTATCCCTGTCTGCATTCTTGTGCTCAAGAAGTGCAAGCAACCGGACGACGTGTTGTTTATCAACGGGGCTGAACACTTCATCAAAGGTAAGCGCCAGAACCAACTGACCGATGAGAACATCGCCAAGATCATCGATACTTACCAGTTCCGTAAAGAGGAGCCCCGCTATGCTCGTAGGGTGGAGATGGGGGAGATTGAAAAGAACGGCTACAACCTGAATATTTCCCGCTACATCACTACCGCGAGCGCAGAGACAGACATTAACCTACAAGCCGTGAATGACAAACTGGCTACGTTAGAAGAAACCATTCAAGCGGCACGGGACAAACACAATGTGTTTCTGAAAGAGCTGGGCCTGCCATGCTTAATGTGAACCGCGAGACGACTCAACGAATTAGCACAACAAGGCACTAAATAGAGAATAATGCCTCGTTATGCGTCTACAAATAACTGAAAGATTAAAAGGGGACGATTTATTTATAGGGCCGACCGGCCGCTTTTGGCCGGTTTATGCCTATCGGTACCCTCGGCATCGGGGGAGCGTTCAGCTAGGGACGATACTGCGAATGATACTGTACTGTAAAACTAGCGATACCATCACCGTAACTGAGGTTTAAGTGATCAAGCGACACGAACTCGCCGGTTGGGCGACTCGCGGTAACAGCAAGCGATTCAAGGCCAAATTAGAATGGCCGCTTACATCGACTTGACCGAAATAACCTCCACAAACTTGAATTTTTTTCTAGCCGTCTTTTTAGCTTCTTGCTCCGCAACTAGGGTGCTCAGTGTATCGACCTCATGTACTTCCTCGTGCATTTTGCCTTCAAACTCATTTCCCACCCGCAGCGTGACTCTCAGCCTGGGCGTAAAGGCTTTTGACGCTTTCTTTTTCTTCGCTGCCTTTACCGGTTGCACGGTCACGACATCCGGAACGGTGTCTTGCACGTGTGAGTTAATTGCCGGTGCAGGGGACTTAGACTCACTGAATAGCGCCCGGCGCATCTCTTCTTCCGTCAACTCTATATTCATATCATTTCTCAGAAGGGTGTTATGTACAGCCTGATCGATTCTATCAGTGTGGCCGGACTCGGCGGTAAATCGTCGTTGGGTCAGACCTGAGGCGATAGAGGGCCACCAGATACCTGCGAGCATCAGCGTCTGGCCGGCAGCCTTCGTTCGGACGCATATCTTATTGATACTGCATGCTTGTGTTGTCGCTGCTTCACATTTACGCTTTGTCCGTCGCGGTCAGTCCCGTGACCGGGTGTCAGAACCTGAATTGTTCGAGGCGCATGGCGCCATAGCCAGCAATTAAGTGCTTACAGAGGCTTAGCTGCCGCTTTTCTATGGCGGTCCGTGCGGGGCAGGCTTCGGCCTGGCCGGTTCCCTCGGACGCCGGTTTCTGACCCCCGTACGGTCCGCCACCCATTTCGTGTCAGAACGGCTGGGTGGACGGTTCCTTAACTGTCCGAGGAGATAAGGAAAATGCCCTGTCCCCCTTTTAAGCTCGTGCGCCACCCCGGCCGTTTGTTTTGTACTTCAAACTATCTCGGAGGATTCCGTGATGTTTGATCTCTCGCTTCTAATCGGCCTTCCCAAACCCAACACCATCGATACTGCATCGCTTACCCCTGAAGATGCCGCAGTTAAACTACGGCAGGCTGCCACGCTTCGGCTAAATGGAGCGCAGAGTATTCTGCTTCATTTTCCGCAGGACGTTGAGCTGGCCGTAGAACTGCTGGATGACGCGGCAGTGCTTTTCGACAAGGCCTTTCGCTATTTGACTGGCATCCCGGCTCAGCGCGTTCATCAACAGATCGGTGAGTACGTCTCTGTTCCGTCCGCAGAAGGTTCGCCCGCGATTCAAACCCCCTGGGGTGATGAGTTCGCTCCGGCGATTAAGGATGGCGTTCGGTGTGCTGAGACCTGGCTTGAAGGCTCATCATTACCATTATGGTGGGCGCTGTCGCAGAATCGAAAACGTCATCGTCCAGGTGATTTTCAGGAAGCGTTCGAGGCCGGTTTTCTCCTGCGTTTGCAGCAGACGCTGATCAACCTTCGTGAAGTCGCGGCATCCCGACCAACAAGTTTCGATGCTTGAGGCTCTAATTGACGTTTGAGACTTTGCTTTTCCCGCCAAACCCTCCGATCCAGCGATCTTTGATCGCGCCGATCGGAGGGTTCACCCGCTCTTTCTTGAAGCCACCTCGTTCCACCCTCCCATTTCAAATATGATTAGCGCCACGCCGTTGTTTATCCGTCATTAATTGCCCGTGATCTCTATCGAGTATCGCGCAGTGCCAGAGCGTCAGAGCGGGGGTTGTCGTGGGGCTATGCTCGAGAGTTGGCGACACCGGCGACACCGGCGACAACCCTGGCAGAATGGGGCCTGGAGCGTGGCGACAAAAGTGGCGACAGTCGCCATTTTCTGAGCGCTTTTGCCATGATGCTTGACGCGACTTTTCGCGTGGGTGTAAAAATTGGCGCACGGACCGCTGTCGTTGACAGCACCAGCCCAGGTAGCCAGAACCTTTAAGGCTACGCCACTTGTGTGGTGGTTCTTCCGAAGTGCGATTAGCGTCCGGCGGCTCGCACGGTCACTCCCCAAGAGTGATGGACGCCTACTCGACTGATCTGCCCACCGCGGCAGACGATGGACCTTCCTCGCTGCACTGCAGCAACCTCACCTCTCGGCACACTTCGCTGCGCCAATCCGCGCCCGTCTCTTTCTCCTTGAAAGAGACGGGCGCTCGTACCACTGCTGCAAGCCACGTCGTACAAGGCATTGCCGCAACTCTCCTCGTGACAATCGGCCTGACAAATCCGATTCGTCGCCATCCGCAATAATACAGGCACCGGTGCCGCAGCCTAAGGAAAGGCTGCATCTGACTGACAGTCAGGCATGCCCCAGGTGTCGATGTTTTTGCCTTCTCCCACTCAGGATCTCCAGGTGCCGAACTCGTCAGTCGGTACAGCCTCCACCCGCCCGTGTCTTTGGATACGTCAAGGAGGTCAGGTTCATGGGGTCATGCCCTCGCTCCCGGCCGTAAGGAGCCGTGCGTTCCACGTCAGTGAACACCTCGCAGGCCGCAGGGGCCTTGATCCCTGATAACACTCAACAGCCGTGGCGGGACTACGTGAGGACAACCAGCAATTACCGAGGAGAGAGCCCATGCAGCAGTTAGATCCGAAGCTTGAACTATCACGACCGCTAATTGAGTCAAACCCCGTGGCCGAGCCTTATCCGGTCCAGGCACTGGGTGGAATTCTTGGGCCTGCGGTTGAGCGCATGGCCGAGGTCATCGGCGTGCCCCAGGCACTGGCCGCACAATCGGTCTTGGCTGCCTCGGCGCTGGCCACTCAAGGTCATGCGGGCTTGCAACTCGATGGACGAAATTACCCCCTGTCGCTGTTCCTGATTACAGTGGCCGCGTCAGGTGATCGCAAGACCGCGGCAGATCGTTTTGCATTGCTGCCAGCACGGCAATGGGAGCGTGAACAGTGGCAGCGCTATCGCGAACAACTTGCCCGGTACCGTGCCGCACAGCGACAGGCGCAGCGTATCAAGCCCGGCGATCCTGAGCCCGCAAACGGAATGTCGCTCGAAGCGGAGCCCTCAGCCCCTAGACTGATCACCACGGACCCGACTATCGAGGCCCTGATCAAGGGGCTCTGTCATGACCTGCCTAGCATGGGTCTGTTCTGTGATGAGGGTGGACAATTCCTCGGCAGCAGCACCATGAGTCGGGATAACCGTTTGAAAGCGGTCACGACCTTGTCGTCACTCTGGGATGGCAGCCCGATAGATCGCGCGCGTTCCATGGTTGGTGAAAGCTTGCGAGCCTATGACCGACGCTTGAGCCTGCACCTGATGCTGCAACCGTATTTGGCCATGCAGTTACTCAGTGACCCGTTGCTGCAGGGGCAAGGCATTCTAGGGCGCTGCTTGATGACCTGGCCCACCAGTCTAGCCGGGCAACGTAGCTACCAGGCTGTCGACTTGTCCAAAGACGCTGCCCTCAAGCGCTATCATCACCGCCTTTCGGCTCTGTTTTATCAGCCTTGGTCACTTTCCGCTGACGGAGCCTTGCAACTGTCAAAGCTGAGCCTCAGTCCGCTCGCGCGTCGTCGCTGGATTGATTTGCATGATGCTATCGAAGCTCAACTGGGTGAGTTTGGCGAGCTCGCCAGCGTGCGGCCCAGCGGTTCGAAGGCCGCCGACAACCTTTTGCGCGTCGCCGGCATTTTGGCCGTTGTGGAGGAGAGCAGTGTCGTGGAGGTCGACCATATCCAGCGGGCCTCGGCCTTAGTTGGCTACTACCTCACCGAGATGCAGCGCCTGACCGAGCAGGAGCCGGTGTGCAGGGTAAAAGAAGAGGCGGACCGGCTGTTGCGCTGGCTGCAGGTCAAGGATTGGAAGCGCTTCAGTATTCGAGATCTGAATCGCAACGGTCCCCGCTTTGCCCGCAAGAGCAGTCGTCATGCCGCAAAGCTGCTGGTCGAGTTGATTGATCATCAGTGGTTGATCTCCGACGGCCACACCTTCGAGGTGCGCCATGTTCAATCTTGATGAAGCGCTGCGCAACCATCTGGCTCAACGCCAAAAGGAGCCGAAAGTGCGATTTGTCGCCGGTACTGTCGCCACTTTGTCGCCACGCTCAAAGGCAGGCAAGGCAAGGGGTGTCGCCGTTGTCGCCGGTGTCGCCACCCTCCATAGAACTATCACCTCGACGACCTCCATTATCCAATGGTTGGAAGAGCAGGGCGCGCATCTTTACGTCACCGACAACACGCTGTGTTTTCGCCCGACTGATTGGGCTCAGTTCGCGATTGTAAGTGCGCACTGGCGAGCCCTTTTGCATGATCTCGCAGCAGCCGATCAGGAACAGAAAAATGGCTCGGGTCGGTAAGCGAGCAGGGCGCAATTTCGGCTACGGTCGCCAGCTCAGCTATGCCGGACCGCAAGCACTGAAAGAGCTGTTTGGCGACGGCCATTTTGCTACCGTCAAAGCCCATAGTGATCGCTGGCAGGCCTTCGTGCGTTGGTGTCTATCCGAGGAAGGGCCGAGGCTCAATGATGCGCGACAGATCGACCGCGAAGTCCTAATGCGGTACGCCGTCCACGTGCGGGAGCAGGTTGATCAGGGCAACGTCGGCATCGCTACCGCGCAGAACCGACTGTCCAGCGTGAACCGAACGATGGCTGCGCTGCGCGGTGATCAATACGTCAAAATCCCGAGTCCAAGTAAGGCGCTTGGCTTGCAGCGCTCAAGCGTGCGTAGTGAGGCGCCACAAGGCCAAGACCGTGTGCAGGTCAGGCTGATTGCGCAAGCGCTGTCAGAGCGACAGCAACTGAGGGTGAGTGCCATCGTGCTCCTCGCTCGGGAGACCGGCATGCGCCTGCGTGAAGCGATCTTGGCGGACTTGCCCCGGCTGCAACGTGAGGCTCGGCAACTGGGCAAGATCAATATCCAGGACGGCACCAAAGGCGGTCGATCAGGCGCATCGGCACCGCGTTGGATTGCGGTCACGGATCAAGTTCGTGGCGCCCTCGACAGGGCCAGCGAGGCCTCACCCAAGGGCAGTCGGAGTCTGTTAACACCTGATGAAAGCTACAAAGATTTCTTACAGACAATCGTACGACCGGCGCGGGACATCATGCATGAGCATGGATTGAAAGGCTTTCATGAACTGCGGGCGGCTTACGCCTGTGAGCGCTATGAACAACTGACCGGCTTCTCCGCGCCCATCAATGGCGGTCGTGGTCAACGAGAGGATCGAGCACTCGATCAGCGTGCACGTCAGCAGATCAGCCACGAGTTGGGGCATAACCGCATCGACGTGGTGAGTGCCTACATCGGAGGTCGTCGATGAAGTCCGAGTTCGATATGGCGTTGTTTCTGAGCCCCGTGCTCAAAGGTGCGCATGCCACGCGGCAGCGGCATATCAGGCAGGCAGAAAGGATGCACGAGGCGATTCGTGAGCGCTGGAGTTGTGCGACCCCTTGGTCCTGGAAGGAAAAGCACACCAGATGGTTTTTAGAGCACTACCTGCGTTGCTCAGCACCAGCGACCATCTATTACTATGAGTTAACAGCAGGGCTGATCCGCCGCAGAAAGACGCAACTCGTGGTTGTCTGATAGATCTTTAAGCGTGAGCCCCTAAGTATGGGAATGCGGAGCCTTCCCATACTTAGGGGCTTGGCCGAAGAAGCGCAGGCATGCGGCTGATTTAGCGACAGTCGCCACTTCAGTCGCCCTGCTGCACTGCACGAATTGTCGCCTGCTCAGCGTATCGGCACGACGTTACGGTCCCTGGTTTGATTGATGGCGGATGCCGACAGGCTGCCGGTGGCTGCCTTCTGGATATGTTCACTCCACCAGGCCATCATCGGACGCCGGCGTTCGATGTAATCCGCCCGGTTGTAGGCGCTTCGAACTTCGTCTTTATCGACATGCGCCAGCGCGACTTCGATTAGCTCCGGATCCCATCCATGCTCATTCAGAATTGTGCTGGCCATGGAGCGCATGCCGTGGCTGACTAAGCGGTCCTGAAAGCCCATTCGTTTCAATGCCATGTTGGCTGTCTGGCTATTCGCGTGGGTGCGCGGATTTCTATCTGACGGGAACACATATTCCCTGTGGCCGCTATGGGGCTTAAGCGTCTCCAATAACGAGAGTGCATGTTCGGTCAGCGGGATTGTGTGCGGACGACGCTTTTTCATTCGCTCCGGAGGGATGGTCCAGATGCGTTTTTCGAAGTCGATGTCTGCCCATCGGGTAGTCGCCGCTTCGGCAGGGCGGGTCATAGTGTGTAGCTGCCATTCGATCAGGCAGCGGGTCGTCCGCTTGATGCTGGCGTTCGCGATTTCCATCATGAGCTCCGGAAGCTCATCTGGTGGTAGCGCTGCCATGTTCTCTTTCTTAGGTTTCTTGAACACCGCTCGAATGCCGCTGAGAGGGTTGGCAAAGATCATTCCGGAATTGACCCCGTAGGTCATGATCTCGTTAAGGCGCTGGCTCACTCGCTTAACTGTCTCGAGGCTGCCTTTGGCCTCAATCGGACGAAGGAGCTTGATGACCATTGGGGCGCTGACTTCGGAGAGAGGCGTTGATTTCATGCTCGGAAAAACATGCAGTGTGAGGGAGCGCCAAATGTCTTCGGCATACGCCGGCGTGACGGAATCCTTCTTCAGCTCGAACCAGGCGGAGGCCACGTTCTCGAAGGTGTGTTCCGTTTCCGCTCGTTTGGCTTCCTGTAGCTCATTGCGCTGAGCTTTTGGGTCGATGCCCTGTGCAAGCAGCTCTCTGGCCTCAACGGTTTTCTTCCTCGCTTGCGCAAGAGAAACCTCGGGATAAGAGCCGAGTGCCATGTTGATTCGATTTTTGGTGACGGGATGCCGGTAGTTGAAATTCCACTGCATCGAGCGATTGACCCTGACTCGCAGTTGGAGCCCGTCGCCATCCGTGAGGACGTAATCCTTGTCTTTCGGTTTGACCGCCTTGAGCTGGCGGTCGGAGAGGCGGGTGGTTTGAGCGCACATGAGAAGTACTCCATGACACCTTTTGGTATTCCCAAGATTAGCGCCGGGTAGCCGGGAATACCATTGGGAATACCAAACTGCCTGGAACTCAAAAAGCCTGGAAAGCCTCCCGTGGCCCTGAACCTCCCGTATTTACTGGATTGCAGGCACAAAAAAAGACGTCCGTGGACGTCTTTAGTTGATCAAATGGTGGAGCCGGGGGGATTTGAACCCCCGTCCGCCAGTACTCCGCTGTCGGTACTACATGCGTAGCCGTGTCTATTAAGTTAACCCTCAGCGACCCGACGGGCAGGGTGCTTTGGGCGAGTTGTGTAAGTTTTAGCCGCTTCGTCCACAACGTACTGCACGGCGATTCTGTTCTATATGACAATCACTTTGGGTTTACAGACATCCCCTGGTGATTGCTGGACCCGAAGGTACCAGAAGCTCAGGGCTAAGGCTGCTTACGCAGCGAGAGCGAATTCCTGGCCGTAGTTATCGTCATTGGCAACTATAAGTAGTTGCAACAGTGGATTTACGAGTTCTGTTACCAACTCGGCATGCACCTAAAGTTTCGCAACCGGCGTCGAATCCTAAACGGCCCCGAGCCTGATGCTCTGTGAATCAAGTGAGCAGCAGGCCTATACAGTGTACGTCATCGCGCCCCGGAAGGCCAACCCGAAGGTTGACCACCACAGATCATGGGTTTGGCTGGTTGCTCTGTCTGTCAGCGAGTGCCAATGCCTGGGTGGCCTCGGTGACGCATTTTCTGTCGTCTCCGGAGGCTTGTGAGGCTTCGGCGCTGGATATCAGCCTTTTGATCTCCATTGAGGTGTTTGTGGCGTTCGCCGGCAGCGCATTCACTTTGCCTTTGAGCTCTTGCAGCTTGCTCGTACAAAGGTTGTTGTCCGCCGCAAATACAGGAGAGGCCAGCATTGCTGCTGAAATGAACAGGCCAGCGAGTGTGGTGCGTTTCATGGGTATCTCCTTGAGCTGATGGTCTCAGTGCTGCCGTATGAACGGACGGCCAAGCCGAGCCCGAAAAATCAGCCACGATCTGATGGGGCCTACCTCAAAGACTACGATTCAACGCAAGAATTCGGTTTTTTCAGACAATGTGTCGAGCTTTTCCAGGGATGGGGGGACACATTTCCAGAGACCAGATGCAACAAAACCCGCAACTGGCGGGTTTTGGTTTGCTTCGTAGCGGGCGCAGCCGGGCTTTGAACTCCCGGCCGCCAGTACTCCGTTGTCGATGTACGCCAACGTGGCCCGCAAGGTCAACCCGAAGGTTGGCCTTGAACTGAGTTACTTCCCGCCTTTGTGCGCGTTCGTGACGTCCATAATGGTTTGGTTGGTCTCGGCGATGCAATCATTAGTACCTGCCTTGGTGCCTTTTGCCTGGTCGGCTTTGGCTTTCTTGACGGAGGCCTCCACCTGGTCAAGCATTTCCCCGGGGATCTGTGCCTTGCCGTTTTCGATGGTTTGCAGGTTGACCGCGCATTGGTCTTTTTCGGCCGCAAACGAAGTGGAAGCCATCATGGAAGCAGCAACGAACAAACCTAAAAGCACAGAACGATTCATGTGTTTCTCCTTGAACTGAAGGGCCAGACATTGCTGGCCATCAAATCGGTCTACCGAGTTTTTGGAAGGTCCCGCATTAGCGGGACTTCATCAGTGGACTGCGGCGGCACTTCAGGGTTCTTTTTTCTGCTGTAGAGCTGTCGATTCCGACAAGAAGCGTTAACGAAGGGCACCTTTATGCACCTTCCTTTAGATCCTGCTATCAGGGCACCCTAGCCTGGGTAACGCGGTCCACCAGATAGACTAGTCCGTGGTAGTCAATGCCGCCATGTTGCGTCAGACCGATCTCACAGGTGCGGCTGGTGGAGATCCCCTCGCTGCACTGCTGCACCGCGTCCTTGAGCGTGCGCAACGAATGGGCGTTCAGCTCCGGGGTGGTGAAGCCTTTGTCGCCGGCGAAGCCACAGCAGTGAATACCTTCGGGAATGATCACGTTTTTGCTGCACTTGCGCGCCAGGTCGATCAGCGCCTGGCTTTCCCCGAGGTGCTGGGTGCTGCAGGTTACGTGCACGGCGATGAGGGCCTCCTGAGGCGTGAAATCCAGGCGATCCATCAGGTGAGTGCGGATGAAGCGTACCGGGTCATACAAGTCCAGACGGACTTCGCCGAGGTCTTGAACCAGGCGCAAGGTGCAGGGGCTGGTGTCGCAGTAGATCGGGTCGAGCCCGCCACGGCTGGCGTGGAGCAGGGCGCCGATCAGTTCCTGTCGTTTGTGTTCGGCTTGTTCGGCGTAGCCTTTGGAGGCGAATGGCTGACCGCAGCACAGGTTGTCGAGGTTGTCCGGGAAAACCACCTGATAGCCGGCCTTTTCCAGCAGGCCTCGGGTCTTGTCGTGCAGCGACATTTGCTCCGTATCGCCCGCTGCCGGGCCCATGGCGCGGGACACACAGGCCGCCAGATAGACCACGCGCGGGCGCGCATCCGTCACCGTCGGGCTGAAGCGAATGGCTTTTTCCGGTTGCGGCATCGCGTTGGTCCATTGCGGGACCTGACCCTTGGACAGGCGCGTCAACGTTGCCGACAACTTCGCCAATCTCGGCGCCCCCAGCAATATACGCGCACCATTGGCCACGTGCAGGGTGAAGCGTGCACCTTGCAGGGCCGTGGCGAAATGTCCTTCAAGCCAGTTGGCGGTTTTCGTATGCGTCGCCTTCCGGCTACGCAGCTTTTTCACCAGTTCGCCGGTATTGATGCCTACAGGGCAACGCTGTGCGCAGAGGCCGGTCGCGGCGCAGGTATCGATGCCTTGATAGTCGTAGGCGGCTTCGAGTTCGGACGTATCGATGCCCGCGCGTTTCTTCGCCTGAATGTCGCGCCAGATCACGATGCGTTGGCGCGGGCTCAGGGTCAGGCCTTTTGACGGACAGACCGGTTCGCAGAAGCCGCATTCGATGCACTTGTCCACAATCTCGTCAGCGGCGGGCAAAGGCTTGAGGTGCTTGAGGTGGATCTGTGGATCTTCGCTGAGCACGACGTCCGGGTTGAGAATCCCGTTGGGGTCGAGCAGTCGTTTGAGTTGCCACATCAACTGGTAGGCATCGCTGCCCCATTCCAGTTCAACGAACGGTGCCATGTTGCGCCCGGTGCCGTGTTCGGCTTTCAGCGAGCCACCAAATTCCACTGCCACCAGTTGCGCCACGTCGTCCATGAACGCCTGATAGCGTGCGACTTCTTCCGGGCTGTTGAAGCCTTGGGTGAAGACGAAGTGCAGATTGCCTTCCAGGGCGTGTCCGAAAAGGATCGCTTCGTCGTAGTGATGTTTGTCGAACAGTTCGATCAGGCGGTTGACGCCGATGGCCAGTTGTTCGACCGGGAAGGTGACGTCTTCGATGATCACCGTGGTGCCGGTCTTGCGCACCGCGCCGACGGCCGGGAAGGTGTCCTTGCGGATGGCCCAGAGACGGGCGTTTTCCTGCGGGTCTTCGGTGAAGTCGACCTGCTTTTCCACCGGGAACGCCTTCAGCGACGCCATGATCTGCGCCAGTTGTTCGTGCAGCAAGGTGGACGACGCGGCGCGGGATTCGATCAGCAAGGCGCAGGCATTGTTCGACAGATGCTGTACGAAAGCGGGCATGCCGGGTTTGTCCTGCACCGAGCGCAGGCTGCGGCGGTCCAGCAGTTCCACGGCCGACACCGGTTGGCTTTTCAACACAGTGACCGCGTTGCAGCAGGTTTCGACATCCGGGAACACAATCAGGGCAGAGGCCTTGTTCGGGTGGTCGATCACTGTGTCGTAGGTCACGGCACTGATGAACCCGAGCGTGCCCTCGGAACCCACCAGTAAGTGGCTCAAGATATCCACAGGCTCGTCGAAATCCACCAGGGCATTGAGCGACAGGCCGGTGGTATTTTTCAGACGGTATTTGTGGCGAATTTTCGCAGCCAGTTCGGCGTTTGCCCGGGTCTCGCGGCCCAGGGTCGCCAAACGTTCCAGCAGGGCGGCGTGGCTTTGGCGAAACGCCGCGACGCTGGCGGCATCTTCAGTATCGAGACGACTGCCATCGGCAAGCACCAGGCGAATGCCGGCCAGGGTGTGATAGGTGTTTTGCGCCGTGCCGCAGCACATGCCGCTGGCATTGTTGGCGACGATCCCGCCGATCTTGCAGGCGTTGATCGAGGCCGGGTCCGGGCCGATCTTGCGTCCGAACGGTGCCAGCCAGGCATTGGCCTGAGCGCCGATCACCCCGGGTTGCAGGCGGATTTGCGTGCCTTGGCCGCGAATTTCGCGAGCGTTCCAGTTATCCCCCAGCACGATCAGTACCGAGTCGCTGATGGCTTGGCCGGACAGGCTGGTGCCGGCGGCGCGGAAAGTCACCGGCACCTGATCGCGTTGCGCCAGTTGCAGCAGTGCCACCACTTCGTCTTCGGATTCGACGCGGATCACCAGTTGCGGAATCAAGCGATAGAAACTGGCGTCGGTGCCGAAGGCCAGGGTCGACAGCGGGTCGTCGAAACGTCGCTCTTGAGGAATCAGTTGCTGTGCATCACGCAGGAAAGCGGCCGGTAGACTCATTGGTCCTCCAGGATCAATACCACCAGGTCTTTCGGGCCGTGGGCGCCGTACGCCAGCACTTGCTCGATGTCGGCGGTCTTCGACGGGCCGGACACTAGCAACGCGTTGGTCGGCATGCCCTGGGCCCATTCGAATTCCTGTTGTACCTGATAGAAGTTGTCGCGGATCTCGCTGGCCTTGAGCAGGGCGAAATGCACCGGTGGCACCAGGCTCATCAGACGTGGTTCTTCCCGGGTCGGCCAGAGAATCAGGCTACCCGTGGCAGCGATGGCGCCGAGGGTTCCAGTGATGCTCGCCGGGGTGTCGTTGAACAGCTCAGCCTTCCATTCTTCAGCCGGACGGTCGTAGGCCTTGAGCATTGGCAGGCCGGGATTATTCGCCCAGTGCTGCGTGATCCTTTGGCCGTGGGGCGTTGTCGGTGCGATCAGCAGACTCGGCAACTGGCGGTCCCGCAGCAATTGCGCGAGTAGCGTCGGCCACTGTTCACCGGACGTCAGATGAATTTCCGTGTGCACCGCTTCCATCAATTTGCGCAGTTGCGCAATGCGCTGCTCCGGCGCGTAGGTGTAAGGCTGGGTCACCAGATCGACATCGAAGTCGTCAGCCACCGGCGTGGTGCCTGTCAGGCTTTTACGCAGCTTGCCGAGGATATTTTGCTTGGCGCTCATCAACGGTCTCCCTGTTTGGCCAAATGTTCGCGGGCCATGTCATGCAGCGAGCGGGCAGCGGGTTTCGGTGCGCTGTGGTTTTGCGTCCACGGGCCGACGTTGCTCGGCGTGAGGGCGCGCAAACGGGTGGCGAAGAAACCGAACAGGCGATACAGCGTCGGCGAGCTGTTGAGCTTCGCCCAGGCGTTCCAGATGAACCGCTCCTTGCGCGAGTACTTGCTGCCTTGGCCGCGCATCACTTGATGGGGGCTGTCCGGGGCTTTGACGTTTTCCTCCCGAAGGCGCCGTAACAGAGCAGGGATCGGGATTTTCACCGGGCAGACTTCACCGCAGGCGCCGCACAGCGACGAGGCGCTCGGGTGATCCGGGACTTTCGCCAGGCCGACCATGTGCGGGGTGATGATTTTTCCGATAGGCCCGGGGTAAACCTCCCCATAGGCGTGACCACCGATTCGGGTGTAGACCGGGCAATGATTCATACAGGCGCCGCAGCGAATGCAGTTCAGGGTCTGGCGCAGTTCGCTGTCGGCAAAGGCCTGGCTGCGGCCGTTGTCGAGCAGTACGAGGTGTACTTCCTGCGGGCCGTCGAGTTCATGTTCCTTGCGCGGGCCGGAGATCATGTTGACGTAGGTGGTGATTGGAATTCCGAGGGCCGAGCGGGTCAGCAATGACAGCAACGGCACCACGTCGCGCAGGTTCTCGACGACTTTCTCAATGCCGGTGACGGCAATGTGCACCGGCGGCACCGTGGTGGTCATGCGGCCGTTGCCTTCGTTTTCCACCAGCAGCAGGGTGCCGGTTTCGGCCACGGCGAAGTTGACACCGGAGACGCCGATGTCCGCTTCGAAGAATTTCTGCCGCAGGACTCTGCGGCCGATCTGAATAAGTTGGTCAACGTCCTTGGTGTATTCCACGCCAAGTTTGTCGTGGAACAAGGACGCGACCTGACCGGCGTTCTTGTGGATCGCCGGCATGATTATGTGTGAAGGCTTCTCGTGGTCGAGCTGGACGATGTACTCGCCCATGTCCGATTCCAGGCATTCAATGCCCTGTTCAGCGAGGAAATGGTTCATCTCCATCTCTTCGCTGACCATCGATTTGCCCTTGATCACTTGCCGCCCCTCGTGAGCGCGGATGATCGAGAGGACGATGCCATTGGCCTCGTCCACCGTTTCCGCCCAGTGCACTGTCACACCGTTGCGGGTCAGGTTCTGTTCCAGTTGCTCGAGCAGGTCGGGCAGCTTGGAGAGCGCGCGGGCACGGATTGTATTGCCCAGTGCGCGCAAATGTTCTCTTTCATGGGCATCGCTGAACGCCGCTGCCCGTTTGCTCATCAGTGAATCCATCGCCTTGCGAAAGTTGCCTCGCAATTGCGCGTCACCCAGCGCCTTGTGAGCGCGGGTGCGGAAATCTTCTTCTACGGCGACCGTAGGAATAATCGTCGAGGTGCTCATCGGGCACCTCCGGTACGCTGCCAGAGGAAACTGGCCAGATGCTGACCGCGCAACGCTTCCTGCTGTTTTTCCAGCGAGCCGTTGATGTTCATCAAACAACCGCAGTCGGCACTCAACACCTTGTGCGCGCCAGATTCCTTCAGCGCCCGGGTCTTGTCAGCCACCATCGCGCCGGAAATGTCTGGCATACGGACGCTGAATGTCCCGCCAAAGCCACAGCATTCACTTTCGTGATCGTGATTGACCCGTTCCACGTTGCTCAACTGCGCCAATAATTCGCGGCCGTGCAGGTGGGTGTTCATCTCGCGGCGTGCCGAGCACGAGGTGTGCAGCGCCACTTTCACTGGCTCGCCGCTGTCCTTGAGCTGCACCTTGCAGACAAACAACAGGAACTCGGCCAGTTCGTAGGTTCTGGCAGCCAGCGCCTGGACCTGTTTCAACGTGTCCGGCTCGTCCTTGAACAAGTCGGCGTAATGTTCGCGCAGCATGCCCGCGCAAGAACCCGACGGCACCACCACCGGATAGTCGCCGGCAAACAGCGCCAGTTGTGAGCGCGCCACGGTCCGTGCCTGTTCGGTGTAACCCGAGGTGTAGGCCGGCTGGCCGCAGCAGCTTTGCCCTTGCGGGTATTCGACACGAATGCCTTCGCGTTCCAGTAGGTGGATCGCATCCATCCCGGCTTCCGGGTAGAACAAATCGACCACGCAGGTCCCGAACAGGTAGACCCGTGACGGTTTCTCGCTGGGGTACTGCCGAGGCTCGGGCAGTGGCGGGGCGACACGGGTCGCATTCGGCACGGCGTTGTAAAAAAGCTCGCTCATCAGGCGGTCTCCGGGTGGTCCCGGTTATTCGTCTGTCGAGGCTGCTGAATATAGAGCCGGAAGCTTTCAGCAGCCTTACAGACCGGGGTGTGAATAGCGGACGCCGGGGGCGTGGCCCAGCGTCGGTTTTTATCGTGTTGCCTGTAGCCCTTAGTGCACCAGCATGCCGGTGAACCAGTAGGCCTGGGCCAACGTGATCAAGCCGACAATCGTTGCAAAGAATAGGCTGTGCTTGAGGGTGAAGCGGAACAGATCCGATTCTTTACCCACCAGGCCGGTCGCGGCACAAGCCACGGCGATCGATTGTGGCGAGATCATCTTGCCGGTCACGCCGCCACTGGTGTTCGCCGCCACCAGCAAGGTGTCGTTGACACCGATCTGGTGTGCGGTGGTCGCTTGCAGCGAACTGAACAGGGCGTTGGACGAGGTATCGGAACCGGTGAGGAACACGCCCAGCCAGCCAAGGAATGGCGAGAAGAACGGGAAAGCTGCACCCGTCGCCGCCAGTACCAGGGCCATGGTCGAGGACATGCCCGAGTAGTTGGTCACGAAGGCAAACGCCAGCACCATGCCGATGGACAGGATTGGCCAACGCAGTTCGTAGAAGGTCTCCTTAAAAGTGGTCAGACCAATTTTGAGATTGACCTTCAAGACCAGCATCGAGATGAGCGCCGAGAAGAAAATCGCTGTGCCAGTGGCGGAAATCGGGTCCAGTTTGAACACTGCCGGAATGGCGGTTGGCGCGGCCACGATCGGTGCAACCTTGACTACCATCTGGTCCAGGTGCGGGATGGCGAAGTTGAATACGAAGCTGTACATCGAACCGCCGGCGGCGAACATCGCCTTGAACGGCTTCAGGGTCCAGATGGTGACCAGTACGGTCAGGATCAGGAACGGCGACCAGGCCTTGAATATTTCCCCAAGGCTGTAGGGCGAAGCCATGGTGGTGCGCTTCTGGCCGAAACCACCGACGCTGGCGCTCACCACGGAGGCCGAGACAGCGCCGACGATGTGTTGGCCGGCGGCGCGTTTTGGTTGCCAGACTTTCAGGAACAGGGTCAAGGAAATCAGGCTGACCAGGGCCGAGGTGATATCCGGCAGTTCCGGGCCGATGAAGTTCGAGGTGAAGTACTGGGTGACGGCAAAGCTCAAGCCGGCCACCAGGGCTGCCGGCCAGGTTTCCCGCACGCCGCGCAGGCCGTCCATCATGAACACCAGCCAGAACGGCACGAACAGCGACAGCAGTGGCAGTTGGCGGCCGGTCATGGCGCCGATCTTGAACGCGTCGATGCCGGTGACTTGCCCGGCAACGATGATCGGAATGCCCAGGGCGCCGAAGGCCACCGGCGCGGTGTTGGCGATCAGGCACAGGCCAGCGGCGTACAGCGGGTTGAAGCCAAGACCTACCAGCAGCGCGGCGGTAATCGCCACGGGTGCACCAAAACCGGCTGCACCTTCGAGGAAGGCACCGAAGCAGAAACCGATCAGCAGGACCTGCAGGCGCTGGTCATCGGTGATTGACAGGACCGAACTGCGGATGACTTCAAACTACCCGCTCTTGACCGTCAGTTTGTAGAGGAACACCGCTGCCACGATGATCCAGGCAATCGGCCACAGGCCATAAGCGAAACCATACCCGGCGGCGGCGAACGCCATATCGACCGGCATCTGGAAAGCGAAGATCGCCACCAGGATCGACAAAGCCAGGGTGATGCTGCCGGCCACATGCCCTTTGAGGCGGAACACGGCCAAAGCCAGGAAGAAAAATACGATGGGGATGACGGCGGCGAGTGCGGACAGGCCGAGGCTGCCGAGCGGGGTATAGAGCTGTTGCCAGGTTTGCATATGGGGTGGCCCCTAATTGTTGTTGGTCAGGCACTGATCAGCGTTCTTGGATAATTGGTAAGACCAATTTACAATCGCTGTTGGCTAGGGTAAAAGCCTTGTAGGCGGTGTGTCAATTTGCCGCCCTAAAACTTTTGTCGAATGCAAAGTGCGCAGGTCGTCTGTCTGGTATGACCAAATGCGCTGTGGCAGGTGCTGGCGCGGCGCCGATAGGCCAGAATAGAGCCCCGGCGAGCCGTCGGATCGTGGAGTAATCGAGTTATGGGGTTTGATCAGATTCGTCAGCGCCGTTTGTCTGACGATATTGTCGAGCAGCTTGAGGGCATGATCCTCGAGGGCACGCTGAAAGCGGGTGAGCGCTTGCCGGCCGAGCGCGCGCTGGCCGAGCAATTTGGCGTGTCACGCCCTTCGTTGCGCGAAGCCATTCAGAAGCTGACCGCCAAGGGCCTGCTGGTCAGCCGCCAGGGCGGCGGCAACTATGTGGTGGAATCACTGGGTAGCACCTTCAGTGATCCCTTGTTGCATCTGCTGGAAAGCAATCCCGAGGCGCAACGCGATCTGCTGGAGTTTCGCCATACGCTGGAAGCGTCTTGCGCCTACTACGCGGCGTTGCGTGCCACGGAGGTGGATCGCGAGCGGCTGACCGCGGCATTCAACGAATTGCAGGACTGCTATTCGCGTCACGAAGAAGTGAGTCGTGCCGAAGAGGGGGCGGCGGACGCAAGCTTTCACCTGGCGATCGCCGAGGCCAGCCACAATGCCGTGTTGCTGCACACCATTCGCGGGCTGTTCGACCTGCTCAAGCGCAACGTGGTGACCAACATCGGTGGCATGTACAAGCAACGCACTGAAACCCGCGACATGCTGATCACGCAGCACCGGGAGTTGTATCAGGCGATTATCGAAGGGCGGGCGGAGCAGGCGCGAGAAGTTTCCAGTCGACACATTCTGTATGTGCAGGAGGTGCTGGAAGAAGTGCGTCAGGAAGTGCAGCGCATGGCCCGGGCGGAGCGGCGCAAGGGGATGTGAGGCGGTAGCTTGATTGTGGCGAGGGAGCTTGCTGTGGCGAGGGAGCTTGCTCCCGTTCGGCTGCGCAGCAGTCGTTAGCAGTTTTTGTGAGGGGGGCCGTCAAGCGAGGGGCGCTTCGCACCCCAGCGGGAGCAAGCTCCCTCGCCACAAAGTCGCATCAGGGCAGAAAAATCAGTCTTCCTTGCCCTTGTTGCGCACCGCGCGCTGCAACTCGCGACCGGCGTCGCGTTCGCGCTCAGTGTCGCGCTTGTCGTATTCCTTCTTGCCCTTGCCCAGGGCGATCTCGCACTTGACCATGTGCTTGCTCCAGTACCAGGACAGGCACACGCAGGCGTAACCCTTTTGCTGCACGGCCGCGGCCAGCTTTTCCAGCTCGCGCCGGTTGAGCAGCAATTTACGGGTGCGCACCGGGTCCGCGATGACGTGGGTGCTGGCGGTCGTCAGGGGCGTAATGTGGCTGCCGAGCAGCCAGGCTTCGCCATCCTTGAGCAGTACGTAGCTGTCAACCAGCTGCAGCTTGCTTGCCCGCAGACTTTTTACTTCCCAGCCGGCCAGGACCAGACCAGCCTCGAAACGATGTTCGATGAAGTAATCGTGTCGCGCCTTTTTGTTTTGCGCGATGGTCCCTGTTGGGTGTTTCTTCTGTTTAGCCATAGGGGCGGCATTATAGGGAGTTGCACGCGAGTCGGCTACGGTGTTGCTACGTGCTTGAGCAGGTTGATTGAATCCCGGACAATGCGGCCTCTTTTTTGAACGCTTGGGCGTGATAACGATGTCGACAGACAAGGTTTCTGTCCACGGCAGTTGGGCTAGCCGCTGGGTCTTCATACTCGCCGCGACCGGTTCGGCCGTGGGGCTGGGTAGTATCTGGAAATTCCCGTACATGGTCGGCGTCTATGGCGGCGGCGCCTTCGTGTTGATGTTCCTGGCCTGCATCGCGCTGATCGGGGTGCCGGTCATGCTGGCGGAAACCCTGATCGGCCGGCGTGCCCGGCAGAGCCCGGCCAATGCATTGAAGAACCTGGCGGTGGAGGCGGGGCACTCGGCCAAATGGTCCTGGGGCGCGTTTGCCGGGATGATCACGGCGTTGCTGATCCTGTCTTTCTACAGTGTGGTCGGCGGCTGGTCGCTGGACTACATCATCGACATGGGGCGTGGCGATTTTCAGGGCGCGACGCCTGATCAGGTGGGGGCTTACTTCGGCAATGTGATCGCCGATCCCTGGCGCCTTACACTTTGGCACACGATTTTCATGCTGTTGTCAGCGGTGGTGATCGCCAGGGGCGTGGTTGCCGGGCTTGAGCGCAGTTTGCGCATCATGATGCCGTTGTTGTTCGTGATGATCCTGGTGCTGCTGGGCTACAGCATGACCACCGGGCATTTCATGGACGGCGTGCATTTCATGTTCGACTTCCACCCGGAAAAGGTCCTGGACGGCTTGTTGCCCGCGATGGGGCATGCGTTCTTTTCCCTGAGCGTGGGCGTCGGCTCGATCATGATCTACGGCGCCTACATGCCGAAGAACTCGTCGATCTCAGGGACGGTTGTTGGTGTGGCGCTGCTCGACACCTTCGTTTCCCTGGTGGCCGGCCTGGCATTGTTTCCGATTGTTTTCGCGGCGGGCCTGAATCCGAGCGAAGGGCCGGGGCTGATGTTCGTCAGCCTGCCGTTTGCCTTCGGTAACGTGGCGTTCGGGCAATTGATGGGGGTGGTGTTCTTCGTGCTGGTGGCGGTCGCTGCCTGGAGTTCGGCAATTTCCCTGCTGGAACCGATGGTGGCTTACCTGGTCGAGCGCACTAAAGTGAGTCGTACCTGGGTGACCTTCTGGCTGGCTTTCAGCTGCTGGTTTGTCGGCCTGGGTACGGTGTTCTCCTTCAATATCTGGAAAGAGGCCAAGTTCTTCGTGAACGAAGGCGGGATGTTCCACCTCTACCAATGGGGAGCCGCGGGTGGCCTCGACTTCTTCGGTGTGATCGATTTCTTCACCTCGCGACTCATGCTGCCGCTTGGCGGTTTGTGTTTCGTGGTGTTTGCGGGCTGGATCATGGGGCGTGAAGCGGTGCGCGACGAGCTGTCGATCCGTAACCCTGCGCTGTTTGGCCTGTCCTTGTTCTTGATGCGCTATGTGGCGCCCATCGGCATTCTCGTAGTGTTTGCCGCCCAGCTGTGGAAGTGACGCTGACATGACGACACACATTTCACGTTCGGCCTTGCTGCCGTACCCGGCGCAAGCGCTGTATGACCTGGTCAACGACGTGGCGCGCTATCCGGAATTTCTGCCGTGGTGCTCGTCGGCCGAAGTCCTGGAGAGCTCACCTGAGCATATGCGGGCGAGCGTCGGTGTGGCGAAGGGCGGCCTCAGCCAGCATTTCGTGACGCGCAACACGCTGGTTCCGGGGCAGTCGATCGAAATGAACCTCGAAGAGGGCCCTTTCACCCAATTGCATGGCATCTGGGTATTCAAGGCGCTGACCGACAAAGCCTGCAAGATCAGCCTCGATTTGTCGTTCGATTATGCTGGGCCATTGGTTCGCGCCACCCTGGGGCCGCTGTTCAATCAGGCGGCCAACACTTTGGTGGATGCGTTCTGCCAGCGCGCCAAGCAGATACATGGTTGAGGTCATGATTGAAGTCGAGGTGGTCTACGCGGCCGTAGACCGTCAGGTGCTGCTGACAGTGGTCGTACCTGTCGGAACGACCGTGCGGGCGGCCTTGCACAGGTCGGCCGTGGCAGAAGAGTTTCCGGAGCTGGATCTGACCCATTGCCCTGTGGGGATCTTCGGCAAGTTGGTAGCTGACGCGGAGAGTCGGGCAGTCCAGGCCGGGGATCGCATCGAGATTTACCGCCCGTTGCTGGCCGATCCGAAAGAGGTGCGCCGACTGCGCGCGGCGAAAGCTGCCGAGGCCAAAGCGCGGAATCAGTGAGTGGCTGGAACGCCAGACAATAAAAAGCCCGGGCATGCCGGGCTTTTTATTGCGTCGCAAATTACTGCGGCGAGGTGTCCAGCGGTTGCGGTGTCGGGACCGGAACGGTTTCTACACCGTCGACGTCCTTCTGGATCTGATCCAGCAACGAACCTGGCTTGACCGGCTTTTCCGGTTTTGGCTTCTCGACGTTCTCTGCCGGGGCAGGCACTGTCGTGCCGCTGTCCTTGCCGAGAATGGCTTCGTCACGGCTCACGCCTGGCATGAAATCACCGGAGAGGCTGACAAGCTGATCATTTGGGTTGAAGATAACGCTGATGCGTTCCTGTTGGCGTTCACCGCCACCCGGTTGCAGGCTGTACAGATAATCCCAGCGATCGGCATGGAACGTGTCGGTCAGCAGAGGGTTGCCCATGATAAACCGTACTTGCTTACGGGTCATTCCCGGGCGTAACTGGTCTATCATGTCCTGCGTGACGACATTGCCCTGCTGGATGTCGATTTTGTAAACCCCGGGGAATGAACAACCGGCGAGTGCGAGCAGTCCCACAAAGGTGAAACTGGTTAGCAAGAGCTTGGTGTTTTGCATCGGTGGGCGACTTCCACTATCTTGGCTGGGACAACGTAAACGCCGATCATACCCGCATTAAGAGAAGCTGCGAAGCAGCATCGCGAGAAAGCTGACCATGGTTGAAAATAGCGAACTACGCAAAGCCGGCCTCAAAGTGACCCTGCCACGGGTCAAAATTCTGCAAATGCTCGACTCCGCCGAGCAGCGCCACATGAGTGCCGAGGATGTCTACAAGGCCCTTATGGAGGCTGGTGAGGACGTCGGTCTGGCCACGGTTTACCGTGTTCTGACCCAGTTCGAGGCAGCTGGCCTTGTGGTGCGGCACAACTTCGACGGAGGCCATGCGGTCTTCGAGCTGGACGACGGAAAGCATCACGACCATATGGTCAACGTCGAAACCAGCGAAGTGATCGAATTCTTCGACGAAGAAATCGAGCGGCTTCAGAAAGCAATCGTCGACAAGTATGGCTTCGAGATGGTTGATCACAATCTGGTGCTGTACGTGCGCAAGAAAAAGTAAGCATGTCGCGCGAACTCAGGTTCGCGAAACGAACGAAGGCGACCCCAGGGTCGCCTTCGTGCTTTTATTTATTCAATTCAAGCTTTTGCGGCCACCACCATTTTTTTGGCATGCGCCAGGGATTCCTTGGTGAGATCGATGCCGCCCAGCATTCGTGCGACTTCTTCGACGCGGTCGTTTTTGCTCAGTTTGGAAACGGCCGTGCGGGTGGCATCTTCGCCGCGTACTTTATGCACGAACAGATGTTGATGACCTTGCGCCGCGACTTGCGGCAAGTGGGTCACGGTCAGTACCTGCCCGCGTTCTCCGAGGCGACGCAACAGTTGGCCGACGATTTCCGCCGTCGGACCACCGATACCAACGTCCACTTCGTCAAATACCAGAGTGGGAACGCGAGAGGTCTGTGCGGTGATCACCTGGATCGCCAGGCTGATCCGTGACAGCTCGCCACCGGATGCGACTTTTGCCAAGGCTTTTAATGGTTGTCCCGGGTTGGCGCTGACCAGCAGCTCAACTTGTTCAAGCCCGTTAGGCAGCAGTTCGTCGCTGCTGTTTGGACGCAGTTCGATGGTGAAGCGCCCGCCAGGCATGCCCAGGCGCTGGATTTCCTGTTCCACGGCGCTGGCCAGGCTGCTCGAGGCTTGATGACGCAGGTCGCTCAGTTCCCGAGCCTTTTCCTGATAATGGCGAGCGTATGAAGACAGCTCATCGCTCAGCCGCTCGATGGATTCGTCGTTGGCGTTGAGGGTTTCGATTTCATCCAGCAGTTTCTGCTGCATCTCGGCGACTTCGGTCGGCTGGATGCGGTGTTTGCGCGCCAGGGTGTAGATCGCGTCGAGGCGCTCTTCGAGGTATTGAAGGCGCGACGGATCGGCGTCGAAGTTGTCGAGGAAGCGGTTCAGTTCACCAACGGCCTCTTCAACCTGGATCTGTGCACTGGTCAACAAGCTGCTGGCTTCGCCCAGCGCCCCGATCGAGCTGTTCACGCTGGACAGGCGATTGAGGCTGGCGGTGAGGGCGTTCAGTACATTTCCGGAATCACTTTCACTGCATTGCTCGACGACTTGCCGGCAGATGCCGAGCAAGGTCTCGGCGTTGGTCAGGTTCTTGTGTTCCTGCTCAAGCTGCTCCAGTTCGTTGTCGCCAAGGCCAAGGTTTTCCAGCTCCTCAAGTTGATAGCTGAGCAACTGATGGCGGGCGCGTTGCTCATCGCCGGAGTTGGAGAGTCGCTCCAGTTCCTGGCGGGTCTGGCGCCAGCGCTGGGCGGCGAGTTGAACCTGGCGGGCAAGATCGGTTGCGCCAGCATATTCATCGAGCAGGCGACGGTGGGTGTCGGTCTTGAGCAGGGATTGGTGCTCGTGCTGGCTGTGAATGTCGATCAGCAGCTCGCCCAGCGCCTTGAGATCGCCAAGCGGGCAGGGCGTGCCGTTGATGTAGCCGCGCGAGCGCCCTTCGGATGTGATCACCCGGCGCAGGATGCACGGGCCGTCGTTTTCGAGGTCGCGCTCGGCCAGCCAGGCGCTGGCTTCCGGAATGTCGACCAGATCGAAGGTGGCCAGGATATCGGCCTTGTCGGCGCCGGGGCGGACCACGCCGCTGTCGGCGCGATCGCCCAGGGTAAGGCCCAGCGCGTCGAGCATGATCGACTTGCCCGCGCCGGTTTCCCCGGTGATCACGCTCATCCCGCGATCGAGTTCGAGATCGAGATGTTCAACGATGGCGTAGTTGTGTACGGACAGGTGCACCAGCATATGGGCCGCTCCCAGGTGTTAGGTCTGGTTATTTATACAGTGTTTTGTTTCTGGCTGACAATGCCCCTCGTTAGCTCGATTCGCTCGGTCCGACGAAAGCCTTATTGCGACCGGGAATGACAAAGCAGTTGTTTTTTGTAGGGTTAATCGTCGTACCCCCTTGAAGCCGGATTTTGCGGCCCCATATAGCTGGGCAGAAGCGCGAGTTGAGCTCGCGGACGAAATTGAAAGGAGAAATCTATGGCTGACGAACAGACAGTGGATACGCAAAACCCAGACGCCAACCAGGCGCCCGAGGCTTCGGGTGATGACCTGGCGGCTCGTGTACAAGTGCTCGAAGAGCAACTGGCAGGCGCTCAGGATCAGGCTTTGCGTGTAGCCGCCGATCTGCAGAACGTCCGCCGTCGCGCCGAGCAGGATGTGGAGAAGGCTCACAAGTTCGCGCTGGAAAAATTCGCCAGCGACCTGCTGCCGATCGTCGACAGCCTGGAGCGTGGCCTGGAATTGTCCAGCCCGGATGACGAAAGCATCCGTCCGATGCGCGAAGGCATCGAACTGACCCTGAAAATGTTCCAGGACACCCTCAAGCGTTATCAGCTTGAAGCGATCGATCCCCATGGCGAACCGTTCAACGCCGTTCACCATCAGGCAATGGCCATGCAGGAAAGCGCCGATGTCGAGCCGAACAGTGTTCTGAAGGTGTTCCAGAAGGGCTATCAGCTCAATGGTCGCCTGCTGCGCCCGGCGATGGTCGTGGTCAGCAAGGCGCCTGCGCCGGTTTCGCCTTCGATTGATGAGCAGGCTTGAAATCCGCCGCAAGGCCCCCATTTATAAGTCAAGCGTTTAAGTGCTACCGCAGTTAGCCACCACTGCTGCGGCAACCAAATCCAAAGTTTCGGGAGAGTGAACATGGGCAAAATTATCGGTATCGACCTGGGGACTACCAACTCCTGCGTCTCCGTGCTGGAAAACGGCAAGGCAAAAGTTATTGAAAACGCTGAAGGCGCGCGTACCACGCCGTCGATCATCGCTTACGCCAACGATGGCGAAATCCTGGTTGGCCAGTCGGCCAAGCGTCAGGCCGTGACCAATCCGCACAACACCCTGTATGCGGTGAAGCGTCTGATCGGTCGTCGTTTCGACGAAGAAGTCGTGCAGAAAGACATCCAGATGGTCCCTTACAAGATCGTCAAGGCTGACAACAGCGACGCCTGGGTTGAAGTGAACGGCCAGAAAATGGCGCCGCCACAAATCTCGGCTGAAATCCTGAAGAAAATGAAGAAGACCGCCGAAGACTACCTCGGCGAGACCGTGACTGAAGCGGTGATCACCGTTCCGGCCTACTTCAACGACAGTCAGCGTCAGGCGACCAAAGACGCCGGCCGCATCGCTGGCCTGGACGTAAAACGTATCATCAACGAACCAACCGCAGCCGCTCTGGCTTACGGCATGGACAAGGCCAAGGGCGATCACACCGTGATCGTTTACGACCTGGGTGGTGGTACTTTCGACGTTTCCGTGATCGAGATCGCTGAAGTCGATGGCGAGCACCAGTTCGAAGTACTGGCTACCAACGGTGACACGTTCCTGGGCGGTGAAGACTTTGACATTCGTCTGATCGACTACCTCGTCGATGAATTCAAGAAAGAAAGCGGCATGAACCTCAAGGGCGACCCGCTGGCTATGCAGCGCCTGAAAGAAGCCGCTGAAAAAGCCAAGATCGAACTGTCCTCGAGCCAGTCGACCGACGTGAACCTGCCGTACATCACTGCAGACGCCACCGGTCCTAAGCACCTGAACGTGAAGATCTCCCGCGCCAAGCTCGAAGCGCTGGTGGAAGACCTGGTTCAGCGCACCATCGAACCTTGCCGCATCGCAATGAAAGATGCCGGTATCGAAGTTGGCGCGATCAACGACGTGATCCTGGTGGGCGGTCAGACCCGTATGCCACTGGTTCAGAAGCTGGTAACCGAGTTCTTCGGTAAAGAAGCTCGTAAAGACGTCAACCCGGACGAAGCTGTTGCCATGGGTGCTGCCATCCAGGGCGCGGTACTGGCCGGTGACGTGAAAGACGTTCTGCTGCTCGACGTCAGCCCGCTGACCCTGGGTATCGAAACCATGGGTGGCGTGATGACCGCGCTGATCGAGAAAAACACCACGATTCCTACCAAGAAATCGCAAGTGTTCTCGACCGCCGACGACAATCAGGGCGCCGTGACCATTCACGTGCTGCAAGGCGAGCGTAAGCAAGCCGCACAGAACAAGTCCCTGGGCAAGTTCGACCTGGCCGACATTCCACCAGCTCCACGTGGTGTGCCGCAGATTGAAGTGACCTTCGACATCGATGCCAACGGCATCCTGCACGTAGGTGCGAAGGACAAGGCTACCGGCAAGACTCAGTCGATCGTGATCAAGGCCAACTCCGGTCTGTCCGACGAAGAAATCGAGCGCATGGTGCGTGATGCCGAGGCGAATGCCGAGGAAGACCGCAAGTTCGAAGAGCTGGCTGCTGCCCGTAACCAGGGCGATGCACTGGTTCATTCGACGCGCAAAATGGTTACCGATGCCGGCGATAAAGTGACCGCTGAAGAGAAAACTGCAATCGAAGCTGCCGTAGTTGCCCTGGAAGCCGCCGTTAAAGGCGACGACAAGGCTGCTATCGACGCCAAGGTTGAAGAGCTGTCGAAAGTCTCCGCTCCAGTGGCGCAGAAGATGTACGCCGAACAGGCTCAGCCTGCTGAAGGCGCTGCACCGCACGACGACAAGGCGGAAAAGGCTGACGACGTTGTCGACGCCGAGTTCGAAGAAGTCAAAGACCACAAGTAAGTTGTTGGTCGGCCGGTTGACTGCCTTAAGGCGGTGACTGGTAGGATGTCGCCGCGCGGGAGCTTGCTCCCGCGTTGGCGTATCTGGAATACGCGAATTTTTACAGCATGCGACAGCGTTCGCGTGCTGGTGGTATGGCCGGAAATGCTCCTGCTTTTCGCGCCGCAAGTACCGCAAGAATCAAAGACCAGGATCGTTGAATTGACGTGAGTTGGGTCCGGGCCTGTATTGGGGCTCAACGAGTTCGGCAAACTCAGGAGGGTTTTGTCGGACGTCCTCAAGAGTGCAAAGACTTATGGCAAAGCGTGACTATTACGAAGTATTGGGTGTTGAGCGTGGCTCAAGCGAAGCGGACCTGAAAAAGGCCTACCGTCGCCTGGCAATGAAGCATCACCCGGACCGTAATCCCGATGACAAAGCGTCGGAAGACATGTTCAAAGAGGCCAACGAGGCCTACGAAGTGCTGTCCGATTCCGGCAAACGCGCGGCATACGATCAGTACGGTCATGCCGGTGTTGACCCGAGCATGGGTGGCGGCGGTGCCGGTTTCGGTGGTCAGAACTTCTCCGACATCTTTGGCGATGTCTTCAGTGACTTCTTCGGTGGCGGTCGCGGCGGTTCCCGTGGCGGCGCTCAGCGCGGCAGTGACTTGCGTTACACCCTGGAGCTGGACCTCGAAGAGGCGGTGCGCGGTACGACCGTGAACATCCGCGTTCCGACGCTGGTCAACTGCAAGCCGTGTGATGGTTCCGGCGCCAAGAAAGGTTCGTCGCCGGTGACCTGCCCGACTTGCGGCGGTATCGGCCAGGTGCGCATGCAGCAAGGTTTCTTCTCGGTGCAGCAGACCTGCCCGCGCTGCCATGGCCAAGGCAAGATCATTTCCGATCCGTGCGATTCCTGCCACGGCGAAGGTCGTGTCGAAGAGTACAAGACCCTGTCGGTGAAAGTGCCGGCCGGTGTCGATACAGGTGACCGCATTCGTCTGTCCGGCGAGGGCGAGGCGGGCGCTCACGGTGGTCCGACGGGTGACCTGTACGTGGTGATCAATGTGCGCGAGCACTCGATTTTCCAGCGCGATGGCAAGCACCTGTTCTGCGAAGTGCCGATCAGCTTCGTCGATGCGGCGCTGGGTGGCGAGCTGGAGATTCCGACCCTTGATGGCCGGGTCAAGCTGAAGATCCCTGAGGGGACTCAGACCGGCAAGCAGTTCCGTGTTCGCGGCAAGGGCGTTGCGCCTGTGCGCGGCGGCGGAGCCGGTGACCTGATGTGCCGCGTAGCGGTCGAGACTCCGGTCAATCTGAGTCGTCGCCAGCGTGAAATGCTCGAGGAATTCCGTAGTTCGTTGGCGGACGACAACAGCCATTCACCGAAAACCACTGGTTGGTTCGAAGGCGTGAAGCGCTTCTTCGGCGATTTGTAAGGAGACAGGCATGCGACGTATTGCAGTGATGGGCGCCGCCGGGCGCATGGGCAAGACCCTGATTGAAGCGGTGCAGCAAACCCCGGGCGCCGGTCTGACGGCGGCGGTGGATCGTCCCGACAGCACGCTGGTCGGTGCGGATGCCGGCGAGCTGGCTGCGCTGGGTCGAATCGGCGTACCTCTGTCCGGTGATCTGGATCGGGTGGTCGACGAGTTCGACGTGCTGATCGACTTCACGCACCCGACGGTGACCTTGAAGAACCTGGCTTTCTGTCGTAAGCACGGCAAGGCCATGATCATCGGTACCACCGGTTTCAGCGTTGAAGAAAAGCAGTTGCTGGCGGAGGCGGGCAAGGACATTCCGATTGTCTTCGCGGCCAACTTCAGTGTCGGGGTCAACCTGTGCCTGAAGTTGCTCGACACAGCCGCTCGCGTATTGGGTGACGATGTCGATATCGAAATCACCGAAGCTCACCATCGGCATAAAGTCGATGCGCCGTCCGGCACTGCCATGCGCATGGGTGAGGTGATTGCCGATGCGTTGGGTCGCGATCTGAAAAAGGTGGCGGTGTATGGTCGTGAGGGTCAGACCGGCGCTCGTGATCGCGAGACCATTGGTTTTGCCACTGTGCGCGCTGGCGACATCGTTGGTGATCACACTGTGCTGTTCGCCGCCGACGGCGAGCGTGTCGAGATCACTCACAAGGCGTCCAGTCGCATGACCTTCGCCAAGGGCGCGGTACGTGCTGCTTTGTGGCTGGACGGGCGCGAGCCTGGCCTTTACGACATGCAAGACGTGCTCGATCTGCGTTAAGATGCACCCGAAATCGGGCTCGCGCACAGCGTTTGAGCCCGGTTTTGTTCCGCCAAGCGACGACCTGTCGCATTCTCCAGCCTTTAAGGCTCATTGGCGGTAGACCAAAAATGCCTTTTTCTGTAAGCTACAGCTTTAGTGTGTCCACTAAAAGCGCGCAGAATAATTCAGTGAAGAAGCGGGGTGACGTGTCCATACGTCACTCCGCTTTTTTACAACCTGCGATCGCCCTTTCAGGCTTTATTTACGGGAGGTCTTCTTGACTAAGCCAGCCATACTCGCCCTTGCTGATGGCAGCATTTTTCGCGGCGAAGCCATTGGAGCCGACGGTCAAACCGTTGGTGAGGTGGTGTTCAACACCGCAATGACCGGCTATCAGGAAATCCTTACCGATCCTTCCTACGCCCAACAGATCGTTACCCTGACTTACCCGCACATCGGCAACACCGGCACCACGCCGGAAGACGCCGAGTCCAACCGCGTCTGGTCTGCCGGCCTGGTCATCCGTGACCTGCCACTGGTGGCGAGCAACTGGCGCAACACGATGTCCCTGTCCGACTACCTGAAGGCCAACAATGTTGTGGCCATCGCCGGTATCGACACCCGCCGCCTGACGCGCATCCTGCGTGAAAAAGGCGCGCAGAACGGCTGCATCATGGCCGGTGACAACATTTCCGAGGCCGCCGCCATCGCCGCCGCCCAGGGTTTCCCTGGTCTGAAGGGCATGGACCTGGCGAAAGTCGTCAGCACCAAGGAAAGCTACGAGTGGCGCTCGACTGTCTGGGATCTGAAAACCGACAGCCATGCAACCATCGAAGCCTCCGAGCTGCCGTACCACGTGGTTGCCTACGACTACGGCGTCAAGGTGAACATCCTGCGCATGCTGGTCGAGCGCGGTTGCCGCGTGACCGTCGTGCCTGCGCAAACCCCTGCTGCCGATGTGCTGGCACTGAAGCCGGACGGCGTGTTCCTGTCCAACGGCCCTGGTGATCCGGAGCCTTGCGACTACGCGATCCAGGCGATCAAGGACGTGCTGGAAACCGAGATCCCGGTCTTCGGTATCTGCCTCGGTCACCAACTGCTGGCCCTGGCCTCCGGCGCCAAGACCCTGAAAATGGGTCACGGCCACCACGGTGCCAACCACCCCGTCCAGGACCTGGACAGCGGCGTGGTGATGATCACCAGCCAGAACCACGGTTTTGCCGTAGACGAAGCGACCCTGCCGGCCAACGTTCGCGCGATCCACAAATCGCTGTTCGATGGCACCCTGCAAGGTATCGAGCGTACCGACAAGAGCGCCTTCAGCTTCCAGGGTCACCCGGAAGCCAGCCCTGGCCCGAACGACGTAGCGCCATTGTTCGATCGCTTCATCACCGAGATGGCCAAGCGACGCTGATCGCTCGCCCTGATGTAGCAAAGCTTAAGGGTGGCCCCACACCGGTGGCCCCCTCAAGGCTTCAGAGATTGAACAAGACGGCTTGCCGACTGACCTGCGGATTTGAGTGACAAACCCATGCCAAAACGTACAGACATTAAAAGCATCCTGATTCTCGGTGCTGGCCCGATCGTGATCGGCCAGGCCTGCGAATTCGACTACTCCGGTGCCCAGGCCTGCAAAGCCCTGCGCGAAGAGGGTTACCGCGTCATCCTGGTGAACTCCAACCCGGCCACCATCATGACCGACCCGGCCATGGCCGACGCCACCTACATCGAGCCGATCAAGTGGCAGACCGTTGCCAAGATCATCGAGAAAGAGCGTCCGGACGCGCTGCTGCCGACCATGGGTGGCCAAACCGCTCTGAACTGCGCCCTGGACCTGGAGCGCGAAGGCGTTCTGGAGAAGTTCGGCGTAGAGATGATCGGTGCCAACGCCGACACCATCGACAAGGCTGAAGACCGTTCGCGTTTCGACAAGGCGATGAAGTCCATCGGCCTGGCGTGCCCGCGCTCCGGTATCGCCCATAGCATGGAAGAGGCCAATGCGGTCCTCGAGAAGCTCGGCTTCCCGTGCATCATCCGCCCGTCCTTCACCATGGGCGGCACCGGTGGCGGTATCGCTTACAACCGTGAAGAGTTCGAAGAAATCTGCGCCCGTGGTCTGGACCTGTCGCCGACCAAAGAGCTGCTGATCGACGAATCGCTGATCGGCTGGAAAGAATACGAAATGGAGGTTGTCCGCGATAAGAAGGACAACTGCATCATCGTCTGCTCCATCGAAAACTTCGACCCGATGGGCGTGCACACCGGTGACTCGATCACCGTGGCTCCTGCACAGACCCTGACCGACAAGGAATACCAGATCCTGCGTAACGCCTCCCTGGCGGTATTGCGTGAGATCGGCGTGGAAACCGGCGGTTCCAACGTTCAGTTCGGTATCTGCCCGAACACCGGCCGCATGGTCGTGATCGAGATGAACCCGCGTGTATCCCGTTCCTCGGCACTGGCTTCGAAAGCCACCGGTTTCCCGATCGCCAAGGTCGCGGCCAAGCTGGCTGTGGGTTACACCCTCGACGAACTGTCGAACGACATCACCGGCGGCAAGACCCCGGCGTCCTTCGAACCGTCCATCGACTACGTCGTCACCAAGCTGCCACGCTTCGCGTTCGAGAAGTTCCCCAAGGCTGACGCACGCCTGACCACTCAGATGAAGTCGGTGGGTGAAGTCATGGCCATCGGCCGTACCTTCCAGGAATCCCTGCAGAAAGCCCTGCGCGGTCTGGAAGTTGGCGTTTGCGGTCTGGACGAGAAGGTTGATCTGGCCAACCCGGAAAGCATGAGCGTTCTCAAGCGCGAGCTGACCGTGCCGGGCGCCGAGCGTATCTGGTACGTGGCGGACGCAATGCGCGCCGGCATGACCGTCGAAGACATCTTCGGCATGACCATGATCGACCCTTGGTTCCTGGTGCAGATGGAAGACCTGATCAAGGAAGAAGAGAAGGTCAAGACCCTGGGTCTGACCAGCATCGACCGCGATCTGATGTTCCGCCTCAAGCGCAAAGGCTTCTCCGATATGCGCCTGGCCAAATTGCTGGGTGTGACCGAGAAGAGCCTGCGTGCTCACCGCCACAAGCTGGAAATTTTCCCGGTCTACAAGCGCGTCGACACCTGCGCTGCCGAGTTCGCCACCGATACTGCCTACCTCTACTCGACGTACGAGGAAGAGTGCGAAGCGGCGCCATCGGGTCGCGACAAGATCATGATCCTGGGTGGCGGTCCTAACCGTATCGGCCAGGGCATCGAGTTCGACTACTGCTGCGTACACGCGGCGCTGGCCCTGCGCGATGATGGCTACGAGACCATCATGGTCAACTGCAACCCGGAAACCGTTTCCACCGACTATGACACTTCCGATCGCCTGTACTTCGAACCAGTGACCCTGGAAGACGTGCTGGAAATCGTCCGCGTCGAGAAGCCAAAAGGCGTGATCGTCCAGTACGGCGGCCAGACCCCGCTGAAACTGGCTCGTGCCCTGGAAGCCGCCGGCGTGCCGATCATCGGCACCAGCCCTGACGCCATCGACCGTGCCGAAGACCGTGAGCGCTTCCAGCAGATGGTCCAGCGACTGAACCTGCGTCAGCCGCCAAACGCCACCGTGCGCAGCGAAGACGAAGCGATTCGTGCCGCCAGCAAGATCGGTTACCCGCTGGTGGTCCGTCCGTCCTACGTACTGGGCGGTCGTGCGATGGAAATCGTCTACGAAGAAGAAGAACTCAAGCGCTACCTGCGTGAAGCGGTTCAAGTGTCCAACGACAGCCCGGTGCTGCTGGACCACTTCCTCAACTGCGCCATCGAAATGGACGTGGATGCGGTCTGCGACGGCAAGGACGTGGTAATCGGCGCGATCATGCAGCACATCGAGCAGGCTGGTGTTCACTCCGGTGACTCCGCGTGCTCGCTGCCGCCGTACTCGCTGCCTGCGCACATCCAGGACGAGATGCGTGACCAGGTCAAGAAAATGGCCCTGGAGCTCGGCGTGGTCGGCCTGATGAACGTTCAGTTGGCGCTGCAAGGCGACGACATCTACGTTATCGAAGTCAACCCGCGCGCTTCCCGTACTGTGCCGTTCGTGTCCAAGTGCATCGGTGTTTCCCTGGCAATGATCGCTGCTCGCGTCATGGCCGGTAAGACCTTGAAGGAAATCGGCTTCACCAAGGAAATCATCCCGAACTTCTACAGCGTGAAAGAGGCGGTGTTCCCGTTCGCCAAATTCCCTGGCGTTGACCCGATCCTCGGCCCAGAGATGAAGTCCACCGGTGAAGTGATGGGCGTAGGCGACACCTTCGGTGAAGCGTTCGCCAAGGCCCAGATGGGTGCCAGCGAAGTATTGCCGACCGGTGGTACTGCGTTCATCAGCGTTCGTGACGACGACAAGCCACTGGTTGCGGGCGTGGCCCGTGATCTGATCAACTTGGGCTTCGAAGTGGTTGCCACTGCCGGTACTGCCAAGCTGATCGAGGCTGCAGGCCTGAAAGTGCGCCGTGTGAACAAGGTGACCGAGGGTCGTCCGCACGTGGTCGACATGATCAAGAATGACGAAGTCACGCTGATCATCAACACCACCGAAGGTCGTCAGTCGATCGCTGATTCGTACTCCATTCGTCGTAATGCCCTGCAGCACAAGATTTACTGCACCACCACCATTGCTGCTGGCGAAGCCATCTGTGAAGCGCTGAAGTTCGGTCCCGAGAAGACTGTGCGTCGCTTGCAGGATCTACACGCAGGATTAAAGGCATGAGCATAACGAAGTACCCAATGACCGTTCAGGGCGCTCGCGCCCTGGAAGAAGAGCACACTCACCTGACCAAGGTCGTTCGTCCGAAGCTCAGCCAGGACATCGGTACGGCCCGCGAGTTGGGTGACTTGAAGGAAAACGCCGAATACCACGCTGCCCGTGAGCAGCAGGGTATGGTCGAGGCGCGCATTCGTGACATCGAGGGCCGGATTCAGAATCAGGTCATCATTGATGTCACGACCATTCCTCATACTGGCAAAGTGATTTTCGGCACCACTGTTGAAATCGCCAACGTCGAAACTGACGAGCGCGTCACCTATCACATCGTGGGTGAGGATGAGGCTGACTTCAAACTGGGCAAAATCTCTGTCGGTTCGCCACTGGCCCGCGCCTTGATTGCCAAGGAAGAGGGTGATGTGGTCGCCGTGAAAACGCCTGGCGGCGTTATCGAGTACGAGATTGTCGAAGTTCGCCACGTCTGAAGGCTGGCGCCCGTTTCGTGCGGGCGCCATGCTTTGGCAGCTGACCCAGATGTTATGGGTCGGCGGCTTGTGGCTGTTGCAAATCGGTCTGTTGCCGGTGCTGGGACGAATTGGCCTGGCGCCGCTGCTGATCGATGAAATCGCAGGCATGCTCAATACGCTGGTAGTGGGATTCGCTACGGCGTGTGTGATATTTCAGGCTTTGGTGCTGGTTAAGGCCGATGGCCTTGCCAGTCTATGGCGAGATATTCGCGGGCAGCTGCTATTGATGGCGCTGTGTGCGTGCGCGATGTACTTCGCGGTGCGTTTCGGCTGGCCGAATGCCGATCGTTGGCAGGCGTTCAGCTATCTTGTTCTGGGCTTTTCCGGGCTGGTGCTGGTGTTGCAGCCGGTGCCGGGATGGAGTGGCAGGGTGCGCGAAGCACACCCTTGACCCTTGCCATCACTTGAAGCGATGGACGTTCGACAGCTGCTTGTTGACGCTGAAGTTCTTGCGGTAGATCAGTGCCATCTTGCCGATGACCTGGACCAGATCCGCTTTGCCGACCTTGCAGAGCTCTGCAATGGACGCCAGGCGCGATTCGCGATCGAGGATGTTGAGCTTGATTTTAATCAGCTCGTGATCCGCCAATGCGCGTTCGAGTTCGGCTAACACACCTTCAGTCAAACCGTTGTCAGCCACAATCAAAACTGGTTTCAGATGGTGGCCAATGGATTTGTACTGTTTCTTCTGCTCTTGAGTGAGCGGCATAATCTGACCCCTGCGTCTGATCTTGTAAAAAGCGGCGGCCAGTTTACCCGAGCGAGTCCGGGACCGCCCAGTTAATCACGACCCGTTTTATTTTCGAGGTGGCCCGTGGCCCGTTCCAAGACAAGCCTTAACTGGCTGAAAGAACATTTCAACGACCCATTCGTCAAAATGGCACAAAAAGACGGGTACCGTTCCCGCGCCAGCTACAAGCTGCTGGAGATCCAGGAAAAGGATCGTCTGATTCGTCCGGGCATGAGCGTAATCGACCTTGGTGCGGCCCCCGGTGGGTGGTCCCAGGTGACCAGTCGTCTGATTGGCGGGCAGGGAACACTGATCGCTTCTGACATTCTGGAAATGGACAGCATTCCGGACGTGACCTTCATTCAGGGGGACTTTACCGAGGATGCCGTGCTGGCCCAGATCCTCGAGGCCGTCGGAAAAAAGGAAGTAGACCTTGTGATTTCCGATATGGCCCCCAATATGAGTGGATTACCGGCCGTAGACATGCCGCGAGCGATGTTCCTGTGCGAATTGGCACTGGATCTTTCGACCCGGGTGCTCAAGCCCGGTGGTGATTTTTTGATCAAGATCTTCCAGGGCGAAGGCTTCGATGAGTTCCACAAGAGCGTTCGCCAGCAGTTCGAGAAGGTGCAGATGCGCAAGCCGACCTCGTCGCGCGACCGTTCTCGCGAGCAGTACCTGCTGGGTCGCGGTTTCCGCGGACGCAGTGAAGGTTGAGTGAATTTTCGATCAGGGTGATAGGTTTTTTGTATTACGCCTTGTCAGAATTAGCGAATATTGTGTAGGAAGTGTTTCACAAAGGGTTACAGACGGCGCCTGCCAAGTTGTAGGTAATGTAGTAAGTTAGGCCGGTGAATATCATGCGAAGCGCGCGTCAGTAGCGGAGCTTGCTTCAGAGGGTAGTTAATTGAACGATATGGCAAAGAATCTGATCCTGTGGTTGATCATCGCGGCTGTCCTGGTGACGGTGATGAACAACTTCTCCAGCCCTAACGAGCCGCAGACCCTCAACTATTCCGACTTCATCCAGCAGGTCAAGGATGGCAAGGTCGAGCGCGTGGCGGTTGATGGCTACGTGATTACCGGCAAACGCAA
The DNA here is from genome assembly GCF_000967965.1 of Pseudomonas fluorescens. Lineage (GTDB taxonomy): Bacteria > Pseudomonadota > Gammaproteobacteria > Pseudomonadales > Pseudomonadaceae > Aquipseudomonas > Aquipseudomonas grandcourensis. The sequence goes on from NZ_LACC01000010.1 coordinate 91,732, forward strand.
CGATGGCGACAGCTTCAAGACCATTCGCCCGGCGATCCAGGACAACGGCCTGATCGGTGACCTGGTGGATAACCACGTCGTGGTCGAAGGCAAGCAGCCTGAACAGCAATCCATCTGGACTCAGCTTCTGGTTGCCAGCTTCCCTATCCTCGTGATCATCGCCGTGTTCATGTTCTTCATGCGGCAGATGCAGGGCGGTGCCGGTGGCAAGGGCGGGCCGATGAGCTTCGGTAAAAGCAAGGCGCGCCTGCTCTCGGAAGATCAGGTGAAAACGACCCTGGCTGACGTTGCCGGTTGCGACGAAGCCAAGGAAGAAGTCGGCGAGCTGGTCGAGTTCCTGCGCGACCCAGGCAAGTTCCAGCGCCTGGGTGGCCGCATTCCTCGCGGTGTGCTGATGGTCGGTCCTCCGGGTACCGGTAAGACCTTGCTGGCCAAGGCCATCGCCGGCGAAGCCAAAGTGCCGTTTTTCACCATTTCCGGTTCCGACTTCGTCGAAATGTTCGTCGGTGTCGGTGCCAGCCGTGTTCGCGATATGTTCGAACAGGCCAAAAAACACGCTCCATGCATCATCTTCATCGACGAAATCGATGCGGTCGGTCGCCATCGTGGCGCCGGCATGGGTGGTGGTCACGACGAGCGCGAGCAGACGCTCAACCAGTTGCTGGTTGAGATGGACGGCTTCGAAATGAATGACGGCATCATCGTGATTGCTGCGACCAACCGTCCTGACGTACTGGACCCTGCGTTGCTGCGTCCGGGCCGTTTCGACCGCCAGGTTGTGGTCGGTCTGCCGGACATCCGTGGTCGCGAACAGATTCTCAAGGTTCACATGCGCAAAGTGCCGATGGGCGACGACGTTGCTCCGGCCGTGATCGCCCGTGGTACTCCAGGCTTCTCCGGTGCTGACCTGGCGAACCTGGTGAACGAGGCGTCCTTGTTCGCCGCCCGTGCCGGCAAGCGCATCGTCGAGATGAAAGAGTTCGAACTGGCGAAAGACAAGATCATGATGGGCGCCGAGCGCAAATCCATGGTCATGTCCGAGAAAGAAAAGCAGAACACGGCTTATCACGAAGCAGGCCACGCCATCGTGGGGCGTGTCGTGCCAGAGCATGATCCGGTGTACAAAGTGTCGATCATCCCGCGCGGCCGTGCGCTGGGTGTGACCATGTTCCTGCCGGAAGAAGATCGTTACAGCCTGTCCAAGCGTGCGTTGATCAGCCAGATCTGTTCGCTGTACGGCGGTCGTATCGCTGAAGAAATGACCTTGGGCTTCGATGGCGTGACCACCGGTGCTTCCAACGACATCATGCGCGCCAGCCAGATTGCGCGGAACATGGTGACCAAGTGGGGGCTCTCGGAGAAACTCGGCCCGTTGATGTATGCCGAAGAAGAGGGCGAAGTGTTCCTCGGTCGCGGCGGTGGCGGTCAGAGTGCAAGTTTCTCTGGCGAAACAGCCAAGTTGATCGACTCCGAAGTGCGCAGTATCATCGATCAGTGCTACGGCACGGCGAAGCAGATTCTCACGGATAACCGTGACAAGCTTGACGCGATGGCCGATGCCTTGATGAAGTACGAAACGATCGATGCCGAGCAGATCGACGACATCATGGCGGGTCGTACGCCTCGCGAGCCACGCGACTGGTCGGGTGGCACGGGTACTTCCGGCACCCCTCCGGTGGTGCAGGATGAGCGTCCGGAAACACCGATCGGTGGTCCTGCTGCTGACGTATAAGGTTTGAAATGACTTCTGTTCAGTCCTCGACCCGGTTGCCTTGCGGCAACCGGGTTCTTGATTTGGCCCAGACGCATGTCATGGGTATTCTCAATGTCACTCCTGATTCTTTCTCCGATGGTGGCCAATACAGCCAGCTCGACGCGGCCATGCGCCACGCCGAAGCCATGGTGGCGGCCGGCGCTACGCTGATCGATGTCGGTGGCGAATCCACTCGTCCTGGTGCCAGGGCGGTGTCGCCACTGGAAGAGCTGGAGCGCGTAGCGCCCATTGTCGAACGCATCAGTCGCGAACTGGACGTCATCATCTCGGTCGACACCTCAACGCCATCCGTCATGCGTGAAACTGCGCGCCTGGGTGCCGGGCTGATCAATGACGTGCGTTCGTTGCGTCGCGATGGAGCCCTGGATGCTGCAGCGGCCACCGGGCTGCCGGTCTGCCTGATGCATATGCTGGGCGAGCCGGGCGATATGCAGGACAATCCGCAGTATCAGGATGTCACCAGGGAGGTCGGTGAGTTTCTCTCCGAGCGCATGCATCAGTGTTCATTGGCGGGAATTGCGGCTGAGCGGATCATTCTTGACCCCGGCTTTGGCTTCGCCAAAACCTTGCAGCACAATCTGAGTTTGTTCAAACATATGGAAGCCCTGCATGCCTTGGGGCGACCCCTGTTGGTCGGGGTTTCGCGAAAGAGCATGATTGGTCAGGCGTTGAATCGTCCGGTGGGAGACCGTCTGTATGGTGGTTTGGCGCTCGCGGCGCTGGCTTCGGCGAAAGGTGCGCGTATATTGCGCGTCCATGATGTAGCCGAAACAGTGGATGTGGTGCGGATGATCGCCGCAGTGGAATCAGCCGAATAAGAATGATGGAGCACTTATGAGCAAAAAATATTTTGGCACCGATGGTATTCGTGGGCGTGTCGGTGAATACCCGATTACTCCTGACTTCATGCTCAAGCTCGGCTGGGCTGCAGGTATGGCATTCCGCAAGATGGGCGCCTGCAAGGTACTGGTAGGTAAGGACACCCGGATCTCCGGCTACATGTTCGAGTCTGCGCTTGAAGCAGGGCTGACGTCGGCAGGTGCCGATGTAATGCTGCTGGGACCGATGCCGACTCCGGCTATCGCCTATTTGACGCGTACTTTTCATGCCGAGGCTGGCATCGTCATCAGTGCGTCGCACAATCCGCATGATGACAATGGCATCAAGTTCTTCTCCGGCAATGGCACCAAGCTGCCGGATGAAGTCGAGCATATGATCGAAGAGTTGCTCGATACGCCAATGACCGTGGTTGAGTCGAGCAAGATCGGCAAGGTGTCGCGAATCAACGACGCCTCCGGCCGTTACATCGAATTCTGCAAGAGCAGCGTACGCACCGGCACCAGTTTCACGGGGCTGAAGATCGTGGTCGACTGTGCTCATGGGGCCACCTACAAAGTGGCGCCGAGCGTGTTCCGCGAGTTGGGTGCCGAGGTCGTGGTTCTCTCCGCGCAGCCCAATGGTCTGAACATCAACGAAAACTGCGGTTCGACCCATATGGGGCAACTGCAGGCTGCCGTCCTGGCTGAAAAGGCGGACCTGGGCATTGCCTTCGATGGCGATGGCGATCGCGTGCAGATGGTCGATCACACGGGGGCGGTAGTTGATGGTGATGAGTTGCTGTTCATCATTGCGCGTGACCTGCATGAGCGTGACAAGTTGCAAGGTGGTGTGGTCGGCACTCTGATGAGTAACCTGGGGCTGGAGCTGGCCCTGGCCGACCTGGGCATTCCATTCGTGCGCGCCAATGTCGGTGATCGCTATGTGATCGCCGAACTGCTTGAGCGCAACTGGATTGTGGGCGGGGAAAATTCGGGGCACGTGGTGTGCTTCAGTCACACCACCACCGGTGACGCAATTATTGCCGCGCTGCAGGTGCTGATCGCGCTGAAGCGCCGGGATGAAAGCCTGGCGCTAACCCGACAGGCGCTGCGCAAGTGCCCTCAGGTACTGATCAATGTGCGATTCGGTGGCGGCGCAAGCCCACTCGATCATCCGTCGGTCAAGGAAGCCAGCGAGCGTGTGACCAAGGCCATGGCGGGTCGGGGGCGTGTGCTTTTGCGCAAGTCCGGAACCGAACCGCTGGTGCGTGTGATGGTCGAAGGCGAAGACGAAACGCAGGTTCGTGGCTATGCCGAAGAGCTGGCAAAACTGGTTACTGAAGTTTCTGCCTGAATTCGGCTTGCCAGCCATGATTGTGTTGGGTAACATCTGCGCCCACTTTGACCGACGAGGTACAGCATGCGTCGCCCTATGGTAGCTGGTAACTGGAAGATGCACGGTACCCGCGCCAGCGTCGCTGAGCTGATCAACGGCCTTCGTGACTTGGCCTTGCCGAGCAGTGTTGATGTCGCGGTATTCCCGCCTTTCCTGCATATCAATCAAGTGATTGATGGCCTGGAAGGGAAGTCGATTTCGGTCGGCGCGCAGAATTCTGCGGTGGAATCCGGGCAAGGTGCGTTGACCGGTGAAGTTGCTCCGAGTCAGTTGGTGGATGCGGGTTGTTCCCTGGTGCTTGTCGGGCACTCCGAGCGCCGCCAGATCATGGGCGAGCAGGATGCAGTGCTGATCCGCAAGTTCGCAGCGGCACAGGCATGTGGCTTGATTCCGGTGTTGTGTATAGGGGAAACCCTGGAGCAGCGTGAAGCCGGAAAGACTCTTGAGGTTGTCTCGCGTCAGCTGGGCAGTATCATTGAGGAGCTGGGTGTCGGTGCCTTTGCCAAGGCAGTGATCGCTTACGAGCCGGTCTGGGCCATTGGCACCGGGCTGACTGCAACGCCACAACAGGCGCAGGATGTGCATGCAGCCATTCGCGCCCAGTTGGCGGCAGAGAATTCTGAAGTCGCGCAAGGTGTGCGGCTTCTATACGGCGGCAGCGTGAAGGCGGCCAATGCGGTCGAACTGTTCGGCATGCCGGATATCGATGGGGGCCTCATTGGTGGGGCTTCCCTGAATGCAGATGAGTTCGGTGCGATCTGTCGCGCCGCGGGAAACTGAAAAAATGCTGGAAACAGTCGTAGTCGTTTTTCATCTGCTGGGTGCATTGGGCGTAGTAGCTCTGGTTTTGCTGCAGCAGGGTAAAGGTGCGGATGCTGGCGCGTCTTTCGGAGCAGGTGCTTCAAATACTGTGTTCGGAAGCCAAGGTTCCTCTACCTTTCTTAGTAAGTTTACTGCTATACTTGCCGCAGGTTTTTTCATAACCAGCTTGGGGTTAGGTTACTTTGCTAAAGAGAAGGCTCACCAGCTGACTCAAGTAGGTCTCCCAAATCCAGCGGTACTGGAAGTTCCAAAGCAACAACCGGCTTCTGATGATGTCCCGGTGCTTCAAGAGCAAAAGTCGGCTACTCCAGCGACTGACGTGCCTCCAGCTCAAGAGCAGAAGTAAGAAGGGTTTCAAACGTAGTATTGCCGAGGTGGTGGAATTGGTAGACACGCAACCTTGAGGTGGTTGTGCCCATAGGGTGTAGGGGTTCGAGTCCCCTTCTCGGTACCAATTAGTCAGGAGAGCCCGCTGTTGCGGGCTTTCTTGCAGGTGGAAGGTTACATTGACCCTGTAGGGGATCGGTCGTATACTTCCGCCCCAGCTTTGTCGCGGGGTGGAGCAGTCTGGTAGCTCGTCGGGCTCATAACCCGAAGGTCGTCGGTTCAAATCCGGCCCCCGCAACCAGTTTAAGGAGCCCCTTTTAAGGGGCTTTTTGTTAGCTGGACACTTTCAACGCCGCTGTTCGACGGCGTTTCAAGGATGGGCGTTTCGCCCATTTTTTTATTTTGCATAGCATGCACATACATGCACTAGGGGGTTCAGGTGTCGAGCAAGCTAGAAGAGTTGCAGGCCTTGCTGGCCCCGGTGGTCGTGGCCCTAGGCTATGAATGCTGGGGTATCGAGTTTTCGGCTCAGGGTCGTCACTCGATGTTGCGCGTTTATATCGATAAAGAAGGCGGCGTGCTGGTGGACGATTGCGCCATCGTCAGCCGTCAGATCAGCGGTGTGCTGGATGTTGAAGATCCAATCTCCGTTGAGTACACCCTTGAAGTTTCCTCGCCTGGCATGGAACGCCCTCTGTTCACTCTTGAGCAGTTTGCAAAATTTGCCGGTGAACAAGTGAAGATCAAGCTGCGCTCGCCTTTTGAAGGACGACGCAACTTTCAGGGCCTTCTGCGCGGCGTAGAAGAGCAGGATGTCGTGGTGCAGGTAGATGACCATGAGTTCCTGTTGCCGATCGATATGATCGACAAGGCCAACATTATTCCCAGTTTTGACTGAGGCGTGCCAGATACTGCGGATCCCGCGGATCCAATGGCTTGCGAAAGGCGAGGCGTACGATGAGCAAAGAAGTACTGCTGGTTGTTGAGTCGGTATCCAATGAAAAGGGCGTACCGGCAAACGTGATTTTTGAAGCGCTGGAGCTGGCCCTGGCCACTGCTACCAAAAAGCGTTTCGAAGACGAAGTTGATCTGCGTGTGGAAATCAACCGCCACACGGGTGCATACGAGACATTCCGTCGCTGGACGGTCGTCGAAGAAGCAGACCTGGACGATCCGGCCATCGAAACCTGGCCGAGCAAGGTTGCCGAAACGCATCCTGGCGCCAAGGTCGGTGACGTCGTAGAAGAGAAGATCGAGTCCATCGAGTTCGGCCGCATCGCTGCACAGACTGCCAAGCAAGTCATTGTGCAGAAAGTTCGCGAAGCCGAGCGCGCTCAGGTTGTTGACGCTTATCGCGAGCGCCTGGGTGAAATCATCTCCGGCACCGTGAAAAAAGTCACCCGCGACAACGTGATCGTTGATCTGGGCAACAACGCTGAAGCGTTGCTGGCCCGTGAAGACATCATTTCTCGCGAAACTTTCCGGGTTGGCGTGCGTCTGCGTGCGCTGCTCAAGGAAATCCGCACCGAGAACCGCGGCCCGCAGTTGATCCTGTCGCGTACCGCGCCGGAAATGCTGATCGAGTTGTTCCGCATCGAAGTGCCGGAAATCGCTGAAGGCCTGATCGAAGTAATGGCAGCATCCCGTGACCCGGGTTCGCGCGCCAAGATCGCGGTCCGCTCCAAGGACAAACGCATCGACCCGCAGGGCGCTTGCATCGGTATGCGCGGTTCGCGCGTCCAGGCAGTGTCGGGTGAGTTGGGCGGTGAGCGTGTGGACATCGTCCTGTGGGACGACAACCCGGCTCAGTTCGTGATCAATGCAATGTCGCCGGCTGAAGTGGCGGCAATTATCGTTGACGAAGATGCCCATGCAATGGACATCGCCGTTGGCGCAGACAATCTGGCTCAGGCCATTGGTCGGGGTGGTCAGAACGTGCGTCTGGCTAGCCAGTTGACTGGCTGGACCCTGAACGTGATGACCGAATCGGACATCCAGGCTAAGCAGCAAGCAGAAACCGGCGACATCCTGCGCAACTTCATCGACGAGCTGGAAGTCGACGAAGACCTGGCGCAGGTGCTGGTAGATGAAGGCTTTACCAGCCTGGAAGAGATTGCCTACGTACCGTTGGAAGAAATGCTCAACATCGACGGCTTTGACGAAGAAACCGTCAACGAGCTTCGCGCTCGCGCCAAGGATCGTTTGTTGACCAAAGCCATCGCTACTGAGGAAAAGCTGGCAGACGCCCATCCGGCCGAAGACCTGCTCTCGCTTGAGGGTATGGACAAGGATTTGGCGATGGAACTGGCGGTGCGCGGCGTAATTACCCGCGAAGACCTGGCCGAGCAGTCTATTGACGACCTGCTCGACATCGACGGCATTGACGATGATCGTGCCGGCAAGTTGATCATGGCCGCCCGAGCCCACTGGTTCGAGTAATTAGGCGCGGCCTGAGGAGAGAAGTGCATGACGCAAGTCACGGTGAAACAACTGGCCGATGAGGTCAAAACACCGGTAGAGCGCCTGTTGCAGCAGATGCGTGAGGCAGGTCTGCCGCACACCGCCGCCGAAGAACATGTGACTGACAGTGAGAAGCAATCGTTGCTGACTCACTTGAAAAGCAGCCACAAGGCGAAAGTGGAAGAACCACGCAAGATTACGCTGCAGCGTAAAACCACCAGCACCCTGCGTGTTGCTGGCAGCAAGAGCATCAGCGTTGAAGTACGCAAGAAGAAAGTCTTCGTACAACGCAGCCCGGAAGAAATCGAGGCCGAGCGCAAGCGTGAACTGGATGAACGTCGCGCAGTAGAAAATGCTGCCCGTCAGAAGGCTGAAGAAGAAGCCAAGCGTCGCGCCGAAGAAGAAGCGCGTCGCCAGCCTGCTGCTGCGCCGAACGCTCAAGCCGAACCTGTTGCAGCGCCTGCTGCGGTGGCCGAGCCAGTTCGCGAAAGCGCACCGGTTGTGGCAGCCGCTCCGGCTCCTGCGGCCGATACCCGCAAGCGTGACGAACAGCGCCGTCCGGACAAGCCACGTGCCGACGATAATAGTCGTCGCGGTAGCAGCGATGGCGAGCGCAAAAACGCTCCGCATCGTGCTTCGGTCAAAGAGAAAGCGCCTGCTCCACGCGTTGCCCCACGTACTACCGACGAAGAAAGCGACGGCTTCCGTCGTGGTGGTCGCGGCAAGGCCAAGCTGAAGAAACGCAACGCTCACGGTTTCCAGAGCCCAACCGGCCCTGTAGTGCGCGAAGTGAAGATCGGCGAGACCATCACTGTTGGCGATCTCGCCCAGCAGATGTCGGTCAAGGCTGCTGAAATCATCAAGTTCATGTTCAAACTGGGTACTCCAGCGACCATCAACCAGGTACTGGATCAGGAAACTGCCCAACTGGTTGCCGAAGAGCTGGGCCACAAAGTGACCCTGGTCAGCGACACTGCCCTGGAAGATTCCCTGGCCGAGTCCCTGAAGTTTGAAGGTGAAGCGTTCTCCCGTGCACCAGTCGTGACCGTAATGGGCCACGTTGACCACGGTAAGACCTCGCTGCTCGACTATATCCGTCGTGCCAAGGTAGCTGCAGGCGAAGCCGGCGGTATCACCCAGCACATCGGTGCGTACCACGTTGAAACTGATCGCGGCATGGTCACTTTCCTCGATACCCCGGGTCACGCTGCGTTTACCGCAATGCGTGCTCGTGGTGCCAAGGCGACTGACATCGTGATCCTGGTCGTTGCAGCGGACGACGGCGTGATGCCGCAGACCATTGAAGCTGTCCAGCACGCAAAGGCTGCCGGTGTTCCGTTGGTTGTTGCAGTGAACAAAATCGACAAGCCGGGCGCTGATCTCGATCGCATCCGTAGCGAACTGTCGGTTCACGGCGTGACTTCGGAAGAGTGGGGCGGCGACACCCCGTTCGTATCGGTTTCGGCGAAAGTCGGTACTGGCGTGGACGAGTTGCTCGAAGCTGTTCTGCTGCAAGCTGAAGTTCTGGAACTGAAAGCGACTCCTTCGGCTCCTGGCCGTGGCGTCGTGGTTGAATCGCGTCTCGACAAAGGTCGTGGCCCGGTTGCTACCGTTCTGGTTCAAGACGGTACCCTGCGCCAAGGCGACATGGTGCTGGTCGGTTCGAACTATGGCCGCGTTCGCGCCATGCTCGACGAGAACGGCAAGCCAATCAAAGAAGCTGGTCCTTCCATCCCTGTCGAGATTCTCGGCCTGGACGGTACCCCGGACGCTGGCGACGAGATGAGCGTAGTTGCTGACGAGAAGAAAGCCCGTGAAGTGGCTCTGTTCCGTCAAGGCAAGTTCCGCGAAGTCAAACTGGCCCGTGCTCACGCTGGCAAGCTTGAAAACATCTTCGAGAACATGGGTCAGGAAGAGAAGAAGACGCTCAACATCGTCCTCAAATCCGACGTCCGTGGTTCGCTGGAAGCGTTGAACGGTGCCTTGAACGGCCTGGGTAACGACGAAGTGCAAGTGCGTGTTGTTGGTGGCGGCGTCGGTGGTATCACCGAGTCCGACGCTAACCTGGCGCTGGCCTCCAATGCTGTACTGTTCGGCTTCAACGTGCGTGCCGATGCTGGCGCTCGCAAGATCGTCGAGCAGGAAGGTCTGGATATGCGTTACTACAACGTGATCTACGACATCATCGAAGACGTCAAGAAAGCCCTCACCGGTATGCTGGGCAGCGATGTTCGCGAGAACATCCTGGGTACCGCTGAAGTGCGTGACGTGTTCCGTTCGCCGAAGTTTGGCGCGATCGCCGGTTGCATGGTTATCGAAGGTGTTGTTCACCGTAACCGTCCAATCCGTGTACTGCGTGAAGACATCGTTATCTTCGAAGGCGAGCTGGAATCCCTGCGCCGCTTCAAGGATGACGCTTCCGAAGTACGTGCCGGCATGGAATGCGGTATCGGCGTCAAGAGCTACAACGACGTCAAAGCTGGCGACAAGATCGAAGTCTACGAGAAGGTCCAGGTTGCTCGCAGCCTCTAACTCGCGCACTTCAAGGGCCACGGCGAGCCGCCGCATGCAAGTGCGCGGCACGGCGTCAGGACTCTAAACGCAACGCCCGGTCTGGCTTTTGTCAGGCCGGGCGTTTGCCGCTTTCAGACCTCACGGGTTTCACCTTGGGGCAGTAACAGGTAACAAGACATGGCAAAAGAATATAGCCGTACCCAACGTATCGGCGATCAGATGCAGCGTGAGCTGGCACAGCTGATCCGTCGTGAAGTCAAAGACCCGCGCGTCGGCCTGGTCACCATTACCGCTGTTGAAGTCAGCCGTGACGTCGGTCACGCCAAGATCTTCATCACCGTGATGGGGCAGGACAGCGCCGAAGAAATCGCACAAAGCATCAAGGTGCTCAACTCCGCCGCCGGTTTCCTGCGCATGCAGCTGGCTCGCGAGATGAAGCTGCGCAGCGTTCCACAGCTGCACTTCCACTACGACGAAAGCGTCGTGCGTGGTGCGCATCTGTCGGCATTGATCGAGCGCGCAGTGGCTGAAGACAATCAGCATCCGGTTGCGGCAGAAGCCGAAGACACCAAGGAGTAATCGGTGGCTCAGGTCAAACGTATCCGTCGTAACGTCAGCGGCATTATCCTTCTCGACAAGCCGCTGGGGTTCACCTCCAACGCGGCCTTGCAGAAGGTTCGCTGGTTGCTGAACGCCGAAAAGGCAGGTCATACCGGCAGTCTCGATCCCTTGGCCACCGGCGTGTTGCCGCTGTGCTTCGGCGAGGCCACCAAGTTCTCGCAATACCTGCTCGATTCCGACAAGGGTTATGAAACCCTGGCGCAACTGGGCAAGACCACCACCACGGCGGATGCCGAAGGTGAAGTTTTGCAGGAGCGCCCGGTGACCGTTGGTCGCCCCGATGTCGAGGCTGTACTGCCGAAATTTCGTGGGCAAATCAGTCAGATACCGCCGATGTACTCGGCACTCAAGCGTGATGGCCAGCCGCTGTACAAGCTGGCTCGTGCAGGCGAAGTAGTGGAGCGCGAACCGCGTTCTGTTACTATTACGCGCTTGGAATTGCTGGCCTTCGAAGGTGATACTGCGCGGCTGGCGGTGGATTGCACTAAAGGCACCTATATCCGCACCCTGGTGGAGGATATCGGTGAGCAACTCGGTTGTGGCGCTTACGTTGCAGAACTGCGACGTACCCAGGCCGGGCCATTCACCCTGGCGCAGACGGTTACCCTCGAAGAGCTGGAAGCGGTACATGCCGAAGGCGGCAACGAAGCGGTCGATCGCTTCCTGATGCCATCGGACAGCGGCCTGCTGGATTGGCCACTGTTGCAGTTCTCGGAAGCGAGTGCGTTCTACTGGCTCAACGGCCAGCCGGTACGTGCCCCGGATGCTCCGAAGTTCGGCATGGTGCGGGTACAGGATCACAATGGTCGCTTCATCGGTATCGGTGAAGTGAGCGAAGACGGGCGCATCGCGCCACGTCGACTGATTCGGTCAGAATGACCGAACGAGGGTGGCTGTCAACAGGCACGGTCACTACTCATTTTTAGATACAGGGATTTGTCCCTGGCCTGTTGAAACTGTTTTTCTGAAACAGTTTCCTGATAAAAGGATTGCCTCATGGCTCTCGACGTTCAAGAAAAAGCTCAAATCGTAGCTGACTACCAGCAAGCTGTTGGTGACACTGGTTCGCCAGAAGTGCAAGTTGCACTGCTGACCCACAACATCAACAAGCTGCAAGGTCACTTCAAGGCCAACGGTAAAGATCACCACTCCCGTCGTGGTCTGATCCGCATGGTAAACCAGCGTCGTAAGCTGCTGGACTACCTGAAAGGCAAGGATCTGGGTCGCTATCAGACTTTGATCGGTCGCCTGGGTCTGCGTCGCTAATAAGCGATTGCGCTAGAGGTTGGTTGTCTGTCGTGCACCAGCGGGTTTCCCGCCGGCGCATGGCAGGCTCCCAGCCTCAAGTTTTATCTGGATACCTGCTTTGCCTGAGTAACACCTGGACAAGCCAGTCGGGCCGATTCCCGACATTGCCCAAGAATTTCGCAAGAAACCAGTTCCCCCAAGAGCCACAAAGAAGGTAGGACACCGTGAACCCGGTAATCAAAAAATTCCAGTTCGGTCAGTCGACCGTTACCCTCGAGACTGGCCGTATCGCCCGTCAGGCCTCCGGCGCAGTATTGGTCACCGTTGACGACGACGTCAGCGTATTGGTGACTGTAGTCGGTGCAAAACAAGCCGATCCAGGCAAGGGCTTCTTCCCTCTGTCTGTTCACTACCAGGAAAAGACTTACGCTGCCGGTAAGATCCCAGGCGGTTTCTTCAAGCGCGAAGGCCGTCCTTCCGAGAAAGAAACCCTGACTTCCCGACTGATCGACCGCCCGATCCGTCCGCTGTTCCCGGAAGGCTTCATGAACGAAGTGCAGGTTGTCTGCACCGTCGTTTCCACCAGCAAGAAGACCGATCCGGACATCGCTGCGATGATCGGTACCTCGGCTGCGCTGGCGATCTCCGGCATTCCTTTTGATGGCCCGATCGGCGCTGCCCGCGTTGCGTTCCACGAAAGCACCGGCTACCTGCTGAACCCGACTTACGAGCAACAGGCTGCTTCGAGCCTGGACATGGTCGTTGCCGGTACTTCGGACGCCGTACTGATGGTTGAATCGGAAGCCAAAGAGCTGACCGAAGACCAGATGCTGGGCGCGGTACTGTTTGCTCACGACGAGTTCCAGGTTGTGATCAACGCCGTTAAAGAACTGGCCGCTGAAGCTGCCAAGCCAACCTGGACCTGGGCTCCTGCGCCAGAAGCCACCGAACTGCTGGGCGCTATCCGTGCCGAGTTCGGCGAAGCGATCTCCCAGGCCTACACCATCACCGTCAAGGCCGACCGTTACGCTCGCCTGGGCGAGTTGAAGGACCAGGTCGTTGCCAAGCTGTCCGGTGAAGAAGGCCAGCCTTCTTCCAGCGAAGTCAAAGCGGCTTTCGGCGAAATCGAATACCGCACCGTTCGCGAAAACATCGTTAACGGCAAGCCACGTATCGACGGTCGCGACACCAAGACTGTCCGTCCGTTGAACATCGAAGTCGGTGTTCTGCCAAAAACCCACGGTTCGGCTCTGTTCACCCGTGGCGAAACCCAGGCTCTGGTCGTTGCAACTCTGGGTACTGCCCGTGATGCACAGCTGCTGGACACCCTGGAAGGCGAGAAAAAAGACCCGTTCATGCTGCACTACAACTTCCCTCCGTTCTCGGTAGGCGAGTGTGGTCGCATGGGTGGCGCTGGTCGCCGCGAAATCGGTCACGGCCGTCTGGCCCGTCGTTCGGTTTCGGCCATGCTGCCTGCCGCTGACGTGTTCCCGTACACCATCCGTGTTGTGTCGGAAATCACCGAATCCAACGGTTCGAGCTCGATGGCTTCCGTTTGCGGCGCTTCCCTGGCCCTGATGGACGCTGGTGTGCCGATGAAGGCGCCGGTTGCCGGTATCGCCATGGGTCTGGTTAAAGAAGGCGAGAAATTCGCCGTCCTGACCGACATCCTGGGTGACGAAGACCACCTGGGCGACATGGACTTCAAAGTAGCCGGTACCGCCAAAGGCGTCACTGCGCTGCAGATGGACATCAAGATCAAGGGCATCACCGAAGAAATCATGGAGATCGCTCTGGGCCAAGCCCTGGAAGCGCGCCTGAACATCCTCGGCCAGATGAACCAGATCATTGGCCAGTCGCGTACCGAACTGTCGGCCAACGCTCCGACCATGATCGCGATGAAAATCGACACCGACAAAATCCGTGATGTCATCGGTAAAGGTGGCGCGACCATTCGTGCGATCTGTGAAGAAACCAAGGCTTCGATCGACATCGAAGACGACGGTTCGATCAAGATCTTCGGCGAGACCAAGGAAGCGGCTGAAGCAGCACGTCAGCGCGTTCTGGGTATCACCGCTGAAGCCGAGATCGGCAAGATCTACGTCGGTAAGGTTGAGCGCATCGTCGACTTCGGCGCATTCGTCAACATCCTGCCGGGCAAGGACGGTCTGGTTCACATCTCCATGCTGAGCGACGCTCGCGTTGAGAAAGTGACCGACATCCTGAAAGAAGGCCAGGAAGTGGAAGTACTGGTACTGGACGTGGACAACCGCGGCCGTATCAAGCTGTCCATCAAAGACGTGGCTGCAGCCAAGGCTTCGGGCGTTTAATTACGCCTCACGCCTGACCGCTTCAACGTTGTAAAAAAATGCCCCGCCGTGAAAACGGTGGGGCATTTTTATGTGCCGCAATTAACTGTGGCGAGGGAGCTTGCTCCCGTCGGGTTGCGCAGCGACCCAATGTTTTGCTGTGGGCCGATGGTTTTACGACTGCTGCGCAGCCGAGCGGGACGGTGCGGCGTTCCGACAAGCTCCCTCGCCACAGGTTGCCGCAACTCATAAGCGATGCTAGGTTTAGCCCACCGCCCGTGTAGCTCAGCCGGTAGAGCAGCGCACTCGTAACGCGAAGGTCGCAGGTTCGATTCCTGTCTCGGGCACCATATCCCCCTCGGTCATTTCACCTTTCTGCTCAGGTCCTCGACGGTACGCTTGAGGTTCTCGCCGTCATCAAAACATCGTGTGCACAACTTTTTGCGGGGAGATGCAAAGAGACGTGTAAATCCTCAGCCAAACGTCCTATATTCGGAGCCTGCCTGAGCACCGCCCAGCAGTTTTCAGATGATCCAGAATGGTTCTGAAGGCCAGATAAACCGGGCCTGATCCGGTTTTTGTGTCAGAGAGATCCTTGAAGATCCAGATCCATCTTCCATTCCCAGATCAGCGAGAACGCCATGACCGTTAAAGAGATGACCCAGGAAGCCCGACACGAAGAAGCGCTGAAGAAGTACGTGCTGGATAACCACGAACTGATGGACGAGATCAAGGACTTGAGTCCCGATGATCAGAAAGACCAGATTCAATGGGCTTTCGAGGACGAGGCCGAAGCCCAGGGCTTGCAGCCGTGGGAATTGAGCCTCAAATACACGTCGACACCGGAAGAGTACGAAGCAGAACGCCTGAAGCTGCATAAAGAAGCTGCCGAGGTGTTGGGCGTCGAGTGGGAAGAGTACTGCGAGATGAACAATCTGGTGGTTTGAGAGCAGATTCAAGCTTCAAGCGGCAAGCTACAAGTCAAAGCAGATCCGCTTGAAGCTTGCAGCTTGCCACTTGTAACTGCACCTCAGAGACTCAAACGCATCGACAGATCGACCGCCTTCACATCCTTGGTCATCGCACCGATCGAAATGTAATCCACCCCGGTCTGTGCAATCGGCAGCAACGTGCTTTCGTTGATCCCGCCGCTGGCCTCCAGCTTGGCCTTGCCGGCGTTCAAGCGCACGGCTTCGCGCATGTCGTCCAGGCTCAGTTCATCGAGCATGATGATGTCGGCACCGGCCGCCAGCGCTTCTTTCAATTCATCCAGGCTTTCCACTTCAACCTCGACCGGTTTGCCCGGGGCGATCTTGTGGGCGGCGGCGATGGCCTGCGCGATGCCGCCGCTGGCGGCGATGTGGTTTTCCTTGATCAGGAAGGCGTCATACAGGCCGATGCGGTGGTTATGGCAACCGCCGCAGGTTACGGCGTACTTTTGCGCCAGGCGCAGCCCCGGAATTGTTTTGCGGGTGTCCAGCAGCTTGACCTGAGTCTCGGCCACGAAGTCCGCCAGGTATTGCGCACGGGTCGCCACGCCGGAGAGCAGTTGCAGGAAGTTCAGGGCGCTGCGTTCACCGGTCAGCAGCGAGCGCGCCGGGCCTTCGAGGTGGAACAGCACCTGATTGGGCGTCACCCGTTCACCGTCGGCAACCTGCCAGTGTACCGCCACCCGTGGGTCCAGTTGCCGAAACACGTTATCCACCCAGGCGGTGCCGCTGATGACGGCCGCATCGCGGGTAATGATGGTGGCTTTGGCCAGGCGCTCGGCCGGGATCAACTGCGCGGTGATGTCGCCGCTGCCGATGTCTTCACGCAACGCACGGCGCACGTTGGCTTCGATTTCGGCGGTCAGATCGGCGAGACGTAGGTTCGGCATAACGGACTCCACAAACAAAGTGGCTCGATTATAGGGCCATGGCACGGACCAACCCAAGGCATCAGAGCGTTACGTTGGCACCGGCACCTACATTTGGTCGAATCCCTGCCGTTGTCGCGTTGGTCATCGTTGCCGAGCAAACACCTGTTTGAGGGCAGATGCAGAGTCTTCTGGCACAAAGGGGAGTTTTTACAAGATAATCCGCCTTGTATTTGACGTCATGAGTTTGACGAGTCGAAGCATCACCGTTCCAGGGAGGCCGAATGCACAACGACGGGAATGTAGTGCCTTTGCACAAGGCAACTACCGACCAGGTGGCTCACTCGCCACTCGCCCGACTGCCGGCGATTCTTCTCCAGGTTCGCGACAAGGCCGCGCAACAACTGCGGCACGGATTGCAGGCACTGTTCGACAACGCCGACGACACCCTCTTCGAAATGGCCGACCGCGCCCGCTGTGGCGTCGAGCAAAACATCTTCTTTCAAGCGATGCGCGATTTGCGCCTCAAGCGCAAAAGCATCGAGCGGGTTTTTCTCGAACAGTTTTTCGCCGCGTTTATCCGTCTCGGCCAATACGAAAGCGCGCTTGCGGCCTTGCCCCAGGCCCTGGCGGCCGATACCTCGACGGTGCAACCCGATGTAGAGCTCGAGCGCACGGTCGCGGTGCAAGCGATGGTCAGCCGGGTGCTGGACCGCGACGGTTTCGCCCTGGACCAACTGACGGCCCGGCTCTGCGCCTTGTTGGGCAAGGCGCCGGGCGATCTGCACAATCCCCTGGGCCCAGCGATGCTCTGCGAGTACTTTTTGCAAGCCGCACGCCAGCTGGGGCTGGAGATCAAGGTCAAGCTGATCATCCTCACGTTGTTCGAACGTTATGTCCTCAGCGAGACCGATCAGCTTTACGCAGAAGCCAATCAGCTGCTGCTCGCCACCGGTGTGTTGCCCGACCTGAAACCGGCGCCGGTGTGTCGTACTACCGACCGACCTGACATCAGCGTTCAGGATGGACCGACCGATGAGGGCCCCGATCCGGTCTGCTTGCCGATCGATGAAAGTGTCCAGGAGGCTTTCGCCGCGTTGCAGGTCCTGCTGCTCAACGTTCGCGGCAGCCTGTCGCCTGTGCTGGAAGTCAGTGCCACGGCACAGCCGATTTCCACGCGCGATCTGTTGCGCCTGCTTTCGCACTTGCAGCAATACGTGCCGGCACCGGCGGCCGTCGATGATTTTGATCTGCACAACCAGCTCGAACAGTTACTGACCCGGGTCAGTGTCAAAAGCGGCAGGTCACGGGTTTTCGGGGAGGCCGATGAGGATGTGATCAACCTGGTCGCCATGCTTTTCGAATGCATGCTCGATGATCGCAACCTGCCGGATTCCCTCAAGGTACTGATCGGCCGATTGCAGATTCCACTGGTCAAGGTGGCGGTGCTCGACAAGAGTTTCTTCAGCCGCAGCAGTCATCCGGCACGGCGTCTGCTCAACGAAATCGCCAACGCAGCCATGGGGTGGGGAGTCAGTGACGATCATGAGCGTGACAACCTTTACGTGCGCATCGACCAGGTCGTACAGCGTCTGTTGAATGACTTTGTCGATGATCCGGCGATATTTTCCGAACTGCTGGCCGACTTTCTCGCGTTTACCCAGGATGAGCGCCGTCGCAGCGAGTGGCTTGTGCAGTGCGTTCGCGACGCCGAGCACGGGCGGGCCAATTCGCCTGGGAAGGCGTCGATGATGGTCGAGGTGCAGGAGCCTGTCGATCAAATGCATCCAGGCTGCTGGGTGGAGTTTCAGGAAGACCCGGAAAATACCCTTCGCTGCAAACTGGTGGCTGTCATTGAAACCACCGGCAAATACATCTTCGTCAACCGCACTGGCATGAAAGTGCTCGAGCGCAGCCGCACCGACCTGGCCCAAGAGCTGCGCAACGGCGTGGCGCGAGTGCTTGACGATACCTTGTTGTTCGAGCGGGCACTGGAGTCGGTGATCGGCAACCTCAAGCGACTCAAACGCGGCAAGTGATCGCGCCCCGGGGGATTATCGCGGCATACTGTGCCAACACAGTCGACGTTGAAGGAATCGGTATGCAGTTGGACCCCGCGAGCGGTTGGATTCAGGGAGTGCATCACTGCCCCTCACCCAACTTCAATGCGCGCCCCACAGGCGAAGTTTCCCTGCTGGTGATCCACAACATCAGCCTGCCGCCGGCGCAGTTCGCCACCGGCAAGGTGCAGGAATTTTTCCAGAATCGTCTGGATGTCACCGAACACCCCTATTTTGAAGGGATCGCGGATTTGCGGGTGTCGGCGCACTTTCTGATCGAGCGTGATGGTACCGTCACCCAGTTTGTTTCGTGCCTTGAGCGTGCGTGGCATGCGGGGGTCTCGAGCTTCGAGGGACGGGAAACCTGTAACGATTTTTCCGTGGGCATCGAACTCGAAGGCACGGATGATCTGCCGTTCACCGACGCGCAATACAGCGCGTTGACAGCCCTGACCCGCCAGTTGCAACAGGCGTTCACGGCAATCACCACGGAGCGCATCTGCGGGCACAGTGACATTGCACCGGGGCGCAAAACCGATCCAGGGCCGGCGTTCGACTGGGCACGCTATCGTGCCGCCTTGGCACAAGAGGAAGGACGATGAGTTTTCTGGTGTTGCTGTTGGCGGTGTGGATCGAGAAGTTCTCGGCCTTGCGCCATCGGGTTCAGCGTGACAATGGCTGGACACACGAGCTGAACAAACTTGAAGCCAGCCCGCGACTTTCGAACCGACCATGGCTGGTGCTGGCGGCACTGGTCTTGTTGCCGGTGGCGTTGCTGGCTTTGCTGCTGGTCGTCATCGAGCCGGTGGCCTACGGGTTGCTGGCGTTGCCGATCCATTTGCTGGTGGTTATCTACAGCCTGGGGCGCGGTGATCTGCTGGGCGATCTCGGGCCGTTCCGCGATGCCTGGCGTCGGGAGGACCTGCAAGCGGCGGCCCATGTCGCCAAGCGCGACCTGGATATCTGTGCAGACAATGGCGAGCAGCTACTGGAGCAGGTCGAAGGGCATTTGCTGTGGGAGGCCTACCAGAGCTTTTTCGCGGTGATTTTCTGGTACTTCCTGTTGGGACCGGTCGCGGCGCTGAGTTATCGGCTGCTGGCGCTGGCCGAAGAACACGGGAAAAACCCTGCAGTGGTCGAGCGCGCCGGGCAACTGCGTCACGCCTTTGACTGGTTGCCGGTGCGTCTGCTGGCGGCGAGCCTGGCGTTGGTCGGCAATTTTGTCGCGGTCAGTCGGGTCATGCTGCATGAGCTGCTGAACTGGAACATCAGCGCCGCGCAATTGATCGTGAAAGTCGGGCTGGTGGCCGGTGAAATTCCGGCACCGGTGACCGGTGCGGAAGGTATCAACAATCTGGACCGCATTTGGGCGCTGCTGCTGCGTGCGGCGGTGCTCTGGTATGCTGGGTTTGCATTGTGGACGGTCCTGCATTAGTCCAGCAGTCAATGCCCCCTCGCCACTGGGCGATCACTAGTCCGAAGTGCTTCGCCCTGTCGTTAACCTTAAGTTACAAAGCCTCCTGCCGATTTAAGTTATACAGAGATAGCGCCGAATAGTGGCTATCTGCTGTCTGTCTGCGCCTGCCAATAAAAAAAATAAGAAATTGAAGGGAGACATCCAGTGAAGAGCTTGCTCTATCCCGCTGTCGCACTGATGAACCGCCTGAGCTTCGGCATGAAGTTCAGCCTGATCAGCGTACTGTTCCTGGTGCCGATGCTGGTGACCAACTTCTATCTGGTGCGTGACTCCTATCGCGAATTCCAGGGCACGCGCATCGAACTGCAAAGTCTCGACCTGTTGGGCAACAGCCTGGCGTTGCGGCGCGATCTGGAAACCCTGAACAACCTGGTGCAGATCAATGTCAGCCTCGGCCAATCCGGCAAGGCCGGCAATGTCGAATCGAAAATCAGCGCCCTTGAGCAGAATATTTTGACTCGCCTGCAAGGGCTGACGGCGATGACCGGCGACCCGGAGCAGGTCGCGGTGTTTGATGGCAAACGCGATGAAATGATCGCCGCGTTCAAGGCCCAGCAAACGGAAAACTCCCTGCAAAGCAAAAGTGCCTTGATCGGCAAGCTGGTGGGCAGCGCGCAGATTTTCAGCCAGCTCATCACCAGCCAGTCCGGCCTCAGTCGCGACAACCAGAGCGACATGCGCCAGTTGAGCGAACTCGTCACCCTCGTCACGCCACGGGTCACCCAGATCCTGGGCGAAGGTCGGGCAATGGGCTCTTATTCGCTGGGGCAGGGGTTCATCAATTCGGCTTCAAGTACCCGTTTCGATGAATTGCTGGCGCAGATTGAAAAGCTCCAGGCCGAGTATGGCCTGAAGTTGCAGGATGCCCTGGGTTCCAGCAAGGCTGCGCGTGAGACCTTGGCCGCTCAGGCCGATAGCAGCCGGGCATCCTTGAAGAAAGCCAGCGAGCTGTTCGAAGAGCAAGTGGTCATGGCCGATACCCTCGATGCACCGTGGCAGGGCTTTTACGATCAGGTCACTGCCCTGATGGACCAGACCTACCAACTCAATGAAGCAACCCTGAAGTATCTCGGCCCGCAGTTGCAGCAACGCCTGGACCAGAACCGTACACACATGATCTTGCAGGCCGTGGCGCTGTCTGTGGTGTTTGTACTGATCTTCTACCTCTACGGCGGTTTCTATGCCTCGACCCGCACCACGCTCAAGCGCCTGGGAGCTGTGATGGACAAGGTGGCGGCCGGCGACATGACCGTGACCTTCAGCGCCCACAGCCGCGATGAGCTGGGGGAGTTGGGTGAGGTGTTCAACGGCACCGTGAAAAAGATCCATGACCTGATCGAGCGGGTGGGGCAGACCGTCAGTGAAGTCGAGCGTCAGGCCGGGCAAGTGGAAAACGTTTCCGCGCAAAGCAACCAGGCCGTCGCCGGGCAGCGCACGCAGATCGAACAAGTGGCTACGGCCATGAACCAGATGTCAGCCACTTCCCAGGAGGTCGCGCGCAGTGCCGCCGCGGCGGTGAGCAGTGCCCACAGTGTCAACGACGAGACCATCAGTGGCCGCGGCCTGGTGGAGTCGCAGCAAGGCAGCATTGCCGCGCTGGCCAACGAGATCGATCAATCGGTGCTGGTGATCAACCAACTGGCCAGCGACAGCCAGTCCATCAGCCGCGTACTCGAAGTGATCAAGAGCATCGCCGAGCAGACCAACCTGCTGGCGCTCAATGCCGCCATCGAGGCCGCACGGGCCGGTGAGCAGGGCCGTGGTTTCGCCGTGGTAGCCGATGAAGTCCGGACCCTGGCCAAGCGAACCCAGCAATCGACCGAAGAAATCGAACAGATGATCGCCAGGCTCCATGGTGGTGTCGGCGCGGCGGTCAAGGCCATGGGTACCAGCCATGAAATGGCCAGCGGCACGGTGGGGCAGTCGGAGAAGGTCCAGCAGGCGCTGGAAAACATCCTGGGAGCGGTCGGCATGATCGTCGACCAGAACCAGCAGATTGCCGCCGCCGTGGAGCAGCAAACCGCCGTGGCCCACGACATCGACCAGAACATCGTCGAGATCAATCGCGCCGGCGAGCGTACCGCTGAAGGTGCGCATCAGACCGAAGACGCCAGCCGGGCGTTGTCGGCCCAGGTCGTGGAGTTGAAGCAGTTGATCAGCGCGTTTCGGGTCTGAAGGCGTCCTGGGATCCTGTGGGAGCAAGCCCGCTCCCACAGGGTTTGGAGTGCTGTCGGAAAGTTTTGTAATACTTTTTCCCTTTCCAGGTGGGAGTCCTCCTGATTCTCTTCGTGCGCTGGCATTTTGAGTTCAATCAAGGAAGATTAACGCGGCTTACCGCCTGGAGGAGGCTTGCTCATGTCTGCTGCAACAATAGGAGTCCAGGGGCGCTGTGCGCATTGTCAGCGCACGTTGCTGCTGCAACCCTGGCAACTCAATGCCATTGCGATCAATGAAGCGTTTACCTGTACTCACTGTCAGAAACGCGTTCAGTTAAGTTGTCCGGAACAGATCCGGCGCTTCAAGTCCCTCGACTCTTTTTCACTGTTGCGCGCCAGCCTGCGGGTGATGGTCTGCACCGCATTGCTGGTGGCGTTGGTGATGGAGTGGGTGGGAATGCTCAGCGTCATCGAACAGCTGAATGCTTCGCTGATCGTCTTGTTCGTGTATTTCGCGGTGGTCCGTTACTTCCGTCGGCGCCAGCACCTGACGCTGATCCTGGAAGTTGCCAGGGCTCACGCTGACTGATTACCAGCCGAACACTTCGCAGCTGTTGGCGGTGCTGGCAGCCGCCAGTCGTTCCGGGCTGATCGCCATCCATTGCGCCAGTGCCGTGCAGATCGCCGGCAGGTGTGCCGGGCTGTTGCGCTGGCCGGGGAACATGGCAGGGGCCATGTCCGGGGAGTCGGTTTCCAGCACCACCGAATCCAGTGGCAGTTCGCCGAGCACGCGGTGCATGCGCAGCGCCTGCGGCCAAGTCGGGGCGCCACCAAGGCCGAGCTTGAAACCAAGCTTGATGTATTCCCGAGCTTCCTCCTGGCTGCCGGCGAAGGCGTGGATGATGCCGGCCCGTTTCAGGCGAAAGCGTTTGAGCGTGGCAATCACCGCCGCATGGCTACGCCGCACATGGATCAATGCCGGAAGCGCGAAATCCGCCGCCAATTGCAATTGCGCCTCGAACAACGCCTGCTGGCGGTCGCGGTCCAGGGTTTCGATGAAGTAATCCAGGCCGATCTCGCCGACGGCACACAGTTGTCGATGGCCAGCCAGACGGGTCAGCCAGTCGGCGAGTTCGCTGAGGTGTTGCGGGCGATGATCGTCCAGGTAAACCGGGTGCAATCCGAACGCGGCGTGCAGGTCGGGATCACTCTGCACCAACTCCCATACTCGCTGCCAATTGGCCTGATAAACCCCCAGCACCACGATCCGCCGCACCCCGAGGGCGCGGCTTTCGGCCAGCAGCGCCTGACGGTCAGCGTCGAAGTCCGGAAAATCCAGATGGGTGTGGGTGTCGATCAGCTCCACGGTTCAGTCCTGGCGAATACGCTGCTTGAACGTGCGCGCGATGGCTTGTACGCCAGGCCGGTAATCAGACTGCTCGATGGCTGCCAGGGCCAGCGCGAGGGCCTTGTCGGCGATCAACTGGTGTTGCTGGGCCATGGCGTTGACCGGTAGCGGCAGGAAGTCCAGCAACTGGGTGTCGCCGAATGTGCCGAGTCGCAGCGGGCGGTTTTTCAACGGGAAGTCGTGCAGTGCATCGAACACGCCCTGAAGCAGCACATAGGATGTGGTCACCAGGGCATCGGGCAAATGGCCCAGACGCTGCAGCAACTCTTCCATCAGTTGTTTGCCGCACTCGCGGCTGAAGGACTCACCTTCTTCGATCAGCACCTCGCCGTTGAACCCGGCGAGCGCCTCTTTGAAGCCGGCGCAACGTTCCTGGCTGATGCTCAGCTCCGGGCGGGCGCCGATCAGCGCGATCTGTTTGGGCAAGGGATCGAGCAGGCTGCGGGTCAGTTGCAGGCTGGCCTCGCGGTCGTCACTGATCACCGAGCAGAAATGCTCGGGTTCCATGACCCGGTCGATGGCGATGATCGGAATGCCCTTGGCCTGCAATTGGCGATAGCTGTCGTCGCCGGCCGGCAGGCAGCTGGCAACGATCAGTGCGTCGCAGCGCCGGGCGCGGAACAGTTGAAGCAATTGCCGTTCGCTGTCCGGTGCATCGTCGGAACTTGCGATCAGCAACTGATAACCCCGGGCCCGCGCACCTTGCTCCAGCAATTTGGCGATTCGCGCGTAACTGGGGTTTTCCAGATCCGGCAGAATGAACCCCAATGTGCGGGTGTGCCGGCTGCGCAAACCGGCAGCCTGCGGGTTAGGCGTGAAGCCATGTTGTTCGACGACCGCGCGCACGCGTTCGACGGTAGCGCTGCTGATGCGCTGTTGTTCGGCCTTGCCATTGATGACATAGCTGGCGGTGGTGACGGACACACCGGCCAACTGGGCGATATCACTGAGTTTCAACCCGCTGTTTCCTTGTTTTTTCGAGATTGCCTCGACATTTTCGTCAATCCTAACCGATTAAGGCAGGCGACCATTGTCGCAACGCATCCGACAAGTTGGACTTCAAGGATGGGCCAATATCGAGTAACGTGCCAATCGATATAGATTAAACGTTTCAGCAGGCGTATTTTCTACGTTTTAGGCGCCTTTGGCCGGTTCTGCCGTAAAACCGCCAAAAGCGATGACCAAGCGCCTAAGCTGACTCATTCAAAACAATACCTGGTGCCCCAAGGCGCCAAAAAGGAGAAAGCATGCTCGAGCTCACTGTAGAGCAGATTTCCATGGGCCAATCGGCTGTGGATAAATCCGCAGCGCTGCAATTGCTGGCCCGGCATCTGGTTGCCGACGGCCTGGTTGCCGAGGGTTATCTCGCTGGTTTGCAGGCGCGGGAAGCCCAGGGCTCGACCTTTCTCGGTCAAGGTATTGCCATTCCCCACGGTACCCCCGAAACCCGCGACCTGGTGTTCACCACCGGCGTGCGCCTGATGCAGTTCCCCGATGGCGTGGACTGGGGCGATGGTCATATCGTTTACCTGGCGATCGGTATCGCCGCCAAATCCGATGAGCATCTGCGCCTGTTGCAATTGCTCACCCGCGCCCTCGGCGAGACTGACCTGGGCCAGGCCCTGCGTCGCGCCGGTTCCGCCGAAGCCTTGCTGAAGTTGTTGCAAGGCGCGCCACAGGAACTGGCGCTGGATGCGCAGATGATCGGCCTCGGTGTGGCGGCCGAAGATTTCGAAGAGCTGGTCTGGCGCGGCGCACGTCTGCTGCGGCAGGCCGACTGTGTGAGCAACGGTTTCTCCGCAGTGCTGCAGCAGGTTGAAGCGCTGCCCCTGGGCGATGGCCTGTGGTGGCTGCACAGCGAGCAGACGGTAAAGCGTCCGGGCCTGGCCTTCGTCACCCCGGACAGACCGCTGCGCTATCTCGGCCAGCCACTCAATGGACTGTTCTGCCTGGCCAGTCTCGGTGAGGCCCATCAAGCCCTGCTCGAACGCCTGTGCGCGTTGTTGATCGAAGGACGTGGCCATGAGTTGGGCCGCGCCACCAGCAGTCGCAAAGTCCTCGAAGTGCTCGGTGGTGAAGTGCCCGCCGACTGGCCCAGCGCACGAATTGCATTGGCCAACGCCCACGGTCTGCATGCGCGGCCGGCGAAAATCCTCGCGCAACTGGCAAAGAGTTTTGACGGTGACATCCGTGTGCGCATCGTCGATGGTCACGACAGTGCCGTGTCGGTGAAGAGCTTGAGCAAGTTGCTCAGCCTCGGCGCCCGTCGGGGGCAGGTCCTGGAAATCATCGCCGAACCGAGCATCGCGGCGGATGCGTTGCCGGCCTTGTTGGCCGCCATCGAAGAAGGTCTTGGTGAGGAAGTCGAACCGCTGCCGCCGGTAAGCCAGGTGCGCGAAGTCGTTGGCGATGTGGCCGAAGTGGTCCTCGCCCCAATTTCAGGCAGTGTGGTCCAGGCTATTGCCGCCGCTCCGGGAATCGCCATCGGCCCGGCGCATATTCAAGTGCTGCAAACCATCGATTACCCGTTGCGCGGCGAGTCTGCCGGCATCGAGCGTGAACGTCTCCAGCAAGCTCTGGCGCAGGTACGCCGTGACATCCAGGGCCTGATCGAGCGCAGCAAAAGCAAAGCCATCCGCGAAATCTTCATCACTCACCAAGAGATGCTCGACGACCCGGAACTGACCGATGAGGTCGATACGCGCCTCAAGCACGGCGAAAGCGCTGAGGCGGCGTGGATGGCCGTGATAGAAGCGGCGGCCCGGCAGCAGGAAGCGTTGCAGGATGCCTTGCTCGCCGAGCGCGCTGCCGACTTGCGCGACATCGGGCGTCGGGTGTTGATGCAGCTCAGCGGCATCGAAACCCCGAGCGAACCGGACCAACCGTACATTCTGGTGATGGATGAGGTCGGCCCGTCCGACGTCGCGCGTCTCGACCCCGCTCGCGTGGCGGGGATTCTCACCGCCCGGGGTGGCGCTACTGCGCACAGTGCGATTGTCGCCCGGGCTCTGGGCATTCCGGCACTGGTCGGCGCCGGCCCTGGCGTGTTGCTGCTGGCGCCGGGTACGCCGTTGCTGCTCGATGGCCAGCGTGGTCGCCTGCATGTGGACGCTGACGCGGCGACCTTGCAGCGCGCCACGGCCGAACGCGATACCCGCGAGCAGCGCTTGAAGGCGGCTGCGGAACGGCGTCATCAACCGGCGCTGACCACCGATGGCCACGCCGTCGAAGTGTTCGCCAACATTGGTGAAAGCGCTGGCGTGACCAGCGCGGTGGAGCAGGGCGCCGAAGGCATTGGCCTGTTGCGCACCGAACTGATTTTCATGGCCCACCCGCAGGCGCCCGACGAAGCGACTCAGGAAATCGAGTACCGCCGGGTCCTCGACGGTCTGGCCGGGCGGCCGCTGGTGGTGCGTACCCTCGATGTCGGTGGCGACAAACCGCTACCGTACTGGCCGATAGCGAAGGAAGAAAACCCCTTCCTCGGCGTGCGCGGCATTCGCCTGACCTTGCAGCGCCCGCAGATCATGGAAGCGCAATTGCGCGCCTTGCTGCGGGCTGCCGACAACCGGCCGCTGCGGATCATGTTCCCGATGGTGGGCAGCGTCGACGAGTGGCGCCAGGCCCGTGACATGACCGAACGCCTGCGCCAGGAAATCCCGGTTGCCGACCTGCAACTGGGGATCATGATCGAAGTGCCATCGGCGGCGTTGCTGGCGCCGGTGCTGGCCAAAGAGGTCGATTTTTTCAGCGTCGGTACCAACGACCTGACCCAATACACCCTGGCCATCGACCGTGGCCATCCGACGCTGTCGGCCCAGGCCGATGGTTTGCATCCGGCGGTACTGCAACTGATCGACATCACCGTGCGCGCGGCCCATGCCCACGGCAAATGGGTCGGTGTATGCGGTGAGCTGGCGGCCGACCCTCTGGCGGTGCCAGTGCTGGTCGGCCTCGGGGTGGATGAGCTCAGCGTCGGGGCGCGCAGCATTGCCGAAGTCAAGGCGCGGATTCGCGAACTGGGCTTCACTCAGACTCAAACCCTTGCCCGACAGGCCTTGGCCGTGGGCAGCGCCAATGAAGTGCGCGCATTAGTGGAGGCCCTGTAATGGCCCGGATTCTTACCCTGACCCTCAACCCGGCGCTGGACCTGACCGTCCAGTTGCCGCGCCTTGAAGCCGGCCAGGTCAACCGCAGCGATGTGATGCACACCCACGCCGCCGGCAAAGGTGTGAACGTGGCGCAGGTGCTGGCGGACCTCGGGCATCAGCTGACCGTCAGTGGCTTTCTCGGCGAAGACAACCTGCAAGCGTTCGAAACATTGTTCGCCAAACGCGGCTTTGTCGATGCCTTCATCCGTGTTCCGGGCGAGACCCGCAGCAATATCAAACTGGCGGAAAGCGATGGCCGCATCACCGACATCAACGGGCCGGGGCCACAGGTCAGCGAAGCGGCGCAGCAGGCCTTGATCGATCGACTGGAGCAGATTGCCCCGGGGCACGATGCGGTGGTTGTCGCCGGAAGCTTGCCGTTGGGCGTCAGCGCGCAATGGTTGCAGGCGTTGATCTTGCGCTTGAAAAACCTGGGGCTGAACGTCGCCCTCGACACCAGCGGTGAGGCGCTGCGTGCAGCGCTCAAAGCGGGGCCGTGGCTGATCAAGCCCAACACTGAAGAGCTGGCCGAGGTGCTGGACTGCGAGGTCGTGTCGGTCAGTGCCCAGGCCTTGGCGGCGGAGCGCTTGCACGCCCAGGGCATCGAGCATGTGGTGATCTCCCACGGTGCCGAAGGCGTGAACTGGTTCAGCGTCGGCTCGGCACTGCATGCCACGCCACCCAAGGTCAGCGTCGCCAGCACGGTGGGGGCGGGTGATTCGTTGCTGGCGGGGATGCTCCACGGTTTGCTCAGTGCCGATACGCCGGAGCAGACCTTGCGCACCGCCACGGCGATTGCCGCGATGGCGGTGACCCAGATCGGATTCGGCATTGGCGACGCAGCGCAACTGGCGCAGCTCGAACAGGGTGTGCGCGTGCGTCCCCTGACAGAACAATAAGAGGGTTTGTCATGAAGTTAGCCATCATTACGGCCTGCCCGAACGGCATGGTCACCAGTGTGCTGTGTGCCCGGCTGCTCGACGCTGCGGCCCAGCGTCAGGGCTGGAGCACCAGTGTCGAAGTCACCGATGCCGCGCATCCCGAAAAGCAACTGTCGGCGGCCACCCTCGACGCGGCCGAGTGGGTGCTGCTGGTGACCAGCGCGCCGGTGGACATGTCGCGGTTTGTCGGCAAACGGCTGTTCCAGAGCACTCCGGCCCAGGCCCTGCAGGACGTGGAAGCCGTGCTGCGGCGGGGAGCGCAGGAGGCACAGGTCTACGTCGCTACCGAAACCGTCGTCGAACCTGTGGCGGTCGTCCAGAACGCGTCGCGACTGGTGGCCGTCACCGCGTGCCCGACGGGTGTCGCTCACACGTTCATGGCCGCCGAGGCCTTGCAGCAAGCGGCCAAGCGCCTGGGCTATGACTTGCAAGTGGAAACCCAGGGCTCGGTCGGCGCACGCAATCCGTTGAGCGCGCAAGCCATTGCCGAGGCCGATGT
The DNA here is from genome assembly GCF_000967965.1 of Pseudomonas fluorescens. GTDB lineage: Bacteria > Pseudomonadota > Gammaproteobacteria > Pseudomonadales > Pseudomonadaceae > Aquipseudomonas > Aquipseudomonas grandcourensis. The sequence continues at coordinate 120,571 of NZ_LACC01000010.1, forward strand.
GGTGCTGCTGGCGGCCGATATCGAAGTCGCCACCGAGCGTTTCGCCGGCAAGAAAATCTATCGCTGCGGCACCGGCATTGCTCTCAAGCAAGCTGAAGCGACCTTGAAAAAGGCCTTGGCCGAAGGCCAGCAGGAAAGCGCATCGAGCGCTGCCAAGACAACGGCCAAACAGGAGAAGACCGGCGTCTATAAACACCTGCTGACCGGCGTGTCGTTCATGTTGCCGATGGTGGTGGCCGGTGGCTTGATGATCGCCCTGTCGTTCGTGTTCGGCATCACCGCGTTCAAGGAGGAGGGCACGCTGGCGGCGGCGTTGATGCAGATCGGTGGCGACACCGCGTTCAAGCTGATGGTGCCGCTGCTGGCAGGCTATATCGCCTATTCCATCGCCGACCGTCCGGGCCTCGCGCCGGGGATGATCGGCGGCCTGCTGGCGAGTACCCTGGGTGCCGGTTTCATCGGCGGGATCATTGCCGGTTTCCTTGCCGGTTACGCGGCCAAGGCGATCAACCGTTATGCGCGATTGCCGCAGAGCCTTGAGGCGCTGAAGCCGATCCTGATCATCCCGCTGCTGGCGAGTCTGTTCACCGGTCTGGTGATGATCTACGTGGTCGGCAAACCGGTGGCCGGGATGCTTTCCGGGCTTACGCATTTCCTCGACAGCATGGGCACCACCAATGCGATTCTGCTGGGTGTGTTGCTGGGCGGCATGATGTGCGTCGACCTCGGCGGGCCGATCAACAAGGCGGCCTATGCGTTCTCGGTGGGCTTGCTGGCGTCGCAGAGTTACGCGCCGATGGCGGCGACCATGGCGGCCGGCATGGTGCCGCCGATCGGCCTGGGCATCGCCACGTTCATTGCCCGACGCAAGTTCGCGCAGACTGAGCGCGAGGCCGGTAAGGCAGCGCTGGTGCTGGGGCTGTGCTTCATCTCCGAAGGGGCGATTCCGTTTGCGGCGAAAGATCCGTTGCGGGTGATTCCGGCGAGCATCGCCGGCGGTGCGCTGACCGGTGCGCTGTCGATGTATTTCGGCTGCAAACTGATGGCACCCCACGGTGGGTTGTTCGTGCTGGCGATCCCGAATGCGATCAACCACGCGCTGCTTTATTTGTTGGCGATTGTGGCGGGGAGCCTGTTGACTGCGGTGGTGTATGCGCTGGTGAAACGACCGGAGGTGGTGGAGTTGGCGGTAGAACCCGTCACCGCCTGACACTTGCCCGCTCCCACAAGGGATCTGTGTCATGCCAGGGTCATAGGTCCATGCTTTAGTTTTTCCTTTTTCAGGGAGAACACCATGAGCGATTTCAACCTCGGGCGTCGTCGTGTCATGCAAGCGGTTGGCGCCGGGCTGTTGTTGCCGGGGCTGGCGCCGGCGGTGATCGCTTCGGTCAAGGATCGGCCGCAACTCACCGACGGCGTGCAGTCCGGCGACCTGCTGGGCGACCGGGCGATCATCTGGAGCCGCTGCGACCGCCCCGCGCGGATGGTGGTGGAGTGGGACACCCGCAGCCTGTTTCCCAACCCCCGGCGATTCGTCTCGCCCCTGGCGGATGCGCGCACCGATTTCACTGCCCGGGTCGAACTCACTGGGCTGCCCGCCGACCAGGCGATTTTCTATCGTGTGCAGTTTGAAGACGCCCAGAGCGGCGTTGCCAGCGAGCCCTGGTTCGGTCACTTGCGCAGCGTGCCGCAGACCCGTCGCGATATCCGTTTTGTCTGGAGCGGCGACACCGTCGGCCAGGGCTTCGGCATCAACCCGGACATTGGTGGCATGCGCATCTACGAAGCAATGCGTCTGCGTCTGCCAGACTTTTTTATCCACAGCGGCGACACCATTTACGCCGACGGCCCGATCCCGGCGCAGATCACCACGGAAGGCGGCCGGGTGTGGCGCAACATCACCACCGAGGCCAAGAGCAAAGTCGCCGAAACCCTCGATGAGTATCGCGGCAACTATCGCTACAACCTGATGGACGAAAACATCCGTCGCTTCAACGCCGAGGTCCCGCAGATCTGGCAGTGGGATGACCACGAAGTGGTGAACAACTGGTCGCCGGGCAAGCAACTGGATGCGCGTTACCAGGACAAAGATATCCACAGCCTGGTGGTCCGCGCACGCCAGGCCTGGCTCGAATACGCGCCGATGCGTTTGCAGAGCGGCGATGGCGGCGGGCGGATCTATCGCAAGCTCGGTTACGGGCCGCTGCTCGATGTATTTGTACTCGACATGCGCAGCTATCGCGGGGCCAACGATGACAATCTGGGCGCTGAAAAACCCTTCCTCGGTCGTGAGCAACTGGATTGGCTCAAGCGCGAAATGCAGGCCTCGAACGCACAATGGAAAGTCATCGCCGCCGACATGCCCATTGGCCTCGGCGTGCCCGACGGTGAAGTCAGTCCGGGTGTCGCGCGTTGGGAAGCGGTGGCCAACGGTGACCCCGGCCCGGCCCAGGGGCGCGAACTGGAAATCGCCGAATTGCTCGGTTTTCTGCGGGCGCAGCAGGTGCGCAATTTCCTGTTCCTGACCGCGGATGTGCATTACTGCGCGGCCCATCATTACCACCCGGATCAGGCGGCGTTCCAGGATTTCGAACCGTTCTGGGAGTTCGTCGCCGGGCCATTGAATGCCGGCAGTTTTGGGCCTAATCCGCTGGATAAAACCTTCGGCCCTGAAGTGGTGTTCGAAAAGGCGCCGCCCGCGCAGAACGTCTCGCCGTTTGCCGGGTTTCAGTTTTTTGGCGAGGTGAATATCGATGGGCAGAGCGGGGAGTTGAGCGTGGTGTTGCGCGATCTGGACGGGGTGTCGGTTTTCGAGCAGAAGTTGCAGCCGGTTTGACCGACACATGACCCCCTGTGGGAGCGAGCAAGCCCGCTCCCACGTTGGGATGTGGTGAATCAGTACACGTCGCGGCGGTAGCGGCCCTGTTCGATCAGGCGCTCCACTTCGGCGGCGCCCAGTACCTCGTTGAGCACCTGGTCCACGCCTGAAGCCATGCCTTGAAGGCTGCCACAGATGTAGATCACCGCACCGTCCGCCAGCCACTTCTTGAGCTCGGCTGCCGACTCACGCAGGCGATCCTGTACGTAAATCTTTTCGGCCTGGTCGCGGGAAAACGCCAGGTCGAGGCGTGCCAGATCACCATTGATCAGCCACTCCTCCAGCTCCTTTCGGCACAGGTAGTCGTGCTCGCGATGGCGCTCGCCAAACAGCAGCCAGTGACGTTGCTGACCATCGGCAATCCGTGCCTTGAGCAGGCTGCGCAACCCGGCCAGCCCCGTGCCATTGCCCAGCAGGATCATCGGTACCGGTTGGGCCGGCAGATGGAAACCACTGTTGCGCCGCACGCGCAGGCTGATGGAACTGCCCACAGGTGCGTGTTCGGTCAACCAGCCGGAACCAACGCCGAGATTGCCGTCGGCATGCACTTCCTGGCGCACGATCAATTCCAGCACGCCATCGGCCGGGATCGACGCAATGGAGTACTCACGCATGGCCAACGGCACGAGGGCCTCTGCCAGCGCCTGCGCGTGCAGGCCGACCAGGTGGGCGCGGTTCTCCGGCAACTGGCGGGTGGCCAGGGCCTGTTCGAGGGTTTCTTCCAGGCCGTTGAGTTGCACCTTGGTTTCACCGTGAATGCCCATGCCGTCGAGGAAATGTTCGATGGCCCAAGGGCAATTGCGCGGCAACACTTCCACCAGGTCGCCCGCCAGCCAGCTGCTGGTGGAAGGAGGCTTGAGGCCCAACAAGTACACCGGCGCACCACTGCTGTCCGGGTTGAGCAATTCACGACGCAGCAGGGTCCAGTTGTCGTAGCTGGGCGCTTGCCAGGTATCCACGGGGGGCTGGCCGGTCAACAGGCCCAGTTGCTGTTGCCAGTGACGCAAGGCATAAGGGTCACCGCTGTCGACTTCCACCGGGGCGAACAGGGTCTTTGCGCCATGTTCGCCCAACCAGGCATGCAGGCGTTTGGCGAAACCGCAGAAGTGTTGATACTGCCGGTCGCCCAGTCCCAGGACGGCGTAATTCAGGCGTCCCAGGCTCGGTGCTCGGCCAAGTACTTTGCGCTCGAACCCGCGGGCGCTGTCCGGTGCTTCGCCGTCGCCGAAGGTGCTGACCACGAACAAGGCATTGTTCGATTCATGCAAGTCCTGCTCGCTGACGTCGGCCAACGGTTGCACTTTTACCGGCAAGCCTGCGGCCTGCAATTGTCCGGCGGTTTGCCATGCCAACTGTTCGGCAAAACCACTTTGGCTGGCGAAGCCGATCAGCCACGCCGGTGCGTCGCTGGCGGTTTGCACGAGGTCTTTGCGCGCATCCTTGATCTGGCGTTTTTTGCGCCGACGATCCAGGTACAGCATCCAGCCGGTGACGAAGAACAGCGGCATGGTCAGCGCGGTAAGGGTCAGGATGATGCGCCCGACGATGCCGAAGTAGCTGCCGACGTGCAGCGCATAGATACTGGTCAGCAGTTGCGCCTTGAGGCTCTTGTCGCTGTAGCGATCAACGCGCTTGACCACGCCGGTGGCCGGGTCGAGGGTGATCTGGTTCAGGGCGCGGTCGTGAGGCGACGTCTTCAGCAGGAAGTACACGGTCGCGGGTTGGCCGGCCACGGGCGGCATGCGCACGTTATAGGAACTGAGTTGCGGGCCGGCCGCGCTGTAGATGCTGCTCCACATCGCCGCGTAATCGGCCGTCGGTGCCGGACCGCTCGGCGCTGGGCCGCGTCCGCCGCGCCCGCGTTCGCTCTGCGGTGAGTCGGAGAGCAAGCGGGTCAGGCCCTTGTTGTACCACTCGTAGGACCAGGACAATCCGGTCAGCGCTGCCAGGAGGTAAAACACCAGACACCAGGTGCCAGCCACCGAGTGCAGATCCCAGTTGAAGCTGCGGCCCTTTTTCTTCCAGTCCAGTGTCAGCCAGGCGCGCCAGCTTCTCCATTGGCGAGGCCAGCGCAGGTACAGGCCGGACAGGCAGAAGAACACCAGGATCAGCGTGCACGCGCCGGTGATCTGCCGACCCGTGTCGCCCATGGCGAGGAAACGGTGCAGTTGCAGCATCAGGCCGAAGAAGTCCTGGCCGCTGGCGTCGCCGAGGAACTCGGCAGTGTAGGGGTCGAAGTAGCGCATCTCGCCACGGCGCTCGCCCGGTGGCGGGGTGAACCACACTTTGGCGGCGTTGCCGCTGTCGGTTTCCACGGTGAGCATCGAGACTTTTTTGCCTGATGCGGCTTCGATGTGCTCCACCAGTTCGGCGGGCGGCAGCACACCGGCGACCTGTTTTTCGACCTGCAACACAGAAGGGTTGAGTGTGCTCAGGATTTCATCCTGAAACGACACCGCCGCACCGGTGATGCCCATCAGGGCCAGGACCAGCCCGGCGCTGATGCCGAAAAACCAGTGCAACTGGAACAGGGTTTTCTTCAACACGTCGCTCGCCTTGTTCGTTCAAATTGATTCATCACGGCGCGCATTATGCCGTGGGGTTGTCGAGAAGCATTCTTTTTTACACACAAAGGCCCCGTTCATGTGAATGAACGGGGCCGGGTCTGATTTCACCCTCCCTTGTGGGAGCGTAAGTGGCAATCAGAAGTGGAAGTTGGTGCTCAGCAAAGCGGTGCGACCGGCCGCCTGGTTGGCGAAGTGAGTCGAGAACGCCTTGTCGTAGTAGGTTTCGTCGGTCAGGTTCTGCACGTTCAGTTGCAGGTCGACATTCTTGGTCAGCTTGTAGGCCGCCATCGCGTCGTAACGAACGTAGGAATCGACCATGGTGGTGTTGGCGGCACTGCCGAACACGTCATCGACATAGAACGCGCCGCCACCGATGGTCAGCCTTGGCGTGACCTGATAGGTCGTCCACAGGCTGGCGCTGTTCTTCGGCGTGTTAGGCAGTTCGTTGCCGTTATTGGCTTTGTTTGCCGGCAGGTCGCCGCCATCGACTTGCTCGCTGTCCATGTAGGCGTAACCGGCGAAGACCTGCCATTTGTCGGTGAGCTTGCCGCTGGCCGACAGTTCTACACCTTGAACGCGGGTTTTGCCGATGTTTTCGAAGGTGGTGTTATTGGTCTGCACACGAGCGTTGTCTTTCTCGGTGCGGAAGATGTCGGCGGTCAGGGACAAACGATTGTTCAGCAGATCCCACTTGGTACCGATTTCGTAGTTCTTGGTGGTTTCCGGCTCCATGTCGCTTTTCAGCAGGTTGCCATTGCGATCCGGCGTGCCGCCCAGCGGGTTGCCGTCCATGCCTTCACCGAGGGTGTTGCCCGGTGGAGTGGCGGACGTCGCGTAGGACGCATAGATGCTGCCGTTCTCGGCTGGTTTGTACACCACACCGAACTGACCGGTAACGAATTCGCTGGTGTCATCACCCTTGGACGTGGTCACGCTGGAACCGTTGAAGGTTTTGTAGTCGGTGTCGAAGTGGTCGTAACGCAGGCCCATGTTCACCAGCCACTGCTCAGACAACGTCAGGGTGTCGAACACATACAGTGCGTAGGTGTTGGCCTTGGTGTCGGTGCCGGCATAGTTGCGCGAGATGGCGCCGCTCCATGGATCATTCTGGTTCGGGTTAGACAGCGAGGTGCAGTTGTAACCGCTTGGCGCGCCGATCATTGCCGGGGAGCAGTTGGTGGTTACCGCTGCCGTTCCCGGGGTGGTGTCCGTGTTGACGTTGTACGTCGATTTTTCGCTTTCCTCGTGGGTGTATTCGACACCGGTGGAGAAGCTGTTCTTGAACCCGGCGATGTACACATCACCAAACAGGTCGGTCTGGTTGGTCGTGGTCTCGGTGTTGCTCACACGAGTGTTCGCCCGGCGCCAGACGCTGCCGTTGTTGACGTTGCCCTTACTGTCGTCCGGCTGGGTCAGGATGTAGTCCTGCATGCTGGTGCCGTGACGCAGGGTGTTCTTGATGGTCAGCGAGTCGCTCAGGTCGTGCTCGATGGCGAAGGTCGCCGTGTCGGTGCGGGTCTTGCGGAAGTCGCGGTCGGTCAGGCCATAGAAATTGCTGCTGTCGCCGCCGTCATTCGGCTTGTCCGGGTTGGCCTTGGTACGCGCCGCCGAGCCTCCGGTCGGGATGCTGTACGGAATACCCGAGTCCGGCAGGTCGTTGCTTTCGAGGTGGTAGTAGTCGAGGTTGACGCGGGTGTCGGTGCCCAGGCCGAAGGCCAGGGACGGTGCAACACCCCAACGGTCGTAGTTGACGCTGTCACGTCCGGCGACGTTGCTCTCGTGGCTCAGCAGGTTCAGACGGCCGGCGGCGGTGTCGGTGAACTGGTAGTTGCCGTCGAAGGTGTAGCGCTGGGTCTGGTCGGAGCCCCAGGTGAAACCACCGTCGAGCGAATCGCCCAGGTGAGCTTTCTTGCTGACCAGATTGATGCTGCCGCCCGCAGCGCCACGGCCGCCGATGGCCGAGTTCGGGCCCTTGCTGACTTCGATCGACTCAACGGCGAAGATCTCGCGGCTCTGGGAGCCGGTGTCGCGCACGCCGTCCAGGTAGGTGTCGCCCTGGGCGTCGAAGCCGCGGATGAACGGGCGGTCGCCCTGGGGGTTGCCACCTTCACCGGCACCGAAGGTGATGCCTGGAACAGTACGCAATGCGTCCTGCATATTGAGGGCGCCGGTGTCTTTCAGAACCTGTTGCGGAATGACCGTCACCGAGCGCGGCGTGTCGATCAGCGGCGCGGTGTACTTGGGCGAGGAGGCTTTCTCGACGTTGTAGGTTGTCTCGTCCTGGGCTTCGCCGGTGATGGCGGTGGCACCCAGCGAAATCACTTTGTCCGGTGCTTTTTCGTCGGTTTTTTCCGCCGCGAAAACCATGTGGCCCGCAGAGCCGGCAGTAATCGCCATGCCGATGGCGGATGCGAGCAGACGTGGTGAACTGACCGGTACTTGTGGTTGTTGACGCGACATTTGAATTCCCCTCCCCAAGGATTTGAGGCCGCGGAATATAGGGTAAATAGGTATTCGTAACAATTGCGAAACATTACTATTCGCACTGAATTTACAATCTTTACAATTTAACCTTACGGTTTCTGCTGACTCATTCGTCAGATGTGTTTTACATGAGCAATAAGAATCAATACCATTACCATCCCTTTGGTTTCAGGTGCCTTTGTCATGCTGCTGCACATTCCCGGCCTGTTTGAAAAAGACGAGGTGCAGCGCATTCGCGAGGTTCTGGAGCAAGCCGATTGGGCCGATGGCAAGATCACCGCCGGCTACCAGTCAGCGAAGGCCAAGCACAATTTGCAGTTGCCGGAAGGGCATCCGCTGGCCAAGGAGATCGGCGCGGCGATGCTGGAGCGGCTGTGGAAAAACCCGCTGTTCATGTCAGCAGCCTTGCCGCACAAGGTCTTTCCTCCGTTGCTGAACTGTTACACCGCCGGTGGCAGTTTCGACTTCCATATCGACAACGCAGTGCGTCAGCCCAAAGGCGGCATCGAGCGGGTGCGTACGGATTTGTCCGCCACGCTGTTTTTCAGCGAGCCAGAGGATTACGACGGCGGCGAGCTGGAAATCCAGGACACCTTCGGCACCCAACGGGTGAAGCTGCCCGCCGGTGATATGGTGCTGTACCCCGGCACCAGTCTGCACAAGGTCAACGCGGTGACACGCGGAACGCGACTCGCCTCGTTTTTCTGGACGCAAAGCCTGGTGCGTGAAGACAGTCAGCGCGCCCTGTTGTTCGAGATGGATGGGGCGATTCAACAACTGACCCGCGACGTGCCCGATCATCCATCGCTGATCCGCCTCACCGGCACCTATCACAACCTGTTGCGTCGCTGGGTCGAGGTGTAAGTGGCGGATTTTCGTTTACGCCGCGAAGAAATGCTCGACGGTGAGCGTCTGCGCTCGATGCTCGACGAAAGTCCGGCCCGGGCGGCCCAGGCCATCCTGATTGCCGCGCGCGAAGGTGAGGTCGAAGCCCAGGCCTTGCTCGGGCAGATTCTGCTCGACGGCCAGGGGATCGCGCAGGACCAGCCGCTGGCGCTGAGCTGGTTCGGCATCGCCGCGCGCCAAGGGCACCCGATGGCGCGCAACATGCTCGGTCGTTGTCATGAGCATGGCTGGGGTTGTGTTGCCGACGCATCGCTTGCCGCACGGCACTATCGAGTCGCGGCACAGGCCGGGCTGGATTGGGCGATGTACAACTACGCCAATCTGCTCGCCACAGGACGCGGGGTAAATAAGGATCAGGCGTCGGCGTTCAGCTTCTATCAACGCGCGGCACACTTGGGCCATGCCAAATCGATGAATCTTCTGGGTCGATATCTGGAAGAGGGGCGTGTGTGTCCCATGGATTTGCGAGCGGCCCGCGACTGGTATCGGCGTTCGGCCGAGGGCGGGGACTTTCGGGGGCAGTTCAGCCATGCGGCGTTTTTGGCCCACACCGGCTATATCGACGAAGCACTAGGCTGGCTGCGCAAGGCGCTGGCGAACGGCAACCCGAACTTCCTGCGGGTGGCGAGCCAGACGCTGGCCAGTGCAACGGACCCGCGGATTCAGGCATTGGCCGCAGAATATGCCGGTCGCTGCGCCGAGCTGGAGAGTCGCTGAATTGCAGGCACAAAAAAGCCCATGACACGTCATGGGCTTTTTGTTTGTGCGCCAGGC
>NZ_LACC01000011.1:0-536845 GCF_000967965.1 Pseudomonas fluorescens
GGCGCACCAATAAAAAAGGCCAACGCAATGCGTTGGCCTTTTCGTTGGCATCGACCGGGATCAGAAGTCCAGGTTGGACACCGCCAGGGCGTTGCTTTCGATGAAGTCACGACGTGGTTCGACCGCATCACCCATCAGGGTGTTGAAGATCTGGTCCGCGCCAATGGCGTCTTCGATGGTCACTTTGAGCATCCGGCGCTGGCTTGGGTCCATGGTGGTTTCCCACAGCTGATCCGGGTTCATTTCGCCCAGACCTTTGTATCGCTGGATGGTGTGACGCTTGGTGCTTTCAGCCATCAGCCATTCAAGGGCTTCCTTGAACTCGGTCACCGGCTTCTTGCGCTCGCCACGCTGGATGTACGCGCCGTCGTCCAGCAGCGTGCTCAGCTGAGCGCCTAGCGAAACGACAGTCTTGTAATCGTTACTGCCGAAGAAGTCGCGGTTGAAGGTGACGTAGTTCGACAGGCCGTGGGAGATCAGTTCGACCTCTGGCAGCCAGACGTTACGTTCACGATCTTCACGCAGGCTGGCTTTGTAAACCAGGCCGGACTTCTCTACGGTGCGCAAGCGAACTTCGTACTGAGCCAGCCAATCCTGCATTGCTGCGTGATCGGACAGTTGCTCCATGCTCACCGCTGGCAGGTAGATGAAGTGCTCGGTCAGTTCCTGCGGGTACAGGCGCGACAGACGCTTGAGGGTCTTCATCACCAGACGGAAATCAGTCACCAGACGCTCAAGCGCTTCACCGGAGATGCCAGGTGCTTCTTCGTTCAGGTGCAGGCTCGCATCTTCCAGGGCCGACTGCGTCATGTACTCTTCCATGGCCTCGTCGTCTTTGATGTATTGCTCTTGCTTGCCTTTCTTGACCTTGTACAGCGGTGGCTGAGCGATGTAGATGTAGCCGCGTTCGATCAACTCCGGCAACTGACGGAAGAAGAAGGTCAGCAGCAGGGTACGGATGTGCGAACCGTCGACGTCAGCATCGGTCATGATGATGATGTTGTGGTAACGCAGCTTGTCGATGTTGTACTCGTCGCGACCGATGCCGCAGCCCAGCGCGGTGATCAAGGTGCCCACTTCTTGCGAAGAGATCATCTTGTCGAAGCGCGCCTTCTCGACGTTCAGGATCTTGCCCTTCAGCGGCAGGATGGCCTGGGTCCGACGGTTACGCCCCTGCTTGGCGGAACCGCCAGCAGAGTCACCTTCCACGAGATACAGTTCGGAAAGGGCAGGGTCTTTTTCCTGGCAGTCAGCCAGTTTGCCCGGCAGCCCGGCGATATCCAGCGCGCCTTTACGACGGGTCATTTCACGGGCTTTACGCGCCGCTTCACGAGCACGCGCCGCATCGATCATCTTGCCGACGACCAGCTTGGCTTCGTTCGGATTTTCCAGCAGGAAGTCGGAGAAGTACTTGCCCATTTCCTGTTCGACTGCGGTCTTCACTTCGGAAGAAACCAGCTTGTCTTTGGTCTGGGAGCTGAACTTCGGATCCGGTACTTTCACCGAAATGATCGCGGTCAGGCCTTCACGGGCATCGTCACCGGTGGTCGCGACTTTGTGCTTCTTCGCCAGACCTTCGGCTTCGATGTAGGTATTCAGGTTACGCGTCAGTGCGGAACGGAAACCCACCAGGTGAGTACCGCCATCACGCTGTGGAATGTTGTTGGTGAAACACAACAGGTTCTCGTTGAAGCTGTCGTTCCACTGCAGAGCGATTTCCACGCCGATGCCGTCTTCGCGCTGAATGTTGAAGTGAAACACCTGGTTGACCGCAGTCTTGTTGGTGTTCAGGTATTCAACAAACGCTCGCAGGCCGCCTTCGTACTTGAACAACTCTTCCTTGCCGCTGCGTTCATCCTTGAGGACGATGCCGACACCGGAGTTGAGGAAGGACAGTTCACGAATCCGCTTGGCCAGGATGTCCCAGCTGAAGTGGATGTTCTTGAACGTCTCGGCCGATGGCTTGAAGTGAATCTGGGTGCCGGTGGTTTCACTCTCACCAACGATTTTCATTGGCTCTTGTGGAACACCGTGGATGTAAGTCTGTTCCCAGATTTTGCCGCTGCGGCGAACGGTCAGGACCAGTTCTTTGGACAGTGCGTTCACCACCGACACACCTACACCGTGCAGGCCACCGGATACTTTGTAGGAGTTGTCGTCGAACTTACCGCCGGCATGCAGTACGGTCATGATGACCTCGGCTGCCGAAACACCTTCTTCTTTGTGCACGTCTACCGGGATGCCCCGACCGTTGTCACGAACGGTGATGGACTCATCCGGGTGAATGATGATGCTGATGTCGTCGCAGTGGCCGGCGAGAGCTTCGTCGATCGAGTTATCGACCACTTCGAACACCATGTGGTGCAGACCGCTGCCATCGTCGGTGTCACCAATGTACATACCGGGACGTTTGCGTACGGCATCCAGGCCTTTCAGCACTTTAATGCTCGTTGAGTCGTACGTATTTTCTTCGCTCAATGCCTTCACTCCCGATGGTCGTGGGTCTGGGTGATACGGCCCTGTTCCACGTGGAACAGAGCGACTGGCGTTTCCGTCTGCCAGCCTTCCCTCAATAATTCGTGATCTACACAGGTGATAAAGACCTGGCAGCGTAAGTCTTCCAACAAGCGGCAAAGTGCGCGACGGTGGTGCTCGTCCAGCTCGGACGGCAAGTCATCCACCAGATAAATACACTGACCGCGTCGAGCCTGGCTGACCAAGTGACCTTGGGCAATCCGCAACGCGCAAACCACCAACTTCTGCTGGCCACGGGACAAGATGTCCGCGGCGTTATGCGCGCCCAGTCTGAGACGCAAATCAGCACGTTGTGGTCCGGCCTGGGTATGCCCCATTTGCTGGTCCCGCTGAAGAGACCCGGCGAGCACAGCACTCAGTTCACGGTCCTTGTCCCAGCCGCGGTAATAGCTAAGCGTCAAGCCTTCAAGCTCAACCAGATCGCTCAAGGTTTGTTCAAAGACTGGTTTCAAGGCTTTGATATAAGCGCGGCGGTATTCATCTATTTCAGCGCTGGCCTGGCACAGTTCCCTGTCCCAAACCGCTTGCGAAACGGCGTCAAGTGTACCATGCCGCAGCCAAGAGTTTCTCTGGCGCAGGGCCTTCTGCAAGCGCTGCCAGGTTGACATGAAACGCGGTTCCACGTGGAACACACCCCAGTCGAGAAACTGCCGGCGAATCTTCGGCGCACCTTCCAGCAATCGGAAGCTGTCCGGATTGATCAGTTGCAGTGGCAGGATCTCGGCCAGTTGCGCGGCGCTGCGCGCATTCTGCCCATCGATACGGATCTGAAATTCGCCTTGTCGATCCCGAGAAATGCCCAAGGCGCTATGCCCACCCTCCGCCAGTTCAACCTGGCCAAAGACCGTGCACGCCAGTTGTTCGTATTGAATGACCGGCAACAGACGGGTGCTGCGAAACGAACGGGCAAGCCCCAGCAGATGGATGGCTTCCAGAACACTGGTTTTGCCGCTGCCGTTGGCGCCGTAAAGAATATTGATGCGGGAGGAGGGGGAGAAGGTCACCGGGTGCAGATTGCGCACCGCGGTGACCGAGACGCGACTTAAGGACATCTAGCTTCTGCTGAGCATGATTACAGACGCATCGGCATGACAACGTAGGCCGAGTCGTCGTTATCCGATTCCTGCACCAGCGCGCTGCTGTTGGAGTCGGACAGGATCAGACGAACCTGCTCGGTGGTCATCACGCCCAGTACGTCGAGCAGGTAGCTCACGTTGAAGCCGATTTCCAGAGAGCCGCCGTTGTATTCAACGCCCACTTCTTCTTCCGCTTCTTCCTGCTCCGGGTTGTTCGCCTGGATCTTCAGCTGACCGCTGGCCAGTTGCAGACGGATACCACGGTACTTCTCGTTGGACAGAATCGCGGTACGGCTAAACGCTTCGCGCAGAGCCTGGCGATCGCCAAGTACCAGCTTGTCGCCACCTTTAGGCAGCACACGCTCGTAGTCCGGGAATTTGCCGTCGACCAGTTTCGAAGTGAAGGTGAACTCACCGGTGGTGGCGCGGATGTGATGCTGACCCAGCACGATGCTGACATTGCCGTCCGGCTCGGTAAGCAGGCGTGCCAGTTCGAGGATACCTTTGCGCGGCACGATGACCTGGTGACGATCCGGCTGACCGATATCGGCCTGCATCGAGCACATGGCCAGACGGTGACCGTCGGTGGCTACGGCGCGGATCACGCCAGCGGAGACTTCCAGCAGCATGCCGTTGAGGTAGTAACGCACGTCCTGCTGGGCCATGGCGAAGCTGGTGCGCTCGATCAGACGGCGCAGCTTGCTTTGCTCCAGACTGCAGGTCAGCGAACCCGGGCCTTCTTCCACGGTAGGGAAATCGTTGGCCGGCAGTGTCGACAGGGTGAAGCGGCTACGGCCGGCCTTGACCACAAGCTTCTGCTCGTCGACCTTGATGTCGATCAGCGCATCGTTCGGCAGGCTTTTGCAGATGTCCATCAGCTTGCGCGCTGGCACGGTGATGGAACCCGGATCCGCCGGCTCTTCGAGTTGAACACGACCAACCAGCTCGACTTCCAGGTCGGTACCGGTCAGCGACAATTGCTGGCCTTCGACAACCAGCAGCACGTTGGAAAGTACCGGCAAGGTCTGTCGGCGTTCGACGACGCCTGCGACCAGTTGCAGGGGTTTCAACAGGGCTTCGCGTTGAATGGTGAAATGCATGGTCTAGTCCCTTGCCTTAATAAGCTGCGCTGGTGTTCATCAAGTGGTCAGCGTACGCAGCAGGTTCTTGTAGTCCTCGCGGATGTCCGCGTCGGATTCCTTAAGTTCGTTGATCTTGCGGCACGCGTGCAAGACCGTTGTATGGTCGCGACCGCCAAACACATCGCCGATTTCCGGCAGGCTGTGGTTGGTCAGTTCCTTGGACAACGCCATGGCGACCTGACGCGGACGAGCGACCGAACGCGAACGGCGTTTGGACAGCAAGTCGGAGATCTTGATCTTGTAGTACTCGGCGACAGTGCGCTGAATGTTATCCACAGAGACCAGTTTATCCTGCAACGCCAACAAGTCCTTAAGGGATTCGCGAATCAGCTCGATGGTGATATCGCGGCCCATGAAGTGCGAGTGGGCGATCACGCGCTTGAGCGCGCCTTCCAGCTCACGGACGTTGGAGCGAATGCGCTGGGCAATGAAGAACGCGGCGTCGTGAGGCAGTTCGACTTTGGCCTGATCGGCCTTTTTCATCAGGATCGCCACGCGGGTTTCCAGCTCCGGCGGCTCGACCGCTACGGTCAGGCCCCAGCCAAAGCGGGATTTGAGGCGCTCTTCAAGGCCTTCGATTTCCTTCGGGTAGCGGTCACTGGTGAGAATGACCTGCTGGCCACCTTCGAGCAGGGCGTTGAACGTGTGGAAAAACTCTTCCTGGGAACGCTCCTTGCGGGCGAAGAACTGAATGTCATCGATCAGCAACGCATCCACCGAACGGTAGAAGCGTTTGAACTCGTTGATCGCGTTCAGTTGCAGGGCCTTGACCATGTCCGCCACGAAACGCTCGGAATGCAGGTATACGACCTTGGCATTCGGGTTCTTCTTTAATAGATGGTTACCCACAGCGTGCATCAAGTGGGTTTTACCCAGGCCGACGCCACCATAAAGGAAGAGCGGGTTGTAACCGTGCTTGGGGTTGTCAGCCACCTGCCAGGCGGCGGCGCGCGCCAGCTGGTTGGATTTACCTTCAACGAAATTCTCAAAGGTAAAGGTGCGGTTCAGATAACTGGTGTGCTTGAGCGCACCTTCGACCTGCACGGTACGTTGTTCGGCACGAACCGGAGCCTGTTGCGAACTGGCACCGGCCATTGGGTCGAAGCTGTCACGGGAAGGTTCTTCCTCGGTGACCTCAGCCACTTTTTGCGTCGCACGCTTGGTCGACGCTGCAGCAGGTGCCGGCGGCGGACTGGCGGGCGCTTGAGCAGCCTGCGCCTGGGAAGCCGCGGCAGCCAGGGGAGCATTGGGCGCGGCACGGGGTGCCGAACTGCGTTTGCTGCCTATTAATAGGGAAAGCGCAGGCGCCATGCCATTGCCGTGTTCATCGAGCAATTCGAGAACACGCCCCAGGTACTTTTCGTTGACCCAGTCCAGAACAAAACGATTGGGCGCATAGACACGCAACTCGTCGCCTTCGGCTTCGACCTGTAGTGGACGGATCCAAGTGTTGAATTGTTGGGCAGGCAGCTCATCGCGCAGAAGCTCCACGCACTGCTGCCAAAGTTCCACTGACACGGATATCCCCTAAGTTGAAAGCCGGTGAGGCAAAAACAAGCGGCCATTGTAGCGACCAGACGCCGACTTATCCACACGAAGGTGGTTCATCCACCAAGAAGAATCACCCTTTCATACGCAAAAAAGGCGACCAGTGGTCTGTGTATAAGCTCTGTGGATAACCGGGGTTAAGGTCATTGCACAAGTGGGGGCGAAACTCGGTGGATAACCGGCCTGTGGATAAGGTGACCTTTCACACACAGGTTATCCGACAGCGCAGCACAGGCTGAACACTGTTTTCCACTGTAGTTGTCATTCTCTGTACATCAGGTAACACAAGGGCTGAATCGACTTATCCACAGAAGGGTGCGGGCCTAGCTTTTATAAGCTTTACAGAAAAGCTTTAAATACTTTCCTTTCTTATTTTTATATCTACGCAAGGAGCAAACGCTGAAAAGCCTTTGAAGATCTATTTATAAGGAAACGTTGGTTGGAAATTGACCTGAAGGCTTGCTTTCTCTAGAATCCCCGGTCTCTTAAAACGGGGGCCATTCCGGCCCGTTGTGGACGAACCAGGTAACACGACAATGAAACGTACTTTCCAACCAAGCACTATCAAACGCGCTCGTACCCACGGTTTCCGTGCTCGCATGGCTACCAAGAACGGTCGTGCCGTCCTGTCGCGTCGTCGCGCCAAAGGTCGTGCGCGTCTGGCAGTTTGATAATCCGGCACTGGAGGTGAGTCAGGACTTCAGTCGGGAAAAGCGTCTGCTTACCCCCCGGCAATTCAAGGCAGTCTTTGACTCCCCTACCGGCAAGGTTCCGGGGAAAAATCTCCTGCTCCTTGCGCGCAACAACGATCTTGATCACCCCCGTCTCGGGTTGGTTATCGGGAAAAAGAGCGTAAAGCTCTCCGTCGAGCGCAATCGCCTCAAACGTCTGATGCGCGAATCGTTTCGCCTGAACCAGGATTCTCTGGTCGGTTGGGACATTGTTATCGTCGCGCGCAAAGGTTTGGGCGATGTAGAAAACCCCGAATTGATTCAGCATTTCGGCAAACTCTGGAAACGACTGGCTCGCAGTTCGCCGGTACCAGCAGTCAAAACCGAAACTGTAGGGGTAGACAGTCCAGATGCGTAAACTGGCACTCGTTCCGATCCAGTTTTATCGCTATGCCATTAGTCCCCTGATGGCCAGCCACTGTCGTTTCTACCCCAGTTGTTCCTGCTACGCGTTAGAAGCCATCGAAAATCATGGCCTTCTTCGCGGTGGCTGGCTGACCTTTCGTCGTTTAGGTCGCTGTCATCCGTGGAATCCCGGTGGTTATGACCCGGTTCCACCTATCCCTACCTCCCGTTCTTCTTCGATGGCCGAGTAATCATGGATATCAAACGCACGATCCTGATCGTCGCCCTGGCAATCGTGTCCTACGTTATGGTTCTTAAATGGAACCAGGACTATGGCCAGGCTGCCCTGCCGACTCAGAATGTTGCCACCAATACGACTGCATCGGGCCTGCCGGATACGGCATCTGGCTCCAACGCTTCTGCCAGTGACGACATTCCACGTGCTGCAAGCGACACCAGCGCACCTGCCGAAACGCCGGTGGCTGTGAGCAAGGACCTCATCCAGATCAAAACGGATGTACTGGACCTGGCTGTCGACCCACAAGGTGGCGATGTTGCCCAGCTGACCCTGCCGCTGTATCCGCGTCGTCAGGATCACCCGGAAATTCCGTTCCAGCTGTTTGATAACGGCGGCGAACGTACTTATCTGGCGCAAAGTGGTCTGATCGGCACCAACGGTCCGGATGCAAATCCGGCCGGTCGTCCGGTTTATTCCTCGGAGAAGAAGGTTTATCAGCTGGCTGACGGTCAGGACCAATTGGTCGTGGACCTGAAGTTCAGCAAGGACGGCGTCAACTACATCAAGCGTTTCTCCCTGAAACGCGGCCTGTATGACGTAACCGTTTCCTACCTGATCGACAACCAGAGCGCCCAGCCCTGGACCGGTGCGATGTTCGCCCAGTTGAAGCGCGACGCCAGCGCCGATCCTTCGTCGACCACGGCTACCGGCACCGCGACTTACCTGGGCGCCGCCCTGTGGACAAGTTCCGAGCCGTACAAGAAAGTGTCCATGAAGGACATGGACAAGGCGCCGTTGAAAGAAACCGTCACTGGCGGTTGGGTTGCCTGGTTGCAGCACTACTTCGTGACCGCATGGATTCCGGCCAAGGGCGAAAACAACATCGTCCAGACCCGTAAAGACAGCAAAGGCAACTACATCATCGGCTTCACCGGCCCATCGATGAGTGTTGCACCGGGTGCCAAGGCTGAGACCAGCGCTGTTCTGTACGCAGGTCCGAAAAGCCAGGCTGTGCTCAAAGAGTTGTCCCCAGGTCTGGAACTGACGGTCGACTACGGCATTTTGTGGTTCATCGCCCAACCGATCTTCTGGTTGCTGCAACATATCCACGCCATTGTGGGTAACTGGGGCTGGTCGATCATCTTCCTGACCATGCTGATCAAAGGAATCTTCTTCCCGCTGTCGGCTGCCAGCTACAAATCCATGGCGCGCATGCGTGCAGTGGCACCGAAACTGGCTGCGCTGAAAGAGCAACATGGCGATGACCGGCAGAAAATGTCGCAATCCATGATGGAGCTGTACAAGAAAGAGAAGATCAATCCGCTGGGTGGTTGCTTGCCAATCCTCGTGCAGATGCCGGTTTTCCTCTCGCTGTACTGGGTTCTGCTGGAAAGCGTCGAGATGCGTCAGGCTCCATTCATGCTGTGGATTACTGACCTGTCGATCAAGGATCCGTTCTTCATTCTGCCGATCATCATGGGTGCAACCATGTTCATCCAGCAGCAGCTGAACCCGACTCCTCCAGATCCGATGCAGGCCAAGGTGATGAAGCTGATGCCAATCATCTTCACCTTCTTCTTCCTGTGGTTCCCGGCTGGTCTGGTGCTGTACTGGGTAGTGAACAACTGCCTGTCGATCGCCCAACAGTGGTACATCACACGTAAGATCGAAGCGGCTACCAAAGCAGCTGCCTGATTTACACTGTGAATAACCACTCAAAACGCCCCCTAGTGGGGCGTTTTGCTATCTGTCACTTTTGTCTGGATACCGGTTTATGAGCGTTCCTCGTGAAACCATTGCAGCCGTCGCCACCGCTCAAGGTCGTGGCGGTGTAGGCATCGTGCGTATTTCCGGGCCGTTGGCCAGCGTTGCGGCCAAGGCCTTCAGTGGGCGCGAGCTCAAGCCGCGATTTGCTCACTACGGTCCGTTCTTCAGTGAAAACGACGAGGTGCTGGACCAGGGCATTGCCCTGTATTTCCCCGGCCCGAACTCGTTCACTGGCGAAGATGTGCTGGAGCTGCAAGGCCATGGCGGTCCGATTGTTCTGGATATGCTGCTCAAGCGCTGCCTGGAACTGGGTTGCCGTCTCGCCCGACCGGGGGAATTCAGTGAGCGCGCCTTCCTCAACGACAAACTGGACCTCGCCCAGGCCGAAGCCATTGCCGACCTGATTGAAGCCAGTTCCGCCCAGGCTGCGCGAAACGCATTGCGCTCCCTGCAGGGGGCTTTCTCGTCACGTGTGCATAACCTCACCGAACAGCTGATCGGCCTGCGCATCTATGTCGAAGCGGCCATCGATTTTCCGGAAGAGGAAATCGACTTCCTCGCCGATGGCCACGTCTTGAGCATGCTCGACAAAGTGCGCGACGAGTTATCCACCGTCATCCGTGAAGCCGGGCAGGGTGCGTTACTGCGTGATGGCATGACCGTGGTCATTGCCGGTCGTCCGAATGCCGGTAAATCCAGCCTGCTCAATGCATTGGCCGGGCGTGAAGCGGCAATCGTGACCGAAATTGCCGGTACCACCCGTGACGTGCTTCGTGAACATATCCACATCGATGGCATGCCGCTGCACGTCGTGGATACCGCTGGTCTGCGCGATACCGATGATCATGTGGAAAAGATCGGCGTCGAGCGTGCCTTGAAAGCCATCGGCGAAGCAGATCGGGTATTGCTGGTGGTCGATGCCACGGCACCGGAAGCCCTCGATCCTTTTGCACTCTGGCCGGAGTTTCTCGAAATCCGTCCCGATCCCGCGAAAGTCACCCTGATTCGCAACAAGGCCGACCTTACGGGCGAAGCCATTGCCCTGGAGGTCAGCGAGGACGGCCATGTCACCATCAGCCTGAGCGCCAAGTCTGGTGGTGTCGGGCTGGAACTGCTGCGTGATCACCTCAAGGCCTGCATGGGCTATGAACAAACGTCCGAAAGCAGCTTCAGCGCTCGCCGGCGACACCTTGAGGCGCTACGTCATGCCGGTGCTGCCCTCGAGCATGGCCGTGCCCAATTGACCCTGGCCGGTGCTGGCGAGTTGCTGGCCGAGGATTTGCGCCAGGCTCAGCAGTCGCTGGGTGAAATCACCGGTGCTTTCAGCTCTGACGATCTGCTGGGGCGAATTTTCTCCAGCTTCTGTATCGGTAAGTAGCCCTCCTGTTGTTCACAGACAGGCCATTTGTGCCTGTCTGCTCCCTCCTTTTCTGAAAAATACCTCCAGTGCCGAGCGGACTTCGTCTGCTTGAGCGGAATTCCTGTGCCCGAATTTCGAGCAAACGGCGCTTTTCTGTGGATTAAGCCCTGTGAATAACCGTAGCTAAGGTCAGTTGATAACAGGGCTCGAAAACTGGACATAACCGACTCTGTGGATAACAACCCCTTTCATCCACAGGCTTACACTGGTTATCCAAGGGCCTCATTGGCACATGAACACAGGGTTTTGAATCTCTGTACACATTGAAAACAAAGGGCTGTGTGAATCTATCCACAGAAATGAAGGTGCATAGAAATAAACATAAAAACAAAGATTTAATAAATTTCTTTCTTTTTAATTTCTATAACTCCGACTTTTCCACAGCTGGTTAAATTTTGTGCAAAGGGTTCTTTAGGAAGGGCGAAGTCCCTATACTTGTCGACCAGGTCCGAAAACCTGAGCTCAAACTATTCCTGAATTACCTACTTAAGCAGGCACGAGGTGCGTGGTGGATTTCCCTTCCCGTTTTGAAGTGATCGTCATCGGCGGCGGTCATGCCGGTACCGAGGCAGCACTGGCCTCAGCACGTATGGGGGTTAAAACCCTGTTGCTGACGCATAACGTGGAAACCCTCGGTGCCATGAGTTGCAACCCGGCCATTGGCGGGATCGGCAAAAGCCACCTGGTCAAGGAAATCGACGCCCTCGGCGGCGCGATGGCCATGGCTACCGATAAAGGCGGTATCCAGTTTCGCGTGTTGAACAGCCGCAAAGGCCCGGCCGTGCGAGCAACCCGCGCACAGGCAGACCGGGTTCTGTACAAGGCCGCTGTCCGCGAAATCCTGGAGAACCAGCCGAACCTGTGGATATTTCAACAGGCCGCTGACGATCTGATCGTCGAGCAGGAACAAGTCCGTGGTGTTGTCACGCAAATGGGTCTGCGTTTCCTCGCCGATTCCGTGGTGTTGACCACCGGCACGTTCCTCGGTGGACTTATCCACATCGGGTTGCAGAATTTTTCCGGCGGTCGCGCCGGTGATCCGCCATCGATCGCGCTGGCTCACCGTCTGCGTGAACTGCCATTGCGTGTGGGTCGTTTGAAAACCGGTACTCCGCCGCGTATCGACGGCCGGTCTGTGGATTTCTCGGTGATGTCCGAGCAACCAGGTGATACACCGATCCCGGTGATGTCGTTCATGGGGTCCAAAGAGCAGCATCCGAAGCAAGTCAGTTGCTGGATTACCCACACGAATGCGCGCACCCACGAAATCATTGCCGCGAACCTCGATCGTTCGCCGATGTATTCCGCTGCCGGTGAGATCGAAGGCATCGGCCCGCGTTATTGCCCGTCGATCGAAGACAAGATCCATCGCTTCGCCGACAAGGAAAGCCATCAGGTGTTCATCGAACCGGAAGGTTTGACCACCCATGAGCTGTATCCGAACGGGATATCCACAAGCTTGCCGTTCGACGTGCAATTGCAGATCGTTCAATCGATCCGCGGCATGGAAAACGCGCACATCGTGCGTCCTGGCTACGCGATCGAGTACGACTACTTCGATCCACGGGATTTGAAATACAGCCTGGAAACCAAAGTCATCGGCGGCTTGTTCTTCGCCGGGCAAATCAACGGCACAACTGGTTACGAAGAAGCCGGTGCCCAGGGTTTGCTCGCCGGGACCAACGCTGCACTGCGTGCGCAAGGCAAAGACGCCTGGTGCCCGCGTCGCGACGAGGCCTATATCGGCGTTTTGGTCGACGACCTGATTACCCTTGGTACCCAGGAGCCGTACCGGATGTTCACATCCCGCGCCGAATATCGCTTGATCCTGCGTGAAGACAACGCCGACCTGCGCCTGACCGAAAAAGGTCGCGAACTGGGCCTGGTGGATGACGCGCGCTGGGCGGCTTTCTGCAAAAAACGCGAAAGCATCGAACTGGAAGAGCAGCGCCTGAAAAGCACCTGGGTACGCCCGGGCACCGAACAGGGCGATGCCATTGCCGAAAAATTCGGTACGCCACTGACCCACGAATACAACCTGCTGAATCTCTTGAGCCGTCCGGAAATCGACTACGCTGGTCTGATCGCCGTGACCGGTGGGGGCGCAGAAGATCCACAGGTTGCCGAGCAGGTCGAAATCAAGACCAAGTACGCCGGTTACATCGATCGTCAACAGGATGAAATCGCCCGCCTGCGAGCCAGCGAAGACACCAAATTGCCTGTGGATATCGATTACACGAATATTTCCGGACTCTCCAAGGAGATCCAGAGCAAGCTCGGCGCGACCCGTCCCGAAACCTTGGGCCAGGCCTCGCGTATCCCGGGCGTTACGCCGGCAGCCATTTCGCTGTTGATGATTCATTTGAAAAAACGCGGCGCGGGCCGTCAGTTGGAGCAAAGCGCTTGAGTTCGTTGGTCACTTCGCAACACGCAGAAGAGTTATCCACAGGTGCTCGCCAACTCGGTGTCACGCTGACAGAAACCCAGCACGCACAGCTGCTGGGTTACCTGGCCCTGTTGATCAAATGGAACAAGTCTTACAACCTCACCGCCGTGCGTGATCCGGACGAAATGGTTTCCCGTCACTTGCTCGATAGCCTGAGTGTGATGTCGTTCATCGAAAACGGTCGCTGGCTCGACGTCGGCAGTGGCGGCGGCATGCCTGGCATTCCGATGGCGATCCTGTTTCCCGAGTCCCAGGTGACCTGCCTGGACAGCAACGGAAAGAAAACCCGCTTCCTGACCCAGGTCAAACTCGAACTCAAACTGGATAACCTGCAAGTTATCCACAGTCGCGTCGAAGCGTTCCAGCCTGCCCAACCGTTCAACGGGATCATTTCCCGGGCGTTCAGCAGCATGGAAAACTTCAGCAACTGGACTCGCCACCTTGGCGATAGCGAAACACGCTGGCTGGCAATGAAGGGCGTTCATCCGGCCGATGAGCTGGTAGCATTGCCGGCAGACTTCCACCTCGATAGCGAACACGCCCTGGCCGTACCTGGTTGCCAAGGCCAACGCCATCTGCTGATACTGCGCCGCACGGCATGATTGGGAACACAAGCAAGAATGGCTAAGGTATTCGCGATTGCGAACCAAAAGGGTGGCGTGGGCAAAACCACCACCTGCATCAACCTCGCAGCATCCCTGGTCGCGACCAAGCGCCGGGTGCTGTTGATCGACCTTGATCCACAGGGCAACGCCACCATGGGTAGCGGTGTGGATAAACATGGCCTGGAAAACTCGGTCTACGATCTGCTGATCGGCGAATGTGATCTGGCCCAGGCCATGCACTTCTCCGAACACGGTGGTTACCAGCTGTTGCCGGCCAACCGCGACCTCACTGCGGCCGAAGTGGTTCTGCTGGAAATGCAGATGAAGGAAAGCCGTCTGCGCAGCGCGCTGGCGCCGATCCGGGAAAACTACGATTACATTTTGATCGACTGCCCGCCGTCGCTGTCGATGCTGACCTTGAACGCACTGGTTGCCGCCGACGGGGTAATTATCCCCATGCAGTGCGAGTACTTCGCACTCGAAGGCTTGAGCGACCTTGTGGATAACATCAAGCGTATCTCTGAACTGCTGAACCCGAACCTCAAGGTCGAAGGACTGCTGCGTACGATGTACGACCCGCGCCTGAGTCTGATGAACGATGTCTCGGCGCAGCTCAAGGAACACTTCGGCGAGCAGCTCTACGACACCGTCATCCCGCGCAACATCCGCCTGGCCGAAGCGCCAAGCTACGGCATGCCGGCGCTGGCGTACGACAAAGCATCGCGAGGTGCCGTTGCCTACCTGGCATTGGCAGGCGAAATGGTTCGTCGTCAACGCAAAAACTCACGCATCGCCGCTGCTCAGGCAACTTAAGGAATCCCCATGGCCGTCAAGAAACGAGGTCTCGGACGTGGACTGGATGCTCTGTTGAGTGGTCCGACTGTTAGCTCGCTGGAAGATCAAGCGGCGCAAGCCGATCAGCGTGAGCTGCAGCACCTTCCCCTGGATCTGCTCCAGCGCGGCAAGTACCAGCCGCGTCGTGACATGGATCCGCAGGCGCTCGAAGAGCTGGCACAGTCGATCAAGGCCCAGGGCGTCATGCAGCCCATCGTGGTTCGCCCGATCGGTAGCGGTCGCTTCGAGATCATTGCCGGCGAACGTCGCTGGCGCGCCAGCCAGCAAGCCGGGCAGGAAACGATCCCGGCGATGGTTCGCGATGTGCCCGATGAAACCGCGATCGCCATCGCGCTGATCGAGAACATCCAGCGCGAAGACCTGAATCCGATTGAAGAAGCGGTGGCCCTGCAGCGTTTGCAGCAGGAGTTCCAGCTGACCCAGCAACAGGTGGCTGAAGCTGTGGGCAAGTCCCGGGTGACCGTGGCCAACCTGCTGCGCCTGATTTCCTTGCCGGAAGTCATCAAGACCATGTTGTCCCACGGCGACCTGGAAATGGGTCATGCCCGTGCTTTGCTCGGTTTACCGGAAATTCAACAGGTTGAAGGGGCGCGACATGTTGTCGCACGCGGGCTGACCGTGCGCCAAACCGAGGCACTGGTTCGCCAGTGGTTGAGTGGTAAACCGGAGCCTGTTGAAGCGGCAAAACCGGACCCGGATATCGCCCGGCTCGAACAGCGCCTGGCCGAGCGCCTAGGCTCTGCGGTGCAGATCCGCCACGGTAAGAAGGGTAAAGGGCAGTTGGTGATTGGCTACAACTCCCTGGATGAGCTTCAAGGCGTACTTGCACATATCCGCTGAAACATTTCCTCATGTAGCGCGCAGTCGGAAATCACTACCTGACAGTTGAATAGGGGCAGAACCGCCCCTATACTCTGCGCGCATTTTGTCGGCACAAATTATGCCAAGTTAGTGAATTTCGGCAGCCGACCATTGGAGAGTAAAAGTGATGGAAACCCGCACGCCAAACCGCCTGCCCTTCCATCGCCTGGCAGTTTTTCCGGTGTTAATGGCTCAATTTGTCGTGTTGCTGATCGCCGCTTTGGCGCTCTGGTACCGATATGGAGTCGTTGCCGGGTACTCGGGACTCTGCGGAGGCCTGATAGCCTTGCTACCCAATGTTTATTTCGCTCACAGGGCATTTCGGTTTTCCGGCGCCCGAGCAGCCCAGTCCATCGTCCGGTCTTTTTATGCCGGCGAGGCAGGCAAACTGATTTTGACGGCAGTGCTGTTTGCACTGGTGTTTGCAGGTGTGAAGCCACTGGCGCCGATTGCAGTATTCGGTGCCTTCGTGCTGACTCAGTCGGTCAGCTGGTTCGCTCCCCTGCTGATGAGAACAAGACTTTCGAGACCTTAGGGCGTTTGAGGCAACCATGGCAGAAACAACCGCTTCGGGCTATATCCAGCACCACTTGCAGAACCTGACCTTCGGTCAGCTCCCTACCGGCGGCTGGGGCTTTGCCCACACCGCAGCAGAAGCCAAGGAAATGGGATTCTGGGCTTTCCACGTCGATACTCTCGGCTGGTCGGTCGCATTGGGTCTGATTTTCGTTCTCCTTTTCCGCATGGCGGCAAAGAAGGCGACTACCGGTGTTCCTGGTGCTTTGCAGAACTTCGTTGAAGTATTGGTCGAATTCGTCGATGGCAGCGTGAAAGACAGCTTCCATGGCCGTAGCCCAGTGGTTGCACCGCTGGCACTGACCATCTTCGTCTGGGTGTTCATGATGAACGCCGTCGACCTGGTACCGGTCGACTGGATTCCTCAACTGGCCATCCTGATCTCCGGCGACCACCACATCCCGTTCCGTGCCGTGTCGACCACCGACCCGAACGCTACTCTGGCCATGGCCTTCTCGGTGTTCGCGCTGATCATTTTCTACAGCATCAAGATCAAGGGCCTCGGCGGCTTCATCGGTGAGCTGACCCTGCACCCGTTCGGCAGCAAGAACATCTTCCTTCAGGCGCTGCTGATCCCGGTGAACTTCCTGCTGGAGTTCGTGACCCTGATCGCCAAGCCGATCTCCCTGGCTCTGCGTCTGTTCGGCAACATGTATGCCGGCGAGCTGGTCTTCATTCTGATTGCTGTGATGTTCGGCAGCGGTCTGCTCTGGCTTAGTGGCCTGGGCGTTGTTCTGCAGTGGGCGTGGGCTGTGTTCCACATCCTGATCATCACCCTGCAGGCGTTCATCTTCATGATGTTGACCATCGTTTACCTGTCGATGGCGCACGAAGAAAACCATTAAGACCAGTCTCGACTAGTCTGATGTCCTTCCCGGTAAAACGGGAAGGGGCTCCTTACGGGGCATCTGAAACGATTTGTTTTACCGCTTTAATCTAAAAAACCTAAACCATACGACGTAAAAGTCGGGAGGAAAGATGGAAACTGTAGTTGGTCTAACCGCTATCGCTGTTGCACTGTTGATCGGCCTGGGCGCACTGGGTACCGCAATTGGTTTCGGCCTGCTGGGCGGCAAGTTCCTGGAAGGCGCAGCGCGTCAGCCAGAAATGGTTCCAATGCTGCAAGTTAAAATGTTCATCGTTGCCGGTCTGCTCGACGCCGTAACCATGATCGGTGTTGGTATCGCTCTGTTCTTCACCTTTGCGAACCCGTTCGTTGGTCAAATCGCTGGCTAATTACTCGGATCTTCCGGGTAATTTGGTGTGATGGACAACGTAACTGCGAGGTGTTGGCGTGAACATTAATGCGACCCTGATTGGCCAGTCCGTTGCGTTCCTGATTTTTGTACTGTTCTGCATGAAGTTCGTATGGCCTCCGGTCATTGCGGCACTGCACGAACGTCAAAAGAAGATCGCTGATGGTCTGGACGCTGCCAGCCGTGCAGCTCGCGACCTGGAGTTGGCCCAAGAGAAAGCGGGTCAGCAACTGCGCGAAGCGAAAGCTCAGGCAGCTGAAATCATCGAGCAAGCCAAGAAACGCGGTAACCAGATTGTCGAAGAGGCTGTTGAAAAAGCCCGTATCGACGCTGACCGTGTGAAGGTTCAGGCTCAGGCCGAGATCGAACAGGAACTGAACAGTGTCAAAGACGCGCTGCGTGCCCAAGTGGGCTTGCTGGCAGTCGGCGGCGCCGAGAAGATCCTGGGTGCCACAATCGATCAAAACGCGCACGCAGAGCTGGTTAACCAACTGGCTGCTGAAATCTAAGCGAGGGCGATCATGGCAGAACTGACCACGTTGGCCCGACCTTACGCTAAGGCGGCCTTCGAGCACGCTCAGGCCCACCAGCAACTGGCCAATTGGTCAGCCATGCTCGGCCTGGCTGCAGCGGTGTCGGAAGACGACACCATGCAGCGCGTGCTCAAGGCCCCGCGACTGACGAGCGCAGAAAAGGCCGCCACGTTCATTGACGTGTGCGGCGACAAGTTTGATGCCAAGGCACAGAACTTCATCCACGTCGTTGCCGAAAACGACCGTCTCCCGCTGTTGCCGGAGATCGCCGCTCTGTTCGACCTGTACAAGGCCGAACAAGAGAAGTCGGTAGACGTTGAAGTGACCAGTGCTTTCGCATTGAACCAAGAACAGCAAGACAAACTCGCCAAGGTTCTCAGTGCACGACTCAACCGGGAAGTGCGCCTGCAAGTTGCGGAGGACGCTGCCCTTATTGGTGGTGTCGTCATCCGCGCCGGCGACCTGGTTATCGATGGCTCGATTCGCGGCAAAATCGCGAAACTTGCCGAAGCATTGAAATCTTGAGTTTGAAGGGGCAGCAGAGCAATGCAGCAACTCAATCCTTCCGAAATAAGTGAAATTATCAAGGGCCGCATCGACAAGCTCGATGTGACCTCCCAAGCCCGTAACGAAGGCACTGTCGTCAGCGTATCTGACGGTATCGTGCGGATTCACGGTCTGGCCGACGTAATGTACGGCGAGATGATCGAGTTTCCGGGCGGCGTCTTCGGTATGGCCCTCAACCTGGAGCAAGACTCCGTAGGTGCCGTTGTATTGGGCGCATACCAGTCTCTGGCTGAAGGCATGAGCGCCAAGTGCACTGGCCGCATCCTGGAAGTTCCGGTTGGTAAGGAACTGCTGGGTCGCGTAGTCGACGCACTGGGTAACCCTGTTGACGGCAAAGGTCCACTGGGCAACACCGAGACCGACGCGGTCGAGAAAGTTGCTCCAGGCGTGATCTGGCGTAAGTCGGTAGACCAGCCTGTACAGACTGGCTACAAGGCTGTCGATGCCATGATCCCTGTCGGCCGTGGCCAGCGTGAGCTGATCATCGGTGACCGTCAGATCGGTAAAACCGCTCTGGCGATCGACGCGATCATCAACCAGAAGAACAGCGGCATTTTCTGCGTCTACGTAGCAATCGGTCAGAAACAATCGACCATCGCCAACGTGGTTCGCAAGCTGGAAGAAAACGGCGCCCTGGCCAACACGATCATCGTGGCTGCCAGTGCTTCGGAATCTCCTGCGCTGCAATTCCTGGCACCGTACTCCGGTTGCACCATGGGTGAATTCTTCCGCGACCGCGGTGAAGACGCGCTGATCGTTTATGACGATCTGTCCAAGCAAGCAGTGGCTTACCGCCAGATTTCCCTGCTGCTGCGCCGTCCACCAGGCCGTGAAGCTTACCCAGGCGACGTGTTCTATCTCCACTCCCGTCTGCTGGAGCGCGCATCCCGCGTTTCGGAAGAATACGTAGAGAAGTTCACCAACGGCGCAGTGACCGGCAAAACCGGTTCCCTGACCGCACTGCCGATCATCGAAACCCAGGCTGGCGACGTTTCCGCGTTCGTTCCGACCAACGTGATTTCCATCACCGACGGTCAGATCTTCCTGGAATCGGCCATGTTCAACTCGGGCATCCGCCCTGCAGTGAACGCCGGTGTTTCGGTATCCCGTGTGGGTGGTGCCGCTCAGACCAAGATCATCAAGAAGCTGTCCGGTGGTATCCGTACCGCTCTGGCTCAGTACCGTGAACTGGCGGCATTCGCCCAGTTCGCTTCTGACCTGGACGAAGCGACCCGTAAGCAACTTGAGCATGGTCAGCGCGTTACCGAGCTGATGAAGCAGAAGCAATACGCACCAATGTCGATCGCTGACATGGCGCTGTCGCTGTATGCCGCTGAGCGTGGGTTCCTGACTGACGTTGAAATCGCCAAGATCGGCAGCTTCGAGCAAGCGCTGATTGCTTTCTTCAACCGCGATCACGCCGATTTGATGGCGAAGATCAACGTGAAAGGTGACTTCAATGACGAGATCGACGCTGGCATGAAAGCCGGTATCGAGAAGTTCAAGGCCACCCAAACCTGGTAAGCCGCAGCGGGAGCCGCAAGGCTCCCGCTTGCTAACCTGATAGGTGTTACATGGCAGGCGCAAAAGAGATTCGCAGTAAGATTGCGAGCATCAAAAGCACGCAAAAGATTACCAGCGCCATGGAAAAAGTGGCGGTCAGCAAAATGCGCAAGGCACAAATGCGCATGGCTGCTAGCCGTCCTTATGCGGAGCGTATCCGCCAGGTAATTGGGCATCTGGCCAACGCCAACCCGGAATACCGCCACCCGTTCATGATCGACCGCGAAATCAAGCGTGTTGGTTATGTCGTAGTGAGCAGTGACCGTGGTCTGTGCGGCGGCTTGAACACCAACCTGTTCAAGGCCCTGGTCAAGGACATGGCGGTAAACCGCGAAAACGGCGTCGAGATCGATCTGTGTGTCGTTGGTAGCAAGGGTGCGGCCTTTTTCCGTAACTTCGGCGGTAACGTCGTTGCAGCTATCAGCCACCTGGGTGAAGAGCCGTCGATCAATGATCTGATCGGCAGCGTCAAGGTGATGCTGGATGCCTACCTGGACGGCCGTATTGACCGCCTGTCCGTGGTGTCCAACAAGTTCATCAACACCATGACGCAACAGCCTACCGTGGAGCAGTTGATTCCACTGGTGGCGACCCCGGATCAAGACCTCAAGCACCACTGGGACTATCTCTACGAACCGGATGCCAAGGAGCTGCTGGACGGCTTGATGGTCCGTTACGTGGAGTCGCAGGTCTACCAGGCGGTGGTCGAGAACAACGCGGCTGAACAAGCTGCGCGGATGATCGCGATGAAGAACGCTACCGACAACGCCGGTGATTTGATCAGCGATTTGCAGCTGGTCTACAACAAGGCGCGTCAGGCTGCGATCACCCAAGAGATCTCGGAAATCGTCGGCGGCGCTGCCGCGGTTTAACGGTTCAAATATTCAGAGGATCCAGCTATGAGTAGCGGACGTATCGTTCAAATCATCGGCGCCGTTATCGACGTGGAATTTCCACGCGACAGCGTACCGAGCATCTACAACGCGCTGACTGTACAAAGCGCGGCCGGGACCACCCTGGAAGTTCAGCAGCAGCTGGGCGACGGCGTGGTTCGTACCATTGCGATGGGTTCTACCGAAGGCTTGAAGCGCGGTCTGGACGTTGTCGACTCTGGCGCAGCCATCTCCGTACCGGTCGGTAAAGCGACTCTGGGCCGGATCATGGACGTTCTGGGCAACCCGATCGACGAAGCTGGTCCTATCGCTACTGAAGAGCGTTGGGGCATTCACCGTCCAGCGCCTTCGTTCGCTGAACAAGCAGGCGGCAACGACCTGCTGGAAACCGGCATCAAGGTTATCGACCTGGTTTGCCCGTTCGCCAAAGGCGGTAAAGTCGGTCTGTTCGGTGGTGCCGGTGTAGGCAAGACCGTAAACATGATGGAACTGATCCGTAACATCGCCATCGAGCACAGCGGTTATTCCGTGTTCGCCGGTGTGGGTGAGCGTACCCGTGAGGGTAACGACTTCTACCACGAGATGAAGGACTCCAACGTTCTGGACAAAGTGGCACTGGTTTACGGTCAGATGAACGAGCCGCCGGGAAACCGTCTGCGCGTAGCACTGACCGGCCTGACCATGGCCGAGAAGTTCCGTGACGAAGGTAACGACGTTCTGCTGTTCGTCGACAACATCTATCGTTACACCTTGGCCGGTACTGAAGTATCCGCACTGCTGGGCCGTATGCCTTCCGCAGTAGGCTACCAGCCGACCCTGGCTGAAGAGATGGGCGTTCTGCAAGAACGTATCACTTCGACCAAGGAAGGTTCGATCACTTCGATCCAAGCGGTATACGTACCTGCGGATGACTTGACCGACCCGTCGCCAGCGACCACCTTCGCCCACTTGGACGCTACCGTCGTTCTGTCCCGTGACATCGCTTCCCTGGGTATCTACCCAGCGGTCGATCCACTCGACTCGACTTCGCGCCAGCTGGACCCGAACGTAATCGGCCAGGACCACTACGACACCGCTCGCGGCGTTCAGTACGTTCTGCAGCGTTACAAAGAACTGAAGGACATCATTGCGATCCTGGGTATGGACGAGCTGTCGGAAGCCGACAAGCAGTTGGTAAACCGTGCTCGTAAGATCCAGCGCTTCTTGTCGCAGCCGTTCTTCGTGGCTGAAGTCTTCACCGGTGCATCGGGTAAATACGTTTCCCTGAAAGACACCATTGCTGGCTTCAAAGGCATCCTCAACGGTGACTACGACCACCTGCCAGAACAAGCGTTCTACATGGTTGGCGGCATCGAAGAAGCGATCGAAAAAGCCAAGAAACTGTAATCCCGGCGCCCGGCAACGGGCGCTAATTTAGGTTGAGGCAATCAGATGGCTATGACAGTCCATTGCGATATCGTCAGCGCGGAAGGAGAAATCTTTTCCGGTCTGGTCGAGATGGTGATTGCGCACGGTGCACTGGGTGATCTTGGTATCGCCCTGGGTCACGCGCCGCTGATCACTAATCTGAAGCCAGGTCCGATCCGCCTGGTCAAGCAGGGCGGGGAAGAGGAGGTGTATTACATCTCCGGTGGTTTCCTCGAGGTTCAGCCGAACATGGTCAAGGTTCTTGCCGACACCGTGCAACGTGCTGCCGACCTGGATGAAGCCTCCGCTCAGGAAGCCGTCAAGGCTGCCGAGAAGGCCCTGCATGAGCGGGGCGCGGAATTCGATTACGGTTCTGCTGCCGCACGTCTGGCCGAGGCTGCAGCTCAGCTGCGCACCGTCCAGCAGATCCGCAAGAAGTTCGGCCACTAAGGCCGTACTTGTTGTGTGATTGATTAAAAAGGGTAGCCTCGGCTACCCTTTTTTCTTTTCCGATGTTTACAACCTGGTCGCAGCCGCTGACCACCCAGGATTGGTAGCCAGTCATGTCTCTTGAAATCGTTATTCTCGCTGCTGGCCAAGGCACGCGCATGCGTTCCGCTTTGCCGAAAGTCTTGCACCCGATTGCCGGCAACTCCATGCTCGGCCATGTTATCCACAGCGCTCGGCAACTTGATCCACAGCGCATCCACGTCGTGATCGGTCATGGTGCCGATGCCGTACGCGAACGTCTGGCGGCGGATGATCTGAATTTCGTCCTGCAGGATAAACAGTTGGGTACCGGTCACGCCGTTGCTCAAGCAGTGCCGTTCATTCAGTCCGACACCGTGCTGGTGCTCTACGGTGATGTGCCGTTGATCGAAGTCGAGACCCTGCAGCGCCTGCTCAAACAGGTGGGTCCGCAGCAGTTGGGCTTGCTGACCGTCGAACTGGATGACCCGACCGGTTACGGCCGCATTGTTCGTGATGCCGCTGGCAAGGTTGCGGCCATCGTCGAACAGAAAGATGCCAACGAAGCCGAACGCAAGATATCCGAAGGCAATACCGGCATTCTGGCGCTGCCTTTTGCCCGTCTTGGCGACTGGATGAGCCGTCTCTCTAATAACAATGCCCAGGGCGAGTACTACCTGACCGACATCATTGCCATGGCCGTGAGCGATGGTCTGGTGGTGGCCACCGAGCAACCGCACGACGCCATGGAAGTGCAGGGCGCCAACGACCGCAAGCAGCTTTCCGAACTGGAACGGCATTATCAATTGCGCGCCGGTCGTCGTTTGATGGCTCAAGGTGTGACGCTGCGCGACCCGGCACGATTCGATGTACGCGGAGACGTGACGGTAGGCCGCGACGTGCTGATTGACATCAACGTGATCCTCGAAGGCAAGGTCGTCATCGAAGACGACGTGGTGATCGGTCCGAACTGCGTGATCAAGGACAGCACCCTGCGCAAAGGCGTGGTCATCAAGGCCAACAGCCATATCGAAGGTGCCGTTCTGGGTGAAGGCAGCGATGCCGGCCCGTTTGCGCGTCTGCGCCCAGGTACCGTGCTGGAGGCCAGGGCGCATGTGGGTAACTTCGTCGAGTTGAAAAACGCTCACCTTGGCGAAGGCGCCAAGGCCGGTCACCTGACTTATCTGGGCGATGCCGAAGTGGGCGCGCGCACCAACATTGGTGCCGGTACCATTACCTGCAACTATGACGGTGCCAACAAGTGGAAAACCGTGCTGGGTGAAGACGTGTTCATCGGTTCCAACAACTCCTTGGTAGCGCCTGTGGATATCCTGGACGGTGCGACCACGGCGGCCGGTTCGACCATTACCTCGACTGTGGATAAATCCCAGTTGGCTATCGGACGTGGGCGTCAGAAGAACATTGATGGCTGGAAGCGTCCAGAGAAGGTCAAGAAGAGCTGAGTTATCCACATGTGGATGATCGTCTGAAGTTATTCACAGGCTGATCCATTGCATTCGCGGGCAAGCCCGCTCCTACAGGAGTATTCGCCATCCTGTGGGAGCGGGCTTGCCCGCGATGCTTTTATCCACAGCTCTTTTTATCGCATGGCGCTTGACGAAGTTTCGTTGATAGGTTTTGATTGCTTCCGTTATCTTTCGAAACGAAACTTGTCAGCTCATGTCGAAGCGCAACACACCTCAGCGTCGTCACAACATCCTCGCCTTGCTCAATGAGCAGGGCGAAGTCAGTGTGGATGAGTTGGCCAAGCGCTTCGAAACGTCGGAAGTTACGATTCGCAAGGATCTGGCGGCGCTTGAAAGCAATGGCCTGTTGCTGCGTCGTTACGGCGGGGCGATCACCATGCCTCAGGAACTGGTCGCGGACCTTGGTCAGCCGGTTTCCAAGTATAAGCAAGCCATTGCTCGTGCCGCTGTCGGGCGGATTCGCGAGCATGCGCGCATCATTATCGACAGTGGCAGTACCACCGCTTCCATGATCCCGGAACTTGGACAGCAACCCGGCCTGGTGGTGATGACCAACTCGCTACATGTCGCCAATGCCCTGAGCGAACTTGAACACGAACCGGTGCTGTTGATGACCGGTGGTACCTGGGACCCGCATTCCGAGTCCTTTCAGGGGCAGGTTGCCGAGCAGGTACTACGCTCCTACGACTTCGACCAGCTGTTTATCGGCGCCGATGGCATCGATCTGGTTCGAGGTACAACCACCTTCAACGAACTGCTCGGGCTGAGCCGGGTCATGGCCGAAGTCGCCCGCGAAGTAGTCGTGATGGTGGAGGCCGACAAGATCGGCCGCAAGATTCCCAACCTGGAGCTGCCCTGGAGCAGTGTCCATACCCTTATTACCGATGAACGCCTGCCACTTGAGGCTCGCGATCAGATTCAGGCCCGCGGCATCACTTTGATTTGCGCGGCTGTCAGTCAGGAGAAATAGCATGTGTGGAATTGTCGGCGCAGTCGCAGAACGTAACATCACCGCCATCCTCGTCGAAGGCCTGAAGCGCCTCGAATACCGTGGGTATGACAGCGCTGGTGTGGCGGTCTACACCAACGATGAAAAACTCGAGCGCCTGCGTCGTCCGGGCAAGGTCAGTGAGCTGGAGCAGGCACTGACCACCGAGCCGCTGGTCGGTCGTCTGGGCATCGCCCACACGCGCTGGGCCACCCATGGCGCACCGTGCGAGCGCAATGCTCACCCGCATTTCTCCGGTGACTTGGCAGTAGTGCACAACGGCATCATCGAAAACCACGAAGCCCTGCGTGAACAACTCAAGGCTTTGGGCTACGTGTTCACTTCGGACACCGACACTGAAGTCATCGCCCACCTGCTGAACCACAAACTCAAGGATCTGCGCGACCTGACCGTAGCCCTCAAGGCGACCGTTAAAGAGTTGCACGGTGCTTACGGCCTGGCAGTGATCAGCTCGAAGCAACCTGATCGTCTGGTCGCAGCCCGCAGCGGCAGTCCGCTGGTGATCGGCCTGGGCCTGGGGGAAAACTTCCTGGCATCCGACCAGTTGGCCCTGCGTCAGGTCACCGACCGCTTCATGTACCTGGAAGAAGGCGATATCGCCGAAATCCGCCGCGACAGCGTGCAGATCTGGGACGTTGACGGCAAGGCTGTCGAGCGCGAAGCCGTGCAGTATCGCGACGGTGCCGAAGCCGCTGAAAAGGGCGAGTTCCGCCATTTCATGCTCAAGGAAATCCACGAGCAACCATCCGTGGTGCAGCGCACGCTGGAAGGTCGCCTGAGCCAGAACCAGGTCCTGGTACAGGCATTCGGCCCACAGGCGGCCGAACTGTTCGCCAAAGTGCGTAACGTACAGATCGTCGCGTGCGGCACCAGCTACCACGCCGGCATGGTCGCGCGTTACTGGCTCGAAGAGCTGGCCGGCATTCCTTGCCAGGTCGAAGTCGCCAGCGAATTCCGCTACCGCAAGGTGGTGGTGCAGCCGGACACCTTGTTCGTGACCATTTCCCAGTCCGGTGAAACCGCCGACACCCTGGCCGCGTTGCGCAACGCCAAGGAACTGGGCTACCTCGCCAGCCTGGCGATCTGCAACGTTGGCATCAGCTCGCTGGTGCGTGAGTCCGATCTGACCCTGTTGACCCAGGCCGGTCGAGAAATCGGTGTGGCATCGACCAAAGCCTTCACCACGCAATTGGTTGGCCTGTTGTTGCTGACGCTTT
The DNA here is from genome assembly GCF_000967965.1 of Pseudomonas fluorescens. Lineage (GTDB taxonomy): Bacteria > Pseudomonadota > Gammaproteobacteria > Pseudomonadales > Pseudomonadaceae > Aquipseudomonas > Aquipseudomonas grandcourensis. Next base: position 26,546 of record NZ_LACC01000011.1, read on the forward strand.
CCCTGGGCCAGGTTCGTGGCACCTTGGCCAAAGGTGTCGAAGCGACGCTGGTCGAAGAACTGCGTCGTTTGCCGACCCGTCTGGGCGAAGCGCTGGCCATGGACAGCACCGTGGAAAAAATCTCCGAGCTGTTCGCCGAGAAACACCACACGCTGTTCCTCGGCCGTGGCGCGCAGTTCCCGGTGGCGATGGAAGGGGCGCTCAAGCTCAAGGAAATCTCCTATATCCACGCCGAAGCCTACCCGGCCGGTGAGCTGAAACACGGCCCGTTGGCGCTTGTGGATAACGACATGCCAGTGGTGACCGTGGCGCCGAACAACGAACTGCTGGAGAAGCTGAAGTCCAACCTCCAGGAAGTCCGCGCCCGCGGTGGCCAGTTGATCGTCTTCGCTGACGAGAAGGCCGGCATGACCAACGGTGAAGGCACCCACGTGGTGCACATGCCGCACATCCACGACATCCTGTCGCCGATTCTCTACACCATCCCGCTGCAACTGCTGTCGTACTACGTCGCCGTGCTCAAAGGCACCGACGTTGACCAGCCTCGCAACCTGGCGAAGTCGGTCACTGTGGAATAAGTTATCCACAGATGAAAAACCCCCTTTTCAGGGGGTTTTTCTGTTTCTAGGCGGTCGTAATTCGACGCTGGCGCCGCGTGTCCAGCAGATGGACCATGACGCAGGCGTACAAGGTCACCAGGATGAACAGGCCCATGCGGATGGCGAAGGCGGTGTAGACATCCTTGCCCGCTGCACTGTCCTGCACCGATTGGCCCAGCAGAATGATCAGGGTCGCCAGGCTGTTGAGCCAGAAACTCGGTGGTTGTCGGGTCCGGGCCAGTCCATAGAGTTTTCTGGACGCCAGCAAACCGAACAGCAACATCCACAGAAAGAACATCCACAGGTTGACGAACAGGCTCAGCGCGCACCAGAAAAGAATCGCCATCAGGCCACCGAGCAGAGTCGAGCCGAGCAATTCCTGGCCGGCGGTGCGGGCGCTGGTCGCGCAGCTTTGTTGGCCGAGGCTGACGGCTTTCATGATGATCGGCAGGTAACTGGCCGGGTCGATCATGGCCAGCAGGAACGTCGGCAGCACCACCAGCGTGGCCCGTAGCGCCAGCCAACCGCTTTCGGTTGGAGTAAGGCTCGGGTCGGGTTTGGCCGCGGGGGCACTGGCGGGGTCGGGAAACAGCCAATGGCTGATGGTCAGCGTGGTGACGGCCAGGAACAAGCCTTTGACCAGGGCCACGATCACCTCAAGCGCCAGGTCGAATTCGGCGGTTCCGGCCGAACTGATCAAGGTCAGGCCCACCACCAGGAAAGTCGCTACCAGAGGGTTGCCGCCGCGCAGGCCATAACCGAAGGCCAGGAACAGGCACAGTCCGACCAGCAACACGCCACTGAACGGGTAGTAACGCAGCAGAGGAATGAGCAGCAGGCCGGTCCCGGTGGTCAGCATCAGGATCAGGATCAGACCCAGGCTGGCCTTGAACGGCAACGGTCGGTTCATCGCCGCCAGCATCATCAGCGCCAGCATCGGCGAGAGGAACGGGATGGGCAGGGCCAGACCAAAGCTCGCCGCCAGGCACAGCGCCGTGCCGAAGCTCAGGCGCAGGGCGCGCTGAACCCGGGGCGGGCGCTCAATACGCATAGGACAGCCAGCTCATCACGCGCAGGAACAGGCGACCCAGGATATTCAGCGGGTTACTTTCACTCGGGAACGCCATGACTTCGGCCTGCCCGCCGGACCGAATGCCTTGCGGGCCGGTCAACTCACCGGGCTCGAATTCGATGATGACCGGAAAGCGCTGGGCAGGGCGTAGCCAATCGCGGCTGTTCTCCACTTTCGGCAGGCTGCCCGGCTGGGTGGTCTGGCCGATATCAACGCCATAGCCAACGCTGCGCACATGGCCTTTGAAAATCTCCCCCGGCAGGGCGTCGAGGACGATGGATACCGGCGTCCCGGGCTGGACACTGCCCAGATTGTTTTCGGTCATGTCGGCGCTGATCCACACATCGTGGATGGCGATCAGAGTCATCACCGGAGCACCAGCGGCGGCGAACTGGCCGACATCGGTGCGCAGATCGGTGATCAGGCCGGCCGAGCGCGCGTGGACCTTCGTATTGCTCAAGTCCAGCTCGGCTTTTTCAAGGTTACTGGCGGCACTGAGCAACTGGGCGTTTTCGCCTTCGTTACCGCCCTGTTGTTCGCGCGCACGTTGCACTTCGGCCTTGGCCGCGGCAACCTGGCTGATGGATTCTGACAGGGTGGCGCGGGATATCTCCAGGCGGCGCAGCGAGATGGTGCCCGGGTCTTCGCTGTACAGGCGTTCAAGCCGCTGGATGTCCTGGCGTGCCTTGAGCTCGTTGGCCTGGGACGCGCGCAGGGACGCTTGTTTGGAATCGACGCCGGCTGTGTTGGCGCCCACCTGGCGACGGGTCGACTCAAGGTCGGCGCGAGCGCGATCGACGGCAATCTGGTACTGCTCCGGATTGACTTCAAACAGCAATTCGCCGGCCTTGACGTCCTGGTTGTTGCGCACATGCACCTTGGTCACCCGACCGGATACCTCGGCGGCCACCGGTACAATGAAGGCCTGCACCCGTGCCTGTTGCGTGTAGGGCGTGTAACGGTCGGCCATCAGGTACCAGACCAGACTCAGGATGATCAGCAGCACCACCCAATTGATCGCTTTTTTCGCAGGGTCGGCGGCGGGTGCCGGGGCTTTCTCGTCGGCCGGTAGTTGGCTGTCAGTCATGGGCACTTTCCTTCGGTTCGTCGAGCAGATCGCCCCAATCGGTCCGTTCTTGCATTTGTTTGCGGGTGGCCGGGTCGACCATCGGCTGGTCGCTGTACCAACCTCCGCCCAAAGCCTTGTAGAGGGCGATCAGGCTGTTGACGGCGGTGCCACGGTTGACCAGGTAGATATCCTGCTGGGCAAACAGGGCCCGCTGGGCATCCAGCACGCGCTGGAAATCCGAATAGCCTTCCCGGTATTGGGCGTTGGCCAGGGTCACCGAACGTTCGGCGGCCACCGATGCATCGCTGAGGATAAGGTCGCGCTCCAGCGCCTTGATCAAGCCAGTCGCGGCATCGTCGGCCTCACGGGCCGCCTGGCGCACACTGTCCTGGTAGATAACGATCAATTGCTGCAAGCGAGCGTCCTGCACGCGAACGTTGTTGGTGATTCGGCCGTGGTCGAAGATGTCCCAGCGCAGACTGGGGCCGGCCACGAAGTCGAGGGTATTGGGCGCAGCGTTGAGCGAGCTGGCGGACCAGACGATGCTGCCCAGCAGGCTGATGGAGGGGTACAGGTCGGACTCGGCCACACCGATCAATGCCGACTGCGCCGCCACTTGCAGTTCGGCAGCACGAACATCGGGGCGCCGTACCAGCAGGTTGGCCGGCACATCCTGCAAGACCGCAGTATCGAGCAGCGGCACTAAGCCGGTGTTGCGATTGAGGTCAGGGATCGAGCCGGGTGGCTGGCCGATCAGGGTGGACAACGCATTGCGCAGGCTCGCCACCTGGCTCTCGAACTCCGGGATGGTGCTCAGGGTACCCAGGTACTGGGTCTTGGCTTGTTGCAGGTCGAGTTCGGCTTCGGCCCCACTGTTGAACAGGCGCTCGGTGATCTCGTAGCTGCGTTTTTGCAATTTTGCGTTACTGCGGGCGATGGCCAGGCGCGCCTCGGCGGTGCGCAAGGCGTAGTAGTTTTGCGCCAGTTGCGCGTGCAACAGCACCAAGGCATTTTCATAGTTGGCCTGGGCGGCAAACCAGGAGGCGTCGGCCGACTCGATGGCACGACTGAAACGCCCCCAGAAATCCAGCTCCCAGCCGATATCGAAGCCGACGCTGTGTTGCCAGAAATGCGTGTCCTGAGGGTTGGCGCCGCCCGATTGTCGACGGTTCAGGTACAGGCTGTCGGCGCTGGCCTGCTGCAATTGCGGGTAGCGGCCGGCCAGTGCGATGCCCAATTGTGCGCGGGACTCCATGACCCGCAGGCCAGCGACGTGCAGGTCTGGGTTGTGGGCATCGGCTTCGGTCATCAAATGGTCCAGCACCGGGTCGTTGAACACGCGCCACCATTGGCGGCTGTCAGGTTGCGCGTGTTGTTGGCCGGCGATCTCCAGGGCCGGGCTGTTCCAGTGGTCGACCCAGGGCTGGGCCGGCGACTGGAAATCCGGGCCCAGTTGCACGCAGCCCCCCAGAACGACGGTGCCACAGAGCAGGAGCCGGCTGATGCGAGCAGGGCGTGGCATCAAGCGCAAACTCCTCAAACAGGACGCTGGTCGTTCATTGCCTCTGTCTTCGGTGTCTCGTTCAACGCCTCGATCTCGGGTGTCTCGTTCATTGCCTCGACAGTCGGTTGGTCCTGGACCCACTGCCAGAACAGCTGGTAGCCCACCGCCAGCGCAACCGGCCCGATGAACAAACCGATGAAGCCGCCGCTTACCATGCCGCCCAGGGCGCCAATCAGAATCACCGGCATGGGTACATCGACGCCACGACCCAGCATCAACGGCTTGAGGACGTTGTCGGCCATCCCGGCGATCAGGCTGTAGATGCCAAACACGACAGTGCCCAAGGTGGTGCCGTCGGTGGCGAAGACATAGGCGATCACCGGGATGGTCACCAGAAGTACCGGCAATTGCATGATCCCCATCAGCAGCGCCACCATGGCCAGCAGCCCGGCACCGGGAACGCCCATGAGCACGAAGCCCACGCCAACCAGCAACATCTGAATGAACGCGATGCCCACCACGCCCTGGGCGACCGCGCGGATGGTTGCAGTGCAGAGTTCGGTAATGCGAGGGCCACGCTCTGGACCGGAAAGGCGCGAGGTGATGGCCATGGCGCTTCTTTCGCCGTTTTCGCCATAGGCCATGAGCACGCCGGCAATGATCAGGGCGCCGATGAACAACAGAAAGCCCACGCCAACGTCGGCCATTTTGCCCAACAAGGTCAGGCCGACAGACTTGATATAGGGCATCACCTTCATCACCACGCTGCTCATGTCGGTGGCAGCCTGCATCCAGTAGCCGTAGAGCGGTTTGCCAATGAGCGGCAGGGAAGCGATTTTTTCGCTGGGGAGCGGAATCTGCATCGTATCGGACTTGAGGATCGCCAGGGTGCCCTGGACCGATTCACTGATCGAGGTGCCCAGCAGGTAGATCGGCACCATCAGCAAAGCCAGGGCGACCACCACGATCAGGGTGGCGGCACGACCGTCCTTGTTGACCAGTTTGCGCTTGATGAGCCCATGCAGCGGATACAGGGTGATGGCCAGAATCATTGCCCAGAGCATGAGGTTGAGGAAAGGGTGGAAAATCTGGAAGCAGAACAGTACCAGCACCGTAATCAACCCGGCACGAATCAGCACGTCGAGCAAACCACCGGACAGTGCTCTAGCAGAAATGTTAGTGCGCAACATTGTCGAACTCCTTGCTGTGTCACACAGGTTAGCCAGGCCGTTGAAGTTCAACTCTCCCCTACTTAGTGAATCCATAAAGCAAATCGACGGACAGCCGTCAAAGCGTTAAAAACCCATAACGCCTTACTTTAAGTAGAGAAAACTTCAACGAGGTACCTACCAAAAACCCAATAGGTAACAGGGTGGTTTGTAGTATAGGAGCAGTCGTATATTCCGCCTGTTTATACCGGCTGGAATTCTGCTGCAGTTGATGGAGTCCGCTGCGAGCCATTGCCTGAAGCGGTTTGGAATCTGAACCAATGGCTCTCTTTTCTCTACCGGGCATTAGCCGTTGCAGCGGGCTGATCAGGATAATTGCCAACTGTCGCACCCGTCGCAAGAAAATAATCCTCATTAATTATCAATAATTAAGGTTTGTGACACGCTTGGTTTTTACGGTGCAGACGCTAGAGTGCAGTAGCCCAATGATCTATCTGATGGTCGCGCGCCCAACTATGTTGTTGAACATTTGCGATTAAAATTCCGGTCTTCGGTTGCGATTTATCTATCTGAAATGAGGACAGGCCCATGGACCGCTTCCAGGAAATGCAGGTCTTCGCTGCTGTCGCCAAGGAGCAGGGATTTTCGGCGGCGGCGCGGGGTTTGGGTCTGTCGGCGGCCAGCGTTACCCGGGCGGTAGCGGCGCTTGAGAAGCGAATTGGCACACAACTGCTCACGCGTACGACGCGAAGTGTGTACTTGAGTGAGGCCGGCCAGCGATATCTGGAGGACTGTCGGAGAATTCTCGCCGAGGTGCAGGAAGCCGAGGACTCTGCTGCGGGCAGCCATATCTATCCCCGTGGGCAACTGACCATCACCGCACCGGTCTTGTTTGGCGAGCTGTTTGTCACGCCGTTGATGGTGAATTATCTGACGCAATTCCCCGAGGTCTGCATCAATGCGCTGCTGGTGGACCGGGTGGTGAGCGTGGTCGAGGAGGGCGTCGATGTGGCCATCCGCATCGGCGAACTCCCCGACAGCAACCAGCATGCGATCCGCGTGGGCGAGGTGCGGCGGGTGATCTGCGCCTCGCCACAGTTTCTGGCCAGCCATGGTCGGCCCAGGCATCCCCGGGAACTGGCCCAGGCGCCGATTATCGCGACCTCGGCTATCGGCCAACTCAGGAGTTGGCCATTCATTGAAGACGGCGAAACCCTGAGTGTCCGGGCTGAACCGCGACTGGTGGTGACGGCCAATCAGGCGGCCATCACGGCAGCCTGTCTGGGGTTGGGATTCACGCGAGTACTGTCTTATCAAGTGGCGAGCAAGGTGGCCGCCGGCGAGCTGGAAATCATTCTGGCCGACTTCGAGTTGCCGCCGTTGCCTATCCATGTGGTCTATCAGGGCGGGCGCAAAGCGCCGGCTCGGGTGCGCAGTTTTGTCGATTTCGCGGTGAAGACCCTGCGCGAGCATCCGGCGCTCAAGCGTTGAATTATTTCAGTCACTGAAATAATGGATTGCGTTGGCTGGTGATTCTGTTGGTTTTGATGTGAGTAGAAGATACGACCACCTTTCTCCTGAACAGCAGCACTCACCCGAGGTCTCGACCATGCAAGCGATCAAGCTCTACAACTTCCCACGTTCCGGCCACGCCCATCGTGTCGAGTTGATGCTGGCCCTGCTGAAACTGCCGACCGAATTGATCTTCGTTGACCTCGCCAAGGGCGAACACAAGCAACCGGCGTTCCTCGCGCTCAATGCGTTCGGTCAGGTGCCGGTGATTGATGATCAGGGCGTGGTGTTGGCCGACTCCAACGCGATTCTGGTTTACCTGGCGCAAAAGTATGGCAATGGTCGCTGGCTGCCGGCTGATCCGGTAGGGGCCGCCAAGGTCCAGCGCTGGTTGTCGGTGGCTGCCGGTCCGATTGCCTTCGGCCCTGCCCGGGCAAGATTGATCACCGTGTTTGGCGCGTCTTACAACGCTGCGGAAGTGATTGCCTATGCCCATACCGTGCTCAAAGTGATCGATCACGAACTGGCCAATACGCCGTATCTGGCCGGCACTGAGCCGACGATTGCCGATGTCGCCGCCTACAGCTACATCGCCCACGCGCCTGAGGGCAATGTGTCGCTGGACGAGTACGCCAACATTCGCGCCTGGCTGGCCCGCATCGAAGCCTTGCCAGGTTTTGTCGGCATGCCGCGCACCGTCGCCGGTCTGCAAAAAACTGCCTGATGCTGGTGGCCCGGTGTTGTCGGGCCACCCCGTACTGCGCCAGTGGCGCAAGGGAGAAACCGTATGGACCGTTCACCCTGGCATGCCGGCGAGAAACAACTGCAGGCACATGTGGGCGTTGCCGAACGAATGGAGGCGTTCGGTCGTAAGGTGATTCGCAGCGAGATGCCGGACCAGCACCGCACCTTCTATCAGCAATTGCCGTTCATGCTGTACGCAGCGGTGGATGCCGACGATCATCCCTGGGCCAGCATCCTTGAAGGTCAGCCCGGTTTCGCACACTCGCCAGAACCTGGCTTGCTGCAATTTCGCAGCCTGCCGGCCTTTGATGATCCCGCGCAGTTGAGCGATGGCTCGGCCATTGGCCTGTTGGGCATCGAGTTGCATACCCGCCGCCGCAACCGCATCAATGGGCATGTCCGTGCCATGACCGCGGGCGGTTTCGCGGTGACGGTGGACCAGTCCTTCGGCAATTGCCCGCAGTACATTCAGTTGCGCCAGTTTCGCTCGGTGCCGCTGGCCGATCCCTCGACGCGTGTCTCCCAGCATTTCAACGAACTGGATGACGCGGCCAAAGCCATGATCGCTGAGTCGGACACGTTCTTCGTTGCCAGTTATGTGGATGTCGATGGCAAGCGTTCGGTGGATGTTTCTCACCGTGGCGGTCAGGCCGGTTTCGTACAGGTGGAAGGCAATCGCCTGACCATTCCGGATTTCGCCGGCAACCTGCATTTCAACACCCTAGGCAACCTGCTGCTCAATCCCCGGGCCGGGTTGTTGTTCATCGATTTCAATACCGGTGATTTGCTGCAGCTCCGTGGGCGCACCGAAATCATCCTTGATGGTCCTCAGGTCGAGGCGTTCCAGGGAGCCGAGCGCCTGTGGACAATCGATGTCGAGCAGGTGGTCCGTCGCCCGGCTGCCCTGTCGTTGCGCTGGCGCTTCGACGGTGTTTCACCTACCAGCTTGCTCACCGGCACATGGGAGCAGGCCAAGGCGCGTTTGCAGGCCAAGGCCTTGGGCGATCAATGGCGGCCGTTGCGGGTGACGCGGATTGAAGCGCAAAGCCACAGCATTCGCTCGATTTACCTGGAGCCTGCCGATGAAGCAGGGTTGCCACTGTTCCAGGCCGGGCAGCATCTACCCCTGCGCTTCAACATTGACGGCGATGTGCACATCCGCACGTACAGTTTGTCGAGTGCACCGTCCGATGATTTTTTCCGCATCAGCGTGAAGCGTGACGGAAGGGTGTCTACGCATTTGCATGAGCAGATTCGTGTCGGCGACTTATTGGAAGCGCGGGCGCCGCAAGGGCATTTCACCGTGGCGCCCCATGAGCGTCGGCCATTGGTGTTGCTGGCGGCCGGAGTCGGCATCACGCCGTTGTTGTCGATGCTGCGGGAGGTGGTTTACCAGGGATTGCGCACCCGCCGTATCCGGCCGACATGGTTCATCCAGAGTTCGCGCACGCTGGCCGAGCAGCCGTTTCACCGGGAGCTGGATCGCTTGCTTGAGGATGCCGGGGACGCGGTGCGGGTGGTGCGTTTGCTCAGTCAACCGGAAGCCGAGGCGATACAAGGAGAGGACTTCGACCTCAGTGGACGGATCGACGTCGCGCTGCTCAAGAATCTGCTGACAGTCGAGGACTACGATCAGCTGGATTTTGTCGTCTGTGGTCCCGGGAGTTTTACCCAGGCGCTGTACGACGGCTTGCGCGAGTTGGACATTCGCGATTCGCGGATTCACGCCGAAACCTTCGGCCCGTCCACCTTGCGCCGGCGACCGGACCCCGATGCGGTGGTGATCGAGCAACCGCCAGCCGCAACCACGTCCGTGCCCGTAGTGTTCCAGCGTTCGGCCAAGGAAGCGCGCTGGCAGCCAGACGGCGGCAGCTTGCTGGAGTTGGCGGAAAGCCGTGGCCTGCGCCCGGAATTCAGTTGTCGTGGCGGCTCCTGCGGCACCTGCAAGACGCGCTTGATCAGCGGTCAGGTGCATTACCCACTGCCGCCAGCCGAGGTGCCGGATGACGGACAGGTGCTGATTTGCTGTGCGATTCCGGCGCAGGGGGCACAGCCGTTGGTACTCGATATCTGAAGATCATTGCAGGCGAACATTGCCCGTCGGTCGATGGCTGGGTAGGGTAGTGAGCAGAACGAAAAAGGGCCGCAGAGGCCCTTTCTGCATTTCAGGAACAGGCGTTTCAATGGTTTTTTTCACTCGCTCGATGGTCTTGCTGATGGCGCTGGTGCTCACCACCGGTTGCGAAAGACAGGATGCACCGCCGCTGGATCAACAGCTTTACGTCTGGCAGCGGCAGTGGACGCCGGCCCACGACGCAGCCCTCCGGGACAGCCGCACCGATTTTTCGACGTTGCGGGTGCTGGCCTTGCAGGCTTTCCCCAACGCCGGCTGGAGTCGGGCGCGGATTGACCCGGCACTGCTCAAGCGTGATGGCCGGCCGGTGATTGCGGTGATTCGCCTGGATGGGCAGCTCAAGGCGCTGGATCAGGATGAGGTTACGGCGCAAATCCGGCAGGTGATCAGCGATTGGCAGGGAAAGGAGGTGAACCTCGCCGGTGTGGAAATCGACCACGACGCCGGTAACGCCCGGCTACCGGCGTATCGCCAATTTCTCGCGCATTTGCGTAAAGCACTACCGGCTTCGCTGCCCCTGAGTATTACCGCATTGCCGTCCTGGCTCGACAGTCGTGAACTGCCGGCGCTGTTATCAACAGTCGACAGCAGTGTGTTGCAGGTGCACGCGGTGAGCGATCCGCGTCGCGGCTTGTTTGATGCCGATCAGGCTCGGCAATGGGCGAAGGCCTGGAGCCGCGTCACGACTAAACCTTTCTATCTGGCGCTGCCGGCTTATGGCGTGGCGTTGCTGCCGTCGGCGGGCGGCGCGCCTGTTGTGGAAAGCGAAGTGACGCTGGAGCGCGAAGGCTTGCGCCGGGAATTACTTGCCGATCCGTCGTCGTTGCGCACCCTCGGCACCGAGTTGCGGGCCGATCCACCGAAACATCTGGCGGGCCTGATCTGGTTTCGCCTGCCATTGGCCAACGACCGTCGGGCCTGGAGCTTGACCACCTTGCGCGCCGTGGCGCGTGGTGATGTCCTCGACAGTCAATTGAAACTGAAACTCTCGGCCGACAATGGCCTCTATGACATCGGCATCAGCAACCAGGGCAACCTCGACCGCGCCTGGCCCGAACACCTGACACTGGCGGTCAGCGGTTGTGAGGGGGCTGATGCCTTGGCCGGTTATGCGTTGCAACAGCGTCCGGATCTGCTTACCTTCACCCGCCTGCGCGATGGCCGAATACCGGCCGGCGGACAGCGTGCCATTGGTTGGGCTCGCTGCGCACACATTGATCAAGGAGGTTCGAATGTTCACCCGTAACTGGCCGCGTCATTTGCTTTGCCTGAGCCTCAGCCTGCCGCTGGGTTCGGCGCTGGCCTGCGGCCCGGACTTCCCCATGCGCCTGCTGGATAACCGAGGCCAGTCGCTGGCGGAACTGCCGGAAGGCAACTTCAGCTTTGAAATCAGCCGCCTCGGCCACGCCATCAACGGGTTGAAGAACGTTACTGCTGGCGCCGACAACAGCGATGAACCTGACCTTGTAGCGCTGCGCGATCAAGCCGAGCAGGTGGGGCTTTCCGCCGAGCAACAGCTGTTGGTGAAACACCTGCGCAGCCTGACGGATCCCCGTCAGGTTGAAACCGAAGGGGCGCAACTGCCGCTTGAGCACAGGCTGTATCTGGCGGGTGCCGTGGCATTTGGCGCGGGTGATCCTGCCTTGGCCGCCGGGTATTTCAAGAAAGTGCTGGCCCTACCCGCCGAGCAACGGGCTTCGCGCAGCACCTGGGCGGCTTACTCGTTGGGTCGCGCATTGTTCGCCATGAGCGCCGAAGCCGATGCGGCTCCGGATCTGCTCGAACAATCCGCCAAGGCCTTCGAGCAAGCCCGGCAACTGAGCATCGACGGCTTCAGCGATCCACTGGAACTGGGTGTCGCCAGCCTCGGTGAAGAAGCCCGGGTGGTGCGCACCGCCGGCGACTGGAACCGCGCCATCGAGTTGTACGCCACGCAAAATCTGCACGGCTCCGCGGTGGGGTACGAATCGCTGAAGCTGTTGATGGCGGACCTGATGACGCTGCCGGAGGATCAAGTGGCCGAGTTGCTCAAGGGCCAGCCAGTGCAGCAACTGGTGACCGCATCGCTGATCAGCCGGTTGGGTTGGTCGTTCGGCGATCAACCGCCCAACGAACAAAAAATGATCAAGCTGCTGCAAAACAGTACCCGTGGCAGTCTCGAAAACGCCGACCGCCTGGCGGCGATGAATTATCAACAGGGTGATTACGCCAGCGCCAAGGCTTTCCTCGAGCATGCTGGCGATGGCGGTTTGGCCTGGTGGTTGCGGGCAAAACTGGCGGTGCGCGAGGGCGATAAGAGTGCGGCCGCCGCAGCCTATGCCAAAGCGGCCCAGGCCTTCCCGCAGAATGAGTCCTGGGGCGAGCGCCGAACCCCGGACTATGATTACGAAACGCTCCAGCCCAAATGCCGGGTCGAGGGTGAAAGCGCGATCCTGGCCCTGCAACGCGGGGATTACCTGCAAGCCTTCGATCAGCTGTATCGCAGCCAAAGCATTTACTGGTTCGACGCCGCCACCGTTGCCGAGCGCGTGTTGACCCTCGAAGAACTCAAGCACTACGTCGACACTCAAGTACCGGCACCGCCGCCGCTCAGTCAGCTGGACCGCGACAACTACGTGCCCTTGCCGGTGGCGGCGAGCCTGCGCAATCTGCTGGGTCGGCGTTTGTTGCGCGAGGGGCATTACGAGCAAGCGCCGGCATACTTCGACAATGACGGCTTGCGGCACAAGGCGAGATTGTATGGCGAGCAACGTCTGGCGGCTGATTCAGCCTGGTGGCCGACCCGTCGCGCCGCTGCGCTGTTCAATGCGGCCTGGACGGCCCGCGAGTGGGGTATGGACATTCTGGGCTACGAGATGGCGCCGGACTACGCCACCTTCGGCGGTAACTTCACCCTGGTAAACGACGAACTCAAGGTCGGTCCATTGGTGGCCGAGGACGAAGTGAAGCGCCAGCAGGCCAGCGCTGCCCAGCCAGATCAGCGTTATCACTATCGTTTTGTGGCCACGGCGCTGGCGAGCAAGGCGGCGGATAACTTGCCTCACACCAGTCAGGCGTTTGCGGCGGTGCTGTGCGAGGCCTCGGGGTGGAACAGCAGCCTCGAGGAGCAAAGTGCGATTTATCAGCGTTATGTCAAAGAAGGGCCTTACGTGGAATGGGCCGCCGATTTCGGCCACCAGTGCCCGTACCCCGACTTCGAGAACGCCGACAAACGCTACGTGACCCAAGTCACCGATGCTGCGCGTTCGGCTTTGCGACCGTACAAGACGCCGTTACAGATCGGTAGCGTAGTGGTGTTCGCGGCAGCCGCGCTATTGATGTTCAAACGTCGCAGCCGCAAGGCGCAGTGAGGTTCAAGCCTGTTGCACAAAGGTCAGCCGCACGGCGAAACCGATCAACAGGCTGCCGAACAACCATTGTTGCAGGCGCTGGGCTGAGGGGCTGCGTTGCAGCCAACGGCCGAGTGCCGCGCCGATCAAAGCGTAGGCGCTGTCGAACAGCAAACCGACGCCGACCAGCACCACGCCCAACGTCGCAAATTGCCCGAGCACCGGCCCGGCCTGTGGGTTGATGAATTGCGGCAGCAGCACCGAGCAGAACAGCAGTGCCTTGGGGTTGAGCAGGTTGGTCAGCAGTCCGCGTCGGATGGCTGTACCCCAGCGCGTTTTTTCGCCGGTTGCGTCGGCGCTGGTGAGGCTTGGCAGCATCGTAGTTCGCAGGCACTGAATGCCGATCCACAGCAGATACGCGGCGCCGGCCAGGCGCACCACGTCGAAGGTCCAGGGCGCCGCCTTGAACAGTGCCGCCAGCCCCAGCGCCGCCAATGCCACATGACAACCCCGGGCGATGCCCAGGCCCACGGCCGTGGCCAGCGCGGCGCTTTTGCCTTGGCGGGCACCGGTCTGCAACAGCAGGATCATGTCGGGCCCCGGCAACAGGTAGACCACTGCCAGTGCCATGAAAAACAGCCAGAGACCTTGCATGTTGCACCCCGTTCGTTGTCGATTTGGTCGTACCAGTCTAGGGCTGGAGGGCGGGGCAGGTGCTTGCGTTGTCAGCTTCTATCGGGTCGTGTATTGGCATAATCTGCCACTTAATCAAGATTGAACCATCAGGATCTGCCAAACCATGAAACTCGACGCCTACGACCGCAAGATTCTCGCCGCGCTGCAACGGGATGGCCGCCTGAGCAACGTGCAACTGGCAGACGAGATCGGCCTGTCGGCATCGCCATGCTTGCGTCGGGTTCGGATGCTTGAAGAGGCGGGGGTGATTCGCGGCTACCAGGCCAATCTTGATCGCGATGAAGTGGGATTGGGGCTGACGGTGTTTGTCGGGGTCAAGGTCGAGCGTCATAACGATGAACAAGCCGAAGCCTTTCGCCTGGCGGTAACGGCATTGCCCGAGGTGATTTCGGCGTTTCTGGTGTCAGGGGAGTCGGATTTTCTGCTGCAGGTGGTGGTGCCGGACTTGCGCGCCTATGACCGGTTTCTCACCGGGCGATTGCTGAAGCTGCCGGGGGTGAGTGACATCCGCAGCAACTTTGCGATTCATACGGTGAAGGCCCCGGGGTCGTTGCCGCTGGAGCATTTGCCGCTTTAGACCGAGTCGCCTGCCTTCGCGAGCAAGCCCGCTCCCACAGGTACAGCGCAAACCTTGTGGGAGCGAGCCTGCTCGCGAAGGCGGTGGCCCCGTCACCGCCAGTCCTTTGGATTACATCTGCGTCGCCATCCCTTCCACATCCATCGCCGCCTGGCGCAAGGCCTCGGAGCGGGTCGGGTGTGGGTGGCAGGTCAGGGCGATGTCTTCGGCCGAGGCGCTGAACTCCATGGCCACGCAGTATTCGCCAATCATTTCACTGACGCTCGGGCCGACCAGATGCACGCCGAGGACTTCGTCCGTGCGCTCATCGGCCAGCACTTTGGCGAAGCCTTCGGTTTCGTGATTGATCTTCGCCCGGCTGTTGGCGGTGAAGGGAAACTTGCCGACCTTGTACGCCCGGCCTTCCGCCTTGAGTTGCTCTTCGGTCTTGCCGACGCTGGCCAGTTCCGGTTTGGTGTAGACGACACTGGGAATCAGGTTGTAATTGACCTCGCCCGCCTTGCCGACGATCTGCTCGACGCAGGCCATGGCTTCGTCCTCGGCCTTGTGGGCGAGCATGGGACCTGAGGTTACGTCTCCAATCACCCAGACCCCGGCGGCTTCGGTGCGATGTCCTTTATTGGCGAGCATGCCGCGCTTGTCGGTGGCGAGGCCGACGTTCTCCAGGCCCAGGCCCTGTGTATAAGGTCGGCGCCCGATGGCCACCAGCACATAATCGGCTTCCAGCAACTCTGCGGCACCACCAGCGGCAGGCTCGATGCTGAGCTGAACGCCATTGGCGGAGCTGGTGGCGCTGGTCACTTTGGAACTCAATTTGAAACTCAAGCCTTGCTTGCTCAGTGAGCGTTGCAGGGTTTTGCCGGCTTCGATGTCCACGCCGGGGCAGATCCGGTCGAGAAACTCGACCACCGTGACCTGCGCCCCAAGGCGTCGCCAGACCGAA
This sequence comes from Pseudomonas fluorescens, assembly GCF_000967965.1. Classification (GTDB taxonomy): domain Bacteria; phylum Pseudomonadota; class Gammaproteobacteria; order Pseudomonadales; family Pseudomonadaceae; genus Aquipseudomonas; species Aquipseudomonas grandcourensis. The sequence goes on from NZ_LACC01000011.1 coordinate 41,894, forward strand.
CCCAGTTCCAAGCCGATCACGCCAGCGCCGATCACCACCAGATGCTTGGGCACCTCGGTCAGTGCCAGGGCGCCGGTGGAGTCGAGGATGCGTTTGTTATCGATGTCTACACCGGGCAGGGGCGTGGGCTCGGAACCAGTGGCGATGATGATGTCCCTGGCGCTCAACTCGGTCATGCCGCCGGCGCTATCGGTCACCGTGACTTTGCCCGGCCCGTCGATATGGCCCCAGCCTTTGATCCAGTCGACCTTGTTCTTGCGGAAAAGAAACTCGATGCCTTTGGTCAGCCCGGTAACGCTTTCATTCTTTTGCTTCATCATCTGGGCGAGGTTGAGGCTGGGTTTGACGTCGATCCCCAGGTTGGCGAATTCCGCACCCATGGCGGCGTCGTACAGTTCGGAGGCATGCAGCAACGCCTTGGATGGCATGCAGCCGACGTTCAGGCAGGTGCCGCCGAGTGTGGCGCGTCCTTCTACGCAGGCAGCTTTCAGACCCAGTTGTCCGGCGCGGATCGCCGCGTTGTAACCACCGGGGCCTCCGCCGAGTATCACGACGTCATAAGTGCTCATGGATGTACTCCTGGATCGAAAGGGGAAAGGATGGGTAAAAGTAGTTCCTGGATAAAATTACGAACGTAATATGTGCATTGTGCCTCATTTCGGTCAAGGCTTCAGGTAAGCGACAGGATGGGCATCTTTAGATAGCGCGCTTGAATACGGAAATTTCACCATTTTCGTTATATCGTAACGAATTGTCCTGTAAGCGAAGACACTCTGGGGTGGTATGCAAGTCGATCTCGATGTTGATGAAACGCCGTTAGCCGGGTTGCCGCGCTTTCAGCAGGCGTTCATTCAAGGGCGGCGTTTGCGCCAGTTCGCCATCGGCGCGGGCGTATTCGCGACGGTGGGTGTGCTGCTGGCGTTTTTTGCCGGACTGTTTTCGTCGCAAACACTGTGGCCAGCGTTGTTGCTGAACCTGAGCGCGGCGTCTGTGGTGTTGATGGCGGGTACGCAATCGGCCTGGTGGGTAGCCCAGTGGCGTGCCCGCGCCATGAATCCCGAAGTCCCGGTGGTTGTTATCGACGAATCTGTCGTGCCTTCGGGGTGGTATGAACGCTTGCTGGACCGGATCGGCCGGCAATCGCAGCACTTGCTCGGGCAAATCGGCGCGCCGACGTTGTGGCTTGGCGGCTGGGCATTATTGGCGGTATTGGGCGTGGAACAGGCCTGGAACCTCACGTTGCCCCCGGCAGCGTTGGGCCTGTCGGCCACTGTCGGGGCAGCGTGCTTCTTGCTGCTGGCGTTCGGCCTGTTGGTGATGGAGCGCCATCTGGCGCAGGAGAACACCACGCAATGGCCCGAAGCCGCTACGTTGGCGCAATTGATCCGTGTGGCGATCATCAGCTTGGTGCTCGGTGCTTTTTGTCTGTTGTTTGCCGATGAAACCTCGGTATGGCCCGTACGCCTGGCGGTGTTGATCGGACTGCTGCCGGGGCTGGTGGCGGCAGAACTGTTACTACGCGCGGTGTTGTCATTGTTCAGCCCGCGCCGCGACCGCCTTGAGCCAGAGCTGTTGGCGCGTAGCTTTATTGCTGACATGCTGCGCTGGCCACCACAGCCATTGCTGGCGTTGCAGCACGAATTGCATAACCGCTTCGGCATCGATCTGCGGCAGATCTGGGCTTTCACTTACATGCGTCGGGCGTTCCTGCCGGTGTTGGCGGTGGTGTCGCTCGTTGGCTGGTCGCTGACCGGCATTCACGAAATTGCCCTGCAAGGGCGTGGCATCTACGAACGATTCGGTAAGCCAGTGGAGGTGTTCGGCCCAGGTTTGCATATGGGTTTGCCTTGGCCTTTGGGCCGGGTGTTGAGTGTCGAGAATGGCGTGGTTCACGAGTTGGCCACCAGTGTTGGCGAAACCACAGCCCCCATTCAGGCCGACCCCGCCGAAGGCCCGGCCCCGGCAATTGCCAATCGCCTGTGGGACGCCAGCCATGTGAACGACAAATCCCAGGTGATCGCCAGCAGCCGAGCCGACAGGCAGAGCTTTCAGATCGTCAACATGGACGTGCGCTTCGTCTATCGCATCGGCCTGAGCGATGAGGCAGCGTTGGCTGCGACCTATAACAGTGCCGATGTGCCGATGTTGATTCGCAGCACCGCCAGCCGAATCCTGGTTCACGACTTCGCCTCGCGTACCCTCGACGGATTGCTTGGCGAGGACAGGGTAGGGCTGGCCGAAGAAATCGGCCGCGCCGTCCAGGCTGACTTGAAAAAACTCGACAGCGGCGTAGAGATTCTCGCCACGGTGGTCGAGGCGATTCACCCGCCGGCTGGTGCAGCCAATGCCTATCACGGCGTGCAAGCGGCGCAGATTGGCGCGCAAGCCTTGATCGCCCGTGAACGCGGCGCCGCCGCCGAGGCCACCAACCAGGCGCAGTTGCAGGCCAGCATCGCCCGCGATCAGGCGACGGCCAGTGCCCGTGAAATAAACGCTGGCGCCCAGGCCGCAGACCTGAAATTCAACGCCGAGCGGAAAGCCTATGCCAGCGCTGGCCAGGCCTTCGTGCTGGAGCAGTATTTCAGTCAGTTGTCCCAGGGTTTGGCCAACGCCAGATTGCTGGTGCTCGATCATCGTCTGGGCGGCAGCAGCAATGCGCCGACCATCGACCTCCGTACTTTTACGCTGCCGGTTGACCCTGCGCCGTCGCGTAAAACCGCTCAGCCAGGAGCTGCCAATTGAGCCAGTCCCATTCCCACGATCACGATGACCACGCCGGCCACGATCACGGCCATGGCGGGCATCACCACCACGGCCATCACCATCATCACGGCGATCCGCAGGAGGCCGGTCCATTCCCATGGCGTCGGATGGGGTGGGCGGCATTGCTGGTGGCATTTGCGGTCGCTGCCGCAAGCCTGGTGCAGGTGCGCTCAGGTGAAGCCACAGTGATCACGCGCTTCGGCAATCCATCGCGAGTCTTGCTGGAGCCGGGACTGGGTTGGCGCTGGCCGGCACCGTTCGAGGCGGCGATCCCGGTGGACCTGCGACTGCGCACCACGTCCAGCGGTTTGCAGGATGTGGGCACGCGGGACGGTTTGCGCATCATCGTTCAGGCCTACGTGGCGTGGCAGGTGCAGGGCGATCCGGACAATGTGCAACGTTTCATGCGCGCGGTGCAGAACCAGCCCGATGAAGCCGCGCGGCAGATTCGCACCTTTGTCGGCTCCGCACTGGAAACCACCGCCAGCAGTTTTGATCTGGCGAGCCTGGTCAATACCGATGCCAGCCAGGTGCGCATTGCCGATTTCGAAGCACAACTGCGCAAGCAAATCGATCAGCAGCTGCTCACCACTTATGGCGTGCGCGTGTTGCAAGTCGGTATCGAACGATTGACGCTGCCTTCGGTGACGCTCACGGCGACCGTCGACCGGATGCGCGCCGAGCGTGAAACCATTGCAACTGAGCGCACGGCCATCGGCAAGCGTGAGGCCGCGCAAATTCGTTCCGCCGCTGAGCGTGATGCGCGAATTGTGCAGGCCGATGCCACGGTGAAAGCGGCGGATATCGAAGCGCAATCGCGCGTGGAAGCGGCGCAGATTTACGGTCGCGCCTATGCGGGATCGCCGCAGCTTTACAACCTGCTGCGCTCGCTCGACACCTTGGGCACGGTGGTAACGCCCGGGACCAAGCTGATCCTGCGCACCGATGCCGCACCGTTCCGGGTGTTGGTTGACGGTCCGCCGAGCCTCGACAACAAGTCCGGATCGCAGCCATGAATTTGGTTCCACGTGGAACAAATGAGTTGAGCAGCCCCTGGATTCAGGCCGGGCGCTTGGCATTTCTGGCATTGTACGCGGTGACGGTGTTGGCGGCATTGGCGTGGGCGTTTTCCAATGTGCGGCAGATCGATCCGCAGAATCGTGCGGTGGTTTTGCATTTCGGTGCGCTGGATCGCATTCAGAATGCCGGGCTGTTGTTGGCCTGGCCGCAACCGTTTGAGCAGGTGATTTTGTTGCCGGCGGCGGATCGGGTGATCGAGCGTCGAGTGGATGGACTGTTGCGCAGTGGTGCCGCAATACAGGCAGATCGCGTGGCCAGTTTTGCCACGCCCATCAGCGATGCCCTCGCAGGCTCCGGCTACCTGTTAACGGGTGATGCCGGTGTGGTGCAACTGGATGTGCGGGTTTTCTACAAAGTCACCGAGCCCTATGCGTTCGTGCTTCAAGGCGAACATGTGTTGCCGGCACTGGATCGATTGGTCACCCGCAGCGCTGTGGCACTCACCGCCGCACGGGATTTGGACACCATCCTGGTCGCCCGGCCAGAGCTGATCGGCGCTGACAGTCAGGCGGCTGAAAGACGCGAACGCTTGCGTGGCGATCTGGTGCAGGGCATCAACCAGCGTCTTGCCGAACTCACGGCGACGGGGCAGGGATTGGGGATCGAGGTGGCGCGGGTCGATGTGCAATCAAGTCTGCCAAGCCCGGCGGTCAATGCCTTCAATGCGGTCCTGACAGCCAGTCAGCAGGCGGACAAAGCCGTGGCCAATGCGCGTACCGAAGCCGAAAAGCTGACGCAAACTGCCAACGAGCAAGCCGACAGAACACTACAAGTTGCCCATGCTCAGGCCAGTGAACGACTGGCCAAAGCATCCACCGACACGGCCACTGTGTTGAGCCTGGCCAAGGCACAGCAGCAAGGTACTGACCCGCAAATGCTGCTGCGCATTTATCGCGAGCGGATACCGAAAATCCTCGGCCAGGCCGGCTCCGTCACGACGGTCGACCCCAAAGACGATTCCCGCCTGATCATTCAGGGAGCTGCACAATGACCGCTCAAACCGCCGTCGCACCGAGCCTGTTGTCTTCGGCCGAACAGCTCCGCGCCGCGCGCCAGTTGACCCTGGCCATGCTCGCATTGGGCCTGCTCGCGCTGGGACTGATCTGGCGTTGGCTGGCGCCAGAGCAAACCGGTGTCAGTCAGCTACTGCTGGGCTTTGCCTCGCTGCTGGTTGCCATACCGGTCATGCGCTCGGCCTGGTACAGCCTGCGCTATCCAAGCCTGCACGGCATCACCGATCAATTGATTGCCCTGGCCATGCTGGGTGCCTGGGCCACCGGGGATCTGCTGACGGCGGCCCTGTTGCCGATCATCATGATCTTCGGTCACGTGCTGGAGGAGCGCAGCGTGATCGGTTCCCAGGAGGCGATTCATGCCCTCGGCAAACTGACCCGCAGCCATGCACGCAAGGTTCAGGCGGACGGCTCGATCATTGAAGTCGACAACGGCACGCTCAAGGCTGGCGACTTTGTCGAGGTGCGGGCGGGGGACCGGGTGCCGGCGGATGGTCGGGTGTTATCCGGCCAGGCCAGCCTGGACACCGCCTCCATTACCGGCGAATCGGTACCGATGGAGGCGGGCGTCGGTATGTCGGTGTTTGGTGGCGCGATCAACCTCGACGGTCTGCTGCGAATCGAAGTGACCCGCACCGGCCAGGAATCGACCCTCGGCAAAGTCATCGCCCTGATGCAAAACGCCGAGCGCTCGAAACCGCCGATCACTCGTTTGCTTGAGCGTTACGCGGGCAGCTATATGGTGCTGGTGTTGCTGCTGGCCGCCGTGACCTGGTTCATCACCAACAACGCTCAAGCGATGCTCGCGGTGTTGGTGGCGGCCTGTCCTTGTGCGTTGGTGTTGTCGGCACCGGCCACGGCGATTGCCGGGGTAGCGGTAGCGGCACGCCACGGGATATTGATCCGCAGTTCTGCGTTCCTTGAAGAGTTGGCGGACCTTACTTCGCTGGTGGTCGACAAGACCGGGACGCTGACCTTCGGCACCTTGCGCCTGCAATCCATCGACAGTCCGTTGGAGGATCGCAGCCATGTCCTGAAGCTCGCCGCCAGCCTCGGCTCGGCCAGCAGTCACCCGGTCAGCCGTGCGCTTGCGGGGTTGGTGACCCAGGAGCATTTCCTGCTGCTTTCTGACATTCATGAGCGCCAGGGTTTGGGCGTGGTGGCAATGACCGAGCAGGGCGAAGCGGCGCTCGGCCGGCCGGAGTTGTTTGCGCAACTGGGCATCAGTACAACGGAGGTTCCCGATCATGACGGCCCTATTGCAGGGCTGGCGCTCAACGGTGAATTCCTCGCCTGGCTGTTGTTGGCCGACAGCGTCAAACCCGAGGCGCAATTTGCCTTGGGTGAGTTGCGCGACCTCGGATTGGGTCGCCAGTTGTTGCTCACCGGTGACCGGCACAGCGTTGCGCAAACGCTCGCTCGGGATGTCGGAATCAGTGACGTCGAAGCGCAAGCCCTGCCCGAAGACAAGCTGAACCGTGTGCTCAAGGAAATCGACAGCGGCTTCCGGCCAATGGTGGTCGGCGATGGCATCAACGACTCCCTGGCCCTCAAGGCTGGCGTGGTCGGTGTGGCCATGGGCGCGGGCGGTGCGGACATCGCCCTGGCATCTGCAGACATCGTGCTGATCGGCAGTGATCTGCGCCGCCTCGGCACCTGCGTGCGCCTGAGTCGTCAGTGCCGCCAGACGTTGCAGGTCAATGTGATTATCGGATTGGGCTGGACCTTGGCGATCGTGGCCTTCGCCGCGTTCGGCTGGCTTGGCGCTGCCGGGGCGATGATTGCGGCGCTGCTGCATAATCTCAGCACCTTGTTGGTGTTGGGCAATGCCGGTCGTTTGCTGCGGTTCCAGGAACCGTTGCTCAAGCTCAAGGACGAAACCTGAAGGCGAATGCTCTAAACCGGGTAATCACTTGGCTTAATCTTTTTAGAACTGTGCGCCCGGTTCGTAGTCATTGGAGATGAGGGCACATCATTTTGTGCGTTCGCGGCGGCAGGTGTAGGCGTCGCGAATCATTGAAATCGGCTATTAATTCGATAGCCAGCTATTTTTCAAAGATGGTCTACCCTCTGTTTAGACGTCTGAAACAAGGGGGCTTCTCCATGCTCGCGCATCTTCCACCGGCCTTACAGAATCTGCAATTACCGCTTCGCCTGAGACTCTGGGACGGCCATGAACTTAATCTGGGACCGGCGCCCAGCGTCACGATTGTGGTCAAGGACCCACAAATGGTCACCCAGTTTACCCATCCAAGCCTGGACGCCCTCGGTGCTGCTTTTGTCGAAGGCAAACTGGAACTCGAAGGCTCCATCAGCGAAGTGATCCGTGTCTGCGATGAATGGAGCCAGGCGTTGCTGGACGAAAACGACGACAATCAGCCCGTTCGTAGCGCCCACGACAAAGAGACAGACGCCAAGGCGATCTCCTACCACTACGACCTTTCCAACGAGTTCTATCAGCTGTGGCTCGACAGCGACATGGCGTATTCCTGCGCTTACTTCGAGACCGGCAGCGAAAGCCTTGAGCAGGCCCAGCAAGCCAAGTTCCGTCATCTGTGCCGCAAGCTGCGCTTGCAGCCTGGTGAATATCTGCTGGATGTGGGCTGCGGGTGGGGCGGACTAGCGCGTTTTGCGGCGCGGGAATTTGGCGCGAGAGTGTTTGGTATCACCCTCAGCAAGGAGCAGTTGGCCCTGGCCCGGGAACGCGTAAAAGCGGAGGGCCTGGAGGACCTGGTCGAACTGCAACTGCTCGACTATCGCGATCTGCCACAGGATGGCCGTTTCGACAAAGTGGTCAGCGTCGGCATGTTTGAACACGTTGGCCACGCCAACCTGGCCGAATACTGCAATACCTTGTTCGGCGCGGTGAAAGAGGGTGGCTTGGTGATGAACCACGGGATCACCGCCAAATACACTGATGGCCGTCCGGTAGGACGTGGTGCCGGAGATTTCATCGGGAAATATGTGTTCCCCAATGGCGAGCTGCCGCACCTGTCGATGATATCTGCCGAGATCAGTGAGGCGGGGCTTGAAATCGTCGACGTCGAGAGCTTGCGCCTGCACTACGCACGCACACTCGATCACTGGAGCGAACGCCTGGAAGACAACCTCGAAGCGGCCTCCAGACTCGTACCGGAACAAGTTCTGCGCATCTGGCGGCTGTACCTGGCCGGTTGCGCCTACGCGTTTGCCCGCGGCTGGATCAACCTGCACCAGATTCTCGCAGTGAAGGCCCACGCCGATGGCAGTCATGAACTGCCATGGACCCGTGACGATATCTACCTCTAGAGAATCGGCGAAATAAGCCGTGCGACCCGCATGCCGACCTGCTGCAGGCGATGGGTCTCCCGGCCTTCTCCTTTGGCGATTTCGTGGGCGTTGGCGAAGTCATCGTTGAGCATCTGTTCCACCTCGGTGGCAAAGGCGCTGTCGACGGTCAGCAACATCACTTCGAAATTCAGCCGGAACGAACGGTTGTCCAGGTTGGCGCTGCCGATGGCGCTGATTTCACGGTCGATCAACACCACTTTCTGGTGTAGGAATCCGGGCTCGTAACGGAACACCCGCACACCGGCGCGCACGGCTTCGAAAGCGTAGAGGCTGGAGGCGGCGTAGACGATTCGATGGTCGGGCCGAGACGGCAACAGCAGGCGCACATCCACACCGCGCAGTACCGCCAGGCGCAACGCTGCGAACACGGCTTCATCGGGGATGAAGTACGGGCTGGTGATCCAGACCCGTTCCGTTGCCGCATGGATCGCTTCGACAAAGAACAGAGAACAGGTTTCGTAGGGGTCTGCCGGCCCGCTGGCGAGCAACTGGCACAGCACGCCGTCTTCCGGATAAACCTCGGGCAGGATCAGTGGCGGCAGGGCATGAGCCACCCAGAACCAGTCTTCAGCGAAAGATTCCTGCATGCACGCCACCACTGGTCCGCGCACTTGCACGTGGGTATCGCGCCAAGGGGCCAGGGGCGGTTTCTCGCCCATGTATTCATCACCGACGTTGTGCCCGCCGACGAAGCCGAGAATGCCGTCCACCACCACGATCTTGCGATGGTTGCGGAAGTTCACCTGAAAGCGATTGAACCAGCCACTACGGGGGCCAAAAGCCTTGACCTCGACCCCGCCATCACGCAAGGCCTGCACATAGCCGTTGGGCAGGGAGTGGCTGCCGATGCGGTCATACAACAGGTAGATCGCCACGCCTTCGGCGGCTTTCTTCAACAGCAAAGTCTGCAGCCGTTGGCCGAGGCGGTCGTCGTGGACGATGAAAAACTGGATCAGCACGGCTTCTTTCGCCTGGCTGATGGCATCGAAAATGGCGTCGAATGTCGATTGGCCGTTGATCAACAGCCGCGTCTGGTTATTGGCCAGGCAGGGCATGTGTCCAAGCTTGGGCATCGCTCTGAGTGAGGCGTAGGCAGAAGAAGCGCGGGCGGTGAGGGCTTCTTCTACCCAGGGTCGCCAGTTGAGTTCGGAAACAGCCTTGCGCATCTCCTCGTTGGCCTGCCGCCGGGCCTTGATGTAGCCATCAAAGGTGCTGCGGCCGAACATCAAGTACGGAATCAGCGTGAAGTAAGGGATAAAAAACAGCGACAGGGCCCAGGCGATCGAGCCTTGGGCGGTACGGACGGTCAACACGGCGTGTATGGCCGCGATCAAGCCCAGCGAGTGCAACAGGGCGATGGTATAACCGAAAATATGCGGTCCGAAATAATCCATGGGGGCTGCCTTGCTCCTGAAGATTCAGTGCTTAACAGACCATGTTCCGTGCAGAATGTCGCTAATTAATTCGCCCATGAACCGAAGCCAGCGGCTGACGTCTAACGGCCACTACTGATCAGGAGTTACTCGATGAACGTTCGTCTGCTGGGTTTGGCCATGGCACTGGGTTTGGCGCTTCCTGTGGCGGCTCACGCGCAAATGCTGCAACCAGGATTGTGGGAGCTGACCACGAGCAACATGAAGGTCGACGAGCAGAATATGCCGGACCTGCAATTGATCCTCGGTCAACTCCAGAGCCAGATGACCCCTGAGCAGCGTGCATTGCTGGAAAAACAGGGCATCACCGTGGGGGGTAAAGGGATCCGGGCGTGCCTGACCCCGGAACAGGTCAAGACCGACAACATTCCGCTGACCGATCCGCAGTCGGGCTGCAAACAGGAAATTACCGACCGCTCCGGCAATCAGTGGAAATTCCGCTTCAGTTGCCCGAGAGCCCAGGGTGCCGGCGTGGCGACGTTCCTCAGTGATCGCGAGTTCACCACCAAGGTCAACGGGACGTTCAACGCCACCGGCCTTCAGCAGAAGGGCAGCCTTGAATCCCGCGCCGTCTGGCTGGGGCAGGATTGCGGCACTGTGAAGCCAAGAGCTTAAAAAAGCTTCGCGAGCAGGCTCGCTCCCACATTGGTTTTGTGAACACCACAGATCCAGTGTGGGAGCGGGCTTGTTCGCGAAGGCGTCCTTCCAGCCTCCCTAGATCATCCCCGGCCGACTCAACCACTCACACGCAGCCTCGACAGCCATCCGGCCAAAATCCTCCCCCGTGCGACTGCGCACACTGACGAACCCCCCAGCCTGTTCTTTTTCACCAACCACAACCAGGTACGGCACGGTCTGGCTGTGCTGGCGAATCTTGTAGCGGACTTTTTCGTTTCGCAGGTCGGCCTTGGCGCGCACGCCTTTTTGGCGCAAGGATTCGGTCACCGCTTGTGCATAAGTCGCCTGGCGGTCATCCATGCTCACGACAACCACGTGAGGTGGAACGCGCCAGTGTTGCAGTTCCTGATGGCTGGACCAGCAGGTGCCATAGATCCGTTGTTGCACCGTGCCGCTGATGTGATCAAGGGCAAACGCCTGCAAGACTTTTGTGGTGGGGACGTGCGGTCCATGGCTCTGGTACTCGGTGTCCCCCAGACGGTACAGCGGCACTGCTTCGCGCACCGGCCGTCGACGGATCGAGTGATTGGTCGCTGCCAGTGACTGCATGCGCGCTTCGATGAGAGGCAGGTCTGCCGGGGTCAGCGGTTGCTCGACTGTAAACTCGTAAAAGAAACCGTCACCCAATTCCTTTCCCGCACGCATTTGTGCATGAGGGTGGAGTTGCTTGACCGCCATGGCCAGCATCAATGCACAGGAGCGGCGCAGGATCTCCAGGCCGTCCGGCTCCCGGGGGGTGACAATGCTGACCCGGGAATCCGCCTCGATCATGTATTCGCAGTCCACCAGTACACCATTGACTCGGCCCGCTACGGCCGCACTGGCCAGTTCGGCGCCGATACTGGCGGCCACCTCGTGCACGGACAGTGGCTGATCGTATTCACGCAATGAACCATCGGGCAGGGTGATCTGGATCATGGTCGGCGTACTCACGTGCTTCTAACGAGCGTTATCGCATAAACCGTAGGGGCAAACATTAAGACGTTTGTCGTGCCAGGCAATTTGTCCTGACACGATGGCTGTTTTTGGCCACCCGCTTCAGAACTCGTTTTGCAGGGCTTTGTAGCCGCGCACCAGGTCGACGTTGGTGCGCGCCACGTCTTCGGAAAACTCCGAGGCACTGACGCTCACCGGCGGGTATTGCGAGAGGTCGGTGTTGGGGCCGATCCGCGTGGTGGAGGGCACGTAGAAGGCCTCAGGCAGGTCACGACCGTCGACCACAGAGTTGTGCCGCACCACGCAACCGTCACCGACCGCGCAGTTGAACAGCACGCTGTTGAAGCCAATGAACACTCGATTGCCCACGGTGCAGGGGCCATGCACGATCGAGCGGTGGGCGATGGAACTGAACTCGCCAATGGTCACCGCCGCACCGGATTTGGAGTGGATCACCACGCCGTCCTGGATGTTCGAGTTGGCGCCGATGGTGATCGGCTGCATGTCGCCCGAGTCATCGACTTCGTCAGCACGGATCACGGCATAGGGCCCGATGAACACGTTCTCGCCGATCACCACTTTGCCGCAAATGATCGCCGTCTTGTCGACGTAGGCCGACTCGGCAATCAGCGGTAAATCTCCGGAAGGATTCTTGCGGATCATGGCTTGCTCAACGCGTTGTACAGGGTGTTGAGGTTGTACTCGAACAACCCGGTGAAGGTACTGGCCGGACCACTCGCCGCCAAGGCATCGGAGTACAGGGTGCCGCCAATCTGCGCGCCGCTTTCATCCGCGATCTGCTTGAGCAGGCGGGCGTCCTTGATGTTTTCCATGAACACGGCTTTGACCTTGGCCTGACGAATCTGGGTGATCAGTGCAGCCACTTCGGCGGCTGAAGGTTCGCGCTCGGTGGACAGGCCTTGAGGCGCCATGAACTCGATGCCGTAGGCTTGGCCGAGATAACCGAAGGCGTCATGGGAGGTCACGATCTTGCGGTTGCCCGGTGGCAGTGAACCGAGTTTGGCCTTGGCTTCGGCGAGCAAGGCATAGACCTGTTTCAGATACGCCTGGCTGTTGCGCTTATAGTCGGCGGTATTCGCCGGGTCAGCGGCGATCAGCGCCTTGGTGATGTTGGCGATGTACAGCTCGGTGTTCGCCAGGTTATGCCAGGCATGCGGGTCGGGAACGGTTTCGCCGTCTTCATCCAGGCTGCGCGGAATGACGCCGTGGCTCGCGCTGATGACCGGCGCCTTGGTCTCGGTACTCGTCACCAGGCGATCCAGCCAGGGCTCGAAACCCAGGCCGTTCTTAATGATGAGCCTGGCCTTGAGCAGCGCTTTAGCGTCGTCCGGTGTCGGCTCGTAGGTATGGGCATCCGCGTCCGGGCCGACCATGTTGGTGATCTGGATATGATCCTTGCCGACCTGCCGGGTCATGTCGGCAAGGATGCTGAAGCTGGTGACCACCTGAAGTTTTTCGGCGGCAGACAGTGACATCGACACCATCAAGCTGAACAGCACGAGTAAAGCGCGCATCGGGTAACACCTCATTAGGATGTGAGCAAAGGCGGGCGGCGCAGCAAGCCGTGCACCGGCCCGAACACCACGGACAGCAGATACCCACCGCCGGCCACCAGCACGATTGCCGGGCCACTGGGCAGCGAGTAATAGAACGAGATGAGTAAACCGAGCCACACCGAGAGGCTGCCGAGCAGGGCGGCGACGACGATCAGCACCGGCAGGCGGCGACTCCAGAAACGCGCCGCGGCGGCAGGCAACATCATCAGGCCGACCACCATCAACGCGCCGATCGCCTGGAAACCGATGACCAGATTCAACACCACCAGCGTCAGGAACACGCCGTGGGCCAGTGGGCCGAGTCGGCTGACGGTTTGCAGAAAAAGCGGGTCGAGGGTGTCGAGCAGCAGTGGCTTGTAGATCAGCACCATGGCAATCAGGCTCAGGCCCGAGACCCAAAGCATGCCGGTCAAGGTCGGTCCGTCGACCGCCAGCGCCGAGCCAAACAGCAGGTGCAACAGGTCCAGGCGTTTGCCGGCGATGCCGAGAATCAGCACGCCACCGGCCAGGGAAATCGGGTAGATCGCCGCGAGGCTGGCGTCCTCTCGCAGACCGGTGCGTCGCGTAACCCAGGCTGCAAGGCCGGCCATGCTCAGGCCGGCACCGAGGCCACCGATGGTCAGCGCAGGGAGGCTCAACCCGGCAAACCAGAAACCCAGGGCCGCACCAGGAAGGATGCCGTGCGCGACCGCATCGCCGATCAGGCTCATGCGTCTGAGGATCAGAAACACCCCAAGGGGCGCCGTACTGCACGCCAGGAGCAAACCTCCGAGCAGCGCCCGACGCATGAAGACGAACTCGAGGAACGGTTGCCAAAGATGCGCGGCAGCGATCATTAGGCCACCTGCGCTTGTGGTGGTTGGCCGATCAGTTCGGCGCTAGGGCCGAATGCGCAACCACTGCTTTTGATCAGCAACGTGTGTGGGATGTGCTCGCGGACAGCGGCGAGGTCATGGCACACGACCACCTGTGTCCGGCCTTCGAGGTGCCAATCGTGTATGTGCTTCCAGAGCAATGCCTGGCCGAGTTCATCGAGGGCCGCGTGGGGTTCGTCGAGCAACAGCAAGGGGGCATCGGTCAGGCTCAATCGGGCGAGCAGGGCGCGTTGCAATTCGCCGCCGGAGAGGGCCATCAAGGGTCGATCTTCCAGGCCGTTCAGGCACCAGTTTTCGAGGACGGTGTTCAGTCGTTGGCTACGGATCTGCGGTGACTGTTTGTTGCCCCAGAAGCCGGCGGCCACCAATGCCTGAAGGCTGATCGGAAATTGCCTGTCCAGGTGTTGTTGCTGGGGCAGGAACGACACACCGCCCTTGAGAGGAACACCCAGTCGCACCTTTCCGGCCAACGGTTTTTGCAAGCCGGCGATGACCTTCAACAAGCTGCTTTTCCCGGAACCGTTCGCACCGATGATGGCGGTCAGGCTGCCCTTCGACAGTTCGAAGTCCAGCGCGGGCGTGAGTGGCTGCCCCGGTGCGCCCCAGCGCAAAGCGTGGCAAGCAATCATGCGGCCTCCCAGTTGAAACGGCTTTCGGCTACGGCGTCGTGGGCGTGCAGGCTTTCGGCGTGAGTGACTCGAATGTGGAAGGCGTTGATGCCTGTGGAGCGCTTGAGGGCCAAATTCAAACGGCGTGCGGCGTCTTCGCAGAACATCAGGTTCTGACCATTGGCCAGGGCGAAGGCCTGTTCGTCGGCGCGTTTTACCGCTGTTTGTACGGCGGTGCCGAGTGCGGCTTCGGCGTCGTTTATGACGGCGATCAGAGGTAACTCGTCCAAAAAATCAGCCAGCCGTACACGCAACTTTGCACTGCTGCGTTGGCTGTGAGGTGTAGCGACTATGCCGTTCGTGGAGCCGAGCCAGGCTAAAACGTCGGCGTGTTGCAGGGGCTTGTTGGCGAAGTCATCGACGAACTGCTGCTGAATCAACTGTCGAGAAAGGGCCGCGGAACACGGGCAAGTTGAGGAATAAGGCACGTCTATTTTTAGTTCCACGTGGAACATTGCGTTTTTCAAACGCGCTTCGATGCGGACTGGATAGCTTTTCCAGCCGGCCAGTGGACTGATCAGCGCCGGCCTTTTCAGCAACAAATCGGCATGAATGGTTAGGTGTGCGCTGCTGGATAGCCCTTCATGACTCTCAAGAAAGCGCTGCAAAACCCGCCGCAATAAAACCGGTGAAAGGCTTTCCTGCTCCAGCAATTCAAGCGCCAGATAGAGCCGTGACATGTGAATGCCGCGCGCGTTGCCATCGTCGAGGCTCACGCCGGCATCGGCCTTTGCATTCAGTCGTTGGCCATCAAACAAAACGGGAAGAGCAATGCCGCACATGCCCACCCACTCCAGTGGCAGGGCTTGGCGTGAGGCCTGCGCGGCGATATCCGGCAGAGTCAGCGCATTCATGAGCAGGTCCATCGTGGGAGTTAATTTGTCATGTTATAGTATAACAACAAACTCGACGATGCCTTTTTCATGAACAGGCCTTCATCATGCACAGACGCCAATTGCTCAACCTGATTCTGGCCAGTGCGGCCTTCGCTTTACCCTTCGGCGCGGCGGCTACGCAAATTCGTAATGCACGGCTCTGGCGCTCGGACGGGAAGCTCAGGCTGGTGTTCGATCTGAGCAGACCCGTGCAGTACAAGACCTTCTCATTGAGTGCCCCGGAGCGGCTGATCATCGACCTCAGTGGCGCCGGCCTCGGCGGCGATTTCAGTCAGCTGGCCCTGGGCGATGGCGTGATCCGTTCGATTCGATCCGGGCATTTCGGCAGGGGCGATACGCGGATCGTCCTCGACCTCCGTGAGCCGGTACTGCTCAACAGCTTCCTGTTGCCGCCCCAGGATGGGCAGGGACACCGGCTGGTGCTAGATCTGAAAACCAGCGCGCCGTTGCCATCGCCGTCTCCTGTAGCGCCAGCAGTGGCCACGGCCAAGGCCCATCCCATGCGCGACATCATCGTGGTGGTCGATCCCGGCCATGGTGGCAAGGATCCGGGGGCGATCGGGGCCAAGGGCGAGCGTGAGAAAGACGTGGTGCTGTCCATCGCTCAGTTGCTGGCCAAACGTCTGAAACGCGAAAAAGGCTTCGACGTGAAACTGGTGCGCAATGACGATTTCTTCGTGCCGTTGCGCAAGCGCGTGGACATCGCCCGCAAGCACAATGCCGACATGTTCATCTCGGTGCATGCCGATGCGGCACCGCGTCTCACGGCATCAGGCGCGTCGGTGTACTGCCTGTCCGAAGGAGGGGCGACCTCCGCCACGGCGCGCTTCATGGCGCAACGAGAGAACGGCGCGGACCTGCTGGGCGCGACGAGCCTGCTCAATCTCAAGGACAAGGATCCGATGCTCGCCGGTGTCATTCTCGATATGTCGATGAACGCCACCCTCGCCGCCAGCCTGGCGCTGGGCAATACCGTGCTCGGTAGCCTGGCGGGCATCACCACCTTGCATCAGAAGCGTGTAGAGCAGGCCGGATTCGCGGTGTTGAAGTCGCCGGATGTGCCGTCGATCCTGGTGGAAACCGGCTTCATCTCCAATGCCCGCGACAGTCAGCGGCTGGTGACCGCACGCCATCAGCAGGCGGTGGCTGACGGCTTGTTCGAAGGGTTACAGCGCTACTTTCAGAAAAATCCGCCAATCAACAGCTACCTCGCCTGGCAGCAGGAGCAGAAAAACAAGCCGGCCTAACAGCCAGCGATCCGGCTGCAGGTGAACCTGGCGCTGCTTCCGCCGGAGCTGGAAAACCGGTTGATCGTGGTCCAGCCGACGCGCCGGTTGTAGCCGACCCAGGCCTCGCCATCGGAAGCGATACCGGTGAAAAACGTTAGCTGGCCGTAGCGACTGTTGGTCTGCGCCCAATAGCGTTTTCCGGCCGTTTCGAAACCCCGCAGATAGAGGGTGCTACCGGCGGTGTTGACGCTGTAGGCGTTGCCATCTGCATCCACGCAGGCCAGCAGATTGGCGCTGCGGGTGCATTTGGCCAGGCTCGGGATCTGGGCCGTCGCGTCGGCCGCCATCAGCAGGGAAAGCATGATCAATGCAGGTTTAAGGGCGTTGCGCATGGGCTTTCTCACGAGGGGAGCGGTGTTCAGCATCCTGTCCTTTTCCCTGCCG
This sequence comes from Pseudomonas fluorescens, assembly GCF_000967965.1. Lineage (GTDB taxonomy): Bacteria > Pseudomonadota > Gammaproteobacteria > Pseudomonadales > Pseudomonadaceae > Aquipseudomonas > Aquipseudomonas grandcourensis. Next base: position 58,816 of record NZ_LACC01000011.1, read on the forward strand.
GGCAAGAGGGGATGGTTTATTTGTGTTGTTACAGTATAGCATTGTGTAGGCCCGACACAGCGACCGGGCATCCCTGTGAGGAATATGCAGATGTCCAATCGACTCCCCGTGACCGTTCTCTCCGGCTTTCTAGGCGCCGGAAAAAGTACACTTCTTAATTACATACTACGTAATCGCGATGGATTGCGGGTTGCAGTCATCGTCAACGATATGAGCGAAATCAACGTCGATGGCACCGAAGTCCAGCGCGATGTCAGCCTTAATCGCGCTGAAGAACGGTTGGTGGAGATGAGTAACGGGTGTATTTGCTGTACGTTACGTGAAGACTTGCTGGAGGAGGTGAGTCAACTCGCCAGGGACGGTCGCTTCGACTATCTGCTGATCGAGTCCACCGGTATTTCCGAACCGCTGCCGGTGGCGGAAACCTTCACTTTCCGCGATGAAGACGGCCAGAGCCTCAACGACATCGCCCGTCTCGACACCATGGTCACGGTGGTCGATGGCATGAACTTCCTGCTCGATTACCAGGCTGCCGAAAGCCTGGCTTCCCGAGGAGAAACCCTTGGGGAGGAAGACGAACGTTCGATTACCGATCTGTTGATCGAGCAGGTCGAGTTCGCCGATGTGATTTTGCTCAGCAAGATCGACTTGATCAGCAAACACCAGCGCGAAGAATTGATCGCCATTCTTGAGCGGCTCAACGCCCGGGCGGAAATCATTCCGATGGCGATGGGAGAAATCCCCTTGAACAAGATTCTCAACACCGGTCGTTTTGACTTCGAAAAGGCTGCCCAGGCGCCGGGATGGTTGCAGGAGTTGCGCGGCGAACACGTGCCGGAAACCGAAGAATACGGAATCGCTTCCAGTGCTTACCGGGCTCGCCGGCCGTTCCATCCACAGCGTTTCTTCAACTTCATCGACGGTCCTTGGGACAACGGCAAGCTGCTGCGCTCCAAGGGCTTCTTCTGGCTGGCGAGCAAGCACATGGACGCCGGCAGCTGGTCTCAGGCCGGTGGATTGATGCGCTATGGCTTTGCCGGGCGCTGGTGGCGTTTCGTACCGAAAAACCAATGGCCCCAGGACGAAGAAAGTACCACCGGGATCATGAAAAACTGGACTGCTGACAGCGGGGACTGTCGCCAGGAACTGGTGTTCATCGGCCAGAACATCGACTTCACGCAACTCACGGCCGAGCTGGACGCATGCCTGCTGACCGATGAGGAAATGGCGCTGGGGGTAGAGGGCTGGCGTTTGCTGCCTGATCCATTCGGCCCTTGGTATGAAGAGGCTGCCTGATCCACTATTGGCGCTTCAAGGCTTGAGCCAGGTGCCCTGGCTCTGGGCCTCGCAGTACGGCTGCAAATACGCCGCGTCGGTGGCAACGCCGTAATAGTGAATATCCTGTCGGTAGGGCATATTGGCAACTTGGGCGTTGCTGCAGATACCAAATGCGCCGCCGGGACATTGATCGACATACTGCACATCGACTTTCTGCCCCGCCAGTTTCGGTTGGCAGAAACCATCGGCGAAGAGTTTTGGCGGGATGTTGCGGTTCTGCTGGCAAACCTGGACATCAAGTCGCTCGCCCTGGCTGTGAACCACACAAGCCTGGGCCAGCGCCTCGCCTGAAACGAGTGCCAGGAGCAACGACAAGCCGATCAACCGCATCCACCACCTCCTCAGAAATCATCAACCATGCTGCAGAATATCCCCACTCATGTCATTGCCGGCCCCTTGGGCGCCGGCAAGACCAGCCTGATCAAGCACCTGCTGGCCCAGCGCCCGGCTGGCGAGCGGTGGGCGGTGTTGATCAACGAGTTTGGCCAGATCGGTCTCGACGCTGCACTACTGACCCGGGACGCCGATGGTATCGCACTGGGGGAAGTGGCCGGGGGCTGCTTGTGTTGCGTCAACGGTGCGCCGTTTCAGATTGGTCTTGGGCGCTTATTGCGCAAGGCGCAACCGGATCGATTGTTCATCGAGCCCTCCGGGTTGGGGCATCCGGCGCAGTTGCTCAGACAATTGAGCGAAGCACCGTGGCAAGGTGTGTTGGCTGTCCAGCCTTGTGTGCTGGTGTTGGATGCCCAGTCGCTCGCCGCTGGCAAACCGCTGCCGGATGTTCAACAGCAAGCGCTGGGCCATGCGGGACTGCTGCTGTTGAACAAGTCTGAAGGTCTCGACGAAGACAGTCGCCAGCGGATCGCCGGGCAATTGCCGCCGCTCCCCCTGTGCTGGACGCAACAGGCGGCTTTACCCTTGAGCGAGCTGCCGGGGCTGAATGCCAAAGCGCGGGCAGGTGTGGATAACTTCATCTTGCCCAAGGGATTGGCGCAGCTGCCGGCGGTCTGGAGCGATCCCGCATTGCCCATTTGCTTGAGTCAGGAACAGGACGGAGGCTGGAGCATCGGATGGCGTTGGCACCCAAGCCAGGTGTTTGATGCCACTCTGGTTGGCCGGTGGCTTGAATGCCTTGCCTGGAGGCGGGCAAAGCTGGTTATCCACAGTACCCACGGCTGGATCTCGGCGAACGCGGTGGATAACTCGGCGCTGGACTGGCAGCCCAGTGAATGGCGGCAGGATTCGCGTATCGAGCTGATTTTCAGTGAGGCGCAGAATGCAGAACGGCTGCAGCGTGAGCTGGCAGCGTGCCGATCCGGATCGGGTTAACGGCTCAAGGCCGCCACTTGGTATGGTCCTGACGCCACTGGCTCAGCTCGATCACTTCCGCACGAGGCTTCGCCACGTCGACCACCGGTTCGGTTTCGTCGAACGGGACCGGGTAGGGCGCCAGCTCAATCTGTGCGCTGTGAGCGCCGAACTGGGTGATGGTGCCGTTGTGGCGGGTTTCGCCGGTCACGGTGAATTCGAAGTTATACACACGGGCCAGGCGTCGCCGACCACTGGCATCCTTGATGAACGCGATTCTTTTCAAGGCCACGTTGCCGTCGAGCAATTCGATCCCGAGCTTGCCGCAATGCTGTTTTACCCGCTCCAGCGCGCGCTCGCGCAAGCCGTGGTTGTGCCATAGCCATGCGCCGGCAGTGGCGAACAGCATCAGCACGAATATATTTCCAAGGGTCAGCATCAACAGGGTGCTCCAACAAGATAGTGTCAGCTTAACTGCGTCGCTGGTCTGTCGTACAGGCTGTGTTTAGTCGCATACTGCGCGGCTAGAATTTCAATCGTTTTACGGAAATCCACCGCATGAAACGTACACCGCATTTGCTCGCTATCCAGTCCCACGTGGTATTCGGTCACGCCGGCAACAGTGCCGCGGTTTTCCCGATGCAACGGGTCGGGGTGAATGTCTGGCCGCTCAACACTGTGCAGTTCTCCAATCACACCCAGTACGGCCAGTGGGCCGGTGAAGTGCTGGCGCCGCACCAGATCCCCGACCTGGTCGAAGGCATTGCGGCGATTGGCGAACTGGGCAACTGCGATGCGGTGCTCTCCGGTTACCTCGGCAGTGCGGCCCAGGGCCGGGCGATCCTGACGGGTGTGGCGCGGATCAAGTCGATGAATCCCAAGGCGCTGTACCTGTGTGACCCGGTCATGGGGCATCCGGAGAAGGGCTGCAGTGTTCCGGCGGAAGTCAGTGATTTTCTGTTGGAAGAGGCCGCCGCCGTGGCGGACTTCATGTGCCCGAACCAGCTGGAGCTGGACAGCTTCTCCGGGCGCAAGCCGCAATCGCTGTTCGATTGCCTGGCAATGGCGCGTGCATTGCTGGTGCGTGGCCCGAAAGCAGTACTGGTCAAGCACCTGGACTACCCAGGCAAGTCGGCAGAGGTCTTCGAGATGCTGCTGGTGACGGCCGAAGGCAGCTGGCATTTGCAGCGCCCGTTGCTGGCGTTCCCGCGTCAGCCGGTAGGCGTGGGCGATCTGACGTCCGGCCTGTTCCTGGCCCGTGTGCTGTTGGGCGACAGCCTGGTGGCCGCGTTCGAGTTCACGGCGTCGGCGGTGCATGAGGTGCTGCTGGAAACCCAGGCCTGTGCCAGCTACGAGTTGGAACTGGTACGGGCTCAGGACCGGATTGCTCATCCGCGGGTGCGGTTCGAAGCGACCTCGATCAGTCTCTGATTGAGCGTTGAACCCATTCGCGAGCAAGCCCGCTCCCACACTGGATCTATGCAACACCAAAGATCAAATGTGGGAGCGGGCTTGCTCCGGGCGGTGATCCGACGAAGGCTATCTAGAGAACACCATCAACCTGCCTGAACGACTCAGACGTCGCCCTTGATCTCCTGATAGCGCTTTTCCGACTCCTGACGAATCTGCCGGCGCTGCTGGGCCTGCATGTAACGACGCTTGTCTTCGCTATTCTGCGGTTGCAGCGGTGGTACGGAGGCAGGTTTGCGCTGGTCATCCACCGCGACCATGGTGAAGAAACAACTGTTGGTGTGACGCACCGAGCGTTCGCGGATGTTCTCGGTCACTACTTTGATGCCCACCTCCATGGAGGTATTGCCGGTGTAGTTGACCGAGGCGAGAAAGGTCACCAGTTCGCCGACATGGATCGGCTCACGGAAAATGACCTGGTCCACCGACAGGGTCACCACATAGCGGCCGGCATAACGGCTGGCGCAGGCGTAGGCCACTTCGTCGAGGTATTTGAGCAGGGTGCCACCGTGGACATTGCCAGAGAAGTTGGCCATGTCGGGGGTCATCAATACCGTCATCGACAGCTGGGCGTTTCCGGGTTCCATAGCATTCTCACGGGTCAAGGCCAGGTTTGAGGGATGCACCTCTGCGGGTGCCTCGGCGGTTTTTTCAAACCAACAGTTATCGGGACGCCGGGTATAGGGTCGCCGTCACGCCGGATCGATCTGTTTCCATATATTGCACCGCCTTTCTGCCAGAAGTCGCGGTGTTACCCTGCAAAAAGCCCTGCCTCAAGGGCATTTCCTACGTGCAATTCCGATTTTTGTTCTGCTCGATCTGACTTTTCCTGCGTTCGGGGATCGAGCAATGCCACAAAGGGAGTCTCACGCCATGCATGCCATCAGTTTCATTCAGGATCTGGCAGTGATCATGTTGATCGCAGGTGTGGTCACCGTGGTTTTCCATCGCCTGAAACAACCGGTGGTGCTGGGGTACATCGTCGCCGGATTCATCATTGGTCCGCACACCCCGCCATTCGGCCTGATCCATGACGAAGAAACCATCAAGACCCTGGCCGAACTCGGTGTGATATTCCTGATGTTCTGCCTGGGCCTGGAATTCAGCCTGCGCAAGTTGTTCAAGGTCGGTGCCACGGCATTCATCGCGGCATTCCTGGAAATCGTGCTGATGATTTGGATCGGCTACGAGATTGGTCGCTGGTTCGACTGGAACACCATGGATTCTCTGTTCCTCGGCGCGATCCTGGCGATTTCCTCGACCACCATCATCGTCAAGGCGCTCAATGATCTGAAGCTGAAGAACGAGCGATTTGCCCAGTTGATTTTCGGAGTGCTGATCGTCGAGGACATTCTGGGCATCGGCATCATCGCGCTGCTGTCCAGCATCGCGGTCAGCGGTACGGTCAGCTCCGGCGAAGTGTTTTCCACGGTCGGCAAACTGTCGCTGTTCATGATCGTCGCGTTGGTCATCGGCATCCTGATGGTGCCGCGGCTGCTGGCCTACGTCGCCAGATTCGAAAGCAACGAAATGCTGCTGATCACGGTGCTGGGCCTGTGTTTTGGTTTCTGCCTGCTGGTAGTCAAGCTTGAATACAGCATGGTCCTCGGGGCATTCCTGATCGGCGCGATCATGGCTGAATCCCGGCAACTGCTGAAAATTGAACGACTGATTGAACCGGTTCGCGATCTTTTCAGCGCGATTTTCTTTGTGGCCATCGGGCTGATGCTCGATCCGGCGATCCTGCTTCAGTACGCCTGGCCAATCGCCGTAATCACCGTAGCCGTGGTGCTCGGCAAGATGTTGTCCTGCGGCCTTGGTGCATTTATCGCCGGCAATGACGGACGCACCTCGCTGCGGGTCGGGATGGGTCTTTCACAGATTGGCGAATTCTCTTTCATCATCGCGGCACTGGGAATGACGTTGCAGGTCACCAGCAACTTTCTGTACCCCGTGGCTGTGGCGGTTTCGGTGATCACGACCTTGCTGACGCCGTATCTGATTCGCGCGGCCGATCCATTGTCGATCAAGCTCGCCGGCGCCATGCCAGAACGCTTGGGACGGGTGTTGGGGATGTACGGCGAATGGTTGCGCAGCATCCAGCCTCAGGGTGAAGGCGCGTTGCTGGCATCCATGATTCGGCGGATCTTGCTGCAGGTGGGAGTCAATCTGGCGCTCGTGATCGCGATCTTCTTCTTGGGCGCGTACTTCGCCGAACGCATGTCGACTTACCTGCAAGGCTGGATCAGCGATCCGAGTTGGCAAAAGGCGTTGATCTGGGGTGGGGCGCTGTTGTTGTCGCTGCCTTTTTTGATTGCGGCGTACCGCAAGCTAAAGGCACTGTCGATGTTGCTGGCGGAAATGGGTGTGAAGCCGGAGATGGCTGGGCGCCACACGCAGCGAGTGCGCCGGGTGATCGCCGAAGTGATCCCGATCCTGTCACTGCTGGTGATCTTTTTGCTGTTGGCAGCCTTGTCGGCCAGTATTCTGCCGACCAACAAGTTGCTGGTGCTGATCGCCGTGGTCGCGGCCGCCGTGGCGGCGCTGCTGTGGCGTTGGTTCATTCGTGTGCATACGCGGATGCAGGTGGCGTTGCTGGAAACCCTCGACAATCACAAGGAGTCGTCCGGGCATTGACCACCCAGCGGCGTTGACTGGATCAGCTTTCCAGCCAGACGTCCCGCGCCCAGTGCCACACCGACTCCCAGGTCTCTTCGGCGATCAGTTCTTCTTCGGCCTGCCAAAGCACCACGGTGCCGTCTTCTTCGACGCAATAGTAGTCATCACCGTCCTGGCAGATCGGGATCAGGCTGCGATCGACGCCGGCGTCCCAGGCGTTGGCGGCAACGTCGGGCAGGTAGGTGTGGGATTGCGGGTCGGTCACGGTGACCGGTTCCAGGCTGCCGTAGACCACGTCGCTGACGGTCAGCAGAAACTCTCTGAATACGAATGGAATGTCGATGAACAGTTGTTCTTCGATTTCGACCAGAAGGTCTTCGTCGGGCAGTTCCAAGGGGACCGGTACCGGTTCGTTGGCTTCACGCAGTTGTTCGATGATTTCTTCCACGTCCGGGATCCTCTTGCTTGTATGGCGCGGTTTATATGGGGCGGTTTATACAGTAGCTTGCTATAGATGCAACCGCGAAATAGAAAACCCCGGCTGAGGCCGGGGTTTTGTTTACTGCAAGTGAAGTTCTGTCCGGAACGTGCCTGCGCGTCGATCATACGGCGTTAAAAACAGGCTCGGCACCTTCCGAATAGAACTACGCGGGATCAGCCGTTCTGGCGGATACCAGCTACCAGCCAAGGCTGGTTTTCGCCCTGTGCACGTTCCATGTTCCAGCTTTCGCTGAAGACTTCGCCCTGGTCGAAACGCGAGGTTTTCGACACGCCAGTGAACGTCAGGGTGGCGATGGTCTTGTCGGCGCGATCGTCCACACCGTCCAGCTGTACATTGAGGTTATCAATGTAGGTGGACTGGAAACCGTCGCCCAGGTCAGCACGCTCACGCTTGAGGAACTCCAGCATTTGCGGGGTCACGAACTCGGCGATCTTGTCCATTTCGTTGGCGTCCCAGTGCTGTTGCAGGGACTGGAAGTGATTGCGCGCCGCTTCGACGAAGTTTGTTTCGTTGAACCAGGCTGGCGCGTTGATCACCGGGCGAGCGGCAACAGGCGCTGCCGAGCCACCGAAGATCGAACCGCCGGCAGGCTTTTGTTCGAACCCCTCACGTTGCATCGGCGCGTGGCCGGCCGGAGCGTAATGCTCCTGCTGTTTGCGACGACGGGCGGCGATAAAGCGGAAGACCAGGAACGCAATGACGGCCATGATCAGGATGTCGAAGAACTGCATGCCCTGGAAGCCATCACCCATGAACATGGAGGCAAGCAGGCCACCGGCCGCGATACCGGCCAGAGGGCCGAGCCAGCGCGAAGCGCCACCGGCCTTGGCAGCGGCGCCAGCGGCACCGGCAGCACCAGCGGTCGCCGCAGCGCCGCCCATGCCTGGAGAAGAGGGAGCCATCTGGCTGGTCTGGTGAGTCGGCGCAGCGCCTGCGCTTTTGCCACCACCGAAGCGCTTGGCGGCATTGACATCGAGACTCATCGTCAGGCCGATGCACAACGCCATGGCGATGCTAAGAAAACGTTTCATAAAGGGAATTCCCATTTGTGGAAGGCACGCGCGCCATGTTGCACAGCTGAAGTGTTACTGGCTAGCGGCAGAGTGTTTCGGGCTTTTGCCTGACAGGTCATGTTCAGCTCCAGTCAGTGCAAGAGGGCCTTTTGACTTTGATCTGTCAGATGAGTGGACAGGGCTTGTAGGATGCTTGCCTAGCGTCGGAGGGCAAGCATGACCACCCCGGCCGTGATCAGGCCGATTCCGCCCCATTGGCGCAGGTCGAGTTTTTCGCCCAGCAGGACAACGCCAAGAACAGCCACCAGCACCACGCTGAGTTTGTCCACTGGGGCAACCAGTGACGCCGGGCCGACCTTGAGTGCGCGGAAATAGCAGATCCACGATGCACCGGTGGCAAGGCCCGATAACAGCAGGAACAGGTAGCTCTTCGCAGAGATCGATCCCAATGACTGATATTGGCCCGTGGCGTACAAAATCAAGGCCAGGCTGACCAACACCACTATCGTACGTAGCAGGGTGGCGAAGTCGGAATTGACGTTTTCGATGCCGACTTTCGCGAAAATGGCGGTCATTGCCGCGAATGCCGCCGATAACAGGGCCCAGAATGTCCAGGAGGAAAAGAAGCCTGAGCCCATCACATCGCACCTTTATATTCAGATATCGGCCTGGGGCCTGTGGGAGTGAGCTTGCTCCGGGCGGCGCTCCGACGATGACGGACTGACAGCCAGAAACAATGTCGACTGATTTACCGCTATCGCGAGCAAGCTCGCTCCCACAGAAAAGCTAGATTGCTTCCAGCTTCGCATACCCCAGCATCAGCCACTTACTGCCTTCGCTGAAGTTCACCTGCACCCGGGCCTGAGCCCCGGCACCTTCGAAGTTGAGGATCACGCCGTCACCGAAGATCGAGTGGCGCACAGTCTGGCCCAGGCTGAAGCCGGTTTCCGGAATCTCGCTGCCGCTGAACAGGTTGCTGCCACTCATCGACTGGTTGCCACCGAACGGACGGCTGACGCTATTGGATAGCCGAACCTCCTGAATCAGGCCTTTCGGAACTTCGCGTACGAAGCGCGAGACCTTATTGTAGGTCTCGCTGCCATAAAGGCGTCGGGTTTCAGCGTAGGTCATCACCAGGTTCTGCATGGCCCGGGTGATGCCTACGTAGGCCAGACGACGTTCTTCCTCAAGGCGACCGGGTTCTTCCAGGCTCATCTTGTGCGGGAACAGGCCTTCTTCCATGCCCACCAGGAACACGTAAGGGAATTCCAGGCCCTTGGCGCTGTGCAGGGTCATCAGTTGAATGCTGTCTTCGTGCTCGTCGGCCTGAGTGTCGCCGGCTTCCAGCGATGCGTGACCGAGGAACGCTGCCAATGGCGTCAGGTCTTCGTCCTCTTCGCTGTTTTCGAAGTTGCGCGCGGCGCTGACCAGTTCCTCAAGGTTTTCTACCCGGGCCTGGCCTTTCTCGCCTTTTTCCGCTTCGTGATAGGCGATCAGCCCCGACTGCTCGATGACAGTCTGGGTCATCAGGTGCAGTGGCATTTCCATGCACTTGGCGGCGAGGTTCTCGATCAGCTCGATAAATGCGCCAAGGGCGCCGGCCGCACGACCGGTCAGGCCTTTGTTGGCCACCAGTTGGCGCATCGCTTCCCACATCGACACATCGCTGTGGCGCGCGTGGTCGCGGATCGCTTCGACGGTTTTCTCGCCGATGCCACGGGCCGGCACGTTGATCACCCGCTCGAGCGCGGCATCGTTACCGCGGCCTTCGAGCAAGCGCAGGTAAGCCATGGCGTTCTTGATTTCAGCACGTTCGAAGAAGCGCTGACCGCCATAGATGCGGTAGGGAATGCGCTCGCGCAGCAAGGCTTCTTCCAAAACCCGCGATTGGGCGTTGGAGCGGTACAGAATCGCGATATCGCTACGTGACAAGCCGGTTTTCAGCGCACTTTCGATGGTTTCGACAACGTAGCGTGCTTCGTCGTGCTCGTTGAAGGCGGCGTACAGGTTGATCGCTTCGCCTTCGCCGCCGTCTGTCCACAGCTCTTTGCCCAGGCGCCCGGTGTTATTGGCGATCAAGGCGTTGGCAGCCTTCAGGATGCCGGCGGTGGAGCGATAGTTTTGCTCCAGGCGAATGGTTTCGGCGTCCGGGAAGTCTTCGGAATACTGGTAGATGTTCTCGATTTTCGCGCCGCGCCAGCCGTAGATCGACTGGTCATCGTCGCCTACGACCATCAGGCTGTCGCCACCCTTGGCCAGCAGGCGCAACCAGGCGTATTGCACGGCGTTGGTGTCCTGGAACTCGTCCACCAGGATGTGCCGGAAGCGCTTTTGATAGTGAGCGAGCAGGCCTGGGTGATCGCGCCACAGATCGAGGGCGCGCAGCAGCAATTCGGAGAAATCGATGACGCCCGCACGCAGGCAGGCAGCCTCGTAGGCTTCATAGATGCCGCGCATGGTCGCCAGGAACAGGTCGCCGCTGGCCTGGATGTGTTGCGGGCGCAGGCCTTCGTCTTTCTGGCCGTTGATGAACCATTGGGCCTGACGGGCCGGCCAGCGCTGTTCGTCCAGGCCGAGCTCGCGGATCACCCGCTTGACCAACCGCTGCTGGTCATCGCTGTCGAGAATCTGGAAGGTCTGGCTCAGGCCCGCTTCCTGCCAGTGTGCCCGCAACAAGCGGTGCGCCAGGCCGTGGAAGGTGCCGACCCACATGCCGGCCGGGTTGATACCCATCAACTGCTCGATGCGCTGGCGCATCTCGGCAGCAGCCTTGTTGGTGAAGGTCACCGACAGGATGGAGTGGGGAGACGCGTTTTCGACCTGGATCAACCAGGCGATACGGTGCACCAGCACTCGGGTTTTACCGGAACCAGCACCGGCCAGGACCAACTGACGACCCACGGGGGCTGCTACGGCCTGGCGTTGGGCATCGTTGAGGGAGTTCAGCAGAAGGGAGAGATCATCGCGCATCGGGGCATTCTAGGGGGCCGCGACACACCGGGCAAACCCCGCTTCGCTTTAACCGATGAAAGTTATGCGAAGGACGACCGGTCAGTCATCGGCTGCAGGCGTTGGCGGAGCGTGACTTCAGCATTTTCAGTGGCGTCGGCGGCCGAAAAATTTGGCGATTTATTGATCAGCAACAGTTTGGTCCGGGCAATTGCTTGTGTATGCTCCGAGCAGTTTCGGGCACATGCTCATCATTATAAGAACAAGAACATCGCCTATGACCCTCAGCTTCGACCTGTCGGGCCCCACTGTGGAGCCCCGGGTGATCCGTAAACAGTACGCCATGGAAATGGCGGTCGAACGCACTCGCCTGTTGTATCAAGGCTCGCTGCTGCCCACGTTATTCATGCTGATCAATGGCCTGGTCTGTGCCGGTTTGCTCTGGAGCCCGCAGCGCTATTTCCTGGTCAGTGTCTGGCTGGTGTGGTTGTTGTCTTTGGTGGCATTGCGGGTGATTCAGGTCGCAGCCTTCGATTCGGCCATTCCCAACCGTCAGGCCCATCCCATTTGGCGACGGATGTTTTTGCTGGGCTCCGGTCTCACCGGTCTGACCCTGGCCGGTGCCGGCATCGCCCTGGTTCCCGCCGATAACTTCATTCAGCAAGCCTGGGTTTTCGGTCTCATCGGTGCTGCGGCGCTCTCGGCCAGCGTGGCTTATGCGGTCAGCTTGCCGGCCTTTCTGTCATTCACCTTGCCCTGCCTGTTGCCAGCCATCGCCTATATGTTTTGGGGAGCTGACGAACAGCAGCACGGTTGGGGCTGGTTCGGGTTGATTCTGCTCGGTGCATTGAGCGTGGTTGCCTGGCAGGTCAATCGATTGATCGATCGGGGCTTGATGCGGCGCTTTCAGAACCAGGCACTGATCGAGCATCTGCAGCAGGCGCAAAGCTGCAGTGATCAGCTCAATCAGAAACTGGCCAAGGAGATAGAACAGCGTCGACGTGCCGAGGACGAGTTGCGAGAGATCCAGGTCGACCTGGAAAACCGTGTCGCTCAGCGCAGCCTGGAGCTGGACGCCGCCAACCAGGCGTTGAGCAAGAGTGAGGCGCGTCTGGCGCTGGCATTGAAGGCCAGCGAGTTGGGGTTGTGGGACTGGAACCTGCAAACCGACGAAGTCCATCACACGCAGATTCAGGAACTGTTCGGCCTGGAACCGGAGCAGGTCACGGCAATACTGCGTCACCTCAAGCCGCGCCTTCATCCCGAGGATCTTCCTGCGCTGAAAAGGGCGCTGGTCGAGCATTTGAAGGGCCGCACCGAGGACTATCAAATCGAGTATCGCGTACGGCATGGCGACGGCCACTGGGTCTGGATCGAAGACCGCGGGCGGGCGGTCGAGCGTACCGAAAACGGCCGGGTGATTCGCATGGTCGGCACTCGCCGCGACATCAGCGTCAGCAAAGGCCTGGAAGAGCAGCAACAACTGGCGGCGACCGTGTTCGAGGCGGCCAGCGAAGGGATCGTGATTTTCGATCCGAACTATGCCCTGATCGCGATCAATCAAGCCTTCAGTCGGGTGACCGGCTATGACATCGAGGACATGATCGGGCGCAATGTCATTGAGTTGCCATGCAGTCGCGATGCGCGTCGGCATTACGCCGCAATACATCAGGCGCTGGAGCAGCAAGGAAGCTGGCAGGGCGAATTGGTGGAAACCCGCAAGAACGGCGAGATGTATCCGCAATGGCTGCAACTGAATGCTGTGCGCGATACCCGGGGAAATGTGAGCCATATTGTGGGCTTCTTCGCCGATCTCTCAGCCCGTCGAGAATCCGAAGAGCGCATGCGCTATCTGACCCATTACGACGAACTTACCGGTCTGGCCAACCGCGCGATGTTCCGCGAACGACTCAGCGAGGCTCATCAACGAGTGCGACAGGGCGGTTATCGCAGCCTGGCGTTGCTGCACATCAATCTCGATCGGTTCAAGCAACTCAACGACAGCCTGGGACATGAAGTCGCCGACCAGTTGTTGCAGAAAATGGCCCGGCGACTGGTGAATGCGTTACCTGAAGCAGACACCATCGCGCGCCTTTCTGGTGATGAGTTTGCCGTGCTGTTCAATTCCTACGGCAACCTTTCGAGCCTGGCCCGGGTGGCGACTCGTCTGGCGAACAAATTACGTTTGCCGGTGACCATTGACGGGCATGAGCTGGTGGTCAGCGCGTCGATGGGCATCAGCCTGTTGCCGGACAGCGCGCGGGAAATATCGGCATTGGTCAATCAGTCGAACATGGCGATGCAGCACGCCAAACACCTGGGTGGCGATAATTTCCAGTTTTACACCGACAGTTTGCAAGCCAGCACGCTGGAGCGTTTGCAACTGGAAAACCACCTGCGCAAAGCCATCGAAGACAAACAGTTGAAGGTGTTTTACCAACCGAAACTGTGCCTTGCCACTGGCAGGTTGAATGCCGCCGAAGCCTTGGTGCGTTGGGATCATCCGACCATGGGCCGCGTGCCGCCGGGGGATTTCATCGGCCTGGCCGAAGAAACCGGATTGATCGGCCCGATCGGTGAGTTCGTGTTGCGGCAGGCCTGCTGGCAAGCCTGTGAGTGGCAACGGCAGGGGCTCGAAGCGATTCGGGTGTCGGTCAATCTCTCGGTGCATCAATTGCGCCAGGGCAAGCTGGTCAGTCTAGTGCGCCAAGTCCTGGAGGAAACCGGGCTGGCACCGCACTATCTGGAGTTGGAGCTCACCGAAAGCCAGTTGTTGGACAGCGTCGAGCACATCATCGCGACGTTCCAGCAGTTGCGTGATCTCGGGGTGAAACTGGCCATTGACGATTTTGGCACCGGTTATTCATCGCTGAGCTATCTCAAGCGGATCCCGGTGGATTACGTGAAGATTGATCAGGCGTTTATCCGTGGCTTGGGTGAAGGCAGTGAAGACGCGGCGATTACCCGGGCAATCATTGCCATGGCTCACGGCTTGAAGCTGAAGGTCGTGGCGGAAGGAGTGGAGCGCGCAGAACAGCTTGAGTTCCTGAAAACCGAGCGCTGCGATGAAGTACAGGGCTATTTGATCAGCCGCCCGGTCGAGGCCGAGACGTTGGCCGGCTTGCTGCACGCGCAAGCCGCAAGCTGACGAGGATACATAAGGCGCTTTTGTCCATTAAAACGCGCACTCGGCGCACCAGGACGGGCGCCATGGCTGCTACATGAAGCGCGGGCACCTGAAATCGAGGGATTCGGTAACGCATTGAGCAGGCAAAAAGCCAATTCATGTAGTATAACTACAAGCGTGCTACATCCCCGGCACCTGCCAATAACAAAGAGTCCAGCCCTTTGAACCTGCTGCAACACATCGCCCAGTCTCGCCACCTGTTACGCAAGTCGGAGCTCAAGGTCGCCGACCATGTGCTGCTTGATCCTGCGGCCGTGATGCACAGCTCCATGGCCGACCTGGCCCACAGCGTGGGCATCAGTGAACCGACCATCGTGCGTTTTTGCCGTGCCATCGGTTGTTCCGGCTTTCAGGACCTGAAGCTGAAGCTGGCCCAGAGCCTGGCGGCAGGTGCGAGTTTTGGTCAGTTTGCGATCCATGAGGATGACTCGGTCGCCGACTACAGCCTGAAAATTTTCGACACCACCCTGCACACGCTGATGGAGGTTCGCGAGAAGCTCGATCCGCTGGAACTGCAGCGGGCGGTGACGCTGATGTCCCAAGCCCAGCGTGTCGAGTTCTACGGCTTCGGCGCCTCCGGTGCGGTAGCGGCGGACGCCCAGCACAAGTTCTTCCGCTTGCTGCTCACCGCTGCGGCGTATTCCGACCCGCACATGCAGGCGATGTCGGCCGTGACACTCAAGCCAACCGACGTGGCGATCTGCATTTCCCAGTCCGGGCGTTCCAAGGACCTGCTGATCACCGCCAACCTGGTGCGCGAAAGTGGTGCCTCGTTGATCACCCTGTGCCCGAGCCAGACGCCGTTGGCCGAGTTGTCTACGGTCAATCTGGCGATCGATGTGCATGAAGACACTGAAATATATACGCCGCTGACTTCGCGTATCGCCCACCTGGTGGTGATCGACGTGCTGGCGATGGGCGTGGCCATGGCCCGTGGCCCGAGCCTGGTCAACCACCTCAAGAGCGTCAAGCGCAGCCTGCGCAGCTTGCGCTTGTCGCCCAAGTCGGTGAAGGCGTTGGACGATTGATTTCAAGGCTGGCACCGACCCTGTGGCGAGGGAGCTTGCTCCCGCTCGGCTGCGCAGCAGTCGCAAAATCCTAGGGTCGCTTCGCAACCCAGCGGGAGCAAGCTCCCTCGCCACGGCACCCAACAAACTTTCATCAGTCTGTAACGCCCAAGCCGCCAAACCGTCATCCCCCGCGCCTAGATTGAAACTCCCGTACTCGCCTTGGGAGACTCGAAATGGCCATGCCCTACGAAGAACGCAACAGCGCTGTCAAAACCCGCCGTCAGCAAGAAGATCAGCGCCGCATGGAATTCCGCCGCGCCATCGAAGATCGCTGCGAACGCCGTCAGCTACTGGCCGAAATTGGCGATTTTCCGGAGTTGGAACTCAATTTCTGGCAGGCATCTCCCTCGGCGTCCCGTCGAAACGCTCAACCAGCGCGCTGATCTGAATCCGTTCGCTGCGGATAAACGCCAGGAAGGCGTGAGCCACCGGTGACAGGCGTTTCGCCTTGGCCTGCACCAGGCACCAACTGCGAAACAGTGGAAGCTCTTCGACCGGTAGCTCGATCAGTCCACCGGTAGCCAGCTCAAGGCTCAGGGCGTGGCGCGTCAACAGCGCAACGCCCAGGCCTGCCAGCACACATTCACGCTGTGCTTCGGCAGACGAGACCTCCTGGGTCTGGTTGAAGTGCACGCGCTTCTCTTTGAAGTATTCTTCGCACGCCAGCCGCGTCCCGGAGCCCTGCTCACGCAGCAGCAGTGTGTAGGGCTCGAGATCCTGCAGGCGCAGCGGCCCCATATGACACAACGGGTGATCCGGTGGCGCCACGGCGACGATCGGGTTGTTCAGGAACGGCAGGAATTCCAGGCCCATGTCCTGAGGCACCATGGACATGATCACCAGGTCATCGCGGTTGTCCGACAGACGCCGAATGACCTGACCGCGATTGACCACCGTCAGTTGCAGGTTCACTTCCGGGTGCTGGCGTTTGAATGCGGCAAACAGATGCGGCACGAAATATTTGGCGCTGGATTCAATCGCCAGTTTCAGTTGCCCCTGCAACGAGCCCTGCATGTCCGACAGCTGCATGTCGAGGTTTTCCAGGCGCCCGAAAATATCCCGACTGGCCCGCTGTAACGCTTCAGCGGCTTCGGTCATGTAGAGTTTCTTGCCGACGTAATCGAACAAAGGCTGGCCAATCAGCTCTTCAAGTTGACGAATCTGTAGGCTGACGGCAGGTTGTGTGAGCGACATTTCCTCGGCCGCGCGGCTGTAGGACCGCAAATCACAGACCTCGTTGAAGATCTGCAATTGCCGCAAAGTCATACGCATCAATGACTTACGCATTATCTGGTCGCTCTCGTCGCTGGCTGGTGAATCAACTATAAGTCTTTACTTATGCACGACCCAATTTTTATTCATTTTTGTTAATCCCTTGTGGGCGCTAGTGTGGACCTGCGACCAAATTGAAACATTTGGTCACGCGTCGACCTGGGTCTAGCAGGTCGTGGGTACCACCGGCTCAAGGGAAACTCCAAGTGATAACAAAGATCCTGATCGCCAACCGTGGTGAGATTGCCGTACGAATCGTACGTGCCTGCGCCGAAATGGGCATTCGCTCGGTCGCGATCTACTCCGATGCCGACCGTCATGCCTTGCACGTCAAGCGTGCGGACGAGGCCCACAGCATTGGTGCCGAACCGCTGGCCGGTTACCTGAACCCGCGCAAGCTGGTGAACCTGGCGGTGGAAACCGGTTGCGATGCACTGCACCCCGGCTATGGCTTCCTTTCGGAAAACGCCGAGCTGGCGGAGATCTGCGCCGAACGCGGGATCAAATTCATTGGCCCGTCGGCTGAAGTCATTCGCCGCATGGGCGACAAGACCGAAGCCCGCCGCAGCATGATCAAGGCCGGCGTACCGGTGACCCCAGGCACCGAAGGCAACGTGTCGGGCATCGAAGAAGCCCTGACCGAAGGCGATCGCATCGGTTACCCGGTGATGCTCAAGGCTACTTCCGGTGGTGGCGGCCGCGGCATTCGTCGCTGCAACAGTCGTGAAGAACTCGAACAGGCTTTCCCGCGGGTCATTTCCGAAGCCACC
This sequence comes from Pseudomonas fluorescens, assembly GCF_000967965.1. GTDB lineage: Bacteria > Pseudomonadota > Gammaproteobacteria > Pseudomonadales > Pseudomonadaceae > Aquipseudomonas > Aquipseudomonas grandcourensis. The sequence continues at coordinate 76,314 of NZ_LACC01000011.1, forward strand.
AAGGCGTTCGGTTCGGCGGAAGTGTTCCTGGAAAAATGCATCGTCAATCCAAAGCACATCGAAGCACAGATTCTTGGCGACAGCTTCGGCAACGTGGTGCACCTGTTCGAGCGTGACTGCTCGATCCAGCGCCGTAACCAGAAGCTGATCGAGATTGCCCCGAGCCCGCAACTGACCCCTGAACAGCGCGCCTATATCGGCGACCTGTCGGTGCGCGCAGCCAAGGCCGTGGGCTACGAGAACGCCGGCACCGTGGAGTTCCTGCTCGCCGAGGGCGAGGTGTACTTCATGGAGATGAACACCCGGGTGCAGGTGGAACACACCATCACCGAAGAAATCACGGGCATCGACATTGTCCGCGAGCAGATTCGCATTGCGTCCGGCCTGCCGCTTTCGGTGAAACAGGAAGACATCCAGCACCGTGGTTTCGCCCTGCAATTCCGGATCAACGCCGAAGACCCGAAGAACAACTTCCTGCCGAGCTTCGGCAAGATCACCCGTTATTACGCACCCGGCGGTCCCGGCGTACGTACCGACACGGCGATCTATACCGGCTACACCATCCCGCCGTACTACGACTCCATGTGCCTGAAACTGGTGGTGTGGGCGCTGACCTGGGAAGAGGCGATGGACCGTGGCTTGCGCGCCCTCGACGACATGCGTCTGCAAGGGGTCAAGACCACCGCCGCGTACTACCAGGAAATCCTGCGTAACCCGGAATTCCGTAGCGGCCAGTTCAACACCAGCTTCGTTGAAAGCCACCCTGAACTGACCAACTACTCGATCAAGCGCAAACCCGAAGAGCTGGCCCTGGCCATCGCCGCCGCCATCGCCGCCCACGCAGGCCTGTGAGGAATAGAACAATGAGCAAGCAAATCCACGTTACCGACACGATCCTGCGCGACGCCCACCAATCGCTGCTCGCGACCCGCATGCGCACCGAAGACATGCTGCCGATCTGCGACAAGCTCGACAAAGTCGGCTACTGGTCGCTGGAGTGCTGGGGCGGCGCGACGTTCGACGCCTGCGTACGCTTCCTGAAAGAAGATCCGTGGGAGCGTCTGCGCCAACTGCGTGCCGCGCTGCCTAACACTCGCCTGCAAATGCTGTTGCGCGGTCAGAACCTGCTGGGCTACCGCCACTACAGCGACGACGTGGTCAAGGCCTTCGTCGCCAAGGCAGCGGTCAACGGCATCGACGTGTTCCGCATCTTCGACGCCATGAACGACGTGCGTAACCTGCGCGTGGCCATCGAAGCGGTGAAAGCCGCCGGCAAACATGCCCAGGGCACCATCGCCTACACCACCAGCCCGGTGCACACCATTGAGGCCTTCGTGAACCAGGCCAAGCAAATGGAAGCCATGGGTTGCGACTCGGTGGCGATCAAGGACATGGCTGGCCTGCTGACCCCGTACGCCACCGGCGAACTGGTCAAGGCTCTGAAAGCCGAGCAATCGCTGCCAGTGTTCATTCACTCCCACGACACCGCTGGCCTGGCTGCGATGTGCCAAATGAAGGCCATCGAAAACGGTGCCGATCACATCGACACCGCGATCTCCAGCTTCGCCTGGGGCACCAGCCACCCGGGCACCGAGTCGATGGTCGCCGCCCTTAAAGGCAGCGAGTTCGACACCGGCCTGAACCTGGAACTGCTGCAAGAGATCGGTCTGTACTTCTACGCCGTGCGCAAGAAGTACCATCAGTTCGAAAGCGAATTCACCGCCGTCGACACCCGTGTTCAAGTCAACCAGGTACCGGGCGGGATGATTTCCAACCTGGCCAACCAATTGAAAGAGCAGGGCGCACTCAATCGCATGAGCGAAGTGCTGGCCGAAATCCCGCGGGTTCGTGAAGACCTCGGCTTCCCGCCGCTGGTGACCCCGACTTCGCAGATCGTCGGCACCCAGGCGTTCTTCAACGTGCTGGCCGGCGAGCGCTACAAGACCATCACCAATGAAGTGAAGCTGTACCTGCAAGGTGGCTACGGCAAGGCGCCGGGCACCGTGAATGAACAACTGCGCCGCCAGGCCATCGGCAGCGAAGAAGTGATCGACGTTCGCCCGGCCGATCTGCTCAAGCCGGAAATGGCCAAGCTGCGTGCCGACATCGGCGCATTGGCCAAGTCTGAAGAAGACGTGCTGACCTTCGCCATGTTCCCGGACATCGGTCGCAAGTTCCTCGAAGAGCGTGCTGCGGGCACCCTGACGCCGGAAGTGCTGTTGCCGATTCCTGACGCCGGCGGCGTCGCCTCGGCTGGCGGCGAAGGCGTGCCAACCGAATTCGTCATCGACGTTCACGGCGAAACCTACCGCGTCGACATCACCGGTGTCGGCGTCAAGGCCGAAGGCAAGCGTCACTTCTACCTGTCCATCGACGGCATGCCGGAAGAGGTGGTGTTCGAGCCGCTCAACGAATTCGTCGGCGGCGGCGGCAGCAAGCGCAAGCAAGCCACTGCACCGGGTCACGTCAGCACCACCATGCCGGGCAACATCGTCGACGTGCTGGTCAAGGAAGGCGACACCGTAAAGGCCGGCCAGGCCGTGTTGATCACCGAAGCGATGAAGATGGAAACCGAAGTCCAGGCAGCCATCGCCGGTAAAGTCACCGCCATTCATGTGGCCAAGGGCGACCGGGTGAACCCGGGCGAGATCCTGATCGAGATCGAAGGCTGAGTTAACAGCCTCGATACAACGCTTTATACCTCGGGGGAGCATGTGCTCCCCTTTTTTTCGCCCGAAATTCAAATCGCAGTCTTCGCCGAAGGCTGCGGTTTTCTGGATTCAGGACTGTTGCGTTCTGCACTCCACCAACCCTTTAACCTGACCCGAGACGGTCTGGTTCTCATCGCTCAGCCACTTCTCGAACCCGGCGCCAATCACCGGCCATTCCGAGTCCAGGATCGAGTACCACGCGGTGTCCCGATTTTGCCCTTTGACCACCATGTGCTGGCGGAACACTCCCTCAAAACTGAAGCCCAGGCGCTCGGCCGCGTATTTGGAGCGGGCGTTGGCGTTGTTGCATTTCCATTCCAGGCGGCGGTAGCCCAGGGCAAAGGATTCCTTGGCCAACAGGTAAACCGCCTCGGTGCTTTTCGGCGAGCGCTGCATCGGCGCGCCGAAGGTGACGTGGCCGATTTCGATGCGGCCCTGGGCCGGGACGATGGACATCAGGCTGAGAAGGCCCTGGACCTCGCCGCTGGCGCGGTCGATCACGCTGAAGAAATACGGGTCGCTGCTGGCCGCGTGGTTGTTCAGCCAGTCGTTGAAGACGCTGCGCTCCGGGAAGGGGCCGTAAGGCAGGTAGTCCCAGAGTTTCGGGTCGGCACCGGGGCCTTGCAGGGCGTTGAACAGGTCGTCGCCGTGGCGCGCCGGGTCGAGTTTTTCCAGGCGGATGTAACGCCCTTCGATCAGTTGGGTCGTGGGGGCCGGGACGCCTTTCCAGTCGGCGAGTGAAATCGACATGCTGTTCTCCTTGAACCTAGATGGCTTTGCGAAACTGGATGAAACCCGGGCGTTCAGCGATGCGCTCGTAGAGCTGGATCGCGGTGGCGTTGGTTTCGTGGGTCAGCCAGTGGACCTTGTTGCAACCGTCGGCCTTGGCCGTGGCGTAGACGAACTCGATCAACTGGCGGCCGACGCCGGTGCCACGGGTTTCCGGGACCACCAGCAAGTCTTGCAGATAGCAGGAGTTTTCGATGGCCCAGTTCGAACGATGGTAGATGAAATGCACCATACCCACCGCTTTGCCGTCGGCCCAGGCGAGGGCGGCGTGGGTTGGCTCGCTCGGGTCAAGCATGCGCTGCCAGGTGTTATGGGTAACGGCCTCCGGCAATTCGGTTTTGTAGAAGCGCAGGTAGGCCTGCCACAGCGGCAACCAGGCCGCGTGATCACCGGCGGTGACTTGGCGAATGTCGATTTGACTCATGGTGACTTCCTTAGCGCATCAATTGGGCGAGGGTTTGGTCGTTGAAGTCGGGGCTGGCGGCCAGGCCTTCGCGCACGCCGGCGATATCGGCGGGGCTGCGGTTCTGGCTGAGCTTGCGCTTGCCTTCCAGTCGGTCGATGGGAATGGCGAAACCGACAATGGCCTTGAGCATGCCGTCGATGTAATCGGCGGGGGCATCGGCCACTGACCACGGTTGGGCGCGGCCAGCTTCATGGCGATCGGTGAGGGTGCTGACGATGTCGAGCAGCCGCCCGCCATCGCTGAAGGTTTCGGCTCGGCCATAGGCGTGTACGGCGACGTAGTTCCAGGTTGGCACGACTTTGCCGTGTTCGGCCTTGCTCGGGTAGAAACCAGGGCTGACGTAGGCGTCGGCACCGGCAAAAATCAGCAGGGCTTCGGCGCCGTCGCGCAGGTCTTTCCACTGTGGATTGGCTTTGGCCAGATGCCCGTACAACGTGCCGTTCGAGCCTTGTTCGCAATGCAGCAGCACCGGTACATGGCTGGCTTGCAGGCCGCTTTCACCGTGGGTCACCAATATGGCGAGACGGGTGGCGAGGATCAGTTCATGCAGTTGGGACAACTCGTCGATGGCAAAAGCACGTGGCGTGTACATGGAGATATTTTCCTTGGCGAATGCCTGCATCCTAGGCAGGCTATTGGTCTGTTGTAAGAGCCATTAATGACAAATTTCATGGGTCCATTGCGATGACTAGCGAACCACTGTCCCTGACCTTCAACCCCGCAGGTATCGAACTTGATCGTCGCCAGGGGCTGAGTCGTCAGCTCTACCAGGCATTGCGCACGCGTGTGTTGGACGGGCGACTGACCAGCGGTACGCGTCTGCCTGCCAGTCGTGATCTGGCAGCAGCGTTGGCAATTTCCCGTAACAGCGTGGTGCGCGCCTACGATCAGTTGTACGCCGAAGGGTTTATCGAAGGGCGAGTAGGCGACGGGACTTATGTCGCGCAATTGCCCCAGGCAACCGTGCCGGCAAAAAAACTATCCACAAAAGTGTCCACAGGGTTTTCAACAGGGTTACCCACAGCCTTATCCACAAATTGGCTCGATTTACCTGTGGATTCATCCAGTAAAGTTATCCACAACGACCCGTTGACCCGGGTCAAAAACAACCATTTGGCCACACCGCCGAGCGGTCCGCCCCGGGCATTTCGGGTCGGTGTTCCGGCGTTCGATCTGTTTCCATTCGAGGTCTGGGCCAAGCTGAATGCGGCTTTCTGGCGCAAACCGGATTTTCAACAGTTGTGCTACGGCGACCCGGCCGGCGATGCACGCTTGCGCGGGATGATCGCCGCGTATTTGCGCAGCTCCCGTGGCATGCAGTGCACAGCTGAACAAATTCTGATCACCAGTGGCGCGCAGCAGGGAATCAGCCTTTGTGCACAGTTGCTGGTGGAGCCCGGTGACGGGGTGGCGATTGAAAATCCGGGGTATCGGGCGGCCGGCCATGCCTTCGCCGTGGCGGGCGCTCGGCTGCACGGGGTAACGGTGGACAGCGAGGGCATCAATTGCAGCGAACTGTCAGCACTCGATGATTGTCGGCTGGCCTACGTCACGCCGTCCCACCAGTATCCCACCGGCGTGGTCATGAGCCTGGCGCGACGCTTGGAGCTGCTGGCCTGGGCCGAGCGCACCCAAGGCTGGATCGTCGAGGATGACTACGATGGCGAGTACCGCTACAGCGGCGCGCCACTGGCGCCTTTGGCTGCGCTCGATCGTCACGGGCGGGTGTTGTATGTCGGCACGTTCGGCAAGGTCGCGTTTCCGGCGTTGCGTCTTGGTTATCTGGTGCTGCCGCCGGGGCTGGTGCAGGCCTTTGCGCAGCGACGTGCGGTGGACGTGCGGCACTCCGAAGTCAGCACCCAAGCGGTGATGGCCGAGTTCATGGCGGCTGGGCATTTTCAGCGGCACATAAGGCGCATGCGGCGTGCGGCGCTGAGTCGGCGCAACACCTTGCTCAATGGTTGGCCGCAGGATATTCCAGGCGTCGGCAAGCTGCCCACCGTTGCCGCGGGACTGCACATGACCGTGCCGGTCGACAGCGTGGCCCGTGAACGCGAGCTGATCGAGTTGGCGAGCAGTGTCGATGTCGAGGTCAACGGCTTGAGCAGTTATTGGCTGCCGGAGTCCGCAACCCCGATGGATCAACGCGCCGGTCTGGTGCTGGGTTTTGCCGCAGTGCCCGAAAAGGCCATTGAGGCGGCGCTGCAACGGTTGCGGGCGGTGTGGCGTGCCGGCTGAAGCGCGCGGATTGGCGGTCCACGCGCTTATGGGCTTCCCGGTGTTGAACCAGGAGGCCAATTGGCGCTCCCGGGTTTACGAGAAGAACAGCGCACGAGCCAGTTGCGGGCTGATCTGGCTGCGATAGATGGCGATCACTTGTGGGTTGGTGGTGGCCGAGCGAGGGTCGTATGTGCCGGTCAGCAGTCGCTGATCCCGCAGTTTCAGATGTGCAGCGGTGAAGGCGTCGACCGGTGCGTCATGGCTGGCATAGTGGAAATGCGCATACCACAGCACTTGCTGGTTTCGACGCTCGCGAATTTCATATTCCTGCATGTAATCCTTGCGTAGGCCTTTGAGTCGGCGTCGATCACCGCTGCGCACAATGTAGACTTCATTTTTGCTTCGCAGCCACTGGACGCGGGTGGCCGTGGGTGGTTGCTGTTTGGTCATATCGATGCGTATCCGTTGACCCTCGGCGTACAGTCGATCATGTGCCTGGTTCAACTCCGCAGCCAGCTCTGTCGCGGCAACTTCGGGTTCATCGGTGCTGTTGGAGCTGATCAGGGATTGCTCCAGGGTCCTGGCACTCTGGTCGAAATGGTCGGCTTTTTGCTGGAACAGTTCCTCGACTTCAACCGGGATGCGACCGGGCTTTTTGGCACTCGCTTCGTTTTGCTGGATAAAGCTTTCCAGACCATCGAGCAGTGTCCGGCCATGGGCAATTTGAGTGTCGAGTGCCGGTGCTGGAATCGTCGGACGGCGACGTCTGGCCGGAACCCGTTCAAGCCAGACCCCGGGTGTTTTTTCGTGAAAGGTGGCGATGACTTTGCCGGTCATGGGCGCGCGCACATCAAGCAGAATCGGCTCTCCCGGTGCAGCGGAACGTACTTCGCCCACGACTGTGCCATTGAAGCGTGTTTTCACCACTCGTTTGCGCGATGCAGGTACAGGCCTGGAGGGTCCGGGGCGGGGTTCCTTGGGTGGTTCCTCTCGTAGCAACTGTGCCAGGTAGCCCTCGGTGTCCTGCTGGAATTCGCTGACCCGTTTGCGCAAGTGCTTGAGCGGTTGTTCCTGTACTGCATCCTTGTGGTTGACGGTGAAGTCTTCGAAGGACTGATCGATGGCCTCGAACTGTTCAAGCATGCCGCTGAGGGCCTCGATGCGTTCACCTGCCACCCAGGTGCTTTCTTGCAGCATCAGCTCTTGCGAGGTCTGGATAACCAGATTGGTCGTGTCGAGCAGGCGTGCGAATTCGTTTCGGGCTTCGGTCAACGCAACGCTGTCACCTTCTTTGAGGCATACCTCGCGGGCTAGCGAAACCTGAAGCGCCTTGAGATCGTTCAAGCTGTAAGTCGGCAGTTTGGCTCTGTAGGTGCTGACCATTTCCGCAGCACTTCTACCCAGTCGACTCATCTCTTGGAATCGTGATTGAGCAAACTCGATTTTGCCGATCATGCCCTCGGTCAGGTCGATCATTTTTTGATAGGTCGCATGGTCGCCAGCCCCGCCTGCCGTTTCTTCAGCTTCCAGCAGCGCCAGGGTCTCCTGCAGGGTTTGGGTGAAGACTGGACTTTTTTGATCGAGCCATGTCTGGTTGAAATACAGCTGGGTGCCGAGCATCTCGACCATATCGGTGCGGAAACTGGAAACCGTATCGAGCAGGTTCAGCGATTTCAATTGTTCAATGGGGGCCGCGTATTGGTCGGTGCGCCGATCGAGTTTCTCGAGGAACTGCTGTTGAATGGCAGGCCGCGTCTCGTCGCTGGCGGCCTTCATTTGGTTGTAGGCATCCGTCAGTTCTGTGCGTGCGCTTTCGCGCTCGTTTTTGAATTCTGCCAACTGTTGTTTGAGCTCGGTGACGCGCTGGCGATTCTGTTGTTTCAATGCCTTGCGTCGACTCGACAAACCACCGCCCCGCAGACGCAGGCGTGTATCGACGAACCAATCACCCCGCTGATTGCTGATCAATGCAGGGCCGCTGCGTAGAGGCTGTTGCCGTGAGTCGATAATCGATACCTCACCGGTTTCCTCAACCGCCACTTCGAACCAGCGCTCACCGACCGGGGCGTAGTACCTGGTCCCGTGGCGATAGAGGTGGCGGTAGACACCGTTGTTGCTGTCGGGTGGGGTGAGTGGTTCGGGTCTGGTGATGTTGAAGCGGTCCAGGGTTTTCGCCAGGCTCAGGGCGGCACCTGTCAGCACGGATATTCGATGCTGTGAAGAAGCAGCTTCGCCGACGATATCGGGCACCTGAACAACGACAACAGGGGGGGATGCCGGTTTTTCCTCAACCTCGGTCGCTACCGTTGGCGAGGGCCTTTCCTCGATTCTGCGGGCAGTCGCATGGTGCGTACTGGCGTGATGGGCGAGCACCATGGCCAGGGTCAACAGCAGGTCGGTCATCGCTGTTTTCTGCTGTTGTCGGTCACCGTTCTCGCCGGTGTCCACGGTTTGTTGCAGGTCATCCAGTACCTGCCAGATCCAGGCGGCCGTGCCGACGGTGCGGCCGAGAAAGGGCAGCGCCGCGTTTAGAATCATCCACGCCGCTTGCTTGAAAGTCGCCCAGCGATTCTGCGCATTGGACACCGATTGCCGTTGCGCCAGTTCGACCAGCGCGTTGACGTTGGCCTTGAACAAGTTGGCCAGGTAATCAGACGCGACGACTCCGGTCCCCAGGGAAAGCGTGCCGCCCATCTGCAGCGGGGTCAGTGGGTCAGCCAGGAGTTGCGAGAGGGACCAGACCGAAGGCCGGTCACCGGTGAACACATAGTTCGCGTAGTTGGCGCGTACGCCATCCGGCAACCAGGCGAGCACCGATTGACGCAGTGTCGGCGTGTGTTTGATGGCATAGATCAGGTTGGCCGCTGTCGGGTACTGGCTCAATGGCTGGTCGAGCAGTGGTCGGTAGAGCAGGCAAGGGCCTTTGTCCATCTGCCGTGGGCCGATCACGAACATGTTGGTCACTTCGTCTGCAGAGGCATTGAGGCGCCAGCCGGGATTGAACGCCAGTGGGCGAATGACAACTTCCTGGCCATCCACCCAGCGGTTGGCATCAAGCACTTGGACCACGGCCGCGACATAACGGTAACCCCGTTCATCAATCCCGCCCTGTGCGCGAATCTTTTGCTGCAATGCCAGAAGCGGTAGCTCGACTCGTAAGTGGCTGGTGAACAGATTCTGGCGCCGCAGGCTCTCAAGTTGGTCGTCGAGCAGCTTGTTTTTGATCAGAGTCGGGTAGGTCTGGCCGATGTCGACGCTGGTGATCAACGCCTCCAGGTAACTCACCGTCAACCATGCCGGCAGTGCTGTGGCGCTGGTGCTGCGCACGGTTTTGTTGCCCAGCGGCAGGGCAATCAGGTTTTGCAGTGCCAGGTCGACCAGGCTCAGCGTGGTGCGCTCGGGCTCGACCAGCGGCACGAAGGCGCCCCAGACCACCACGCTATCGACCACGATCTCGATGTCCGCCAGATTCAGCTGTGCGGCATCGGCGTGCTCTTTGAGCATGGCATCGCGCAGCTGATCCAGGGCGAACTCGCGGATTGGCTTGATCCCGTCCTGAAACGACTGACCAGCGTTCTGATTCTGTACTTGTGCCAGATCCATCAGGTGACGGCTGTAAGCGGTGAGATCGCTGGACGAAGCGCTGGCCATCCAGTCCGGCAATGCTTGCTCAACCCGATTGAATCGAGAGGGTTTTTGTTTGTCCTTTGGGTCGAGTTCGTTCGTTGAGCGACTGATGTGCGGTGCCAGGTCGGGATTCACTGCAGCGGTATCGTTCGCCAGGGCGCCAATCGAGTCCGCCTGCAGGGCAATCAGGTTGCACGCCAGATGGTCAAAGTAATTGCCCTCCGGCTCGATCAGGCGCCATTGCAGGGCGCTTCGGGGTGCCGGTCCATCGGTGTACGTCAGCAAGGATTCGCCCAGTTCCTGCAACGAGTCGTATGTCTGAAATCCGTGGGTAATGGTGTGAGTAATGATGAGGTTGTGGGTGCTTTGGGTTCCGATCAGTACCGCCATGTCGAGGATGTTGAGGTGAGTCGAGACGCCGCCGCTCAAGCCGTCGAGGTCTATCAGGCATGCCCGCGAATGATAGGGGTCGTGAGGCCCGCGCGTGCTTTTGTCCGGGTCAGCGAACAGGTTGCGGGCCATAGCGTAACGGTCAGTGTCCCAGTTCGTGTTCGATTCGATGTTCCACAGTTCGCGCAGTGAGTTGGACAAGCTTTTCCACCGTGGCGCGGACGCTCGGGTGTACTGGTTCCAGTAGTCGACCTGTTGCTCTTGAAACGCGACAAACAGCAGCGGCGCCAACTCGTTGAGCAGCCGTCCGATGGCATCGATTCTGACGGGCAGTTGCGCCGGAGTCGGTTTCAGCGGTTGCAGCGTCAGGTAGTGCTCGCCATCGAGGTAGACCACGGGGGTGGCCTCTACACCATGGCGTACCAGCGCGTCGGTCAACGATTCAAAGCGGCGTGGTCCTGGGACGACACGCTGGTCATGAAAGCTCCAGGTCGGGGTAACCACCATGGCCAGGCGCGGGTCGATGTGCAGGTCCGGGTAGAGCGCTCTCAGGGCCGGTTGCAATGCATGGGTGGCGACCTCCCTGATCGAGGGGCCTGCCACCAATTGGGTAAGCAAGGCGTCCTGATCGGCTGAGAGATCGGGTGCGGAAGGAGAGGTGGAAGTATCGGGCATGGGTCACATCCTTTGTGGGGGCTGGCACTGTTGAGCGTTCGGTGTGCGATCCCCTGCAAGGTAGTGACGGGCAGGACGGCGTTGGCGGTAAATAAATATTGTGGGCAAAAAAAGACGTGCGCAAACGCAGGTCTTGATAACGACGGGGGCCGCGGATCGCCAGGTCGATCAATTCCGTGGCGTCCTTGTTCGGGTTCGGGTTCGGGTAACCCACTACGTCGTGGCCAGACGTACATAGTTAAACGTCGAAGTTGTGGTTGTGGTTGTGGTTGTGGTTGTAGTTGTAACAAAGTTATATGAAACACTTTCAGGATTGACCGGGCGCATCAATGCGCATAAATAATTATTGCGTAACGGAGGAAGTACTTGCGCTAGCGAAATCGATAATTGCTGTCGTATCTCCTTGTTGCCGTTTTTTAAGTTTATTTATCATTCGACCCTATGAAGTCATGACCTGAATTCTGGCGTTTTTTTGCTTGGGCTCATCAAGGAATATTTCTATGAAACATTTACACGCAAAGTGCCTGAAAGCAGCACTGGAAGCAACGAGGTGCCAGGGCCTGCGGCAGGTAACGGGCGACCACTTTACTGCAACGATTGATGGTGCTGCCTTTAACGCCGACGACGTTCAAGGTTTTATCAGTTTTGGTGTAAAGATTGTGGTGGGAGTCATTAATGAGGGAAATAATCGGCGATATATATCCGTGGCGGCGGATGAAGATCTTGGTGACGGAGAGCATGATGTAAGTCTCGATGGAAAAGTCACCATCGGCTATATGATAGAAAATGCCGGGGAGCCGACTCTGGAATATCCTGCGGAGTCTGGTCGAGCTCATATTTGTTGTGAAGGTAATCGGCAGGAATTCTCTGGCTCTTTCAATGTAACATTGATTGACGAATCGCCTTACAAAGAAATTGAAGCAACTTTCAAAGTGACCAATTTGCATCGCCTGGCCTGAGTTTGAACAATAAAACCTCCTGCCAGCAACGGCAGGAGGTTTTTCTGATCTCAAGTCCCGGACTTGATCTTGGTCCAGGCCCGGGTCCGCGCACGTTCGGCATCGCGCGGCAGCGGTTGCAGGGTGTAGAGCGTGCCCATCGCCGCATCGGTCGGGTACAGGTTGGGATTGTTGCGAATCGCCGGGTCGACCAGTTCCGTGGCGTCCTTGTTCGGGTTCGGGTAGCCGACGAAGTCACTGACCGGCGCAATCACCTGCGGCTGCAGCAGGTAGTTGATGAAGGTGTAGGCGTCTTCGGGATTTTTCGCCCCCTTCGGAATCGCCAGCATGTCGAACCAGATCGGCGCGCCTTCCTTCGGCAAACGCATGTCGACGACTACACCGTTCTTGGCTTCCTTGGCGCGGTTGGCGGCTTGCGAGAAGCTGCCGGAATAACCGACTGCGACACAGATGTCGCCGTTGGCAATGTCGGCCATGTACTTGGACGAGTGGAAGTAGGTGATATACGGACGAATCTTCATCAGCAGTGCTTCAGCCTTGTCGTAGTCCGCAGGCTTCTTGCTGTTGGGGTCCAGGCCGAGGTGTTGCAGGGCCAGCGGCAAGATCTCCGAGGGAGAGTCGAGCAGGGCGACGCCGCACTGCTTGAGCTTGCTGATGTTCTCTTCCTTGAAGATCAGGTCCCAGCTGTCTACGGGGGCGTCGGCGCCCAAGGCGGCCTTGACCTTGTCCGGGTTGAAGCCGATGAGGATGGTCCCGTACATGTACGGCACGGCGAACTTGTTGCCCGGGTCGTTGGCCTCGATCAGCTTCATCAGCTTGGGATCGAGGTGGTTCCAGTTCGGCAGCTTGCTGCGGTCCAGGGGCTGGAATACCCCGGCTTCGATTTGCTTGGCGAGGAACACGTTGGACGGCACCACCACGTCGTAGCCGGAGTTGCCGGTCAGCAGCTTGGCCTCCAGCGCTTCGTTGGTGTCGAAGATGTCGTAGACCAGTTTGGACTGGGCGTTCTGGGCCTTGAAGTCTTCCAGGGCCTTGGGCGTGATGTAGTCGAACCAGTTGTAGACGCGCAAGGTTCGCTCTTCAGCGTGTGCAGTGCCACTGATTAGCGTGGCGCACAGGGCTGGAAAAATAAAACGCTTAAGATTTTTCATTCTTCTACTTCCTCATTAAGCGCTTTCAAAACCTTCGAGAACGTTCACGGCATTGATGCCGATTTCTTCCACGGCATAGCCGCCTTCCATGACGAACAGCGTGGGTTTGCCGAGCGCCGCGATGCGCTTGCCCATGGCCAGGTAATCCGGGCTGTCGAGTTTGAATTGCGAGATCGGATCGTCCTTGAAGGTATCGACGCCCAGGGACACCACGATGATGTCGGCGCCGTAGCTTTCGATCTCTTTGCAGGCTTGTTCCAGCGCTGCGCTCCAGGTGTCCCAGCCTGAACCGGCGGCCAGCGGATAGTTGAAGTTGAACCCTTCGCCAGCGCCTTCGCCGCGTTCATCTTCATAGCCGAGGAAGAACGGGAACTCGGCTTCCGGGTGACCGTGGATCGAGGTGAACAGCACGTCGCCGCGCTCGTAGAAAATCGACTGGGTGCCGTTGCCGTGGTGGTAGTCGACGTCGAGGATCGCGACTTTTTTGTGGCCCTGATCGAGGAACGCCTGGGCGGCGATGGCGGCGTTGTTGAGGTAGCAATAACCACCCATCAAATCGCTGGCGGCGTGGTGTCCCGGTGGACGGCACAGGGCGAAAGCAGAACGGGCGCCGCGCTGGATTTCCGCTTGGGCGGTGAGGGCAACTTGTGCTGCGCTGTACGCCGCTTGCCAGGTGCCGGCAGTGATCGGGGCGCCGCCGTCGAAGCTGTAATAACCGAGCTGGCCGTGCAGGCTGGTGGGTTTGACCTGGCGTAAGGTGCGGGACGGCCAGGTGTAGGGCAGCAGGTCACCGTCGGTGTTGAATTCGGTCCAGCGTGTCCAGGCACCCTTGAAGAAATCGAGGTAGTCGCGACTGTGAATGCGCGCGATGGGCTCCAGGCCGAAATTCTTTGGCGCTTCGACTGGACCAAGGTTCTGGTTCTGCACGCGTTGCAGCACATGATCGGCGCGCGATGGCATCTCGAAGCACGGCTTGAGCTGGCCGTCGATGAGTTCGCAGCGGCCATGGTGCAGGTGGTGATCGTCAGAGTAGATCGTCAGCATTTCTTGTTCTCCGCAGGGCTGATTCGGTTGCCCCCAGTGTTGCGGCGCACGGCGAATCGGAGAACGGCAGGAAAGGCCAAAAGGGGATCGATATGGCCAAAACATTTGACCGAAATTCGCCCCTTGCTCCCGCAGGATTATCCGTGTGGCCGAAACTGGCTGGGCGCCACACCACTCCAGCGCACAAACGCATGGCGAAAACTCGCGGTCTCGCTGAAGCCCAACGCCTCGGCAATCTGATAGATCGGCAATTGATCTTCGCAAAGCATTTGCTTGGCCTGCTCGAAGCGCAGTTCGTCGAGCAGTTCCTGATAGCTGCAACCCATGTCCTTGAGATGCCGGCGCAAGGTCCGCGCCGAACAGTTCATTTGCTCGGCCAGCCCCTCTAGCCCGGGCGCGGCATTCAATTGCGCGCTGAGCAATTGGCGGATCCGTCCCAGCCAGGCTTGGCGTCCGGTGAACTCGATATTCTGTTTGCGGCAGCGTTCGGCCATGGCTTGATGGGTGATGACATCGGCCAGTGGCAGTGGCTGGTCGAGCCAGCGCTTGTCGAAGGCGAAGGCGTTGTTCCTCGCGCTGAAGTGCACTGGGCAGTTGAAGTGTTCGGCGTAGGTCGCTTCGTAGTCGGGCGCGGCATGTTCGAAGCGTGCGCCGAGCAAGGGCAGGGAATGGCCGAGCAGATCGTCGCAGGTGACTTTCAGCGACACCAGGCAGAACTCGGCGTTGAACACCGCCATGGCCGGGCTCTCGCGGTAATCGGCGGCGGCGAACCAGATGCGCTCGCCATCGTCTTCCAGGCTCAGTTCGAAAAGTGTTCCCAGCAGCGCCGGATAGCGCATTGCCAGACGCAAAGCGTCACCGAAGGTGGCACTGGTGAGCAGGGCGTAACCGAGCATGCCGTAGCAGGAAACGTGCATCCGCCGACCCAGTTCCAGGCCGATGTCACGCTTGAGGGCAACGGCGTTGGCACAGACCTGCATTTCCTGATTGGTGGTGATGCGCGTGTCGGCACGGTTCAGATCCGCCGCACTGATGCCGCTACCGGCCAGCAGCGCTTCGCTGGACAAGCCTTGTGCCTTGAAGGCATCGAGCACCAGGGAGACCGCGTTGAGCGTGGTGAGGTGGGAGTGGAGCATGAGGACTTCCAGCCTTGGGATGGCTGGAGCGCAGCAAGTTGTATGCCGGGTGATGCCCCCTGTGGGAGCGAGCCTGCTCGCGATAGCGATCTACCATTCACATTGATGTGACTGATCCACCGTTATCGCGAGCAGGCTCGCTCCTACAAGTGTGGTGTGGTGTCAGCTCAGTTCGCCGCACAGGTCGAGTTCGACAAGCCGACGGACTTCGCCCGTTTCAAGCCCCGCACCCAACAACCCATGCAATTTGCCGAACGCCGCTTCACGGGTCATGCCGCCACCGGACAACACGCCCACACCGCGCAAGCGACTGCCGGCTTCATAGACGTCCAGTTCAACCCCGCCTTCGTGGCATTGCGTGACGGCTGCCACGACCACGCCGTTGTCCCGCGCACGTGCGAGGCTGGCGAGAAACCCGGGGTTGTCGCTCGGGCCGGTGCCGCTGCCGTAGCACTCCAGCACCAGGCCCTGAATGCCGCTGTCGAGCAAACCATCCAGCACCTCGGCGCTGATGCCGGGAAACAGCGGCAGCACCGCGACGTTCGCCAATTGTTTGGGCTGGTTGTAATTCAGCTGCGACGGAACCGAAGTCGCCTTCACTCCGCCGCCATGACGCTCCAGGCGCTTGAACGGATGCCGACCAAAACTGCGCACTTTGGCGCAACGGGTCGGGTCCAGCAGTTCGCCGTGGAAGTACAGATGCACGCCCGGCGCCAGGCCCTGGCCCAGTGCAACCAGCGCACCGCCGAGGTTTTCCCAGGCGTCGCTGTCAGTGACGCCGGCCGGCAGCATCGAGCCGGTGAAGCACACGCGGGCATGCAGGCCGAGCAACTGGAAACTCATGGCGGCCGCGCTGTAGGCCAGGGTGTCGGTGCCATGCAGGATCAGCACGCTGTCGCAGCCCTGAACATCCACCGCATCGACCACTGCTTCACGCAACTGCTGCCAGTACGTCGGCGTCATGTTGGCGCTGTCGATAAGCGGCGACATCTCGCGAAAGCGCCATTGCGGCACCACCAGTTCAGGCTGGCTGTGCAGATAGTCGCGCATTCGCGCTTCGAAGCCCGACGCCGGAGCCAGGCCGTTGGCACTGGCCTGCATGCCGATGGTGCCGCCGGTGTAGAGCACCATCACGTGCTGGGCGGCAGGGTAGGTCGACGAATTCATGAGGATTCTCCGAAAGGAAGAGTTCCTGTGGGAGCGAGCAAGCTCGCTCCCACAGTTTTTCGAACTTTAACTGACGGGCGCTGGGGGCGCGCCTGTCATTTCACCTGTCAGCGTTGCGCTGCGGGTACACCTTGCGGCTCAACTTCAGCCTTGCCGACTGCGGCAGGCGGGTTGGCCGGCCACGCCTGGCGATCCAGGTCCAGATCCGGGAACTTGGCGGAGTCGAACACCGGAGTCTTGATGCCAGCGGCGCGCTGGTCATCGTAGTCACGCAGGATGCGCATGCCGACCTTGAACAGCAGGAACAGCGCGATCAGGTTGACGAACGCGAGCATGGTCATGGTGATGTCGGCGAAGGCAAATACGGTGCCGAGGTTTTCGATGGCGCCCCAAAAAATCAGCACCAGTACCAGCGCGCGATAGCCCATCAGTGCCTTGCGGTTTTCACCGATCAAAAAGCGCAGGTTGCTCTCGCCCAGGTAGTAGTTGTAGAGGATCGAGGTGAACACGAACAACGCCAGGGCCACGGAGATGAACATCCGGCCCCAGTCACCGACTACGGCGGCCAGCGAGTTCTGGGTCAGGGCAATGCCGTCGCCTTCGAAGCCCGGGGTGTAGAAGCCGGAGAGCAGGATCAGCAGCGCGGTGCAGGTGCAGATCACGAAGGTATCGAGGAACACGCTGAACGCCTGAACCACACCTTGTGCCACCGGGTGCTCGACCGCCGCGACAGCCGCCACGTTCGGCGCACTGCCCAGGCCTGCTTCGTTGGCGAACACACCACGCTTCACGCCCATGACGATGGCGCTGCCGATCAGGCCGCCGAAGGCCTGATCCAGACCGAAGGCGCTCTTGACGATGGTCATCAGCATGCCCGGCACATGGTCGAACTGCAGCACGATCACGTAGAGGGTCACGCCGATGTACACCAGGGTTTTCACCGGCACCAACAGGTCGGCGACCTTGGCGATGCGCTTGATCCCGCCGATGAACACCAGACCCAAAAGCACAGCCAGACCGATGCCGGTGTAAGTGGTGTCGAGGCCGAACGCGTTGTTCAACGAGTGCGTCACGGCGTGGGCTTGCAGGCCGTTGAAGGCGAAGCCGAACGTCACCAGCAACAGGAACGCCATCAGCATGCCCAACCAGCGTTTTTGCAAACCATGCTGGATGTAATAGGACGGGCCGCCACGGAACTGGCCTTCGGAATCGCAACGCTTGTAGAGCTGGCCGAGGGAGCATTCGAAGAAGCTGCTGGACATGCCGACCAGCGCGGTCACCCACATCCAGAACACAGCACCCGGGCCACCGAGGGTCACGGCAATGCCGACCCCGGCGATGTTGCCCGCACCGACGCGGCCGGCGAGGCTGAGCATCAGGGCCTGGAACGAACTGAGTTGCCCGGCGCTGCTTTTGAGGCTGTCGCGGAACACCGCGAACATGTGGAAGAAGTGACGCAATTGAACGAAACGCGAGCGGATCGTGAAGTAGCTACCGAGCCCGACAATGAGCACGATCAGTACTTTCCCTGAGAGGAAGTCGTTAATGACTTCGAGCATGGATTATTCCTCGCTGTTTTTTGTGTAGGCAAATGCTCGCCGGGCAGACACATCGAGTTACACCCCTTGGCGCACGGCACAATGGGCGGTTCGACGTTCGTCCCGGTTTCATATCGCGGGTTTGTTATTAGTTCGGGTTTCGCATGGGTTGTGGCCTCGCTACCGACGACCGCTCATGCGAAGAGGGGCGGCACTATACCGATGACAGTGCCGTTCGTCTGCACGGTTGTGGTGCATTCGGTGAAGCGAAGCCTTTGAAACACCTGACATTTTTTTGTCAGGCTCTTGTGGGAGCGAGCCTGCGCGCGATGCGGTCACCACGGTTTACAGCTACACCGCGTAATCGTTCATCGCGAGCAGGCTCGCGCCCACAGAAGACGTTTGTCCTTTTAAACAGTTAAAAAAAAGGGCCTGGAGACTAATCTCCAAGCCCTCAAAAGGTGAGAGGTGTCTAGTCCCTCGACCTGGTGAGCGGTGCTACAGGTAACGCGTCGGGTTATGCCTTCAAAGGCACCAGACGCGGAGCAATCATGTTTTCCGGGCGCAGGATGTCGGCGAGCATGGCTTCGTCGAGCAAACCTTCTTCGCGCACCAGTTCCAGCACGCCGCGGCCGCTTTCAAGGGCAAGGCCGGCGATGCGGGTGGCGTTTTTGTAGCCGATGTACGGGTTCAGTGCGGTGACCAGGCCGATCGAGTGCTCGACCAGTTCACGGCAGCGTGCTTCGTTGGCGGTGATGCCGACGATGCAGTGCTCGCGCAGCATGTCCATGGCGCGTTGCAGCAGGCGGATCGAGTCGAAGATCTTGAAAGCGATCAGCGGCTCCATCACGTTCAGTTGCAGCTGGCCGCCTTCGGCCGCGATGGTCAGGGCCAGGTCGTTACCGATGATCTGGAACGCCACCTGGTTGACCGCTTCCGGAATAACCGGGTTGACCTTGCCTGGCATGATCGAACTGCCTGGCTGACGTGCCGGCAGGTTGATCTCGTTGATGCCGGTGCGTGGGCCGCTGGACAGCAGGCGCAGGTCGTTGCAGATCTTCGACAGCTTGACCGCGGTACGCTTGAGCATGCCGGAGAACAGCACGAAGGCGCCCATGTCGGAGGTGGCTTCGATCAGGTCGGCGGCCGGTACCAGCGGTTGACCGCTGATCACTGCCAGACGCTGAACGGCCAGGTGCTGGTAACGCGGGTCGGCGTTGATGCCGGTACCGATCGCGGTGCCGCCCAGGTTCACTTCGGTCAGCACTTCCGGAGCCAGGGTTTTCAGGCGTGCCAGGTCTTCGCCCAGGGTGGTGGCGAACGCACGGAATTCCTGACCCAGGGTCATCGGAACGGCGTCTTGCAGCTGGGTACGCCCCATCTTCAGGACGTGGTTGAATTCTTCACCCTTGGCCGCGAATGCCTGAATCAGGCTGTCGAGGCTGGCCAGCAGGGCGTCGTGACCCAGCAACAGACCCAGGCGGATAGCCGTTGGGTAGGCGTCGTTGGTCGACTGCGCCATGTTGACGTCGTCGTTCGGGTGCAGGTACTGGTATTCGCCTTTCTGGTGGCCCATGGCCTCCAGAGCGATGTTGGCGATGACTTCGTTGGCATTCATGTTGGTCGAAGTGCCAGCGCCGCCTTGAATCATGTCCACCACGAACTCTTCGTGGAAGTCGCCGCGGATCAAACGTGCACAGGCTTCGCTGATGGCGGCGTGCTTGGCTTCGCTCAGGTGACCCAACTCACGGTTGGCGTCTGCGGCGGCCTGTTTAACCATGGCCAGACCGACAACCAGTTTCGGGTAGTGCGAAATCGGAACGCCCGAAAGGCGGAAGTTATTCACCGCTCGCAGGGTCTGGATACCGTAATACGCTTGAGCCGGTACTTCGAGGGCGCCAAGCAGGTCATTTTCTGTGCGGAATGATGCAGCGGAGGACATGATAGAAATCATCTCAATATGGACCCGGTCTGTGCCGGAACGCTGCGAATGCTAGGCCTGTGGAGAATTTTGGGCCAATGCTGTTAAACACTAGGCTATGCATATTCGGCATAATGCCCGTGTGACGCCGGCTTGACGGCGAACGTGTGACCTAAATTGGTGCGTGTCCGGGAGGGCGTGATGAATCTGGAAAGCAAATGGCTGGAGGACTTCAGTGCCCTGGCCGCCACCCGCAGTTTCTCCCAGGCCGCCGAGCGGCGCTTCGTGACGCAGCCGGCGTTCAGTCGGCGAATCCGCAGCCTGGAGGCGGCGCTGGGACTAACCTTGGTCAACCGTTCGCGTACGCCGGTGGAGCTGACGGCGGCAGGGCAATTGTTTCTGGTCACCGCGCGCACCGTGGTCGAACAGCTCGGCGAAGTGCTGCGCCATCTGCATCACCTGGAAGGCGGACAGGGCGAAGTGATGCAGGTCGCTGCCGCGCACTCCCTGGCACTGGGTTTCTTTCCGCGCTGGATCGCGCAGTTGCGCAACGAGGGCCTGAACATCGCCACGCGGCTGGTGGCGACCAACGTCGGCGACGCCGTGCACGCCTTGCGCGAAGGCGGCTGCGATCTGATGTTGGCGTTCTACGACCCGGACGCGGCCATGCAGATGGACCCGGAAATCTTCCCCTCGCTGCACCTTGGCCACACCGAGATGCTGCCGGTGTGTGCCGCCGACGCCGACGGCAAACCGCTGTTCGATCTGGAAGGCGAAGGCAGCGTGCCGCTACTGGCGTACAGCGCCGGTGCGTTTCTCGGCCGTTCGGTGAACATGCTGCTGCGTCAACGGGCGCTGCGCTTCACCACGATTTACGAAACCGCCATGGCCGACAGCCTGAAAAGCATGGCCCTTGAAGGCCTGGGCATCGCCTGGGTGCCGCAATTGAGTGTGCGCGCCGAATTGGCGCGGGGTGAGTTGGTGGTCTGCGGCGGCCCGCAATGGCACGTGCCGCTGGAGATTCGTCTGTACCGCTGTGCGCTGGTACGCAAGGCGAACGTGCGGTTGTTGTGGCGCAAGTTGGAGGGTGGGGCGGGTGCCTAATGGTGTGCGCTGGAGCCAGTTCGCGGGCTCCAGTTTTATTACTGTCGGGTCGATTAAGGAGCATCGCTCAGGAAGGCACTGATCCTTTGACGGTTTGCATTGGTATAAACATGACAGGCGCTGGTCAAATAAGTTGGGGCCGGCATCATGTAACTATCGCACCACCAACCACTCCTATACAGCAATTCGCCGTTTTCATGACTGGCATCGAGCATATGCCCAATTTCATGTCCGACATATAATTCACGGATCAGTGAAGCAATACCGAATTGTTGACCGGCGCCAGCGATGCCTGCTGCTTGGTTGTTAAGTTGGTTTTTTGTAACTAAAAGAAATTTTGTTGTTTTGTTGTAAGGTAAGTTTTTTTCGTTTCTATATTTTAGAGCTAACACTTTCCATTTGTTAGCAGTGGCTTGATGGTCTTCGTTTTCATAAACAAAATTGGTATAGGGTTGCAAATTTCGAATAAATTGAATGGACACCCGGCGCCCGGTAAAGCCTTCGATTTCCTTGATCAAGGGAAGGAAAAACTTCTCAAAAATCTGTGACTGTGGTTCTTTTACATCATCGTGGATGAACGTATTGATAAATATCGTATGCTTGCTCACGTTGGGCGCCTCAAATGGTTGCAACGCTGGCTTATCTTTTTCTGAGGGCCAATGCGTATCATCAATGGGGATGGTCGCCTGTGTAGAGCTGGTAATAAATAAAATTGCGAAAAGCATTGGTTTTAATTTGGTTGATATATTCATGTGTGATTTTACTGATTCTATAGTTAGGTAGAATTGTGTGGCCTCAATTGGCTGTGGGGATTAATAATTCAAAATAACTTGGTTGTGCACTGCTGATATGTGTCGGAAGGTGTTGTGCGGGGGGCTGGTTTGCAGTTGGTTGGTTTGTGTGGTTGGTTGTTAATTGAGTGCGCCCTGGTATTTGTTGTCAGTGCTACATTTTTGACTAACACTGAGTGAATTAACGCAGTTGTGCGGATTGACTTTTGAGTCAGTAAAACAAGGCTTTTTGTCCAGAACCCAATATCGACAGATGGTCACAACAGGGGCTGTTTATCTGCTTCATTGAGGTATACTGCGCGGCCTTCGGCCGGTTACGACCGGCCATAATTCGTACAATCAAGCCACGCATCCTGCGTGGCTTGTTGTTTTTTGACGCGCCTGCGGGCGCCAAGAGAGAAGAGGCACGACGATGAGTGCACTGGTTGGCGTGATCATGGGCTCCAAGTCCGATTGGTCCACCCTTAGCCACACCGCCGATATGCTGGAAAAGCTCGGCATCCCCTACGAGGTGAAAGTGGTCTCTGCCCACCGTACTCCGGACCTGCTGTTCCAGTACGCTGAAGAAGCCGAGGCGCGTGGCATCGAGGTGATCATCGCCGGTGCCGGTGGTGCGGCCCACTTGCCAGGTATGTGTGCGGCCAAGACCCACCTGCCGGTGCTGGGCGTACCAGTACAATCCGCAATGCTCTCGGGCGTTGATTCGCTGCTTTCTATTGTACAGATGCCCGCGGGCATTCCGGTTGCCACCCTGGCCATCGGCAAGGCGGGCGCGATCAACGCAGCGCTGTTGTCGGCGAGTATCCTTGGCGCCAAGCACCCGCAGTTCCACGCGGTGCTGAAAACCTTCCGTGCTGAGCAGACAGACAGCGTCCTGGACAATCCAGACCCACGCATCGCCTGAGGTTGTTGACGATGAAGATCGGTGTAATCGGTGGCGGCCAGTTGGGTCGCATGTTGGCACTGGCGGGCACTCCGCTGGGCATGAATTTCGCTTTCCTGGACCCAGCTCCGGATGCTTGCGCAGCCGCGTTGGGCGAACACCTGCGAGCCGATTACGGCGATCAGGATCACTTGCGTCAGCTGGCCGATGAAGTCGATCTGGTGACCTTCGAGTTCGAAAGCGTTCCGGCCGAGACCGTGGCTTTCCTGTCGCAATTCGTCCCGGTCTACCCGAGCGCCGAAGCGCTGCGCATCGCCCGCGATCGCTGGTTCGAGAAGAGCATGTTCAAGGACCTGGGGATTCCTACCCCGGCGTTCGCCGACATTCAGTCCCAGGCTGATCTGGACGCCGCCGTGGCTTCCATCGGTCTGCCAGCGGTGCTGAAGACCCGTACCCTGGGTTACGACGGCAAGGGTCAGAAAGTCCTGCGCACGCCAGAAGATGTGGTTGGCACCTTTGCCGAACTGGGCAGCGTGGCCTGCCTGCTGGAAGGCTTCGTGCCGTTCACCGGTGAAGTCTCGCTGATCGCCGTGCGTGCCCGCGACGGTGAAACCCGCTTCTATCCGCTGGTACACAACACCCACGAAAGCGGCATTCTCAAGTTGTCCGTGGCCAGCACCGATCACCCGTTGCAAGCCCTGGCCGAAGACTACTCCAGCCGTGTGCTCAAGCAGCTGGATTACGTCGGCGTGATGGCGTTCGAGTTCTTTGAAGTCGACGGTGGCCTCAAGGCCAACGAAATCGCCCCGCGGGTACACAACTCAGGGCACTGGACTACCGAAGGCGCCGAGTGCAGCCAGTTCGAAAACCACCTGCGGGCCGTTGCCGGCCTGCCGTTGGGTTCGACTGCCAAGGTTGGCGAGAGCGCGATGCTCAACTTCATTGGCAAAGTGCCAGAGTCCGAGAAGGTCCTGACCATCGCCGATTGCCATCTGCATCACTATGGCAAGGCGTTCAAGGTCGGCCGCAAGGTCGGTCATGCCAACCTTCGTTGTGCAGACCGCGAGACGCTGGCGGCCCAGATTCTCAAGGTGCAAGCACTGATCGCCGAATAGTTTTTTATGTGCAACGGTGGAACCTTCGGGGTGCGCCGTTCTCTCATGGCAGGTTGCGAAAGTCTGACTAGGCTTTCCAATAGCTACTTCATTGAGAGGAGAATGCCATGGGAATTATCGGAACCATCTTTATCGGCTTGATTGTCGGCCTGCTGGCTCGGTTCCTGAAACCTGGCGATGACAGCATGGGCTGGATCATGACGATCCTGCTCGGTATCGGAGGTTCGCTGGCGGCCACTTACGGCGGCCAAGCCCTGGGCATCTATCAGGCTGGTCAAGGTGCAGGTTTCATCGGTGCGCTGGTGGGCGCCGTTGTGTTGCTGGTGATCTACGGGTTGATCAAAAAGAACTGATCCAGGCGACAAAGCCCTCTCCGCCAAACCGGCCGGGAGGGCTAGAATGCTCGGCGTTTCCTGTTCTTCCCTTTGCCGAGCACCTTCATGCGCCGTCTTTTGTTGACTCTTGTTTTACTGGGTTCGGGCCTTGCCCATGCCGGCGAACTGCCGGAAACCGACTGGCTCGAACTGATGCCAAAGTCGGACCAGAAGGCCCTCGAGGCCATGCCTGAAATCGACCACAACTCCCCTGAATCCAATGGCACTTTCACCGACAAGGGTGGGATGAAGCAGGCCAAAGGCTTGCCGGCGGTGATGTACTCGACCAAGACCGTTGCGTCGATGAACGACAAGAACATCCGCATTGGCGGTTACCCCGTGCCGCTGGAGTCCGATGCCAAGGGCCGCAGTACGTTGTTCTTCCTGGTCCCGTACCCGGGCGCGTGTATCCACGTGCCCCCGCCACCGCCCAACCAACTGGTGCTGGTGCGCTATCCAAAGGGCCTGAAACTGAACGATATCTACACGCCGCTGTGGGTCACCGGCACGCTGAAAGTCGAGAAGGTCAGCAATGACCTGGCCGATGCGGCGTATGCGCTGGATGCGCAGAATGTCAGGGTAGTGAAAGAGTCGGATTTGTAACGCGCCGTCAGATGGCATGGCACAAAAAACTGTGGGAGCGAGCTTGCTCGCGATGAGGTCATAACATTCAACATTTATGTTGCCTGTTACACCGCCATCGCGAGCAAGCCCGCTCCCACATTTGTTATGTGGTGTTGCTTAGAGCTGCTTGCTACCGACGCTCACACCCAGGGTATGGCTCGCCCCTGGTTTCAGGTTCACCACATCGCCCATCACGTTCGCCGTCTCGATGCACAGCATGCGCTGCCAGCCATCGTCGGCCATGTCGCTGAACGCGGTGGCGCGGTCGATCCATGGGTTCCAGATCACCGCGGTGCGCGAGCCAATGCTGGTCAGTTCGATGCGTCGCTCCCAAGCTGGATCGACGATGCTCAACTGCGACGGGACGTCCAGGTAGATGCGATCTGTCTCGCCGGTAAAACGCAAATCACCGGTCTGGGTAACGGTTTTCCAGTTGTCCAGCGTTTCGATGTAGCTCAGGCCATCCACACCTTCGACATGCACTTCGCGCACATCGCTGACGGCAAAGTAACTGTGCAGCGCCTGACTGATGCTGACGGTTTGAGCGCCCCGGTTGTGGCTGATCAGATGGATGTGCAATTGCTCGTCGAGGCGAATGCTCAACGTCAAATCCACCTGGTGCGGCCAGCCGGGAAAGCCGCCTTCGGGGTAGGGCAGGAGGAATTCGACCTTCAGGCTTTCGCCTTCGGCTTCGATGCCACCCAGCTCCCAATCCATCGCTCGCACGAAGCCGTGAGCCGACGGCGCTTCATTGCTGGTGCGCATCGCCTGAACGCTTTGCGGGTTGCGCGCAAAGTTGCCGAACCACGGCCAGCACACCGGCACGCCGGCACGGATGCTCTTGCCGGTCTTGAACACGGCCTCGTCGTTGAGCCAGATCAGCGGCGGCTGGCCGGCCAGTTGATAGCTGAGGATGTGCGCGCCTTGTTGGGCCACCAGCAATTCGGCCTGACCGTGGCGTATGCGCCAGCAGTTCAGTTCATCCAGTTTTACGGCTTCAACATTGGGCGTGCTCATGGGACAGCTCTCGATCAGTAACGTGGACGACTATCGACCGCAAAACGGCTACCAGGTTTAGAAGTTCTTTCAACGAGCCCGCGGGGGAACCGAACGGGTGCGCCCGCTGCCGTCGATGGCAACGAACACAAACACCGCTTCGGTCACTTTACGCCACTCGCTGGACAGTGGATCGTCGCTCCAGACCTCGACCATCATCTTGATCGAGCTGCGGCCGATTTCCAGGGCCTGGGTATAAAAGGAGAGCTGAGCGCCCACCGCCACCGGAACCAGAAAGGCCATGCGGTCGATTGCAACGGTGGCAACGCGCCCACCGGCGACCTTGCTGGCCATCGCGGTGCCTGCCAAATCCATCTGCGCCACCAGCCAGCCGCCGAAAATATCGCCAAAGCCGTTGGTTTCGCGTGGGAGCGCGGTGATTTGCAGGGCCAGGTCGCCTTGCGGGATCGGATCTTCTTGTTCGAGTTCTATCATGCCGGGGGTGCCTCTGACCCGTGACTCTTCGTTGGTATTGCTGGTGGTAGCCGTCTTCGGGAAAAACGATTCAGCACCGAACATACTACGTTCGTCACGTTTTCCATAAGGCGCCTAAAGGGAAACTCTGCGAAATCGCCTATGAACCTGACAGGCGCTTTCGCACAGCAACCCCTCAAAAACCGGAGCAGCTTTGAGTATATCGGTCGGTAGACTCCGCGACGACCGTCCGGTTCTCATTTTGACCGTCAAAAACGCACCTCTATGTGCTTTTTCGAACAATTTGCTATCGTGCCGGACCTGCCCAAACCTCAGCCAGCGTTGTTGAGGTTGCAGATCCGACTATAAGAGAAGCCCTTGCCATGACCACAGCGCCCTCGAGCATCGCGCAGCCAGACCAACCCGCACGTCCGCTGACCCGCAACGACTACAAGACTCTATCGCTGTCTGCCCTGGGCGGCGCGCTGGAGTTCTACGATTTCATCATCTTCGTGTTCTTCGCCACGGTGGTGGGCAAGCTGTTCTTCCCGGCGGACATGCCTGAGTGGCTACGCCTGATGCAGACCTTCGGCATCTTCGCCGCCGGCTATCTGGCGCGGCCGCTGGGCGGCATCGTGATGGCGCACTTCGGCGACCTGCTGGGCCGCAAGAAAATGTTCACCCTGAGCATTTTCATGATGGCCGTGCCGACCTTGATCATGGGTTTGCTGCCGACTTATGCGCAGATCGGCATGTGGGCGCCGATCCTGTTGCTGTTGATGCGGGTGATCCAGGGTGCGGCCATTGGCGGTGAAGTGCCGGGGGCGTGGGTCTTCGTTTCCGAACACGTTCCGCAACGACATGTCGGCTACGCCTGCGGCACCCTGACCAGCGGCCTGACGGCGGGCATCCTGCTCGGTTCGCTGGTCGCCACGGCGATCAACAGCCTCTATACCCCGGTGGAAGTAGCGGATTACGCCTGGCGGATTCCGTTCCTGCTGGGTGGCGTGTTCGGTCTGTTTTCGGTGTACCTGCGTCGCTGGTTGCACGAAACCCCGGTGTTCGCAGAACTGCAACAGCGCAAGGCCTTGGCCGAAGAGGTACCGCTGCGGGCGGTGCTGCGTGACCATCGTGGCGCCATCGCCATTTCGATGCTGCTGACCTGGCTGTTGTCGGCCGCCATCGTGGTATTGATCCTGATGACCCCGACTGTGTTGCAGACGGTCTACCACTTCTCGCCAACCACGTCCCTGCAGGCGAACAGCGTGGCGATCGTGTTCCTGAGCTTTGGTTGCATCATTGCCGGCGCACTGGCCGATCGCTTCGGTGCGGGACGAGTGTTCGTGATCGGCTGTGCCGCGCTGCTGGCCAGTTCCTGGACCTTCTATCACAGCCTGGCCGATCATCCCGACTGGCTGTTCCCGATGTATGCCCTGACCGGTCTGCTGGTCGGCACCATCGGCGCGGTGCCGTATGTGATGGTCAAGGCGTTCCCGCCAGTGGTGCGTTTCAGCGGACTGTCGTTCTCGTACAACGTCGCCTACGCGATTTTCGGCGGCCTGACGCCGATGATCGTCAGCCTGTTGCTCAAGGAGAGTGCGATGGGGCCTGCTTATTATGTGGCGGTGCTGTGTGGGGTCGGGATTCTGGTAGGTGCATATCTCTGGAAGAAGGGCCGCTGATAGCGAGCGATCACAGCACTCCTCACATCTACAGTTACAACTGAAAGGCCAGCCTTCCGAGCGGAGTGCTGGCCTTTCATCCAATTGTCATATTTCAGCCATAGAGTGTTCACACGGCCTGCTGATACTTGGCCCCGACTTAACACACCCTATCTGCTAGGAGTAAGGCATGAAACTGAAGCGTTTGATGGCGGCAATGACTTTTGTCGCTGCTGGCGTTGCGACTGCCAACGCGGTTGCCGCTGTTGACCCTGCTATCCCGAGCTACACCAAGACCACTGGTGTGTCGGGCAACCTGTCCAGCGTTGGTTCCGATACCCTGGCCAACCTCATGACCCTCTGGGCTGAGAACTACAAAAAAGAATACCCGAACGTAAACATCCAGATTCAGGCCGCTGGCTCCGCCACTGCGCCACCTGCGCTGACTGAAGGCACCTCCAACCTGGGCCCGATGAGCCGCAAGATGAAGGACACCGAACTGGCTGCCTTCGAGCAGAAGTACGGCTACAAGCCAACCGCTATCCCGGTTGCCGTGGACGCCCTGGCTGTATTCGTACACAAGGACAACCCGATCCAGCACCTGACCATGGAACAGGTCGACGCGATCTTCTCGTCCACTCGTCTGTGCGGCGCTAAAACCGAAGTCAAAACCTGGGGTGACCTGGGCGTGACCGGCGACCTGGCCAACAAGCCGGTTCAACTGTTCGGTCGTAACTCGGTATCCGGCACCTACGGCTACTTCAAGGAAGAAGCCCTGTGCAAAGGCGACTACAAGCCTAACGTGAACGAACAGCCAGGTTCGGCTTCGGTCGTGCAGTCGATCAGCTCCTCGCTGAACGGCATCGGTTACTCGGGCATCGGTTACAAGACCGCTAGCGTGAAAACCGTTGCTCTGTCGAAGAAAGGCAGCACCGAGTTCATCGAAGACACCGAAGAAAACGCCCTGAACGGCAAGTACCCGCTGTCCCGCTTCCTGTACGTGTACGTCAACAAAGCCCCGAACAAGCCTCTGGCCCCGCTGGAAGCCGAGTTCGTGAAACTGGTTCTGTCGAAACAGGGCCAGGAAGTTGTAGTGAAAGACGGTTACATCCCACTGCCGGCCAAAGTAGCTGCCAAAGCTCTGGCTGACCTGGGTCTGGCGGAAGGCGGCGCTGAAGTCGCAAAAAAGTAACAAACTGAGTCTAGAGTGAACCCCTCTGGACTCACATGGGGGCGGCAGGAGCCGCCCCCATACACCTCAAATTCTCTATCCGCTGCTGGTTACCGCCAGCGGCGGATTTGTTGCGTCACTGCACTGTCATCTTTCTGTCATACAGGATCGCTAGGGTGTGCGAATGAATGATCTGGCCAATTCCAACATGACTACTAATCCCCCCAAGCGAATTGATTTCAATACGCCTGAGTTGCAACGCAAGCGCCGCATTCGCGCGCTCAAAGATCGCCTGACCCGCTGGTACGTCCTCGTTGGCGGCCTCGCTGTACTGGGTGCGATCACCTTGATCTTCTTCTTCCTTGCCTACGTCGTCGCTCCCCTGTTCCAGGGTGCCAGCCTGACCGCCAAGGACGCCATCACGCCAGCCTGGATGCAAGACGCCGGCAAGCCGCTGATGATCTCCCTGGAAGAACAGAACCAGGTTGCGATGCGGGTTTCCGACAAGGGCCAGGCATTGTTCTTCGACATCGACAGTGGCGCCGAACTCAAGCGCGTCGATCTGTCGATCCCGGCCGGCATCACCGTGACCTCCATCGGTGAAGACCAGCCAGGTCACCCGCTGGTGGCGGTGGGTCTGTCCAACGGCCAGGCCCTGGTGTTCCGTCACACATATAAAGTCAGCTACCCGGAAGGCAAGAAAACCATCACCCCGGCCGTCGAGTACCCGTACGGCGAAGCGCCGATCGCGGTCAACGAAGCCGGTGGTGCGCTGGAGCACGTCAGCCTCAACGCCAACGATTCGACCCTGATGCTGGTCGGCTCCACCGGTTCGCAACTCAATGTCCTGTCGCTGACCAGCGAAGAGAACATGATGACCGGCGAAGTCACTAACGAGCAGAAGCGCATCGAACTGCCGCAAATGACCGAGCCGGTGAAGAATATTTTCGTCGACCCGCGTCAGCAGTGGCTGTACGTGATCAACGGACGCGCCCAGGCCGACGTGTTCAGCCTGCGCGACAAAAGCCTCAACGGCCGCTACAAACTGGTGGAAAACGGCGAAACCGAAGTCACCGCCAGCACCCAGCTGGTGGGCGGCATCTCGCTGATCATCGGTGACTCCAAGGGTGGTCTGGCCCAGTGGTTCATGGCTCGCGACCCCGATGGCGAGCAACGTCTGAAGCAGATTCGCACCTTCCAGATGGGCACCACGCCTATCGTTGAAATCACTGCCGAAGAACGCCGCAAGGGCTTCGTTGCCCTCGACGCTTCCGGCAAGCTTGGCGTGTTCCACAGTACCGCCCACCGCACCTTGCTGGTGGAACCGGTCGCTGAAGGCCAGGGCATTTTCGGTCTATCGCCTCGTGCCAACCGCCTGATCGTGGAAGCTGGCGGCAAGTTGCACCCGCTGCTTCTCGACAACCCGCACCCGGAAGTCTCGTGGAGCGCGCTGTGGAGCAAGGTCTGGTACGAGAACTACGACGAGCCTAAATACGTCTGGCAATCGACCGCCGCCAACACCGACTTCGAACCCAAGCTGAGCCTGTCGCCGCTGACATTCGGTACCCTGAAAGCCGCGTTCTACGCCATGCTGCTGGCCGCACCACTGGCCGTTGCCGCTGCGATCTACACCGCGTACTTCATGGCTCCGGGCATGCGCCGCAAGGTCAAGCCGGTGATCGAGTTGATGGAAGCAATGCCGACGGTGATCCTCGGTTTCTTCGCCGGTCTGTTCCTCGCACCGTATGTGGAAGGGCATTTGCCGGGCATCTTCAGCCTGCTGATGCTGCTGCCGATCGGTATTCTGGTCGCCGGTTTTACCTTCAGCCGCCTGCCTGAGTCGATCCGCCTGAAAGTCCCGGATGGCTGGGAAAGTGCGCTGCTGATTCCGGTGATCCTGTTTGTGGGCTGGCTGTCGCTGTACATGAGCCCGTTCATGGAAAACTGGTTCTTCGGTGGCGACATGCGCATGTGGATCTCCCACGACCTGGGCATCACCTACGACCAGCGCAACGCCCTGGTGGTCGGCCTGGCCATGGGCTTCGCGGTGATCCCGAACATCTACTCCATCGCCGAAGACGCCGTGTTCAGCGTGCCTCGCGGCCTGACCCTGGGCTCCCTGGCCCTCGGTGCCACGCCGTGGCAGACCATGACCCGCGTGGTGATCCTCACCGCGAGCCCGGGCATCTTCTCGGCGCTGATGATCGGCATGGGCCGTGCGGTCGGTGAAACCATGATCGTGTTGATGGCTACCGGTAACACCCCGGTCATGGAAATGAACCTGTTCGAAGGCCTGCGCACCCTGGCGGCCAACGTTGCAGTGGAAATGCCCGAATCGGAAGTCGGCGGCAGCCACTACCGCGTGCTGTTCCTCTCGGCGCTGGTGCTGCTGTTGTTCACCTTCGTCATGAACACCCTCGCGGAACTGATTCGTCAGCGTCTGCGCAAGAAATACTCGTCGCTTTAAGAAAGGTAGAAGTCTGTGAAACAGAACTCCCTGAAAGGATGGTTCAAGAGCGGCGCCCCCGGCGTCTGGATCAGCGGTGGCGCGGTGTCCATCGCGGTCATCATGACCATTGGCCTGCTGGCAGTGATTGCCGTGCGCGGCCTGGGTCACTTCTGGCCGGCGGATCTGATCCATGCCAGCTACGACGTGCCGGGCCAGGGCCAGCACCTGGTCATTGGCGAAGTGGTGCAGAAAGAAGAAGTGCCACGTGCCCGCCTGAAGAGCGCCGGCCTGCCGGTGCCTGACGAAGGCCCTGAGTTCATGACCCGCGAGCTGATCAAGGTCGGCAACCGTGACCTGAACGGCAACGACTTCACCTGGATCGTCGGTGAGTGGCTGACCAAACAGACGACGCCGCCGGAGCTGATGGCCATCGAGCGTCGCGAGTGGGGCAATTTCTACGGCTACCTGGTCAACGTCAAACAGGATGGCAAGGTTGTCGCTGAAGGCGAAGCCGCATGGCCTGAGTTGCAGGCCCGTGTCGACCGCGTCAACAAGCTGGCTGCACAGCTCAAGAACCTGGAAAAAACCGACATCGGCGCGATCAACGCCGGTCTCGAGCGCATCCGTCTGCACGGTCGCAAGCTGGAGCTCGATGGCAAGCTCGACGCCACCGCACAAGCGGACATGGAATCGGAGCGCGCCGAACTCAATGCTCGCTATCAGGATGTTGAAGCGCGCCTGACCGATCTGCATGCGCAGTTCAACCGTGACAGCCTGACCGCCCGCGATGCGAACGGTAAGGAAATCGAAATCGGCATTGGCAAAGTGGTGCACGCCTATCAGCCGAACGCCATGAGCACGACCACCAAGATCGGTTTCTACTTCAGCAAGGTCTGGGAGTTCCTGAGCGACGACCCGCGTGAAGCGAACACCGAAGGCGGGATCTTCCCGGCCATCTTCGGCACCGTGATGATGACCCTGATCATGGCGATGATCGTGACCCCGTTCGGCGTGCTGGCGGCGGTGTACCTGCGTGAATACGCCAAGCAGAATGCGCTGACCCGGGTGATCCGCATCGCGGTGAACAACCTGGCGGGCGTTCCGGCGATCGTTTACGGCGTGTTCGGCCTGGGCTTCTTCGTCTACGTGCTGGGTGGCTCGCTCGACCGTCTGTTCTTCCCGGAAGCACTGCCGGCACCGACCTTCGGTACGCCGGGTCTGCTCTGGGCTTCGCTGACCCTGGCGCTGCTGGCGGTGCCGGTGGTGATCGTGGCCACCGAAGAAGGCCTGGCGCGGATTCCTCGCACTGTGCGTGAAGGCTCGTTGGCCCTCGGCGCGACCAAGGCTGAAACCTTGTGGAAGATCGTGCTGCCGATGGCCAGCCCGGCAATGATGACCGGCATGATCCTCGCCGTGGCCCGCGCCGCGGGTGAAGTGGCGCCGCTGATGCTGGTGGGTGTGGTGAAACTGGCGCCGTCGCTGCCGGTGGACGGTAACTACCCGTACCTGCACCTGGACCAGAAGATCATGCACCTGGGCTTCCACATCTATGACGTCGGCTTCCAGAGCCCGAACGTCGAAGCCGCACGACCGCTGGTGTACGCAACGGCGCTGCTGCTGGTGCTGGTGATCGCGACATTGAACCTGTCGGCGGTGTACATCCGTAACCACCTGCGCGAGAAGTACAAGGCGTTGGATAGCTGATTTCTTATGTGGGAGCGAGCCTGCTCGCGAAGCTTTTGGCGCCAGTGATGGCCCCTTCGCGAGCAGGCTCGCTCCCACAAAAACCGAACCGAATTTGTTAGCACAGGGAGCCTCCCATGCAGCACGAAGCACATACCCACGGCATCAACATGTCGGCCCTGGGTCGCGACAAACAGAGCCTGAACCTCGAGCAGGAAACCGTAGCCATTGAAGTACCGGGCCTGAGCCTGTTCTACGGCGAAAAACAAGCGCTGTACGATGTCAGCATGAACATCCCGAAACAGCGCGTGACCGCCTTCATCGGCCCGTCCGGCTGCGGCAAGTCCACGTTGCTGCGTACCTTCAACCGCATGAACGACCTGGTTGACGGCTGCCGCGTTGAAGGCGAGATCAACCTGTACGGCAACAACATCTACCGCAAGGGTGAAGACGTGGCCGAGCTGCGTCGTCGCGTCGGCATGGTGTTCCAGAAGCCCAACCCGTTCCCGAAAACCATCTACGAAAACGTGGTTTACGGCCTGCGCATCCAGGGCATCAACAAGAAGCGTGTGCTCGACGAAGCCGTTGAGTGGGCGTTGAAAGGCGCGGCACTGTGGGACGAGGTCAAGGACCGTCTGCACGAGTCGGCACTGGGCCTGTCCGGTGGTCAGCAGCAGCGTCTGGTGATCGCCCGCACCATCGCCGTTGAGCCGGAAGTCCTGCTGCTCGACGAACCGTGCTCGGCACTCGACCCGATCTCCACGCTGAAAGTCGAAGAACTGATCTACGAACTGAAATCCAAGTTCACCATCGTGATCGTGACCCACAACATGCAACAGGCGGCGCGGGTGTCCGACTACACCGCGTTCATGTACATGGGCAAGCTGGTTGAGTTTGGCGACACCGATACCCTGTTCACCAACCCGGCGAAGAAGCAGACCGAAGACTACATCACCGGTCGCTATGGCTAGCAGCAGCCACAAGCCGCAAGTTTCAAGCGGCAAGTCAGGGCGGTTCGGGTACAACACATCAGCTTGCAGCTTGTAGCTTGCAGCTCACAGCTTTTGCGGAGCAGACAACATGATTTCTAAGGAAGGCCTTACACACCACATCTCCCAGCAGTTCAACGCCGAACTGGAGGAAGTGCGCAGCCACCTCCTGGCCATGGGCGGGCTGGTCGAGAAACAGGTCAACGACGCGGTCACCGCGCTGATCGAGGCCGACTCCGGCCTGGCCCAGCAGGTGCGTGAGATCGACGACCAGATCAATCAGATGGAACGCAACATCGACGAAGAATGCCTGCGCATTCTGGCCCGTCGTCAGCCGGCGGCTTCCGACCTGCGCCTGATCATCAGCATTTCCAAGTCGGTGATCGACCTGGAGCGCATCGGTGACGAAGCGACCAAGATCGCCCGTCGCGCCATCCAGCTTTGCGAAGAAGGTGAAGCGCCGCGCGGTTACGTCGAAGTGCGCCACATCGGTGACCAGGTGCGCAACATGGTCCGCGACGCATTGGACGCCTTTGCCCGTTTCGACGCCGAACTGGCCTTGTCGGTGGCGCAGTACGACAAGATCATCGACCGCGAATACAAGACCGCCCTGCGTGAGCTGGCCACCTACATGATGGAAGACCCGCGTTCCATTTCGCGGGTTCTGAGCATTATCTGGGTGTTGCGTTCGCTGGAGCGTATCGGCGACCACGCGCGCAATATCTCGGAGCTGGTGATCTACCTTGTACGCGGCACCGACGTGCGACACCTGGGTCTCAAGCGCATGAAGGAAGAAGTCGAAGGAACCAGTGGCGAAAGCGCTAATGTTCCGGGCAAAACTGACGATAAGTAAGGTTGCCCAAGTAAAGCGCCCGGCCTTTTGGCCGGGCGTTTTTGTTTGTGGCTTACAAATTCGAAAAGCAGCACCCCGCGAACGAAAAGTCCGGCGTGACTGAAGGTTTTTTGGCAATGTGCCATCAGCAAGGCGGTATGCTGGCCGGGATTTTTTAAAGGGGTTTTGGATGAGTAAGGTCAGTGTGTTGGTCGTGGACGACGCGTCGTTCATTCGTGACCTGGTGAAGAAGTGCCTGCGCAATTATTTTCCGGGCATGCGGATCGAAGACGCGATCAACGGCAGAAAGGCCCAGGCCATGCTGGCCAAGGAAGCCTTCGACCTGGTCCTTTGCGACTGGGAAATGCCGGAAATGTCCGGCCTGGAACTGCTGACCTGGTGCCGCGAGCAAGACAACCTCAAGGCCATGCCTTTCGTGATGGTGACCAGCCGTGGCGACAAGGAGAACGTTGTCCAGGCGATCCAGGCCGGAGTTTCCGGTTACGTCAGCAAGCCGTTCACCAACGAGCAACTGATCACCAAGGTCAAGCAGGCGCTGCACAAGGTTGGCAAACTCGATGCCTTGATCAACGTCGCCGCGACCAAAACCAGCCCTGCCTTCGCTAACGACTCCCTTGCCGCCTTGACCGGTGGCAAGGCCCCCGTCGTCACGCCAACGGCCGCACCCGCACCGTCCAAAGGCTTGCTCAACAGTCCGCCGGTCAAGGCGCCTGCGGCCTCTTCGGCACCCACCAGTGGCCGTGGCCAGGGTCAACTGCGTTTGCCAAACGGTATCGCGCAATGCGTGATCAAGGCCTTGAGCCTCAAGGAAGCCCTGTTGGTGGTCAAGCGCACCGAGACCCTTCCGCAGATCCTCGACAGCGCCGTGCTGGACCTGGAGCAGGGCGATAACGCCGAAGTCGCCCGCCTCAATGGCTACCTGCACGCTGTCGTGGCTCACGAACCGAAGCCCGACAGCGATTGGCTGCAACTGACCTTCCGTTTTGTCGACCAGGATGCACAGAAGCTCGATTACATCTCGCGCCTGATTGCGCGTGGTACGGCGCAGAAGCACTTCATTCCTGGCGCTTGATATAGCGTCGCCTGACAGTCCGCTTTCGCGAGAAGGCTCGGTCCCACATTTGTAATGCGTTCTCTTGTGGGAGCGAGCTTGCTCCGGGCGGCGATCCGACGATGGGGTCATCACGGTTACCGCACATCTGCTGAACACCTTTTCTGAAACATCTGCCGACTACCCGGGTCCATTGCAGCTGCTAGGCTCCATCCCAGATCTCACTCGACAGAATCCTTGCTCATGTTCACGCGCCTGCTGCTTTTATGTGGCCTGTTCATGGTCGCCAACTCGGCCATGGCCATGACCATCTACAAATCCAAAGATGTCTATGGCGTGGTGTCCTACAGCGACCGCCCCAGCAAAGGCGCCCATGTGTTCGTTTTTCGCGATGGCATGGTCGAGCACCTTGAGCGTCAGGTGCGCCTCATCATCATGAAGAAGAACGGCGTGCACAGCGTGTACGTGCGCAATGACCTGTATGCACCGGTAGAAGTCGAATTGAGTTTTGCCGGGGTGAAGAACGCCAGCGGTGTGCCGGGCGGGACGATTCGGCGCGTGATACCGCTACGCAGCAGCGTTCGCCTGGCGCAGTTCACGGCGACTAAAGGTGGAAAGCCGATAGCGTACGTCCCGAAGTTCAATTACTCCCTGGGCGACCCCTCAGGACCCACGGTGGGCTATCGGTACCCGTTGCCCTGGCGTGGCGGACCGTTCCGGATAAGCCAGGGCGCCAATGGCCCCTACAGCCACTTCGGGCCCAAGAGCCGTTACGCCATAGACATCGCGATGCCTGAGGGCACGCCGATCATTGCTGCGCGAGGCGGGGTGGTGGTGAAAACCGAGAACAGACAGAGCGGACGCGGCACCGACGCATCCGGCAATTTCGTGCGGGTGCTGCACGATGACGGGACCATGGGTGTTTACCTGCACCTGAAGAAAGGCTCGGTCTGCGTTCGGGAAGGTCAGCGGGTAACGGTAGGGAATGCGCTGGCGTTGTCCGGTAACACCGGCAACAGCACCGGGCCGCATTTGCACTTCGTGGTGCAACGCAATACCGGGCTGGGGCTGGTATCGATTCCGTATCAGTTCAACCAGCCGGTCAGCGCGCTGCCCAACTTTGCGTTGGGCAAGCAGTGATCACGGCGCAGAGGGTGCAAGAGGCTTTTGTGGCGAGGGAGCTTGTCGGATCGCCACAACTGCAATCAATCCAGCATCAACACCTTGGCCAGAACGATCTTCGGCCCTTTCATCTTCTTGATGATGATCCGCAGGCCTTCGACTTCCAGCACTTCTTCCTCTTCGGGAACCCGCTTTAGGCTCTCGTAGACCAGCCCGGCAAGGGTTTCGGCTTCGACGTGGTCGAGGTCGATGCCCAGCAGTCGCTCAACCTTGAACAGCGGCGTATCGCCCCGCACCAGCAGTTTGCCCGGCTGATACGCGAGGATCCCGCGTTCGGCCTTGCGGTGTTCGTCCTGGATGTCGCCCACCAGCACTTCCAGCACGTCTTCCATGGTCAGGTAGCCGATGATGTTGCCGTCGGCCTCTTCGACCACGGCGAAGTGCGAGCCGCCCTTGCGGAACTGTTCCAGCAACTGCGACAGCGGCATGTGCCGCGACACCCGCTCCAGCGGGCGGGTCAGTTCGGCGAGGTTGAACGACTCGGGAATGTGGTCCAGAGCCGCCAGTTCCAGCAGCAGATCCTTGATGTGCAGCAGGCCGACGAACTCCTGGCGCTCGCTGTCGTACACCGGGTAGCGGCTGAACTTGTGGCGACGGAACATCGCCAGGATCTGCTTGAGCGGCGCGTTGAACTCCAGGGTCACCAGGTCTTCGCGAGAGTTGGCCCAGTCGACCACTTCCAGTTCGCCCATTTCCACCGCCGAGGCCAAGACACGCATGCCTTGGTCGCTCGGGTCCTGGCCACGGCTGGAGTGCAGGATCAGTTTAAGTTCTTCACGGCTGTAATGGTGTTCGTGATGCGGGCCGGGCTCACCTTGGCCTGCAATGCGCAGGATGGTGTTGGCGCTGGCGTTGAGCAGGTAGATGGCCGGGTACATGGCCCAGTAGAACAGGTACAGCGGCACGGCGGTCCACAGCGACAGCAACTCGGGTTTGCGGATCGCCCAGGATTTCGGGGCCAGTTCGCCGACCACGATGTGCAGGTACGAAATGATGAAAAAGGCGGTGAAGAACGATATGCCTTTGACCACTTCGTCCGATTGGACGCCCACCGCGCTGAGCAGCGGTTCGAGAATGAGTGCGAACGCCGGCTCACCGACCCAGCCAAGGCCCAGGGAGGCTAGGGTGATACCCAGCTGGCAGGCAGACAGGTATGCGTCGAGCTTGCTGTGTACGGTGCGCAGGATGTGCCCGCGCCAGCCATGTTTATCAGCGATGGCCTCGACCCGGGTCGAGCGCAATTTGACCATGGCAAACTCCGCCGCAACGAAAAAACCGTTGAGCAAAACCAGGATCAGAGCAAAAAGAATCATGCCGAAGTCGGCGAAAATTGTAGCGAGGGTCAAGCCAGGGGAAGGGTCCATGATGGAGTTTTGCGGGTTCCGTGAATTCGAGAAGGAAAGAAAAAACTGCGCCTGAAAAGCAGGCGCAAGTCAGCCAATGTAGCGGCTGACCGGCCAGTTGCCTAGTGGTGCGTGCTGGCCGGTATCAATCGGCGGTGCTGATAACCCGTGATTTGGTGACCTGAGCCGGGGCAAAGTGGCAGGTAAAGGTGCTGCCGTGGCCCGGTACGCTGCTGATTTCCATCCGTGCCCGATGTCGTAACAAGACGTGTTTGACGATCGCCAGTCCCAGGCCGGTGCCCCCGGTGTTGGAGTTGCGGCTGGAGTCGACGCGGTAAAAACGTTCGGTCAGGCGCGGCAGGTGTTTGGCATCGATGCCGATCCCGGAGTCCTGCACGCTCAGGTGCGCCCCTTGGTCATCGCCCCACCAGCGAATGCGGATATTGCCTTCGGCCGGGGTGTATTTCACCGCGTTGAACACCAGGTTGGAAAACGCGCTGCGCAACTCCGCTTCGCTGCCCTTGAGCAGAATCGTCGGGTCGGCTTCCAGGGTGATTTTCTGGTTTTTCTGGCCGGACAACTGCTGCGCGTCGCTCTTGATCGATTGCAGCAAGCCGTCGATCGGTACCGGCTGGTTGTCCGATGGATAATCGGTGGCTTCTAGCTTGGCCAGCAACAACAGGTCGTTGAGCAGGGTCTGCATGCGTCCACCTTGTTGCTGCATCTGCTGCAAGGCACGACCCCAGCGCGGATTCACCTCGTCGACGTTATCAAGCAAGGTTTCCAGGTAGCCGCAGATCACCGTCAACGGTGTGCGCAGTTCATGGGACACGTTGGCGATGAAGTCTTTGCGCATTTGCTCAAGCTGATGGATGCGCGTCACGTCGCGCACCAGCATCAAGTGTTCGTTGTTGCCGTAGCGGGTGATGTACAGCTGAATGCGCACGCGGTCGTTGGTTGGCGAGGGGATTTCCAGCGGCTCGGCGTAGCTGTCTTGCTCGAAGTATTCCTTGAAGCGCGGGTGGCGCACCAGGTTGGTCACTGGTTGGCCGCTGTCCTGTGGCGTCTTGAGGCCCAGCAGGGTTTCGGCGGCGCGGTTCCACCATTCCAGGTTGCCGTCGGTGTCGAGCATGATCACCGCGTCTTTCAGCGCGGCGGTGGATTCCTGAACCCGGTCGATCACCGCTTGCAGGCGCCCGCGTACCCGTTGGTCGCGGCGTTGCAGGTGGTAGATGCTGTCGAACACCTCGCCCCACAGGCCGTAGCCATCGGGTGGCGCTTCATCGGGTTTGTGCAGGCGCAGCCACTCGTGCAGACGCAGCAATTGCTTGAGGGTCCAGGCCAGGTAAAGACCCAGGCCTGCGGCGAGGCTCCAGCCGTAATAGCCGGTGATCAGACCGATCACCAGGCAGGCGGTGACCAGCAGCAGCATGTGGCGAATCAGGGTGCCATGCCAGTTTTGGTTCACGAAAAAAATACGTCCTTGAATAGAAGCAGTTTTGAGCTTCAAGCCTCAAGCTGCAAGTTTGAGGCGGTTTGGCTTTTAGCTTGCCGCTTGTAGCTTAAAGCTTGCAGCTGTTGTTATCAGGCCTTGGTTGAGAACCTGTAGCCAGTGCCGCGCACGGTTTGTACCAGATTTTCGTAAGCATCGCCGAGGGCTTTGCGCAGGCGTCGAATGTGCACGTCAACGGTACGCTCTTCGACGTAGACGTTGCCGCCCCAGACCTGATCCAGCAACTGGCCACGAGTGTAGGCGCGCTCCTGGTGAGTCATGAAGAATTGCAGCAAGCGGTATTCGGTCGGGCCCATCTCGGCAGGACGGCCGTCGATGGTCACGCGGTGGCTGATCGGGTCCAGCAGCAGGCCGCCGACTTCGATTGGCGCCTCTCCATCGGTTGGGCCCGCACGGCGCAGCACGGCCTTCAGGCGCGCGACCAGCTCACGGGGGGAAAACGGTTTGGTGATGTAGTCGTCGGCACCGACTTCCAGGCCCTGGATCTTGTTGTCCTCTTCACCCTTGGCGGTGAGCATGATGATCGGGATGTCCCCGGTCAGCTCATCACGCTTGAGGCGGCGGGCCAGTTCGATGCCGGACGTGCCGGGCAGCATCCAGTCGAGCAGGATCAGGTCCGGTTTGCGGTCGACGATAATGGCGTGGGCCTGCTGGGAGTTTTCAGCCTCCAGGCAGTCATAGCCGGCCATTTCCAACGCAACGGCGATCATTTCGCGAATAGGCGCTTCGTCGTCGACGATCAGAATGCTCCTGCCAACCATGCCCTTAATCCTCTTGTCATTTAACTGTCTTGCGCCGCATTAGATAACGGAATTATTGCAGTCGTGTGACAGTATTTTAGTCGGCCGGCGATTGGCTGGATCCTGGACTAAGCTTTAAGTCCGAATCCTGACAACCGCAAAAGGAAGGTTTCCATGAACTACATTGCTCAATCCTGGAAGGCTTTGCTGGTCACTGCTGCGTTAACGCTGCCGACACTGGCCTTTGCCGCCGACCCGGCGATGATGAAAGACGGCATGATGGTCGATCACAAGGGCATGACGGTCTACACGTACGACAAGGACAAGGATGGCAAGTCGATGTGCAACGGTGAGTGCGCCGAATACTGGCCGCCAATGATGGCGCCGGCGGGTGCCAAGGCTGAAGGTAAGTGGACAGTCGTCAAGCGTGACGATGGCATGATGCAATGGGCCTATGGCGGCAAGCCGCTGTACTACTACAAGGACGACAAGGCAGTCGGAGAAATGAAGGGCGACAAGAAGAAAGACGTCTGGCACGTCGTTCACGAGCATATGTAACGGTTGTAGCCTGCCGCACCAGATCGCTGCCTTCGTTGCTCTGCAGGAGCTACTGAAGGCGGCGATCTTTTTGATGCTTCAACGCAACGCGTAATCCAGCACAATCCCGACGAAAATCGCCAAACCCGCCCAGTGATTGTGCAAAAACGCCTTGAAGCAGCGCATCCGGTCCTTGCCGCGGGTGTACCAGAATTCCCACGCAAAGCAGCCCGCCGCCACCAATAATCCGAGGTGGAACCAGCCACCAAGGTCGAACTTCGAACCCGCCAGCAACAGGCAGCCCAGCGCCAGCCCTTGCAGGGTCAGGATGATCACCCGGTCCGCGTCGCCGAACAGAATCGCCGTGGATTTCACGCCGATCTTCAGGTCGTCGTCGCGGTCGGTCATCGCGTAATACGTGTCGTAACCCACGGTCCACATCAGGTTGGCGATCCACAGCAGCCATGCAACTGCCGGCAGTTCACCGGTTTCTGCGGTGAACGCCATCGGCATCCCCCACGAAAATGCGGCGCCCAGCACCACTTGCGGGTAATAGGTGTAGCGCTTCATGAACGGGTAACTGAACGCCAGCGCCAGACCGCCCAACGACAGCCATATGGTCGCGGCATTGGTGCACAGCACCAGCAGGAAACTCACGCCCATCAGCAATGCAAAGAACACCAGCGCCTCTTTGGAGCTGATCTTGCCGCTCACCAGCGGCCGCTGCTCGGTTCGCTTCACATGACCATCGACCTTGCGGTCCGCCCAGTCATTGATCACGCAGCCGCCAGCGCGGGTCAGCACCACACCGAGGACGAAAATCACAATGTTGGCCAGGGACGGCGAACCCTTGCCGGCAATCCACAGCGCCCACAGCGTTGGCCAGAGCAGCAGGTAAATGCCGATCGGCTTGTCCATGCGGGTCAGCTGAATGAAGTCCCAGGCCCGAGGGTTCAAGCGGTTCAAGGACTTGAGCAGGCTTTGGTACATCAACGGTTCTCCGATTGGGCGCAGGCGGCGTCCCACAGGGAAGGCAGGAAAATTTCGGCCACCAGCACGCTCAGCGCACCGCGGTCAAAGCGCGAACGACGGCCCCACAGCTCAGGCGATTGCACCTCGGCGGGCAGCCAGGCTTGCGGATAATGGCAAACCTCGATGGCCCGGCGCTGGAAGGCCTGATCGCAAAACAGCAATTCGCCCAGCGAGCGGCTGCCCAGTTCGTCCATATGCAGGCCGTCGCCTTGCAATGCACTGCGTGACGCCACGCTGCGCGCAAACACCCACGCCTGGCCATGACCGCGCAAATACACCTCGCGCACCCAGCCCTCACTGCCATCGGCCAGGTCCAGCGCTGCGCACTCGTCGGCGCGCAGGGGCTGCCAGCCTTCGAACATCGGCGAGACGCTAAAGGCATCATTCGACAGATGAATCAGACGTCTGGTGAGCGAGCCTTCGTCGAACAGCCAGTCCAGGGTGGAAGCATCGGGAAGGGGCGCCAGTTCGCTGCGCGAGAGCCAGAGAGGAGCTGGAGAGGGGGATTCTGTGTGATGCACAATGAGTCATTATTGGCAGCAAATGAGGCGGCGAGCTTAACATGTCAGCCGCCGATATCGATTGAAATGGCCTGCCGTTGCGCCGAACAGGCTTGCATCCGACGGCCCCGATCAGTACAAAACGCGCTGAGTTGGACGGCAGTGCTGCAACCATCGACCGTCTGGCCGGCAAAACGCCTGAACCCTGAGGAAGTACCTGATGAAAAAGTGGCAATGTATCGTCTGCGGCCTGATCTACAACGAAGCCGACGGTTGGCCGGATGATGGCATTGCGCCGGGCACCCGTTGGGAAGACGTCCCGGCAGACTGGCTGTGCCCGGACTGCGGTGTGGGCAAGATGGATTTTGAAATGATCGAAATCGCTGCCTGAATAATTGAGGAGTAAGGAATGAACGCACCTGTCGTAATCATTGGCACCGGCCTGGCGGGCTACAACGTGGCCCGCGAGTTTCGCAAACTCGATAGCGAAACCCCGCTGCTGCTGATTACCGCCGATGACGGACGCTCCTACTCCAAGCCGATGCTCTCCACCGGCTTCGGCAAAAACAAGAATGCCGACGGCCTGAGCATGGCCGAACCCGGCGCCATGGCCGAGCAGCTCAAGGCCGAAGTACGCACCCACACGCGCATCAGCGGCATCGACCCGGGCCACAAGCGCCTGTGGATCGGTGAAGAAGCGGTGATCTACCGCGACCTGATCCTGGCCTGGGGCGCCGAAACCGTGCGCGTGCCCATTGAAGGCGACGCGGCGGATTGCGTATTCCCGATCAACGACCTTGAAGACTACGCACGCTTCCGTGCGGCGGCGGCCGGCAAGCGCCGCGTGCTGCTGCTCGGCGCCGGCCTGATCGGCTGCGAGTTCGCCAACGACCTGACCCTGGGCGGCTACGAAGTGCAGCTGGTTGCACCGTGCGAGCAAGTCATGCCGACCCTGCTGCACCCGGCGGCCGCCGCTGCGGTGCAGGCTGGCCTCGAAAGCCTCGGCGCGCGCTTCCACCTCGGCCCGGTGCTCAATCGCCTGCAACGCGTGGCTGACGGCCTGGAAGCACACCTGTCCGATGGCCAGGTGATCCCGTGCGACGTGGTGGTCTCGGCCATTGGCCTGCGCCCGCGCGTCGACCTGGCGGCAGCGGCCGGTCTGCAGGTCAACCGCGGCATCATGGTCGATCGGCACCTGAAAACTTCCCACGCCAACATCTACGCCCTGGGCGACTGTGCCGAGGTCGATGGGCTGAATCTGCTGTACGTCATGCCCCTGATGAGCTGTGCGAGGGCGCTGGCGCAAACCCTGGCCGGCAACCCGACCGCCGTCACCTATGGCCCGATGCCGATCACCGTCAAAACCCCGGTCTGCCCGTTGGTGGTATCCCCGCCGCCACGGGGTGCAGAGGGCATCTGGACAGTCGAAGGGCAGGGCGCCGACATCAAGGTTTTATGCCGCGATGCCGCGGGCAAGCTGCTCGGTTACGCCCTTACCGGTGCCGCCGTGATGGAAAAACTGGCCCTGAACAAAGAGCTTCCG
This sequence comes from Pseudomonas fluorescens, assembly GCF_000967965.1. Lineage (GTDB taxonomy): Bacteria > Pseudomonadota > Gammaproteobacteria > Pseudomonadales > Pseudomonadaceae > Aquipseudomonas > Aquipseudomonas grandcourensis. Next base: position 120,716 of record NZ_LACC01000011.1, read on the forward strand.
GCTCTGTTGGCGTAAATACCGGTCGTTCTGTCGGAATCACCCCCCTTTTGCCCTAACAATGGCCGCGCCGATACTGGCGCGGGGCCTCACTGCGTGCCATCCTCACTCCCGTCTGCCGCAGAGTAGAGCACCTGCGGCGCTTTTGGCGCTGCTCCGCAGAGAGCAGCACGGACATAACAACAACAAACCGTCAAAGGGGCTTCACTCACATGCGTAAACCAGACCTCGCCGCAGCCATTGCTGAAAAAGCAGACCTCACCAAAGAACAAGCCAACCGCGTTCTCAACGCCGTTCTTGAAGAAATCACCGGTGCCCTGCACCGCAAAGACAGCGTGACGCTGGTGGGCTTCGGCACCTTCCTGCAACGCCATCGCGGTGCCCGCACCGGCAAAAACCCGCAAACCGGTGAACCCGTCAAAATCAAGGCCAGCAACACCGTTGCGTTCAAGCCAGGCAAATCGTTGAAAGACAGCGTCAATCCGTAATCCGTTTTCACCTCCCGCGCAGCGGGGGAGTGGAATAAAAAATGGGCACGCCAACCAGGGTTGGGTGCCCATTTTTTGTGGGTGGCGAATCAGCCGAGCCCGCTTTGTTGCTTGGCGAGAATCGCCGCCATTTCCGGTCCATCCAGATGATCCAGCGCCCGCTCTACCAGCAAATGCGCCCCCTCAGCCACGCGACTGATCGCCAGGGCTACTGAGCGGCGTGAGCCGTCTACATCATCGGCCAGGTCCGCGGCGATGGCGCTGATGGACAGCAAATCTTCCGATGCGTTGGCCAGGAGTGCTTCGGTGTTGATGTCCGGGCAGACACTGAAGAGTTGGCCGCTGCGTTTCGTTGGTGCTTGTTTTGGTGGGGCGAGATAGTGATCGAGGGCGCGTTCGGCGGCTTCGTGGAGTTTTTTGGAATCGAGGGATTCGTAGGGGGATGTAGCCGGATCTTCTGGCGGATTAGGTGTTGGTTTGAACATTTGAATCACCGAGTTATGGAGCTCACACAGTTTCGCTTGCTTCGAAAAAGGTGGCAGCTGTGTATAGGTGTGCAAGACCGGACTCGGTTGCCGGCAGACCCGAAGGACTCCCACACACAGCCGCCATAACGATTCGCGAGGATAAAAAAACACCCGGTGAATAGCCATAACCGATTGCATGACGAGTCCGGACTTGCACGTCCGAGTCACCAACTTTGCAGTGACTGGGAGAGGTTATCGGTGCCGGCCAAGTACGCCTAGTTCATGTATAGCCCAGCGTATTGAAGGAAATGTCCGATAGGTTTGCGGGGTTGAAGATCAAAAAATCGCAGCCTCCGGCAGCTCCTACAGAATGTGTTTCGTTTGGTGTAGGAGTGGTGTGTGGAGTGGTCTTGAAGGAAGTTTTGATAATTGTGACTTGGTGGTCATCGTGAGGGTAATGGTTCTGATCTTCTTCTAACGCAAGCAGATACTGGTGTTATCGCCTGAAGCCGTTAAACTGCCCCAGCCGTTCATTTTTCTCTTGAGGCTGTGCGCATGAAATTTCGTTTTCTGCTGTGGATGCTGGGTTTGTTGATGGGTAAGGCCAGCCGGACCAATCCGGCGTTTCAGCAGCAACTGGGTGACAAGGACCTGGTGTTTCAGCTGCAGACCCTGGACGGGAAAGTGGCGCGGCAATTCCGCGTGAAGGACCAGCGCATCACCAGCCAATCGGGTGTGCATGCCGAGCCTGCGTTTGCGATTGCCTTCAAAGACGCCGCGTACGGCTTTGCCACGATGCAGGCGAAGAACAAGCAACTGGCGTTCATGACGGGGATTCAGGACAAGTCGATTCAGATCAAGGGCAACCCGGCGCTGGTGATCTGGTTCCAGGGGCTGACAAAGTACTTGAAGCCGAAGAAGGCGTAGGAGCGAGCTTGCTCCGGGCGGCGTTCCGACGAGAAACTCAAGTACCCCGTGTTTATCCAGGATGCACGCGTCATCGTTGACGACCTTCGCGGGCAAGCCCGCTCCTACAGGATTCAGGTGATCCATGTGGGAGCGTGGCTTGCCCGCGATGCTTTTCAGCCTTGAGTGAATTGCGAAGCCAGTTCGCGCAACAGCACTTCGGCCTCGAGGACTTTGCTGACCACGTCATTGGCTTTTTCGCGGCTCAGGCCAAGGCGTTCGAGCAGGGCGTCGGGGATATCTTCGTCGGGGCCCGAGCCGATGCCACGGCTGCGAAGCAGGCGCACCGACAGGCACACCAGGTTCGGGTACTCAGCGAAGTCGCCGTCGTAGTGAGGATCGTGCTGGAAGCGCAGGGCGGTGGCCAGTTCTTCAGGCATGTCCCAGTAGCGCATCAGCCACGAGCCGATCTGTTCCCGGCTGATGCCCAGCAGGTGTTGTTCCACGAAGCTGTGGCACAGGTGCGGGTTGACCTCCAGGTGGCGGCAGATCAGCGAGAAGTGCGGCGGGAACACGTGGGCCAGCAGCAGGTAGCCGAAGTTGTGCAGCAGGCCGGCGAGGTAGGTCAGGCCGGCTTCCGGGCGCTGGGCGCGCGGCATGGCGCGGGTCAGGCCTTCGATGACGGCGGCGGTGTAGATCGATTGCTGCCAGTACGGCGTGGAGTGTTGCGGGTGGTCCTTGGGCAGGCTCAGGGTTTTGCCCAAGGCCAGGCCCAGCGCCAGGTTGATCACCAGGTCGAAGCCCAGCACCCGGACGATGGCGTCTTCCACCGAGCGGATCTTGCCCGGCGAGGCGTAGTAGGGCGATGCCGCCCAGCTCACGACTTGTGCGGCCAGCGCCGGGTCAGTTTCGACCACGCCGGTGATGTCGTCGATGGTGGCGTTGGGGTCGACGCGCAGCTTGATGATTTTTTGCGCGGTTTCGGCCAGCGGCGGAATCTCGATGGTCGCTTCCAGACGCTGCTGGATGCGCCGTGCGGTGAACGCCTGGACGGCCTGGGTGATTTCCTTGCGGTCATCATCGGGGCGGTCGAGGTTGGGACGGATGCTGGTCAGGTTTTCGCCGAAGTTGGCGGCGCTGGCCTTGGTCAGCATGGTCGCCTTGAAGTCTTCGCTGGAGATTTCCAGCAGCACGCCCGGCTCACCGGAGTTGATCAGCAACTTCGGCTCACGCAGCAGGCTTTCGTCGTACAGGCACGGTGAACTGGTCAGTGCCGGCAGGCCCGGCAGCAAGCTGAGGTTGTGCTTGCCGAGCATTTTTGTCAGGCGTTCGGTGGGTACGGCGGCGAGGCGCCGACCGGTGAGTTCAGTGAGGCGATTGAGGTCCAGCAATTGGCTCTGCGGGAACAGCACCATCAATACGCCAACGCTGTCATCCAGCAGAACGGCCTGCACTTTACGCGCGGCATTGAGGCCGTGACGGTCCAGCACTTCTTCATAGGCAATGCCTAACTTGCCCAGCATCAGCCGAATAACCGACGGAGCGTGCGGGGTGTCGGGTGCGAAGGCAACTTCGGTCATGGTCTGTATCCGTACTTAAACAATTGCAGGAGTATAACCAGCTTGCTTGGGACCACGCCTCAGAAACCGTGACGGTTGTCACACTTGGCCGTATTGTTGGCCATGACGCAGCCATCGGTCGAGCAGCGGGCTGACGTGGGTCGGCCAGCGCTCAAGCAATGCCTGGGCGGCATCCCGCACGGCGGGCAGCAAATCGGCGTCGCGCATCAGGTCGGCGACCTTGAATTGCAGCAGGCCGGTCTGCCGGGTGCCGAGCATTTCGCCGGGGCCGCGCAGTTCCAGATCCTTTTCGGCGATGACGAAACCATCGTTGGTTTCGCGCATGATGCCCAGGCGCTGGCGGCCGATCTGCGACAGCGGTGGATGGTAGAGCAGCACGCAATGGCTGACGGCGCTGCCCCGGCCGACGCGGCCGCGCAACTGGTGCAATTGCGCCAGTCCCAGGCGCTCGGGGTTCTCGATGATCATCAGGCTGGCGTTGGGCACGTCCACGCCTACTTCGATCACCGTGGTGGCGACCAGCAGTTGCAGGTTGCTGGCCTTGAACTCGGCCATCACCGCAGCTTTTTCCGCAGGCTTCATGCGGCCGTGGATCAGCCCGACTTTCAACTCGCCGAGGGCAGCGGTGAGATCTTCGTACGTGGTTTCGGCGGCCTGGCAGGTCAGCTCTTCCGACTCTTCGATCAGTGTGCACACCCAATAGGCCTGACGCCCTTCGGCGCAAGCGCTGCGCACCCGCTCGATGACTTCGACCCGCCGGGTGTCGGTGATCAGCACGGTGTTGACCGGTGTGCGACCGGGGGGCAGTTCGTCGAGGATCGAGGTGTCGAGGTCGGCGTAGGCACTCATGGCCAGCGTGCGCGGAATCGGCGTGGCGGTCATGATCAGCTGATGTGGACACATGCGTCCGCCGACACCTTTCTGCCGCAAGGCCAGCCGCTGCTGTACGCCGAAACGGTGCTGTTCGTCGATGATCACCAGCGCCAGGTTCTTGAATTGCACTTCGTCCTGGAACAACGCGTGGGTGCCGACCACCATCGGCGTGCCGCTGGCGATTTGCTCCAGGGCGGCGACGCGGTTCTTGCCCTTGAGCTTGCCGGCCAGCCAGGCGACTTCAATACCCAGCGGCTCGAGCCAGCGCTTGAAGGTGATGAAGTGCTGCTCGGCGAGAATCTCGGTGGGCGCCATCAGCGCGACCTGATAACCGGCCTCCAGCGCTTGCAGCGCGGCAAGGGCGGCGACCACGGTTTTACCGGCGCCGACGTCGCCCTGGATCAGCCGCAGCATCGGTTCGTGCTGGCTGAGGTCATAGGCGATTTCATTGCCGACCCGTTGCTGGGCACCGGTCGGGCTGAAGCCGAGGTTGGCCAGGTACTTGGCCGGCAGTTGCGTGGCTTTGGGCATCGCGGGCGCACGCAGGGCGCGCATGCTTTCGCGCAGACGCTGTTGCGACAGTTGATGGGTCAGCAGTTCTTCGAAAGCCAGACGGTGCTGCGCCCAGTGGTGACCGAGGGCCAGTTCATCGACGTCGGCATCGGCGGGCGGGTTGTGCAGGTAGCGGATCGCGTCGGCCAGCGGCGCCAATTGGTAGTCGCGGGCCAGTTCGTTCGGCAGCCAGTCGGGCAGGCTGCTGGGACCGAGCAGGGTGAGGGTCTGCATGCACAACTGGCGCAAGCGCTGTTGGGTCAGGCCTTCGGTGAGCGGGTAGACCGGGGTCAGGGTTTCATCCACTGGCGGCGGTTCGTCACCGGTGATGGCGCGGTATTCCGGGTGGTAGATCTCCAGCCCCGAAGCGCCGGGCCGCGCCTCGCCGTAGCAGCGAATCCGCGTGCCGCGTTTGAGGCCTTCCTTTTGCGCGTTGCTGAAATGATAGAAGCGCAGGCTGAGTCCGCCAGTGCCATCCTGCAACCGGACCACCAGGCTGCGCCGACGGCCCATGACCACATCGGCACCGCTGACGGTGCCTTCGATGACCGCATCCTGACCGGGCCGCAGTGCGCCGATCGGCACGACACGGGTGCGATCCTGATAGCGCAGCGGCAGGTGAAACAACACGTCCTGGAGGTTTTCCAGGCCGACCTTGGCCAGTTTCTCGGCCATGGCTTCACCGACACCCCTGAGTGCCGTCACCGACACTTGCGACAACTCGCTCATGACCGTTGCTTAGCCCGCAGCGACTTGCGCCGCTGGCTTGGCCACCGAGCACAGGCGAATGGAGTCAGCGAGGATTTCAATCGCTTTCGGACGCGGGAAGCTGGCGCGCCAGGCAATGGCCACGGTGCGGAACGGTACGGGTGCCGACAACGGACGCACCTCAATCACGCCGGGGGCGTAGTGATGGCTGTCGACTGCCGACAACGGCAGGATCGAAATCCCGAGGCCCGAGGCGACCATGTGGCGAATGGTTTCCAGGGAGCTGGATTCCACCGTGGTGTGCTTGGCGCCGTCGTTGCCTTTGGTCAGGGTCGGGCAGGCTTCCAGTACCTGATCGCGGAAGCAGTGGCCTTCGCCGAGCAGCAGCAGGCTCTTGTCGTTGAGCAGACTGGAGTCGATGGATTCTTTTTGCGTCCACGGGTGCTGCGCCGGCATCAACACGTAGAACGGCTCGTCGTAGAGCTGCAGGGTCAGCACGTCGGCTTCATTGAACGGCAGGGCGATGATGATCGCGTCGAGCTCACCGTTGCGCAGCTTGTCGCGCAGCACGTGGGTGAAGTTTTCTTCGATGTACAACGGCATCTGCGGGGCGACCCGGTGCAGTTGTGGAATCAGGTGCGGAAACAGGTACGGTCCGACGGTGTAGATCGCGCCGACCTTGAGTGGGGCGGTCAGCTGGTTCTTGCCGGCCTGGGCCAGTTCGCGGATGCCTTGGGCCTGTTCCAATACCTTTTGGGCCTGGGCCACGATGCCTTCGCCGACCGGCGTCAGGCGCACGGCGCTCTTGCTGCGCTCGAAAATCAGCACACCGAGTTCGTCTTCAAGCTTTTTCACGCCCACCGACAGGGTCGGCTGGCTGACGTGGCAACGCTCGGCCGCATGGCCGAAGTGCTGCTCTTGGGCGAGGGTAACGATGTAGCGTAATTCTGTGAGGGTCATAGCAAGCGTCCATGTAGTTGCGGGCCAAGCATACCGGCTGCAATCGATAGACGCACGTTATCAGACTGAGTGCGTCGAGTGACACCGGGCAATGCCGGATTGCCGCTGGAAGATATGCAAAAGGCACCTTTCGGTGCCTTTTTGGCTGGATTTACGAACTTGTAGGAGCGAGCCTGCTCGCGAAAGCGGTGTGTCAGTCAACGTTGATGTTGAATGTGACGGCCTCTTCGCGAGCAGGCTCGCTCCTAAAGGTGCTGGTGTTATCAGCGGCGGCGTTTCTCCAGCGAATACACAAACGGTGCAACGATTTCGATGGAGCCATTGGTCAGCATGTCGGCCGGTGGCTTGGGCAGCGGTTGGGCGCGGCGGATCATTTCCAGGGTGGCCCGGTCCAGATCGGCAGTGCCCGAGGCGCCTACCAGCTCAAACGACAACACATTGCCTTCGGCATCCACGACGAAACGCAGACGGTTCATGCCTTCCTTGCCCCGCGCCTGGGCACTTGCAGGGTACTTCTTGTACTTCTGCAGGTGCGCCAGCAACGTGCCTTGCCAGCTGGCCTTGGCTGCCATTTGAGCAGGCGAAGGGCCTGGCGCAGGCTGGGCGGATTTCTCCGTCGGTACCTGAGTCTGCTGGGTTTCGGCCGGTTTTTCTTCGGCCGGCTTTTCCTTCGGCGGCTCGGGTTTCTTCTCTACCGGCTTGGGCGGTTGCGGCTTCGGCTTGGGTTTGACCGGCTTGGGCACAGCAATTTCGGCTTTCGGCGCTTCGGCGAGCTTGGGTATCGGCAGTTCTTCAACCGGAGCCGGTGGCTGCGGCGGGGTGACGACCTTCGGCGGAGCAGGCGGTGGCGGGGCAGGAACCGGTGCCAGTTCGACCATCATTGCCTGAGGGGGCAACTCGATGGGCGGACGGGCGGACCAGTTCAGCGCCAGCGCGATGGCCAGCGCGTGAACACCCAGCACCACAGCCAGGCTACCGCTGTAACGCGTCAGTTTATGGCGCGTCGTGATCATTTCTTGGCTGCCGTCTCGAGTCCGACCAGACCGACCTTCAGGTAACCGGCAGAACGCAGGTTGTCCATCACGCTCATCAGGTCGCCGTAATCCACGCCTTTGTCGGCCTGGAAGAAGATCGTCGTGTCTTTCTTGCCCTGGGTCCTGGCGTCGAGGGTGGCGCCGAGTGCTTCGGCCTTCACTTCGTCTTCGCCGAGGAACAGGCGCTGGTCAGCCTTGACGCTGAGGAACACCGGTTTCTCTGGCCGCGGCGCCGGTTTGGCGGTCGAGGCGGGCAGGTCGACCTTGATGTCCACGGTGGCCAGCGGGGCCGCCACCATGAAGATGATCAACAGCACCAACATCACGTCGATGAACGGCGTAACGTTGATTTCGTGGTTTTCGGACAGATCGTCGTCTGCCCCTTCTTTCAAATGCAGGCCCATGGCCGATTACCCCACTTTCACCATGTGCGGTTGCGAGCTGCGCTCAGACTGGTGGTCGAGGTCGCGGCTGACCAGCAGCAGGACCTGTGCCGACGCGTCGGACACCTGAGCCTTGTAACCGGCAATGGAGCGGGCGAATACGTTGTAGATCACGACCGCAGGGATCGCTGCAACCAGGCCCAGCGCGGTAGCCAGCAGGGCTTCGGCGATACCGGGCGCGACGACGGCGAGGTTGGTGGTCTGGGTCTTGGCGATGCCGATGAAGCTGTTCATGATGCCCCATACGGTACCGAACAGGCCGACGAACGGCGCGGTGGAACCGATGGTGGCCAGCACGCCGGTGCCGCTGCTCATGTTGCGACCGCAGGCCGCGACCAGGCGCTCAAGACGGAAGCTGACGCGTTCCTTGATGCCTTCTTTCTCACGGCTGTTGACCGACAGGCGCATCTCTTCGAGAGCATCATGTACCAGCAGGTTGGCCAGGGTGCCTTCCTTTGCTGCGGTGGCGCTGGCTTCCTTGAGGGAGGCGGATTTTTTCAGTTGGGCGATTTCACCGCGCAGACGACGCTTGGCGCCCATCAGCTCAAGACCCTTGGCGATCCAGATGGTCCAGGTAATGATCGAGGCGATGGCCAGGCCGATCATCACGATTTTCACGATGATGTCGGCGTTCTTGTACATGCCCCACGGCGACAGGTCATGGGCCATGCCCAGGGTGTTGTCGGCTTCGAGGACTTCAGGGACGTCTTCACCCAACGCTTCTGCCGATGCGGCCTGGGCAGGATCGGTCGCGACCGGAGTAACGGCCGGGGCGGCATGATCGGCCGGAGCCGGCGCGGTGGCGGCCGGTGTGGCTGGCGCCTGGGCATCGGCGAAAGCGGCGACCGGCGCGAGCATCAGGCTGAGGAACAGGGCGGCCACCGCGCTCCAGGCGCGAGGTCGTTTGGTTGGCGAAGCGAAGAATTGATTGCGTGTCATGCTGGCCGGACCTGAGAGAAAAAACGGGTGATGTTCTTCCAGGCCTCGAAGGCCGAGAACAAAAGTGGGGAGGCATTATTGCAATTAATTCTTGTTAACAAAAGTAATAGCGTCTCTTTTTTTCCTGCATTGCTAGCCGCCTGTCTATTGCCGGCGCTAGTCTGTGGCTTTCCGATGGGAGTTTTCTGATGTCTGCGCCTACTGTTTTGATCGCCGGCTGCGGTGATGTCGGCAGCCGCCTGGCCACACAATTGCTGGCGGCGGGGTGGGAGGTCCATGGCCTGCGACGCGACGTTTCACGTCTGCCCAAGGGCGTCATCGGCGTGGCCGGTGACCTGTTCAACAAAGACTGCCCGGCTACCTGGCCAATCGGCGCCGTGGATTACCTGGTGTATTGCGCGGCGGCCACCGATCACGACGAAGCCGGTTACCGCGCTGCGTATGTCCAGGGCCTGGAACACGTGCTGGAGTGGCTGGACGACTACGGGCAGGTGCCCAATCGCCTGTTGTTCGTGTCCAGTAGCAGTGTTTACGGTCAGCAGAATGGCGAATGGGTCGACGAGGCTTCGCCAGCCGTGGCGGCGGGTTATTCCGGGCGTGTGATGCTCGAAGCCGAGCAACTGGCCCTCAAGAGCGGCATTCCGGCGAGCATCGTGCGTCTGACCGGCATTTATGGTCCGGGCCGTGAGTGGTTGCTGACTCAGGTTCGTCGGGGGTATCGCGTGGTAACTGATCCGCCGCTGTATGCCAATCGGATTCATGCCGACGACGCCGCAGGATTGATGGCGTGCCTGCTTGAGGCGGATCGGCGTGGCGTTGCGCTGGATGATGTCTACATCGGCGTCGATGACGCGCCGGCAGCGCTGGCCGATGTGGTGGGCTGGTTGCGTGAGTATCTGGGTGTGACCGAATGGGCTGATGACGACAGCGTGCGTCGCACAGGCAGCAAGCGCTGCAGTAATGCGCGGGCCAAGGCATTGGGCTGGACGCCGAAGTATCCGAGTTTCCGCGAGGGGTATGCGGCGATTCTGGAAGGGCGCTGCTGACTTCCAGGCACCGTAAACACCTGTGGGAGCGAGCTTGCTCGCGATGGCGGCATAACAGTCAACGATGATGTTGGATGTTATGGCCTCATCGCGAGCAAGCTCGCTCCCACAGTGTTTTGTGGTGCTTTCAAGGGATGCTTATTGCTTCTCGAGCAACCACTTGCGCTCACCCGGGGTGAACGAGGGCATCTCGTCCGCCTGCGCCGTGTTCACGGTCTGGAAAATCTCCAGTTCCTTGCCCTTGCGTGCAAAGATCCAGGCGTTGCCCTGGCCATTGAGTTGCAGCCACATGTTGTCATTGCCACCGCTCATGGATGCGCAATCACCGGCCAGGCACAACGCATAGCGATCGCTGCCTGGCAGGCCGGTCACTTGGCCGTCGGCCTGGAATTGAACCGTGTTGCCTTCGCCTGGGCCGTTGACGATTGTCCAGCCGCCGCCCATGTAGGCTGAATACAGCGCACGTTCGAAGCTGGCGCCTATCGGTGCGCCATCCGGTACCTGGATCTGTACGCGGTCGAAGACTTGTTCAGGCTCGTTGTCGCTGGCGGACTGGCTCAGTTGCTTGCCGTCACGCTTCAGCTCACTGGCCGAGCTGCCATAAAAGTCGACTTTCCAGGCGCCGGACTGTTCACCCAGCAGCTTGCCGTCGACATTTTCAAAACCGTTGGTGTAGCGGGCCTGACCGGCCTTGGTGTTGATGTCCCATTCCAGGTTCGGACCATAGGCCTGGAGAGCTTCACGCAGGGGGACGCCTTTGGCGGCAGCATCGATCGCCACCTGGTTGATCCAGGTGCCGCTGATGTCGCGGTCGGCAGGGTTGCTGGCACATCCGCCCAGGAACAGGGCGAGCAGAGAGAGAGCAAGCGCGTTGCGCATGGGTGGAATCCTTTCAAGCATTCTTTACAGCAGAGCAGTCGGCGCAGCCCGAGGCTGCGCCGTACGCATTACTCGATGACCAGGATGGCATCCATTTCAACCTGCGAACCCTTTGGCAGGGCTGCTACGCCGATGGCGGCGCGGGCAGGGTAAGGCTGGTCGAAGTACTTGCCCATGATCTCGTTGACCTTGGCGAAGTGGCTCAGGTCGGTGAGGAAGATGTTCAGCTTGACGATGTCCTTGAACGAACCGCCAGCGGCTTCAGCCACGGCCTTGAGGTTCTCGAACACCTGGACGGTCTGGGCCTCGAAGCCTTCAACCAGTTCCATGGTTTTTGGGTCCAGGGGAATCTGACCCGACATGTAAACGGTGTTGCCAGCCTTGATCGCCTGGGAGTAAGTACCGATGGCGGCCGGGGCCTTGTCGCTGGTGATAACAGTCTTGGTCATGTAGGACTCCTTGTAATTAGGGCTTAGGCGCGCATGCGGGTGATGCGAGTCACCCCGGTCAAGGCGCGCAGTTTCTTGATCACGCGGGCCAGGTGCACGCGGTCGTGCACGCTGACCACCAACTGGACCACGCTGATGCGACCATCGCGTTCGTCCATGCTGATTTTCTCGATGTTACCGTCGGCGGCGTTGACGCTGCTGGCCAGCAGGGCGATAAGGCCGCGCTGGTGTTCCAGCTCGACGCGCAGCTCGACGTTGAATTCGCCGGTGACATCCTTGGCCCACGAGAGCTGGATGCATTTTTCCGGGTTGTGGCGGATTTCGCTGATATTGCGGCAGTTGTCCAGGTGCACGACCATGCCTTTGCCGGCGGACAGGTGGCCAACAATCGGGTCGCCCGGGATCGGCGTGCAACACTTGGCGTAGCTGAGCACCAGGCCTTCGGTGCCGCGAATCGCCAGCGGGCCTTCAGGGCTAGGCAACTGTTCGCCTTCGCCCAGCAACCGGCGGGCCACCACATAGGCCATGCGATTACCTAGGCCGATGTCTTCCAGCAGGTCTTCGATCAGTTCCAGGCGGTACTCGACGAGCATGGCCTTGACGCGTTCGGCCTGAATTTTCTCCAGCGAGCTGTCGAAACCATTGAGGACCTTGTTCAGCAGGCGCTCGCCGAGGCTGATGGATTCGGAGCGGCGTTGCAGTTTCAGTGCATGGCGTATGTGCGTGCGCGCCTTGCCGGTGACCACGAAGTTGAGCCAGGCCGGGTTCGGCCGCGCACCTGGGGCGCTGACGATCTCGACCGTGGAGCCGCTTTGCAGCGGTTCGGACAGTGGCGCGAGACGACGATTGATCCGGCAGGCAATGCAGCTGTTGCCCACGTCGGTGTGCACCGCGTAAGCGAAGTCGACTGCCGTGGAGCCCTTCGGCAGCTCCATGATCCGGCCTTTGGGCGTGAACACATAGACCTCGTCCGGGAACAGGTCGATCTTCACGCTTTCGATGAATTCCAGCGAGTTGCCGGCGCGTTGCTGCATTTCCAGCACGCCCTTGACCCACTGGCGGGCGCGGGCATGGGTGCCTTTCGGCTGCTCGTCGCCGCTGGACTTGTACAGCCAATGGGCGGCGATGCCGTTGTTGGCCATCTCTTCCATTTCACGGGTGCGGATCTGGATCTCGATCGGAACACCGTGCATGCCGAACAGCGTGGTGTGCAGCGACTGGTAGCCGTTGGCCTTGGGGATTGCGATGTAATCCTTGAACCGCCCCGGTAACGGTTTGTACAAATTATGCACGGCACCCAGCACGCGGTAGCAGGTATCGACCTTGTCGACGATGATCCGGAACGCGTAGACGTCCATGATCTCGTTGAAGGCCCGACGCTTGCCGCGCATTTTCTTGTAGATGCCGTAGAGGTGTTTCTGGCGACCGCTGACCTCGCCCTGGATGCCATCGATGGCCAGGCAGTGGCTTAAGGATTCTTCGATCTTGTTGACGATTTCCTTGCGGTTGCCCCGGGCGCGTTTGACCGCCTGGTAGATCCGCGCGGAACGCATCGGGTGCATGGCCTTGAAACCGAGGTCTTCGAACTCTATGCGGATGGCGTGCATGCCCAGCCGGTTAGCGATGGGCGCATAGATTTCCAGGGTTTCCTTGGCGATGCGCCGGCGTTTTTCGCCGGACAGCACTTCCAGCGTGCGCATGTTGTGCAGGCGGTCGGCCAGCTTGACCAGGATCACGCGAATGTCGCGGGCCATGGCCATGGCCATTTTCTGGAAGTTTTCGGCTTGCGCCTCGGCCTTGGTCTCGAAGTTCATCTGGGTCAGTTTGCTGACCCCGTCGACCAGTTCGGCCACAGTTTCGCCGAACTGCGCTTGCAGCGCTTCCTTGGCAATACCGGTGTCTTCGATCACGTCATGCAGCATCGCAGCCATCAGACTCTGATGGTCCATGTGCATGTCGGCAAGAATATTCGCAACCGCGAGTGGGTGCGTGACGTACGCCTCGCCGCTACGGCGGCGTTGGCCGTCGTGGGCTTGTTCGGCGTAGAAATACGCTCGGCGGACCAGATTGACCTGGTCCTTGCCGAGGTAGGTCGATAAGCGATCGGCGAGGGCGTCTATGCTCGGCATGATGTCTCCTGCCGTAAGCTTTTATCCCGCGCCGTGCTACGTCGACCAGGCATAGGCTTAGACGGCCTCGTTGGACTCGTCCTCGAATGCAGCAAAAAGCGGTTCATCTTCAACGATTTCGGCTTCGGCGATAGCTGCGTAGTCGATCAGGCCTTCAGCGATTTCACGCAGGGCGACGACGGTAGGCTTGTCGTTTTCCCATGCTACTTTCGGCTCTTTGCCGCCGGTGGCCAGTTGACGGGCACGCTTGGTAGAGAGCATGACCAGCTCAAAGCGGTTATCCACGTGTTCTAGGCAGTCTTCAACGGTTACGCGGGCCATGGTCTTCCTCGTAGCAAATGCAATATGCGCGCTGCCCGGATGGGCGAGCGGACTCAACAGTTTAAAAAATCACCAGCGTTTAGGGAAGCGCTGATTTTTTGACCAGGCCCTTCAACGCGCTACAAGTGCCAATGTAAAGCCCTTGCAGCTGTTTTGGGAAGGGCTGATTAACCGAGCAATTCAGCCAGCAATTTGCCGTGACGCTGCTGCTGACGCTTCTGAATCAGCTGATTGGCGCGGAAAATCGCCTTCAGATCGTGCAGCGCGTGGGCGAAATCGTCGTTGATGATCAGGTAGTCGTAGTCGACGTAGTGGCTCATTTCGCTGACGGCTTCGCGCATCCGGCCGTCAATGACTTCATCACTGTCCTGGCCGCGATTGGTCAGGCGCTGGTGCAGGGCCTGCAATGACGGCGGCAGAATGAAGATCGAGCGGGCCTGAGGCATCAGCTTGCGTACTTGTTCGGCACCTTGCCAGTCGATTTCCAGAATCAGGTCGTGGCCTTCGTCCAGGGTCTGCTGAAGGTGGCTTTGCGAAGTGCCGTAGAGATTGCCGAACACTTCGGCGCGCTCGAGGAAATCCCCGTGTTCGATCATCTTCACGAACTCGCTGCGGTCGACGAAGTGATAGTTCACGCCATTCACTTCACCGGGACGCATGGCGCGGGTGGTGTGGGAGACCGAGACGCGGATCTCCGGGTTTGCGTCGGTCAGGGCCTTGACCAGACTGCTCTTGCCCGCGCCCGAAGGGGCGGAAATGATGTACAGGGTGCCGGTGCTGTGTGTCATGTCGGGGTAGCCTTACTCAATATTCTGCACTTGTTCGCGCATCTGCTCGATCAACACCTTGAGGTTGACCGCAGCCTGGGTGCTGCGCGGGTCGAAGGCTTTGGAGCCCAGTGTATTGGCTTCGCGGTTGAGTTCCTGCATCAGGAAGTCCAGGCGCCGACCGGCGGCGCCGCCGGATTTGAGCACCCGGCGAACTTCGATGATATGAGTGCTCAGGCGATCCAGTTCTTCGGCGACGTCGCTTTTTTGCGCGAGCATGACCATTTCCTGCTCCAGGCGCTGCGGGTCCATCTCGGCCTTCATGTCGGCGAAGCGGTCGAGGACTTTCTGGCGCTGGGTGGCGAGCATTTGCGGAACCAGTTCGCGCAAGGTCACCACGTCTTCTTCGATGGAGCTCAGGCGCTCGTTGATCAGCCGCGCCAGCTCCGTGCCTTCGCGCTCGCGGCCGGCCTTCAGTTCCTTGAGGCCCTGGTTGAACAGTGCCAGCGCTTCGGCGTTCAAGGCTTGCGGGTCGGTGGCGTCGCCTACCAGGACGCCGGGCCAGGCCAGGACTTCCAGTGGGTTCAGCGCTGCCGGGTTCTTGATCAGGCTGGCGATGGTCTCGGCGGCGGCGACCAGTTGCGCGGCGCGCTCCTGATCGATTTGCAGCGCCTTGCCGGTGTTCTCTTCGGTGAAGCGCAGGGTACATTCGAGCTTGCCCCGCGATACTCCCTGGCGCAGGGCCTCACGAACAGCGCCCTCGAGGTCACGGAAGGATTCCGGGAGACGCAGGTGGGGTTCCAGGTAGCGGCTGTTGACCGAGCGCAGTTCCCAACTCAGGGTGCCCTGGACGCCGGCTTTCTCGACGCGGGCGAAGGCGGTCATGCTGTGCACCATGGAGGTACCTCGCAAGGCAGATCGGCACAGAACCGAGGTTCCGGGAATCCGATATCAATGAATTAAAGCCGACTGGCAGCAAAGGCGCAGGATTGTAGCGCAGTGGCGCAGATGCGCCCAAACACACAGTGTGACAAAGAGCGGCAGGCCTGCACCGACGCGCGGTGCAGAGCCCTCGGTCGTCGGCGGAATTTTTTAGAAGTGCCCAGTGGCGGCCGTCGGCTCTATAATGCTCCGCAGTTTTCCGTCCCCAGTACAGGTACTCCCTATGATACGTCCAAGTGGTCGCGCTGCCGATCAGCTCCGCTCGATCCGCATCACCCGCAACTACACCAAACACGCCGAGGGTTCTGTGCTGGTCGAGTTCGGTGACACCAAGGTCATCTGCACCGTCAGCGTTGAACCGGGCGTACCGCGTTTCCTGAAAGGCCAGGGCCAGGGCTGGTTGACCGCCGAGTACGGCATGCTGCCGCGCGCAACCGGCGAACGTAACCAGCGTGAAGCGAGCCGCGGCAAGCAAGGCGGCCGAACCCTGGAAATCCAGCGTTTGATCGGCCGTTCCCTGCGCGCTGCGCTGGACATGACCAAGCTGGGTGACGTCACCCTGTACGTCGACTGCGACGTGATCCAGGCCGACGGTGGCACCCGCACCGCGTCGATCACCGGTTCCATGGTTGCGCTGATCGATGCCTTGAAAGTCATCAAGAAGCGTGGCGGCCTGAAGGGCGGCGACCCGGTCAAGCAAATGATCGCTGCGGTTTCCGTGGGCATGTACAAGGGTGAGCCTGTGCTCGACCTCGATTACCTGGAAGACTCGGCCGCCGAGACTGACCTGAACGTGGTAATGACCAGCGCTGGCGGTTTCATCGAAGTCCAGGGCACTGCCGAAGGCGCGCCGTTCCAGCCTGAAGAGCTGAACGCGATGCTCGAACTGGCCAAGAAAGGCATGAACGAGATCTTCGAACTGCAAAAGGCCGCACTGGCTGACTGACCGGACTGCTCCAGACAAGGAGGACACCATGAGTGACGAGCAACTGCCGCTGCCCACGCCGAGCCAAGAGGTGCGTCAGTGGGCCATGTTTTGCCACTTGTCCGCCTTGCTGGGGATCTGGATTCCGTTCGGCACGATCATCGGCCCGCTGATTCTCTGGCAGATGAAGCGCGAGATGGACCCGTTCATCGATGCCCAGGGCAAGGAAGCGCTGAACTTCCAGATCACCGTCGCAATCGCCTCGGCTATCTGCTTCTTGCTGATGGTGGTGATTATCGGGTTCTTCCTGTTTGGCCTGATCGCGATCGGTGCGCTGGTGCTTACGATCATTGCCGGGGTGAAGGCCAATGAGGGGCAGCCTTATCGGTATCCGTTCACTTGGCGGTTGATCAAATAACGATCAACGAAGATCCCCCCTGTAGGAGCGAGCCTGCTCGCGATAGCGGTCTGACAGCCACTGCATCGGTATCTGGTGTATCGTCATCGCGAGCAAGCTCGCTCCCACAGAAAAGCAAAAACGAGTACCCACAAAAAAGCCGACATTGCTGTCGGCTTTTTTGTGTCTGCGAAACGACGCTTAAATGGTCAGCGTCCAGTCGTAGTCCACGATCAGTGGCGCGTGTTGCGAGAACCGCGGCTGGCGTGGCAGGCGTGCGCTGCGTACGAAGCGGCGCAGGCCAGGGGTCAGCAACTGATAGTCGAAGCGCCAACCGAGGTTGAGCATCTCCGCCTGTTCGTTGTCCGGCCACCAGCTGTACTGGTCGCCTTCACGGCTGACTTCACGCAGGGCGTCGACATAACCCATGTTGCCGACAATCTCGTCCATCCAGGCACGTTCAGGTGCCAGGAAGCCCGGAGATTGCTGGCTGTCGCGCCAGTTCTTGATATCCAGCTTCTGTTGCGCCACGTACAGAGAGCCACAATAAATGTACTCGCGGCGTTTGCGTCGCTGTTTATCCAGATAACGGGCGAAGTCGTCCATTAGCTTGAACTTCTGGTTCAAGTCTTCATCGCCGTTCTGCCCCGAAGGGAGCAGCAAGGTCGCGATGCTGACCTTGTCGAAATCGGCTTGCAGGTAGCGCCCGTAGCGGTCGGCCGTCTCGAAACCGAGACCGCTGATGACAGCCTTCGGTTGCAGCCGCGAATACAAAGCCACGCCGCCTTGGGCGGGAACTTCGGCATCGCAGGCATAAAGGAAGTATCCATCCAGTTGGAAGGCTGGATCGTCCAGTTCAAAGGCGGAGGCGCGGGTGTCCTGCAGGCAGATGACGTCGGCATTCTGTGCCTGCAGCCAACTGAGCAAACCACGCTCGACTGCAGCCTGAATACCATTGACGTTCACACTGATGATCCGCATAAATGGCCCCAAAAATCGCGTGCGTGTATGATACACGGCGTCAAGCTAATTAGCTAAATCCGTGGTATTTGGGGTTTTTTCATGCAAGCGTATCAGCGCGATTTCATCCGTTTTGCCATCGATCGCGGCGTTTTGCGCTTCGGTGAGTTCACCCTGAAGTCCGGGCGCACCAGTCCTTACTTCTTCAACGCTGGCCTGTTCAACTCGGGTTCGGCTCTGGCGCAGCTGGGACGTTTCTACGCCGCTGCCATTGCCGAGAGCGGCATTCCCTTCGACGTGCTGTTTGGCCCGGCCTACAAAGGCATCCCTTTGGCGGCGACTACTGCGGTGGCCCTGGCCGAGCATCACAACCGTGACCTGCCATGGTGCTTCAACCGCAAGGAAGCCAAGGCCCACGGTGAAGGCGGCAGCCTGGTTGGCGCACCGTTGACCGGCGACGTTCTGATCATCGACGACGTGATCACCGCCGGCACTGCAATCCGTGAAGTGATGCAGATCATCGCCTCCCAGGACGGCGCCAAGGCCGCTGGCGTGCTGATCGCCCTGAACCGTCAGGAGCGTGGCAACGGCGAGTTGTCGGCGATCCAGGAAGTCGAGCGTGACTTCGGCATCCCGGTCATCAGCATCGTTTCGCTGAACCAGGTGCTGGAATTCCTGGCAGATGACCCGCAGCTCAAGCAGCATCTGCCAGCCGTGGAAGCGTACCGCGCGCAGTTCGGCGTTTAATCGCTATTCCCTGTGGGGAGCTTGTGTGGCGAGGGAGCTTGCTCCCGCTGGGCTGCGTAGCAGACCCAAGAATGTCGTGAGTGCTGCGCACTCAAGCGGGAGCAAGCTCCCTCGCCACAAAAAAGCAGCCTTCCATAGGGAAGACGGTGCAAAAAAAGACCCCGCTCAGCCAGGCCGAGCGGGGTCTTTTTGTTTGCGCTATCGCTTAAGGACGCTTGCGATTGCTGATCAGGGTGCCAACACCGGTATCGGTGAAGATCTCCAGCAGGATCGCATTCGGTACGCGACCGTCGATGATCAGCGAGCTGCCCACGCCGCCCTGGACCGCTTCCAGTGCGCAACGGATCTTCGGCAGCATGCCGCCGTAGATAGTGCCGTCGGCGATCAGGTCGTCGACTTGCTGGGTTGTCAGGCCGGTCAGGACCGTGCCCGACTTGTCCATCAGGCCGGCGATGTTGGTCAGCAGCATCAGCTTCTCGGCTTTCAACGCTTCGGCGACTTTACCGGCCACCAGGTCAGCGTTGATGTTGTACGACTCGCCGTTGGCACCGACGCCGATGGGCGCGATCACCGGGATGAAATCGCCCTTGACCAGCAGGTTCAGCAGGTCGGTATTGATGCCGACTACTTCGCCCACGTGGCCGATGTCGATGATTTCCGGGGTGGTCATTTCCGGTGTCTGACGGGTAACGGTGAGCTTCTTCGCGCGAATCAGCTCGGCGTCTTTACCGGTCAGGCCGATGGCGCTGCCGCCATGACGGTTGATCAGGTTGACGATGTCCTTGTTGACCTGGCCGCCGAGGACCATTTCCACCACATCCATGGTCGCGGCGTCGGTGACGCGCATGCCGTCGACGAAATGGCTCTCGATCGACAGGCGCTTGAGCAGGTCACCGATTTGCGGGCCGCCACCGTGAACCACCACCGGGTTGATGCCCACGGCCTTCATCAGCACGATGTCGCGGGCGAAGCCGGTTTTCAGCTCCTCGCTTTCCATCGCGTTGCCGCCGTATTTGATCACCAGTGTCTTGCCGACATAGCGGCGGATGTAAGGCAACGCTTCGGACAGGACCTTGGCGGTGTTGGCGGCGGCTTCGCGTTCGAGGGTCATTCAGGGCTCCGGGTGAATCAGAACGGTAGTTGGAGATCAGGTGCAACACGCTTCAACTGGACTTTGAATACGTCCTTGATGCGCTGCAATTCAGCCTCGTCATCGGCCTCGAAACGCAGCACCAGCACCGGAGTGGTGTTGGAGGCGCGTACCAGGCCCCAGCCTTTGGCATAGTCGACTCGCACGCCGTCAATGGTGGTCAGGTCGGCGCCTTCGCCCCACTGCGCATCGTGCAATGCATCAATGATGCTGAATTTGCTCTCTTCGGTCACATGGATATTGATTTCCGGCGTAGAAATATCGTTCGGGAAGGTCGCGAACAGCTCTTCGGCCGAGGATTTTTCCTTGCTGAGGATCTCCAGCAATCGCGCGGCGCTGTAGATGCCGTCGTCGAAACCGAACCAGCGCTCCTTGAAGAAAATGTGCCCGCTCATTTCGCCAGCCAGCAGGGCGCCGGATTGTTTCATTTTCTTTTTGATCAACGAGTGACCAGTCTTCCACATTAACGACCGACCACCGTATTCCTTGATCAGCGGAATCAGGCGACGGGTGCATTTGACGTCGAAGATGATTTCGGCGCCCGGGTTGCGCGCCACGACGTCGCGGGCGAACAGCATCAGCAGGCGGTCCGGGTAGACGATGCTGCCGGTGTTGGTCACCACGCCGACGCGGTCGCCATCGCCGTCGAAGGCCAGGCCGATGTCAGCGTTGGTTTCCTTGACCTTGGCAATCAGGTCCACGAGGTTTTCAGGTTTGCCCGGGTCCGGGTGGTGGTTCGGGAAGTTGCCGTCCACTTCGCAGAACAGCGGGATGACTTCGCAGTTCAGCGCTTCGATCAGTTGCGGGGCGATCACGCCGGCCGCGCCGTTGCCGCAGTCGACGACCACTTTCAGGCGACGGGCCAGCTTGATGTCCTGGACGATTTCGGTGGTGTAGCGATCGAGAATCTCGACCTGGGTGATGCTGCCCTGGCCGCTGCTCAGGTTGTTGGTCTTGAGGCGGTCGTGCAGGGCCTGGATCTGTTCGTTGGCCAGGGTGTCGCCGGCAATGACGATCTTGAAGCCGTTGTAGTTCGACGGGTTGTGGCTGCCGGTGAGCATCACGCCGGATTTGCCGGCCAGTACGTTGGCGGCGTAGTAGAGCGCCGGAGTCGGGACCAGGCCGACATCACTGACGTGGCAGCCGCTGTCGGCGATGCCTTTGATCAGTTGCGCGACCAGCTCCGGGCCGGACAGGCGACCATCGCGACCGACGGACACGTTTGGCTCGCCCTGGGCCAGGCTTTGGGAGCCGACGGCGCGGCCGATCCAGTAAGCGGTTTCGGCGTTCAGGAATTCCGGGACGGTGCCGCGGATGTCGTAGGCGCGGAAGATGCTGTCAGGGAACTTGGGTACGATTTTGGCCGGGGTGTTCATCTGTGGAAATGCTCCATCTCGAAAGTGGCTGGACAGGCCGCCGATTCATTCGGCAGCAGGTTCAAACTGAAGGGTATGACGGCGTTTTCCACAGAGAGTTCGTGGTATGAAAGGGCCATGACGCCCCTGACGGCAAGGGTTTGGCCGGGCAATGCCTTGATTTCCGGAGCTAAACGTTGCAGATGACAATTTGAATTTTGTGGCGAGGGAGTCAGATCCCCCGCCCCAAGAACAGCGTGATCGGATCAGCGGGTACCGGTATGGCCGAAACCGCCAGTGCCGCGCTCGGTTTCAACAAACTCTTCAACCATCTCGAAGTGAGCCTGTACCACCGGCACCAGCACCAGTTGCGCCAGGCGCTCGCCGACCGGCATGGTAAATTCGGTCTGGCCACGGTTCCAGCAGGAGACCATCAATGGGCCTTGGTAGTCGGAGTCGATCAGACCCACCAGGTTGCCCAGCACGATGCCGTGCTTATGGCCCATTCCCGAGCGCGGCAGAATCAGCGCCGCCAGGTTTGGGTCACCGATATAAACCGACAGGCCAGTGGGGATCAGCACGGTTTCACCCGGCTTGATCACGGTGTCCTGTTCCAGCATGGCGCGCAGGTCGAGGCCGGCGGAGCCTGGTGTGGCGTATTGCGGCAGCGGGAATTCGGTACCGATGCGGGGGTCGAGGATCTTGGCTTGCAAAGCGTGCATGTAAATTAAACCTGGTTTAGACGTTCGGCGATAAAAGTGATCAGCTGGCGAGCAATCTTGCTCTTGCTGGTCTGGGCGAAAAGTGTGGCGTGAAGTTCACGGTCGATGACGCTGCAGGCGTTTTCTTCGCTGTTGAAGCCAATGCTCGGGTTGGCGACGTCGTTGGCGACGATCAGGTCGAGGTTCTTGTCTTTCAGCTTGCGTGCAGCGTAATCGAGCAGGTGTTCGGTCTCGGCGGCGAAACCGACACTGAACGGACGGTCGGGGCGGGTGGCGATGGTGGCCAGGATGTCCGGGTTACGCACCATCTGTAGCAACAAGCCGTCGCCGTTCGTAGGATCTTTCTTGAGTTTCTGCGGGGCGACGACTTCCGGACGGTAATCCGCGACCGCTGCCGAGGCGATGAACAGATCGCAAGGGATCGCCGCTTCACACGCGGCGAGCATGTCGCGGGCGCTGACCACATCGATGCGGGTGACGCGATCGGGAGTCGGCAGGTGTACGGGGCCGGTGATCAGGGTCACGCGGGCACCGGCCTCCACGGCGGCTTCGGCCAGGGCAAAGCCCATTTTTCCGGAGCTGTGGTTGGTGATGTAGCGCACCGGGTCGATGTTTTCCTGGGTCGGGCCGGCCGTGATCAGCACGTGTTTGCCGGTCAGTGCCTGACGCTGGAAGCAGTCGGCGGCACACTGGGCCAGTTCAATGGCTTCGAGCATGCGCCCCAGGCCGACATCGCCGCAGGCCTGGCTGCCGGAGGCCGGGCCGAAGACCTTGATGTCGCGACTTTCTAGGGTTTGCAGGTTGGCCTGGGTCGCCGGATCGCGCCACATCGCCTGGTTCATTGCCGGTGCGACGGCGACCACTGCGTCGGTGGCCAGCACCAGCGTGGTCAGCAGATCGTCGGCAATGCCTTGGGCCAGGCGGGCAATAAGGTCCGCCGTGGCGGGGGCGATCAGCACCAGGTCGGCCCATTTGGCGAGCTCGATGTGGCCCATGGCTGCTTCGGCCGCCGGGTCCAGCAGGTCCAGGTGGACCGGGTGCCCGGACAGGGCCTGCATAGTCAGCGGGGTGATGAACTCTGCGCCGCCACGAGTCATGACCACGCGCACTTCGGCGCCCTGATCGATCAGGCGGCGAACCAGGTCGGCGCTCTTGTAGGCAGCGATGCCGCCGCCGACGCCCAGAACAATGCGTTTCCGATACAGCCGCTGCATAGGCCTGCCTTTCAATTCGTTGGTGACATACGTGGCGAAACCCCCTCCCCAGGATGAATTCGCCCGCAAAAAAGATGGGCTACGATATCACAGCGACCGCTACGGAACAGCGGTGCCCACAGACAGGGAGGTGCTATGAGTATTCGCGATTGGCCGGCGACGGAACGGCCGCGGGAGAGGTTGCTTGAACAGGGTGCGGGAAGCCTTTCGGACGCCGAACTGCTGGCGATCTTTTTACGTACGGGCGTGGTGGGTAAAAGTGCAGTAGATCTGGCGCGACACCTGTTGAATCAGTTTGGCAGCCTGCGTTTGCTGCTTGAGGCCGATCAGGAAACGTTCAGCAAGCAGCTGGGACTTGGGCCGGCGAAATTTGCACAGTTGCAGGCTGCGCAAGAAATGAGCAGGCGCCATCTGGCCGAGCGAGCGCGCCAAAAATCGGCACTGGAGAATCCGCACGCGGTTCGTGAGTACCTGAAATCGATGCTGCGCCACGAGCCGCACGAGGTGTTTGGGTGTCTGTTTCTCGATTCCAGGCATCAGGTACTGGCGTTTGAGACGCTGTTTCGCGGCTCCATCGACAACACCAGTGTTCATCCGCGAGAGGTGGTCAAGCGTGCCCTGGCCAACAACGCAGCAGCATTGATCCTCTGCCACAACCATCCGTCGGGCAACACCGACCCCAGTCAGTCCGACCGGGTGCTGACCAATCGCCTGCAAAAGGCGCTGGAGTTGATTGACGTGCGGGTGCTCGACCATTTCATCATCGGCGACGGCGATCCGTTGTCGATGGCTGAGTATGGGTGGATTTAGATCTGGTGGGGGAATGCAGAACCCTGTGGGAGCGGGCTGCCCGCGATGACGGCGGTACATTCAGTACAAAGGTTGCCTGAAAGTCCGCTATCGCGAGCAAGCTCGCTCCCACAGGTTATGTGTGGTGGTTGGGTTATTTGATACTGACCTTGGAATAGTCCTGCCGGCCGAACGGGCTGACCGAGTACCCCTCGACATCCTTGCGCGTCAGCGCGAACGCAGTCGGGTGGGCCAGTGGCAACCACAGCGCCTGCTGCTGGATCTGCGCCTGGGCCTGTTCGTAGAGTTTGCTGCGCACACCTTGCTCGCCGGTGGTCTTGCCGGCGCTGATCAGCTTGTCCAGGTCCTGATTGCAGTAGCGGGCGAAGTTGGTACCGGACTTGACCGCGGCGCAGGAAAACTGCGGCGTGAGGAAGTTGTCCGGGTCACCGTTGTCACCGGCCCAGCCCATGAACAGCAAGTCATGTTCACCGGCCTTGGCGCGGCGGATCAGTTCGCCCCATTCGATCACGCGGATTTCGGCCTGAATGCCGATTTCCGCGAGGTCAGACTGCAGCAGTTGAGCGCCAAGGCTTGGGTTGGGGTTAAGCAGGCTGCCGGAAGGGCGGGTCCAGATGGTGGTCTGGAAGCCGTCCTTGAGTCCGGCCTTGGCCATCAAGGCTTTGGCCTTCGCAATGTCGTGAGGGTAGCCCGGCAGGTTTTTCGCGTAGCTCCAGGTGTTGGGTGGGTACGGACCGTTGGCCGCCTCGGCGGTGTCTTCGAACACGGCTTTGACATAGCTGGCCTTGTCGAAGGCAAGGTTGATGGCCTGACGCACTTCTGGCTTGTCCAGCGGCGGATGCTGGCTGTTGATGCCGACGAATGCGGTCATGAACGCGTCAGTCTTTTCGACTTTCAGCGTCGGCTCTTTCAGCGCTTCCTGTACGTCCAGAGGCTTGGGCGACAGGGCGATCTGGCATTCGTTACGGCGCAATTTCTGCAGGCGCACGTTGGCGTCCGGGGTGATGGCGAAGATCAGCGGATCTACAAGAGGTTTGCCACCGAAGTATTCGGGGTTGGCTTTGTAGCGAACCGAGGCGTCCTTCTGGAAGCGAGTGAAAACGAACGGCCCTGTGCCGATTGGCTGGCTGTTGAGCTTCTCGGGTGTGCCGGCCTTCATCAGTTTGTCGGCGTATTCGGCCGAATAGATCGAGGCGAAGCCCATGCTCAGGGTCGCCAGGAAGGTCGAATCCGGGTGGTCGAGGGTGAAGCGTACGGTCTGCGGATCGAGGGCGTCGATCTTCTTGATCAATGCAGGTAACTGCATCGATTGCGCATGGGGGAAGCCGCTCTGGGCGACTTTGTGCCACGCATTGGCCGGGTCGAGCATGCGGTCGAAGCTGAAAATCACGTCTTCGGCGCTCAGGTCGCGCGTTGGGGTGAAATACTCGGTGCGATGGAATTTCACCTGCGGGTGCAACTTGAAGACGTAGGTCAGGCCGTCGGGGCTGACTTCCCAGCTGTCGGCGAGGCTGGCGACCACTTTGCCACTAGCCGTGTCGAAGTCCACCAGGCGATTCATCAGCACATCGGCCGAGGCGTTGGTGGTGGTCAGCGAGTTGTACTGCACCACGTCGAAGCCTTCAGGGCTGGCCTCGGTGCAGACGCTCAGGGCGGCGGCAAAGGCCTGTGGGCTCAGCAGAAGCGGGGCGAGCAACAGCGGTAGGGCAGCGAGGCGCATGGTCGGCTTCCTTTACAGATCGAAGGCCCATCTGCAAGTGCAGTCTGGAAAAGGCTTACCCTAGTGGGCTCGTTTGCAAATGACTATCCCCTTTTTCATTTTGAGAGGACTATAGCGCCTGAATTTGCTGTGAGGCGGGAGAGCAAAATCCTGATTTGGCCGGTTGGCCGATTCTCTGCGACGAGCGGTCGCCATCGATGATAGCCTTTGTCCAAGGCGCTCGGAGCCCGAAAAACGGGGTTTTTGTGAATTCAACGCGCACCGAATGTTGTTGCTCTCCAGTCTTTCTGGTATAAAGCAGCGCTCTTTTCTAGGGGCCCGGTTCCTTCACTGTAGGTGTAGCCGGTAAGACCTCTAAAGAAACGCGGCGCCTGGCGCCAAATGACTGAGAGATTAAGCGGCCAACCCATGCCGGGTTGGGCATGTGGTTTTAGAGGGCTGAGGCATGTCTAGAGTATGTCAAGTTACCGGTAAGGGTCCGGTGACTGGGAATAACATTTCCCACGCAAACAACAAAACCCGTCGTCGTTTCCTGCCGAACCTGCAGCATCACCGCTTCTGGGTTGAAGAAGAGAAACGTTTTGTGCGTCTGCGCGTATCTGCCAAAGGCATGCGTATCATCGACAAGCGTGGCATCACTGTCGTGCTGGCCGAACTTCGCCGCGATGGCAAGGTTTAAGGGAGCTAATCATGCGTGAATTGATTCGTTTGATTTCGAGCGCCGGTACTGGTCACTTCTACACTACCGACAAGAACAAGCGTACTACCCCGGACAAAATCGAGATCAAGAAATATGATCCGGTTGTTCGCAAGCACGTGATCTACAAGGAAGGCAAAATCAAGTAATTGATTTTTCCCTCTTACGAAAAAGGCCCGTATCGCGAGATACGGGCCTTTTTTGTTGTGCTTGAAAAAACGGGTAACTCTTCAGTCTGATCAAGTCACAGTGCTTCAGTGCTGAGTAGAGCGATGCACGGTTTAGCGCAAATCAATTGCCCATGGTGACATGGGTGATGATTTCGTTTTCAACCAGCAGATTGATCCGTGCGGGATTGTAGTCTTTGGTCATGATGAACCCGATGCCCCTCGGACGTACCGCCAGCCCGGTCTTGTTGGCGAGCTCTCCACGCAGCTCTTCGGAGTATTGCCGGCCGATGTACTGAATGGCTGTGTCCAGGTGTTGTTTCAAATCAGTGGTCATATATCGCTTCCTTGCAATTGGTGAGTGAGCGAAATTGCTCCCGTCATCCGTCTTGGATGCCGTGAAGAAATACTGGAGCAGCCCCGAATATTTATCACCTGCTGTACTGTATCGCGATGTTTGCCGGAGCCCGCCCATGAAAAAGCCCGTCACCAGGGACGGGCTTTTAAGTATTTCGATGATCTTGCTTCAAGCCTTCTGTTCAAACGCTACGTAGATCTTGCGGCATGGCTCCAGCACTTCCCAGGTGCCTTTGAATCCGGCGGGGATCACGAAGCGGTCGCCTGCGCGCAGGGTCTTGGCATTGCCCTCGTTGTCACGCAGCACCGAAACCCCTTGCTGGATCTCGCAGTACTCGTGCTCGGTGAAGTTCACTGTCCACTGCCCGACTGCACCTTCCCACACACCAGCGTTCAACTGGCCACAAGGGCTGTTGTAGTGGTTGTAAACGGCTTGTTCCGGGTCGCCCTTGAGCACTTTGGCTGCGTCCGGGCGGTAGCGTTCGGCGGCGGTGGTGGCCTGGCTGAAGTCGACGACGTTCTGGATGTTCATTGTTGTTATCCCCCGTGATTACGGCGCGAGTGGTGGGTGTCCGGTCTCGCCAATACTGTTCCTTTTTGACGGCATCTGTTGCTGTCATGCTGCGTTGCCGCTCCTCGCCATAGCGGGCTATGACTCGTCACGGCGCCTTGCCTGACAACAACATCTGCTCGTCAAAAGAGGAACGTATTGGCGAGACCGGACACTGAAAGGCTCAAAGTCTATGTTTATTAAAATGAACATCGCAAGGCCGTTTGCCGGTGTTATGTCAAATATATTGAAACTTCATGTGCGGCTGGTTTAGGGTGGTGGATGCCTTGGGCCGAAAAGCAGGCTGGCCGGGCAGAATTCCTGACAGCGCCCGCGAAGAACGCGGGTGTCGTATCAATAAGAGGAGGACACTCGCATGACCACCCTGACCCGTGCCGACTGGGAACAACGTGCCCGCGACCTGAAAATCGAAGGCCGCGCCTATATCAATGGCGAATACACCGACGCCGTTTCCGGCCAGACCTTCGAGTGCATCAGCCCGGTCGATGGCCGTCTGCTGGGCAAGATTGCCAGCTGTGACGCCGCCGATGCCCAGCGCGCCGTGGAAAACGCTCGCGCCACCTTCAATTCCGGTGCCTGGTCGCGCCTGGCGCCGACCAAGCGCAAGTCCACCATGATCCGTTTCGCCGGCCTGCTCAAGCAGCACGCCGAAGAGCTGGCCCTGCTTGAAACCCTGGACATGGGCAAGCCGATCAGCGATTCCCTGTACATCGACGTTCCCGGTGCGGCGCAAGCCCTGAGCTGGAGCGGCGAAGCCATCGACAAGATTTACGACGAAGTAGCGGCCACTCCGCACGACCAGTTGGGTCTTGTGACCCGTGAGCCGGTGGGTGTTGTTGGCGCCATCGTGCCGTGGAACTTCCCGCTGATGATGGCGTGCTGGAAACTTGGTTCTGCGCTGTCCACCGGTAACTCGGTGATCCTCAAACCGTCCGAAAAATCCCCGCTGACCGCCATTCGCATCGCTGAACTGGCTGTCGAAGCCGGCATCCCGAAAGGCGTGCTGAACGTGCTGCCGGGTTACGGTCACACCGTCGGCAAGGCCCTGGCCCTGCACAACGATGTCGACACCCTGGTGTTCACCGGATCGACCAAGATCGCCAAGCAGCTGTTGATCTACTCCGGCGAGTCGAACATGAAGCGCGTCTGGCTCGAAGCTGGCGGCAAGAGCCCGAACATCGTGTTCGCCGATGCACCGAACCTGCAAGACGCTGCTGAAGCCGCAGCTGGCGCCATCGCCTTCAACCAGGGCGAAGTCTGCACCGCCGGTTCGCGCCTGCTGGTCGAGCGTTCGATCAAGGACAAATTCCTGCCACTGGTGATCGAGGCACTGAAAACCTGGAAGCCGGGCAATCCGCTGGATCCTGCAACCAACGTTGGTGCGCTGGTCGATACCCAGCAGATGAACACCGTGCTGTCTTACATCGAGTCTGGTCATGCCGACGGCGCCAAGCTGGTGGCCGGTGGCAAGCGTACGCTCCAGGAAACGGGCGGTACTTACGTTGAGCCGACGATTTTCGACGGTGTGAGCAACGCGATGAAAATCGCCCAGGAAGAAATCTTTGGCCCGGTACTGTCGGTCATCGCATTCGACAGCGCCGAAGAAGCCATCGCGATCGCCAACGACACACCGTACGGCCTGGCTGCTGCGGTCTGGACGGCCGACATCTCCAAGGCTCACCTCACCGCCCGCGCACTGCGTGCCGGTAGCGTGTGGGTCAACCAGTACGATGGCGGTGACATGACTGCTCCGTTCGGTGGCTTCAAGCAGTCCGGCAACGGTCGCGACAAGTCCCTGCACGCTTTCGACAAGTACACCGAGCTGAAGGCGACCTGGATCAAGTTGTAAGCCGTTAAGGGAGGCCTGTTGTAGAGCAGGCCTCCCGAACGACGCAGATCCCTTGTGGGAGCGAGCCCTGTGGTGAGGGGGCTTGCCCCCGTTCGGCTGCGAAGCAGGCGCAAAACCATTGCATGCGGTGTACTTGATACACCGCAATTGCAGGTTTTGGGGCCGCTCCGCGACCCAACGGGGGCAAGCCCCCTCGCCACAAAGGCTCGCTCCCACAGTACTTTGCGCTGCATATAAAAATATCCACAGGAGCGTGGAACATGCGTTGGGCGACTTATTTCGCCGTTTTGGCATCTGTCCTGAGTGTCGGCTTGGCCCTGGGTGTCAGCATGCCGCTGGTGTCGTTTCGCTTGGAAAGCTGGGGCTACGGCTCGTTTGCCATTGGTGTGATGGCGGCGATGCCGGCCATTGGTGTCCTGCTGGGGGCGAAAGTCTCCAGCCATCTGGCGGCGCGCTTCGGCACGGCCAATCTGATGCGTCTGTGCCTGTGGGCCGGGGCGGTCTCGATCGGTTTGCTGGCGCTGTTGCCGAGCTATCCGATCTGGTTGGTGCTGCGGCTGATGATCGGGGTGATCCTGACCCTCGTATTCATCATCGGTGAAAGCTGGATCAATCAACTGGTGGTCGAGCAATGGCGCGGGCGGCTGGTGGCGCTGTATGGCAGCAGCTACGCCTTGAGTCAGCTGGCAGGGCCGGTATTGCTGGGCTTCCTCGGTACCGAGCATGACTATGGCTTTTGGGTGGGTGTCGGTTTGCTGATGGCTGCACCGTTCCTGCTGTTGGGACGCAGTGGCGCGCCGAGCAGCGAGGCCAGCAGCGTGACCCTGCGTGATTTGCTTGAGTTCTGTCGAGGCCTGCCGGCGATTGCCTGGGCGGTGTCGCTGTTTGCCGCGTTCGAAGCGATGATCCTGACGCTGTTGCCGGTCTACTGCCTGCGACAGGGCTTCACCACGGAAATCGCTTTGGCGATGGTCAGTACGGTGGTGGTCGGCGATGCGGTGCTGCAATTGCCGATTGGTGCGTTGGCCGATCGTTTGTCGCGACGCGCGTTGTTCGCCGGTTGTGCTGTGGTCCTGCTGATATCGAGCCTGGCAATCCCGCTGCTGATCGACACGCTGATGATCTGGCCGCTGTGGGTGCTGTTCGGCGCCAGCGCTGGCGGGTTGTTCACCTTATCGTTGATCCTGATCGGCGAGCGTTATCGCGACGATGCGCTGGTGCGGGCCAACGCACACATCGCCCAGCTGTGGGGGATCGGTTGCCTGATCGGGCCGCTGCTGGCGGGTGCCGGCAGCCAGTGGATCAGCGGGCATGCATTGCCGTTGCTGATGGCGGTAGGGGCCTTGGGTGTGTTGATTGTGGTGTCGCGGCAAGGGGCGTTTGGCGCGGCTGCAGAGCCAGCCTGAAGAACCACAATGGATCATCGGCTGGCTACAACATCTTCTCCAGCCCAACCGTATTGCTCATCCACGCATTGAAGCGTCGCCACCAACTCCCTGGCTCCTTGGTCAGGGTGTGCATTTTCCCGTCGTCTTCGGTGGTCCAGACGATCTTTCCGTTTTCCAGCTCCACCTGATAACTCAGGGCCGGCGCCATGCCCTGCAGCGCCAGTTCGCGGACCCGTGCGGCCAATTCCGGGCTGTCCACCAGTACGCCGACTTCGGTGTTCCACAGCACCGAGCGTGGATCGAAATTGAACGAGCCGATAAAGGATTTCTGCTGGTCGAATATCATCGCCTTGCTGTGCAGGCTGGAGTCAGAGCTGTGATAGGCGCTGCTGGAAAACAGATGCGGCCCGCTACCGCTGCCGCCTCCCTCGCCGGGTTGGCGACGCAATTCGTACAGCTTCACGCCGTGCTCCAGCAGCGCCCTGCGATAGGGCGCGTAACCACCGTGTACGGCGGGAACGTCCGTGGCTTCCAGTGAATTGGTCAGCAAACTCACAGAAACGCCGGCATCGGCGCGCCCGGTCAGGTACACCAGTCCCGGCTGGCCGGGCACAAAGTAGGCCGAGATCATGATCAGCTCTTTGCTGACGTTATTGAGTTCAGGTGCGAGTTGCGTGGTAAGCAGCAACCGCGGATCGGGCTCGCCCTTGGCCAGTACCTTGCTCGGCGCATCCCACAATGCCTGGTTCCAGGCCCAGATCAGCTCGCGGCGCCAGATGTCCAGGCGTGGGTGGGTGGTGAAAGTCATCAAGTGTTTATAGAGCGCGTGATTCTGTTTGCGCGTTTCCGCCAGGGACTCTTCCAGTCGGACGCGGGTGTTTTCCAGGTCCCGGGGTGTGGGTTTGCTCGACAGGAATTCGTCGATCGGCTTGCTCAGGGCGCTGTTCCAGTACTGGTCGAAACTGTGCCCGAGTTGCTCGGCGACCGGGCCGACACTGAGCATGTCGATGTCGGTGAAATTCATGTTGGGCTTGGCATCGTAATACTCGTCCCCCAGATTGCGCCCGCCGACGATGGCCATGCTGTTGTCCGCAAGCCACAATTTGTTGTGCATGCGTCGATGCTGTTGCGACAGGTTGAACAGTCGGCCCACGGTGCGCGTCACCCCCGTACTGCGGCCCAGATTCAGCGGGTTGAACACGCGGATCTGGATGTTCGGGTGTGCGGCGAGGGTCGCAATGACCCGGTCCAAGCCATCGCTGGCAGTATCGTCGAGCAGTACCCGCACCCGTACGCCCCGGTCGGCGGCCTTGAGCAACTGCTCGATCAGCATGCGCGTGCTGATGCCGTCGTGCACGATGTAGTACTGCAAGTCGAGGCTGCTTTGGGCGTTACGGATCAGTTCGGCGCGGGCGGTGAAGGCCTCGGTGCTGTCCGATAGCAGGCGAAAGCCCGATTGTCCCTTGTAAGGTGCGGCCTGCGCCTGGACCGAGCGGCCGAATGCGGAGTTTGAAGCCGGCAGCGCCTGGCTTGGCACACGCTGTACGTCGAGGCTGGCGCAACCGTCCAGGAACGCGGTGAGTAGCAGAAGAGCAAGCAGGGGCTGTCTGACTCTCACGTAGGATCGTTCCGTTTGGCGGCGCAGATAGGCATATGGACGCTGATCCCCGAATAAAAGTCAGTCGCTGAGCTGATCGGTTTCCGCCAGCAGTTTGATCGCTGTCGCACCGACCTTGCGCACCGCGTCTTCGATCTGCGGTGTTGGCTTGGCAGCGTAGTTCATGCGCAGGCAATTGCGGTACTTGCCGGAGGCGGAAAAAATGCTGCCCACGGCAATCTGTACGCCTTGGTCGTGCAATGCACGATTCAGTTTCAGGGTGTCGAAACCTTCCGGTAGTTCGACCCACAGCATGAAGCTGCCCTGTGGGCGACTCGCGCGGGTACCGGCCGGGAAGTAGCGGGTCACCCAATCAATCATCACGTCGCGATTGCGCTGGTATTGCGTGCGCATTCGCCGCAAATGCGGTTCGAAGTGGCCGCCCTTGAGAAATTCGGCGATGGCGATCTGCGGTTGTGGTGCGGTGGATCCGGTGCTGATGTATTTCATGTGCAGCACCCGTTCCAGATAGCGGCCGGGCGCAACCCAGCCGATGCGCAGGCCCGGCGCCAGGGTCTTGGAAAACGAGCTGCACAACAGGACGCGACCGTCCTCGTCGAAGGACTTGATCGTGCGCGGGCGCGGGTAGGTGTAGGCCAGTTCGCCATACACATCGTCCTCGATGATCGCCACGTCATAGCGCTGCGCAAGCGTCAACAACGCGCGTTTGCGCGACTCCGGCATGATGTAGCCCAACGGGTTGTTACAGTTGGGGGTCAGCTGTATGACCTTGATCGGCCACTGCTCCAGGGCCAGTTCCAGCGCTTCGAGACTGATGCCGGTCAATGGATCGGTGGGGATTTCCAGGGCTTTCATGCCCAGGCCCTTGAGGGTCTGCATCGCACCGTGAAAGCTCGGCGAGTCCACTGCGACAATGTCGCCGGGTTCGCAGATCGCGCGAATACTGGTGGACAGCGCTTCGTGGCAACCGGTGGTGACCACCAGTTCGCTGGCGCTCAACTGGCAGCCGGAATCGAGCATCAGGCGAGCGATCTGTTCGCGCAGTTCGAGGTTGCCGTGGATGTTGTCGTAATACAGACCGGGCATGTCCTGCCGCCTGCTGATTCGCGCCAGGTCACGCAGCAGCGGTTTCATGGTCGGGCTGGTGATGTCCGGCATGCCGCGGCCCAGTTGCACCACGTCTTTGCGCGGCACGGCGCGAATCAACTCCAGCACTTGATCCCATTGGGAAATGTCCACCGGCCGTTGGGCCGGGCGGCCGACTGCCGGCAAATCCGGCAGCTCGCGACTGGCCGGCACGAAGTACCCGGATTTGGGGCGTGGCATGGCCAGCCCGCTGTCTTCCAGCACCCGATAGGCCTGCTGCACCGTGCTCAGGCTGACGCCGTGCTCGACGCTCAGCGCCCGTACCGAAGGCAGCCGGTCACCGGGGCGGTAGAAGCCCTGTTCGATACGTGTGCCGAGCAATTCGGCGAGGTTGACGTAAAGGGTCATGGTGCAGCCTCGATAGGAGTGATTCGGTTAACCAGTACAGATCGGGCAAAAAATCGGGATTCAGTGGCGGAATCGGCAAAACTGTATGGAGTTAATACAGTTGCTTTGAATCTGTAATGCTTTTGCGCGCCCACGCATCATGGAACCTCTGGCTACCCAAGTAAACAGGAGCATCCAAGATGAACGGTTTGAGCGATGTGCGGCTGACGTTACACAGTCAGGAACTGGCGACCGGGCAGAACAACGGCACGCGGGAGGCGGGCATGGGCAATGCGTCGTCCGGCCTGAGTCGCTGGGACCGGTTCTGGCGTTGCCTGCACACGCGCAAGGCCTTGTTGGCCCTGACGGCTGACCAGCTCAAGGATATCGGGCTGACGCGGGAGCAGGCGCGGGAGGAGGGGCTGAAGCCTTTCTGGCGGATCTGAAGTTGCAGTGTTCTTCAGAGCCTCATCGCGAGCAAGCTCGCTCCCACAAGGAGCGGTGGTGAACACAAATCTTGTGAACGCCACCAGACACTGTGGGAGCGAGCTTGCTCGCGATGGCACCGATACAGGCCCCGCCAAACCTTCAGACCAACTCTTTCAGCCGATGCCACAACATCCCCAACGCCAGCAACGGCGAGCGCAAATGCTTGCCACCTGGGAAAGTGATGTGCGGCACCTTGGCGAACAAATCAAAACCACCACTGTGCTGCCCGCTAATCGCTTCGGCCAGCAGCTTGCCCGCCAGGTGCGTGGCATTCACGCCATGACCGGAATAGGCCTGGGCGTAGTACACGTTCGGCTGGTCCTTGAGTCGCCCGATCTGCGGCAGACGGTTGGCGCCGATGCCGATCATGCCGCCCCATTGGTAATCGATCTTCACTGCGCTCAGCTGCGGGAAAACCTCGAGCATTTTCGGGCGCATGTACGCGGCGATGTCTTTCGGGTCGCGGCCCGAGTAATGGCAGGCGCCGCCAAACAGCAGGCGTCGGTCCGCCGAGAGCCGGTAGTAGTCCAGCGCCACCCGCTGGTCACAGACCGCCATATTCTGCGGCAGCAGGGCGTGGGCCTGTTCTTCGCTCAATGGTTCGGTGGCGATGATGTAGCTGCCGGCGGGCAGGACTTTGCCGCTGAGTTCCGGGTTGAGGTTATTGAGGTAGGCATTGCAACCCAGCACCAGGGTCTTGGCGCGCACCGAGCCCTCGGCGGCATGGACCTTGACCTCGGGACCATAGTCAATGCGGGTTACGGCCGAGTGCTCGAACAACTTGACCCCCAGACATTGTGCCGCGGCTGCTTCGCCCAAGGCCAGGTTCAGGGGGTGCAGGTGCCCCGAGCCCATGTCGATCAGGCCGCCAACGTAACGCGTGGAGCCGACCACGGTGTGCATCTCGTTGGCTTGCAGCAAACGGGTCTCGTAGCGGTAGCCGAGGCTGCGCAGTTCTTCGGCATCCTCGGCGAAGCCTTCAAGGTCACGGGGTTTGTTGGCGAGGTCGCAGTAGCCCCAGGTCAGGTCGCAGGGGATCTGGAAGCGCTCGACCCGTTGTCGGACGATTTCCACGGCTTCCAGGCCCATGAGTTTCATTTGCCGAACACCTTCGGCACCGATGACGTTGGTGAACTGATCAAGACCGTGGCCGACGCCGCGAATCAGCTGCCCGCCATTGCGTCCACTGGCGCCCCAGCCGATTCTATGGGCTTCGAGCAGCACCACACTGAGGCCGCGTTCGGCCAGCTCAAGCGCCGTGTTCAACCCCGAAAACCCGCCGCCCACCACACAGACATCAGCCAGCACTTCGCCTTTGAGCGCAGGAAGTTCGGGCTGCGGCAGGCTGCTGGCGGCGTAGTAGGACGCGGTGTGGTTCTGAGCAGGCTGTTGAGCACGGGCATTCATGTGCGTGTTCCTGATTCTTGCGTTTGGAAAACCTGACGGAGCATAAGCCGGAGCTTCCCGGACGGGCAACATTGGTCGGCTGGTGCTGTCTGGATCGAGTCTTTTGCGTCAGAATCGCGCTCTATTCCGCTATTGGTCACCGCTGCAATGAGCTGCAACAGCCAGACGATCCGCACATTGCGACAACAGATCCCCTCGTTCGAGTGCGTTCCCGGCTGCCATGACTGCTGTGGGCCGGTGACCACCTCGCCGGAAGAAATGTCGCGACTGCCGCGCAAGACCCGCGCCGAGCAGGATGCCGCCATGGAAGAGCTCAACTGTGTGCATCTGGGGCCGAATGGTTGCACGGTGTATGACGAGCGGCCGCTGATCTGCCGGTTGTTCGGCACCACCAAGACCTTGCCATGCCCGAATGGTCGCGGGCCGGTGGAATTGATTCATCCGCGGGTGGAGAAGCAGGTGTTTGAGTACATGGCCAGCACTCGGCAGGTGTTGGTTTAGGCGGCGGCGTACTTCAGCAGAACCGAGTCGACTTCATCGCGGGCAAGCCCGCTCCCACAGGATCGCCACTGTACCTGTGGGAGCGGGCTTGCCCGCGATGGGGCCGGTTCGGACACCGCAAATTTCAATCCGGAATCGGCAAGGTCAGGCTCTCTTTCACCTCTTCCATCACGATATAGCTCTTGGACTCGCGCACGTGGGGCAGCTTGAGCAGGATGTCGCCCAGCAACTTGCGGTACGAGGCCATCTCGGAAATCCGCGCTTTCACCAGGTAGTCGAAATCCCCTGACACCAGATGACACTCCAGCACATGGGGCAATTTCAGCACCGCACGTCGGAACTCTTCGAAAGTATCGCCGGATTTGTAGTCCAGGCTGATTTCGACGAACACCAGCAGACTACCCTTCAGGTGCTGCGGATTGAGCCTGGCGTTGTAGCCCATGATGATCCCTTCGCGCTCCAGACGCCGGACCCGCTCAGTACAGGGCGTGGTCGAGAGCCCGACCTTTTCTCCAAGCTCCGTAAAGGAAATCCGCCCGTCCGCTTGCAGGATCCGCAGGATATTGCGGTCGATCTTGTCCAGCTCACGTTTGGTCTGAGTGTTGGTACGCATAGGGGATGCGCCTCCGTGAAAAGGGTTTTTGCCGAGAATTGTCGCCAAATATAAGCGCTTATATAGTGAAAAGCACTGGCAAATCTTTTTTACACTGCGCGCATCTAAAGCTCTGAATAACAAACGTCAGCGGTTAGCCGCGATGAGGGATATGAAAATGCGCGTCATGGTCTTGGGTAGCGGCGTCATCGGTACCACCAGTGCTTATTATCTGGCCCGCGCCGGGTTTGAAGTGGTGGTTGTGGACCGGCAGCCAGCTGCTGCCATGGAGACCAGTTTCGCCAACGCTGGGCAGGTTTCGCCGGGTTATGCCTCGCCGTGGGCCGCGCCAGGTGTGCCGCTCAAGGCCATCAAGTGGCTGTTGCAGCGCCACGCGCCACTCGCGATCAAGGCCACTGCCGACATCGACCAATACCTGTGGATGGCGCAGATGCTGCGCAACTGCACCGCCAGCCGTTACGCGGTGAACAAGGAGCGCATGGTCCGTCTGTCCGAGTACAGCCGTGACTGCCTCGATGAACTGCGTGCCGAAACCGGCATCACCTACGAAGGCCGTAGCCTTGGTACGACCCAGCTGTTCCGCACCCAGGCTCAACTGGACGGCGCCGCGAAAGACATCGCCGTGCTGAAAGAGTCCGGCGTGCCGTTCGAGCTGCTCGACCGCGACGGCATTGCCCGCGTTGAACCGGCGCTGGCAAGCGTCACTGACATCCTCGCCGGTGCCCTGCGCCTGCCGAACGACCAGACTGGCGACTGCCAGATGTTCACCACCAAGCTCACCGAGATGGCCGCGAACCTCGGTGTGCAATTCCGTTTCGGCCAGGACATTCAGCGCCTCGACTTCGCCGGTGATCGCATCAATGGCGTGTGGATCGACGGCAAGCTGGAAACCGCCGACCGCTACGTGCTGGCCCTCGGCAGCTACTCGCCGCAACTGCTCAAGCCGCTGGGGATCAAGGCGCCGGTGTACCCGCTCAAGGGCTACTCCCTGACCGTGCCGATCACCAACCCGGCGATGGCCCCGACTTCGACCATTCTCGACGAGACCTACAAGGTCGCGATCACCCGTTTCGACAACCGCATCCGCGTTGGCGGCATGGCTGAAATCGCCGGTTTTGACCTGTCGCTGAATCCGCGTCGCCGCGAAACCCTGGAGATGATCGTCAACGACCTTTATCCTCAGGGCGGCGATCTGGCCCAGGCCAATTTCTGGACCGGCCTGCGTCCGACCACTCCGGACGGCACCCCGATCGTTGGTGCCACCCCGTTCAAGAACCTGTTCCTGAACACCGGCCACGGCACGCTCGGCTGGACCATGGCTTGCGGCTCCGGTCGCTTGCTGGCGGACCTGATAGCGAAGAAAAAGCCGCAGATCAGCGCCGAAGGCCTCGATATTTCCCGTTATGGCAAAAAAACCCAGGAGTCTGCAAAGCATGTCAGTCCAGCGCCAGCTCACCAATGAGCGCATGAGTCAGATCGTCACCCATAACGGCACGGTTTACCTGGCCGGACAGGTCGGTGATGACATGAACGCCGGGATTGAACAGCAGACCCGTGAAACCCTCGCCAACATCGAGCGGTTGCTCGATCTGGCCGGCACCGACAAAAATAATCTGCTGTCGGTGACGATTTACCTGAAAGACATCGACGCGCATTTCGAAGGCATGAACGCGGTGTGGGACCAGTGGCTGCCAAAAGGATTCGCCCCGGCCCGTGCCACCGTTGAATCGAAATTGTGCGAACCGGAAATCCTGGTCGAGCTGTCGGTTGTAGCCGCTCTGCCATAAAGCCTGTCAGAAAGATCCCTCTCCCGGCGCTGTTGGCGGTTCACGCCACCAGCCAGCGCCGGTTTTTCTTCCCGATAACCCGACCAGAAGTCTGCCGCCATGCGTCCTGCCCGTGCCCTGATCGACCTTCAAGCCCTGCGCAACAACTACCGAATCGCCCGTGAACTCACGGGGGCCAAGGCCCTCGCGGTGATCAAGGCCGATGCCTATGGCCATGGCGCGGTGCGTTGCGCGCAGGCGCTGGAAGCCGAGGCGGACGGGTTTGCCGTGGCCTGCATCGAAGAGGCGTTGGAGCTGCGGGCGGCGGGCATTCGTGCGCCGATCCTGCTGCTGGAAGGTTTTTTCGAAGCCGATGAGCTGGCGCTGATCGTCGAGCATGATTTCTGGTGCGTGGTGCATTCGCTGTGGCAGCTCGAAGCCATCGAGAAAGCGGCGTTGAGCAAGCCGATCACCGTGTGGCTGAAGCTCGATTCGGGCATGCACCGCGTGGGGCTGCACCCGGCGGATTATCAGGCGGCCTATCAACGCCTGCTGGCCAGCGGCAAAGTCGCGAAAGTGGTGCTGATGAGCCACTTTGCCCGCGCCGATGAACTGCGCGAGCAGGCCAGCGCCGATCAGGTGGCGGTATTTGAAGCTGCGCGCAAGGGCTTGTCCGCCGAGGTCAGCCTGCGCAACTCGCCGGCGGTGCTCGGTTGGCCGCAGATTCCGAGCGATTGGGTGCGCCCAGGCATCATGCTCTATGGCGCCACGCCTTTCGAAGAAGCCAACGAAGCGGCATCGCGCCTGCAACCGGTCATGACCCT
The DNA here is from genome assembly GCF_000967965.1 of Pseudomonas fluorescens. Classification (GTDB taxonomy): domain Bacteria; phylum Pseudomonadota; class Gammaproteobacteria; order Pseudomonadales; family Pseudomonadaceae; genus Aquipseudomonas; species Aquipseudomonas grandcourensis. The sequence continues at coordinate 159,916 of NZ_LACC01000011.1, forward strand.
GGAATCGAAAGTGATCAGTGTGCGCGAGTTGCCGGCTGGCGAGCCCGTCGGTTACGGCGCCAAATTCATCACCCCCAAACCGATGCGCATTGGCGTCGTGGCCATGGGTTACGCCGACGGTTACCCGCGTCTGGCACCGACCGGCACGCCAGTGCTGGTTGCCGGGCAGCGCAGCCAGTTGATCGGTCGGGTATCGATGGACATGCTCTGTATCGACCTGACCGATGTGCCGCAGGCCGGCCTTGGTTCGACCGTCGAATTGTGGGGCAAAAACATCCTCGCCAGCGATGTGGCCATGGCTGCCGGCACGATTCCTTACCAGATCTTCTGCAACCTGCGTCGAGTGCCACTGCTCTATTCCGGGGCTTAGTGCGCAGGGCTCCAGACCGGAAGTCGCCTCGCTGAGCAGGATTCAGGTCAAGGTGTTGTAAATACTGAACGCTGTCGCCATGATAACGCTCACTATTCCAACAATCTGAATCCTGGAGGCGCAAGCTTTGGACGTCGGTGAACGACTGCAATCCATCCGTAGGCTCAAAGGCCTTTCCCAGCGTGAGCTCGCCAAACGGGCGGGGGTCACCAACAGCACGATTTCGATGATCGAGAAGAACAGCGTCAGCCCCTCGATCAGTTCGCTGCGCAAGGTGTTGGGCGGGATTCCCATGTCCATGGTCGAGTTCTTTTCCGAAGAAATCCTGCAGGAAAAACCGACTCAGATCGTCTACAAAGCCAACGAGCTGATCGATATTTCCGATGGCGCGGTGACCATGAAACTGGTCGGTCGGGCGCACCCGAGCCGGGCGATCGCATTCCTCAATGAAATCTATCCGCCAGGCGCCGACACCGGTGACGAGATGCTCACCCATGAGGGCGAGGAAACCGGCATCCTGGTCGAAGGAAAACTGGAACTGGTGGTCGGACTCGAAACTTTTGTCCTCGAAGCCGGCGATAGCTACTACTTTGAAAGTACCAAGCCACACCGTTTCCGTAATCCGTTCGACGTGCCAGCGCGACTAATCAGCGCAGCCACGCCGGCGAATTTCTAAGAAAAGGGGCGTCCTGCCAGCATCGCAGAGGCGCCCAGGCTGTTTTTCCGTCGCGGCCTAAGACCCCTCCGACTTTGGGGTTGTTTCAGTGCGACGGGCTTACCGCTATACTTGCGCCCGCCTGCGAACCGTGGCCGTAGGCGTGACTAGCCACCATTGAGGGTGAACGCGTGAACCTAATTATGAAAATGCTGGCTGCACCAGCAACCGTATTGGCCCTTTGGGCTGTCAGTGTCAGCGCTCAAGCTGCGACCAACGACGATATCGCCAAACGCCTTGAGCCAGTCGGCCAGGTTTGTGTTCAGGGTAAAGAGTGCAAGGGCATGGAAGTGGCCACTGCCGCTGGCGGCGGTGGTGGTGCGAAAACCCCGGATGAAGTGATTGCAAAACATTGCAACGCTTGCCACGGTTCAGGCCTGTTGGGCGCGCCGAAAATCGGTGATGCCGCTGCCTGGAAAGACCGTGCCGATCACCAGGGCGGCCTCGACGGCATCCTGGCCAAAGCCATTACCGGTATCAACTCGATGCCGCCTAAAGGCACCTGCGCCGATTGCTCCGACGCCGAGCTCAAAGGCGCCATCCAGAAGATGTCCGGCTTGAAATAAGCCTGAGTCTTGCTGCTGAAAAGCCGCTTTCGAGCGGCTTTTTTGTGCCTGTGATTTAACCCGGGTGGCTGTTCATTGCAGCAAAGACACGGCAAGCTCGGTTCAAGCCCAAGTCATGGAACGTGAGGGAGGATCCGATGGTTCAGCTGTGCTCTATCGAACAGGCAGTCGATGACGTCTTGGCACGGTTGCCGGCGCATATCCACATGGGCCTGCCTCTGGGGTTGGGCAAACCCAATCACTTCGTCAACGCGCTGTATCAACGAATCGCACAGTCGCCCGAGCGACGGCTGACGATCTACACCGCGTTGTGCCTGGGGCGCCCACCCTTGGGCGATGGTTTGCAAAAGCGCTTTCTCGAACCCTTTGTCGAGCGGGTCTTCGGCGATTATCCGGAGCTGGAATTTCTCGCCGACCTGCGCCGCGACGGTCTACCGGGCAACATCCACGTCCAGCAGTTCTTCATGCAGCCTGGCAGCCTGCTCAACAGTGCCACGGCGCAACAGGATTACGTCAGCAGCAATTACAGCCATGCGGCGCGGGACATCAATGCCGCCGGGTTGAATCTGGTGGCGCAACTGGTGGCCAGCGAAGCCGAGCATCCCGACCGCTTGAGCCTGAGCTGCAACCCGGACATCACCCTCGACCTGTTGCCGATGATCGCCAAGCGCCGCGCCGCCGGAGAAACCATCCTGATGGTCGGCCAGGTGCACAACGATCTGCCCTACATGCCCGGCGATGCGGAACTCGGCATCGACACCTTTGACCTGCTGATCGATGAGAAGGACAACACCACGCTGTTTTCCACGCCGAACATGCCGGTGGGGTGTCAGGACCATTTCATCGGCCTGCACGCCAGCACCTTGGTGCGTGACGGCGGCACCTTGCAGATTGGTATCGGCTCCATGGGCGATGCGCTGACAGCGGCACTGCTGGCGCGGCAAGCAGACAACGACCGATACAGGGCTTTGCTGGCAGACGTAAACCTCAGTCAGTGGTCGCAACTGATCGAGCGCGAAGGCGGCATCGAACCCTTCGCCAAGGGCTTGTACGGTTGCAGCGAAATGTTCGTCAACGGCTTGCTGGTGCTGGCGGATGCCGGGATCGTGCGGCGCAAGGTTTATCCGGACGTGGCGACCCAACAGCAGGCGAATGCCGGCACCCTCGACGAAGCTGCGCAAACCGATGGCATCTCGGTGCACGGCGGATTCTTCCTCGGTCCGCGCAGCTACTACGAACGCTTGCGCGAGTTGCCGCAAAACAAGCGGCTCGAATTCAACATGACCCGCATCAGCTACATCAACGAGCTCTACGGCCAGGAAGAACTCAAGCGTTTGCAGCGCCTGGATGCGCGGTTCATCAACACTGCGTTCACCGTGACCTTGCTCGGTGCCGCGGTGGCGGATCAGCTCGAAGACGGACGTGTGCTCAGCGGCGTAGGCGGGCAATACAACTTCGTGGTTCAGGGGCATGCACTGGCAGGCGCGCGCTCGGTCTTGTTGCTGCGCAGTTGGCGCGAGTCTGGCGGCGATGTCAGCTCGAACATCGTCTGGGAATACGGTCACTGCACGATTCCCCGGCACTTGCGGGACATCGTGGTCACCGAATACGGCATCGCCGATCTTCGCGGCAAGACCGATGCGGCGGTGATCGAGGCCTTGCTCAATATCAGCGACTCGCGTTTTCAGCCGGGGTTGATCGAGCAGGCGCAGAAAGTCGGCAAACTACCCAAGGACTTCTGTCTCGATCCGCGCTTTACCGATAACAGTCCGCAGCGTTTACAGGCGATTCAGGCGCGGCATCCGCAGCTGTTTCCGGAGTATCCGTTGGGTTGCGATTTCACCGAGGTCGAGTGTGATCTGTTGCGGGCACTGAACTGGCTCAAGAGCAAGTTCAAGCTGAGCGAGGTGCTGGAGTTAGGCAAGGCGGCACTGGATGCGCCGGAGCCCGCGTCGTTCCCGGAGCATCTGCAGCGCATGCAACTGGCAAGCCCGGAGGGGATGAAGGAGGATTTGTATCAGCGCCTGCTGCTCACAGGCCTCAAGGCCACCGTGCAATAACTGCTCGCCCAAAAACAACTGTAGGAGTGAGCCTGCTCGCGATAGCGGTGTATCAGCCAATGACTATGTCGGCTGACACTATGCAATCGCGAGCAGGCTCGCTCCTACAGGGGTATTACTGTGTGGCTGCTTACTCGATAAAGGTCACAACACCATCGGCCAGCGACTTCACCCGGGCCAGGGACTCTACTCGATAACCCTGCGAGTCCAGTTCCGCACGGCCGCCCTGGAACGACTTCTCGATCACGATGCCCAGGCCCGCCACGGTGGCGCCAGCCTGCTTGATGATCGAAATCAGTGCCTGGGACGCCTTACCGTTGGCCAGGAAGTCATCGATGATCAGCACGCGGTCGCTGCTGGTCAGGTGGCGCGGGGAGATCGCCACGGTGCTTTCGGTCTGCTTGGTGAACGAGTACACGGTCGCCGACAGCAGGTTTTCGGTCAGGGTCAGGGACTGGTGCTTGCGGGCGAAAATCACCGGCACACCCAGGTTCAGACCGGTCATGATCGCCGGGGCGATGCCCGAGGCTTCGATGGTGACGATCTTGGTGATGCCCGAATCCTTGAACAGCGTGGCGAATTCGTCGCCGATCAGCTTCATCAGGGCTGGGTCGATCTGGTGGTTCAGAAAGGCGTCGACTTTCAGGACCTGGTCGGAAAGCACTATGCCTTCTTCGCGAATTTTCTTGTGCAGGGCTTCCATGAAGCTGTCCTCTGTTGGCGCCTTGTGCGCCCTAAGGTTTTAAAAAAGTGGTCAATTCTAGCGCTTTAACATCGCGCGTATATCCGCCAATGCATTGTTGCCGCGCACGGCTTTGACTTCGGTCGGTGTGTCGTCGTTGCCTTCCCAGGCCAGATCGTCCGGCGGCAACTCATCGAGGAAGCGGCTCGGTGCGCAATCGATGATCTCGCCGTACTGCTTGCGCTTGGCGGCGAAGGTGAAGGCCAGGGTCTGGCGCGCGCGGGTAATGCCCACGTAGGCCAGGCGACGTTCTTCTTCGATAGTGTCGGCTTCGATGCTGGAGCGGTGCGGGAGGATTTCCTCCTCCATGCCCATGATGAACACGTAGGGGAATTCCAGGCCCTTGGACGCATGCAAGGTCATCATCTGCACGCCTTCGGCGCCATCTTCCTCTTCCTGCTGACGCTCGAGCATGTCGCGCAGGACGAGTTTTCCGATGGCGTCCTCGACGGTCATTTCGCCTTCTTCGTCTTTTTCCAGGGTGTTCTTCAGCGCTTCAATCAGGAACCAGACGTTACCCATGCGGTAGTCGGCAGCCTTGTCGCTGGAGCTGTTGGTGCGCAGCCAGTTCTCGTAGTCGATGTCCATGACCATGCTGCGCAGGGCAGAGATCGGGTCTTCGCCGGCGCACTGCTCGCGGACCCTGTCCATGAAGCGCTTGAAGCGCGACAGGCGATCGGTGAAGCGGCTGTCCAGATGCTCGCCCAAACCCATCTCGTCGGTGGCAGCGTACATCGAGATCTTGCGTTCGGTGGCGTAGTTACCCAGCTTCTCCAGCGTGGTCGAACCGATCTCGCGGCGCGGCACGTTGATCACCCGCAGGAAGGCGTTGTCGTCGTCCGGGTTCACGATCAGGCGGAAGTAGGCCATCAGGTCTTTCACTTCCTGACGTCCGAAAAAGCTGTTGCCGCCGGACAGGCGATACGGCACTTGGTGATGCTGCAACTTCAGTTCGATCAGCTTGGCTTGGTAGTTACCGCGATACAGGATCGCGAAATCGCTGTACGGGCGGTCGGTGCGCAAGTGCAGGCTGAGGATTTCCATGGCCACGCGCTCGGCCTCGGCGTCTTCGTTGCGGCAACGGATCACGCGGATCTCGTCGCCGTGACCCATTTCACTCCACAGCTGCTTTTCGAATTCGTGGGGGTTGTTCGAGATCAGCACGTTGGCGCAGCGCAGGATGCGACTGGTGGAGCGGTAGTTCTGCTCCAGCATCACCACTTTCAAGGACGGGTAGTCTTCCTTGAGCAGCATCAGGTTTTCCGGGCGAGCGCCGCGCCAGGCATAGATCGACTGGTCATCGTCGCCCACCACGGTGAACTGGTTGCGCTTGCCGATGAGCATTTTCACCAGCAGGTACTGGCTGGCGTTGGTGTCCTGGTATTCGTCGACCAGCAGGTAACGCACCTTGTTCTGCCACTTTTCCAGGATGTCGGCGTGCTCCTCGAATAGCTTCACCGGCAGCAGGATCAGGTCGTCGAAGTCCACCGCGTTGAACGCCTTGAGCGTGCGCTGGTAGTGGGTGTAGACGATGGCAGCGGTCTGTTCCTTGGGGTTGCGCGCGTTTTCCAGGGCCTGGGCCGGCAGGATCAGGTCGTTTTTCCAGGCGCCGATCATGTTCTTGATCTCGTCGACGCCGTCGTCGCCCGAGTATTCCTTCTGCATGATGTCGGTCATCAGGGCCTTGACGTCGGTCTCGTCGAAGATCGAGAAGCCCGGTTTGTAGCCCAGCCGCACGTGTTCCTTGCGGATGATGTTCAGGCCCAGGTTGTGGAACGTGCAGACCGTCAGCCCGCGCCCTTCACCGGCACGCAGCAGGGTGCCGACCCGTTCCTTCATTTCGCGGGCGGCCTTGTTGGTAAAGGTCATGGCGACGATGTACTGGGCGCGAATGCCGCAGTTCTGGATCAGGTGCGCGATTTTGCGCGTGATCACGCTGGTCTTGCCGGAGCCAGCACCGGCGAGCACCAATAGAGGGCCGCCGACGTAGTTCACGGCTTCTTGCTGCCGGGGATTGAGTCGGGACATACGTAAATTCAGGAGTCAGTCACAAAATGGGCCGGCATTTTAACAGGCTCAGCGAATTGTGCTGCTCTGTCCGACTTGTGACGTAGCACGCTATCTGTAATTGCCGGTTTTGTTACTTTCACGCAGGATGCGCAACGAATTTGCGGCTAATGTTCGTAATTCCGGATACAAAGGGCTCGTTTTGCTCACTGATGTCATTGTCATTGGTCATCGGAACGGCATAATGCCCGTCGCCTACATCTTTGCAGAGTCTAGGGAGCTAGCTTGTCTACGCCTGTCGAACCCTTGCGTTTGCTGCTACTGGCCGAAGAGCCAGCGTGGGCAGCGTTGTTGCGCGAGTGTCTGGCTCCTATGGGGAGCTCGGCCGTGCTCATCAGCGCGCCGAGTTGGGAGTCGGTCAGCAGCCTGTTCGATGACAACCGCAGCGCGGTGTTATTGACCATCCCGCAACTTCAACCGGCGCCGGGCCGTTGCAGCCTGCCGACGGTGTTGTTGCTCGACCATGAGCCGCTGACCCCGCCCGACGGCGTGAGTGACTGGCTGGTGCGCGATTTGCTCGATCCCGGCATGTTGCGCCGTTGCCTGCGCCATGTGCGCGAACGCGGCGTCCTGGAAAACACTCTGCAACGCCTGGCCGAGCAAGATCCGCTGACCGGCATCGCCAACCGCCAGGGTTTCCAGACCCTGCTGACGGCGCGCCTGGCGGAAAACGACGGTCGCGGCCTGGCCCTCGGTCATCTCGATCTCGACAACTTCCGTTATGCCAACGACGCCCTCGGCCATCAGGCCGGTGACCGCCTGATCCTGCAAGTGGTGGCGCGGCTCAAAAACCAGCTTGAGGCCGGCGATCAACTGGCGCGCCTGGGCAGTGATGAATTCGCTCTGCTGATCGACACCCGTCGCGCTCCCCAGCGTGCCGAGTGGATGGCCGAGCGCATCAGCGAAGCACTGGCCGAGCCTTACTGGGTCGACGGCGAAAGCCTGTTGATCGGCTCCAGCCTGGGCATCGCCTACGCCCGGGCCCAGGCCAGTGCGGACCCGCTGATGTGGCATGCGCACATCGCCATGCAGCAGGCCAAAAGCACCCAGGGTTGCACCTTTCACATTTTCAACGAGCGCATCAACCGCAATGCCCGCAGCATCGCCGACCTCGAAACCGAGCTGCGCCGGGCGCTGCGTCGTGATGAGCTGGAGCTGCATTACCAGCCACGGCTGAACCTCGAAGACGGGCAGATCGTTGGCCTCGAAGCGTTGGTGCGCTGGCGGCATGCCGAGCGCGGCTTGCTGCCTCCGAGTGAGTTCGTGCCGCTGGCTGAGCAAAGCGGTCTGATTGTGCCGCTGGGCTACTGGGTGATTTCCCGGGCCTTGCGCGACATGCAGGCGCTGCTTGAGCTGGGTTTGCCGCCGTTGCACATGGCGATCAACCTGTCGTTCCGACAGTTCCAGGACAGCCAGCTGTTGTCGACCCTCAGTCGCCTGATTGCCGAGCGTGGTGTCGAGGCGCAGTGGCTGGAGTTCGAGCTGACCGAAACCGCCGTGATGCGTCGCAGCGATCTGGTCAAGCAGACCATGGATGCCCTCGGGCGCCTCGGCGTGCGCTTCTCCCTCGACGACTTCGGCACCGGGTTCTCGTCGTTCGTGCACCTCAACAGCCTGCCGATCACCTTGCTGAAGATCGACAAGAGCTTTGTCGGCGGTATGGAGCAGCGTGAGGAAAACCGCAAGCTGGTCCACGCGATGATCAACCTGGCGCACAACCTCAACCTCGAGGTGGTCGCAGAAGGCGTGGAAACGCCGGAGCAACTGGATCTGCTGCGCGGGTTTGAATGCGATCAGGTGCAGGGATATTTGATCAGCAAGCCATTGCCGCTGGCCGAGTTGGTGGAATATCTGACGTTTGGTTCCAGTCAGCAGCCGATGCTGGAAATCGTGAGCTGACGTGTACACCCCTGTGGAGCGGGCTTTTGTGGCGAGGGGGCTTGTCGGAACGCCGCACTGCCCCGTTGGGTCGCGAAGCGGCCCCTTATCCTGCAACCGAGCTCTGTCAGGTACATCGCATTTTCTGGCTTTGCGGTTGCTGCGCAACCGAACGGGGGCAAGCCCCCTCGCCACAGGGCTGCTCCCACAGGGGATCTCAGTCTGGCTGAGCGACCGTGAAGTCGTTCTGTTGCGTTGGCTCCCGTCGAATCATCCGCTTCATCTTCCACTCAAACCCCAGCGTCAGGCTCACCGCCGCGCACGCCAGCCCCAGCGCCAAGCCCCACCAGACACCCGTTGGCCCCCAATTCAGGTGGAACGCCATCCACCACGCTGCCGGTGCGCCAATCAGCCAGTAGCAACCCAGGCCGACGAGGAAAGTGGTCTTGGCATCCTTGAGTCCGCGAATGCAGCCCATGGCAATGGTTTGCACGCCGTCGAACAGCTCGAACCATGCCGCCACCGCCAACAGGCTCACGGCCAGGTTGATGACATCGCGAAACGCCGGGTCGTTGTGGTCGAGAAACAAACCGACCAATTGGTTCGGCAATAGCCAGAAGACCATGGCGAAACACAGCATCGCCGCCGCCCCGAACGCAATGCCGACCCGCCCGGCCAGCCGCGCATCCAGCAGTTGCCCGGCGCCGTAGTGCTGGCCGATGCGCATGGTGATCGCATAAGAAATCCCCGCCGGGACCATGAACGCCACCGAAACGATTTGCAGGGCAATCTGGTGCGCTCCCAGCTGAGTGCTACCCATGGTGCCCATGCACAGCGCGGCGAAGGCAAACAGCCCGACTTCCACCGCGTAGGTGCCGCCAATCGGCAGGCCCAGGCGCCACAGCTCCTTCAGGTACTGGCGGTTCAGCCGCGACAGGCCCTGGCGTAGCGGATAGGCCTCATAAGCCGGATGCCGACGAATGTGCCACGCCAGCGCAAGTGCCATCAGGTTGGCGACAATCGCCGTGACCAGCCCAATGCCCGTCAACCCCAGCTTCGGCAGGCCGAACATGCCGGTGATCAACGCGTAGTTGAGCAGGAAGTTGGCGACCGTACCGCCAAGGCTGATGACCATCACCGGCGTCGCACGGCCAATGGCGCTGGTGAACCCGCGCAGGGCCATGAAGCTCAGGTAGCCGGGCAGGGCGAACGGCAGGAAGATCAAAAATTGACCGGCCGCGTTGACGTTGGTTTCGGTCTGCCCGAATAGCAGCAAGACCGGTTTGAGGTTCCACAGCAGCAAACCGGCGGCCAGTGCCATCAGCCATGCCAGCCACAGCCCGGCCTGGGTCAGCCGGGTAGCCCCGACGATATCGCCGGCCCCCTGACGGATCGCCACCAAAGTGCCGACGGCCGCAATCACGCCGATGCAGAAAATCGACACGAACGAATAGGTCGCCGCACCGAGCCCGCCACCGGCCAGGGCCTCGGGACTCAGGCGCGCCATCATCAGGGTGTCGGTGAGGACCATCAGCATGTGCGCCAACTGCGAGGCAATCAGCGGCCCCGCCAGCCGCAGGATGGCCCAGAGTTCAGTACGTGCTGGATGCTGCATGGTCATCACGCTCGATTATCAAAGGGAACAGGAAAGCACCGATTCTCGGCGCTTTGCGCGGTTTGCACAAAGGGATAAAAAGGATGGGTAGCATGATTAAAACTCATGCTGGAGAGTTTCTGCTAGGGTAGGCGAACCCCGCACCAGGAGCTTTCCCAATGTCCCGTCGTCTTCCTCCCTTGTATGCCCTGCGCGCATTCGAAGCGGCGGCGCGGCACAGCTCGTTTACCCGTGCGGCCGAAGAGCTGTCGATTACCCAAAGTGCGGTCAGCCGACATATTCGTACGCTCGAAGAGCATTTTGCCTGCCGCTTGTTTCACCGCAGTGGCCGCAACCTGCAACTGACCGAGTCGGCCCGTTTGCTGTTGCCGGGCATTCGCGAAGGCTTCACCGCCCTTGAACGTGGCTGTAATACCTTGCGCGCCGAAGACGACATCCTGCGCATGAAGGCCCCGTCAACCCTGACCATGCGCTGGTTGCTGGCGCGCCTCAGTCGCTTCCGTCATCTGCAACCGGGCAACGAAGTGCAATTGACCAGTGCGTGGATGGACATCGATTCGGTGGATTTCAACGACGAGCCGTTCGACTGTGCGGTGTTGCTGGGCAATGGACATTTCCCCCCGGACTGGGAGGCGAGTTACCTGTTCCCCGAGGAATTGATCCCGGTGGGCGCCCCCAACCTGCTGAACGATCAGCCTTGGGATGTCACGCGTCTGGCCAATACCGAATTGCTGCACCCGACCCCGGACCGCCGCGACTGGCGCAACTGGCTGGAACGCATGGGGCTGGCTGATCAGGTATCACTCAAGGGCGGGCAGGTGTTCGATACCTTGGAGCTGGGCATGATCGCCGCCGCGCGGGGTTATGGCGTGTCCATGGGCGATCTGCTGATGGTGGCTGAGGACGTGGCCCAGGGGCGCCTGAGTTTGCCCTGGCCGACCGCCGTTGCCAGTGGCGAGTGCTATTACCTGGTATGGCCGAAAACCCGGCCCGGCGGCGAACGCATGCGCCGGCTCAGCGACTTTCTGCAAAATGAAGTCCGGTCCATGGAGTTGCCGGATGTCGTGCATCTGAGCTGAAACGATGAAGCCGCCGCAATGACGGCTTCAGGCAATCTCCCGGTGAATGACTCAAGTATTCAACTTCGCCGCTGAAAATTTGCTGATGGGACCTTCGTGCAGGTCCCTGTATTCCACTGCGGACTTGCGGCATCAGGTTGACCGGTTTCGTTGAGTCACTGCCGAAGTCGCCATCGCGAGCAGACTCGCGATGGCATCGACTCAAATCCGTTTGCCCCCCATCTACTGATCAATTGTCTTTCTTGGCATTTTTTCGACTTTTATGCTTGCTGAAACGTTTCATCATGTCTATAAAAATGGCACAACTCCAAGAAAGGCTATTTTCATGACACCGCTCAAACTCTTCGTTGCCCTCAGCGCACTGTCCGCTGCCTCCCAAGCCCTAGCCTGGGATTACGTCCTGCTCGACACCGAAAAAGCCGCCCAGAACTGGCAAATCACCAGCCAGCAACTCGGCGTAAAAACCGACAAACCTTTCAGCGTGACCCTGCGTACTTTGCACGGCGGTCGGCAGGAAGGCGTCAGCATCGTCGACATCGATAACGGCACGATGAAACTTTCGGTAGTTCCAACTCGCGGCATGAACGTCCTGCAGGCCTCGGTCGGTAACGTGCGCATGGGTTGGGATTCGCCAGTCAAGGAAGTGGTCAATCCGTCCTTCATCGAGCTCAACGGCCGTGGTGGCCTGGGCTGGCTGGAAGGCTTCAATGAACTGGTCACCCGCTGCGGCTACGAATGGGTCGGCCACCCCGGCATCGACAACGGCGAACTGCTGACCCTGCACGGTCGCGCTGCCAATATCCCGGCAAACAAAGTCACCCTGCACATCGATGAAAAACCGCCGTACGCCATCAGCCTGCGCGGCGAGCTGAAAGAGCAGGCTTTCAAGAAAGTCGACTTCTCGGTCGCGACCGAACTGGTCACCGAGCCCGGCAGCGTAGCGTTCGCCCTCAACGACACCCTGACCAACAACGGCGACTATCCGAAGGAATACCAGGCGCTGTATCACAGCAACTTCAGCACCCCATTCCTGGAACAGGGCGCCCGCTTCGCTGCGCCGGTGAAACAGGTGTCGCCGTTCAACGATAAAGCCAAAAGCGATTTGCCGGACTGGCAAACCTATCGCGCACCGACCAAGGACTACGACGAAACGGTTTACAACGTAGTGCCGTACGCCGATGCCAAGGGCGATACATTGACCGTCCTGCATAACAAGGCCGGCAGCCTGGGCGTCTCGGTCGGTTTCAACACTCAAACACTGCCCGTGTTCTCCCTGTGGAAAAACACCGATACCGAAGGGCAGGGCTATGTCACGGGGCTGGAGCCAGGCACGAGTTTTTCCTACAACCGCCGGTATCAGCGGCCACTGAACCTGGTGCCAATGATTGGGCCGAAGGAGCAGAAGCAGTTCCGCATCAGCTACGGCTTGCTGGCGGATAAGACCGCTGTGGATAAGGCGCTGAAGCAGGTGAGCGAGATTCAAGGTGGGCGGGAGACTGAGGTGCGGCAGACGCCGTTGGTTGACCTTACCAAGGGTTGATTTTCGCCCTCTTTCCGAAAAACCGCTCATTGGTCGAAAAAACACTTAGAAATGACGTTTTTCAAAACACTTACAAATTTGAGCTACTGGCTTGTTGGCCGATATTGCAGCGCTTCGGCCAAGTGCTCGCGTCTGATCTCATCGACTTGTTCAAGGTCCGCAAGAGTGCGCGCTACTTTGAGCAGTCGATGGGCCGCTCGCAGTGACAAGGTCAGTCGTTCACACGCTGTCTCCAGCCACGTTTCGTCTGTTGTGGATAACTTGCAGTGTCTGCGCAGGCCCGGCAAGTCGAGAAAGGCATTGGCACAGCCTTGGCGCTTTTGTTGCCGTTCTCGTGCATCGGCAACCAACTCGGCGGCGGTGGCAGTGTCCTCGCCGGGTTTTAACGCAGGATTCAATGCCGTGGCTTCGCGAGCAACCGTCAGGTGCAGATCAATACGATCCAGCAGTGGCCCCGACAGTTTGTTGCGATAGCGCTGAACCATGTCCGGCGTACAGGAACAACGGCCACTCGGTTCGCCAAGATATCCACAGGGGCAGGGATTCATCGCGGCGACCAGTTGAAAACGCGCCGGGAAGCGTACGCGGTCCTTGGCGCGGGAAATCACGATGTGGCCGGATTCCAGTGGTTCTCTCAACACCTCCAATACCTTGCGATCAAATTCCGGGAGTTCATCGAGGAACAGCACGCCATGGTGAGCGAGGGTGATTTCGCCCGGTTGTGGTTTCGAGCCACCGCCCACCAGTGCCGGTCCTGAGGCGGAATGGTGTGGTTGTCGGAAGGGTCGCTGTGGCCAGTGGCTCAGCGGTACGCAGCTGGCGACGGATTGAATCGCCGCGACCTCCAGTGCTTCGTTTTCGGCCAAGGGTGGCAACAGCCCTGGTAATCGGCTCGCCAGCAGTGTCTTGCCCGTACCTGGTGGCCCGCTGAACAGCAGGTTGTGCGCACCCGCTGCCGCAATCAGCAGCGCGCGTTTGGCTGCCATTTGCCCCTGAACTTCATTCAAATCAGGATAGGGTTTGCTGGCGTAGAGCAAACCATTGGAAACGTAAGGTTCGATGGGGGTGTGCCCATTGAAATGCGCCACCGCTTGCAGCAGATGGTCCACCGCGATGACCTTCAACCCCGACGCCAGGCAGGCCTCTTCGGCATTCGCCTGCGGCACCATCAACCAACGCCCGGCCTTGCGCGCCGCCAATGCCGCCGGCAGCACCCCGCGGACCGGCCGCACTGCGCCGGAAAGCGCCAGCTCCCCCAGGCACTCCACGTCATCCAGTGTCAACGTCGGCACTTGCACGCTGGCCGAGAGAATCCCGAGGGCAATCGCCAGATCGAACCGTCCGCCATCCTTGGGCAAATCCGCCGGCGCCAGATTCAACGTGATCCGTCGCGCCGGAAATTGCAGTCCCGAATTGATGATCGCACTGCGCACCCGATCCTTGCTTTCCTTCACCGCCGCCTCGGGCAAGCCGACCATGGTCAGCGATGGCAAACCATTGGCCAGATGGACTTCTACAGTAACGGCAGGCGCCTCCACGCCGACCTGGGCGCGGCTGTGGACGATGGAGAGGGACATGATCGTTCCTTGAGCTAAACGGGGACCGCTTCCTGCGGGTTTTTGAAGGGTAGACGCGGGGTGAGGATCTGGCGTTGGAAACAGGCCGGGAAATGTTCGCCGGATGTTGCGAGGTCATATCCACTGCTGTTCGAAAACAAAAAAACCGCCCAAAAGGCGGTTTTTCATTCGTGCATACGGTGTTTATTCGGTCGGCGGATTCAGCTTCGCTTCCAGCTCCGCCACCTTCGCCTCAAGGCTCTCCAGTCGCGCCCGTGTGCGCGCCAATACAACCATCTGGCTATCGAACTCTTCCCGACTCACCAGATCCAGTTTGCTGAAGCCACTTTGCAGCAACATTTTGAACTGGCTTTCGATTTCAGCTTTCGGCAGAGGCGTGTCGCCGCTGAAGAGGCGGGAGGCAGTGCCGGTGAGGGCGTCGAGGAAGTCTTTTGGCGCAAGCATGGGCAATGTCCTGGAAACAATGACGGGCAGTGTATCACGCAGTGTCTATAGTCATTTGCGCGGGCAAGGGATGCACGCTTTTCGCGCATGGGGACGGACGGTGTTGCACCGTTATTGTGCGTAACCCGGCGAGTGTTGCTGCGATATGGCGGACATCTGTCGGCAAAAGATTGAAAACTATGAGTTTTGTGGAGATGGCAAGGTTTCTGCTTAGATGGTGATGACCCATGCACTGATGCAGTCACTGTGACGAACGAAGTGCGCCAAGCGAAGCGGGGGAGTGTTTCGTGAGGGGCGTCGGACGGGCAGGTCAGGGCCGACGATGCGTTACAAAGCCAGGCACTGCGCTTAGACTTGAGTCGGGTTTGTTTTCCTGGGGCAAGTCCACCAATTCGGGAGAGAGTTTTCATGAAGCTAGTCACTGCCATCATCAAGCCGTTCAAGTTGGACGACGTACGCGAGTCGCTGTCCGAGATCGGCGTGCAGGGCATTACCGTCACTGAAGTCAAAGGCTTTGGTCGGCAGAAGGGTCACACCGAGCTGTATCGCGGCGCGGAATACGTGGTCGATTTCCTGCCCAAGGTGAAGATCGACGTCGCCATCGACGATAAGGATCTGGACCGGGTAATCGAGGCCATCACCAAGGCGGCCAACACCGGCAAGATCGGTGACGGCAAGATCTTCGTGGTCAATCTGGAACAGGCGATTCGCATCCGTACCGGCGAAACCGATACCGACGCAATCTAAGCCGCCACAAACCCAACGCCCCAGGAGAAAACAATATGACTCTGCGTAAATTCGCAGGGCTAGGAGCCCTGTTGTCCATCGTAATGCCCAGCCTTGCTCTGGCGGCAGACGAAGTGGCGGCCCCAGTCCTCAACTCCGGCGACACCGCCTGGATGATGACCTCGACAGCCTTGGTGCTGTTCATGACCATTCCCGGCCTCGCGCTGTTCTACGGCGGCATGGTTCGGTCGAAAAACATTCTTTCCGTGATGATGCAGTGCTTCGCCATTACCGGTCTGATCAGCGTCCTGTGGGTCATTTATGGCTACAGCATCGCGTTCGACACCACGGGCATGGAGCAGGGCGTCATCAACTTCAACTCGTTCTTCGGCGGCATGGGCAAGGCGTTCCTCGCCGGCATCACGCCAGCCAGCCTGACCGGCCCTGCGGCGCTGTTCCCCGAGGCGGTGTTCGTCACCTTCCAGATGACCTTCGCGATCATCACCCCGGCGTTGATCGTCGGCGCGTTCGCCGAGCGGATGAAGTTCTCCGCGATGTTGGTCTTCATGGGCGTGTGGTTCACCCTGGTTTACGCGCCGATTGCGCACATGGTCTGGTCCGGTAACGGCGGTCTGTTGTGGGACTGGGGAGTTCTGGACTTCGCCGGCGGCACCGTGGTGCATATCAACGCCGGTGTGGCTGGTCTGGTTGCCTGCCTGGTGCTGGGCAAGCGTAAAGGCTTCCCGACCACGCCGATGGCGCCGCACAACCTCGGTTACACCCTGATGGGCGCGGCCATGCTGTGGGTCGGCTGGTTCGGTTTCAACGCCGGTTCCGCCGCTGCGGCCAACGGCACCGCCGGTATGGCGATGCTGGTAACTCAGATTGCTACCGCCGCTGCTGCACTGGGCTGGATGTTTGCCGAGTGGCTCACCCACGGCAAACCTAGTGCACTGGGCATTGCTTCGGGCGTGGTTGCCGGTCTGGTGGCAATCACCCCGGCTGCCGGCACCGTTGGCCCGATGGGCGCACTGGTAATCGGTCTGGCGGCTGGTGTGGTGTGCTTCTTCTGCGCCACCACCCTCAAGCGCAAGCTCGGCTATGACGACTCCCTGGACGCCTTCGGCGTGCACGGTATCGGCGGTATCCTCGGCGCAATCCTGACCGGTGTGTTCGCTGCTCCGTCCCTGGGTGGCTTCGGCACCGTGACCGACATCGCCGCACAAGTGTGGATTCAGTGCAAAGGCGTGGGCTTCACGGTGATCTACACCGCGATCGCTACATACATCATCCTCAAGGTGCTGGATGCGGTCATGGGCCTGCGTATCAACGAAGAAGAAGAGGCGGTCGGCATCGATCTGGCGCTTCACAACGAACGCGGCTACAACTTGTAAGCAGGCGCGTAAAAAAACTGCCCGGCTTGCCGGGCATTTTTTTGTCTGGAATTTGTCATTAAGGACTGAGCTGAAAGGTTTTTTCCTACAGGTTTTACGATGTTTACGTCGGGTGTTTTTGTGCCGCCAAAGGCTTACAGGATTGAAGGAATATTAGGGCCTTTGTTTTTTCCCAGAGCGCGCTAGAATGCGCCCCGAACGTGCGGAGAACAGTATGTGGCAACAGACTCTGATTACCTTGCGGGCGAGGCCCCGGGGCTTTCATCTGGTAACGGACGAGTTACTCGCCGGCCTGCCTGAACTCAAGGCGTGTCGGGTCGGTCTGTTGCATTTGTGGCTGCAGCATACCTCGGCGTCGTTGACCATCAACGAGAACGCCGATCCGGCGGTACGTCGCGACTTCGAACGATTTTTCAATCGTCTGATCCCACAAGGAACAGACGGCTATGAGCATAACGACGAAGGCCTGGACGACCTCCCGGCGCACTTCAAGGCCTGCGTGCTTGGCTGTCAGCTCAGTTTGCCGATTTCGGCAGGCCGGTTGGCGTTGGGGACCTGGCAAGGCGTTTATCTGGGCGAGCACCGTGATCATGGCGGTGCCCGTAAAGTCCTCGCCACCGTACACGGTGAAGAGGCATAGCCGCTGGTCAGCAGCGGCTGTTGAATTTTTTCCTGCAGCCTTCGACAGAGGGCAAAGCTGGGCTATAACTAATCTGCTTTTCGCAAGTCATGAGGTAGAACATGAGCGACGATGATCTGGAAAACGACGACCTCGAAGTAGGCGACGACGACGAAACCGAAGAAGGTCTGGAAGCAGCGGCGGAAGACGTCGCTGAAGACGACGGCGGTGATGCGCCGGTTCCGGCCGCCAAAGGCAAGGCCAAGGCAGCGGTATCGGTCGATGAACTGCCGAGTGTCGAAGCCAAGAACAAGGAACGCGATGCTCTCGCGCGGGCCATGGAGGAGTTTTTGGCCAAAGGTGGCAAGGTGCAGGAAGTGGAGGCCAATGTGGTCGCCGATCCGCCCAAGAAACCGGACAACAAGTACGGCAGCCGGCCTATCTGAGCCTGCTACCCGCTTGCTGAAAAAGCCCGCCGTCGCTGCGGGCTTTTTCATGTCTGAAACAAAAATTTGAAACCTGTGGTGATCCCTGTGGGAGCGAGCTTGCTCCGGGCGGCGATCCGACGATGGCGGAGTGTCAGGCAACATTTATTTTGAATGTTAAGCCCTCATCGTGAGCAGGCTCGCACACAGGTTCTGTGTCAGGCCGAGGCCTTGTTCCAACTCGCCAGCAACGCCGGCAAATCGGTCAGGCTGCGAATCTCCGCATCCGGCAGTCGTTCGGCTTCCCAGACCTTGCCCGCCGGATTGAACCAAATTGCCCGCATTCCCGCCTGCTGCGCACCGGCAATGTCATCGCCTGGATGATCGCCAATGTGCACCGCCGATTCAGCGGTCACGCCACCGCGCTGCAAGGCTTCCTGGAACAATCTCGCGTCGGGTTTGGCGATGCCTATGTCTTCGGCGCACAGCGCAAACTTGAAGTAATCCGCCAGGCCCAACCGACGCACATCGGCGTTGCCATTGGTGACCACGCCGAGGGCGTAATGGTTGGCGAGGATTTCCAGGGTCGGTTCAACCTCTGGAAACACTTCGATCTGATGCCGAGCATGCAGAAACACTTCAAAGCTCTTGTCCGCGAGGTCCGAGGCCTCGTCATGCCCATAACCGGACTCTTCCAGTGCATGGAACAGCACCCGTCGACGCAGGGCGCTGATGCGGTGCTTGAGGCCAGGCTCGTTGCTCAATACGCGCTCGCGAATAGCCCACAGATGCTCCACCGGCACCGCCCCAAGATTGGGCGCGTGCTCGGTCAGCCATTCACGCAAAACGGCTTCGGCGCTGACGATGACGGGGGCGGTGTCCCACAAGGTGTCGTCGAGGTCGAAGGTGATCAACTGAATGCTCATGAATCGTCGCCCTTAATGCGTTTGGCCCGTGGGTGGGTGCTGTCGTAGACCGTGGCCAGGTGCTGGAAGTCCAGGTGGGTGTAGATCTGCGTGGTCTTGATGTCCGAGTGGCCGAGCAGTTCCTGCACTGCGCGCAGGTCCTGGGAGGATTCCAGCAAATGGCTGGCGAAGGAGTGCCGCAACATGTGCGGATGCAGGTTCTGCCCCAGTTCGCGCTCGCCGGCAGCCTTGACCCGCACCTGGATCGCCCGGGGGCCGAGGCGGCGGCCTTGCTGGCTGACAAACACCGCATCGTCCGCCGGGTTGGCCATGGCCCGCAATGGCAGCCACTGCTCCAGCGCTTCGCGGGCCTTCTTGCCTACCGGTAGCAGGCGGGTCTTGCTGCCTTTACCGAGCACCTGGACCATGCCGTCGGCCAGGTCCAATTGATCGAGATTGAGCCCCGTCAGCTCCGATAGCCGCAGCCCGGAGGAATAGAACAGCTCGAGAATCGCCTGGTCCCGTCGAGCGAGAAAATCATCTTCGACCCCGCCTTCAAGCAGTTGCAGGGCGCGGTCGGTATCGAGGGTTTTCGGCAGACGGCGTTCGCCTTTGGGCGGCGCGAGGCCATTGGCAGGATCGTGGTCGCACAGGCCTTCGCGGTTCAGGTAGTGATAGAGCCCGCGAACGGCCGACAGCAATCTCGCCAGGCTGCGGGACGATTGACCCTGGGCATGCAGACGGGCAACCAGACTGCGCAAGCGCTGGATGTCCAGCGCCGTCCAGCTGCCGATGTTCTGTTTGACGCACCAGCCCAGCACTTTATCGAGGTCGCGGCGGTAGGCCGACAGCGTGTGCGGCGACACCTGCCGCTCACTGCGCAGGTGTTCGCAGTAAGCGTCCAGTTGTCGTTCCATGTTCAGCGTACCGAGCGCAGGGAGTTGTTGACCCGTGGCAGCACGCGACCCATGACTTCAGCGATGTAGCTCAGGAACAAGGTGCCCACCGAGCTTTTGTAGTGCTGCGGATCACGGCTGGCGATGGCCAGGATGCCGTGGATGCCCTGGTGGCTGATGGCGACGACGGCGGTGGAGCCGATCTGCTTGCGCTGCTCTTCGCCGAACAGGAAGTCCAGTTCATGCTCGCGCAGGCTGCCGCTGACGCTTTTGTCTTCCGAGAGCAAACCGCCGATGGCCACTTGTGCTTCGGCGTGGGTGACCCAGCGGCCCACCGGCATGGCGTTGTCGCCGAGCAGAATGAGACTGACGAAGGGCACCTGGAATTCCTGGCGCAGGCTGTCTTCGACGCACATCACCACGTCTTCCAGGCTGGCGGCATCCATCAGCGCGAGGATCAGGCGACGGGTCTTTTCGAACAGCCGGTCGTTGTCCCGGGCCACGTCCATCAAATGCGACAGGCGATGACGCAGTTCAATGTTGCGGTCGCGCAGGATGGTCATCTGACGCTCCACCAGCGACACGGTATCGCCGCGTCGATGGGGAATACGCAGGGACGGGAGCAGTTCTTCGTGCTCGACGAAGAAGTCCGGATGAGCCTCCAGGTACGCGGCTACAGCCGCCGCCTCCAGGCTTTCGGCCGGTGATTCGTCAGCTTGTCGTGCGGGTACCTGAGGCTTGTCGGTCATGGATTTCGCTCACTCAAAGACGCACTTGTCCTTCATATACGCGCACTGCCGGGCCGGTCATCATCACCGGTTGGCCAGGGCCTGCCCATTCGATGGACAAGCGCCCGCCAGGCAGGTCGATCAATAGCGGCGAATCCATCCACCCCTGGCTGATCGCGGCCACTGCGGCGGCACAGGCGCCGGTTCCGCAAGCCTGGGTTTCCCCGGCTCCACGCTCCCAGACGCGCAACTGCGCGCGGCTCCGGTCGATGACCTGGAGAAAACCGACATTGACCCGTGCCGGGAAGCGCGGGTGATGTTCGATTTTCGGCCCCAGTTCATGCACCGGCGCGTTGTTGATATCGCTGACCCGCAGCACGGCATGGGGGTTGCCCATGGACACGGCGGCCAGATCGACCGGGGTGCCGTCGACGTCGACCTGATAACTCTTGGCCTGCTCCGGTGCCTGGAACGGAATATCCGCCGGCACCAGGCGCGGGGCGCCCATGTTGACGCTGATCTGGCCGTCGTTACGCACGTCGAGCTCGATGACGCCGCTTTTGGTCTCGACGCGAATCAGCCGTTTTGCGGTCAGGCGCTTGTCGAGCACGAAGCGGGCGAAGCAGCGCGCACCGTTGCCGCACTGTTCCACTTCGGAACCGTCGGAGTTGAAGATCCGATAGCGGAAGTCCACGTCCGGGTTGCTCGGCGCCTCGACGATCAGCAACTGGTCGAAACCGATGCCGGTGTGCCGGTCGCCCCATTGCTTGGCGTGCTTGGGCAGAATGTGCGCGTGCTGGCTGACCAGGTCGAGGACCATGAAATCATTGCCCAGTCCGTGCATCTTGGTAAAACGCAGCAGCATGGTTTTACTCCGGCAGCAGGCTTTCGCCAGCAAACAACTCGGCTACCGTTTCACGGCGACGCACTTCAAATGCCTGATCACCGTCCACCAACACTTCCGCGGTACGGCCGCGGGTGTTGTAGTTGGAGCTCATGACAAACCCGTAGGCACCGGCCGAATGCACGGCCAGCAGGTCGCCTTCTTCCAGCGCCAGCTGACGATCCTTGGCCAGGAAGTCGCCGGTCTCGCAGATCGGGCCGACGATGTCGTAGGCGCGGGCAGCTGAGGTACGCGGACGCACGGCCGTGACGTCCATCCAGGCCTGATACAGCGCCGGGCGGATCAGGTCGTTCATGGCCGCATCGACGATGGCGAAGTCTTTGTGTTCGGTGTGCTTGAGGTACTCGACCTGGGTCAGCAGTACACCGGCGTTGGCCACGATGAAGCGGCCCGGCTCGAACACCAGCGCCAGGTCGCGACCGTCGAGACGCTCGCGCACGGCTTTGATGTAGTCGGCAGCCAGTGGCGGCTCTTCATCGCGATAACGCACGCCCAGGCCACCACCGAGATCGATGTAACGCAGGTAGATGCCGCAATCGCTCAGGCGGTCGACCAGGCCCAGCAGGCGGTCGAGGGCGTCGATGAATGGCGGCAGGGTGGTCAGTTGTGAGCCGATGTGGCAATCGACGCCGACCACTTCCAGGTTTGGCAGCTGCGCGGCACGCACGTACACGTCTTCGGCATCGGCAATGGCGATGCCGAACTTGTTCTCTTTGAGACCGGTGGAAATGTACGGGTGGGTGCCGGCATCGACGTCCGGGTTCACGCGCAGCGAAATCGGCGCGCGAACGCCCAGTTCGGCGGCGACCACCTGCAGGCGTTCCAGCTCGTCGGTGGATTCGACGTTGAAGCAGTGCACGCCGACTTCCAGGGCGCGACGCATGTCGTCACGGGTCTTGCCGACACCGGAGAACACGATCTTGTCGGCGCTGCCGCCAGCGGCCAGTACACGTTCCAGCTCACCACGGGAGACGATGTCGAAACCGGCGCCCAGACGCGCCAGGACATTCAGTACGCCCAGGTTGGAGTTGGCCTTTACAGCAAAACACACCAGGTGCGGCATGCCGGCCAGTGCATCGGCGTAAGCCAGGTATTGGGCTTCGATGTGCGCGCGCGAGTAAACGTAGGTCGGTGTACCAAAGCGCTCGGCGATGGCAGACAGGGCAACACCTTCCGCGAACAGTTCACCGTCACGGTAGTTAAAAGCGTCCATGAGGTTCCCTTATTATTGGTAGACGTCGTGCTTGTGTGCTTTGGAAGCAGGCTGCTGCTGCGACGACTTGGCTTGCTCGACAGGGTCCTGGTCTTCATCGGGCAGGTACAGCGGGCCTTTTTGACCGCAGGCCGACACAAGACAGGCAACCGCGAGGAGCGCAGCAAGGGAAGAGATCAGGCGCTTCATGGCGAAATCCTTGAAAATGCATTAATTGCGCCGGAGTATACCGGCCACCCGGCAGCTTGCCTATGCAACGGACCGCCCGTCCGGCGGGGCTTGGCCGCAAGCACATCGAACCCTGTGGGAGCGGGCTTGCCCGCGATGAGGCCATAACAGACGCATTGATGTTGAATGTGAGGCCGCCATCGCGAGCAAGCTCGCTCCCACAGGTAGGCAACTGGGCGTTATCCTTTGCAATCGACGGGGCTCGGTCGTATCTTGCGGCGCTTGAGCCTGATCAGACACTTTTTGAGGTTGCCGTAATGAGTTTGTCCGAAGCGCGTTTCCATGACCTTGTCGATGCCACCCAGCAAACCCTGGAGGACATCTTTGACGAGAGCGACCTGGATATCGACCTCGAGAGCTCGGCCGGTGTGCTGACCGTCAAGTTCGAGAACGGCAGCCAGTTGATCTTCAGTCGCCAGGAGCCGCTGCGTCAGCTTTGGCTGGCGGCGGTTTCCGGTGGTTTTCACTTCGACTACGACGAAGAAAGCGAGCGCTGGATGTGCGACAAGAGCGAAGAACAGCTGGGTGAAATGCTTGAGCGTATCGTCCAGCAGCAGGCCGGTGTCGAGCTCGATTTCGAAGGCCTGTGAGATCGTGACCCAGCCTGCGCCTGTCCGTGCGCCCAAGCCGCTCTACAGCAACGTCAGCCCGGCGGTGCCATCGCCCTGCAGCGGTGTGTGCCGGCTGGATGAGCAGAAAGTCTGCCTGGGCTGCTTTCGTCACGTCGAAGATATTCGTGAGTGGCGTTCGGCAGATGATCAGCGTCGGCGGGTGATTTGCGCCGAGGCTGCCCACCGCAAATCCTTGGCATAAGGGCTTTTGTGGCGAGGGAGCTTGCTCCCGCTCGGTTGCGGAGCAGCCGCATGCTTTTTTAGGGGCGCTTCGCACCCCAGCGGGAGCAAGCTCCCTCGCCACAGAGGTAAAGCGACCTCAAATGGCGTGACTTGTATATTTTTTGAGCTGTGATAGTGTCCGGAAACGCCTCAACCCATCGAGGCTTATGAAAACCCCGCCTTTTTCTGGCGGGGTTTTGCTTTTTTCGTGCAGAAGAAAGGAGTCTGCCCAGATCATGACCGCACCTTCCATCACCCTTACCCGTCTGGACGTCCAGCGTCTGGAGCGTCTGATCGACAGCCTGGACGACACGCTGCCGGGCGTTATTGCGTTGCAAACCGAACTGGATCGCGCCGATACCCTGGTCGGCCACGATGAAGTGCCGGCGGATGTCGTGACCATGAATTCCCGTGTGCATTGCCGCGAAGAAGGCAGTGGCAAGGACTATCACCTGACCCTGGTGTACCCCAAGGATGCGAACGCCGACGAAGGCAAGGTCTCGATCCTGGCGCCGGTGGGCAGCGCTCTGCTCGGCCTGAAGGTTGGCCAGCACATCGATTGGCCGGCTCCGGGCGGCAAGATCCTGAAGCTGACACTACTGGAAGTCGAGTCGCAGCCGGCCAATGGCGGCGCGTTCCCGGAGTGACACCCCTCAGACCTGATCAAGCGCCTCGTTCAATGCGTGCTCCAGGTCGGCTTTGTAGCGAAGGTACAGATGGGTGGAACTCTGCCCTTCGCCCAGCAGGCCCGACAGGTCGAGGTCGGTGATGTAGCAGCGGTAGCGTTCGGTTTCCCGGCGCTGCCCGACGATTTCCCGGGCGACCACGCGGAACAACTGGTCGCCATGTTCCAGCTCGGAAAACTCCCGTTGATTGCAATACAAGGTCACCTGCACCTGACCCGGTGCGGCTTTGCCGACGATCGCCTGCACGTCGTAGAACGGCTTGTTCACCGGCGTCTGCGGTGCCGGCCGGGCTTCGATGCGGCGCGCCCGGCCAGGGCCTGACGGCAACAACTGGCAATACAGGGTGTCGAGGTTCATGGGGTGGGCCGCCTCCATTGGCAGCAGGGCATCGCGGCGGTACTGGATCGATTGCAGGAAACGCTGCAGCGGCACCAGCAAGCTTTGCTCGTCATGCCAGGGCAGGCGTTGCTGCCACAGGGCATTGAACTCATCGAGCACGTACAGATCAGCCTGATCTTCGATAACCCGGTAGAACACTTGAATGCAGTCCGGCTGGCCCGTTGGCAGGAACAGCGAGAGGTCGTGCTCTTCCAATGCCTTTGGGTCCAGGTGAAGCGGGCTGTAGCTCGCCATTTCTTCACCCAGGTAATTGATCAGCGCCGGCAGAGTGGCCAGCGCGATGTGCTGGACCCGGCCCGGCACCAACTCCAGCACGTGGTAGTCCTGCTGGACCTGGATAAGGTAGCGATGATTGAGCCGGCTCAGCAGCAGGTTCTGCGCGGTATCGAGGATTTCCTCCACCCGTTGGGCAATGAATTGCGCGCGGTTATGGCAGAAGCAACGCACCCTCAGCTTCGGCTGTTGTGGCCCGGCCGGCAGGTTGTTGAGGTAGTCGCGGATGCAGTCGAGCAGGGCGTGGGGGCCGTCGTAGCGACCGACCAGCACTTCGTTCCAGCTATTGAGCGTGACCTGGTCCAGGGTCAGCACCAGATTTTCCCGGACACCGGCGTAGCTCAGGGAGTCGGTGCGTTCGGTGGTCATGAGGATGTTCAGGTCGCGATGGTGCTTGAGCGGATCGATGCCGACATTCACCAGGATCAGCACTTCACTCGGCACGCTGGCGCGCAACAGAGGTTCCTCGGCGACGGTGGGCAAGGGCAGGGCGATGGTCTGTTGCAGGCTGCCGAGCAGGTTGAACAGTTCGAATTCGCTCAAGTCGCTGGTGCCGGGGTGCAAGGCCAGGCGGGTACTGCTGTCGATCACGCCATTGCGGTGGCACCAGGTCAGCAGCTCGAGCAAGTGACGGCTGCGTTTGATCGGCGCGAAATGGTCCCACTCCAATGCCGTAAGACTGCCGTTGTACAAGCCCCACTGGCTTTGCCCAGGTTCCTTCTTGTTCGGGGCGTGCACCAGCGTCAGGGTGTCTTCAGCCAGGTCCGGGGCGATGCCGGGGTTGATGAATTCGACTTTGCCGGCCTTGCGCTCGAAAGCGGCGTACAGGCGACGGCCGAGGACACTCAGGTCGCGCTTGTTGATGCGGCTGACCGTTTGTTCGTGACGGGCAAACTGGGTGAGAAAGCGGTAGCTGTAGTTCAGCTCGTTGACCAGTGCCCGCCGCTCGGAGCTGACTTGGCGGACTTTCCACTGGCTGCGGCTGTCGAGCAGGCTCAGCTGGCGCTGGTCCCAGTGCCATTCATGGGCCAGGCGTTCGAGCAAAGAGCGCTGCCAGCTCTGGGTGCGGCTGTTGCCAGTGAGTTTGCGATTGACCTTCAGGTACAGCGCGCGACGCACCAGTTCCAGGCGTTCCGGTTCGTTGCGGGCAATCAGGTATTCCTCGATGCGCCGGTACACCACGACGTACGGATCCAGTTCGTCGAGGTCGAGCCGGTTGGCGAACACCGCTTGCTTGAAGCGCAGGCTCAGGCAATGGACCCTGGGGTGCTCACTGGCGTAAACCTCCGTCAGCAGCAACTTGAGTACCGATTTGTAGGGCGACTCGATGCCCTTGAACAACTGCCAGAGCCCGGCACCGATAAATTCGCCGGGCGGGATGTAGGCCAGGTTACCGAGGTCGAGGGTTTCATCGGCACGGATGAAGCGTTTGGAGATCAAGGTATGGGTGTAGCGGTCGTAGCTCGACTCCTCGTAGACCGGCACCAGCCACCAGATCGGTGTGCGCCCGGCGAGCCAGATTGCGGTGCGGTAAAACTCGTCCAGCAACAGGTAGTGCTGGGTGGTGCCGCAATCTTCCGAACTCAGCTGGGTATCGCGCTCGCCGCGGACGAAACGGCTCGGGTCGATCAGGAAAAAATGCGCTTCGGCGCCCTGGCTGGCGGCCCAGGCTTCCAGCAACTGGCATTTCTTGCGCAGCTCGGCGAGTTCGTTTTCAGTCAGGTCCGGTCCATGACAGACCCACACATCCATGTCGCTCTGGTCAGCCTGCGCCAGGGTGCCGAGGCTGCCCATCAGGAACAGTCCGTGAATCGGCCTTGGCGGGTTGCTGCCGTGGCGCGGCTTGTAGGAAAACGAGCGGGTCAGGCGCTGGGCTTCAGCGAGGACATTGGCATCCGGTTCGAAATTCGACAGTCCGGCCGGCGTACTGCCGGAAACGTAGCCGGGCAACAGCGGATGGTTAACGTGGAAAAACAGCGGCAGCAAGGTCAGGACCCCTTGCTGGCGCGTCGACAACCCTTCCATGGCGCGAGCCATGCGTCCTTCGTTGAGTTTCAGAAAGCGTGCGCGCAGCTGGCTGAGAACCTTGCGGTCGATTCCCTCGTCCAGATCAGGGCGGATTTCATGGGTGCGCGTCATGTCAGCTCAAACCGGCTCGCAGGGCTCGGACGTGGGGCTCTTCGGATGAGTGGCAGTTTAGCGCCTTGAGGCGAGGACTTTTAAGCTGATTTTATTTTTCTGGCGTCAGATTTCTAACGGCTGGAGACAGAAATCAGGGGAATGTGCCCGCGGAAATCCCTGGATCGGGGTCTCCGTGGGCGATACGGCAGAATTCAGGCTGTTACTTCGGCGTTAAGAATGGTCAGCACGGATTGCACATTTTGCGCGGCGTCACGACCCAGACTGGTCAGGTAACCGCCATCAGGCTGGTTGGTCAGTTCTTTTTCAAAGAGGCGTTTGGCGGCGGCAATGTGTTTCGGGGCAGCGGTCTGATGAATTTTCAAACCTTCCTGGGAACTGTCCAGGTTGAAGAGTGCGAGGACTTCCAGTTCGGCAACCAACTCAGGGGTAAGCGACATAAGGACTCCAGACTTTCTAGGAATTGGACGACAGCGCCCCTAAGGTGAACCCGCTTGTCCGGCATGTCCAGTGCTCGCGACAGGGTTTTTTTCCTCGGGTGGCCTTCCCCCGGTGGATGGTGGGGTAGCGGGGTGGTTCCAGTGTAGTCAGATGCCGGGAGACGGCAGGCGGGATTGGCAACAAAATGTGTGGGAGCAGCATTTTGTGGCGAGAGAGCTTGCTCCCTCGCCACAGGAATCGGTGTCGGTGCTTACTGCTTTTCCGGCGGCAGCTCGGGCAATGCGCGCAGGGCAGCTTCGTACCATTCGGTGTTGAACGCGCGGTCTTCTTCGAGGATCGCGTCGATTTCTACCGCCAAAACGTGAGCCATCAGGTTAAGAATTTCTTCGCGCTCATAACCCACCAGCGTCAGCTTGTTGAACGTCGCTTTGGCAGCCGGCGGGTTGTCGCTTTCGATCTGGTTTTCGATGGCCTGGATCAGGGTGCTTTCGGCGAACTCTTCTTCGTCGTTGTCGATATCGGTTGGCTCGCTCATGGCAGGCTCCTCAGGGAAAGGCGGCCAGTTTACCCGCATTCAGTCGCGTGATGCTGCTGGCAAGAATCCCGGCAGCGTTCTATAAAAAGGCACTGCCCACCCCGCATGGCCTGGAGGCTTTGTGATGATCAAGCTTTATGGATTCTCCGTCAGTAACTACTACAACATGGTCAAACTGGCGCTGCTGGAAAAAGGCCTGCCCTTCGAAGAAGTACCGTTTTACGCGGGCACCAACCCCGAGGCGCTAGCCATCAGCCCTCGCGGAAAGGTCCCGGTGCTGCAGGTAGAGCAGGGCTTCATCAATGAAACCAGCGTGATCCTCGAATACATCGAGCAGAGCCAGAAAGGCCCGCCGCTGCTGCCGAGCGATCCGTTCGAGCGCGCGCAGGTGCTGGCACTGGCCAGGGAAATCGAGCTGTACATCGAATTGCCAGGCCGGGCCTGCTATCCCGAAGCCTTTTTCGGCATGACCCTGCCGGATGCGATCAAGGAAAAAACCAAAGCCGAATTGTTGCTGGGGATGGCGGCGCTGGGCCGGCACGCCAAATTCAGCCCTTACGTGGCTGGCGACAGCTTGAGCGTGGCGGATCTGTATTTCCTGTTCAGCGTGCCGCTGGCGTGTGGGGTCGCCAAGAAGTTGTTTGGCATCGATCTGTTGGCCGAGATGCCGAAGGCCAAGGCGCTGCTGGAGTATTTGGGGGGGAATCCGAATGTGCAGCGTGTGGCGGCGGACCGGGAGGCCGCGATGCCGGCGTTCATGGCGATGATTGCTGCCAAGAAGTAATTCTGTTGCGCTCTGAAGATCGCATTCGCGAGCAAGCTCGCTCCCACGAGGTATGCGTCAGACACCGGTTTTGTGTGTGACGATCAATGTGGGAGCGGGCTTGCTCGCGAAGCTTTTGGCGATTTAGCGGCTGGCGAGCAACGCCTGGCCACGAGCCACGGCAGCCTTCACCTGCGCCGGCGCGGTGCCGCCGATGTGGTTACGGGCATTGACCGAGCCTTCCAGGGTCAGCACGGCGAACACGTCCTGGTCGATCTGGTCGCTGAACTTGCGCAGTTCTTCCAGGCTCATTTCCGCCAGGTCCTTGCCGCGGTCCACGCCGTACTTCACGGCATGGCCGACGATTTCGTGGCAATCACGGAATGGCAGGCCGCGACGCACCAGGTAGTCGGCCAGGTCGGTGGCGGTGGAGAAACCGCGCAGGGCCGCTTCGCGCATCATCGCGTGCTTGGGCTTGATCGCCGGCACCATGTCGGCAAATGCGCGCAGCGAGTCGCGCAGGGTGTCGGCGGCGTCGAACAGCGGTTCCTTGTCTTCCTGGTTGTCCTTGTTGTAGGCCAGGGGCTGGCCTTTCATCAGGGTCAGCAGGCCCATCAGCGCGCCGAACACGCGACCGGTCTTGCCACGCACGAGCTCCGGCACGTCCGGGTTTTTCTTTTGCGGCATGATCGAGCTGCCGGTGCAGAAACGGTCGGGCAGATCGATGAACTGGAACTGCGCGCTGGTCCACAGCACCAGCTCTTCGGAGAAGCGCGAGAGGTGCATCATCGCGATGCTGGCCGCCGAGCAGAATTCGATGGCGAAGTCACGATCGGAGACGTTGTCCAGCGAATTGCCGCCAACCGCGTCGAAACCCAGGAGTTGGGCGGTGTATTCGCGATCGATCGGGTAGGTGGTGCCGGCCAGCGCCGCGCTGCCCAGTGGCATGCGGTTGGTGCGCTTGCGGCAGTCGACCAGGCGTTCGTAGTCGCGGCTGAGCATTTCGAACCAGGCCAGCATGTGGTGCCCGAACGTCACCGGCTGTGCGGTCTGCAGGTGGGTGAACCCCGGCATGATGCTGGCGGCTTCGCGCTCGGCCTGCTCCAGCAGACCTTTTTGCAGGCGGGTGATTTCGGCCAGGATCAGGTCGATCTCGTCACGCAGCCACAGTCGGATGTCGGTGGCGACCTGATCGTTACGGCTGCGGCCGGTGTGCAGTTTTTTACCGGTCACGCCGATGCGGTCGGTCAGCCGTGCCTCGATGTTCATATGGACGTCTTCGAGGTCGATGCGCCAGTCGAACTGACCGGCCTCGATTTCGCCCTGGATGGTGTTCAGGCCATCGATGATGCTGTCGCGCTCGGCATCGGTCAGCACGCCGACCTTGGCCAGCATGGTAGCGTGGGCGATCGAGCCCATGATGTCGTGGCGATACAGGCGCTGGTCGAAGGTGACGGAGGCGGTGAAGCGGGCGACGAAGGCGTCGACGGGTTCACTGAAGCGGCCGCCCCAGGACTGATTGGTCTTGTCAGTGCTCATGAATTCGCTCGTATCGGCTTGAAGTAAGAAGGCGTGGAACGCTGGCGCGGATAATAACAGGGTTGCCAATCCTGTCGCTGACACTGGTCGATACGTTTTTTTGGGGGGAGAGAGCCCGGGCCCGGGCAAGACTCGCGCATTTTTGCGGAACGATATTTTCCAATTGAGCTATATCGTCCCGGCAACCGTCTACAGTTGGACAGTAGGATCAGCGCACTTCTCGGTGCAGCCGCTGACTATAAGAAGAGTGGGGTGTTCATATTGCGTATCAGCAAACCCTGTGGCGATGCGTCGCCAACGCGGGCCTGGGCCGCCAATCGCCCGGCAGATGAAAATTTAGCCGCCGGACCAACGGCACTTTTTGGCGCTCGCGCTAGTCTTAGCGTGGATCGCGGTGACGGATGTCACTTCACCTGTCTACGCTATCCTTGTGCGAGACTCACGCAGGAATCCAGCGCAATATGAATGTCCTGATCGTTGATGACGAACCCTTGGCCCGCGAGCGCCTGAGCCGAATGGTTGGCGAACTCGAGGGATACAGTGTCCTGGAGCCTAGTGCCACGAATGGCGAAGAGGCGTTGGCACTGATCGACAGCCACAAACCGGATATCGTGCTGCTCGATATCCGCATGCCCGGCCTGGATGGCCTGCAAGTGGCTGCTCGGTTGTGTGAACGCGAAACTCCGCCCGCCGTGGTGTTCTGCGCCGGGCCCGATGAATTTGCCGTGGAAGCCTTACAGGCCAGCGCCGTAGGCTATCTGGTGAAACCTGTGAGAACTGAACAATTACATGACGCATTAAAGAGAGCCGAGCGCCCCAATCGTGCCCAGCTCGCCGCCCTGACCCGCCCTGCTGCCGAAAGCGGCAACGGCCCGCGCAGCCATATCAGCGCCCGAACCCGTAAAGGGATAGAGCTGATTCCGCTGGATCAGGTGGTGTATTTCATTGCCGACCACAAATACGTGACCTTGCGCCACGAAAGCGGCGAAGTGCTGCTCGATGAGCCGCTCAAGGCCCTCGAAGACGAGTTCGGTGACCGTTTCGTGCGTATCCATCGCAATGCGCTGGTCGCCCGCGAGCGTATCGAGCGATTGCAACGCACACCCCTGGGGCATTTTCAGCTGTTCCTCAAAGGCCTCAATGGTGATGCGCTGATCGTCAGCCGGCGTCATGTGGCTGGGGTACGCAAAATGATGCAACAGCTTTAAACGGCTGTTCGCAGGCCAGTTTTACACCCGATTGCCGGACATCCGGGGCCAGGGAGGCCGAGTAGTATCTGATACAAGTCAAAGTGGATTTGGCTGAGCTGTTATTATCCGCCGTATCTATTCAGTACGGATTGATCCATGTCCTCTCGCCAGATCCGCATCGCCACCCGCAAAAGCGCTCTCGCCCTTTGGCAGGCCGAATACGTCAAAGCCCGTCTTGAAGCGGCTCATCCCGGCCTGCTGGTGACCCTCGTCCCTATGGTCAGTCGTGGTGACAAGCTGCTTGACTCGCCGCTGTCGAAAATCGGCGGCAAGGGCCTGTTCGTCAAGGAGCTCGAAACCGCGCTGCTGGACAATGAAGCCGACATTGCCGTGCACTCCATGAAGGACGTGCCGATGGACTTCCCCGAAGGCCTCGGTCTGTTCTGCATCTGCGAGCGGGAAGACCCGCGCGATGCCTTCGTTTCCAACACTTACACCAGCCTGGATGAGTTGCCCCAGGGCAGCATCGTCGGCACCTCCAGCCTGCGCCGCCAGGCTCAATTGCTGACCCGTCGCCCGGACCTGCAAATCCGCTTCCTGCGCGGCAACGTCAACACTCGCCTGGCCAAGCTCGATGCCGGCGAATACGACGCCATCATCCTCGCCGCTGCCGGCCTGATCCGCCTGGGATTCGAAGATCGCATCACCTCGGCCATCAGCGTCGACGACAGCCTTCCGGCCGGTGGCCAGGGCGCGGTGGGTATCGAATGCCGCAGCGCCGACAGTGAAATCCATTCGCTGCTGACACCCTTGCATCACCAGGACACCGCCACCCGCGTGACCGCCGAACGGGCCCTCAACAAGCACCTCAATGGCGGCTGCCAGGTGCCGATTGCGTGCTACGCCGTGCTGGAAGGCGAGCAGGTCTGGTTGCGCGGATTGGTGGGCGATCCGGCTGGTGGCCTGCTGCTCAGCGCACAAGCCCGCGCCCCTCGCGACGATGCCGAGGCGCTGGGTGTGCGAGTCGCCGAAGACCTGCTCAGCCAGGGTGCCGATGCCATCCTCAAAGCGGTCTATGGCGAGGCTGGTCACGAGTGATCGGCTGGCGCTTGCTGCTGACGCGTCCCGCCGAAGAAGCGGAGGCGCTGAGCAGCCTTTTGGCCGAGCAGGGGATATTCAGTAACAGTCTGCCGCTTTTGGACATCATGCCCATTGCGGCCACTGACACAATGCGCCAGGCGATTCAGGCCCTGGATCAGTTCTGCGCCGTCATCGTGGTCAGCAAGCCGGCCGCCCGGATCGGCGTCGAACTGCTCGAGCGATATTGGCCAACACCGCCTGGTGTGAAGTGGTTCAGCGTCGGCGCGGCGACTGCGCAGATCCTCGAGGATCACGGGCTGGACGTGAGCTTCCCGGCAGAAGGCGATGACAGTGAAGCCTTGCTCGAACTTTCCCGATTGCGCGAGGCTATTGCACGACCCGATGCGCGCGTGCTGATCCTGCGCGGGGAGGGCGGGCGCGAGTTGCTGGCTGAGCGTTTGCGTGAGCTTGGTGCTAGTGTCGAGTATCTGGAGTTGTACCGCCGGGGATTGCCGATTTACCCGCCAACACTGCTGCCGCAACGGATCCAGGCGGAACGCCTGAACGGGCTGGTGGTCAGCAGTGGACAAGGTTTTGAGCACCTGCATCAACTGGCCGGCGATGCCTGGCCGCAGTTGGCGCGGTTGCCGTTGTTCGTACCGAGCCCCAGGGTTGCCGAAATGGCGCGTGCCGCCGGGGCCAAAACAGTTGTGGATTGTCGTGGCGCCAATGCCGCGGCCTTGCTGACGGCGTTACGGGAGCATCCCGTACCCGTTTTCTGATGCAAAGGATGGATACGTGAGCGAAACAGCCTTGCCTAAAGATGACTCGCGACCGGTGCTTGATGCACCTGTTGATGCTCCTGTTGATGAAATGCTGCCGCCGCCACCTGCTGCCGAGCAGCGTCGAGGCAATGGTCTGGCAATCATCGCGCTGCTGTTGGGTGCGGCCGGTGTAGCGGTGGGCGGTTGGGGTGTCTGGCAGGTGCGTCACCTGCAGGCCAATAATCAGCAGCAACTGAGCCAGGTGCAGGCGCTGAATGACCAGGCACAAAGCCTCAAGCTCAATGAGGAACGCCTGAGCGCACGCCTGGCACAATTGCCTCCCGCCGATGAACTGGAAGCGCGCAGCCGTCTGGTTGTTCAGCTGCAAGGTGATCAGCAGCGGTTGAACCAACGGCTGGAAACCGTTCTCGGTGCCAGTCGCAAGGACTGGCGTCTGGCCGAGGCCGAGCACCTGCTGCGTCTGGCCAGCTTGCGACTATCCGCCTTGCAGGACATCAGCAGTGCCCAGGCACTGGTCCAGGGTGCCGACGAGATATTGCGTGAGCAAAACGACCCGGGCTCTTTTGCTGCTCGCGAGCAGGTGGCCAAGACCCTGATCGCCTTGCGCAGCACCGAACAGCCGGATCGCACCGGGCTGTTCCTGCGTCTGGGCGCGCTGCGCGATCAAGTGACCAGCCTCACCGAGCTGGCACCGGAGTACAAGGACCGTGGCGATTCGTTGCTGGGCCTGACCTCCGATGGCGACGGTGCCAGTCGCTGGGCGCAATGGTGGGATCAGATTTCGCGCTACATCCGTATCGATTTCAATGCCGACAAAAACGTTCGCCCATTGCTGGCCGGCCAGAGTCTGAGTCAGGTCCGCCTGGCCCTGAGCCTGGCGCTGGAGCAGGCGCAGTGGGCCGCACTCAATGGCCAGGCGGCGGTTTACTCCCAGGTGCTGGACGAAGCGCGGGACATCCTCAAGGGCAACTTCAACCCGGACAACGCGCAAAGCAAAGTCATGCTTGAGCAGGTCGCCGAGTTGAGCGGGCAACCTGTCACCGTCGTCACGCCGGATATGACCGGCACCCTGAGCGCGGTGCAGGGGTATCTGGAGCGGCGCAACGTCAACGCCGAGGAATCGGTCAAGCCACTGACCAGGCCTGCCGCGAACGCCGCGCCGGAGGCCACGCCATGAGACGCCTCTATGTGATCGTGTTCCTCGTGATCGCCGCTGCCGCTGCGCTGGGGCTGGCGATTGCCGAACACTCCGGCTATGTGCTGATTGCCTACAAGACCTTCCGTTATGAGTCGAGCCTGTGGGCTACCTTGGCGCTGGTGGCTGTGCTCTGGCTGGTGATCTGGGGCATCAAGTCACTGGTCGAACTGGTGATGGCTTCCAGTGGCGTGGTCAATCCATGGTCACGACGTAACCGCAGCCGTCGGGTACAGGTGGCGATCGAACACGGTCAGCTGGACTTGGCCGAGGGTCGCTGGGCCAGCGCGCAACGGCACTTGCATCGGGCTGCCGAAGCCGAGCGCCAGCCGCTGCTTTACTACCTCGGCGCTGCCCGTGCCGCGAACGAACTCGGCAATTACGAAGAAAGCGACAACTTGCTGGAGCGCGCCCTGGAGCGTCAGCCTCAGGCCGAGTTGGCGATCGCCTTGAGTCACGCCCAGTTGCAGACAGATCGCGGTGATACCGACGGTGCCCTCGCCACCCTGCAAGCCATGCGTGAACGCCATCCTCATAACGCTCAGACCCTGCGTCAGTTGCAGCGCCTGCTTCAGCAGCGTGGTGACTGGTCGGCAGTGATTCGCCTGCTGCCGGAGCTGCGCAAGGACAAAATCCTGCCGGCGACTGAGCTCGCCGAACTGGAGCGTCGGGCCTGGGGGGCGAACCTGTCCCTGGCGGCGCAACGGGAAGAAGACGGAACGGTAGGGAAGCAATCGCTGGAACGTGCCTGGCAACAACTGACTTCGGCACAGCGTCAGGAGCCGCAACTGGTGCTCGCGTATGCCGAACAACTGCGGCAATTGGGGGCTCAGGTCGAGGCCGAAGAAGTGCTGCGCACTGCGCTCAAGCGCAGCTACGACAGTCATCTGGCACGACTCTACGGACTGGTTCGCGGCAATGATCCGGCCCGCCAGCTGCAGGCCGCCGAAGGCTGGCTCAAGGACCATCCGGCTGATCCGGGCCTGCTGCTGACACTGGGTCGTCTATGCCTGCAAAACAGTTTGTGGGGCAAGGCCCGGGACTATCTGGAAAGCAGCCTGCGTATACAGCGCAATCCGGAAGCCTGTGCCGAGCTGGCACGCTTGCTGGCGCAAATGGGCGATGCCGAGCGCAGCAACCAGCTGTTTCAGGAAGGCCTGGGGTTGTTGGATGAACGCTTGCTCGCGGCCCCTCTGCCAGTGCCAGTCCGCGCTTGAACCATTCGCTGGCGCCGGGCTCCGGCGCCTGAGCGATGACCTGCGGCGAGGGAGCTATCGCCCTCGCCGTAGTGCAATGACGGGTTGAAATTCAGTCGCGAAATTTCGTCGCAGGCAAAGTCCTACAGAGGACTACATTTTATCCTCTCACCTGCGTCGGGATTTCCCTACTCCTGCGCTGAAGTCTCTGTGGGCACTTGCCTTGAAAGGCTGTCGCGCTTTCCTCTACCGTAATGGTCTGTCACTACTTTTACGGAAAAGCCATGTCTTTGGCCTGCTCACGCTCCTTGTTTTTCATGGCTTTCATTGCGGGTGCCCTGGCGATGGGCGTTTCCTACTACCTGGAATATGCAGTCGGCCTGCGACCTTGTGGCTTGTGTCTTGTGCAGCGGGTTTGCCTGGCGCTCCTGACCGGCATCTGCCTGATGGCTTCGGTCCATGGCCCCGGTCGCATCGGTAACGTTCTGTATTGGCTGCTCAGTCTTTGTTGCAGCCTGGCCGGCACCGTCACGGCGTGGCGACAGGTCTTGCTGCAAAGCCTTCCGACGGAGCAGGTAGCGGCATGCTCAACGCATCTTGCGGACCTGCTGGCCAATTCGCCGTGGCTATCGGTCGTACAGCAGATGTTCAAGGGCGCTGCCGATTGCGTGGAAATTTCCTGGACGCTGTTCGATCTGAGTCTCACCGAGTGGAGCTTGCTGTTCTTCGTCGCGATGATGATTCTGGCCGTTTACCAGTCGCTGCGACTGGTCTGGACCAGCTATCAGCGACCGCTCAGCGGCGAGTCGTCGCACCGGGCCTTTGCAGGCGATTAAACACTTGTATGAACTTTATCGCCTGCGTACCTTGAAGCCAGTGTCGTGCGGGCATAATCTGGCCCGCACGTGTCATTGGAATTATGTTGCTCGATGACGCTCTGCCTGACCGCCCACCGACGTTACAAGAGGCGAGCGGGCATAGAGCAGCTGACCCACAAGGGAAGAGAGATCACCATGCTCGAAAGTTGTCAGAATGCTCAGGAACGCTGGGGCGGAGTGCACCTGCTGATCGATCGCTGGTTGCAGGAACGACACGAACTGATCGGGGCCTATGACGCTCTCGGCGCAAAGCCTGAGGTGCTGGGTGAGAACCGCAAGCCCTTGCAGGAATTCTGCGGCGTGCTGGTCGATTATGTATCGGCCGGACACTTCGAGATCTACGAGCAGCTGACGGGGGAGGCCAAGGCTTTCAACGACCAGCGTGGCCTTGAGCTCGCCGAGACGATCTACCCGCGTATCGACGTCATCACCGAAAAGCTGCTCGCCTTCAATGATCTGTGTGACGCAGGAAAGTGTGTCGCCGAAGAGTTCAAGACACTCGGCGGACTGTTGCATGAGCGCTTTGAACTGGAGGATTGCCTGATCGAAGTGCTGCACACCGCCCACAAGGAAACTGATTCGGTTCAGGCCTGAAGCTCTTTCTGCAAGATCCCGAAACGGCGTGCCAAGGCACGCCGTTTTTCGTTTGCGTCGTCAGCTGGTGGCGCCGCGCAATTCGACTTCGAACACCAGTGGAGTGAACGGAGCAATCACGTCACCGGCACCGTCGGCGCCATAGGCTTGAGCCGATGGAATCACCAGTCGCCATTTCGCCCCGACCGGCATGTTTTGCAACGCGCTGCGCCATCCGGCGATCACGCTGTCGAGACTGAACCATTGTGGCTGACTGTTCTGATCGAACACCGTTCCGTCGGGCAAGCGACCGATGTACAGCACCTGCACTTTGCCGTTCGGTCCGGCCTTGGCGCCAGTGCCTGGCGTCAACTCGGTCAGCAACACGCCATCAGCCAGTTCGCGCACACCCGGCCTGGCTTTTTCCGTGGCGAGAAAACGCTGTTCTTTTTCCAGTGCCATTTCGCTTTGCGGCTCGGCTGACTGCATGGCGATCCGGGCTTCATGCTCGTTCAGTATCTGCTGGATTTGCTCGTCCTTCAGCGCCAGTGGTTTGCCCTGATAGGCCTGCTGCAATCCTTCGACCAGTGCCTGGAGCTGCAGATCGGGAGCCTCCTGGCGCAGGCGTTCGCCAAGGCTTGCACCCAGGCTGTAAGCGAGATCGTGGGCTTCATTTTCCTGCGTTTTTTCGGCGGCCTGGGCCACCGAAAAAAACACGCACAGCGATAAAAAAAGGTAGCGCGACATGAACTCTCTCCGACCTGAATTGCGGGCGATTATGCCAGCGAGAATGTGCGCAACGGTGAACTGCTTTTGCGTCGAGGCAGAAGTTTTTCAATCCTTTGCAACGTAGCGCTTTCGATAGTGTCAACATGCCCTAGCGGCGGTTGCAGCAGAGGTCTAGTATGAGCCGCACTCACTTCAGCCAGGAGGTAAACCATGTCGGCCACCAAGAAGCCAGTAAACACTCCGTTGCACTTGCTCCAACAACTCTCGAGCAGCCTGCTCGAGCATCTGGAAACCGCTTGTTCCGAAGCCTTGGCTGATGCTGAAAAGTTGCTCGCCAAACTGGAAAAGCAGCGCGGAAAAGCGCAAGAAAAACTGCACAAGTCCCGCACCAAATTGCAGGACGCTGCGGCGGCCGGAAAAGCCAAGGCGCAAGCCAAGGCCAAGGGCGCAGTGGCCGATCTTGAGGAGCTGCTCGATGCCCTCAAGGATCGTCAATCGGAAACCCGCGGCTATATCCTGCAACTCAAGCGCGATGCTCAGGAAAGCCTGAAACTGGCCCAGGGCGTCGGTCGTGTACAAGAGGCTGTCGGCAAGGTGTTGTCCTTGCGTGCGGCCAAACCTGCTGCGGCACCTGCGAAGAAAGCCGCTGCCAAACCGGCTGCTGCAAAAGCACCGGCCAAGCCTGCTGCTGCCGCCAAACCAGCCGCTGCCAAACCAGTCGCTAAAACTGCCGCAGCCAAACCTGCTGCCAAACCGGCTGCGAGAAAACCGGCTGCTGCCAGCGCTGCAAAACCTGCGGCTAAAACCACGGCTGCCAAACCAGCCGCCGCACGACCTGCCGCTGCAAGAGCCGCTGCTGCCAAACCAGCCGTGGCTAAAACCGCCGCCGCGAAACCGGCTGCAAAACCAGCTGCAAAACCGGCCGCTAAACCAGCTGCCCGCACCGCTGCCGCGAAACCTGCTGCCAAGCCGGCTGCAAAACCCGTCGCTGCAAAACCGGCAACCAAACCTGCAGCTAAAGCAGCAGCCAAGCCAGCGGCAAAACCTGCTGTAAAAGCGGCTGCCAAACCTGCTGCTAAACCAGCCGCAAAACCAGCTGCAGCGAAACCAGCCGTTGCCGCCAAACCAGCCGCTACCAAGCCAGTTGCCGCCAAACCGGCTGCTGCGAAACCCGCTGCAAAACCAGCAGCCAAACCTGCAGTGAAAAAGCCGGTTGCCGCCAAGCCAGCCACCGCTCCGGTTGCCAAGCCAGTCGCTCCGGCTGCGCCCGCAGCACCTGCTCCGGCAGCAACTACTACCTCGACAGCCGCGCCAGCGCCAACGCCTGCCGCAACTTCGAGTGTTGTAACCACCCCAGCCAGCGCTTCCTAAGTGCCGGTTACCGCGACGCGCAGCTGATGCAGCGCGTCGCGGTGCAGGTGGGCGGCCTCAGCCGCCGCACCTTCCAGCCAGGCCGATAGATCGGTCTCGGCATTTTGCGGCCAACTCTGCGCCGCTCTCTCCAGCCGCAACAACAGATGCCGTTCGGCTTCCAGCTCCAGTGCCTTCACTTGTTCACGCAGGGTATGCAATTCAGCGTCTTCCTTGGCCGCGGCTTTCCACTGTATGCGCAAGGCGCGTAACGGCCGCACGACATCGGTGTCCCAGGCGAAAGCCACGCTGCGCAATTGCTGCAAGCGCTGCTCATCGCAGGCCACACCTCGATGTCCCAACCACGCACCACACAGCAACAGGCACACATTGACCCCCGCCGATTGCAATTGCAGGCAGGCCTGCTCAACGCTCGGGCGGGCGTAAGTGGTTAGGGAAAAGCTCCACAGGTCAGAGGACATAGTGCTACTCGCGCCAGTTGCGAGCGAAGCTGGTAGACTCCGCCGCCATTATGATTCGACTTCAGAACCTGACTTTACAGCGTGGCCCGCAACGTCTGCTAGAAGACGCCGAGCTGACGCTGCACGCCGGCCAGAAAGCCGGCCTCATCGGTGCCAACGGCGCCGGCAAATCGAGCCTGTTCGCCTTGCTTCGGGGTGAGCTGCACCCGGACTCGGGTGATTGCTTCCTGCCGGCCGACTGGCGTATCGCCCACATGCGCCAGGAGGTCGACACCCTCGAGCGCCTGGCGGTCGACTACGTGCTCGATGGCGACCTGCGCCTGCGCCAGGTGCAACGCGACCTGGCGGTAGCCGAAGCGGCCCATGACGGTGCCGCTCAGGCCCGCCTGCACTCGGAACTCGACAGCGCCGACGGTTACACCGCCGACGCCCGGGCGCGCAAGTTGCTGGCCGGACTTGGGTTCACCAACGAGCAGATGGATCGCCAGGTCGGGGATTTCTCCGGTGGCTGGCGGATGCGCCTGAACCTGGCGCAGGCCCTGATGTGCCCATCGGACCTGCTGCTGCTCGACGAACCGACCAACCACCTCGATCTCGACGCCATCATCTGGCTCGAAGAGTGGCTCAAGAGTTATCCCGGCACCTTGATGCTGATTTCCCACGACCGGGATTTCCTCGATGCCGTGGTCGACCACATAGCCCACGTCGATCAGCGCAAGATCACCCTGTACCGCGGTGGCTACAGCGCCTTCGAGCGCGCCCGTGCCGAACGCCTGGCCCAGCAACAGCAGGCGTACGAGAAGCAGCAGGTGCAACGTGCGCACATGGAAAGCTACATCGCCCGCTTCAAGGCCCAGGCCACCAAGGCCCGTCAGGCCCAGAGCCGGATCAAGGCCCTGGAGCGGATGGAAGAGTTGACCGCTGCCCACGTCGACTCGCCGTTCGATTTCGTTTTCCGTGAATCACAGAAAATTTCCAGTCCGCTGATCGACCTGTCCGATGCCCGTCTGGGTTACGGCGACAAAGCCGTGCTGGAGAAGGTCAAGCTGCAACTGACCCCGGGTGCGCGAATCGGTCTGCTCGGCCCGAACGGCGCCGGTAAATCGACCCTGATCAAGAACCTTGCCGGTGAGCTGTCGCCATTGGCCGGCCGCTTGACCCGTGGCGAGAACACCGTGGTCGGTTACTTCGCCCAGCATCAACTCGATTCTCTGGACTCCAAGGCCAGCCCGTTGCTGCACGTGCAGCGCCTGGCTCCGACCG
Organism: Pseudomonas fluorescens; assembly: GCF_000967965.1. Classification (GTDB taxonomy): domain Bacteria; phylum Pseudomonadota; class Gammaproteobacteria; order Pseudomonadales; family Pseudomonadaceae; genus Aquipseudomonas; species Aquipseudomonas grandcourensis. The sequence goes on from NZ_LACC01000011.1 coordinate 200,936, forward strand.
AACGCGAACAGACCCTGCGCGACTTCCTCGGCGGTTTCGACTTCCGTGGCGCGCGAATCGACGAGCCGGTACTGAATTTCTCCGGTGGCGAGAAGGCACGCCTGGCGTTGGCCTTGATCGCTTGGGACCGACCGAACCTGTTGCTGCTCGACGAACCGACCAACCACCTGGACCTGGAAATGCGCCTGGCGCTGACCATGGCCCTACAGGAATTCAGTGGTGCGGTACTGGTGGTCTCTCACGATCGCCACTTGCTCAAAAGCACCACCGACAACTTCTATCTGGTGGCGGACGGCAAAGTCGAAGAGTTCGACGGCGACCTGGAGGACTACACCCGCTGGCTGGTGGAGTATCGCCAGCGCAACGCCCCGGTCAGCAACACGCCGGTCAACCCGGACAAGACCGACAAGAAAGCCCAGCGTCAGGCTGCTGCTGCGTTGCGCCAGCAACTGGCACCGCACAAGCGCGAAGCTGACAAGCTTGAAGCCGAGCTCGGCAAGCTCCACGAAAAATTGGCGAAGGTCGATACCAGCCTCGGCGACAGCGATATCTACGAGCCGGCGCGCAAGAGCGAATTGCGTGATCTGCTAGCCGAACAGGCCAAGCTGAAGGTGCGTGAGGCGGAGCTGGAGGAAGCGTGGATGGAAGCCCTGGAATTGCTGGAAGGCATGCAGGCGGAGCTGGAGGCACTGTCCTGATGGACGCCTTCAAGCTGCCGTTGCCGGCGGTGTGGGTCGAGCCGATCTGGCTTGGCGTGCAAATCCTGCTGATCCTGCTCGCCGGCTACTTCACCCAGCGATTCGTCGCCAAAGGCCTGACCCGCCTCGGTGAGCGTTACCCGTTTCCGCCGCAGTTGCTGATGCCGCTACGGGGCGGATTGCGCTGGCTGATCATGGGCAGCGCGCTGATTTTCGTCCTGGAGCGACTCGGTGTATCGGCCACGGTGCTCTGGACCGCGTTGTCCGGTTTCGTCGCAGTCGCGGCGGTGGCGTTTTTCGCCATGTGGAGCGTGCTCTCGAACCTGCTGTGCGCGATCCTGATCTTTACCGTCGGCCCGTTCCGCATAGGTGACGTGGTCGAGTTGGTGGATACCACCGACAAGCCCGGCGTCAAAGGCCGAGTGGTAGCGATCAATCTTCTTTACACCACGCTGATCGAGGCCGAAGAACTCGGCACTGGCAGCGCCATGGTGCAGGTGCCCAACAGTTTGTTCTTCCAGCGCTCGGTGCGACGCTGGCGCGGGACGGATGTGTTTCCTTCCAGTGGGTTTGAAAAGTAAGCCTTCAGCTGACTGATACACCGCCATCGCGAGCAAGCTCGCTCCCACAGTGTCTTGTGTAGCACCCGGATATTGCGTCCGCAGCAGATCCCTGTGGGAGCGAGCTTGCTCGCGATGGGGGTCTCAAGTCGGCCGTCGCCATGTCCTACAAAAAATCGGTAGTCATCCAATCAAAGCCGCATTAGCTTAGACGTCTGTCACGAGTCTGAGTCGAGGTGTGCAATGGAGCTTCAAACATGGCTGGCGTTTTTTGCCGCCTGCTGGGTGATCAGCCTGTCCCCCGGTGCCGGCGCCATTGCGTCGATGTCCAGCGGCCTGCAATACGGTTTCTGGCGCGGCTACTGGAACGCCCTGGGCCTGCAACTGGGCCTGGCTTTACAGATCGCCATCGTCGGTGCCGGTGTCGGCGCCATTCTTACTGCGTCGGCCACAGCCTTCTACGCCATCAAATGGTTTGGCGTGGCGTACCTGGTTTACCTCGCGATCAAGCAATGGCGCGCGCTGCCCAGCGATATGAGCGATGACGCGGCAGTGCGCCAGATCGGCAAGCCGATGGCCCTGGTGTTCCGTGGTTTTCTGGTGAACATCAGCAACCCCAAGGCGCTGGTGTTCATGCTGGCGGTGCTGCCGCAGTTCATCGACCCCCATGCTCCGCTGCTGATTCAGTATCTGGTGATCGGCGTGACCATGGTCTGCGTCGACCTGATCGTGATGGCCGGGTATACCGGTCTGGCGTCTAAAGTGCTGCGTCTGTTGCGCACACCGAAACAGCAAAAACGCATGAACCGCACCTTTGCCGGGCTGTTCATCGGGGCGGCGGCGTTCATGGCGACGTTGCGCAGGGCTGCTGTGTAAAACGGCGACTTACAAAAAAGGCGACCCTGGAGGTCGCCTTTTTCATTTGGGGGAGCAATTCCAGAATCCAATGCAATTACGAAGAAGTATCAACAAAGCTTGAGCGAAACCCGTCAGGCGTTAACAATATGTAACTTCGCATTTCCAATTGAGATTCATTCATGATTCCCCCCTCCCGTTTTCTTGCGTGGCTGTTGCTGCCGCTGTTGGCTGCGTGCAGTTTTCAGCTACTGGCCGCTCCCGCCGAAGGTGCGCCGCAGGCGCTGCACTTGCTCGATTACATCGGCGAGGATTACCCGGACACGGTGCAGGCGGGCAGCATCACGGACCAGGCCGGATTTCGCGCGCAGCAAGAATCGGTCAAGACACTGGGCAGTCTGATTGCAGCCATGCCGGCCAAGCCGGAAAAAGCCGTGCTGGAGCAAAGCCTGGCCGCGCTGGGAAATTCCATCAGCGCCCGTCAGGAGGGGACCGAGGTCACTCGCCAGGCCCGACAACTGGGCGCGAAGCTGGCCGTGGCCTATGAAGTCAGCCAGGCTCCGGTCATTACACCGGACCCGGCGCGTGGCGCGCCGCTGTACGCTCAGCATTGCTCGGTCTGCCACGGCGATACAGGGGCCGGCGACGGCCCGGCAGGTGTCGGCATGACGCCTCCGCCATCCAATCTGCGTGATACCACACGACTGGATCGACTGAGCCTCTACGCGATCTACAGCACCTTGGGTCAGGGCGTCGAAGGGACTGACATGCCTGCCTTTGCCGATCAACTGGATGATCGTCAGCGCTGGGACCTGGCCACCTATATCGCCAGCTTCAGTGTTGACCCGGCGACGGCCAAGGCTGAAAAGACTTACAACATCGCCGACCTCGCTCGTCAGACCCCGACCGAAGTACAGGCCGCCGAAGGCCCGCAAGCCGCCGCGACCTTCCGTGCCCAGCGGGCGCAACCGCCCCAGGTCAAGCGTGGCCCGGCGCAACTGCTCGACTACACCGCAGCCACTCTGGACAAGAGCATCGCGGCGTATCGTGCCGGTGAGCATGATCAGGCTTATGACTTATCGGTAGCGGCGTATCTGGAAGGCTTCGAGCTGGTTGAGAGCTCGCTGGATAACATTGACGCCAACGTGCGCAAAGACACTGAAAAATCCCTGATGGCCTACCGTCAATCGTTGCAGGACGGCCTGCCGGTGAGCGAGGTCGAGCAGCGTCTGGACGTGACCAAGGGCAAGTTGAAGGCATCGGCCGGCCTGTTGGGCAACGAGGGTTTGAGCTGGTCGCTGAGTTACATTTCCGGCCTGCTGATTTTGCTGCGCGAAGGTCTGGAAGCGATTCTGGTGCTGGCGGCGATCCTTGCTTTCCTGCGTAACACAGGCCAACAAACGGCAGTGCGCAGCGTTAACGTCGGCTGGGGCCTGGCGTTTGTGGCGGGGCTGGGCACCTGGGCGCTGGCAGCCTATGTGATTGATGTCAGCGGTTCGCAGCGCGAGTTGCTGGAAGGCGCGACAGCGTTGTTTGCCAGCGTCATGGTGCTGTGGCTGGGCGTGTGGATGCACGATCGTCGTCACGCGGCGGCCTGGCAGGATTACATCAAGAGCAGCCTGGTGGGCGGCGGCGGGCGTTTCGGTTTTGCGACCCTGGCGTTCTTCTCGGTGTATCGCGAACTGTTCGAAGTGATCCTGTTCTACGAAACCCTGTGGTTGCAGGCAGGCCCCGCAGGGCACAACGCGGTGCTGGCTGGTGGGGCCACGGCGCTGGTGCTGCTGGTCGGCCTGGCCTGGGTGATTTTGCGCGGTTCGGCGAAGTTGCCGCTGGCGCTGTTCTTCAGCATCAACGCCGGTCTTTTGTGCGCCTTGTCGGTGGTGTTTGCCGGGCATGGCGTGAAAGCGCTGCAGGAAGCCGGGATTTTCGGCACGCGGCCGGTGCCGTTCTTTGACTTTGAATGGCTGGGGATCCATACCGATGCGTATTCGTTGAGCGCCCAGGCTGTGGCGATCATTGCGATTGTCGTGTTGTACGGTCGTAGCCGGGTGGTTGAGAGGCAGCGGGTGCAGGTTTCTTAAACGGCATTCGCTGCGCTCACTTTCGCGGGCAAGCCACGCTCCCACAGGTTTAGCGTTAACCTGTGGGAACGTGGCTTGCCCGCGATGCTTTTCAACAGAGGAAAATTCAATGCGTGTGTGGATCGATGCCGACGCCTGCCCGCGGGCAGCCAAGGATCTGGTGGTGAAGTTCGCCCTCAAGCGCCAGTTCGAAGTGGTGCTGGTGGCCGGGCAACCGCAGACCAAACCGGGGCTGGCACTGGTCAAGCTGATCGTGGTGCCGAGCGGACCGGATGCGGCCGATGACTACCTGGTGGAACACGCAGTACCCGGTGAGCTGGTGATCTGCAGCGATGTGCCGCTGGCCGATCGTCTGGTGAAGAAGGGCGTGGCAGCGCTCGACCCACGGGGCAAGGAGTTTGATGCGCAGAACATGGGCGAGCGGCTGGCGGTTCGCAACCTGTTCACTGATTTGCGCGAACAGGGGCAAATGGGTGGTGGGCCCGCACCGTTTGGCGACCGTGAGAAGCAGGCGTTTGCCAATGCGCTGGACCGGATTCTCACCCGGCTGGCCCGCAAACTGTAGGAGCGAGCTTGCTCCGGGCGGCGATCCGACGATGGACGTCAACGATGACGAGTGCTGGCTGGATGAACGCGGCGCTCTCACGTCTTTCTCGAGCAAGCTCGCTCCTACAGTTCTGAACAGTATCAGGCGTCGTTTTCGTGGGTCAGTTCGAGCACACGGTCGACCAGTTTGTTAATGCCTGAAGCCGCTTCACTGATCGATTGCGCCAGCATATAGGCCGGTGTGCTCACCAGTTTGCGTGCCTTATCCTCGACGATCTCACTGACCGCACAATCGGTATGGGTCGCGCCCATCTTGTTCATCGCGGCAGCCGTGTCGGTGTCGTTGCCAATGGTGCAGATGACGCCAGGGCCGTAGATCTTTGCCGCCAGGGCGGGGGAGATGCACATCAACCCCACCGGTTTGCCGGCCTCGGCAAAGGCTTCGGTCAGTGCCAGGACATCCGGTTGAACGGTGCAGCCGGCGCCTTCGATGGCGAAGTTGGACAGGTTCTTGGCCGAGCCGAAGCCGCCGGGCACGATCAGCGCATCGAACTCATCGATGTTCGCTTCACGGATATCCTTGATGTTGCCCCGGGCAATCCGCGCCGATTCCACCAGCACGTTGCGCGATTCGGGCATTTCTTCGCCGGTCAGGTGGTTAATCACATGCAATTGCGCGATGTTCGGTGCGAAACACTGCACCTGGGCCCCGCGCTGGTCCAGACGCAGCAGGGTGATGACGCTCTCGTGGAGCTCGGCGCCGTCGTACACGCCACAACCGGAAAGGATCACTGCAACTTTTTTGCTCATGGGCTTTTCTCCAGATTCATGGCGTTAAATGTCCACTAATTTGTCCCGCGTTGCCATAGGGTTAATTCGCGGCTGCACATAGCATCTGTCCTCAAGATTCCGATCAGGGCGCGTCATGGACTTCATTCTGTATGCAGTGCCGTTTTTCTTTTTTCTGATAGCCGTCGAGTTGCTGGCGGACCGTTGGCGCGGGGTAAGCAATTATCGGGTGGCGGACGCGATCAACAGCATCAGCACCGGCGTGCTGTCGACCACCACGGGTCTGTTGACCAAGGGTGTGGGACTGGTGACCTACGCCTTTGCCCTCAAGCACCTGGCGCTGTTCGAACTGTCGGCCGACAGCGTCTGGACCTGGGTGTTTGCCTTTGTCTTCTACGATTTCTGCTACTACTGGCTGCATCGCATGGGCCACGAGCGCAACATCCTCTGGGCCGCCCATTCGGTGCATCACCAGAGCGAGGACTACAACCTGTCCACGGCGTTGCGCCAGACCAGTACCGGATTCTTGTTGGGCTGGATCTTCTACCTGCCGATGGCGGTGTCCGGCGTGCCGCTGCTGGTGTTCGTCAGTGTCGCGGCGCTGAACCTGCTGTACCAGTTCTGGGTGCACACCCGGCACATTCCCAAGCTTGGCTGGTTCGAATGGTTCTTTGTCACGCCGTCCAATCATCGGGCCCACCATGCACAGAACGCTCTCTACATGGATCGCAACTACGGCGGTGTGTTCATTATCTGGGACCGTTTGTTCGGTTCGTTCCAGGAAGAAGACGACAACGAGCCGGTGATCTTCGGCGTGACCACGCCGCTGGCGAGCTGGAACCCCGTGTGGGCGAACGTGCAGTTCTATGCGCAGTTGTGGGCCGATGCGCGGCGTGCCGAAAGCACCTGGGATAAGCTACGGATCTGGTTCATGCGCACCGGCTGGCGCCCGGCGGACGTGGCGGCCAGATACCCGATGAACAAGCCGGACCTGAGCCAGTTCCGTAAATTCGAGGTGGCGCTGGACGGGCGTCAGCAGCTCTACGTCCTCTTGCAGTTCTGCGTCTATATCGCGCTGGGCAGTTACCTGATGAATCTTGAACCGAAGCTGCCAGTCGCCGCCCTGGTGTTGGGTTGGGGAGCGGTGGCGTTCGGTCTGTTTGTGCTGGGCGTAGCCCTGGAGAATCGCCCGAGGGCGTTGAAGCTGGAGCTGGTGCGGCTGGCGTCGAACCTGCCATTGGCATGGCTGGCCCCGATGGTGGGGCTGTGGCCGGCCAGCGCGGTGGGCTGGGTCGGCCTGCTCAGCTACAGCCTGTTGAGCGGCGTCGGTCTCTACTGTTGCAGGAACCGCATCACTCGGTTGGCGTCGTAGGGCCTTCGGTGTTGGTCCGCGTAGCTTTCAGGGCTTGTTCGTCGGCGTAGACCTGCTTGGCCAGGCGGGCATTCTTGAAGCGCCGGCGCAGCCACAGCACGAAGCCCAGGACCAGCAGTGCACCGAGCACCCAGAGTTCGTACTTCTTCACACTGCCGAGCATGCCTTCGAGCACTGCGCCGAAATGGTACGCGGCCGCTGCCAGGGCTGCGGCCCAGATCGCTGCACCAATTCCGTTGAGCAGCAGGTAACGGCCCGGCGGATAGCCTGACAGCCCGATGGCCACCGGCATCACCGTGCGTAAACCGTAGACGAAACGGAAGCTCAATACCCAGATGTCCGGATGCTTGCGAATGTGTTCCAGCGCCCGGTCACCCATCATTTGCCAACGCGGCTTGCGCGCTAGCAACTTGCGGCCGTGCTTGCGCCCCAGGAAATACCACAGCTGGTCGCCGGCATAGCTGCCGAAGAAGGCCACGACCACCACCAGGTTGATGTCCATGTATCCACGGAACGCGAGGAAGCCCGCGAGTACCAGAATGGTTTCGCCTTCGAAGAACGTGCCTAGAAAAAGGGCAAAGTAGCCGAAGTCATGCAGAAATTGTTGGAGCATTGTCTGGGTGCTGGCGAAATGAACGCGCAGCCTAACCCTTCGGACACATTCAGGAAAGTGTCCAAATGTGTCTCGACGTGAACATTTCCTACAATGACAATGGAATGCGGCTACCTGTCACAGGGGTGCACACAACTGTAATACGTTCGTCATAATGGCCGCTTATAACTGTCACGCTCGCCCGTAAGCGCGGGCTCAGGAGTCTGCCGTGAGCTTTACCCCCGCCAACCGTTTGTTCCCCGCAACCCGCCTGCGCCGCAATCGTCGTGACGACTTCTCGCGTCGTCTGGTCCGTGAAAACGTCCTGACCGTCGATGACCTGATCCTGCCGGTGTTCGTTCTGGACGGTGAAAACCGTCGCGAAGCGGTGGCTTCGATGCCGGGCGTCGAACGCCTGACCATCGACCTGTTGCTGGAAGAAGCGGCCAAGTGGGTCGAACTGGGGATTCCGGCGCTGGCGCTGTTCCCGGTGACACCCGCGGAACTCAAGTCCCTGGACGCCGCTGAAGCGTGGAACCCCGAAGGTATCGCCCAGCGCGCGACCCGTGCGCTACGTGCACGATTCCCTGAGCTGGGCGTGATCACCGACGTCGCCCTGGACCCGTTCACCACCCACGGCCAGGACGGCATTCTTGATGAAGAAGGCTACGTGCAGAACGACATCACCGTCGACGCACTGGTCAGGCAAGCCCTGTCCCACGCCGAAGCCGGCGCTCAGGTCGTGGCTCCATCGGACATGATGGACGGTCGCATCCAGGCGATCCGCGAAGCCCTCGAAGTGGCCGGTCACGTCAATGTGCGGATCATGGCCTACTCGGCCAAGTACGCCAGTGCCTATTACGGCCCGTTCCGCGATGCGGTCGGTTCGGCGCTGAACCTGGGCAAGGCCAACAAGGCCTCCTATCAGATGGACCCGGCCAACAGCAACGAAGCCCTGCACGAAGTGGCGGCGGACTTGTCAGAAGGTGCAGACATGGTCATGGTCAAGCCGGGCATGCCGTACCTGGACATCCTGTGCCGGGTAAAAGAAGAGTTCAAAGTGCCGACGTTTGTTTATCAAGTCAGCGGCGAATACGCCATGCACATGGCGGCGATCCAGAATGGCTGGTTGAGCGAAGGGGTTATCCTCGAGTCCTTGACCGCTTTCAAACGTGCAGGGGCTGATGGCATCCTGACGTACTTTGCCGTTCGTGCCGCTCAATTGTTACGAGAGCAAAAATAGCCCTCCCAGGAACATTCGATGAATACCGAAGTACTCACTGAAGTTGCCGTAAAAGACGCTCAACCTGTGGTGGAGCAAGTCGAAGAGACCCCGCCGGAGCTGGAGCCAGCTCCGCCCGCGGCGGTCGTCGAAACCGCCGTGACAGCGCCAGTGCTGGCCATTCCCGGCCTGGATGACAGCAGCCTGTACATCCACCGCGAGCTCTCGCAACTGCAGTTCAACATCCGCGTGCTGGAGCAGGCGCTGGACGAGTCCTATCCATTGCTGGAGCGGCTGAAGTTTCTGTTGATCTTCTCCAGCAACCTGGACGAGTTCTTCGAGATTCGTGTCGCCGGCCTCAAGAAGCAGATCACCTTCGCCCGTGAACAGGCCGGCGCCGATGGTCTGCAGCCGCATCAGGCGCTGGCACGCATCAGCGAACTGGTCCACGGTCACGTCGATCGCCAGTACGCGATCCTCAACGACATTCTGTTGCCGGAGCTGGAAAAACATCAGGTCCGCTTCATCCGTCGCCGCAACTGGACGACCAAGCTCAAGACCTGGGTCCGCCGCTATTTCCGTGACGAGATCGCACCGATCATCACCCCGATCGGTCTCGACCCGACGCACCCGTTCCCGTTGCTGGTGAACAAGAGCCTGAACTTCATCGTCGAGCTCGAAGGCATCGACGCCTTTGGCCGCGATTCCGGTCTGGCGATCATCCCGGCGCCACGCCTGCTGCCGCGCATCATCAAGGTGCCGGAAGAAGTCGGCGGCGCTGGCGACAACTATGTATTCCTGTCGTCGATGATCCACGCCCACGCCGATGACCTGTTCCAGGGCATGAAGGTCAAGGGCTGCTACCAGTTCCGCCTGACCCGTAACGCCGACCTGGCGCTGGACTCCGAAGACGTCGAAGACCTGGCCCGCGCCTTGCGCGGCGAACTGTTCTCCCGTCGCTATGGCGATGCGGTGCGTCTGGAAGTGGCCGACACCTGCCCGAAACATCTGTCCGACTACCTGCTCAAGCAATTCAACCTGAGCGAGACGGAGTTGTATCAGGTCAACGGCCCGGTGAACCTGACGCGGCTGTTCAGCATCACCGGCCTGGACAGTCAGCGCGAACTGCAATACCTGCCGTTCACCCCGCAGATTCCGAAACTGCTGCAGAACAGCGAGAATATTTTCAGCGTGATCAGCAAGCAGGACATCCTGCTGCTGCACCCGTTCGAGTCGTTCACCCCGGTGGTCGACCTGCTGCGCCAGGCCGCCAAGGACCCACACGTTCTGGCGGTGCGCCAGACCCTGTACCGTTCTGGCGCCAACTCGGAAATCGTCGATGCGCTGGTGGATGCGGCGCGTAACGGCAAGGAGGTCACGGCGGTGATCGAATTGCGCGCGCGCTTCGACGAAGAGTCCAACCTGCAACTGGCCAGCCGTCTGCAAGCGGCCGGTGCGGTGGTGATCTACGGTGTCGTCGGCTTCAAGACCCACGCCAAGATGATGTTGATTTTGCGGCGCGAAGCCGGCGAGATTGTGCGTTATGCGCACCTCGGCACCGGTAACTACCACGCCGGCAACGCCCGCCTGTATACCGACTACAGCCTGCTGACCTCCGACGACGCCTTGTGCGAAGACGTCGGCAAACTGTTCAGCCAGTTGATCGGCATGGGTAAGACGCTGCGCATGAAGAAACTGCTGCACGCGCCGTTCACCCTGAAAAAGGGCATGCTCGACATGATTGCCCGCGAAACCCAGTTCGCCCTCGACGGCAAACCGGCGCACATCATCGCCAAGTTCAACTCGCTGACCGATCCGAAGATCATCCGCGCGTTGTACAAGGCCAGCCAGTCAGGTGTGCGCATCGATCTGGTGGTGCGTGGCATGTGCTGCCTGCGGCCAGGCATCGCCGGGGTTTCCCATAACATCCACGTGCGTTCGATCATTGGCCGCTTCCTGGAACACACCAGGGTCTTCTACTTCCTCAACGGTGGCGACGAGCTGATGTACCTGTCCAGTGCCGACTGGATGGAACGCAACCTCGACAAGCGCGTCGAGACTTGCTTCCCGGTGGAAGGCAAGAAGCTGATCATGCGGGTCAAGAAAGAACTGGAGTTGTATCTGACTGATAACACCCACAGCTGGAGCCTGCAGTCGGACGGTCGTTACATCCGTAACACACCGACCGGCAACCAGAACCCGCGCAGCGCCCAGGCGACATTGCTGGAGCGTTTGGGTAGTCCGATACTGGCTGTGCGGTAACGCGGATCAGGCAGACAAAAAAAGGGCGATCCAAATGGATCGCCCTTTTTCGTTTTCACTGTATTCCTGTGGCGAGGGAGCTTGCTCCCGTTGGGCTGCGCAGCAGCCCCAAAATCAGTGACCAGATATTTTCTGATTACCTGCAAGCGCGGAGGGGGGCGCTTCGCACCCCAGCGGGAGCAAGCTCCCTCGCCACAGGGGTTGGCTTCATTTCTGGTGTTTCAGCGAGCGCTCAACACGATATCGACCCGGGTCAGCCATTGCGCTTCGATTTCGAAGTCGGCCTGCGTCAGCTGGTTTTCGTCCAGCCAGTTCTCCGGGAACACCACTTCCAGGCTATTGCCATGGGCGTTCAGTTCCACCTGGGGCATTTGCTGGGTGCCACGGATGTGGTGGAACAGGATCGCAAAGCGCAGCAGCGCGCACAGGCGAATCAGCTTGATGCCGTCGTCGCCGAAATCGGCGAACCTGTCCTTGGGAATATTGCGGCGGTGACCGCGTACCAGCAGCGCGAGCATCAACTGGTCTTCGCGGGAGAACCCGGCGAGGTCCGAGTGCTCGATCAGGTAGGCGCCGTGCTTGTGGTACTGGTAGTGAGCGATGTCCAGACCCACTTCATGGACCTTGGCCGCCCAGCCGAGCAGTTCGCGCCAGACGCCGTCTTCCAGATCCCAGTCCTCGGCCACTTGGTCGAAAGCATGCAGTGCCTTGCGCTCGACCCGTACCGCCTGTTCCTGATCGACGTGGTAGCGCTCCATCAGCGAAGTGAGGGTGCGTTCGCGCACGTCTTCGTGATGATGGCGGCCCAGCAGGTCATAGAGCACGCCTTCGCGCAGGGCGCCTTCGCAGTGATCCATGCGTTGCAGTTCGAGGGAGTCGAAGATCGCTTCGAGGATCGCCAGGCCCGCCGGGAAAATCGCCCGGCGATCCGGTTTGATACCTTCGAAATCGATTTTTTCGACGTCGCCCATCTTGATCAGTTTGCGCTTGAGCCAGGCCAGGCCTTCGGCGTTGACCTCGCCGGTACCATGGCCGCCAGCCTTCAGCGCCAGACCGATGGCGCGGATGGTGCCCGAGGAGCCAATGGCTTCATCCCAGGTCAGGCGGTGCAGGGCGTGCTCGATGCTCATGATCTCCAGCCGCGCCGCGGTGTATGCCTGGGCGTAACGGGCCGGGGTGATCTTGCCGTCCTTGAAATAGCGCTGGGTATAGCTGACGCAACCCATCTGCAGGCTTTCGCGCAGCAGCGGTTCGAAGCGCTGGCCAATGATGAATTCGGTACTGCCGCCGCCGATGTCGGCCACCAGGCGTTTGCCGGGGGTGTCGGCGAGGGTGTGGGACACGCCGAGGTAGATCAGGCGCGCTTCTTCACGGCCGGAAATGACTTCCACCGGGTGGCCGAGAATTTCTTCGGCGCGACGGATGAATTCGGCGCGGTTGCGGGCTTCACGCAAGGCGTTGGTGCCGACGATGCGAACGGCGCCGGTGGGCATACCGCTGATCAGTTGGGCGAAACGCTTGAGGCAGTCGAGGCCGCGTTGCATCGATTCTTCGTTGAGATGGCGCTCTTCGTCGATACCGGCGGCCAGCTGAACCTTCTCCCCGAGACGCTCGAGAATACGGATCTCGCCGTTCTGGGCCTTGGCCACGACCATGTGAAAACTGTTGGAGCCCAGGTCGATTGCGGCGATCAGGGACAGATTCTTGGCTTGGGATTGCGGCATGGTCTGGGGTCTCGGTCGATAACCTCGACATCGTGCCACGATCAAAGGCTGGCGCCAACGCGTAGGAGCTGCCGAAGGCTGCGATCTTTTACCACGGGGGGACCTGCGGCGATGCAAATGGCCTCTTCGCGGGCTTGCCCGCGAAGGTGGCGTCATTAGCACCGATGATCTTCAGCCCGCCGCCTCAACTGTCCCGATGAAATTCGCCAGCTCCGCCGTCTGCGGGTTGGCGAACAACACCTTCGGATCGCCTGTCTCATGCACCTTGCCCTGGTGCATGAACACCAACTTGTCCCCAACCTCCCGGGCGAAGCGCATTTCGTGGGTGACCATGATCAGCGTCATGCCTTCCCTGGCCAGTTGCCGGACCACGCTCAGCACTTCGTTGACCAGTTCCGGGTCCAGCGCCGAGGTGATTTCGTCGCATAGCAAAACCTTCGGCGACATCGCCAGTGCCCGGGCAATCGCCACCCGCTGTTGCTGCCCGCCGGACAGTCGATCAGGGAAAGCATCGAACTTTTCCCCCAGCCCGACCCTTTCCAGCATCTGCCGCGCCAGTTCGGCGGCCTTGGCTTTTGGCACTTTCTGCACCACTTGCGGCGCGAGCATGACGTTCTCGCCGACGGTCAGGTGCGGGAACAGGTTGAACTGCTGGAACACCATCCCGACTTTCTGCCGCAGGCTGCGCAGGTCGGCGCGGGCGGCGTCGAGGTACTCGCCGTCGACTTCGATCACGCCGTCGTTGATCGACTCCAGGCCGTTGAGAGTGCGCAGCAGGGTGGACTTGCCCGAGCCACTACGACCGATGATCGCCACCACCTGGCCTTCCTCGATGCTCAGGTCGATGCCTTTGAGCACATGGTGATCGCCGTAGTATTTATGCAGGGCGGAAATTCTAAGCAGAGGCATGCAGTCTCCTTTCCAGGTAGCGCGCACTGAGCGACAAGGGGTAGCACAGCAGGAAGTAGCCGAGGGCGACGAGGCCGTAGACCATGAACGGTTCGAAGGTGGCGTTGGCGAGCATGCCGCCGGTCTTGGTCAGCTCGGTGAAGCCGATGATCGAGGTCACGGCGGTGCCTTTGACCACTTGCACCGAAAAACCCACGGTCGGCGCCACGGCGATGCGCAGGGCCTGGGGCAGGATCACATGGCGCAATTGTTCCAGCGGGTTCAGCGCCAGGCTCGATGAGGCCTCCCATTGGCCGTTGGGAATCGAATCGACGCAACCGCGCCAGATCTCCGCCAGATAAGCACTGGTGAACAACGTCAGTGCAATCGCCGCCGCCATCCACGGCGAAATCTCTATCCCGGCCAACGCGACGCCGAAAAACACCAGGAACAGCTGCATCAATAGCGGTGTGCCCTGGAACAGTTCGATGTAAGTGCGGGCGAAACTGCGCGGCAGGGATTTGTCCGAGATGCGCATGACCATGATCAGCAAGCCGATCAGCCCGCCGCCAATGAACGCCACCAGCGACAGCGCTAGCGTCCATTGCAGGCCCATGAGCAGGTTGCGCACGATGTCCCAGAGGGTGAAATCGCTCATCGGCTGCTCCTTGCAATGAAGCGGTGGCCGATCCAGTTCAGCAACTGGCGGATCAGCAGCGCCATGCACAGGTACAGCAGCGTGGTCAGGGCGTAGGTTTCAAAGGCGCGGAAGTTGCGCGACTGAATGAAGTTGGCGGCGAAACTCAGCTCTTCGGTGGCGATCTGCGAGCAGACTGCCGAACCGAGCATGACGATAATGATCTGGCTGCTCAGGGCCGGCCAGACTTTGCCCAGTGCCGGCAGCAGCACTACATGGCGAAACGCTTCGAAGCGCGTCATCGCCAGTGCCGCTGCGGCTTCCAGCTGACCCCGGGGAATTGCCTGGATGCCGGCGCGGATGATCTCGGTGGAATAGGCGCCGAGGTTGATGACCATCGCCAGCACCGCCGCCTGCCATTCGGAAATCTGCACGCCCAGGGACGGCAAGCCGAAGAAGATGAAAAATAACTGCACCAGGAATGGCGTGTTGCGGATCAACTCGACATAGACCGCGAAAATCCCCGCGAAAGGCCGGATGTTCCACGCCCGCACCAGCGCCCCGACGATGCCCAGCCCCACGCCGAGCACAGCGCCGATGGCGGTCAGCTCAAGGGTGAACAACGCACCGCGCAGCAACAGGTCGGTGTTGTTCACCACCGGCAGGAAATCGAACTGATAAGCCATAAAACGTCTCCAGCGCGCCGAATCAGAGATCGGCCGGCAGCGGCTCTTTCAGCCAGGTCAGGGCGTTCTTTTCCAGCGCGCCGTCAGTCTTGGCGGTCACGAGGATCTGGTTGACCTTGTCCAGCAGCGCCGGCTCGTTCTTGTTGACGCCGACGTAGACCGGCGAATCCTTGAGTTTCACTTTCAGCGCCGGCACCCGTTTCGGGCTCTTTTCGCTGATGGCAACCATCACCACGTTGCCGCTGGCGATCAGGTCGACTTGCCCGGCCAGGTACGCGGCAATGGTCGAGTTGTTGTCTTCGAAACGCTTGATGGTCACGCCTTCGGGGGCGACCTTGGTCAGCTCGATGTCTTCGATGGCACCACGGGTGACGCTGATGGTTTTGCCCTTGAGATCGTCCAGGCCCTTGATGTCGGCGTCTGGCGGACCGAACACGGCGAGGTAGAACGGTGCGTAGGCGCGGGAGAAGTCGATGACTTTTTCGCGCTCCGGGTTCTTGCCGAGGCTGGAGATCACCAGGTCGACCTTGCCGGTGGTGAGGAACGGGATGCGGTTGGTGCTGTTGACCGGGGTCAGTTCGAGCTTGACCTTGAGCTGATCGGCCAGCAGTTTTGCGGTGTCGATATCGAGGCCACGGGGTTTCATGTCCGGGCCGACCGAGCCGAACGGCGGGAAGTCCTGGGGCACGGCGACCTTGAGGACGCCGCGCTTGACCACATCCTCCAGACCGTCGGCATGGGCGGGTGCCTGGCTCAGCATCAGGCTGGCGAACAAGGCTGCGAGGAGGGCGCTGTAACGCTGGGTCATGGCAAATCTCCGGATCGGCAAGAAGTGATTTCTGTGGATCGACAGAGCATGGGCCATGCCAACATGGGGTTTTGAGGGCGCCAGGGCGCGGTTTTGCTGGCGTCGCACGGTCTTACTGGTCTGAACAGTCAGGTTGCGTTTCGCACCCCGATGGCGCAGCCGTGAAAATCACCGAACCCCCATGGGGCACGACTTGCCGGGCGTCGCGAATAGCTTTACAACTGAGCGCACATTGGCCTGGTTCGTCTGGAAAACCATGAACTCGATCTCCCGCGCCGTACCTGAAGTGGCGCTGCAAGCCATCCGCAAACTGATTACCGAACAGGGCTTCGGGCCTGGGGATGCCTTGCCCTCGCAACGGGACCTGGCGGTGCAATTGGGGGTCAGTCGGGCGTCGTTGCGCGAGGCGTTGTCATCGCTGAGTGCGCTGGGCGTCATCAGCATCCAGCCGGGTAAAGGCGTGTTCGTGCAATCGCCGGTGGAGTTGCCGCGAGGCGATGCGGCGCCGGGCTGGCCGTTCGCGGCGCAGGCTTCGCCGCTGGACATCTTTCAACTGCGCTATGCGCTGGAGGGGTTTGCTGCGGGGTTGGCGGCCGTAACCTTGAGCACCGACGAACTCGATGTGCTGGAAGACAATGTCGCCGCCATGCGTAACGAGCTCAAGTCCGGCGACTTCGAAGCCGCGGCCCGCCTGGATTTCGAATTCCACCGCCGCATCCTGCTGGCCAGCGGCAATCAGGCGATGCTGAGCATCCTGACCGCCAGCGCCGACATCTTCCTGGAAAGCCAGAAGCTACCGTTCATCCGGGTCGAGCGGGCCATGGAAACCTGGCAGGAACACCGCAAAATCCTTCGTGCGCTGGCTCGCCGGGCGTCTGGCGCCGCGCAAAAGGCCATGCAAGAGCACGTACGCAATGCCGCGTTGCGCACCGGAATCGCGTTCATCGCTCCCGTCACTTCATGACCTGAGCTATACCCAAACTCATGAATCACCATAGCGAGACTCAATCATCTGCACCTTCCTGAACGAGGGAAGGACCGCTATGATGGGCCACGTTTTTTTGCTTACAACCTGGAGAATTCCATGAGCAGCGATCTTATCAAACACGTTAGCGACGCTAGCTTCGAGGCCGACGTACTCAAGGCCGAAGGCGCTGTACTGGTCGACTACTGGGCTGAATGGTGCGGCCCTTGCAAAATGATCGCTCCGGTTCTGGACGAAATTGCCGAGACTTACAAAGGCAAGCTGACCGTTGCCAAGCTGAACATCGACGAAAACCAGGAAACCCCGGCCAAGCACGGCGTGCGCGGTATCCCGACCCTGATGCTGTTCAAGAACGGCAACGTTGAAGCGACCAAGGTCGGCGCACTGTCGAAGTCGCAACTGGCTGCCTTCCTCGACGCCAACATCTAAGCGTCGCTGCAAAGTGTCCTGAAAAAGCCCCGCAAATAGCGGGGCTTTTTGCGTATTCAGGGCTAGACGCTCCTAAACTCAGGTGTTACATTCGGCCCCGCACTGGTTTCTCCATTGCCCCCTGCTAGCCGTCGCCGACGCACTCCTTTTCGAATAAGTACGCGATCCTGTCGCCTTCTCTGCGGCGCGGCCTCATTAAGCCAAAAGCTTAATTTCCCCCCTCCATAAATGATTACGTCATTCCTATATGAATCTGACTGAACTCAAGCAAAAGCCGATTACCGAACTGCTCGAATTGGCCGAACAGATGGGCATAGAAAATATGGCCCGTTCGCGCAAGCAGGACGTGATTTTCTCCCTGCTCAAGAAGCACGCGAAAAGCGGTGAGGAAATCTCCGGTGATGGCGTGCTGGAGATTCTCCAGGACGGCTTCGGCTTCCTGCGCTCCGCTGACGCTTCCTATCTCGCCGGCCCAGACGATATCTACGTCTCGCCGAGCCAGATCCGTCGTTTCAACTTGCGCACCGGTGACACCATCGTTGGCAAGATCCGCCCTCCAAAGGAAGGCGAGCGTTATTTCGCGCTGCTCAAGGTCGACACGATCAACTACGACCGTCCGGAAAACGCGAAAAACAAGATTCTCTTCGAGAACCTGACCCCGCTGTTCCCGACCGTGCGCATGAAAATGGAAGCCGGTAACGGTTCCACCGAAGACTTGACCGGTCGAGTCATCGACCTGTGCGCCCCGATCGGTAAAGGCCAGCGCGGTCTGATCGTTGCACCGCCGAAAGCGGGCAAGACGATCATGCTGCAGAACATTGCCGCGAATATCGCCCGTAACAACCCTGAAGTTCACCTGATCGTGCTGCTGATCGACGAACGTCCGGAAGAAGTAACCGAAATGCAGCGCACCGTGCGCGGCGAAGTGGTTGCCTCGACGTTCGACGAGCCGCCAACCCGCCACGTGCAGGTTGCCGAAATGGTGATCGAGAAGGCCAAGCGCCTGGTCGAGCACAAGAAAGACGTGGTGATCCTGCTCGACTCCATCACCCGTCTGGCTCGTGCCTACAACACCGTGATCCCGAGCTCCGGCAAGGTACTGACCGGTGGTGTCGATGCCCACGCCCTGGAGAAACCGAAGCGTTTCTTCGGCGCCGCGCGGAACATCGAAGAAGGCGGCTCGCTGACCATCATCGCCACCGCGCTGGTTGAAACCGGCTCGAAGATGGACGAAGTGATCTACGAGGAATTCAAAGGCACCGGCAACATGGAGCTGCCGCTGGATCGCCGTATCGCTGAAAAGCGCGTCTTCCCGGCCATCAACATCAACCGTTCCGGCACCCGCCGCGAAGAGTTGCTGACTGCCGACGACGAGCTGCAGCGCATGTGGATCCTGCGCAAGCTGCTGCACCCGATGGATGAAGTAGCTGCCATCGAGTTCCTGGTCGACAAGCTGAAAACGACCAAGACCAACGACGAATTCTTCCTGTCGATGAAGCGCAAGTAACATCGTCCGTTGAGTTCAAGAGAATGGCGTCCCGGTGGGGCGCCATTTTTTTGCCTGCAATTTTTTGCCCGGGCCATGGGATGTTTTTGATTGGCCAGGGTCAGTTGCTTGGCACTTCAACCAGCCGCGTTTGCAGTCATCGTCCGGGGACGATGCTCAAACGCGCTGAAAACAACGATCTGACTGGTTTATGTTTATGAGCACACTGGCTTATCGAAGGGATATCGACGGCTTGCGCGCGGTGGCGGTGATTGCTGTCGTGCTGTTTCATTTTGGCGTTCCCGGATTTACCGGCGGCTTTGTCGGCGTGGATGTGTTTTTCGTGATTTCCGGTTACCTGATCACCTCGATCATCTGGAATCAGCGCCAGGCCGGGCAATTCAGCTTCGTCGATTTCTGGGTCCGGCGTGCACGGCGGATTTTGCCGGCATTGTTCGCGATGATCATCGCGGTGCTGGCGGTCGGCTGGTTTTTGCTGGCACCGAAGGATTACGACGAGCTGGGGCGATCGGTGCGTTACCAGGTGATGTTCGTGTCCAACATCCTGTTCATGCGCCAGGACGGCTATTTCGATGTCGCCTCCGACCTGAAGCCCCTGCTGCACACCTGGTCGCTGGCGGTGGAGGAACAGTTTTACATCGTCTTCCCGTTGCTGCTGACACTGCTGTCGAGCCGTCTCAGGCATTGGCGACTGGCGCTGTTCGGCGTATTGCTGCTGTCCTTTGGCTTGAGCGTGTGGGCCGTCGCCCATCATCCGGAAAAAGCCTTCTTCCTGCTGCCGATGCGTGCGTGGGAACTGTTGGCCGGTGCGATGCTGGCGGTAGCGCCCAAGTCTGCATGGCGTCTCAAGCCGATGGCGGCGCAGTGGCTGAGCCTGCTCGGCATGGTGCTGATACTGTTGGCGGTGTTCGGTTATGACAAGGCCACGCCATTCCCGGGCGTCGCGGCGTTGCTTCCGGTGCTTGGTGTGGTGCTGCTGATTCTGGCCAACGGTCATCGTGAAACCTGGGCTGGTCAGTTTTTGAGCAGTCGGGTGATGGTCGGCCTCGGCCTGGTTTCTTATTCCTGGTACCTGTGGCACTGGCCGGTGTTCGTATTCTCCAGCTATGCCAGCGTCGGTGAACCGAGTGCTTTCGACAGTGCCGGGTTGATTCTGCTGACGCTGTTGCTGGGTTATCTGTCCTGGAAATTCGTCGAAACCCCGTTTCGTGAGCGTCGCCTGCTCGCCGGACGCCGACAGGTTCTGCTCGCCGGCGCCTGCGGTATCCTGCTGCTCGGCCTGGCCGGGCAAACCTTGCGATGGACCGACGGCTTGCCGTGGCGTCTGTCTGACCAGGTCCTGCAATACGCAAAGGGTCGCGAATGGCGGCCGGAGCTGATGGCCTGCCTGGCCGATGACAAGACGCCGGATGACAAGTTGTTCTGCCGTTATGGCGCACAAAATCGCCTGCCCCCAGCGCTTGTCTGGGGCGATAGTCATGCCACGGCATTGATCCCGGTTTTCGACGAGGGTGCCAAGGCCCATGGCGTCAACGTGATCCTGGCCAGTTCTCCCGGTTGTGTGCCAGTCGATGGCCTGGAGCACGATGCGCGTTGTGCGCGGTTCAATCGGCGGGTTGAACAGGCCTTGGAGTCGCAAGCCGTCAGCGATGTGGTGTTGGTGGCGCACTGGAGCCTGTACCTCTATGGCGACGGCAAAGGCGATCTTGGTCACGCTCTGAAAAGCGCTGACGGGCACTACGACCGTGCCAGTGCCGAACAGCGTCTGGCCGATGGCTTGCGTAACCGGGTCGCGCAATTGCGTGCCGGCGGACATCGGGTCTGGCTGGTAAAAGAGGTGCCGTTGCAGCCCTTCAGCCCACCGTATCGCCTCACACGTCTGGCAATGCTGGACCGTCCGGTCGACGATGTTGGGCTGGCGCTCGCAGAGCACCACAAGCGCCAGGCATTCATCAGTCAATTGTTCGCACAACTGGCGCAAGACCCGGCGGTACGGGTGGTGGACCCGGCGCCGAGGTTATGTGACGCGAGCGGCCTGTGCCGCGCCGAACGCGGCGGCTACTCGTTGTACACCGATGACAATCACCTCTCGGAAGTCGGTGCGCGGTTCGTGGCGCCGATCCTCGAACCGCTGTTTGTCAGTCTGCAAGCCGGGGCAAACCCGGGGAAACCGCAGGTGAATGCATCCAGATAAGCAGCGATAAGCTGCCAGCGGCCGGCAGAGCAGGTAGGATGTACGCCTATTTTTCGGGTGCCATCATCAATGAAATTCAAGGATCTTCGGGATTTCGTGCAGCAGCTTGAGCAGCGCGGAGAGTTGAAACGCATCCAGATCCCCGTCTCTCCAGTGCTGGAGATGACCGAGGTGTGTGATCGCACGCTGCGTGCCAAAGGCCCGGCGCTGTTGTTCGAAAAGCCGACAGGCTATGACATCCCGGTGCTCGGCAACCTGTTCGGCACCCCCGAGCGGGTCGCCATGGGCATGGGTGCCGAGTCGGTCAGCGAGCTGCGCGAGATCGGCAAGCTGCTGGCGTTCCTCAAGGAACCCGAGCCGCCGAAGGGCCTGAAGGATGCCTGGTCCAAGCTGCCGATCTTCCGCAAGATCATTTCGATGGCGCCGAAAGTCGTCAAGGACGCGGTGTGCCAGGAAGTGGTCATCGAGGGTGACGACGTCGACCTGGCCATGTTGCCGGTGCAGACTTGCTGGCCGGGCGACGTCGGTCCTCTGATCACCTGGGGCCTGACCGTCACCAAAGGCCCGAACAAGGATCGCCAGAACCTCGGCATCTACCGTCAGCAGGTGATTGGTCGCAACAAGGTCATCATGCGCTGGCTGAGCCACCGTGGCGGCGCGCTGGATTACCGCGAGTGGTGCGAAAAGCACCCAGGCCAGCCGTTCCCGGTTTCCGTGGCACTGGGCGCTGACCCGGCGACCATCCTCGGTGCCGTGACCCCGGTGCCCGACAGCCTTTCCGAATACGCCTTCGCAGGTCTGCTGCGCGGTAACCGCACCGAGCTGGTGAAGTGCCGTGGCAACGACCTGCAAGTGCCGGCCACCGCCGAAATCATCCTCGAAGGCGTGATCCATCCGGGCGAGATGGCCGATGAAGGCCCGTACGGCGACCACACCGGTTACTACAACGAAGTCGACAGCTTCCCGGTGTTCACCGTCGAGCGCATCACCCACCGGATCAAACCGATCTACCACAGCACCTACACCGGCCGTCCACCGGATGAGCCGGCGATCCTCGGCGTGGCATTGAACGAAGTGTTCGTGCCGATCCTGCAGAAGCAGTTTCCGGAGATCACCGATTTCTACCTGCCGCCCGAAGGTTGCTCGTACCGCATGGCCATCGTGACCATGAAGAAGTCGTATCCGGGCCACGCCAAGCGGGTAATGCTGGGTGTCTGGTCGTTTTTGCGACAGTTCATGTACACCAAGTTCGTTATCGTCACCGACGACGATATCAACGCCCGGGACTGGAACGACGTGATCTGGGCCATCACCACGCGCATGGACCCCAAGCGCGACACGGTGATGATCGACAACACGCCGATCGACTACCTCGACTTCGCCTCGCCGGTGTCCGGCCTGGGGTCGAAAATGGGCCTTGATGCCACGCATAAATGGCCGGGCGAAACTACCCGTGAATGGGGTCGGGTCATCGTCAAGGACGATGCCGTGACCCAGCGGATCGATGCCATCTGGAATCAGTTAGGAATAGATTGATGCGTGTAACCTTGCAGCCCTCCGGAGCAATGCTTGAGATATTGCCCGGCGAGCGGATTCTCGATGGCGCACGACGTCTGGGCTACGAATGCCCGCAAAGCTGCCGCAACGGCAATTGCCACGTGTGCGCGGCGCTGCTGGTGGAAGGCCGGGTCGAGCAGGCTGGCAATGTGCGTGACCATGGCGAGTTCTACACTTGCATAGCGGAGCCGCTGGAAGACTGCATCGTGCTGTGGGATGGCGTGCTCGCGCTGGGAGAACTGCCGGTGCGCAGCGTGTCGTGTCAGGTCATTGAGTGCAAGGAGGTGGGGGGCGACACCTGGCGCGTACGTCTGCGGGCTCCGGCCGGCAAACCGCCGCGCTACCACGCCGGTCAGTACCTGATGATCGAGCGCGAGAATGGCGAAAAGTCCGCATTCTCCCTCGCCTCGGCACCGCATGCGGGGCGCGACCTGGAAATCCACGTACTGGCGCGCGAATCCAGTGCGTTGAGCCTGATCGAACAGCTCCAGCGCAACAGCATGGTGCGGGTCGAGTTGCCGTTTGGCGATACCCACCTGGAGGAGTTGCCGGACGGTCCTCTCGTGCTGATCGCCGCTGGTACCGGCATGGGCCAGGTCCACGGCCTGATCGAACATTGCCGGGCCACGGGTTTCAAGCATCCGGTACATTTGTATTGGGGCGTGCGTCGTCCAGAAGACTTTTACCAGGTCGAGCATTGGGACGAATGGCTGAAGCTGCCCAACCTGTTCCTGCACAAAGTCGTCAGCGATCAATGTGGTTGGGAAGGGCGGTGCGGCATGCTGCATGAAGCGGTCTGTGAAGACTTCCCTGACCTCAAGCCGTTGCACGTGTACGCCAGTGGCTCTCCGGCCATGGTCTACGGCACGCTGGATGCGCTGGTGGAAGCAGGGATGGACGCCCACCAGATGCGTGCCGACGTTTTTGCGTATGCGCCGCGCTCTTGAGCCGCGATCTTTCGTTATAACTCTATATATAGCCAATCGGCATTTATAAACTTTTATAAATGTCGGTAGGTTATATCTCATTCAGGCATTTAAATAAGTACGGTGCCATGGCATTCAAATTGCCTTAAAACTTATGTGCCTTATTGTTACAGCTGTGCGTTCTATTAAGTAATTCTTCACCCGCGGGGAGCTGAACGCTATTCGCCATGAGCGCCATTGAATCCGCTTTTTTGAATCTGGCTTACCCTCCGCGGCTCGATCTGGGGCCGCAGCTCACTCACGAACAATTGCTCAGCTCGATGCAATCGACTATGGCGCGCCACAAGGGTGGGCCAGTATGGCTGTTTGCGTATGGTTCGCTGATCTGGCGCCCTGAATGCACGGCGGTTGAGCGGGTTCGCGGCCGGGTGCATGGCTATCATCGCGGGTTGTACCTGTGGTCCCACGAACATCGCGGCACACCGGAAATGCCCGGCCTGGTGTTTGGCCTGGATCGCGGCGGTTCTTGCAGCGGTTTCGCCTATCGCTTGCCCGAAGAGCAACTCGAAGCCTCGCTCTACGCACTTTGGCAGCGCGAGATGCCTTTCCCTTCCTACCGCCCGCACTGGCTAAACTGCCGTCTCGAAGATGGCAGCCAGGTTCAGGCATTGGGATTCGTTCTGGAACGGCACCTGCCCAGCTATGCCGGCAACTTGCCGGACCATGTGCTGAGCCATGTGTTCGAAAACGCCTGCGGGCGCTACGGCACCACTCGCGATTATGTCGAGCAGACCGCGCACGCCCTGCGCAGCCACGCCATGCCAGACCGGAATCTGGAGGCGCGGCTCAAGCGTTGTAAATCAACGGCCGTTCAAGCGAGTGCTTCGCGGCCCTGACTGGCGATTTGTTTGTGCCGTAGTGTCGGGGCCAGGAAGGCCATCGCCAGCAGGCAGGCGCCGACCAGCAACACGAAACCGCCGTCCCAACCGAAATGGTCCACGGTGTAGCCCATCGCTGCACTGGCCGCGACCGAACCGCCCAAGTAACCGAACAGACCGGTAAAGCCCGCCGCCGTACCGGCAGCTTTCTTCGGTGCCAGTTCCAGCGCCTGCAAGCCGATCAGCATCACCGGGCCGTAGATCAGGAAGCCAATGGAAAGCAGCGCGATCATGTCGACCATCGGATTGCCGGCCGGGTTGAGCCAGTAAACCAGCGTCGCAACCGTCACCAATGCCATGAACACCATGCCGGTCAGGCCACGGTTGCCACGGAAGATCTTGTCCGACATCCAGCCGCACAGCAGCGTGCCCGGGATACCTGCCCACTCGTAGAAGAAGTACGCCCACGAGGTTTTATCCACAGTGAAACCCTTGGCTTCCTTGAGGTAGGTCGGCGCCCAGTCCAGCACGCCGTAGCGCAGCAGATAGACAAAGACGTTGGCCAGGGCGATGTACCAGAGCATTTTGTTGCGCAGCACGTATTTGACGAAGATTTCCTTGGCGCTGAATTCCTCTTCGTGGCTGGCGTCGTAGCCTTCCGGGTAGTCGTTCTTGTATTGCTCGATCGGCGGCAGGCCAACCGATTGCGGGGTATCGCGCATGGTTACAAAGGCAAACACCGCTACCGCCAGCGCCACGGCTGCCGGCACATAGAACGCGGCGTGCCAGTCATTGAACAGGCCCATGCCGATCAGGAACAACGGACCAATCAGGCCACCGCCGACGTTGTGTGCCACGTTCCACACGGACACCACGCCGCCACGTTCCTTCTGCGACCACCAGTGCACCATGGTCCGGCCACTCGGCGGCCAACCCATGCCCTGCGCCCAGCCATTGATGAACAGCAGGATGAACATCATGGTCACGCTGGACGTCGCCCAGGGCGCGAAACCGAAAATGAACATCACCCCAGCCGACACCAGAAGGCCGAACGGCAGGAAGAAACGCGGGTTGGAACGGTCGGACACCAAGCCCATCAGAAACTTCGACAGACCGTAGGCAATCGCGATGGCGGACATCGCCAGGCCCAACTGACCACGGGAGTAGCCCTCGTCGATCAGGTACGGCATGGCCAGGGAGAAGTTCTTTCGCAGCAGGTAGTAACCGGCATAGCCAATGAAGATGCCGGCGAAAATCTGCCAGCGAAGGCGTCGGTAGGTGCTGTCTATTTTTTCTTCAGGCAATGGAGCCTGATGTGCGGCAGGACGAAAGAAAGCAAACATTCAAGAGCTCCAAATTTCTTGTTTTGACTGCGGATACGAATGTTACAGTTTCGTTACCGAAAATAGCACTGGTTCTCATCGGCAAAACAGCGGAAATGTTGGATATCGCGCGTTCCTTTATGAGCGTGTCGCTCAGATGTAAGCGAGGGGCGTTGTAGGAAGCGTTACCTGTTTAGTTGGCAGGCGCGTGGTGTACCTGAAATAGGGCAGGCCTTTAGGAAAGGTCCTTCGTTTAAAGCAGAAGTCATGGCGTTATGCCGAATGCCCTGGCGCTTTAACCTTTGTACTGTTGCCAGGTCTGGCGTTGCAGGCGAAGGGAGAGGGACATGCGGTGGTGGGTATGTGTGCTTTTGTTGGTGGCGTCCATGGATGTCAGGGCCGGGGAGGTGTTCCTGATACCCGAGCATAATCCGAAGCCGGTTTATCCGGTGGCGCTGCATCGGGCGGGTGTCACCGGCATGGTGCGTGTCAGCATGACTGTGAAGGCCGATGGATCAGTCAGTAATGCCGTGATTGCGCAAAGTGCACATCCCGAACTCGAAGAGGCATCATTGGCTGCAGTCAACCAATGGCGATTCAAGCCGTGGACAATTACCGAGGATCAACCTGCGCAAATCATCGTGGTCGCACCCATGGAATACAGGCTGGACAGAGAACATCCCTTCCACGTCAACAAGGAATTGGAGCGGCTGAAATGCAGTGCTATCGCACGGGCATCGCGGAACATCGCCGATTCCTCGTGGGTGGACCTGCCGGTTTTCAGCTGGACCCGCAGTTACCTGACGCACTCCCTTTCACCGACGCAATTGCCGGAGGAGAAGCGTCTGGCGCTGATTGCCAAGCTCAATAAAAGCGTCCCATCAATAGTCAGGCGCTGTAATACCTATCCCGCGGGCCGATACGTACGGTTTCTTCCAGAAGAGATAAGAGTGCTGTTATGACAAAAAAGCGCGGCAGCGTGACCGCGCTTTTATTGCAGATAGTGATTCAGCGAACCTGCACCACCACTTTCCCGACCGCTTTACGCTGGCCAAGATCATTGATGGCTTGGGCTGAATTGCTCAGCGGATAAACCTGCGACACCAGGGGCTTCAATTTGCCTTCGGCAAACCAGCTAAACAACTGCTGGAAGTTCGCCGCATTGTCTTGTGGCTGGCGTTGGGCGAACGAGCCCCAGAACACGCCGAGCACTGCCGCGCCCTTGAGCAGGGCCAGGTTGACCGGCAGCTCGGGAATGCGCCCGCTGGCGAAGCCGACCACCAGCAGGCGGCCGTTCCAGGCAATGGCGCGGATCGCCTGGTCGAACAGGTCGCCGCCCACCGGGTCGTAGATCACGTCGGCACCCTGGCCGTCGGTCAGGCGTTTGATTTCGTCCTTCAGGCTGGTTTCGCTGTAGTTGATCAGTTCGTCGGCGCCGGCGGCCTTGGCCACGGCGAGTTTCTCTGCGCTGCTGGCCGCGGCGATCACCCGGGCGCCCATGGCTTTGCCGATTTCCACCGCCGCCAGGCCGACACCGCCGGAGGCGCCAAGTACCAGCAGGGTTTCGCCCGGTTGCAGGTTGCCGCGCTGCTTGAGGGCGTGCATCGAGGTGCCGTAGGTCATGCTGAAGGCGGCGGCAGTGTTGAAGTCCATCGATGGCGGGATCGGCAGCGCGTTGTAGCCCGGCACGGCAACCTGCTCGGCAAAGCTGCCCCAGCCGGTCAGGGCCATGACCCGGTCACCGACTTTCAGGTGGCTGACTTTTTCACCCACTGCGCTGACCACGCCGGCCGCTTCACCACCCGGTGAAAACGGGAAGGGCGGCTTGAACTGGTATTTGCCCTCGATGATCAACGTGTCGGGGAAGTTCACCCCGGCGGCGTGCACGTCCAGCAGGATTTCGTTCTTCTTCGCGACAGGACTGGCGACGTCTTCCAGCACCAGCGATTCGGCAGGGCCGAAGGCTTTGCACAGCACGGCTTTCATCAGGGCTATTCCTTTGGGAGTGATGGCCGATAAGTGTAGGTGTATGGGTCGGCGGGTCAACGAGCATGCCCGGCCCTGATAGTCAGCCATAAGCTTGTGCTTGCGCGGCGGGTCGTTATGCTAGGCCGCAAACCGGATAAGGAGCGAATTTTGAAAGCGTGGATCATGTTGATGCTGGCCCTGTCCCTGCCTGTGGCAGCGGTGGCCGAAGAAGCCAAAGAAGATGCTGCTCCGAAGGTCAGCTACATCACCCTGAGCCCGCCGTTCGTGGGTAACTACGGGCTGGACGGCACGCCGAAACTCAAGGTCTACAAGGCCGACGTGGCGTTGCGGGTGACCGGTGACGAGGCCGCCAAGGCGGTGAAGGCCAATGAGCCGTTGATCCGCAATCAATTGGTCGCGCTGTTCGCCCAGCAGACCACCGAGACGATGAACAATGTCGAGGCCAAGGAAAAGCTGCGTCAGGAAGCGTTGAAGCAGACCCAGCAGGTGATGAACGACGAAACCGGCAAGCCGGTGGTTGAGGATCTGTTGTTTAACAACTTGATCATTCAGTAAGACTTCTATTGCTTGATTTGACGTCATCGCGAGCTTGCTCGCGATGAGGCCTGTCCAGGCGATAAATGGCTCAGGGCTTTAAAGCAATCACCGCCGCCCACTGCTCCGCCGTCACTGGCATCACCGACAACCGCGAGCCTTTCTGCACCAGCGGCAACTCGGCCAGCGCCGTCTGCTGCTTCAGATAATCCAGTTTCAGCACCCGGGCAAACGACTCGACATGCGCGACATCGATCGCGCTCCAGGCGTTTTTGTCCGTAGTTGCCTTGGGGTCGTAGTAATGACTTTCCGGTTCTAGCGCCGTCGGGTCCGGGTACGCGGCTTCGACAATCCTGCCAATTCCGGCGATGCCCGGTTCAGGGCAGCTGGAGTGATAGAAAAAGAACTCATCCCCCACCGCCATGGCCCGCAGGAAATTGCGTGCCTGATAGTTGCGAACCCCATCCCAGCGCGCTTTGCCGAGCTTTTCCAGCCCTTTGATCGAGAGTTCGTCGGGCTCGGATTTCATCAGCCAATAGGCCATGTCTTTTGCTCCTTGCGTGGTGATTGAGCAGCTTGTCGGCGATTTTATGACAAACCGACAGTCGGTTGACGTCAGCATTTGCGCAGCGGTTCACGTTGCCGCAAAATGCCGGCCTTTAGAGCTTGACGCTGCTGCACGGCCTACAAACGGAAACCGCTGCTGTCATCGTGTTGATGTGCCTTTGGGGGGCAATCGATGAAACGCAAACCGGATTTACTATGGATTTTGGTCATTTTGTTTGGCCTTGGTGTCGTGACCACTGGCTATGCCCAAAGCCTGTGGGCCAACAAGACCGATGCACCGGTCGAGCTCGCCCAACTGCAGCAACAGTCGACCGCCTTCAAGCGCTGATCCTGTTGCCTCGGCGCCGCTGATCGAAGTGGCGTCTAGCCTGCGTAATACCAGGCCTTGTCCGTCACCGTTCCTTGCAGCGGCACATCCCAGCTCGCTTGAGCCAATCGCTCCACCTTCTGACATTCATGGGCCAGCCCCAACAGCGTCGGCTTGCGCCAGTCATTTCGTCGCGCCAGGTAGGCCAGGCTCCGATCGTAGAAGCCACCGCCCATCCCCAGGCGTCCGCCTACATCGTCAAAACCCACCAATGGCAACAGCACCAGATCCAGCGCCCAGATCTTGCGCTGCCGGGCGAGGTTGGCCCGTGGTTCGAGAATGCGGAAGCGGTTGGGTTTGAGTTTTTCCCCGGGACGGATGCGCTGGAACACCATTTTGGTTCGCGGCCAGGCGCTCAGCACCGGTAGATAGGTGGCTTTGCCCCGGCGCTGTGCGGCGCGCAGCAACAGGCGCGGATCGATTTCACCGTCGGTGGGCAGGTAGAGCGAGATGTGTCTGGCGCGGCGGAACAGCGGTTGCTGGGCCAATTGCTTGTACAGCCCGCGAGCGGCCTGGCGCTGCTGACTGGGAGTCAGTGCGCGGCGGGCCTTGCGCAGCATGCGTCGAAGTTGCGGGCGGGGGAGCAGCGCAGGTTCGGTCATGTATTCGGGCTTCAACAATGCGGATACGTGAAGCGTACCCGTAAAAACGCCAATGCCGGTATCAAAACCGGCATTGGACTGAAATCAGGCTCCCCGAATGTGCCGCTGTCAACTTAGCCCTTGAACCCGAAAGTTCAAGGTGGAAGATGCAGTAGGCTTTAAGGCTTTCCGTCTAGCGGACATGCACACCAGCCCAACGTGCAACCTCCAGGGTATAGCAAATCGGCTCAGGGACATCGCCAACTGGCAAGCACCCCAGGGAGTGAGGGGATTATACCGCAAGCGGCGACGCGAATCAGCCTTTGGTGACGTCCGGATCGGTGGCGAGTGCCAGATCGACGCGATCGAGCAGGTCACGCACCTGTTCGCGGGTCGATCCGCTGGCCTGGATATCCGGGCGTTCTTCCTTGTGCAGCAGGTCGTGGGTGATGTTCAGCGCGGCCATCACGGCGATACGGTCGGCGCCGATGACTTTGCCGCTGCTGCGGATCTCGCGCATCTTGCCGTCCAGATAACGGGCGGCGCTGACCAGATTACTGCGCTCTTCCTGAGGGCAGATGATCGAATACTCTTTGTCGAGGATCTGCACGGTGACGCTATTGCTTGAACTCATGAGTCTTGCTCCAGGGCCTTGAGGCGCGAAATCATCGATTCGACCTTACGCCGGGCGATTTCGTTTTTTTCAATGAGGTGCGCGCGTTCCTCGCGCCAGGTCTTTTCCTGAGCTAGTAAGAGTCCGTTTTGACTCTTAAGTTGCTCGACTCGGGTAATCAGCAGCTCGAGTCTGGCCATCAGCGCTTGCAGGTCGGTGTCTTCCATTGTCTTCACTGTCTGATGGGTGTTGGACTGTAGGAGCGAACTTGCTCGCGATGAACCTGAGAACGCCGCGGGGTGTCAGGTACCCAGCGTTATCGTTGACGACCATCGCGAGCAAGCTCGCTCCTACAGGGGTAGTCGATGTAGGATACAAGGCCTTCATTCTAGACATAGCGCCGTCTGGCGCCTAGCTGCCCATGACCATTCAGAATTCCCCGTACCAAGCCTTCGCCACCCTGCTGACTTCCAGCGGTCACAACGTCTCGCCTGCTGAACTGCACGGCCTGTTGCTCGGCCGCAGCTGCGCCGGCGCCGGTTTCGACGCCGAAGGCTGGCTGATCGACGCCGCCGAACTGCTCGAAAGCGAGCCGCAGGACAACGTTCGCAACGCCCTGATCGGCCTGCAAGCGATGGTAAAAGGCGAGCTCACCGGCGATGACGTGACCGTCGTTCTGCTGTTGCCCACCGACGACGCTCCGCTCACCGAGCGTGCCGCTGCACTGGGCGAGTGGTGCCAGGGCTTCCTCAGTGGCTTTGGCTTGAACTGCCGTGACAGCAGCGCCCTGAGCACCGAGGCAACCGAGGTGCTGCAGGATCTGGCGGCCATTTCCCAGGTGCAAGATGCCCTGGAAGAGTCCGACGACGGCGAAAACGACTATATGGAAGTCATGGAGTACCTGCGCGTCGCACCGCTGCTGCTGTTCTCCGAGACCAAAAAAGACGTGCCGGCCGCCGCCAAACCGTCTTTGCACTAATCGTAAGACAGGGAAAACCATCTGCCCATGATCCACATCCCGAAATCGGAATACAGCCGTCGCCGCAAGGCCCTGATGGCGCAGATGGAACCCAACAGCATCGCCATCCTGCCCGCCGCCGCGGTGGCCATTCGTAACCGCGACGTCGAGCACGTCTACCGCCAGGACAGCGACTTCCAGTACCTCAGCGGTTTTCCCGAGCCTCAGGCCGTACTGGTGCTGATGCCGGGGCGCGTACATGGCGAATACATCCTGTTCTGCCGCGAACGCAACGCCGAGCGCGAGCTGTGGGATGGCCTGCGTGCCGGGCAGGAAGGCGCGATTCGCGACTTCGGCGCCGACGACGCCTTTCCGATCACCGATATCGACGACATCCTGCCGGGCCTGATCGAAGGCCGTGACCGGGTGTATTCGGCCATGGGCAGCAACCCCGAATTCGACCGCCACCTGATGGAGTGGATCAACGTGATCCGCTCCAAGGCCAACCTCGGTGCCCAGCCGCCGAACGAATTCGTTGCCCTGGATCATCAGCTGCATGACATGCGCCTGTATAAATCGGCGGCAGAAGTGAAAGTGATGCGCGAGGCGGCGCGGATTTCCGCCCAGGCGCACGTACGGGCAATGCAGGCCTGTCGCTCCGGATTGCACGAATTCAGCCTGGAAGCCGAGCTCGATTACGAATTCCGAAAGGGCGGGGCGAAGATGCCGGCCTACGGGTCGATCGTCGCGGCGGGGCGCAACAGCTGCATCCTGCATTACCAGCAGAATGACGCGCTGCTCAAGGACGGGGATCTGGTGCTGATCGACGCCGGTTGCGAGATCGACTGCTACGCCAGCGACATCACCCGGACCTTTCCGGTCAGCGGCAAGTATTCAGCGGAACAGAAAGCGATTTACGAATTGGTGCTGGCCTCCCAGGAAGCCGCCTTTGCTGAAATCGCCCCGAACAAGCACTGGAATCAGGCGCACGAGGCCACGGTCCGGGTCATCACGGCCGGGCTGGTCAAGCTGGGTCTGCTGCGGGGCGACGTTGACGAACTGATCGCCAGCGAAGCCTACAAGGCGTTTTACATGCACCGCGCCGGCCATTGGCTGGGCATGGATGTGCATGACGTCGGCGAATACAAGGTCGGCGGCGAGTGGCGCGTGCTGGAAGTCGGCATGGCGTTGACCGTGGAGCCGGGGATCTATATCGCCCCGGACAACCAGAATGTTGCGAAGAAATGGCGCGGCATTGGCGTGCGCATCGAGGACGACGTAGTGGTCACCAAAACCGGCTGTGAAATATTGACGAACGGCGTGCCGAAAACCGTCGCCGAAATCGAGGCCCTGATGGCCGCGGCGCGGACACAGGCAGCATGAGTCGAGTCAACCTGGCTATCATCGGTGGCGGGCTGGTCGGTGCAAGCCTGGCACTGGCGCTTCAGGCCGGCGCCAAGGCCCGAGGCTGGAAGATCGTGTTGATCGAGCCGTTCGCCCCTGGCGACAGCTATCAACCGAGTTACGATGCCCGTTCCTCGGCGTTGTCCTTCGGTTCGCGACAAGTCTATCAACGGCTGGGCGTCTGGCAGGAAGTCTCTCGCCGCGCCGAGCCGATCAAGCAGATTCATGTTTCCGACCGTGGTCGGTTCTCGACGGCGCGGTTGTCGGCGATGGAAGAGGGGGTTCCAGCGCTGGGTTATGTCGTTGAAAACGCCTGGCTCGGCCAATGCCTGTGGCAAGGCCTGGACAAGGACGTGATCAGTTGGCGCTGCCCGGCGGAAGTCACCCGCATGGAGCCGCTGACCGACGGCTACCGCCTGACCCTGAACGATGAAACCACCCTGGAGTGCGACCTCGCGGTGCTCGCCGATGGCGGACGCTCCGGTTTGCGCGAGCAACTGGGGATCGGCATCCGCAAGCGTCCGTACAACCAGAGCGCGCTGATCGCCAACATCACCCCGAGCGAAGCGCACAACGGCATGGCCTTTGAACGTTTCACCGACGAAGGCCCGATGGCGTTGCTGCCGCTTCCGGATAATCGCTGCGCACTGGTCTGGACCCGCCTGGGCATGGACGCGCAACGCCTGGCGGCCCTCGATGAGCGCAGCTTCCTCAGCGAGTTGCAGGGTGTGTTCGGTTATCGCCTCGGTACCTTGAAGCAGGTGGGTGCGCGGCATCTGTATCCGCTGACGCTGGTCGAGGCCGAAGAGCAGGTGCGCCCGCATCTGGCGATTCTCGGCAACGCGGCGCACAGCCTGCATCCGATTGCCGGCCAGGGGTTCAACCTGTCCCTGCGCGATGCCCAGGCCCTGGCCGATGCCTTGCTCGCCAGCGAAAAACCATTGGGCGACTTCGCCACGTTGCAGGCCTATCGCGAACGCCAGCGTCTCGATCAGGACCTCACCGTGGGTTTCTCCGATCAGGTCACGCGCCTGTTCGGCAGCACCCAGCCGCTGGTGTCCCTGGGGCGCAACATCGGCCTGCTCGGCCTCGATCTGCTGCCACCGGCCAAACGCTGGTTTGCCCGGCAGGCGATGGGTCTGGGTACGCGCCCGGATGCGTGACTGGCTGATCCGCCGATTCGGCAAGGCGCGATTGATAAAAATACCTGCCTTGCAGGTTCGACATTCATGACGGCTCCTGCCACCTGGTGGCGCGGGTCGGGAAAACCCTTTACGTGCGGCTCAGGCCGCAAGAGAGACAGGCTTAAAGCATGGAAATGCGCGCAGATCTGCTGATTGTCGGGGCCGGAATGGTTGGCAGCGCCCTGGCGCTGGCGTTGCAGGACAGCGGGCTGGAAGTCCTGCTGCTGGACGGCAGCCCCATGAGCGTCAAACCGTTCAACGCTCAGGCTGCGTTTGAACCGCGGGTGAGCGCCTTGTCGGCCGCCAGCCAGCGGATTCTCGAGCGCCTGGGCGTGTGGGGCGGCATCGCCGGGCGGCGCAGCAGCCCCTACACTGATATGCAGGTCTGGGATGGCAGCGGCACCGGGCAAATCCACTTCTCGGCGGCCAGTGTGCATGCCGAGGTGCTGGGGCATATCGTCGAGAACCGCGTGGTTCAGGATGCCTTGCTCGAGCGCCTGCACGATTGCGACCTGGGGCTGCTGGCCAATGCTCGCCTGGAGCAGATGCGCCGCTCCGGTGATGACTGGCTGCTGACCCTGGCCGACGGCCGCACCCTGCGCGCGCCGCTGGTGATCGCGGCGGATGGCGCCAACTCGGCGGTGCGACGCCTGGCCGGTGTGGCGACCCGCGAATGGGATTATCTGCACCATGCCATCGTCACCAGCGTGCGTTGCGCCAAGCCGCATCAGATGACGGCCTGGCAACGCTTCACCGATAACGGTCCGTTGGCGTTTCTGCCCCTTGAGCGGGATGGCCAACAGGATTGGTGTTCGATCGTCTGGTCGACCACACCCGGCGAAGCCGAACGCCTGATGGCGATGGATGAACAAGGTTTCTGCAAGGAGCTGGAGCGGGCCTTTGAAGGTCGACTCGGCGAGGTACTTAGCGCCGACCCGCGCCTGTGTGTGCCTCTGCGCCAGCGGCATGCCAAGCGTTATGTGGCTGAAGGCCTGGCATTGATCGGCGATGCGGCCCACACCATTCACCCGTTGGCCGGGCAAGGGGTGAATCTCGGATTCCTCGATGCCGCCGTGCTGGGCGAAGTGTTGCTGCAAGCGGCAACACGTGGCGAACGCCTGGCGGATGTGAAAGTCCTCAGCCGTTACGAGCGTCGACGCATGCCCCACAACCTGGCGCTGATGGCGGCGATGGAAGGCTTCGAGCGCTTGTTCCAGGCCGATCCGCTGCCTGTGCGCTGGTTACGTAATACCGGGTTGAAACTGGTTGAGAAGATGCCCGAGGCCAAGGCGTTGTTCGTGCGTGAAGCGCTGGGGTTGACCGGGGATTTACCGGCGCTCGCCAAACCCTGAAGTGAGCATGGCCCTGTGGCGAGGGGGCTTGCCCCCGTTCGAGCGCGAAGTGGTCGCAGACCGGATTGCAGGATTTATCTGGATAAATGCCAGGACTGCTTCGCAGTCCAACGGGGCGATGCGGCGTTCCGACAAGCCCCCTCGCCACAATGGTCAGCCAAACTGCCTGTGCAACATCCGGTAACTCCTCTACGGCCAGCTTCGATTGAGAAGCTAAATGTGAGTCCTTATCATTTGCCCTCATTTTTCAATCGAGAGACCGCTCCCATGTTGGCACCGAAGCGTCTACTGACTGCACTGGCCTTGACCCTGATCGGCAGCACCGCCGCCCAGGCCGCTGACGAGGTGGTGGTCTACTCCTCGCGAATCGACGAGCTGATCAAGCCAGTCTTCGATGCCTACACCGCCAAGACCGGCGTGAAGGTGAAGTTCATCACCGACAAGGAAGCGCCGCTGATGCAGCGGCTCAAGGCCGAAGGCGCGAATACGCCGGCCGACCTGCTGCTGACCGTCGATGCCGGCAACCTCTGGCAAGCCGAGCAGATGGGCATCCTCCAGCCGTTCACCTCGAAAACCGTCGACGCCAACATTCCGCTGCAATACCGGGCCGCCTCCCATGCCTGGACCGGCCTGAGCCTGCGGGCGCGGACCATTGCCTACTCCACTGACCGGGTGAAGCCGGGTGAACTGACCACCTACGAAGCGCTGGCCGACAAGCAATGGGAAGGCCGCCTGTGCCTGCGCACGGCGAAGAAGGTCTACAACCAGTCCCTGACCGCGACCATGATCGAAGTGCACGGCGCCGAGAAGACCGAGGAAATCCTCAAGGGCTGGGTCAAGAACCTGTCCACTGACGTGTTCTCCGACGACACCGCCGTGCTGGAAGCGATCAACGCCGGCCAGTGCGACGTCGGTATCGTCAACACCTACTACTACGGCCGCCTGCACAAGCAGAAGCCAGACCTGCCGGTGAAACTGTTCTGGCCGAACCAGGCTGACCGTGGCGTACACATCAACCTGTCGGGTATCGGCCTGACACAGCACGCGCCGCACCCGGAAGCGGCCAAGGCCTTGGTGGAGTGGATGACCACCCCTGAAGCGCAGAAAATCTTTGCCGACGTGAACCAGGAGTTCCCGGCGAACCCTGCCGTGCAGCCATCGGCTGAAGTCGCCGCATGGGGCAAGTTCATCGCTGACACCTTGCCTGTGGAAATCGCCGGCAAGCGCCAGGCCGAGGCGATTCGCCTGATGGACAAGGCTGGCTGGAACTGAGGCATCTTACACTTCAGGACGCTAACCTGTGGCGAGGGGGCTTGCCCCCGTTCGAGCGCGCAGCGGTCGTAAAATTGCCAGACGTGTCTTGCCTGAAGTGGTGAAGTCGTTAATTTCAGGACTGCTTCGCAGCCCAACGGGGGCAAGCCCCCTCGCCACAGAATGAAGCCTGCCGATGTACCATGGCAGGCTTCGTCATTTCAGAGAGCTTTTCCTTGGCCCATCCCGCCCAACGCCGCTGGTATCCAGTCGTCTTCGCCATCGCTGCGCTGGTCCTGTTGCCCCTGAGTGTCCTGCTGTTTTCCTGGCAAACCATCGATCAACAGATCTGGTCCCATCTCTGGGACACACAGATGCCGCGTTTGCTGGGCAATACCCTGACCCTGGTGCTAGGCGTCGGTGTCGGCGTGACAGTCCTGGGGGTCAGCCTCGCCTGGCTCACCAGCCTTTGCGAATTCCCCGGCCGGCGCTGGCTGGACTGGGCGCTGATGCTGCCTTTCGCGATCCCGGCCTATGTGCTGGCCTTCGTCTTCGTCGGCCTGCTGGATTTCGCCGGACCCGTGCAGACCCTGCTGCGGGAGTGGTTTGGCAGTGGTCTGCGGCTGCCGCGCGTGCGTTCCACGGGCGGTGTGATTGTGGTGCTGGTGCTGGTTTTCTATCCCTATGTCTATCTGCTGGCGCGCACCGCCTTCCTCGCCCAAGGCAAAGGCCTGATGGAAGCGGCGCGGGTCCTTGGCCAATCGCCCTGGCAAGCGTTCTGGCGGGTGGCGTTGCCCATGGCGCGACCAGCCATCGGCGCGGGCGTGGCATTGGCACTGATGGAAACCCTGGCGGACTTCGGCGCTGTGTCGGTGTTCAACTTCGATACCTTCACCACGGCCATCTACAAGACCTGGTACGGTTTTTTCAGCCTGTCGTCCGCCGCGCAACTGGCCAGCCTGTTGCTGCTGGTGGTGATGCTGGTGCTCTACGGCGAACGGCGTGCCCGCGGAGCCAACCGGGCGAGCAACGAGCGACCACGGGTCAAGGCGCTGTATCACCTGCGAGGCGTCAAGGCACTGGCGGCCATGACGTGGTGCGGCCTGGTGTTCGCCTGCGCCTTCGTTATCCCGATGCTGCAATTAGCGGTGTGGTTCTGGCTGCGCGGGCGCTTCGATCTCGACGAGCGCTACACCGGGTTGATCGTCCATACCTTGTACCTGGGGGCGATGGCGGCGTTGATCACCGTCAGCGTCGCCTTGTTACTGGCGTTTGCCCGACGACTGGCACCCACCCGGGTCATTCGTTCCGGGATCAGTCTGGCCAACCTGGGTTATGCCTTGCCCGGTTCGGTGCTGGCGGTGTCGATCATGCTGGCGTTCAGTTACCTGGATCGCGAACTGGTGATCCCGCTATCGAGCTGGCTCGGTGGCGCGGGCAAGCCGCTGCTGCTGGGCAGTCTGTCGGCGTTGTTGCTGGCCTATCTGGTGCGCTTCATTGCGGTGGCCTACGGGCCACTGGAAAGCAGCCTGGCGCGTATACGGCCATCTTTGCCCGAAGCGGCACGTAGCCTTGGCGTCAGTGGGCCACGACTGTTTTTCAAAGTGTATCTACCATTATTGCTACCCGGCACGTTGAGCGCCGCGCTGCTGGTGTTCGTCGACGTGCTCAAGGAAATGCCCGCAACCCTGCTGATGCGCCCGTTTGGCTGGGACACGCTGGCGGTGCGAATCTTCGAAATGACCAGCGAAGGCGAATGGGCCCGGGCGTCTTTACCGGCATTGACCCTGGTGCTGGTCGGGCTGTTACCGGTCATTGGATTGATCCGGCGTTCGGCACATCGAAACAGCTAGGTGTCAGTCCTACACCTTGCGGCTACAATGCGCGGCATTCGGTGCGGTCCGTCTGACAGACCAGGTAGCTGAAATCGGCTGAAGGCCCTTTGTTTCAAGGCATTCAGTCCGTGCAGCACCTGCCCGCACCCTCGCCACGCCCGGAAGGAGAAACCCATGGGACAGCGTACGCCTCTGTATGACCTTCATCTCGCACTCGGCGCGAAGATGGTCGATTTTGGCGGTTGGGACATGCCTCTGCATTATGGATCGCAGGTCGAGGAGCACCATCAGGTGCGCCGCGATTGCGGTGTCTTCGATGTATCCCACATGACCGTAATCGATGTCGGCGGCGCCCAGGCCAAAGCCTGGCTCCGGCATTTGCTGGCCAATGATGTCGAACGCCTGCACAGCCCCGGCCGTGCGTTGTACAGCACCATGCTCAACGAGCAGGGCGGGATCGTCGACGACATGATCGTCTACCGTCTCGATGAGGGTTATCGCCTGGTGGTAAACGCCTCCACCCGCGATCAGGACATGGCCTGGATGCAAGCGCATCTCAACGGTTTCGACGTACAACTTCGCGAGCGTTCCGAGTTGGCGATGCTGGCCATCCAGGGCCCTCACGCCCGGCAGAAAATTGCCGAACTGGTCAGCCAGCCCCGCGGCAACCTGATCCAGCTCCTCAAGCCCTTCGAAGGCCTGTCCGATGGTGACTGGTTCATCGCGCGCACCGGTTATACCGGCGAAGACGGCCTGGAAATCATTCTGCCGGCCGATCAGGCGCCAGGCTTTTTCAACGATCTGGTCGGAGCCGGGATTTCTCCCATCGGCCTCGGCGCGCGGGATACCTTGCGGGTCGAAGCCGGCATGAACCTTTACGGTCAGGACATCCAGCAGGATATTTCACCCTTGGCCTCCAATATGGCCTGGAGCATTGCCTGGGAACCCGCCACCCGGCAGTTCATCGGGCGCAAGGCGCTGGAAGCCGAGCAGGCCGCCGGCGTACAGCACAAACTGGTCGGTCTGGTCCTTGAGGAGCGCGGTGTTTTGCGTGCTCATCAGGTGGTTCGTATCGCGGATGTTGGCGAAGGGGAGATCACCAGTGGTAGTTTCTCTCCTACGCTAAGCAAGTCGATTGCACTGGCGCGCGTGCCGATGGCAACAGCCGACCGCGCTGAAGTGGAAATCCGTGGCAAGTGGTACCCGGTCCGGGTGGTCAAACCGACCTTCGTACGCCACGGCAAAACCTTGATCTAATCTTTTTCAGTGGTTAACGACCGCTGACAATTTCCTGAGGACACAGAACATGAGCAATATCCCTGCCGACCTGCGTTTTGCCGAAAGTCACGAATGGGCACGTCTGGAAGCCGATGGCACCGTCACCGTGGGCATCAGCGATCACGCGCAGGAAGCGCTGGGTGACGTGGTGTTTGTCGAGCTGACTGAAGTCGGCAACGTGTTTGCTGCCGGTGATCAGTCGGGTGTCGTTGAATCGGTTAAAGCCGCTTCCGACATTTATGCACCGATCAGCGGTGAAGTGATTGCCGTCAATGAAGCGCTGAGCGGTGAGCCTGAGCTGCTCAACTCCGATCCGTACGGCGCGTGGATTTTCAAGCTCAAGCCAAGCAACACCGCCGAGCTGGAAAAACTGCTGGATGCCGCCGGCTACCAGGCTGCCATCGGCGAATAAGCCCGACGCAACATCCCAAAGCCCCGATCCGTCGGGGCTTTTTCATTTGCGGACTCAGGCGTCGCGCAAAACCGCTTTCACGGCCGCCACCGAACGCTCGACATCCGCTTTGCTCATCGCCGTGAACATCGGCAGCGAGACAATCAGCCGACCGACCCGCTCAGCGATCGGGAACATGCCTTCCTTGAAGCCGCGCTCGCGGTACAGGCTCAACAGGTGAATCGGCGGGTAGTGATAGCCGATCCCGACACCCAATGCCTGCATCTGCTCCATGAAAGTCGCCCGCGCCGGTTTGCCATCCTTGCGCTCCGGCAATACCAGCTGGAACAGATGCCAATTGCTTTGGGTGAAATCCGCCGGAGGCAGTTGCGCCCCGTACTGCGCTTCGAAATCCGCGCCAAAGCAGGCGAAATAGTGCCGGGCCAGGTCACGGCGATGAGCGGTGATGGTTTCGATATGAGCAAACTGCCCCAGGCCAATGGCTGCGGCGACGTCGGTCATGTTGAACTTGCCACCCAGCACGTCGACGTCCAGGCCGTCGAAGCCGTTGCGGGTAACGCCCTGCAGCCGGTATTTCTCCGCCAGTCGTACTTCTTCGGCCGTATTCAGCACCAGGCAACCGCCCTCGGAGGAGGTGACGTTTTTGTTCGCCTGGAAACTGAAGGACACGAAATCCCCTGTCGAGCCAATGCGCTGGCCGTTCCAGCTGGAGCCCAACGCCTGGGCTGCATCCTCCACGATCCGCAGGCTGTGCTTTTTCGCCAGGGTGTACAAACGTGTCATGTCCACCGGCAACCCGGCGAGGTACACCGGGATGATGGCTTTGGTGCGGGGGGTAATCGCCGCTTCCAGTTGATCGAGATCGATATTGCGG
This sequence comes from Pseudomonas fluorescens, assembly GCF_000967965.1. GTDB lineage: Bacteria > Pseudomonadota > Gammaproteobacteria > Pseudomonadales > Pseudomonadaceae > Aquipseudomonas > Aquipseudomonas grandcourensis. The sequence goes on from NZ_LACC01000011.1 coordinate 241,653, forward strand.
GTCACCGGGTCGATGTCGGCAAACACCGGGGTGGCGCCGACTTCCATGATGACGTTGGCGGTGGCCACCCAGGAAATCGGCGTGGTGATCACTTCATCGCCGGGCCCGACCCCGGCAATCCGCAAGGCGATTTCCATGGTGCAGGTGCCGGAATTGAAGGTGCGCACCGGGCGCCCGCCAAAATACTCCGAAAGCTGCGCTTCGAAGGCCTGGACCTTGGGGCCGCTGGTGATCCAGCCCGAGCGCAATACATCACCGACGGCGGCGATCGTGGCTTCATCGATGGTGGGTTTGGAAAACGGCAGGAAAGGCAGTTGGCTCATGAATACAGTCACCCGATCAGCGGACATTAAGTTGGCGCCGGACATGATGATCCGGATTGGTCGACCGCGCCACGTCATCCACGCGAAGATCGACTGCTATGCTGGTTTGACCGTGTTGCATCGACGCCGAGCGCCAGTCAAGAGAGAGCCCGTCATGTCCCAATTGCCGTCCCTGAGCCAGTTACGCGACCCCAATGCCTTTCTGCGCCGCCATCTCGGACCCGACGCCGCCGAGCAACAGGCGATGCTCGACAGCCTCGGCCTGGGCAGTCGGGTCGAATTGATCGAGCAAACGGTGCCGCCGGGCATCCGCCTCAACCGGGCGCTGGACCTGCCCCCGGCACTCGATGAAGAGGCCGCGCTGGCCAAGCTGCGCGGTTATGCCGAGCAGAACCAGGTCTGGACCAGCCTGATCGGCATGGGCTACCACGGCACCCTCACACCGGCCGTCATACTGCGTAACGTGCTGGAAAATCCCGGCTGGTACACCGCGTACACCCCCTATCAACCGGAGATCGCCCAAGGGCGGCTCGAAGCGCTGCTGAACTTCCAGCAACTGACCATCGACCTGACCGGCCTGGAACTGGCCAACGCCTCGCTGCTTGATGAGGCCACCGCTGCGGCAGAAGCCATGGCCTTGGCCAAGCGGGTCGCCAAGTCGAAAAGCAACCTGTTCTTTGTCGACGAAAACTGCCACCCGCAAACCATTTCCGTGGTGCAGACCCGCGCTGAAGGTTTCGGTTTCGATCTGATCGTCGATGCTGTGGATAACTTGAAGCAGCACCAGGTGTTCGGCGCGTTGCTGCAATACCCCGACACCCACGGTGAAATCCACGACCTGCGGCCGCTGATCGATCATCTGCACGCGCAACAGGCCCTGGCCTGTGTCGCCACGGATTTGCTGAGCCTGTTGTTGCTGACCCCGCCGGGTGAACTGGGCGCCGATGTGGTGTTCGGCTCGTCCCAGCGATTTGGCGTGCCCATGGGCTACGGCGGGCCTCACGCGGCATTTTTTGCCAGCCGCGATGAATACAAGCGAGCAATTCCCGGGCGGATCATCGGTGTTTCGAAAGATGCGCGGGGCAACACCGCCCTGCGCATGGCCCTGCAAACCCGCGAGCAACACATCCGCCGGGAAAAGGCCAACTCCAACATCTGCACGGCCCAGGTACTGCTGGCCAATATCGCCAGTTTCTATGCGGTCTACCACGGCCCGGAAGGGCTCAAACGGATCGCCCAGCGGGTTCATCGGCTGACATGCATCCTGGCCGCCGGGCTTGAACGCAACGGTATCACCCGGGTCAACCGGCACTTCTTCGACACCCTGACGCTGGAAGTCGGCGGAGCCCAGACCGCGATCATCGAAAGTGCCCGGGCCGCGCAGATCAACCTGCGCATTCTCGGGCGCGGCCAACTGGGCCTGAGCCTCGACGAGGCTTGCGACGAAGGTACCGTGGCGAAGCTGTTCGACGTGTTCCTGGGTGCTGATCACGGGCTCAGCATCGATGACCTGGATGCCGAAGTCTTGCCTGGCGGAATTCCCGAAAGGCTGGCGCGAACTTCGCCTTATCTGCGCCATCCAGTGTTCAGCGCCCATCACAGCGAAACCGAGATGCTGCGCTACCTCAAGCAACTGGAAAACAAGGACCTGGCGCTCAATCAATCGATGATCCCGCTGGGCTCCTGCACCATGAAACTCAACGCCACCAGCGAGATGATCCCGATTACCTGGCCGCAGTTCGCCAACCTGCACCCGTTCGTGCCCAAGGAACAGGCCGCCGGTTATGGGCTGATGATCGAAGAACTGGAGCGCTGGTTGTGTGCGATCACCGGTTTCGACGCGATCTGCATGCAGCCCAACTCCGGTGCCCAGGGCGAATACGCCGGGCTGCTGGCGATCCGCAAATACCATGAGAGCCGGCAACAGGGCGGCCGCGATATCTGCCTGATTCCTTCGTCGGCTCATGGCACCAATCCCGCGTCGGCGCAAATGGCCGGGATGCGCGTGGTGATCGTCGAGTGTGACGAGGCGGGCAACGTCGACCTGGATGACCTCAAGGAAAAAGCCGCGCAGGCGGCAGACAAACTCGCCTGCCTGATGGCGACCTATCCTTCGACCCATGGCGTGTATGAGGAAGGCATCAGCGAAATCTGTGAAGTGATCCACCAGCACGGGGGGCAGGTGTACATGGATGGCGCCAACCTCAATGCTCAGGTCGGGCTGGCGCGGCCGGCCGATATTGGTGCCGATGTCTCGCACATGAACCTGCACAAGACCTTCTGCATTCCCCATGGTGGCGGTGGGCCGGGCATGGGGCCGATTGGTGTTCGGGCGCACTTGGCGCCGTTCGTGGCCAACCATCCGGTGGTACCGATCGACGGGCCGCACCCGCAAAATGGCGCGGTCAGCGCAGCGCCTTGGGGCAGCGCAAGCATTCTGCCGATCAGCTGGATGTACATCGCGATGATGGGGCCGCAACTGGCGGACGCCAGCGAAGTGGCGATCCTGGCCGCGAATTACCTGGCGCGGCATTTGTCCGGTGCCTTCCCTGTGCTCTACACCGGGCGCAATGAGCGGGTGGCCCACGAATGCATTCTCGACCTGCGACCGCTCAAGGCGTTGACCGGCATTACCGAGGAGGACGTGGCCAAGCGCTTGATGGACTACGGCTTCCATGCCCCGACCATGTCGTTTCCGGTGCCGGGGACGCTGATGGTCGAACCGACCGAAAGCGAGTCGAAGGCGGAACTGGACCGCTTTATCGGGGCGATGCTGAGCATCCGCGCGGAAATCAACGAGGTGCAGAACGGTAACTGGCCGGCTGAAGAAAACCCGCTGAAAGGTGCGCCGCATACGTTGGCCGATATCACTGGCGTGTGGGAGCGGCCGTACAGCATCGTGCAAGCGGTCACGCCGGACGCGCACACCAAGGCTCACAAATACTGGCCGGTGGTGAACCGGGTGGACAATGTGTATGGGGACCGGAACCTGTTTTGTGCGTGTGTGCCGGTGGACGACTACCGCTGATATTTCAGGATGCACATAACCCCTGTGTGAGCGAGCTTGCTCGCGAATGCGGTTCGGCAGCCAATGAAGTTTTTACTGATCCACCGCTATCGCGAGCAAGCTCGCTCCCACAGGGGGGGGCGGTGAACATGGGATTTGTGTTCGCAAGGCAAAAAAAATGCCGCTCAATTGAGCGGCATTTTTCATTCGCAATGCTTATTTAGGTGCCACGGCATTCTTCGCCAGGATCGCGTTCGCCAGTTCCATGTCCGTGGCTTGCAGGCCCGGGTTGTCGGCGCGGACTTTCTGCATGGCTGCTTCCAGGTACGGACCGCGGATACTGCCATCACTGGCGACGAAGCTGCTGGCATCGTCCTGGGCTGCGACGACCAGCTTGTTATCCTTGGATGTCAGATAGCTCGAACCGGTGGTTGCACCGGACGTAAGAACGTTACGCCAAAAAGTATCGGCCATCGCCGAACCGACAGGCAGGGACAACAGCGCGACGGTAGCGACAGCAAGTTTGAAACGCATGACAGGGTGACTCCACTGGGTTGACTACGCGGTTGGATTGCCAACCCCCAATCGAGTTCCGTGGTTGCCTATTCCTCCGCTTCGACCAGCAGGATCGCGCCTTGCTGGCCGACCACCCGTACGCGGCTGCCAATGGCAGCGTCCGGCCCTCGGGCCATCCACACGCCGTCGGCCACCTTGATCTTGCCGCGACCGTCGACAATCGCTTCATGCACCACGAAGGTTTTGCCGATCAGCTCCTGACCGCGCAGATTCAGGTGCGGCTGATCGCTCGGACGCATCGCCGTGCGCTGACGCCGCCACCAGTACAACGCGGTGGTGATCGACAACAGGCCGAACAACAGAAACTGCCATTCCCAGGACAGGTCCGGCAGCAGGAAGGTCAAGACGCCCACGGCTGCCGCGGCCATGCCGATCCACAGCAGGTAACCGCCGGCGCCGAACACTTCGAGAATCAACAGCACCGTGCCCAGCGCCAACCAGTCCCAGAACGAAAGGTGCTGTAAAAATGCCCACATGGCGCGCCTCAGGCTTTCTTGTTATCGAAAGTGGCCTTGACGATTTCGCCAATGCCGCCCACCGCGCCGATCATCGAGCTGGCCTCCAGCGGCATCAGGATCACTTTGCTGTTGTTGGCCGAAGCCAGCTTGCCCAGCGCATCGATGTACTTCTGCGCCACGAAGTAATTGACCGCCTGCACGTTGCCGCTGGCGATGGCTTCGGACACCACTTTGGTCGCCTGGGCTTCCGCCGCGGCTTGCCGTTCGCGGGCTTCGGACTCCAGGAAGGCGGCCTGGCGACTGCCTTCTGCTTCGAGGATCTGTGCCTGCTTCTTGCCTTCGGCGGTCAGGATCGCTGCGGCACGCAGACCTTCGGCCTCGAGGATCTGTGCACGCTTGATCCGTTCGGCTTTCATCTGCCCCGACATCGCTGCCATCAGGTCGGCGGGTGGGCTGATGTCCTTGATCTCGATCCGGGTGATCTTGATGCCCCACGGCGCGGTCGCTTCGTCGACGGTGCGCAGCAGTTTTTCGTTGATGCCGTCACGCTGGCTGAGCATGGCGTCGAGTTCCATCGAGCCGAGCACGGTGCGGATGTTGGTTTGCAGCAGGTTGCGGATAGCGTGTTCGAGGTTGTTGACCTCGTAGGCCGCCTGGGCCGTGTTGACCACCTGGAAGAAGCACACGGCGTCGATTTGCACCGTGGCGTTGTCGGAGGTGATGACTTCCTGCGGCGGAATATCCAGCACGCTTTCCATCACATTCATCTTGCGGCCGATGCGGTCCATGACCGGAATGATGACGTTCAGCCCCGGCTTGAGCGTGTTGGTGTAGCGACCGAAACGCTCGACGGTCCATTCAAAGCCCTGGGGCACGACCTTGAAGCCCATGAACAGAATGGCGACCACCAGGCCGACAAAAAGCAAAAGCACACTACCGATCTGCATAACGATTCCTTGTTGATGTGTGGATCTGTGGAGTTGCAATCGCTGGAGTGTAGCTGTGCCGATGCCGGATAAGTACAGCCGGGCTCAGTTCTGCTCACTCTGGGGCGTCACCCGCAGAACCTCCTCGATGGTCGTCAGCCCGGCGCCGACCTTTTGCGCTCCTGACAGCCGCAGGCTGCGCATGCCTTCCTTGAATGCCTGGCGCCGCACGGCCAGCAGATCGGTATCAGGACTGATCAGCGCTTTGATGCCATCGCTCATTTGCATGATTTCGTAGACCCCGGCGCGACCGCGATAACCGGTGTCGCGGCATTCCACGCAACCGATGGCTCGCTGGGCATTGGTCGGCAAGGGTGCTTGCCAAGGACGGGTCAGGGTTTGCCAGTCGTCTTCGCCCAGCGTCAGCGGCGCCTTGCAGTGCGGGCACAGGGTCCGCACCAGTCGCTGGGCCATGACGCCGAGCACCGTTGCCTTGATCAGGTAATGCGGCACGCCGAGCTCCAGCAGGCGGCTGATGGCGCTGGGTGCATCGTTGGTGTGCAGGGTCGACAGCACCAGGTGCCCGGTGAGCGCAGCCTGGATCGCCATCTCCGCGGTTTCGAGGTCGCGGATCTCGCCGATCATGATGATGTCCGGGTCTTGCCGCATCAGCGCGCGCACACCGGCGGCGAAGGTCAGGTCGATGTTGTGCTGGACCTGCATCTGGTTGAACGCCGGCTCGACCATTTCGATCGGGTCTTCGATGGTGCAGAGGTTGACCTCCGGCGTCGCCAGTTTTTTCAGGGTGGTGTAGAGGGTGGTGGTCTTGCCCGAACCCGTCGGCCCGGTGACCAGGATGATGCCGTGGGGCTGGCGGGTCATGTCTTGCCAACGGCGAAGGTCGTCGGCGGAAAAACCAAGCTGGTCGAAATCCTTGAGCAGGACTTCCGGATCGAAGATCCGCATGACCATTTTTTCACCGAAGGCCGTGGGCAGTGTCGACAAGCGCAGTTCGACTTCACCGCCGTCCGGGGTCTTGGTTTTCACCCGACCGTCCTGGGGTTTGCGTTTCTCGGCGACGTTCATGCGTCCCAGGGTTTTCAGGCGACTGACGATGGCCATGGTGACCTGGGGCGGGAATTGATAGACATTGTGCAGCACACCGTCGATGCGAAAGCGCACCGTGCCTTGTTCGCGCCGGGGCTCGATGTGGATATCGCTGGCGCGCTGCTGGAACGCGTACTGGAACAGCCAGTCGACGATGTTGACGATGTGTGCGTCGTTGGCGTCCGGCTCCTGGTCGCTGGCACCGAGGTTGAGCAGCTGTTCGAAATTGCCGAGGGTACTGACTTGCGGGTCGGCGCTGTTCGCCCCGGTGACCGATTTGGCCAGGCGGAAGAATTCGACGCTGAAGCGCTGGATGTCCACCGGGTTGGCCACTACACGCTTGATCGGCAATTTGAGCACGTGGGTCAGGTCAGCCTCCCAGCCGCTGACATAAGGCTGGGCGCTGGCCACGGTCACCGCCTCGCGGTCGATCGCTACCGCGAGGATCTTGTGGCGTTGGGCGAAGGCATAGGACATCAGCGGGGTCACGGCCGCGACATTGATTTTCAGTGGGTCGATGCGCAGGTAAGGCTGGCCGGCCTGCCGGGATAACCACAGGGTCAGGCTCTCGAGATCCAGCGGTTTGCCGGGACGGCTGAGATCGTCCAGCTGTTGGCTGGCAATGAACTCTAGCGGATGCATTTGGCCAAGGGAGGCGTTGCGGCGGCGGGCATTGAGCGCGTGTTCGGCCGAATCCTGACTGATAAAGCCTTGGGCGACCAGTTCGCGCAGCAGGTCATTGAGATCCAGCCAGCGGTCCTGAAAGGCGAGATGTACGGACATGCGGGCTCCTTTTGAACGACAGTGCGCAAAGGATAGCCGTGAGCAGGCTGACCGCTGGGCCACTACCCGATGAAGCCGTTTCGGAGTTTTTCAGCCCGCCGCTTGAGCCGCTTCGGCCCATGGGGCATCAGCTTCTTGCAGCTCCACCGAGCAGACGCTGATCAGGTTACGAAGTTTTTCCGCAATCACTTGCGCGCGGTGCCAGCTCAAACCGTCGATGACGATTTCGATGGTCATCCAGTCGTCCTGGTGTTGCGCGTTGACCTGTTCCGGCGTGAGCAATTGCAAGGCGAACAGATTGAGGGCGCGACACAGCAGGTCCGGTTCAGCCTCGGCCGTCATTTGATAGCGAACCCGGCAATGGGCGTTGCCGACGTTCCAGACATCGGCGCGGGCAGGTGGGGTGTTCACGGCTTCGAGATACGGCATGGTCTGGCTCCAAAATCATTGGAGAAATGTTTACATCCTGTGCCGGGTATTTCTTCTCTATGATTGGCTGTATTGCAGAAATGAAGAATAAATCAATTCACTTGTTACTCGGTTAAGGGTTTTTTTATGCAAAGCGAACTGGACAGCTACGACCGCAAGATCCTCGCCTTGCTGCAAGAGGATGCTTCGCTTTCCAGCGCACAGATCGCCGAGCAGGTCGGCCTCTCGCAATCGCCGTGCTGGCGGCGGATTCAGCGGATGAAAGAGGAGGGCATCATTCGCGGCCAGGTGACTTTGCTCGACCGCAAGAAAATCGGACTGAACACACAGATCTTCGCGGAGGTGAAACTCAATGCCCACGGGCGTTCGAACTTCACCGAATTCACCGAGGCGATTCGCGGCTTTCCGGAGGTGCTGGAGTGTTACGTGCTGATGGGGGCGGTGGATTTCTTGCTGCGGATTGTCACGGCGGACATCGAGGCCTACGAGCGTTTCTTCTTCGAGAAACTGTCGATGGTGCCGGGGATTCAGGAGGTCAATTCGATCGTGGCGTTGTCGGAGATCAAGTCGACGACCAGTTTGCCGGTGGTGCGCTGATGATGCTTGAGGGCCTTTGTGGCGAGGGGGCAAGCCCCCTCGCCACAAGGTATTACAGGCGCAGCAACATCTTCCAGGCACGGTTCTGATACACCGCAATCGCCTGCTGCTTGCGGGCATCCAGGACTTCATCGGTGATCGATTCGTTGGCCAGTTGTGCCAGTTTGTTCAGCTCGCCGTACAGGCGATCCATTTCCGGGATCTCCAGCACGTTGCGCGCATGGTGCAGCCAGACCTGGATGCGTTCGATGCGCGGCAGTTGCTCGGCCAGGTCTTCTGGTTGTTGCTGGTAACGTTGCAGTTGCAACGAAGTGGCTTCTTCGCCCAGCAGGCGCGGCAACCAGCTGCCCAGTTGCGCAGCGCCCTGGCGATTGCCACGGGTGTTGCGGTCGGCGGCCCAGGTGCGGGCCAGCAGCCAGCGCGAGGTGGTCAGGGAGAACAGGCCCCAGCGCGGATCTTCGAGTTCTTCGAGGAACTGCTCGGGTGCGGCTTTGCGCACGTCTTCATCTTCCAGGCCGGCCTGGACCAGCGGGCGCCAGTCTTCCAGCAAGGCATCGAGGGCGATACGCAGATCGTGGGTCGACTGACGTGGTGCGGCCTGGCCCAGGCTGCTGATCAGCGCGCGCATTTCCGCGAGGCATTCGACCCAGTCCTGCAACAGGCGCCAGTGGCCGTTGAAGCGATACTGCTCGGCCAGACGCTGGCTGCTGCCCAGCAAGTGCCAGCTCAGCGCGGCGAACGCGTCGTCCAGCGGTGTTTCCGCCGTGATCTGCGGTGCCGGCAGGCTCAACGAATAGCTGTGGGCGTCGTACAGGCGATAACCGCGCTCGGCCTTGCTGATGTCGCAAGGCATCAGGGCCAGTTTCTCGGCCAGCTCGGCGGCCAGTTCCAGCAGGGCTGCCGGCTCGCCTTCGCGCAGTTCCAGTTCCAGCTCACAGATTTCTTCTTTCTGCTTGCCGACCACGACGTGACCCAGGTCCAGCGCGGCTTCGATGACCACTTTGGTCTTGCCGCGACCCCAGGCGATTTCCGCGCGTTCGCGGACGAAGTCGGTGGTGAAGATCGGCTTCAGGGTTTTCTTGTCGAGCTCGGCCAGCTCCTCGGGCCAACATTCGCCGTCGAGTTTCTTCAGGTCGAGCTTGGCCTTGGGCAGGGGCCAGTTGAATTCATTACGCTCGGACAAGCCGGCGATGCTCTGGCCACGGGTCTTGAGGGTCTGAATCACTTCTTCGCCATCCTTGCGCAGGCGCAGGGCGACTTTGGCCTGGGCCAGGTCGCGCTCGGGCGTGTCGAAGTACTGGTTCATCAACTCACGGCGTTCCCAGCCACTTTTGTTGCGTTTTTTCAGTAACGGGTGCTCGCGCAGGGCGGCGAGGGTTTCGCGGCTGACGCGGAGTTTGATTTCGGTTTCTTTCTGCATGGCCGGAAAATCCAGGATCGGGAGCGCAGCCGGGGGAATGTGTGGCTGCCAAGGTCGTGCAGTGTACAGGACTCAAGGTTAGTCCGCGTCGCGACGGTTTATTCCTGCCATCGGTTGGTTCTATGATGGACCTCAATTCGGGTGCCGGGAGTCAGCGATGCCATTGCCGTCGATGAAAGAACAATTCGCTGCTTTGATCGCCGCACCGTCGGTCAGTTGCACCCAGCCCAGTCTCGATCAAACCAACCGCCCGGTCATCGATCTGCTGGCGACCTGGCTCGGTGAGCTGGGTTTCACCTGCGAGATTCAGCAGGTCAGCCCCGGCAAGTTCAACCTGCTGGCCAGTTTCGGCTCCGGCCCCGGCGGCCTGGTGCTGGCCGGGCACAGCGACACCGTGCCGTTTGACGGCGCGCTGTGGCAAACCGACCCGCTGAAGCTGACTGAAGTCGACGGTCGCTGGATTGGCCTGGGCAGTTGCGACATGAAGGGTTTTTTCGCCCTGGCCATCGAGGCGGTCAAACCGCTGCTCGATCAGCCGTTCAAACAACCGTTGCTGATCCTCGCCACTTGCGATGAAGAAAGCTCGATGTCAGGCGCCCGCGCGCTGGCCGAAGCGGGGCGACCGCTGGGGCGGGCGGCGGTGATCGGCGAGCCGACCGGGCTCAAGCCGATCCGCATGCACAAAGGCATCATGATGGAGCGCATCGACATCCTCGGGCAGAGCGGTCATTCCTCCGACCCGCGCCTGGGCCACAGCGCCCTGGAGGCCATGCACGATGCCATCGGTGAACTGCGTGGCCTGCGTCTGTTGTGGCAGCGCGAGTTCCGCAATCCACAGTTTGGCGTGCCGATGCCAACGATGAATTTCGGCTGCATCCATGGCGGCGACAACCCCAACCGCATCTGCGGCCAGTGTTCGCTGGAATTCGATTTGCGGCCATTGCCCGGCATGGACCCCAAGGTCCTGCGTGCCGAGATCCTGCAGAAGCTCAAGCCGGTTGCCGAGCGGCATCAGGTCAAGATCGATTACGCACCGTTGTTCCCCGAAGTGCCTCCGTTCGAGCAGGCCGAGGACGCCGAGCTGGTGCGCCTTGCCGAAAAGCTCACCGGTCACAGCGCCGAAGCAGTGGCGTTCGGCACCGAAGCACCTTATCTTCAGCGCCTTGGCTGTGAAACGCTGGTGCTTGGCCCGGGTGATATCGCCTGCGCCCATCAGCCGGGGGAATACCTCGAAATGTCACGTTTGCAGCCTACGGTGCATCTATTAAGGCAACTGATCGAACACTATTGCCTGACACCCCTGTAGGAGCGAGCTTGCTCGCGATGGACGTTAACGATGACGAGGTCCGCCTGGATAAACGCGGTGCCCTCATATCCATCGCGAGCAAGCTCGCTCCTACAGGGTTTTGCAGTTAAATTGCCGATGTTCCAACCCGTATTCATGAGGAGAGCGCGCGTGTCGCCAAGCCTGTTCCGACGATAACCATCAGCCCGCTGTGCGTTTTCAGTTTCGCCCTTTTTTCGGCTGCTATTTATTACAGGCCCAGGTTCATGCCCGAATACGTCAATTGGCTTCGTCACGCTTCGCCTTACATCAACGCCCACCGCGATTGCACCTTTGTCGTCATGCTGCCCGGCGACGGCGTTGAACACCCGAACTTCGGCAATATCGTCCACGACCTGGTGCTGTTGCACAGCCTGGGTGTGCGTCTGGTGCTGGTTCACGGTTCCCGCCCGCAAATCGAAGCGCGCTTGGCAGCTCGTGGCCTGATCCCGCATTACCATCACGGCCTGCGCATCACCGATGCCGCGACCCTGGAGTGCGTGATCGACGCGGTTGGCCAGTTGCGCATTGCCATTGAGGCTCGCCTGTCGATGGACATGGCTTCGTCGCCGATGCAGGGCTCGCGCCTGCGGGTGGCCAGCGGCAACCTGGTGACTGCACGGCCGATCGGCGTGCTTGAAGGCGTCGACTATCACCATACTGGCGAAGTACGCCGGGTCGATCGCAAGGGCATCAACCGTCTGCTGGACGAGCGCTCCATCGTGCTGTTGTCGCCGCTGGGTTATTCGCCGACCGGGGAGATTTTCAACCTGGCGTGCGAAGACGTCGCCACCCGTGCGGCCATCGACCTGGGTGCGGACAAACTGCTGCTGTTCGGCGCCGACCTGGGCTTGATCGACGAACACGGGCGCCTGGTGCGTGAACTGCGTCCGCAGCAGGTGCCGGCGCATTTGCAACGGCTGGGCAGCAACTATCAGGCGGAATTGCTGGATGCCGCGGCCGAAGCTTGCCGTGGCGGCGTGGCCCGCAGCCATATCGTCAGCTACGCCGAAAACGGTGCGCTGCTGACCGAACTGTTCACCCGCGACGGTGGCGGCACCTTGGTGGCCCAGGAGCAGTTCGAAGTAGTGCGCGAAGCGGCCATTGAAGACGTCGGCGGTTTGCTGGATTTGATCAGCCCGCTGGAAGAGCAGGGCATCCTGGTGCGCCGTTCCCGCGAGGTGCTGGAGCGCGAGATCGAACAGTTCAGCGTGGTCGAGCGCGAAGGCATGATCATCGCCTGTGCGGCGCTGTATCAGATTGCCGATTCCGATGCGGGTGAGCTGGCGTGCCTGGCGGTGAACCCGGAGTATCGCCATGGCGGTCGCGGTGATGAGTTGCTGGAGCGCATCGAGACCCGCGCCCGGGCTCAGGGTTTGAAGACTTTATTCGTCCTTACCACCCGCACCGCTCACTGGTTCCGCGAGCGTGGTTTTGTGCCGAGCAGCGTTGACCGCCTGCCATCGGCGCGGGCGTCGCTGTACAACTATCAGCGTAATTCGAAGATCTTCGAAAAAGCCCTTTGATGTTGGAGCGGCAGAGGTTCCTGTGGCGAGGGGGCTTGTCGGAACGCCGCATCGCCCCGTTGGGCTGCGGAGCAGCCCCAAACCTGCCTGACCGAGCCGTATGATCTTGCGGCCGCTTCGCGACCGAACGGGGGCAAGCCCCCTCGCCACAAGGTTTTACATTCACTCCTGGACAAACTTCGCGCTGACATACGGCGAATAATCCGGCAGCACCGTCTCCACCTTCCCTTGCTCCTTCAAGAATTTCGCCGTCTCGCCAATGGCCTTGGCCGTGCCGCCATCCAGCAGTGCGGTGCTCTGTTGCGCCTTGGCATCCGGGAATGCGGAACCTGCCAGTAACTCAGGCACATCGGCGGCATTGGCACCGGTCAGTTTGGCGATTTTTTGCACAGGTTCCGAGTCGACCGTCCAGTTGGCTTTATTTGCTGCGTAATCAGCAAAGGCGTCGAGGGTGACCTTGGCGAATTTGGCCACGACCTCTGGGTGCTTCTCTGCGTAATCCTTGCGCGCCACCCAGACCTCAAAGGTGGGTGCACCCCATTGGCCTACCTGTGCAGCGTCGGTCAGGGTCTTGCCACTCTTGCGGATTTCCCCCAGGGCGGGCGACCAGACAAACGCGCCATCAATATCACCACGCTTCCAGGCTGCTGCGATTTCCGCGGGCTGCAGGTTCACGACTTTGACTTTCGAACTGTCCAGGCCCCAGTGCTTCAGCGCGCCAAGCAGGCTGTAGTGGGAGGTTGAAACGAAAGGCGTGGCGATGGTCTTTCCGATCAGATCTTGCGGTTTTTCGATGCCGCTGCCGTTGCGTACCACCAGCGCTTCGGCGGCATTGATCTGGGCCGAGACGATGAACGCGACAATCGGCAGGTTGCGCGAGGCGGCAGCGGCCAGCGGACTGGAGCCGAGATTGCCGATTTGCAGATCGCCGGAGGCAATCGCCGTGACCACTTCCGGGCCGCTGTTGAAGCGCCGCCAGTCGATTGGCTGGCCGATGGTTTTTTCATAAAGGCCATCGGCCTGGGGGACTTTGCTCGGGTCGATACCGGTTTGATAGCCGACGGTAAGGTTCGCCGCATGAGCGGTGAAAGAAAATGCGAACAATACACAAACTGTAACAATTGGTCCGGATAGTGCACGTTTTGACGTCATGGGGCCGCCTTTCGGTAAAAGATTTGTTTCCGAATTACGTCGAAAACTAATCGATCTAAAAAAGCGAAAATAAATACCGATTAGGAATTAGCTTATGAGCCAAACCTTCTATTCTGGGATGGTTAGGGAGTGGGGAGCTAAATTCCTAAACGGTATTAGAAAAGAATCGGGTAATTCTTTTCAGGTTCATGACGGATTCATGACCCTGCAGGGACCAAAAAACCGGGGATTAGACTATGGTCGTAGACACACATGGTTACGATTGACTTGTGGGTCACGCTCTGGCGCTAATCGCGCATCTTAGGATTTCGGGCATCGACTCGAGACCAGGAACACAAGAATTAGAATCGAGAGGAGCTACACAATGAACAAGTCCACCTTGGCTTTGGCCGTGACCGTGGGGGTTTTGGCGCAGCAGGCAGGCGCCGCAGGTTTCCTGGAAGACAGCAAGGCGTCCATCAGCTCTCGCACCATGTATTACGATGCCGATATGCGCGAAGGTGCGAGCACTCCTGCCAACCGTCAGCGCGAAACCGCTGAAGGTCTGAAGTTCGATTACCTGTCCGGTTTCACCCAAGGTACCGTAGGTTTTGGTATCGACGCCCAGGCGCTGGTGGGTATCCACCTGGATGGCGGCAAGGGGCATCACCCGACCGGTAACAGCAACTCATTCTTCCCTAGCGATGGCAATGAGGCGGCCGACGAGTGGAGCCGTTTGGATGGCAACGTCAAGGCGCGCTTCTCGAAGACTGAAGCCCACCTGGGTGGCGCTCTGGCACCTAACCTGCCGATCCTGATCGCGAACGACAGCCGTCTGCTGCCGCAGACCTTTGAAGGTGGCACCATCACCTCCAAAGAAATCGACAACGTGACCTTCAACTTTGGTCAACTGGAGCACGCGTCGGGTCGTGCTTCCTCGAACTCCACTGGCCTGTCTGTGGCTGGCGCCACTCAGGACAGCAACAAATTCCTTTACGGCGGTGCTGACTGGAAGGTCACCAAAGACCTCTTGCTGCAGTACTACTATGCGAACCTGGAAGACTTCTACAAGCAGAACTTCCTCGGTCTGGTGCACGTCTACCCGATCGCGGCCAATCAGTCGTTCAAGACCGATATCCGTTATTTCGATAGCAGCTCCGACGGCAAGAACGGCGATCCGGGTTTCCGTTTCAACAACAACAACGGTTTCGCCAAGACCCCGGGTGAGATCGATAACAAGACCTGGAGCGCCATGTTCACCTATACCCTGGGTGGCAACGCGTTCCTGATCGGGCATCAGCGTGTCAACGATGACGGCGGCTTCGTTTTCTTGAACCAGGGCAACCTTGTCGATGGCAACGGTAATCCTGAAGGTGCCGGCGGCGCGAGCTTCTACTCGTTTACCGATGCCACAGTTGGCAGCTTTATCCGTGCCGGTGAAAACACCACGTTCGGTCAGTACTCCTATGACTTCGCCTCCCTGGGTGTACCAGGCTTGAAAGCTTCGATTGCTTACTTGAATGGCCAGGACATCAAGGCTACCAACGGTATTGGTAAAGACCTGAGTGAGCACGAGACCGACGCGCGCATTGATTACGTGATTCAAACGGGTGCACTGAAAGGGTTTGGTACGACGCTGCGTCACGGTACCTACCGTGGCAACACCAGCACCCTTGATCAAGACCAGACCCGTCTGATCTTCAACTACACCTACAGCTTCATGTAATCGCCGTAAGAAAAAGCCCCGCTCGCTGGCGGGGTTTTTTTTGTCTGTTTTTTGTTATTCCATAAAGATCTTTTATGATTATTTATTATTCTTTTTAGTTTCTATCCATCCCGCTTAAAGTGCGCCTGTCCGACACTCATCCCTGAGCTCGGGTTTAGCAATTTCGCCCCTCGACAATAGATCAGGTTCAGGAACCGGCCTCACCGCCGATACCTCGGATCTGTCGTGGAAAGGCATATTCCCAGTTGATATTAAAAAGCATCAAAAAATTCTTTTTGGCTTTAAGGCCATGTATCCTGCGGCCCGCCAAATGACCGGCCTAGACGGTTTGCCGCGAATTTACGCATTCAGGATCCCGGGCAATCGATTCGGGACCAGGAACATCAGAATTAGAAACGAGAGGAGCGAAACATGAACAAGTCCACCTTGGCCATCGCTGTGGCCGTCGGGGTTTTGACCCAGCAGGCAAGCGCCGCGGGTTTTATCGAAGACAGCAAGGCAACATTGGGGCTGCGCAACTTCTACATCAACACCGATTACCGTGACGGCACTGGCCCGAACAAAAACGAAGAATGGGGCCAAGGCTTCGATCTGCGTTTCATCTCGGGTTACACCCAGGGCACCGTCGGCTTCGGTATCGATGCGATCGGCCTGTTGGGCGTCAAACTGGATTCCGGTGGCGGCACCAACGGCGCGAGCAACAACTCGTACGGCGGCACCGTGTTCCCGAGCAAGTCCAACGGCGAAGCGGTTGATGACTTCTCCAGCCTGGGTTTGACTGCCAAAGCCAAGATCTCCCAGACCGAGCTGAAGCTGGGTACCTTGCAGCCAAAGCTGCCGGTAATCGTGACCAACGACGGTCGTCTGTTGCCGCAAACCTGGCAGGGCGGCCAGATTGCCTCGAACGACATCAAGGACCTGACCTTGATCGGCGGTCAGATCGAGCAGGTAAAAGGTCGTAACTCGAGCAACAACGAACAGTTGTCTATCTCCGGCGCCAACAGCCGTTCCGCTGCAGGTCGCGACAGCAACAAATTCATTTATGCCGGCGGTGACTACAAGATCACCAAGGACCTGACTGCCCAGTACTACTACGGCAACCTGGAGGAGTTCTACAAGCAACACTTCCTGGGTCTGGTGCACAACTGGGCAATCGGCCCTGGCGTGTTGAAGTCTGACTTCCGTTACTTCAACAGTTCCGACGACGGTGCCAACGGTCACGATCCTCTGTACTTCACCACTGGCAACTACAGCGGTGCAGCCAACGGCAAGGGCAAGGTCGACAACAACCTGTACAGCGGCCTGTTCCTGTACACCGTTGCCGGTCACACCTTCGGTGGCGGTTACCAGGTCAGTAACGGCAACAGTGACTTCCCTTGGCTGAACCAGGGCGACGGTTCGTCGAACTACACCATCACTGATTCGCAAATCCAGAAGTTCGGCCGTGCGGGCGAGCGTACCTGGCTGGCACGCTATGCGTATGACTTCGCCAAGGTCGGCGTACCTGGCCTGACGGCGGGTCTGGTGTACCTGCACGGCGACAATATCGATACCGTTAACGCCAAGGGCCGCGAAGCGGCCAATGGTGCTTCCGAGTGGGAGCGCGATCTGAGCGTGGCTTACGTCGTTCAGGAAGGTCCGCTGAAAAACCTGGGCCTGGCGTGGAAAAACGCGACCTGGCGCACCGACCTGCCGAACACGCGTTCGCAGGACGAAAACCGCGTGATCCTCAGCTACTCGATCCCGCTGCTGTAATAGCGCTCGCGTAACCGAGACAAAAAAAGCCCCGCCTGGTATTGCACCGGGCGGGGCTTTTACATTTTCAAGACGGGTTCACCCCCGTAATCCCGCCTTGAACTTCCCTCTTTGCAGCAACTCAAGGCCTTCTCGAACCTTGGGGCGATGTTCGGCGGGTTGTGCGGGCACGTCCAGTGAACAGATATTTAATATTTCTTTATGATCTAAATAAATCTATATTTATTCTTTTTAATGGATAAAAAACACAGGCACAGTTGAGCCCATCAAGCACTCACAAGGAGCAGCACCATGGGTCTCAGACTTGGCGATATCGCCCCCGATTTCGAACAGAACTCCAGCGCCGGCATCATCCGTTTCCATCAGTGGCTGGGCGATAGCTGGGGCGTGCTGTTTTCCCATCCTGCGGATTTCACCCCGGTGTGCACTACCGAGCTGGGTTTCACCGCCAGGCTCAAGGATGAGTTCGCAGCGCGCGGCGTCAAGGCCATCGCTTTGTCGGTGGACCCGGTAGAGTCTCATCACAGGTGGATCGAGGACATCAACGAAACCCAGGCCACCGTGGTCAACTTTCCGATCCTGGATGACGCCGACCGCAAGGTCTCGGACCTCTACGACCTGATCCACCCCAACGCCAACGACACCCTGACCGTGCGCAGTCTGTTCGTGATCGACCCGAAGAAAAAGGTCCGGCTGACGATTACCTACCCGGCGAGCACCGGCCGCAACTTCAATGAAATCCTGCGGGTGATCGACTCGCTGCAACTCACCGACAACTACAAGGTGGCCACGCCGGCCAACTGGCAGGACGGTGATGAGGTGGTGATCGTGCCGTCGCTCAAGGATGAAGATGAAATCAAACAGCGCTTTCCCAAGGGCTATCGGGCGGTCAAGCCTTACCTGCGCCTGACGCCGCAGCCGAATCGGTAAGTCTTCAGCATTTTTGGCGCAGCTGCGGACCCCTGTGGGAGCGAGCTTGCTCGCGATGGCGGCGGATCAGGCGCAACGGAATTCAAGATGTGTACCCACAAAGCAGGGGATTTTCAGGCCGTTTCGACGGCCTGTTTTTTTGCCTGGAAGAAACCGATTTTCATATTTCTTTAACGAATAACCAAATGAATAAATATGATTTATGGATATATAAATCAGCTGTTAAGGTCACTCTATCGAAGCGAGATCGCAAGCCGCGAATCGCCAACACCGTGCAAGGAATCGTCTGAATGTTGGTTGTCTCACTCGGTGGCAGTCCCAGTCAGCGCTCTCGTTCCGGGGTGCTGCTGGATCGCTCCCAGCGTTGGTTGCAAGGGCAGGGCGTGGAAGTGGTGAGTTATCAGGTGCGGGACTTCCCGGCCGAGGACTTGCTGCACGCACGCTTCGACAGCCCCAAGGTGATCGACCTGCTGCAACAGATTGAAAGCGCCGATGGCCTACTGATCGCCACACCGGTTTACAAGGCATCGTTTTCCGGAGCACTGAAAGTCGTGCTGGATCTGCTGCCCGAACGCGCCTTGAGCCACAAGGTGGTTTTGCCGATGGCCACTGGCGGCAGCATCGCTCACATGCTGGCGGTGGATTACGCGCTCAAGCCGGTGCTGTCGGCATTGAAGGCCCAGGAAATGCTGCAAGGGATTTTCGCCGTCGACAGCCAGATCGCCTACGGCGAAGGCAGCGCCCTGGCGCAGTTGGCGCCGGAGCTGGAACAACGACTGAATGAATCGCTGGAGCTGTTTTTCAGCGCCATGGCGCGACGGCCCAAGCCGCTCGATCCGAACCTGTTGAATGATCGCTTGTTGAGTGCTCGCTGGAGCATTTGAGCCTCACCAAAAAATTGAAGTACTGGCCTTACTCGCCCGCCAACGGGCAAGCAGGTGCAGCCAAAACCCAACTGCAAAAAGGAGAGCGCCATGCGCCCTGTCATTTTGCGTCGTGGTCTGGTCGCTCTGTTTGCTGCGGCTGTCACCTTCGGCGCCATTACTCAAGCTCAAGCCGAGACATTACGAATCGGCTATCAGAAATACGGCACCCTGGTGCTGCTCAAAGCCAAGGGCACCCTGGAAAAACGCCTCGCCGCCCAAGGCGTGGACGTGCAATGGACTGAATTCCCCGGCGGCCCGCAACTGCTCGAAGGCCTGAACGTCGGCTCCATCGACTTCGGCGTCACCGGTGAGACGCCGCCCGTGTTCGCTCAAGCGGCCGGTGCCGATTTGCTCTACGTCGCCTATGAACCGCCAGCGCCGCACAGTGAGGCGATCCTGGTGCCGAATGACTCGGCGATCAAGTCGGTGGCGGACCTCAAGGGCAAGAAAGTCGTGCTCAACAAGGGCTCCAACGTGCACTACCTGCTGGTGCGTGCGCTGGAAGACGCCGGCCTCAAGTACACCGACATCCAGACCGTATTCCTGCCGCCAGCCGATGCCCGCGCCGCGTTCGAGCGGGGCAGCGTCGACGCCTGGGTGATCTGGGACCCGTACCAGGCCGCCGCCGAACAACAGCTGCAAGCGCGCACCCTGCGTGATGGTCAGGGCATCGTCGACAACCATCAGTTCTACCTGGCGACCAAACCTTACGCGCAAAAAAACCCCGAGGTGATCAAGACCCTGGTGGAAGAAGTGCGCGCGGTGGGCGAGTGGTCCAAGGCTAATCCGCAAGAGGTGACCCAACAGGTTTCACCGCTGCTCGGCCTGCCAGCGGACATCACCCTGACCTCGGTGAAACGCCAGGGCTATGGCGCGCTGTTCCTCACCCCGGAAGTGGTCGCGGCGCAGCAGAAAATCGCCGACAGCTTCTACCAGCTCAAGCTGATTCCCAAGCAGTTGAGCATCAAAGACGTGATCTGGACGCCGCCGGCTGCCGTTGCCCAAAGCTCAGTAACCAAAGCCCAATAAATCGTTTCCCCAAGGAGACCACTCCATGAGCCTCAATATTTTCTGGTTCCTGCCTACCCACGGCGACGGCCATTACCTTGGCACCGCCGAAGGCGCACGCGCCGTTGACCACGGTTACCTGCAACAAGTCGCGCAAGCCGCTGACCGCCTGGGTTTTGGCGGGGTACTGATCCCTACCGGGCGTTCCTGCGAAGACTCGTGGCTGGTGGCGGCATCGCTGATTCCTGTGACCCAGCGCTTGAAGTTCCTGGTTGCCCTGCGCCCCGGGATCATTTCCCCGACGGTGGCGGCGCGTCAGGCGGCAACCCTGGATCGACTGTCTGGTGGTCGTGCGTTGTTCAACCTGGTGACGGGCGGTGATCCGGAAGAGTTGGCGGGCGATGGTCTGTTCCTGAGCCACGAAGAGCGCTATCAGGCCTCGGTGGAATTCACCCGCATCTGGCGCCGGGTGCTGGAAGGCGAAACCGTCGATTACGACGGCCAGCACATCAGCGTGAAAGGGGCGAAATTGCTCTATCCGCCGATCCAGCAACCGCGTCCGCCGCTGTACTTCGGTGGTTCTTCGGACGCTGCACAAGACCTGGCCGCCGAACAGGTGGAAATGGTCCTGACCTGGGGCGAACCACCGGCCGCCGTCGCGGAAAAAATCGAACAGGTCCGAGCCAAGGCCGCCAAGCTCGGACGCACCGTGCGCTTCGGCATTCGCCTGCACGTGATCGTGCGTGAAACCAACGATGAAGCCTGGAAAGCCGCGGATCGGCTGATCTCCCATCTCGACAACGAGACTATCGCTCGTGCCCAGGCTTCACTGGCGCGTTTCGATTCGGTCGGTCAGCAACGCATGGCCGCATTGCATGGCGGCAACCGCGAGAATCTGGAAGTCAGTCCTAACCTGTGGGCCGGCGTCGGTCTTGTGCGCGGCGGTGCCGGTACGGCGCTGGTGGGCGATGGTCCGACCGTGGCCGCCCGCGTGAAGGAGTACGCGGACCTGGGCATCGATACCTTCATCTTCTCCGGTTATCCACACCTGGAAGAGTCGTACCGGGTGGCCGAGCTGCTGTTCCCGCATCTCGATGTCGAGCGTCCTGAACTGCCGAAAAGCGCCGGTTACGTCAGCCCGTTCGGCGAGATGGTCGCCAACGATATTCTGCCCAAAGCCGCGTCCCAGAGCTGAGGCGCGCCATGAACAAATTCATCCACAGCCTGGCGCCCTGGGCGTTGCCGGTGTTGCTGTTGGCGGTATGGCAGTTGAGTGTGTCGGCGGGTTGGTTGTCGACAAGGATCCTGCCGGCCCCCATCGCCGTCATCGAGGCCGGTGTGAGCCTGGTGCGTAGCGGCGAAATCTGGACGCACCTGGCGATCAGTGGCTGGCGCGCCGCGCTGGGCTTCACCATCGGTGGTGGCATTGGCCTGACCCTTGGCTTCATCACCGGCCTGTCGAAGTGGGGCGAACGCCTGCTCGACAGTTCGGTGCAGATGATCCGCAACGTGCCGCACCTGGCGCTGATTCCACTGGTGATCCTGTGGTTCGGCATCGACGAGTCGGCGAAGATTTTCCTGGTGGCGCTGGGCACCTTGTTCCCGATCTACCTCAACACCTATCACGGCATCCGCAACGTCGACCCGGCGTTGGTGGAGATGGCGCGCAGCTATGGACTGAGCGGTTTCAGCCTGTTCTGGCAGGTGATTCTGCCGGGGGCGCTGCCTTCGATACTGGTCGGCGTGCGCTTCGCGCTGGGCTTCATGTGGCTGACGTTGATTGTGGCGGAAACCATTTCCGCGAGTTCCGGCATCGGCTACCTGGCAATGAATGCCCGGGAGTTTTTGCAGACTGACGTGGTGGTGCTGGCGATTCTGTTGTACGCGGTGCTCGGCAAACTGGCCGACCTCGCGGCCCGTGGACTTGAACGAGTGTGGCTGCGCTGGCACCCGGCCTATCAGGTTGCCAAGGGAGGTGCAGCATGATCGCCGAGCAACCTCCACGCCTGCTGCGCGGCATTCCGCTGGCGGTGCGCAAGCTGCAAAAAACCTTCGGCTCGCGGCAGGTGCTGCGCGAGATCGACCTGCACATTCCGGCTGGCCAGTTTGTCGCTGTGGTCGGTCGCAGTGGCTGCGGCAAAAGTACCTTGCTGCGCTTGCTCGCAGGCCTCGATCAACCAACTGGCGGTGAGTTGCTCGCCGGTGCCGCGCCATTGAGTGATGCGCGGGAGGACACGCGGCTGATGTTCCAGGAAGCGCGTTTGCTGCCCTGGAAAAAGATCATCGACAACGTCGGTCTGGGCCTTAAGGGCAACTGGCGGCCGCAAGCGCTTGAAGCCTTGGAAGCGGTGGGCCTGGCCGATCGCGCCCACGAGTGGCCGGCTGCGCTGTCCGGTGGACAGAAGCAACGCGTGGCATTGGCCCGTGCGTTGATTCATCAGCCGCGCCTGTTGTTGCTCGATGAACCCTTGGGGGCGCTGGATGCCCTGACCCGAATTGAAATGCAGCAACTGATCGAACGGCTCTGGCAACAGCACGGTTTCACGGTGTTGCTGGTGACCCATGACGTCAGTGAAGCCGTGGCGATTGCCGATCGGGTGATCCTGATCGAAGACGGCGAAGTCGGCCTCGACCTGCACGTGGAACTGCCGCGCCCTCGGGTGCGCGGTTCCCATCGGCTGGCGGCGCTGGAAACCGAAGTCCTCAATCGCGTGCTGGCGCTGCCCGGCCAACCACCGGAACCGGAACCTGTTTCACCCTTGCCTACGCAATTGCGCTGGGCTCAATAACTCAAGTCTTACCCAACGACAGGAATCAACATCATGACTATCAAGGCCATCAACGTTCGCAACCAGTTCAAAGGCTCCATCAAGGAAATCGTCCTGGGCGACGTGCTGTCGGAAATCGACGTGCAGACCGCGTCCGGCATCGTCACCTCAGTGATCACCACGCGCTCGGTGAAAGAGCTGGAGCTGGCGGTGGGCAGTGAAGTGATCGCGTTTGTGAAATCCACCGAGGTGTCGATCGCCAAGTTGTAAGGCGAATGCGTAAACAACAACCCCGAAGGGTTTGAGCCCTTCGGGGTTTTTTGTGCGTGTGATTCATTGAGATCGGTGGTGCCGCCTTCGCGAGCAGGCCAGTAGGCCAATCAAGAAATCAGGATGGAATGCTGCGCTTGGGCAAATACGGTGGCAAATACAACCCCACATAAGCATCAAACACCCGCATCCCTTCCTCTGCCATGCGCGGCGTAATCTGCCCGTGTTGCTGCACCGAGCGCGCATACACCCGGTCGCCCAGTTCCATGGCCAGGGCGAACACATCGACATCACTCGGCAATGTCGGCAGCTCGAAGTGATGGTCGAACAGCTTGTGCATCAGGTCGCCCAGCTCGATGTCGTGCTGGCGGTCGGCTTGGGTGACTTCGGTCAGACCATGCTGGGCCAGAATGAGTTGGCGGGCCGCGGCGTCCTCGGCGTAGATGTCGAGCATGCGTTGTTCCACCAGTCGCGACAGATCGCGCCAGCCATCCAAGGCGAGGTGATCGATGGGGGCTTGCAGGCAGGCGCGGAAGGCCGCGTGGACGTCAGCGGTCAAGGCTTCAAGCAACGCCGGCACGCTGGCGAAGAAGTGGTAGACCGAGGAGGGCGGAATCTCCGCGCGCTCGGCGACGCTGTAGATCGACAGACTGGCCACGCCCTCGGCGGCCAACAGCGTGCGGGCCGCATCGAGTATCGAATCGATCCGGGCCTGGCTGGTTGCGCGGGGTTTGCGGGGGGTGGCTACGCGTGTCATTGGAGTCTCCTGCGGGGCAGCGGGCATTGTACGCAGAGCGGGCAGATGTTCCATATCCCCCTGTGGCGAGGGAGCTTGCTCGCGCTGGGTCGCGAAGCGGCCCTAAAACCGGTAAATGCGGTGCACCTGATAGAACCGTCTCGCGGATTAGAGGGAGTCCTTCGGCCTCCAGCGGGAGCAAGCTCCCTCGCCACAGGGATTGATGTTGGCCATAAAAAAACGCCGCAGGCTATGAGGCCGGCGGCGTTTCTTCACTACTGCAACCGCTTACACGGTATGCAGGTACCAGTTGTACTCGAGGTCGGAGATGGAGTGTTCGAACTCCTCCAGCTCGCTCTCTTTACAGGCCACGAAGATATCGATGTATTTCGGATCGATGTACTTGGCCATGACTTCGCTGTCGTCCAGCTCGCGCAGTGCATCGCGCAGGTTGTTCGGCAGGCTCTGCTCGTTCTGCTCGTAGCTGTTGCCTTCCACTGGGGCGCCAGGCTCGATCTGATTGGTCAGACCGTGGTGCACCCCTGCCAGGACCGAAGCCATCAGCAGGTACGGGTTGGCATCGGCGCCGGCTACACGATGCTCGATGCGCACGGCGTCGGAGGAACCGGTCGGAACGCGAATCGCCACCGTGCGGTTATCCAGGCCCCAGCACGGCGAGTTCGGCACGTAGAACTGTGCGCCGAAACGACGGTAGGAGTTGACGTTCGGGCAGAGGAAGGCCATCTGCGCCGGTAGGGTCTCGAGCACACCGCCGATCGCGTGACGCAGTGCGGCGTTCTGCTCGGGATCCTCACTGGCAAAAATGTTCTTGCCGTCTTTGTCGAGAATCGAGATGTGCACGTGCAGACCATTACCCGCCTGGCCTGGGTAAGGCTTGGCCATGAAGGTGGTGTCCATTTCATGGTCGTAGGCGATGTTCTTGATCAGGCGCTTGAGCAGGACCGCGTAGTCGCAGGCCTTGATCGGGTCAGCCACGTGGTGCAGGTTCACTTCGAACTGCGCCGGGGCACTTTCCTTGACGATGGCGTCGGCCGGAATACCTTGCTCTTTTGCACCTTCCAGAATGTCCTGGAGGCAGTCGACGTATTCGTCGAGGTCGTCGATCAGGTAGACCTGAGTCGAGTGCGGACGTTTGCCGGAAACCGGCGAGCGAGGTGGTTGCGGACGACCGTTCACGTTCTCCTGGTCGATCAGGTAGAACTCCAGTTCGAACGCGGCGCAGATGGTCAGGCCCATTTCGTCGAACTTGCGTACCACATTGGCCAGCACTTCACGCGGGTCGGCGAAGAATGGCTCGCCTTCGAGTTCGTGCATGGTCATCAGCAGTTGCGCGGTCGGGCGCTTCTGCCATGGCTCATTGCATAGGGTATCGGGGATTGGATAGCAGATTCGGTCAGCATCACCGATGTCCAGGCCCAGGCCGGTGCTTTCCACCGTCGAGCCATTGATATCCAGAGCAAATAAAGAGGCCGGCAGGTTGATGCCTTTCTCGTAAACCTTGTGGAGGCTGGTGCGTTCAATGCGCTTGCCGCGCACCACACCATTCATATCCGCAATCAGAAGGTCAACGTACAGAACCTCAGGATGTTCCTTAAGGAACGCGTTCGCTTCGTTAAGCTGAACGGCACGCGGGGGTACCGACATGATGCAACACCTTTGTTGTTAAAAATATCAATCATTGATCTTTTCAGATTCCAGTCAACCCGAACGGCATGCCGAAGTCAAGCGAGGCCTTTTTTGCCCTAAAAAAGCGCCCGTGTGGCTTTTTTGAGGCACTTTGGGGCGTTTTTATGCCCTTGACCTCTATGGCGCCCGCAGGCTTGAGCGGGCCGTGTTGTATTTTTTACGGGGGTGTTGTGTAAAAAAATGAACAAGGCTAAGCTCGAATCAAACCCATAACAGCAATAATACCGGGGTGCTTCATGTCTCGCCTGCCGATAATCGGCGTCACCGACTGCTCAAGACAGGTCGGTCGGCATGTTAATCACATCAGTGATGACACGTCCGTCCGTTCCGTGGCCTCAGCGGTTCTGGTGATCCTCCCATCCGTGACGGTTCGACCGTCCCCGTCCGATATTCTGGACGGTCGCGATGGCACCCCCATTACGGTTACTCCATTCAATATAGAACCGATTCACAATAGCGGCCTGACCATCGTTCAGGGCACCGCTCGCGATTCTGCACGCCCGGCCTCTGCAGCCGTGTCGGCAAGCACGATAATCTGCCGCGCAAACGCTCTACAACGCGACGCCGATGCGTCAAACAACGCCTGACCTTAAAAGGGTCGGACAACTCAAGCCTAGAGGCATTTATGAGTAACAACCTCGACCAGCTCACCGATTGGTTGAAAAACCACAAGATCACAGAAGTCGAATGCATGATCGCCGACTTGACCGGGATTACCCGGGGCAAGATTTCGCCGACCAACAAATTCATCGCCGAAAAAGGCATGCGTCTGCCAGAAAGCGTGCTGTTGCAGACAGTGACCGGCGATTACGTCGAAGACGACATCTATTACGAACTGCTCGACCCGGCCGACATCGACATGATCTGCCGCCCCGACCAGAGCGCGGTGTACCTGGTGCCGTGGGCCATCGAGCCGACCGCCATCGTCATCCACGATACCTACGACAAGCAAGGCAACCCGATCGAGTTGTCGCCGCGCAACGTGCTCAAGAAAGTCCTGAAACTCTATACCGACAAAGGCTGGCAGCCGATCGTGGCGCCGGAAATGGAGTTTTACCTGACCAAGCGCAGTGACGACCCGGACTACCCGTTGCAGCCGCCGATCGGCCGCTCCGGTCGCCCGGAAACCGGTCGTCAGTCGTTCTCCATTGAAGCGGCGAACGAATTCGATCCGCTGTTCGAAGACGTCTACGACTGGTGTGAACTGCAGGACCTGGACCTCGATACGCTGATCCACGAGGACGGCACGGCGCAGATGGAAATCAACTTCCGTCACGGTGATGCCCTGTCCCTGGCCGACCAGATCCTGGTGTTCAAGCGCACCATGCGCGAGGCCGCGCTCAAGCACAACGTCGCTGCGACCTTCATGGCCAAGCCGATGACCGGCGAGCCGGGCAGTGCCATGCACTTGCACCAGAGCATCATCGACATCGAGACCGGCAAGAACATCTTCTCTAATGAAGACGGGACCATGAGCCAGCTGTTCCTGCACCACATCGGTGGCCTGCAGAAACTCATTCCCGAGCTGTTGCCGCTGTTCGCACCCAACGTCAACTCGTTCCGCCGCTTCCTGCCGGACACCTCGGCGCCGGTGAACGTGGAGTGGGGCGAAGAGAACCGCACCGTGGGCCTGCGGGTGCCGGATGCGGGGCCGCAAAACCGTCGGGTGGAAAACCGCCTGCCGGGCGCCGATGCCAACCCGTACCTGGCGATTGCCGCGAGCCTGCTCTGCGGTTACATCGGCATGGTCGAAGGCCTGAACCCGAGCGCGCCGGTGGTGGGACGTGGCTATGAACGCCGCAACCTGCGCCTGCCGCTGACCATCGAAGACGCGCTGGAACGCATGGAAAACAGCGCAACCGTCGAGCGGTACCTGGGCAAAAATTTCATCACTGGCTACGTCGCGGTCAAGCGGGCCGAGCATGAAAACTTCAAGCGCGTGATCAGTTCGTGGGAAAGGGAATTCCTGCTCTTTGCCGTCTGATACGCCGGGCGTCGCCGCTGTCTGGCGGCGCCTTCACCTGATTTTTTTAGGAGATTCGTATGACCAGCAACAATCCGCAAACCCGTGAATGGCAAACCCTGAGCAATGATCACCACCTGGCTCCGTTCAGCGACTTCAAGCAGCTGAAAGAGAAAGGCCCGCGGATCATCACCAACGCCAAGGGTGTTTATCTCTGGGACAGCGAAGGCAACAAGATCCTCGACGGCATGGCCGGCCTGTGGTGTGTAGCGATTGGTTATGGTCGCGATGAACTGGCCGATGCCGCCAGCAAACAGATGCGCGAACTGCCGTACTACAACCTGTTCTTCCAGACCGCGCACCCGCCGGTACTGGAGCTGGCCAAGGCCATCGCCGACATCGCGCCGCAAGGCATGAACCATGTGTTCTTCACCGGTTCCGGCTCCGAAGGCAACGACACCATGCTGCGTATGGTTCGTCACTACTGGGCGATCAAGGGCCAGCCGAACAAGAAAGTCATCATCAGCCGCAAGAACGGCTATCACGGTTCCACCGTGGCCGGCGCGAGCCTGGGTGGCATGACGTACATGCACGAACAGGGCGACTTGCCGATCCCGGGCATCGTTCACATTGCCCAGCCGTACTGGTTCGCCGAAGGCGGCGACATGACCCCGGAAGAATTCGGTATATGGGCGGCCAATCAGCTGGAAGAAAAGATTCTGGAAGTCGGCGTCGACAACGTCGGCGCCTTTATTGCCGAGCCGATCCAGGGTGCCGGTGGCGTGATCATTCCGCCAGAGACCTACTGGCCGCGCATCAAGGAAATCCTCGCCAAGTACGACATCCTGTTCGTGGCTGACGAAGTGATTTGCGGTTTCGGACGTACCGGTGAGTGGTTCGGTGCCGATTTCTACGACCTCAAGCCCGACATGATGACCATCGCCAAGGGCCTGACCTCGGGCTACATCCCGATGGGCGGCCTGATCGTGCGTGATGAAGTGGTGGACGTGCTCAACGAAGGCGGCGACTTCAACCACGGTTTCACCTACTCCGGGCACCCGGTGGCGGCGGCTGTGGGGCTGGAAAACATCCGTATCCTGCGCGACGAAAAAATTGTCGAGCGCGTGAAGTCAGAAACGGCACCGTATTTGCAGAAGCGTCTGCGGGAACTGAACGATCACCCGCTGGTGGGTGAAGTTCGTGGGGTGGGTCTGTTGGGGGCCATCGAACTGGTCCAGGACAAGGCCACGCGCAAGCGTTACGAAGGCAAGGGCGTCGGCATGATCTGCCGCCAGTTCTGCTTCGATAACGGCCTGATCATGCGCGCCGTCGGCGACACCATGATCATCGCTCCGCCACTGGTGATTACACCGGCGGAAATCGATGAGCTGGTGACCAAGGCTCGCAAGTGTCTTGACCTGACCCTGAGTGCATTGCAGGGCTAAGTGCTAGGCTCTGAGCGGAAGTCCAAAGTTCTACATATGTAGTAGGAACTTTCGCTCAGAACTGTCAGAAAGCATGGCCGTTTCCTTGAAAGACCGATGTGGATCTTGCCAGACTAGCCGCGGTTCCAGTTGCCCGGGTTCGGTCGCTGAACAAGTGGTTCAAAAAAGAAAAATTTGGAGCATTACGCATGAAGGCACTAGGTAAAAAGCTCGCTGGCAAGACTCTGCTTGCCATGTCCGTGATGGGTTTGATGGCGGGCGCGGTTCAGGCCGATGACAAAGTACTGCACGTGTACAACTGGTCCGACTACATCGCACCGGACACCGTCAAGAAGTTTGAAGACGAGTCGGGCATCAAGGTTGTCTATGACGTCTTCGACAGCAACGAAACCCTGGAAGCCAAGTTGCTGGCTGGCAAGTCCGGTTACGACATCGTTGTACCGTCGAACAACTTCCTGGCC
Source organism: Pseudomonas fluorescens (assembly GCF_000967965.1). Lineage (GTDB taxonomy): Bacteria > Pseudomonadota > Gammaproteobacteria > Pseudomonadales > Pseudomonadaceae > Aquipseudomonas > Aquipseudomonas grandcourensis. The sequence goes on from NZ_LACC01000011.1 coordinate 270,955, forward strand.
AAGCAGATCAAGGCCGGCGTCTACCAGAAGCTGGACAAGTCCAAGCTGCCTAACTGGAAAAACCTGAACACCGACCTGCTCAAGGCTGTTTCCGTGAGCGACCCGGGCAACGAGCACGCCTTCCCGTACATGTGGGGTTCGATCGGTATCGGCTTCAACGCCGAGAAGGTCAAGGCTGCACTGGGTGCCGACGCACCGGTCGATTCCTGGGACCTGATCTTCAAGCCTGAAAACGCCGCCAAGTTGAAATCGTGCGGTATCAGCCTGCTGGACTCGCCAACCGAGATGATTCCGGTGGCGTTGCACTATCTGGGCCTGCCAACCGACAGCCAGAAGAAAGAAGACATCGACAAGGCTGAAGCGCTGATCATGAAGGTCCGTCCTTCGATCGCCTACTTCCACTCGTCCAAGTACATCTCCGACCTCGCAAACGGCAACATCTGCGTGGCCGTGGGTTACTCGGGTGACATTTACCAGGCCAAGTCCCGTGCTGCTGAAGCCGGTGACAAGGTGAAAGTCAGCTACAACATTCCGAAAGAAGGTGCAGGCAGCTTCTACGACATGGTCGCCATCCCTAAAGATGCCGAAAACGTCGAAGGCGCCTACAAGTTCATGACCTTCCTGCAGAAGCCGGAAATCATGGCTGAAATCACCAACGCCGTGCGTTTCCCGAACGGTAACGCGGCTGCCACTCCACTGGTGGATAAAGACATCACCAGCGACCCGGGCGTTTACCCACCTGCGGACGTGTTGGCCAAGCTGTACGCAATTGCCGACTTGCCGGCCGCGACCCAGCGGATCATGACCCGCAGCTGGACCAAGATCAAATCCGGTAAATAAGCCGGTTTGATTCAACAACCTGTTGTCGCCACCCGCGCGGTGGCGACAACAGGTGTAATTAAATGACAGAAAGTTTTGCTGGAACGGTTTTTCGAGGGTAAGTTGCGCGCCGGTTTTGTTGCCGGGCAACCACGGTTGTCATGTAGCGCGGGGCAACTTGGGCCCAACTAATTTCAGAGGACCTCCACTTGCCTATTTTTTCTTTGTTGCGCAATGCCATGCTGGTGGGTGCCGGGCTGACGATTGCTGTCAGTGTCCAGGCCGCCGGTACTGTGCATATTTATAACTGGTCGGACTACATCGGCGAGACCACCCTGGCCGATTTCCAGAAAGAGACCGGTATCAAGCCGGTTTATGACGTCTTCGATTCCAACGAAACCCTGGAAGGTAAATTGCTGGCCGGGCGTACCGGCTACGACGTGGTCGTGCCGTCGAACCACTTCCTCGGCAAACAGATCAAGGCCGGGGCATTCCAGAAGCTCGACAAGTCGCAGCTGCCGAACTATTCGAACCTCGACCCGGTGCTGCTCAAGCGCCTTGAGCAGAACGATCCGGGCAACCTGTACGCCGTGCCGTACCTGTGGGGCACCAACGGCATCGGTTACAACGTCGACAAGGTCAAGGCTGTGCTGGGCGTCGACAAGATCGACTCCTGGGGCGTTTTGTTCGAGCCGGAAAACATCAAGAAACTGCACAGCTGTGGCGTCGCGTTCCTCGATTCCGCCGATGAAATGATGCCGACAGTGCTCAACTACATGGGCCTGAATGCCAACAGCACCAACCCTGAAGATTACAAAAAGGCCGAAGATAAGTTGCTCGCAGTGCGGCCTTATGTGACCTACTTCCACTCCTCCAAGTACATCGCGGATCTGGCCAACGGCGACATCTGCGTGGCGATCGGTTTCTCCGGCGACATCTTCCAGGCCAAGCACCGCGCCGAAGAAGCCAAGAAAGGCGTGAACATCGCCTACTCGATTCCGAAAGAGGGCGGCGCGCTCTGGTTCGACATGCTGGCGATTCCGAAGGACTCGGCCAACGTCAAGCAGGCCCACGCCTTCATCAACTATTTGCTGAAGCCTGAGGTAATTGCCCAGGTCAGTGATTACGTCGGCTATGCCAACCCCAACCCGGGGTCGGACAAACTGATGGAACAGTCCATTCGCACCGACGAAGCGGTCTATCCACCGCAAGAGGTGCTCGACAAGACCTACGTGTCGGTCGAGTTACCACCGAATATTCAACGTTTGATGACCCGCAGCTGGACCAAGGTCAAGTCGGGTAAATAGCTTCAAGGCTCAAACTATCCAAGGTTGGCTCACCTTGAGCGAACTGCACTCTTTTTTTCTGGGAGTTTCGTAAATGGCAGTTGCCTCCGGCGCCTATAAGAAAGCCCTCGAGGGCGACCAGCAACCTAAACAGGTGCTGGTCAAAATCGACCGGGTCACGAAGAAGTTCGACGAGACGATTGCCGTGGACGATGTGTCCCTGGAAATCAAGAAAGGCGAAATTTTCGCCCTGCTCGGCGGTTCGGGATCGGGCAAATCCACTTTGCTGCGCATGCTCGCAGGTTTCGAACGGCCCACGGAGGGACGCATTTTCCTCGATGGCGTAGACATCACTGACATGCCGCCCTACGAGCGGCCGATCAACATGATGTTCCAGTCCTACGCCTTGTTCCCGCACATGACCGTGGCGCAGAACATCGCCTTCGGCCTCAAGCAGGACAAGATCCCGGCCGCTGAAGTCGACGCCCGCGTGGCCGACATGCTCAAGCTGGTACAGATGAGCCAGTACGCCAAGCGCAAGCCGCATCAGTTGTCCGGTGGTCAGCGTCAGCGTGTGGCCTTGGCCCGTTCCCTGGCCAAGCGTCCGAAGCTGCTGCTACTCGACGAACCGATGGGTGCACTGGACAAGAAGCTGCGTTCGCAAATGCAGCTGGAGCTGGTGGAGATCATCGAGCGCGTCGGCGTGACCTGCGTCATGGTGACCCACGACCAGGAAGAGGCCATGACCATGGCCGAGCGCATCGCGATCATGCACCTGGGCTGGATCGCCCAGATCGGCAGCCCGATCGACATCTACGAAACCCCGACCAGTCGCCTGGTCTGCGAATTCATCGGTAACGTGAACATCTTCGAAGGCGAAGTGATCGACGACGCCGAAGGCCACGCGATCATTACCTGCAAAGACCTGGATCGCCAGATCTACGTCGGCCACGGCATCAGCACTTCGGTGCAGGACAAGTCGGTCACCTACGCGATCCGTCCGGAAAAACTGCTGGTCACCGCCGACATGCCGACCTGTCAGTACAACTGGTCCAGCGGCAAGGTGCATGACATCGCCTACCTGGGCGGGCACTCGGTGTTCTACGTCGAACTGCCAAGCGGCAAGCTGGTGCAGTCGTTCGTGGCCAACGCTGAGCGCCGCGGGCAGCGTCCGACCTGGGGTGATCAGGTCTACGTGTACTGGGAAGACGATAGCGGCGTGGTACTTCGCTCATGAACATGCGCAAACTCAAACGCCGTCTCAATCGAATAATTCCCGGTGGCCGTCAAATGGTCATCGGGGTTCCCTTCATCTGGCTGTTCCTGTTCTTCATGCTGCCGTTCTTCATCGTTCTGAAGATCAGCTTCGCCGAAGCGGACGTGGCCATTCCGCCCTATACCGAAATCTACAGCTACGCCGAGCAGAAGCTGCAGTTGCTGCTTAACCTGGGCAACTACGCGATGCTGGCCGGTGACGAGTTGTACATCGCCGCTTATCTCGGCTCGTTGAAGATGGCGCTTTTCAGCACCATCCTTTGCCTGCTGATCGGCTACCCGATGGCCTACGGTATCTCCGTTGCCCGCAAGGAAGTGCAGACGGTGCTGGTGCTGCTGATCATGATGCCGACCTGGACCGCGATCCTGATCCGCGTTTACGCGTGGATGGGCATCCTCAGCAACAACGGCCTGCTCAACGGTTTCCTGATGAGCATGGGCTGGATCGACGAACCGCTGCAGATCCTCAACACCAACCTGGCGGTCTACATCGGCGTGGTTTATTCCTACCTGCCGTTCATGATTCTGCCGCTGTACGCCAACCTGGTGAAACACGACCATAGCCTGTTGGAGGCTGCATCGGACCTGGGTTCGAGCACGTTCAACAGCTTCTGGAAAATCACCGTGCCGCTGTCGAAAAACGGCATTATCGCAGGCGCAATGCTGGTGTTCATCCCGGTGGTGGGCGAGTTCGTGATCCCGGAACTGCTCGGCGGTCCGGAAACCCTGATGATCGGTAAAGTGCTCTGGCAAGAGTTCTTTAACAACCGTGACTGGCCGGTGGCGTCTGCCCTGGCGGTGGTGATGCTGGCGATCCTGATTGTGCCGATCATCCTGTTCAACCGCAGTCAGGCCAAGGAAATGGAGGGTAGAGAATGAAGCGCTTCCGTTTCTCCAGCCTGATGCTGGTACTGGGTCTGTTGTTCATCTACCTGCCGATGCTGATCCTGGTGATCTACTCGTTCAATGCCTCCAAGCTGGTGACGGTGTGGGGTGGTTGGTCGATCAAGTGGTACGTCGGCCTGCTCGACAACACCCAGCTGATGGGCTCGGTGGTGCGTTCGCTCGAAATCGCCTGCTACACGGCGGTGGCGGCGGTGGCGCTGGGTACACTGGCGGCGTTCGTCCTGACGCGCATTACCCGCTTCAAGGGCCGTACCCTGTTCGGTGGCCTGGTGACTGCGCCGTTGGTGATGCCTGAGGTGATCACCGGTCTGTCGCTGTTGCTGCTGTTCGTGGCCATGGCGCAGATGATCGGCTGGCCGCAGGAACGCGGTATCGTCACCATCTGGATCGCCCACACCACGTTCTGTGCGGCCTATGTGGCGGTGGTGGTCTCGGCGCGCTTGCGCGAGCTGGACCTGTCCATCGAAGAGGCGGCCATGGACCTCGGTGCACGGCCGTGGAAGGTGTTCTTCCTGATCACCATCCCGATGATTGCGCCATCGCTGGCGGCGGGCGGCATGATGTCCTTCGCGTTGTCGCTGGATGACCTGGTGTTGGCGAGCTTCGTGTCGGGCCCGGGTTCAACGACCCTGCCGATGGAAGTGTTCTCGGCGGTGCGTCTGGGCGTGAAGCCCGAGATCAACGCCGTGGCCAGCCTGATCCTGTTGGCAGTGTCGATCGTGACCTTCATGGTCTGGTTCTTCAGTCGTCGCGCCGAAGAAAGCCGTCGTCGTGCGATCCAGCAGGCGATCGAGGAAGCAGCAGCCGACTCGTGGAAGCAACCGGACGTGCGTCGCGCGCAGGCACCGGAAGCGGCTTGAGCAATGCCGGATTGACCTCATTATCGAGTTCAACCCAAGTCCAAAATGTAGGAGCGAGCCTGCTCGCGATGACGGAATGTCAGTCGACTTAATTGTTGCCTGACACACCGCTATCGCGAGCAGGCTCGCTCCTACATTGGTTTTATGCGACCCAAGGGGATTTGCGGATGACCTCGACGAAGTTCATCGGCTTGAACCCCGGCTCCTGATCAACCAGCACATCGGTTTTCACATTGCCGAACGTGGTCTGCGGACGATGGCGCAAGCCGTCGGCAAACGCGCAGATGATGCACTCCTTGAATCCCTCGCCCCGTGGATGCGCATGCACCACCGCTTCGCGCTGCACGCTGGAAAACGCCGCGTAGTCCATGCCCAGCACGTCCATCTCGACGCCAGCCGTGACCAGCGCCACGGTGGGCCGCAAGTGCTGAGGCACGCCCGGCGTGGTGTGCAGGGCAATCGATAGCCAGACCTGTTCGATGTCGTCATCGCTCAACCCGTAGGGCTTGAGGAACGCCGCTGCCGCGTTTGCACCATCGACTTCGAAGCGCTCGTTGTCGCTGCGATGACCTTGCACCAGGCCCAGGTCATGGAACATCGCGCCGACGTACAACAACTCCGGGTTGTAGGCCAGTTGCTTGCGCTCACCGCTCAGTGCGCCGAACAGGAAGACCCGGCGCGAGTGGTGGTAGAGCAGGTCGGACTCGATGTCACGAATGTATTCGGTGGTGGCCTTGGCCAGTGCGCTGTCGGGGATCTGGATGCCGGCGATGGTGCTGCTCATGGAGTTTTCCTCTTCGTGATGAGGGTTTCAGTCTGTTCCGGCCCCCGAAACCGGACAATCGATCCATGGCTGCGATCCCGGCCAATGAGCGTGCATATCGCGCCAACCTCGCTTGTTGCGTGTGGATTGGCTAGGGTTGAACCGGGTTAGTGAGTTTACTGTGGCGATCCAGATTCATTGAGGGCGTTTTCAGACCATGAGTAAAACCGTAGCCATCGTGGTGTTTGCCGGCGTCCAGTCGCTGGATGTCACCGGCCCCATGGATGTGTTTTCAGAGGCCAATCGCTTCCTCGCCCCTGAGGATCACTATCGTCTGGAGGTGATTGGCGTCGAGCGCGGGATGATGGCGTGCTCCAACGGTTTGGCACTCAATGCCCATCGGCATTTCAGCGAAGCGCTGGAGCCGTATGACCTGTTGCTGGTGGCTGGCGGGCCGCAGTTGCCGTTCATGGATTTCGGCAGGGTATTCGATGGCTGGTTGCGCGATGCCTGTGCCCGGGCCACGCGCTTTGGCTCGATCTGCAACGGCGCGTTCATGCTCGCCCGGGCCGGATTGCTGGAGGGGCGCACGGTCACCACGCACTGGCAGGACGCATCGGATCTGGCGGCGTTGTGCCCCACGTCTCGGGTGGAAGCGGATCGACTGTATGTTGAGGATGGCGAGCTGTTCACCTCGGCCGGGGTCACAGCGGGGATCGATCTGTCGTTGTATCTATTGGGCCGGGATCACGGGCCGGAAGTGGCGCTGAATGTCGCCAAGCGGTTGGTGGTGTTCACCCAGCGTTCGGGCGGGCAATCGCAATTCAGCCCGTTCCTTACGCCCCACGCCGAACCGGATTCGGCGGTCGCAATGGTCCAGCATTACGTGTTGGCCAACCTGACGGGCGATCTGACCATCGCCGACCTGGCCAATGCCGCCAACATGAGCGCGCGCAACTTCTCCCGGGTGTTTGCCAGGGAAGCGAAAATCACCCCGGCCGAGTTTGTCGAGCGTGCACGGGTCGATGCGGCGAGGACGCTGCTGGAAAGCACCCGCGCGCCGCTCAAGACCGTGGCCTATCAATGCGGTTTTCGCGATGCCCAGCACATGCGCAGTGTGTTCAATCGTAGATTGGGGGTGACGCCTCAGCAGTTCAGGTTGAATTTTGCGGCGATGGTTTGAGCTGACATTTTTTGTTGTCTGTGAGGGCCCCTTCGCGAGCCTGCTCGCGCAGGGGCCGGTCCAGCCAGCAAAAATCTATGGCACAGCCCGCGCCGGCAACAGCTTCAACGTACTGCGCGTATTGGCCGTGACCTCTTCATCATTGAGATGCGCCTGGAAGTACATCCCCTCGACGTAGGCCTCGGCCTGATCATCATAGTGGCTGTCGAACAGGACGCCGCTCTGGCCGACCGGGTTGACGGTCAGGCTGTGGGTCGGGTCGTCGAAGTCGATCAGGCGTCGGGTCGAGGGGCCGTAGGTGACGGGCCAGGGTGCCGGTCCGATTTTCGCCGAGAGGTTGTTCGGTACTTCATGAGTGCCGGGTGCGGCGAAGGGGCCGACATTGAAGAACAGGTCCAGCGGCTTTTGCTGCCCCAGCGGATGGCCATGGGTCAATGTGTGCGCACTGCCCCACTGCCATTGCGAGGCGTCTGCGCCGAGGGTGCTCTTGAGGTGCGCGAGGCTGGCTTGCCAGGCGGCCTTCACCGTGTCGGCACGGGTTTCCTTGCCCTGGGTGTTGCGGTTGTCCCACCACGGTGAGTCGGCGCTGGCAGCCAGGCGGGGGAGCGCGGCATCGATCACCCGGGTCGAGAGCAGCGTTTCGAAGAAGTCGTTACCCAGCTCATCGTGCATCGTCGCGTCAGCCAGGTTGAACAGGAACTGGTTGAACAGCGTGGCGCTGGTCGAGTCGAGGGGGTAATCGCCTTGCCACTGGGCCAGTTGCTCCACCAGCTTGAGCTCGGCGGGATCGCTCACCACTTCGCGTAACACCGGCAACAGCGGTGCCAACAGGCGCGGGCCGTAGGCGGTGGTGGTGCCCAGTTGCAGCTTCTGGCTGTTTTCCAGGTCCCATTTGACCGTTTTGTCGCTGAGCTGGCGATTGAGTTGCTGGCCGCGATCGGCAAGGTTGTAGTAGCCGGGAATCTCCATGCCGGTCGGCGACACCGGCTGGAAGTTGGCCGAGACGATGTAGCCCCGCGCCGGGTTTTCTTCCTGGGGGTTGGCCGTGAACGGGTAGAAGCCGTCCTTGTCCGCCTCGGCGGTGCTGCCGTCGAGGATGAACCACGGGCGTACGCCCGCCGGGCGTTTAGGCAATTGCGCCGCTGCCCACCAGCCGATGTCACCCTTGGCATTGGCCCAGACAACGTTCAGGCCCGGGGCCTGGATTTTTGCCGAGGCACTGCGGGCCTTGGCCAGGGTGTCGGCGCGATTTAGCTGGTAGAAGCCCTCCAGGATCGGGTTCTGGCTTTCGAGAAACGCCCACCACATGGCAATCGGCGTTTTGCCGGCGCCGCTGCCCAGGGCATCGTTAACGATCGGACCGTGGGGCGATTGACGCAACACCAGGGTGACTGGCGCCTGGCCCTTGACCGCGATCTGCTGCTCGCTGGTCGTCATGTCCACCCACTGGCCGTGATACCAGACTTGATTAGGGTTGTCCGGGTTGACCTTCTCGGCGATCAGGTCGAGGTCGTCGTTCTGGAACATGGTGATGCTCCAGCCGAAGTCGCGGTTCATGCCCAGGGAGGCAAACGGCATCAGGGCCTGATAGTGGCCGTAGAGTTCGAAGCCCGGCGCCGAAAGTTGCGCTTCGTACCACACCGACGGCGCGGAAAAACGGATATGCGGATCCCCCGCCAGCAGCGGCTTGCCGCTTTGGGTCCGGCTGCCTGCGACGACCCAGGCGTTGCTGCCCTCGAACTGTGGCAGGCCGTTGTCAGCCAGGGCTTGTTCGCTCAGGCGGGCGAGGGCGTTGAGGTCTTTCCAGTCGGCGCTGGCCAAGGGGGTGCCAGTGCCGTTGAGCACGCCCTTGGGCTGCCAGTCGAGATCGAAGATGTTCAGGTATTCGGGCCCCAGTTGATCGCGCACGAATGTCAGCAAGGGTTCGGTACGAAATGCCGCGGCAAAACTGTAGGCCATGTAGCCGGCGATGCTGATGGTGTCCTGGGCGGTGAACGGGCGTTTTGGAATGCCCAGCACATCGAACTCCACGGGTTTTGCGTGGCTGTCCTGATACTGGTTGATGCCGTCCAGATAGGCTTGCATGGCGATAAAGGAGGGCGACTGCTTGTCGAGGTTCGCGAAGTAGGTTTCGGCGCGTTCGCGAATGCGCAGGCTGCGCATCAGTTTGTCGGTGTCGAGCAGTTTTGGCCCGAGTACTTCGGCCAGTTCGCCACGGGCCAGGCGACGCAGGACTTCCATCTGGAACAGGCGGTCCTGGGCATGCACATAGCCGAGGGCGCGGTACAGGTCGGTTTCGTTGTCGGCGCGGATGTGCGGGACGCCGCGCTCGTCGTAGCGCACAGTGACGGAGCCTTGCAGGTGTTGCAGTTCCACCATGCCCTGGCGTGACGGCTGCTTGCTGTAGAAGTACCAGCCGGCCCCGGCGGCCAGCGCGACGATCAACAGAGCGAGAGCGGTCAGGCTGCGTTTCATGGAGACTCCTTGTTGTTATTGTGATTCCTGGTGCCACTGTGTAACACGGCGTGCCGATTTGGCGCATCGCCCGTAGGAGGGATTCGTATTACCGCGTCTTTCCCTATTTAGTTGGCTCGACAGGCCACGGGCAGTAACACCCCACCGCCAGTGTGTGCGTGGCACTCACCGCACGTCCCTCATCCAGCGCTTGCAGGATCGGTTCGATAAAGCTGTTGCTCGAATTGCAGGTCAGGCCTTCGCTGTAGGGGCCGAAGTACGCCAGTTTGCCGCTGCGATCCCAGATTGCCACGGCCGGGCTGGCGGGGACCTGTTCGGAGCCGGGCAGGACGTCAATGGTTTTCAGACGGCTCAAGGTGCTTGGCAATTGGCCATGGCTACCGGGCTTTTGCACAGCATAGAATTCCACGCCATGGGGGGCGTAGCGCTCGACCAGTTCGCTCAGGTGTTGTTGATTGCCGACATTGCACGGGCAGGCCGGGTCCCAGAAATGCACCAGACGGATGGCGCCAGGCCCGGCGAGTGCTTCGGGAAGGCGCAGCGGATCGCCGGAAAACATCGCGGTGTGCTCGCTGAACGCCCGCAGGTAGCGCCCCTGGAACCAGTCGTAGGCCGCCCACAATACACCGGCACACATCACGGCGAGCAGGCTGGCAAACAGGGTGGCGCGAAGGGGCGAGCGCATCGGTTCAGTCCTCGAAGGTCGGCTAGCTTGCCATGCTTGCCGCGACAGAAGAATATCGCAGGCCTACAAAGTCCGTTTCACGCTCTGGAATCGTCCATGCCGGCCACTTTCGACCCCGATCTTTTACGTGCAAGTCTGCTGCCATTGGCGGCCGGGCAGCCGTTGTCGGCGCAGGCGCAGGCTTACCAGCGATTCTACGGGCTGGATTTTTCCCCGCGTCAGGTGCGCCGTGGCCTTGGGCGATTCGAGGTCGACGGTTATGAGCTGGTCAGCCAGTTCTGGTGGCCTGAGCGAGCAAAAGCGACGCTGTTTGTCATCCACGGTTTCTACGACCACACCGGGCTCTACCGGCATGTGATCGAATGGGCGCTGGACCAGGGCTTTGCGGTGATTGCTTGCGACTTGCCGGGACATGGCCTGTCCAGCGGCGAACGGGCGAGCATCAAGGATTTCGCCGAGTACCAGGACGCGCTGCAAGGCCTGTTCAGCGAGGCGCAGTCCCTCGACTTGCCGCAGCCGTGGCACCTGTGCGGGCAGAGCACCGGCGGGGCTATCGTGATCGATCATGTGTTGAATGCGGGGGCGAACAGCCCGGCCCAGGGCCAGGTGATTCTGCTGTCGCCGCTGGTGCGGCCGCGGGCGTGGGGTTGGTCGCAGCTGAGTTATTACGTGCTCAAGCCTTTCGTCAAAGCCATCGCCCGGCGTTTCAGCGAGAACTCCAATGACCCGGCCTTTCTGCCGTTCCTGCAAGCCGATCCGTTGCAGCCGTTGCGCCTGCCGACGGCCTGGGTGGGCGCATTGGCGCGCTGGATCAAGCGCATCGAGGCCGCCCCCATGAGTACCCGTCGGCCGCTGATCGTGCAGGGACAGGCCGACATGACGGTGGATTGGGAGCACAACCTGGAAGTGTTGCGAGGCAAGTTTGATCGGCCGCAGGTGTTGATGTTGCCCGAGGCACGGCATCATCTGGCGAATGAGACGCTGGTGATGCGAGAGGAGTATTTCGGGTTTCTGACCAGGCGGATCAAGGGTCGGAATCCCTAGTGCCTGCTCCGGCCCCTTCGCGGGCAAGCCCGCTCCCACAGGTTTTGCGGTGATCACAAATTTGTGGGGTGACTCAAAACACTGTGGGAGCGAGCTTGCTCGCTATAGCGGTCTATCAGTTGGTGAGGATCACTGGGTCAGGTTCGAATTGCTCTGTCCCACCGCCAACCCCGCCCGGATTGCCGCCAATGCGGCTTGATAATAAGCCTGGCCTTCCGTCGATTCGGCAAAGGTCGCGAACTCTTCCAGTTCGTTGTCCGACAGGTCGCGATAGACATACAGCAGTGTGTTGTTCAGGTCGCTGCCGATCTGGTCCATCAGGCGCTGGCGCTGGCCGTTGAGCATGCCCTGGGCCTGACCGGCACCGAGCAGGCCCGGGATCATCGAACTCAAGCTATCGGCGGCGACGCCAGCAATCGCCAGGCTGACTTCCGCGCCGGCCTCGCGTGCAGGCAGGGCTTGTGCCAAATGGCCGATGATCAGCATGCGGCTGTCGCTGGCCTGCATCTTCGGCAGGCCCTTGGCGTTTTTCGCCAGTTGGTCGCGACGGGTCGCCAGCAGTTCGGCGGCCACGACTTTCTTGCCCAGGGGCGACTGGAAAAACGTCAGCGCGGGTTTGGGGTTGGTGAGGTTTTTGCGCAATTGCGCTTCGGCTCGCTGGTCCACGGCCTGGGCGGAAAATCGCTGATTGCTGTTATTGACCAGTGCCTGAAACACCGTCGGTGGCAGGCTGCCCTGGTAGCGTTGCTGAGCGGCCGAGAGGGCGTCGCTGAAATGCGCGCGTTGTTCCGGCCAGCCGGCGACCTTGTACAACTGGTCGTGGCCGTCTGCCCAGGCGGGCAAAACGCAGAACATCAGCAGTGATAAAAGCAAACGGCGCATAGGGACTCCTGTCAGCAGGCGACTATTCTCCGTGCGGCATCCCTGCTTGTCGAGAATTCGTATCAACCCGCTGCGCGGCTCTGTCGGATTTCCGGGCACAGGAATACTATGCGCGCCATGCAAATATCCTCTGATCACCCGCTGCTGCTACGAATCGTCGACGACCTGGCCGAGCACGGCTGGTCGCAGCAGAATATTTTCCTGCCTCTGGATCTGACCCGAGCGCTGGCGGCCGAGTGTCGCAAACGTGCTGCCGAGGGTGAACTGGCTCCGGCCGCCGTGGGCCGTGGGCCGTCATCGGAGATCCGCGAAGGGATTCGTGGCGACCATATCCAGTGGATCGACCCCGGCCAGGCCGAGGTGTGCGACAGCTACCTGAGTTTGATGAACAGCCTGCGCGAGGCGATCAATCGCGGTCTGTTTCTCGGCCTGGAGGATTTCGAAAGCCACTTTGCGATGTACCCGCCCGGAGCCTTCTACCTGAAGCACGTCGACCGCTTTCGCGATGACGACCGGCGCATGGTTTCGGCGGTGGTTTACCTCAATGATGCATGGCTTCCCGAGCACGGCGGCCAGTTGCGCATGTATCTCGACAATGATCGCGTCCACGACGTGCAACCTATCGGTGGCTGCCTGGTGGTGTTTCTCTCCGGAGAGGTTCCCCACGAAGTCCTGCCCGCGACCCGGGATCGCCTGTCGCTGACCGGCTGGTTCCGCCGGCGCGGCAACGAGCCGTTCTGATCATGCAGAAAATTCTCGTCAGCCGTTGCCTGTTGGGCCACCGGGTTCGTTACGACGGCGGGGCCAGCGGGCCGTTCGATCAGCTTCAGCAGTGGCTTGATGAAGGGCGGGTCGTGCCGTTGTGCCCGGAGGTGGCCGGTGGTTTGCCAACACCTCGGGCGGCGGCGGAAATTCCAGGCGGGCAGGGCGCGCAAGTCCTCGATGACCAGGCGATGGTGATCACCACCGAGGGCGAGGATGTCAGTGCGCAGTTTCTGTCGGGGGCGTATCAGGCATTGGAGCTGGTACAAAAGCATGGCATCCGCATCGCCGTCCTCAAGGCCAACAGCCCGTCCTGCGGCAATCTGCTGACCTATGACGGGACGTTCAGCGGCGTGAAGGTCAGTGGAGAGGGCGTGACGGCGGCGCTGCTCAAGCGCCACGGGGTGCAGGTGTTCAGTGAGCTGGAGTTGCCGCAAGCTGCGGCAGCCTTGGCTGTACAAGACTGACAATCACCATGGATTCACTGTGGGAGCGAGCTTGCTCGCGATGGCGGCCTGATATTCAACATCAATGTTGACTGGACTGACCTCATCGCGAGCAAGCTCGCTCCCACAGGTTCTGCATTTACTTCAGTTCTGCAGCTTCGGCACCACACTCGCATCTGCCCCCAACCACTTCTGCTCCAGCGCCTGCAGTCGCCCGTCATCCTTGATCCGCTGCAAGGCGTTTTCCAGGCTGGCATGGAACGCCGGATTACCCTTCTGAAACGGAATCGCCAGGCTCACGGCCGGGTTGGTTTTGGGCTTCTCTTCCGTCAGCGACTGCACCAGCAAAATGGAGCGCGGCTCTTCCTTCTGCGCGATCAATTGCGCATGGGTTTGAATGTAAGGCTCGCTGAAGTCGAAACGATCCTGGAGATCCGGGGTCGCTGCTATGTGGTTGATAGCGATGTCGTACTTGCCGCTTTCGACGCCGGTCAGCAGATCACTGCCGTCGGTGACGACAAAGTCGGCCCGGACATCGAGTTCACTTGCCAGCAGTTGGCCCAACTCGACTTCGAAGCCGGTGAGCTTGTCGTCATCCTTGAAATTGAACGGGGGAGTGTTGGCTTCAACGGCAATGCGCAATTCGCCCCGGTCGTTGACGTCATCAATCAGTTCGGCATGAGCCAAAGGGCTCAAAAGGGGTAGCAGGCAGATCAGGCCAGGCAGAAAGCGCATGGTCACTCCTTTGAATTTATTATCGCGACCCACTGATTCAGGCTCGCTTTGCTATGGTTGTCGAGTGCCTTCGACAACAATTGGCCATGAAGTTGTCATGGTCATGCGGATTTTACGGAAAAACTGGAGAAGAGAATGAAAACCTTTATGTCACGTGCTGCTTTGGCTGGCCTGTTGATGGGTGTTTCTGTGCTGGCCAGTGCTGCAACGCCGGCTCCGAAAGGCGCCGAAGTGTCCATCGTGTCTCCCGAGGACGGTGCGACGATTCCACAGACAGTCGTCGTCAAGTTCGCGGTCGAGAACATTGCCCTGGCGCCGGCGGGCGATCCCACCAAGAACACCGGTCATCACCACGTGCTGATCGACGTCGACGAGCTGCCTGCCGCCGGTGCGCCGATTCCCAAGGATGCCAACCACCTGCATTTCGGCGGTGCGCAGACCCAGGCTGAAATAACGCTCACGCCGGGCAAACACACCTTGCAGCTTGAACTGGGCGATAGCAACCACATACCGTTCGATCCGCCGATCGTTTCCGAGAAGATCACCGTCAATGTGAAATAAAAAAGGGAGCCCGCTTCGCTGGGGCTCCCTTTTTTATAGTTGCAAGCTGCAAGCTATAAGCTTCAAGTCAAAGCAAAGCGAACCTCACTTGCCGCTTGAAGCTTGAAGCTGCTCTTAAAACAACACACGGCTACGGATGGTGCCGTTGACGTGTTGCAGCTTCTCTTGCGCCAGGTCCGAGTACTCGGCGTCGACGTCGATTACCACGTAGCCGACTTTCTCGTTGGTCTGCAGGAACTGGCCGGAGATGTTGATGCCGTTTTCGGCGAAGACCTTGTTGATCTCGCTGAGCACGCCCGGGATGTTCTCGTGGATGTGCAGCAGGCGGTGCTTGCCAGGGTGAGCCGGCAGGGCCACTTCCGGGAAGTTCACGGACGATACCGAAGTACCGTTGTCGCTGTACTTGACCAGTTTTTCCGCCACTTCCAGACCGATGTTGGCCTGGGCTTCAGCGGTGGAGCCGCCGATGTGCGGGGTCAGGATCACGTTGTCCAGGCCACGCAGCGGGCTTTCGAACTCTTCGTCGTTGGAGCGTGGCTCCACCGGGAATACGTCGATGGCCGCGCCGATCAGGTGTTTGTCCTTGATCGCGTCCGCCAAGTGGTCCAGTTCGACCACGGTGCCACGGGCGGCGTTGATCAGGATGCCGCCTTTCTTGATGGCGCGGATTTCCTTCTCGCCCATCATCCACTGGGTGGCGGCGGTTTCCGGTACGTGCAGCGAAACGATGTCGGACATCGCCAGCAGTTCGTGCAGGTTGCCTACCTGAGTAGCGTTACCCAATGGCAGCTTGGTGATGGTGTCGTAGAAGTACACCTGCATCCCCAGGCCTTCAGCCAGGACCGACAGTTGTGTACCGATCGAGCCGTAACCGACGATGCCCAGCTTCTTGCCACGGATCTCGAAGGAGTTGGCCGCGCTCTTGATCCAGCCGCCACGGTGGCAGGAAGCGTTCTTCTCAGGGATGCCGCGCAGCAGCAGGATCGCTTCGGCCAGCACCAGTTCCGCTACGGAACGGGTGTTGGAGTACGGCGCGTTGAACACGGCGATGCCGCGCTCGCGGGCAGCACTCAGGTCGACCTGGTTGGTGCCGATGCAGAAACACCCTACAGCCACGAGCTTCTTCGCGTGATCGAAGATCTCTTCGGTCAGTTGAGTGCGGGAGCGAATGCCGATGAAGTGAGCATCAGCGATCTTTTCCTTGAGCTGGGCTTCCGGCAGAGAACCAGTGAGGTACTCGATGTTGGAATAGCCCGCCGCCTTGAGGACGTCGACAGCCGATTGGTGGACGCCTTCGAGAAGAAGGAACTTGATCTTGCTCTTATCGAGAGAAGTCTTGCTCATCTGCGTAAACCTGTATCCCGGAGAAAAATGGCAGGAAATGGTCAACAGATGCTGACCCGGACGGCAACTAAACCGTCACCGCAGAACAGCCCTTGGGCACTATCCTGCGGGGTCGTTATGCTAGCATATGCACCCCGCTAAACACTCATTCCTGCGACGTGAAGCGTTCTCAGGATGACCATGAATTGTTCGAGAGTTCTGTCGATGACCAATCCTGCCCTGATTGAAGAGCTGAAGACCCTGGTTGAGCCTGGCAAGGTGCTGACCGATGCCGACTCCCTGAATGCTTACGGAAAGGATTGGACCAAGCATTTCGCCCCGGCCCCGACCGCCATCGTGTTCCCCAAGACCACCGAGCAGGTCCAGGCCATTGTCCTGTGGGCCAACAAACACAAGGTGGCGCTGGTGCCGTCCGGTGGTCGTACCGGGTTGTCTGCCGCTGCCGTGGCAGCCAATGGCGAAGTTGTGGTGTCCTTCGACTACATGAACCAGATCCTCGACGTGAACCTCACTGACCGCACCGCCGTTTGCCAGCCGGGCGTGGTCACCGAGCATTTGCAGAACGTCGCCGAAGAAAAAGGCCTGTACTACCCGGTGGACTTCGCTTCAGCGGGTTCGAGCCAGATTGGCGGCAATATCGGCACCAATGCCGGCGGGATCAAGGTGATTCGCTACGGCATGACCCGTAACTGGGTCGCCGGCATGAAAGTGGTCACCGGCAAGGGCGATGTGCTGGAACTGAACCGCGACCTGATCAAGAACGCCACCGGCTACGACATGCGTCAGCTGTTCATCGGTGCCGAAGGCACCCTCGGGTTCGTGGTCGAAGCGACCATGCGCCTGGACCGCGCACCGAAAAACCTCACCGCGATGGTTCTCGGCACCGCCGATTTCGACTCGATCATGCCGGTGCTGCACGCCTTCCAGAGCAAGCTTGACCTGACCGCCTTCGAGTTCTTCTCCGACAAAGCCCTGGCCAAAGTCATGGCTCGCGGCGATGTACCGGCGCCGTTCGAATCCGATTGCCCGTTCTACGCGCTGCTGGAATTCGAAGCGACCACCGAAGAAGTGGCCAACCACGCCCTGGAAACCTTCGAGCACTGCGTCGAGCAGGGCTGGGTGCTGGACGGCGTGATGAGCCAGAGCGAAACCCAGCTACAGAACTTGTGGAAGCTGCGCGAATACATCTCCGAAACCATTTCCCACTGGACGCCGTACAAGAACGACATTTCGGTCACCGTATCGAAAGTCCCGGCATTCCTGAAAGAAATTGACGCGATCGTCGGTGAACACTACCCGGACTTCGAAATCGTCTGGTTCGGCCACATCGGCGACGGCAACCTGCACTTGAACATCCTCAAGCCGGATAACCTGAGCAAGGATGAGTTCTTCGCCAAGTGCGCCACCGTCAACAAGTGGGTGTTCGAAACCGTCGAGAAGTACAACGGTTCGATTTCCGCCGAACACGGCGTGGGCATGACCAAGCGTGACTACCTGACCTACAGCCGTTCACCGGTCGAGATCGAGTACATGAAAGCGGTCAAGGCGGTGTTCGACCCGAACGGCATCATGAACCCGGGCAAGATTTTCGCTGTTTGATTTTCGAACTTTAAGAGCCAACGAAGCAGGAGTCGGTAATGAGCTATCAGCACCAGTATGTCGACGGTACGCGCATTCACTTCCCGCTGGGGAAAGTGGTGTGCATCGGCCGTAACTACGCCGAACACGCCAAGGAACTGGATAACCCGGTGCCGACCGAGCCGCTGCTGTTCATCAAGCCGGGCAGTTGCGTGGTGCCGCTGGAAGGCGGTTTCAGCATTCCGACCGAGCGCGGTTCGGTGCATTACGAGGCGGAAATCGCGGTTTTGATCGGCAAGCCGTTGTCGACCAAGCCGAGTCGTGAAGAAGTACTCGATGCCATTTCCGGCTTCGCCCCGGCCCTGGACCTGACCCTGCGCGACAAGCAGGCCGAGCTGAAATCCAAGGGCCTGCCCTGGGAAATCGCCAAGTCCTTCGACGGCGCGGCAGTGCTTGCTCCGTTCGTGTCTGGCAGCTCGTTTGCTGACCTGACCGACATCGGCATCCGCCTGACCATCAACGGTGAAGTGCGCCAGGACGGCAACAGCAGCGCAATGCTCAACCCGATCGTGCCGATGATCCAGCACATGGCCGGCTGCTTCTCGTTGCAGGCCGGGGACGTGATCCTCACCGGCACGCCAGTGGGCGTTGGTCCGCTGAATGTCGGTGACGAGATCGTTCTGGAATTGCCTGGCGCCAGCAGTTTCACCAGCAGCGTTCGCTGATCCAGGCGTCGCTGTACCCTGTGGGAGCGAGCTTGCTCGCGATAGCGGTCTATCATTCAACATCTCTGTTGACTGACACGGCCTCATCGCGAGCAAGCTCGCTCCCACAGTAGTATTTGGTGGGCTGAAGTCCGGATTCCACACAGTTCAACCCTGTCATTTCCCGTTTTTTTCACATCCAGTCTGGATAATTTCAGTGCTATTGGCCTCTGAGCCGGCCCCAAACTGTGCTATTACCCCTAGCCTGAATCTCTGGAACGCATCCCCGATGGTCACTCCTCCGCTTTCCACGCTTGAACCTGTCCGCCGCTCGCGCTTCGCCTTGCGTTGGTACATCTGGCTGCTGTTGGTGGCCGTTGTCGCCTACGGCGTCGCATTTGCCATGCAGTGGGATTCGCGGGGCGTGCTCTGGGTGAAAGAGCAATTCAAAAGCCCGGCCGAGCGCCAGGCGAGCATCTGGCTGCCGGACTATCGGGCGGTGATCGATGCCAAGCCATTGCCGGGCATGGAGAAGGACGAAGCATCGGACCTGGCCTACGACCCCCAGACCAAGACCCTGTTTTCGGTGATGGGCAAGAACCCGTTCCTGGTCGAGCTGACATTACAGGGCGATGTATTGCGCAAAATGCCTCTGGTCGGCTGGAGCAATCCTGAGGGTGTCACCGTTCTCGGCGACGGCCGGTTGGCCATTGTCGATGAGCGCGAGCATCTGATCGCTATCGTCCAGGTCGATGCCGATACCCGCGAATTGAATATCGCCGACTTCCCGAAATACGACCTCGGGCCTTCCAAGGACCAGAACAAGGCGTTCGAGGGTGTCACCTGGGACCCGCGCAATCAGCAACTGCTGTTGGGCGAAGAGCGCCCGCCGGCATTGTTTGCCTGGAAAGGTGACGGCAAGGTTCTGACCGGCGACAAGCTGAAACTGGCCAGCCATGCACTGGACATGCGCAACCTGTCTGCCCTGGCCGTCGATCCACGGACTGGCCACATGCTGGTGTTGTCCGCCGACTCGCACCTGTTGCTGGAGCTGGACAAGATGGGTGAGCAGGTCAGTTTCATCACCCTGCTGCGTGGCTTCAACGGCCTGAAAAATACCATTCCGCGTGCTGAAGGCGTGACCATGGATGAAGCGGGCACGTTGTACATGGTGAGTGAGCCGAACCTGTTTTATCGCTTCGAAAAACAGAAGTAATCAACGCCTGCGCTGATTGCCTGTACGTAAAAGGCCAGTGGCCATTAAGCTTCAGTTCAGACGGGCGTGATATTTCATCCGCCCGTTTTGACCCGAGCCCGCCCGAATGCATCGATTTGCCCGCCCCAAATCCCTGATTCTGATCCTGTCGGTGGTCTTGCTGATCGCGTTGATAGCGATCGCCCAGTACATGCGCCTGTTCGAGCGCGCCTGGTTCAATCTGCATACGCTGTGGCAGCCGGTGAGTTCCCGGTCCATGGGGCTGGACCAGTATCAGGTCGTGACCGAAGCGCAGGTGATCGATGGCCTGGCTGACAACGTTTCGGCGTTGACCTACGACCCGATACGCAAAAGCCTGTTCACCGTCACCAACAAACGGAGCGAGCTGGTCGAGTTGTCCCTCGACGGCAGGGTTTTGCGCCGTGTGGCGCTGCTCGGGTTCGGTGATCCGGAGGCGGTGGAGTTCATCAGCGAGGACATCTACGTGGTGACTGACGAAAGCCAGCAGCGGCTGATCAAGATTCGTCTGGAGCAGGACACCACCTTCGTCGATGCGGCAGACGCCGAGCAGATGACCATTGGCGTACACATGGGCAGCAACAAGGGCTTCGAGGGTCTGGCTTACGACTCTGTGGGCAAACGCCTGTTCGTCGCCAAGGAGCGCAACCCGATGCTGATCTACGAGGTACACGGTTTTCCGCGCTTCAACCCTGAAGACTCCTACTCGGTGCACGTGATCAACGACCCCAAGCGTGATGCCGGGATGTTCGTGCGGGATCTGTCGAGCCTGCAATACGACGAGCGCAGCGGGCATTTGCTGGCGCTGTCGGATGAGTCGCGATTGATTCTGGAGCTGGATGTGGATGGGCGTCCGCTGAGCACAATGTCATTGAGCAAGGGGCACCAGGGGTTGCAAAAAACCGTGCCGCAGGCCGAAGGGATCGCCATGGGAGACGACGAAACGCTGTACCTGGTGAGCGAGCCGAACCTGTTCTACGTGTTCAAGAAGCCAACGCAACTCTAGCCAACACCACAAAACACTGTGGGAGCGAGCTTGCTCGCGATAGCGGTCTGTCATTCAACATATCCGTCGACTGACACGGCCTCATCGCGAGCAAGCTCGCTCCCACAGGTCATTCATCTGCTCAGAAAATCTGGGCAGTCTGGCTTATTCCGCGCGCAGGGTCTTCACGCCCTCGCTCGTACCCAGCAACAACAGATCCGCCGGACGTGCCGCGAACAAACCGTTGGTGACCACGCCGACGATCGCATTGATCTGCGTTTCCAGTTCCACCGGATTGGTGATCTGCATGTTGAACACGTCGAGGATGATGTTGCCGTTGTCGGTCAGCACGCCTTCGCGGTAAACCGGGTCGCCGCCGAGTTTCACCAGCTCACGGGCCACGTGACTGCGGGCCATCGGGATCACCTCCACGGGCAGCGGGAAAGTACCGAGGACCGGCACCAGTTTGCTGGCATCGGCGATGCAAATGAAGGTCTTGGCCACGGCCGCGACAATCTTCTCGCGGGTCAGGGCCGCGCCGCCGCCCTTGATCAGGTTCAGGTGCTCGTCGCTTTCATCGGCGCCGTCGACGTAGAACTCCAGGTCGCTGACGGTGTTCAGTTCGTAAACCGGAATCCCGTGGCCCTTGAGGCGCGCGGCGGTGGCTTCGGAACTGGCGACGGCGCCATCGAATGCGCCCTTGTGCTTGGCCAGCGCGTCGATGAAGCAGTTGGCGGTGGAGCCGGTGCCGACCCCGACGATGCTCTTGTCGTCGAGTTTCGGAAGGATGAAGTCGACGGCGGCCTGAGCCACTGCCTGTTTGAGTTGATCCTGGTTCATGCGGGCTCCGGGGTGCCGAGGAGGGGACGAAAGGCCGGCATTATAGGCTTCGGGGCGGGGAAGGTCATTGCCCGATTGGCAGGTCAAAAGATCGCACCTGTAGGGGCTGCCGAAGGCTGCGATCTTTTCGCTGGCTTAAAACCACCTGTTTAGTGTGGTCGCCCGCCCAAAATGCGGGTTAGACTCCTTGGTCCTGCCCAACCCGCTCAGTGATGCTTTCCGATGCTTGAACAGTACGTCAAAAAGATCCTCACCTCGCGCGTTTATGACGTTGCCGTAGAAACCCCGCTGCAGACTGCCCGCCAGCTCTCCGAGCGGCTGGGCAACAGCATTTGGCTCAAGCGCGAAGACTTGCAGCCGGTGTTCTCGTTCAAGATTCGCGGCGCCTACAACAAGTTGACCCAGTTGAGCGACGAAGAACGCGCTCGCGGTGTAGTTACCGCGTCGGCGGGCAACCATGCCCAGGGTCTGGCCTTGGCGGCAAAGGTGTTGGGCGTGAAAGCGACCATCGTCATGCCCAAGACCACCCCGGAGATCAAGGTCGAAGGCGTGCGCTCCCGTGGCGGCAAAGTGGTGCTGCACGGCGATTCGTTCCCGGAAGCCCTGGCCTACTCGCTGAAACTGGTCGACGAAAAAGGCTACGTCTACATTCACCCGTACGACGACCCCCACACCATTGCCGGGCAGGGCACCGTGGCGATGGAGATTCTGCGCCAGCACCCGCAGCCACTGGATGCGATTTTCGTCCCGGTGGGCGGCGGCGGCCTGATCGCCGGCATCGCGGCGTACGTGAAGTACCTGCGCCCGGACATCAAGGTCATCGGCGTTGAGCCGGACGACTCCAATTGCCTGCAAGCCGCCATGGCAGCGGGCGAGCGCGTGGTGCTGCCGACTGTGGGCATCTTCGCGGACGGTGTTGCCGTGGCCCAGATCGGTCAGCACACCTTCGACATCTGCAAAGATTATGTCGATGAAGTGATCACCGTCAGCACCGACGAAATCTGCGCCGCCATCAAGGATATCTACGATGATACCCGCTCGATCACCGAACCTGCCGGCGCTTTGGGCGTGGCGGGGATCAAGAAGTATGTCGAGCAGCGCGGCGTCAGCGGCCAGACCTTCGTGGCCATCGACTCCGGGGCCAACGTCAACTTCGACCGCCTGCGCCACGTCGCCGAGCGTGCGGAGCTGGGCGAAGGCCGCGAAGCGATCATCGCCGTGACCATTCCCGAGAAACCGGGCAGCTTCAAGGCGTTCTGCGAGGCCATCGGCAAGCGCCAGATCACCGAATTCAACTACCGCTACAACACCGGCAGCGAAGCGCACATCTTTGTCGGCGTGCAGACCCATCCGGAAAACGACCCGCGTAGCGCGTTGATCGCCAGCCTGAGCGAGCAGGGTTTCCCGGTGCTGGACCTGACCGACAACGAACTGGCCAAGCTGCACATCCGCCACATGGTCGGCGGGCGTGCGGCGCATGTGGTCGATGAAGTGGTCCTGCGTTTCGAATTCCCGGAGCGTCCGGGCGCGCTGTTCAACTTCCTCAACAAGCTCGGCGGGCGCTGGAACATCTCGATGTTCCACTACCGCAACCATGGCGCGGCCGATGGCCGGGTCGTCGCGGGCCTGCAAGTGCCCCACGACGAGCGCCACTTGGTGCCGGCGGCGCTGGAAGAAATCGGTTACCCGTACTGGGACGAAAGCGACAACCCGGCCTATCAGCTGTTTCTTGGCTGAACAGCTACGCTGACGGGCAAGGCAATAAGGAGTTCTGACAATGGAAACGTTAACTGCCCTGAAAGCGGCGCACATGGTGGCAACTGTTGTACTGCTGGCTTGTGCGCTGGGGCTGGGAGTCTGGGTTTTGCTTGCGCGGCGCAAGGGTGACGCGACAGCGGGTAGTCGCACCTTGCAGCGGCCAAGGGTGTTTGTCTGGCTGCTGATGGGGCTGGCGCTGCTGAGCATGCCGTTTACCGGCTGGTGGATGGTGCATCTGGTGGGCTGGCCGCTGGGGCAGACCTGGTTGCTGGCCTCCAGCGTGCTTTACACCGTGGCGGCACTGGCGTGGTTCTGGCTGCTGGTGCGGCTCAACAAACTGCGCAAGACGCCGGCTGGGGTGGGGAAATTCACCTTTGCCTTGGCGTTGTTCAGTTTTGTCTGTCTTGTGGCCATTGCCGGGTTGATGGGTGCCAAGCCTGTTTAAGGCTGGAGACCGTATCGACCCAATCGCGAGCAGGCTCACTCCTACATTGGAATGCGTTCCCCTGTAGGAGTGAGCCTGCTCGCGATAGCAATGTTAGTCGCGCAACGAAATCACCGGCCAACCCCGCTTCTCGGCCTCGGCCCGCAGATTCGGGTCGGGATCAACCGCTACCGCATGAGTCACCTGCTCCAGCAACGGAAAATCATTCATCGAGTCGCTATAGAAGTAGCTGTCTTCCAGCGTAAACCCGGTTTCTTCCAGCCAGCGATTCAAACGCGTCACCTTGCCCTCGCGGAAGCACGGCACGTCGGTGCTGCGCCCGGTGTAGCGGCCGTCGAGCATTTCGCATTCGGTGGCGATCAGTGTTTCGACACCCAGGCGCTCGGCAATCGGCCCGGTGACGAAGCGATTGGTGGCGGTGATGATGACCAGTTTGTCGCCGGCCGCGCGGTGCTTGGCCAGCAACTCGATGGCCTTGGGCAGCAGGATCGGTTCGATGCAGTCGCGCATGTAATCGCTGTGCCACTGATCCAGCGTGGCCATTTCGGTGCGGCCGAGCACTTCCAGGCAGAAGTTCAGGTAGGCGGCGTTATCCAGTTTGCCGGCCAGATAATCCTGGTAGAACGCATCGTTGCGAGCCTTGTAGGCGACGGCGTCGAGAAAGCCGCGCTCGCACAGGTAATCGCCCCAAGCGTGATCGCTGTCACCGCCCAGAAGGGTGTTGTCCAAATCGAATAAAGCCAGGCGCATTACAGTTACCCGCTGAAAAGTCAGTAAAAAGGCGACAAGAATACGGTCTTTTCACAAGAGTGCACATAAGGTAGGAACCTTCGTTGCCGCCTTAACAACCTTTGTGGAACAATGCGGCGACATGCGTTTGCGAGGTTGTTGCCGTGATCGACCCCGATGGTTTTCGCCCCAATGTCGGGATCATTCTGACGAATGACGCCGGCCAGGTGCTATGGGCTCGCCGAATCAATCAAGATGCCTGGCAGTTTCCGCAGGGTGGAATCAACCCCGAAGAGACGCCGGAAGACGCCTTGTACCGCGAGCTGAACGAAGAAGTGGGCCTGGAGCGCGAAGATGTTGAAATTCTCGCCTGCACCCGGGGCTGGTTGCGCTATCGTTTGCCGCAACGTCTGGTACGTACCCACAGCCAACCGCTGTGCATCGGCCAGAAACAGAAATGGTTTCTCCTGCGCCTGATCTCCAACGAGCAGCGGGTGCGGATGGATTTGACCGGTAAACCGGAATTCGATGGCTGGCGCTGGGTCAGTTATTGGTATCCGTTGGGCCAGGTGGTGACATTCAAGCGCGAGGTGTATCGACGCGCTCTCAAAGAGCTTGCCCCGCGCCTTTTAGCGCGCGACTGACGACGGAGTTCGACCCCGAGCCATGCTCAATACGCTGCGCAAGATCGTCCAGGAAGTTAACTCCGCCAAGGATCTCAAGGCGGCGTTGGGGATTATTGTGTTGCGCGTCAAAGAGGCCATGGGCAGCCAGGTCTGCTCGGTCTACCTGCTTGATCCGGAGACCAACCGGTTCGTGCTGATGGCCACCGAGGGCTTGAACAAGCGCTCGATCGGCAAGGTCAGCATGGCCCCCAACGAAGGTCTGGTGGGTCTGGTCGGCACGCGTGAAGAACCCCTGAACCTCGAAAACGCCGCGGACCACCCGCGCTACCGCTACTTCGCCGAAACCGGTGAAGAGCGCTACGCCTCGTTCCTCGGTGCACCGATCATTCACCACCGCCGCGTCGTCGGCGTGTTGGTCATCCAGCAAAAAGAACGTCGCCAGTTCGATGAAGGGGAAGAAGCCTTCCTCGTGACCATGAGCGCGCAACTCGCCGGTGTTATCGCCCACGCCGAAGCCACCGGTTCGATCCGTGGTCTCGGCCGTCAGGGCAAAGGCATCCAGGAAGCCAAGTTCATCGGCGTGCCGGGTTCGCCAGGTGCGGCGGTCGGTACGGCGGTGGTCATGCTGCCACCGGCCGATCTGGATGTGGTGCCGGACAAGAGCATCGCTGACATCGACGCCGAGCTCAAACTGTTCAAGACCGCCATCGAAGGCGTACGCGCCGACATGCGCACGTTGTCCGCCAAGCTCGCCACGCAGTTGCGCCCGGAAGAGCGGGCATTGTTCGACGTCTACCTGATGATGCTCGACGATGCCGCGCTGGGCAGCGAAGTCACCACCGTGATCAAGACCGGCCAGTGGGCCCAGGGCGCCTTGCGCCAAGTGGTCACCGATCACGTCAACCGTTTCGAATTGATGGACGACGCTTACCTGCGCGAGCGTGCATCCGACGTCAAGGACCTCGGTCGTCGCCTGCTCGCCTACTTGCAGGAAGAGCGCCAGCAAACCCTGGTCTACCCCGACAACACCATTCTGGTCAGCGAGGAACTGACGCCGGCGATGCTCGGCGAGGTGCCGGAAGGCAAGCTGGCCGGTCTGGTATCGGTGCTCGGCTCCGGTAACTCCCACGTCGCGATCCTGGCGCGTGCCATGGGCATCCCGACGGTGATGGGCCTGGTCGACCTGCCGTACTCCAAGGTCGACGGCATACAGATGATCGTCGACGGCTACCACGGCGAGGTCTACACCAACCCGAGTGACGTGCTGCGCAAGCAGTTCGCCGAAGTGGTCGAGGAAGAGAAACAACTGGCCCTCGGGCTGGATGCGCTGCGCGATCTGCCGTGCGTGACGGTCGATGGCCACCGCATGCCGCTGTGGGTCAACACCGGCCTGCTGGCGGATGTGGCGCGCGCGCAGAAGCGCGGTGCCGAAGGCGTGGGCCTGTACCGCACCGAAGTGCCGTTCATGATCAACCAGCGTTTCCCGAGCGAAAAGGAACAACTGGCGATCTACCGCGAGCAACTGGCCGCGTTCCACCCGCAACCGGTGACCATGCGCAGCCTGGACATCGGCGGTGACAAGGCGCTGTCGTACTTCCCGATCAAGGAAGACAACCCGTTCCTCGGCTGGCGCGGCATTCGCGTCACCCTCGACCACCCGGAAATCTTCCTGGTGCAGACCCGCGCCATGCTCAAGGCCAGCGAAGGCCTGAACAACCTGCGAATCCTGCTGCCGATGATTTCCGGCACTCACGAGCTGGAAGAAGCCCTGCACCTGATCCACCGCGCCTGGGGCGAAGTGCGCGACGAAGGCACTGACGTGCCGATGCCGCCGGTTGGCGTGATGATCGAGATTCCGGCGGCGGTGTATCAGACCAAGGAACTGGCGCGGCAAGTGGACTTCCTGTCGGTCGGTTCCAACGACCTGACCCAGTACCTGTTGGCTGTGGACCGCAACAACCCGCGGGTGGCCGACCTCTACGATTACCTGCACCCGGCGGTGCTTCAGGCGCTGCAGAACGTGGTGCGTGATGCTCACGCCGAAGGCAAGCCAGTGAGTATCTGCGGTGAAATGGCCGGTGACCCGGCGGCGGCGGTGCTGTTGATGGCGATGGGTTTCGACAGCCTGTCGATGAACGCCACCAACTTGCCGAAAGTGAAGTGGATGCTGCGCCAGATCAACCTGAGCAAGGCCAAGGAATTGCTGGCTGAGCTGATGACCATCGACAACCCGCAAGTGATTCACAGCTCGTTGCAATTGGCGCTGAAGAACCTCGGGTTGTCGCGGATGATCAATCCGGCAGCAATCAAGCCTCTCTAAAACGCTGACGGCCCCTGTGGCGAGGGAGCTTGCTCCCGCTGGAGTGCGAAGCGCTCCTAATCCGGCTAATGCGGTTTTTCAGAAAAACTGCGGTAGCTGGATTGCAACTGCTTCGCAGCCGAGCGGGAGCAAGCTCCCTCGCCACAGGACCGCGCCAGATCAAATTTTTAGTTCCACTTCCCCAAGATGCCCGCCATACGGCCCGAAACTTCTTTCGACCAGATGCAATGTCCCATCCGCCTGCACAATCAACGCCGTACTCGCCCGCGTTCCATAGCTCTGACTGGCAATGAACACGCTCGACAACAGAGTTTCAGTGGCCAGTCCCACTCCGGTATCCGGCAACTCGGCAAACGGCGCGGTTTGCGCATCGCTCAATAACGCCAGCAGCGCCTGAGGCTGCGGATCATCCAGTACCTCGCTCAAGGCAGCCTTGGCCTTGAGCAGTTTCGGCCATGGCGTATCCAGCCCGGCGTTCGACACGCCGTAGACTCCCGGTTGCAGCATCACGGCTTGCGATTCCCGGGCATTGAAGTGCCAAAGCTCGTTTCTGTTGCCAACCAGTAGATTGAACCCGCCATATTCAGGCGAACGTCTGACAACGTCGGCCAAATAGTCATCAATCGAGCAATCGCCCTCGAGGAATCGCGCGACCAGCTCCCCACGAGACTTGCGCCCCGGCGGTCGATGGGGATCGCGAATATTGGTCAGCGCCGCAAATCGTCCGTTGGCGCCGACACCGAGCCAGGTGCCACCGGCCTCGAGGTCGCGCCCCGCATGCACATGCGGCGCTTCGGGCCATGGCGCCAGCGGCAGGCTGGGGCGGGCGTAGAACTCATCGCGATTGGCCGCCACGACCAGCGGCTGGGCATGACCCGGTCGCCAGGCAAAAACAATCAGGCACATCAGGCTGTCCTTGTGTGTTTTTTGTTCACTCTACGCAGACATCGCTCATCGATCCATCGCCTTGCACAGTGGAGCTTGAGGCCATGCATCCGTTACCATGCCGCTCCGGTTTTGGGGAGGCGAGCGGGGACGACCATGGAATTTCTGCTCTATCTGGCGCTCGGCGCCTGTGCGGGTGTGCTCGCCGGGCTGTTTGGCGTGGGCGGCGGGATCATCATCGTCCCGGTGCTGGTGTTCAGCTTCACGGCCCAAGGGTTCGATCCGTCGATCCTCACGCATCTGGCAGTGGGTACCTCCCTGGCGACGATCATCTTTACTTCGGTCAATTCGGTACGTGAGCATCACCGCCGTGGCGCTGTACGTTGGCCGATCTTCATGTGGATGACCGTTGGCATTCTGATCGGTGCCGGGTTCGGCGCGCTGACGGCGGAAGCGATCTCCGGCCCCAACCTGCAGAAACTCATTGGCGTATTCGCCCTGGTGATCGCCGCTCAGCTTGCGCTGGATGTCAAACCCAAGGCCAGCCGAACCGTGCCGGGCAAACTCGGTCTGACCGTGGCCGGCAGTGTAATTGGCTGGGCTTCGGCGATTTTCGGCATTGGCGGCGGTTCGTTGACCGTGCCATTCCTGACCTGGCGCAGTGTGCCGATGCAGCAAGCCGTGGCCACTTCATCGGCCTGCGGTCTGCCGATTGCCCTGGCCAGTGCATTAAGTTTCATGATTCTGGGCTGGCACGATCCGTTGCTCCCGGCCCATAGTCTCGGTTTCATTTACTTGCCGGCGTTGCTGGGCATTGCCCTGACCAGCATGGTCTTCGCCCGCTTCGGTGCGCGACTGGCCCACAACCTGTCGCCAAAGTTGCTGAAACGGCTGTTTGCCGCTTTGCTGTTCTGCGTCGGCCTGAACTTCCTGCTCTGACGGGCAGCGCAATCCTGGCTTAATCCTGAGGTGGCAGCGTCGCCCGGGAATTTTTAAGATTTGAACTCTAACGAGGAGTCGCAATGCTGCCTTACCCGCAGATCGACCCGGTGGCCCTGGCCATCGGTCCGCTGAAAATCCACTGGTACGGTCTGATGTACCTGATCGGCATCGGCGGCGCCTGGCTGCTGGCGTCCCGCCGCTTGAACCGCTTCGACCCGACCTGGACCAAGGAGAAACTCTCCGACATGGTGTTCTGGATGTCGATGGGGGTGATCGTCGGCGGGCGACTGGGTTATGTGTTGTTCTACGATCTGAGCGCCTATCTGGCCAACCCGACGCTGATTTTCGAAGTGTGGAAGGGCGGCATGTCGTTCCACGGCGGTTTCATCGGCGTGATGCTGGCGGCGTTGTGGTTCGGCAAGAAGAACAACAAGTCGTTCTTCCAGCTGATGGATTTCGTTGCGCCGATGGTGCCGATTGGCCTGGGCGCCGGGCGTATCGGCAACTTCATCAACGCCGAGCTGTGGGGCAAGGCAACCGATGTGCCGTGGGCGATGGTCTTTCCGACCGATCCGGCGCAACTGGCGCGTCACCCGTCGCAGTTGTACCAGTTCGCCCTCGAAGGCGTGGCGTTGTTCCTGATCCTCTGGCTGTTCTCGCGCAAGCCGCGGCCGACCATGGCGGTATCGGGGATGTTCGCGCTGTTCTATGGCATCTTCCGTTTCATCGTCGAGTTCGTCCGCGTACCGGACGCCCAGTTGGGCTATCTGGCCTGGAACTGGCTGACCATGGGCCAGGTGCTGTGCGTGCCGATGATCGTCGGCGGTCTGTTCCTGATCTGGCTGGCGTATCACCGCGCCCCGGCGACTCCAGCGGCAGCCGTATAAAATTCGAACCCCGCAGCGATGGTTGCGGGTTCAAGGACACAGGTAATTCATGAAGCAATATCTCGAACTGGTCGCCCACGTCATCAAGAACGGCACCAAACAGGCCAACCGTACCGGTGTGAACACCATCAGCTTTCCCGGTGCGATGCTGCGTTATGACCTGCAGGAAGGTTTCCCGGCGATCACCACGCGCAAGATGGCGTTCAAATCGGCCATCGGCGAAATGTGCGGGTTCCTGCGCGGCGTGAACAACGCTGCCGAATTTCGGGCGTTGGGCTGCAAGGTCTGGGACCAGAACGCCAACGAAAACGCCCAGTGGCTGGCCAACCCGTTCCGTCAGGGCGAAGACGACCTCGGCGAAATCTACGGCGTGCAATGGCGCAAATGGCCGGCGTACAAGCAGATCCCGGTCAGCAACCCGGCTGCCATCGAGCAGACCCTGAAGCAAGGCTACCGCCAGATTGCCGAAGGCGAGGAGGATGGCCAGGCCTACGTGGTGCTGTACAAGGCCATCGACCAGGTTCGCCAGTGCGTCGACACCATCATCAAGGACCCGGGCAGCCGCCGCATCCTGTTCCACGGCTGGAACTGCGCCCAGCTCGATGAAATGGCGTTGCCGCCGTGCCACCTGCTGTACCAGTTCCACCCGAATGTCGAGACCAAAGAGATCTCTCTGACCCTCTACATCCGTTCCAACGACCTGGGCCTGGGCACGCCGTTCAACCTCACCGAAGGTGCTGCGCTGCTGAGCCTGATCGGTCGTCTGACGGGCTACACGCCGCGCTGGTTCACCTATTTCATCGGTGATGCCCACGTCTACGAAAACCACCTGGAGATGCTCAACGAACAGCTCAAGCGCGAGCCGTTCCCGATGCCGAAACTGGTGATTTCCGACCGTGTGCCGGAGTTTGCCAAGACGGGTGTTTATCAGCCTGAATGGCTGGAGCTGGTGGAACCGGGCGATTTCTCGCTGCAAGGCTACGAGCACCACGCGCCGATGACCGCGCCGATGGCGGTCTAAAAAACCACCACCGACCCTGTGGGAGCGAGCTTGCTCGCGATAGCGGTTTGTCAGTCACATCAATGTTGAATGTGCCGCCGTCATCGCGAGCAAGCTCGCTCCCACAGAGTTTTGTGTTGTTTTCAGTGGCCGTGACTACGGCCAACATGGGAATGCTCAACCTCCGTCGCCACAACCCCGCCGCTCACTTCCAGCCGCTGCAAAATCCCGCATTGATCGACCTCCGGCCCCTCGCCGCAGCGTTGGCGTAGGTCGAGCAGTTGTGTCTGCAAGGCCAGCAAGCCGTCGATCCGCGCCTTGACGTGGTGGATGTGCTCGTCGATCAGCGCGTTGACGCTTTCGCACTGGTCCTGCGGACTGTCGCGAAACGCCAGCAGGCTGCGGATTTCTTCGAGCGTCATGTCGAGGGTGCGGCAGTTGCGGATGAAGGTCAGGCGCTCGGCGTGAGGCTGGGTATAGACGCGATAATTGCCGTCACTGCGGGCCGGTTCCGGCAGCAGGTTCTCGCGCTCGTAATAGCGGATCGTTTCCACGGCGCAGTCCGTGAGTTTTGCCAACTCTCCAATTTTCATGACGCCAATCTCCAAAACTCCAGAATGGGTGCTTGACCCTATAGTGGCTACAGGGTCTTTACTTGGCAACAGGTACTCTTATGGACGCAACCAATGAGCGATTCACTGCACTCCCACAAACCCGGGGCTGAGCACGAGCACAGCCACAAGCTCAAACCCGTGCAAAAACATGGCCACGGCGGTCACGGCGACGCCTGTTGCTCATCTAAAGCGGCAGCGCCTGCGCTGGTAAAACTGAGTGAATCGCCGACGATTGGCGCTCGACTGAGTCGTTTTCGCATCGAGGCAATGGACTGTCCGACCGAGCAGGCACTTATCCAGAACAAGCTAAGCAAACTGACCGGCGTACAGCAGTTGGAGTTCAATCTGATTAATCGGGTGCTCGGCGTGACCCACGATTTGCCCGGTATCGAGCCGATCGTCGAGGCCATCAAGTCCTTGGGCATGCAGGCCGAACCGCTGGACCAGGGTGCTGAAACCCCGACTCCGGCGCCTCGGAAAAAACCGTGGTGGCCCTTGGCCCTGTCCGGTGTTGGTGCATTGCTGGCAGAAGTTATCCACTTCACTGGTTTCGCTCCGAACTGGGTGGTGGCGGTTATCGCACTGGTCTCGATCCTCAGTGGTGGCCTTGGTACTTACAAAAAAGGCTGGATCGCCCTTAAAAACCGCAACCTGAACATCAACGCCCTGATGAGCATTGCCGTGACCGGCGCGGTGCTGATCGGCCAGTGGCCGGAAGCGGCGATGGTGATGTTCCTGTTCACCGTGGCCGAGTTGATCGAAACCAAATCCCTCGACCGTGCGCGCAATGCCATTGGCGGTTTGATGCAGATGACCCCGGACACGGCAACGGTGTTGCAGGCTGACGGAAGCTGGCTTGAGCAGGATGTAAAAACCATTGGGCTCGGCGCGCGGGTACGGGTTCGTCCCGGCGAGCGTATCGGCCTGGACGGTGAAGTGCTGTCCGGTCGCTCGACCATCGATCAGGCGCCAATCACCGGTGAAAGCCTGCCGGTGGAAAAAACCGTCGGTGACAAAGTATTCGCCGGGACCATCAATCAGGCCGGCTCCCTGGAGTACGGGGTGACCGCCGCGGCGGATAACTCGACCCTGGCCCGCATTATCCACGCCGTTGAGCAGGCCCAGGGCGCGCGGGCGCCGACCCAGCGTTTCGTCGACAGTTTCTCGAAAATCTATACCCCGGCGGTGTTCGTCCTGGCACTGGCCGTGGCGGTGATCCCGCCAATGTTCATGGGCGCGTTGTGGTTCGACTGGATCTACCGGGCGCTGGTGCTGCTGGTGGTGGCCTGTCCGTGTGCGCTGGTGATTTCCACGCCGGTGACCATCGTCAGCGGCCTCGCGGCGGCGGCGCGCAAAGGCATATTGGTCAAGGGCGGTGTCTATCTGGAGGGCGGTTACAAGCTCGACTACCTGGCTCTGGACAAGACCGGGACCATTACCCACGGCAAACCGGTGCAGACCGATTACCTGTCGCTGGACCCGACCGCCGACGACTCGGCGCCCGCCATTGCCGCCGCGCTGGCCGGGCGCTCGGATCACCCGGTTTCCCTGGCCATCGCCAAGGCGGCTGTGGATAACCAGACCGCGACGCTGATTGTGGATAACTTCGAAGCGCTGGGCGGGCGCGGGGTGCGCGGCGAGATCAACGGCCAGCTCTATCATCTGGGCAACCATCGTCTGGTGGAGGATCTGGGCCTGTGTTCGCCGGCGCTGGAAGAAAAGCTGTTTGCTCTGGAAAAACAGGGCAAGTCGGTGGTGTTGCTGCTCGATTCGTCCGGCCCGTTGGCGCTGTTTGCCGTGGCGGACACGGTAAAGGAATCGAGCCGCGAGGCTATCCGGCAGTTGCATGACCTGGGCATCAAGACCCTGATGCTCACCGGTGATAACGTCCACACCGCCCAGGCCATTGCTGCGCAGGTCGGTATCGACGAGGCCAGGGGCGACCTGTTGCCGGGGGACAAATTGCAGTCGATCGAGGCTCTTTATGCCCAGGGGCATCGGGTCGGCATGGTCGGCGACGGCATCAACGACGCCCCGGCGCTGGCGCGTTCCGAGATCGGTTTCGCCATGGCCGCTGCAGGCACCGATACCGCGATCGAAACCGCCGATGTCGCCCTGATGGACGACGATCTGCGCAAAATCCCGGCATTCATTCGCCTTTCGCGGCAGACTTCGAGCATCCTCAAACAGAACATCGCCCTGGCTTTGGTCATCAAGGCGATCTTTCTTGGGGTAACCTTCGCCGGGGTCGCTACCATGTGGATGGCGGTGTTCGCCGACATGGGCGTGAGTCTGCTGGTGGTGTTCAACGGTTTGCGCCTGCTGCGCAAGTAAAGGATGAGGGACGGTTGTGCTGAGTGCGGAGCTGAAGGCGTTTTACATGGTGGCCCGCCTGGGCAGCATTACCCAGGCTGCCAAAAAGCTTGGCCTGAGCCAGCCGACGGTGACGACACAGATCCGCAACCTCGAAAGTCAGTATTCGGTCGAACTGTTTTACCGTGGCGGCCGGCGTCTCAGCGTCAGCGAGGAGGGCGCGCGGCTGCTGCCGATGGTCAAGGTGCTGATGCAGCAGGAAGCCGACATCGAGTTTTTCCTGCGTAACTGCGGCCAGGTCCAGGGCACATTGCGTATTGCCGCCACGGCGCCGTATTACATCCTCGACCTGGTGAAAACCTTCCGCGAGCGCCTGCCGCAGGTTGAGGTTTCGGTGGAAATCGGCAATTCCCAACAGGTGCTTGAAGCGCTGGAGGATTACCGGGTCGATGTCGCGGCGTCGTCGCAGTTGCTCGAAGACGCGCGGCTGATTCGCCGGGTGCTCGGCAGCGATCCGCTGGTGCTGGCGGTGCATCGCAATCATCCGCTGGCGGTTCACGATCACGTGCCGCTCGGCGCCTTGGCCGGGCATACCCTGCTGATGCGCGAACCGGGCTCGACCACCCGTCGTTTGACCGAAGATTTGCTGGCCAGTGCCAGCGTGTGTTTCGGCCCGCTGCTGGAGATCGGCAGCCGCGAATCGATCCGCGAAGCGGTGCTGCGCAACATCGGCATCAGCATCATTGCCCGTCAGGAAGTGCCCCATGATCCGCAACTGCGGGTGCTGACCATCGAGAATGCACCGCAGATTCCCGAATACCTGTACTGCCTCAAGGAGCGCAAAAACGCGCGGCTGCCGGCGGCGTTCCTGGGGTTGGCGCAGGAAATGGCCCCTGTGTAGAACTCTGTGGCGAGGGAGCAAGCTCCCTCGCCACAAGTTAGTCATTGTCCAATAACCAAAAATCCCGAATACCACTATCGGCAGTTTTTGCCTTACTGCCACATGACGGACTCATTACAACTCTAGGATGGCCCCATCTGCTAGATGAGATCCGTCCATGAACAACTCGATCGCAACTGCCCTGACCAACCCCGGCGCACCGATGAAGGTGCGCGGTGTACAGAAACGCTTCGGCGCCTTCACTGCGCTGGATAACGTTTCCCTCGACGTGGCGGCTGGTGAGCTGGTGTGTCTGCTGGGGCCGTCGGGCTGTGGCAAAACCACCTTGCTGCGCTGCATCGCCGGTCTGGAGAAGCAGGACAGCGGCGAGTTGTACCTGGGCGATCGCGACGTTTCCCACCTGGCGCCCCAGGCGCGGGACTACGGCATTCTGTTCCAGTCCTACGCGTTGTTCCCCAATCTCACCGTCGAAGCGAACATTGCCTACGGCCTCGCCGGCAGTGGTCGCGACGAAGTGCGCCGTCGCGTCGGTCAGATGCTGGAACTGGTTGGCCTGACCGGCAGCGAGAAAAAATACCCGGGCCAGTTGTCCGGTGGTCAGCAGCAACGTGTGGCATTGGCCCGCGCCCTGGCGCCCGCGCCTTCGCTATTGTTGCTGGACGAACCGATGTCGGCCCTCGATGCCCGGGTGCGCGAGCATCTGTGCACCGAATTGCGCCAACTGCAACGCAACCTCGGCATCACCACCCTGATGGTCACCCACAATCAGGACGAGGCCATGCTGATGGCCGACCGCATTGCCGTGATGAACAACGGCAAGGTCGAGCAGTACGCCACGCCGCAGGAAATCTACAACCGCCCGGCCACGCCATTCGTGGCAGAGTTCGTCGGCCAGGGTAACTGGTTGCCGTTCCAGCGCAGCAGCGACAGCCACGCCCAGGTCGGCGGGCTGAACATGCGCCTGGCCGATGGCAGCGCCAAGACCGCGTCGGGCCGTTTGTTCTGCCGTCCGGAAGCGATCAACGTCAACCCGCTGGTGCACGAGGAAAACCTGTTCCCGGCCAAGGTTCGTGAAATCACTTTCCTCGGCAACCGCTGCCGCATGAGCTTTGAACTCGATCAGTTGCCGGGTCATGCGTTGTTGGCGGAGCTGGCACCGGAAGCCATGCCACGCCTTGGCGCCCAGCAGATCATGGTCGCCTTGCCTCCGCGCAGCCTGCAGGTATTTGCCTGATGAATGCGAACATCGCGCTGCCGCTGCCGTACAAGCAGGTTCGGCAGACTACCCGCGCCGAAATCGGTGACCGGTTGTTCGTGGTCGGCGGCAAAGTCCTCATGCTGGTGTTGTTGGGCGTTGCCGTAATGATGCCGTTGCTGGCGATCTTCTGGCGTGGTTTCAGCGCCGAGGCCGGGCAGGGCGGTGGCTGGGTCGCAGCGAAAGAACTGGTGACCAGCGAAAACTTCCACTGGTTGCTCGGTAACAGCCTGAAGGTATCCCTCAGCGTCGCGGCCATTGTCGTACCGCTGGCCTACCTGTTTGCCTACGCGCTGCAACGCACCTTGATTCCGGCCAAAGGCATCTGGCGGGGCATTTCGCTTCTGCCATTGATGGCGCCGTCGATGCTGCCGGGGATTGCGCTGGTTTACCTGTTCGGCAACCAGGGCATGCTGCGTGGCCTGCTCTCAGACAATATCTACGGCTTCTGGGGCATTGTGCTTGGCGAAGTCATCTACACCTTCCCACACGCCTTGATGATTCTTCTGTCGGCCCTGTCCCTGGCCGATGCGCGACTGTTCGACGCGGCCTCCAGCATGGGTGCGAGTCCTGCAAAAGCCTTCCGCAGTATCACCTGGCCGGCGACCCGTCAGGCCGTGTTCGCCGCATTCTGCCTGGTGTTCACTCTGACCATCACTGACTTCGGTGTGCCAGTGGTGGTCGGTGGCGACTATCAAGTGCTGGCGCTGGAAGCCTACAAGGCGGTGGTCGGCCAGCAGCAATTCGGTCGCGGTGCCTTGATCGGCATGGTGTTGTTGCTGCCGGCGCTGTTCAGCTTCGGCGTCGATGCCTGGTTGCGTCGTCGTCACGGTGACTCCATGAGCGGTCGCGCCCAGGTGTTCAAACCCGCGCCTTCGAAGCTGCGCGACAGCTGCTACCTGGCCATCGTCCTGCTGATCTGCGCCGCGCTGCTGCTGGTGTTCGGCATGGCGGTGTTCTCGTCCCTGGTGAAGTTCTGGCCGTACAACCTGTCGCTGTCGCTCAACCATTATCAGTTCAACGAAACCGCCGGCGGTGGCTGGCTGGCCTACGGCAACAGCCTGAAGATGGCCCTGGGCACGGCGATGATCGGCAGCTTGCTGATTTTTACCGGCGCCTACCTGATGGAAAAAACCAAGGGCCAGCGCGGCCTGAACCTGACCTTACGCATGCTCAGCTTCGTACCGATGGCGGTGCCGGGCCTGGTGCTGGGGTTGGGTTACGTCTTCTTCTTCAACCTCACCGGCAACCCGCTGCATGTGCTGTACGGGACCATGACCCTGCTGATCGTCTGCACCATTGCTCACTATTTGACCACCGCGCAAATGACCGCCACCACCGCGCTGCGTCAACTCGACGCCGAGTTCGAAGCCGCTGCGCTGTCGCTCAAGGCGCCGCTGTACCGCCACTACCTGCGCGTCACCGTGCCGATCTGCCTGCCAGCCTTGCTGGACATCGTGCGCTACCTGTTCGTCTCGGCCATGACCACCGTTTCGGCGGCGATCTTCCTCTACAGCCCCGACACCATCCTCGCGGCAGTGGCGGTGCTGAACATGGACGACGCCGGCAACGTCGGCGGTGCGGCAGCGATGTCGACCCTGATCCTGATTACCTCGGCGGGCGTGTCCCTGCTGCTGGCCTGGGCCTCGCGCGGCTTGCTGCGCCGCTCCCAGGCTTGGCGCCAGACCGCGCCCGGTCATTGAATCTGCACAACCCATCAACTCAAAAACAG
The DNA here is from genome assembly GCF_000967965.1 of Pseudomonas fluorescens. Lineage (GTDB taxonomy): Bacteria > Pseudomonadota > Gammaproteobacteria > Pseudomonadales > Pseudomonadaceae > Aquipseudomonas > Aquipseudomonas grandcourensis. The sequence goes on from NZ_LACC01000011.1 coordinate 308,729, forward strand.
GAAAAGATCATGTTCAAGCCTATGGCCCTGGCCGCTGCTGTCCTCACCGCTTTCAGCCTGAACGCCTTTGCGGCGAAAACCGAGTTGACGGTGTACACCGCCCTCGAAGCCGAACAACTGAAGACTTACAAAGAAGCTTTCGAAAAGGCCAACCCGGACGTCGAAATCAAATGGGTGCGTGATTCCACCGGCATCATCACCGCCAAACTGCTGGCCGAAAAAGCCCGTCCGCAGGCTGACGCCGTGTGGGGCCTGGCCGCTTCAAGCCTGGCGATCCTCGATCAGCAAGGCATGCTGCAAAGCTATGCACCGAAAGACCTGGGCAAGATCGGCGCGAACTACCGCGACGCGGCCAACCCGCCAGCCTGGGTCGGCATGGACGTCTGGGCTGCGACCATCTGCTTCAACACCGTCGAAGCCGAGAAGCAGGGCCTGACCAAGCCAGTGAGCTGGCAGGATCTGACCAAGCCTGAGTACAAAGGCAAGATCGTCATGCCGAACCCGGCCTCGTCCGGCACCGGGTTCCTTGACGTCAGCGCCTGGCTGCAAACCTTCGGCGAGAAGCAGGGCTGGGCCTACATGGACGGCCTGCACCAGAACATCGGCCAGTACGTTCACTCTGGCTCCAAGCCTTGCAAACTGGCGGCGGCTGGCGAATTCCCGATCGGTATTTCCTTCGAGTACCCGGCCGTTCAGCTGAAACGCCAGGGCGCACCGCTGGACATCATCCTGCCGAAGGAAGGCCTGGGCTGGGAGATCGAAGCGACTGCGGTGATCAAGGGCACTGCCCACGAAGAAGCGGCGAAGAAACTGGCTGACTTCTCTGCCAGCCCTGAGGCGATGGATCTCTACAAAGAAAACTTCGCCGTACTCGCGCAGCCTGGCATCGCCAAGCCGCAGACCGAACTGCCGGCCGACTACGAGCAGCGCCTGATCAAGAACGACTTCGCCTGGGCTTCGAAGAACCGCGACGAGATCCTGACCGAATGGCGCAAGCGCTATGACGGCAAGTCCGAGAAAGTGGCGGCCAAGTAAGGTCTTCATCGGCTGACAGGGCCTCATCGCGAGCAAGCTCGCTCCCACAGGTCCTGTGGCGGTCACAAAATTTGTGTCCACTACAAATCACTGTGGGAGCGAGCTTGCTCGCGATAGCGGTCTCGAATTCAGGACAAGATTCCATGACACACCACAACGACATGCTGATCGTCGGCGCCGGCGTCCTGGGTTTGTCCCACGCGTATGCCGCCGCCAAGCGCGGTCTGAAGGTCACGGTTTTCGAGCGCAGCGAAACGCCCCTCGGCGCTTCGGTGCGTAACTTCGGCCAGGCACTGGTCACCGGCCAACCGCCGGGACCGATGCTGGAGTTGGCCCGCGCCAGTCGCGGAATCTGGGGCGATTGGGCGCAGCTCGCCGGCCTGCAACTCAAGCGCAATGGCTCGTACCTGTTCGCCCGCACCGAAGCGGAAGAGCAACTGCTGGAAGCCTTCTGCGAGGGCCGCGCCGTCGAATACGGTTACCGCGTCGACCTGCTGCGCGGCGCTGCGCTGCGTGATTTGTACGGCGGTCAGTTCCGCCATCACCGCGCGGCCTTGCATGGCATGGACGACCAGCAGCTGTATTCCCGCGAAGCGATTCCGGCGCTGATCGACTTCCTGCGCCGCGACCTGGGCGTCAAGTTTCACTTCTCTACCCTGGTGCGCGATATCGAGCCGGGGCGCCTGCACAGCACCGCCGGCAGCTTCAGCGCCGAACAGATCATCGTCTGCTCCGGCCACGATTATCAGACCTTGCTGGCCGAACAGATCGCCGAACTCGAGCCGCAAATCTGCCGCCTGCAAATGCTCCGTGCCCGACCGCAAATCAACCTCAACCTGCAACACGCGTTGCTCACCGGTTTGAGCTGCGTGCACTACGGCGCCTTCGCCGATTTGCCGGAAGCTGCGGCGGTGCAGGCAGAAATTCTGCAGTACGCACCGCACCTGCACGAAAACGGTATCCACCTGCTGATCAGCCCGACGCCCTATGGCGAATTGATCATTGGTGATTCGCACCATTACGGCAGCGATCCGTCACCCTTCAATGCCGAGCAGGTCGACGACTGGATGATCGAACTGGCCGAGCAGACCCTGGGCTGCAAGGTGCAAGTGGTCGAACGCTGGCAGGGGGTCTATGGTTCACGGGGGCCGGGACCGTTCTCGTTCCTGCGCCCGGCAAAAGGCCTGAGCGTGGCGTTGATGCACACCGGTGTCGGCATGAGCGTCGGGCCGGCAATGGCTGAGCGCAACGTTGCCACGGTATTGGGGGAAATCTGATGGAGCGTAATGAACAAGTGATTGCCGAGGTGTTCGGTTTGTACGAGCTCTTCGGTGACAGCGACTACATCGGTGAGCCGGTGTCGCAGATCGAGCACATGTCCCAGGCGGCGGAGCTGGCCATGGCCGAAGGCTTCGACGATGAAGTAATTCTGGCGGCTTTCTTTCACGACATCGGGCATATCTGCGCCGAAAGCGTGGAGAGCATGGGCGGCTTCGGTGTGGTCAGCCATGAACGGCTCGGTGCCGACTACCTTCGCCGCGCCGGATTCAGCGAGCGCATGGCACGGCTTGTCGAATACCACGTGCAGGCCAAGCGTTACCTGACACTCAAGGAGGCGGGATACTACGAGCGCTTGAGTGAAGCCAGTCGCCGAACCCTGGAATATCAGGGCGGGGTGATGACGGCTGAAGAGGCCGAGGCGTTCGAGCAGGACCCGCTGTGTGCCGTGAGCTTGCGCATGCGCCAGTGGGATGAACTGGCGAAAGAGATGCATGTGCCGGTGATTGATCTGGCGGTGATGAAGGGCAAAGCGGTACGGCTGTTGGCGGCGTAAAGCCAGTGATACCGAGTTGCTGCCATCGCGAGCAGGCTCACTCCCACACTGGATCTGTGATCGACACAAATCCCCTGTAGGAGCGAGCCTGCTCGCGATGGCGTCAGTTAAAACAACACAAATGTTCAGGTGACTACAGCTGCTGCGCCAACCCCTCAACCTGCTCCTGCCGCTCCGCCTGATTCAATTTGGGATGAGGATTGAGCGACGACCACTGCGGATGCGCCCGCGCTTTGTTCAGCGCCTCAGGCAGTTTGCCTTCGCGCCAGCTTTTATCCCGTGGCGTGGCCACCTGAATACTGTCCATCGCTGCGTGCCCACGGGCATTGAGTGCTTGCAGCAATTGCCGCTGGCGCAGCGCCAACAGGCGCAGCACGTTGTCATCCACCGTCAATTCGCGCTGGCCCTTGATCTTGCCCAGCAAGCGGCTGCCATAACTGCGCGCGGTTTGCAGCGCGCCGCCGGCGATGGCCCCGGCCAGTGCGGCGGCGCCGAGGGTGATGCCACCGACCAGCAGATCAACCCCTGCCCCGGCGGCAGCACCCGCGGCGATTCCGCCGCCGACCCGCACGCCCAGTTGCTTCAGGGTTTCCGGGTTGAACAGGTCATCGCCCCAACGGCCGTCGAGCAGCGGCAAATCACTGGCAGCGGCATCCTGTGGGCGGAAGGCATAGAGCTTGAGCAGGGCCTCGACGCAACGCTGCTCACGCTGGCGTACGGCTTTGCGCAGTTCGCTGATCGCCTTTTGTTCCTGCTCGGCTTCACTGACCACGCTGCGTCGGCAGGCCGCGCAATCGATCAGTAATTCGGCAATCAATCGCTCTGCGCTTTGTTGGCGAGCCAGACGCTGGGCTTGCTGATCGGCGATCAGGCGTTCGAGTTGCGGCCGGGCAGACTCCAGCAACAGGGCGAGACTTTCATAGAGTCGACGCTCACCATCCTCCGGCGGCGCGACGCTGTCGAAGCGTACCAAGGCATGCAAGCCCAGCCGTGCCAGTGCTTCCCGCCAGGCCGGTTCGCGATGGTTGGCGCTGCTGACGAAATTCAGCACCGGCAGCAAGGGTTTGCCGCAACTGGCCAGCACCTCCAGCTCGTCGCGATACTTGGCCAGCACCGGCTCTCGGGCGTCGATCACGTAGAGCCCGGCGTCCGACGCCAGTAACTGGCGCAGCACCTTGGCTTCCTGTTCGAAGCGTTGCCGGGCTTCGCTGCCCTCAAGGAAGCGCGCCAGCCGCGCCGGGCCGTCGAGGCGTTCGCCGGGACGCTCCAGGCGTTCAAGGTAGTCGAGCAGGGCGATGGCGTCTTCCAGGCCCGGGGTGTCGTAGAGATCGAGCAAGGGCTCACCGTCCACCGACAATCGTGCGCCTTCGACGTGTCGCGTGGTGCTGGGGCGATGGGACACTTCACCGAAGCCGACGTCGCGGGTCAGGGTGCGCAGCAACGAGGTTTTGCCGACGTTGGTGTGGCCGACCACGGCGAGTTTCAGGGGCTGCTTCCAGGCGTCAGTCATGACCGGACTCCAGCCAGCTCATCGGTGCGCAATCGGCAAACGGTAGCTCAAGCTGTTGCAGCGCCACGTGCCAGTCGCCCAGGCGTTCGGCGTCCAGCGCTTCACCGGGGGGCGCCTGCAACAACCACACGCGGGTGGCGCTGGCGCTGCGGGCCAGTTCGGCGATCAGCGCCAGGCTGCCGCGATCCGGCGAGCGCCGCGGATCGCACGCAATGGCCAAGCGCGCCGGAGGGAAGCGGCTCAGTTGTTCGAGGAGTTTGTGTCGCGATTCGCGGCTGTCGAGGATGCCGGCGTTGCTGACGTTTTTCGGCAATTGCGGTGGCCACGGGCGGTCGTCGTCCAGCTCGATGGCGACCAATAGAGCACCATCACTTTGTTGTTCGCTGACACCGCTTTCCATGCGATGCAGTTGCTCAGGCGCCGCATCGCTGATGCCGAGGCGTTCGCTGGTGGGCATCAAGCGTTCGCGTAGCTGTGCGTAACCGGGCAGGTTCAAATCCAGACGCAGCGCTGTTTGCCCCATCTTCCAGCGCCATAGGCAAAACAGCGCGAGCAGCAGGCGCGGCAAAACGCCGTAGACCAGCAGAACGCCCACCAGCCAAGCGGCCCAAGCCTGGCGGGCGCTTTCGATGTTCAGGGCGGCGTCGCCACTGGCGCGGATCATCTCCTCGGTGGGCACGCTGAAACCGAGCAGGGCCGGCAGCGCACCAAGGGCCTGAGTGACGGCGATAAAGGTGTCGGCGCTGAGAATGGTGGTTTCCCAGACGAAGCCATAGCGTCGGGTCGCCATCAACGTCAGCAGGATCACCAGCGCGCTGAGCATCGCCAGCAACCACAGGCTGTTGACCAGTACGCCGATGGCCCAGCGATTGAGCTTCTGGCGTTGCAGCAATAACAGCAGGGCCGGCGCCAGTTGTGCGGCCTTGGCGTCCCGGGCGAGTTTTTCACTTAGCCACAGCCACAGTCGCCCGAGGCTGGCGCCGTGTTCGCCGGCAAACACCAGGCCCAGGGCCCAGCTCAGCAGCAGGATCAGGTTGAGCCCGAGCAGGCTGCCCAAGGCCCAGAACACATTCACCGGGTGCAGGCCATCGCCCATGGCGGCAAAGGCCAGGCCGGCGCCGCTGATCACCGCCAGCACCGCCATGACGATCAGTGCCAGTCGCGCGCCTTGCAGCCAGTGTTTCAGGGCATCGGCCAGGCCATCGCGCTCGGCCAGCCACAGGGCTCGGCGTTGAATGCGCAACGGCAAATCGCCGCCGGCGCTGCGGGCCAGTCGGTTGGCTTCAAGGTCTTCCAAGGGACCTGCGTACTCTTCGCGCAGGCGGATGGTTTCTGTCAGCCAGAGGTTATTCAGTTCAGTCACGCGGCATCCCGTCGCTTAAATGAGCTGTGAGCATAACCGCTGTGACGCTTATCGGCGAAAGCGAGGCTCTGGTATCCTCGCCGGCATGACTAAATCACTCCCTCTCAGCCTGATCGCAGCCCTCGGTGAAAACCGTGTGATCGGCGTCGACAACAGCATGCCCTGGCACTTGCCGGGGGACTTCAAATATTTCAAGGCCACCACGCTCGGCAAGCCGATCATCATGGGGCGCAAGACCTGGGACTCCCTCGGTCGCCCGCTGCCGGGCCGCTTGAACATCGTGGTCAGCCGTCAGGTGGGTCTGCTGCTGGAAGGCGCGGAGGTTTATCCGTCGCTGGAAGCTGCTGTAGCTCGCGCTGAAGAGTGGGCAAAAGAGCAGGGCGTCGATGAGCTGATGTTGATTGGCGGTGCGCAGTTGTATGCGCAAGGGCTGGCGCAGGCTGATCGGTTGTACCTGACCCGCGTGGCGTTGAGCCCGGAAGGGGATGCGTGGTTTCCGGAGTTTGATTTGAACCAGTGGAAACTGGTGTCGAATGTGCCGAATCCGGCGGAAGGCGACAAACCGGCGTACAACTTTGAAGTCTGGGAGAAAGCCTAAACCTGTGGCGAGGGAGCTTGCTCCCGCTGGGCTGCGCAGCAGCCCCAAAACCCTGCACTGCATGCTTACTGAAAGATTGCATCAGGCCACACTGGGGCCGCTTCGCGACCCAGCGGGAGCAAGCTCCCTCGCCACAAAGTTGTTCGATCGTTAAGCCTGCGCCAACGCCGAATGCTCATCCGCATCCAGCAGTTCTTTATCAGTCTGCTGCATCACCTGACTGGTAATCGCCCCCGCCGTCATCGAGCCACTGACATTCAACGCCGTACGCCCCATATCAATCAGCGGCTCGACCGAAATCAGCAACGCCACCAGTGACACCGGCAAACCCATCGCCGGTAGCACGATCAACGCCGCAAACGTCGCGCCGCCACCCACCCCGGCCACACCGGCCGAGCTCAGCGTCACAATCGCCACCAAAGTCGCGATCCACAGCGGGTCCAGCGGGTTGATGCCCACAGTCGGCGCCACCATCACCGCCAACATCGCCGGGTACAGGCCGGCACAACCGTTCTGGCCAATGGTTGCGCCAAACGAAGCGGCGAAACTGGCGATGGACTGCGGAATGCCCAGGCGACTGGTCTGCGCTTCAATGCTCAACGGAATCGTCGCAGCGCTGGAGCGGCTGGTGAAGGCAAACGTCAGCACCGGCCAGATCTTGCGGAAGAAGCGCAGCGGATTGATCCCGGCGGCCGACACCAGCACGCCATGCACCACAAACATCAGGCCCAGGCCGATGTAGGACACCACGACAAAACTGCCGAGCTTGATGATGTCTTGCAGGTTCGAACCGGCGACGACTTTGGTCATCAGCGCCAGCACGCCGTACGGGGTCAGCTTCATCACCAGACGGACCAAGCGCATCACCCAGGCTTGCAGGGTGTCGATGGCGTTGATCACTTTCTGACCTTTCTCGGCATCATCCTTGAGCAATTGCAGGGCCGCGACACCCAGGAACGCCGCGAAAATCACCACGCTGATAATCGACGTCGGCTTGGCCCGCGCCAGATCGGCGAACGGGTTTTGCGGAATGAACGACAACAACAGTTGCGGCACATTCAGGTCGGCGACCTTGCCGGCGTAATCGGTCTGGATGGTTTGCAGGCGCGCCATTTCCTGGGTGCCGGCCACCAGGCCTTCGGCGGTCAGGCCGAACAGGTTGGTCAGGCCGATACCGATCAAGGCCGCGATGGCCGTGGTGAACAGCAGCGTGCCGATGGTCAGGAAGCTGATTTTGCCCAGCGATGAGGCGTTGTGCAGGCGGGCCACGGCACTGAGGATCGAGGCGAACACCAGCGGGATCACGATCATTTGCAGCAACTGCACGTAACCGTTGCCCACCAGATCGAACCAACCAATCGAGGCTTTCAGCACCGGGTTGCCGGCACCGTAGACAGTGTGCAGCGCCACACCGAACGCCACGCCCAGCACCAGTGCGAGCAGGACTTTTTTCGCCAGACTCCAAGTGGTGTGGCGGGTTTGCGCCAAGCCCAGGAGCAGGGCGAGGAACACCAGCAGATTGAGGATCAGCGGCAGATTCATTGGAACTCCCATTAGACTTTTGCCAACTGCCTTCCGGGGCAGCTGCGAACCGGCAAGCCTAACAGCTTGAAAACTAATGAATTAATATCAAAAACGTATGGTCTCCGTCGTTTTTGGAATAAGCGGATGTCGCTGTCAGAAATGCACCTGGCGCGAAAGGGACGCAGGCGGTCGCTGACAGACGAGGACTGTCACACTTATTTGTTAGCGTCGATCTCTTTCATTCAGGGTCTTTTTATAAGGGAAGCATGCCAATGAAGTTCGCACCGAAATTGCTGGCAGCAGCACTTTGCCTGGGCCTTGCCGGCCAGGTGCTTGCAACGGATCTGAAACACTGGCCCGCCGATCAGGCCAAGGCGCTGGAGGCGATGATCGCCGCCAACGCTAACAAAGGTAACTACGCGGTGTTCGACATGGACAACACCAGTTACCGCTACGACCTCGAAGAGTCGTTGCTACCGTTCATGGAGAACAAGGGCCTGATCACCCGCGACAAGCTCGATCCCTCCCTGAAACTGATGCCGTTCAAGGACACCGCCGACCACAAGGAAAGCCTGTTCAGCTATTACTACCGCCTCTGCGAAGTCGACGACATGGTTTGCTATCCATGGGTCGCCCAGGTGTTCTCCGGCTTTACGCTCAAGGAACTCAAGGGCTATGTCGACGAGATGATGGCGTCGGGCAAACCGGTGCCAGCGACTTATTACGAAGGCGACGTGGTCAAGAAGCTCGACGTCAACCCGCCGAAGATCTTCACCGGCCAGCAAGAGCTGTACAACAAGTTGATGGAGAACGGCATCGAGGTCTACGTGATGACCGCCGCCTCCGAAGAGCTGGTGCGCATGGTCGCGGCCGATCCGAAGTACGGCTACAACGTCAAGCCGCAGAACGTGATCGGCGTGTCGCTGTTGCTGAAGGACCCGAAGACTGGCGAGCTGACCACCGCGCGCAAGCAGGTCACCGCCGGCAAGTATGACGAGAAGGCCAACCTCGGCCTCGAACTGACCCCGTACCTGTGGACCCCGGCGACCTGGATGGCCGGCAAGCAGGCGGCGATCCTGACCTACATCGATGAATGGAAAAAACCGGTGCTGGTTGGCGGCGATACCCCGACCAGTGACGGTTACATGCTGTTCCACAGTGTTGACGTGGCCAAGGGCGGCATCCACCTGTGGGTCAACCGCAAGGACAAGTACATGGCCCAGATCCAGGGCATGATGGCCAAGAACGCTGCGGCCCAGGCCAAGGAAGGGTTGACGGTGACGGCTGACAAGAACTGGGTGATCGTGAAGCCGGAAGACATCCAGTAAGACCGAGGCGCTCCAATCGCGGGCAAGCCCGCTCCCACAAGGTTCTGGGTGAAGCACAAATTGTGTGGACTCTGAAGATCCTGTGGGAGCGGGCTTGCCCGCGATGGCGGCGTCACATTCACAGTTGTATCCACTGCCAATCCCGCTTCGCAAACAAAAAAATGCCCCGCACATGGCGGGGCATTTTCATGTTCGACGGTTAAGCCTTACAGCCCGTCAAGCATCGCCTTGTTACGCACAGCACCCTTGTCGGCACTGGTGGCCAGCAGGGCGTAGGCTTTCAGCGCGGTGGTCACTTTGCGTGGACGCACTTCCACCGGTTTCCAGCCTTTCTTGTCCTGCTCAACCCGGCGTGTAGCCAGTTCTTCGTCGCTGACCAACAGGTTGATCGAGCGGTTCGGGATGTCGATCAGCACCTTGTCGCCGTCCTGCACCAGACCGATTGCACCACCGGCAGCGGCTTCAGGCGAAGCATGGCCGATGGACAGACCGGAAGTACCGCCGGAGAAACGGCCATCGGTGAGCAGGGCGCAAGCTTTGCCCAGGCCTTTGGATTTCAGGTACGAAGTCGGGTAGAGCATTTCCTGCATGCCCGGGCCGCCTTTCGGGCCTTCGTAGCGAATGATGACGATGTCGCCTTCCTTCACTTCGTCGGCGAGGATGCCGCGCACAGCGCTGTCCTGGCTTTCGAAGATCTTGGCATTGCCTTCGAACACGTGGATCGACTCGTCGACGCCAGCGGTTTTCACCACGCAGCCGTCCAGGGCGATGTTGCCGTAGAGAACGGCCAGGCCGCCTTCTTGCGAGTAAGCGTGCTCGACACTGCGGATGCAGCCGTTTTCACGGTCGTCGTCCAGGGTTTCCCAACGGGTCGACTGGCTGAACGCGGTTTGCGTCGGGATGCCCGCAGGACCGGCTTTGAAGAAGTGGTGCACGGCTTCGTCGGTGGTCTGGGTGATGTCCCACTTGGCGATGGCTTCTTCCATGCTGCGGCTGTGCACGGTCGGCAGCTGGGTGTGCAGCAAGCCGCCACGGGCCAGCGAACCGAGGATGCTGAAGATGCCGCCGGCACGGTGCACATCTTCCATGTGGTACTTCTGGATGTTCGGCGCGACCTTGCACAGTTGCGGCACGTGACGGGACAGACGGTCGATGTCGCGCAGGTCGAAATCGATCTCGGCTTCCTGGGCAGCGGCCAGCAAGTGCAGGATGGTGTTGGTGGAACCGCCCATGGCGATGTCCAGGGTCATGGCGTTTTCGAACGCCTGGAAGTTGGCGATGTTGCGCGGCAGTACCGACTCGTCGTTCTCGCCGTAGTAGCGCTTGCACAGCTCGACGATGGTGCGGCCGGCCTGCAGGAACAACTGCTCGCGGTCACTGTGGGTGGCCAGGGTCGAACCGTTGCCCGGCAATGCCAGACCCAGGGCTTCGACCAGGCAGTTCATCGAGTTGGCGGTGAACATGCCGGAGCACGAACCGCAGGTCGGGCAGGCGCTGCGCTCGTACTCGGCGACTTTCTCGTCAGAAGCGCTGGAGTCGGCGGCGATCACCATGGCGTCGACCAGGTCGAGGCCGTGGGAAGCGAGTTTGGTCTTGCCGGCTTCCATCGGGCCGCCGGAGACGAAGATCACCGGGATGTTCAGGCGCAGGGACGCCATCAGCATGCCGGGGGTGATCTTGTCGCAGTTGGAAATGCAGACGATCGCATCGGCGCAGTGGGCGTTGACCATGTACTCGACGGAGTCGGCGATGATTTCGCGGCTCGGCAGCGAATAGAGCATGCCGTCGTGGCCCATGGCGATGCCGTCATCGACAGCGATGGTGTTGAATTCCTTCGCCACGCCGCCAGCGCGTTCGATCTCGCGGGCGACCAGTTGGCCCAGGTCCTTGAGGTGCACGTGACCCGGTACGAACTGGGTAAAGGAGTTGGCAATGGCGATGATCGGCTTCTTGAAGTCGTCATCTTTCATCCCCGTGGCGCGCCACAGTGCGCGGGCACCGGCCATGTTGCGGCCGTGGGTGGATGTTTTCGAGCGGTAATCAGGCATGAAGCACTCCGGGCGGCTAATCAGGTATCAAAAGGGAAGTGAGCTTCTATTGACGTCTGGAACACTCAGAAATGGCCGCGTGTCCGGAAGTTGCCGATAACTTTGCGGGATCGCCGCGCGCTTCAGCTTGAGCTCATAAACCCGCCGGGGATGACTGGCGATGAATGTTCGCGATTCTACACGGCTGGCGGCTGGAGGGAATGCCGTAGGGCGCTTGATCATCGCCCGACCCTCGCATTTGTCAGCAACCCCCACAGACTGAAACCGATAAAACTGACGGCAATTGTCACCAGCAGATGGGTTCCTGCCAGGGCTAGCACAGCGCTGCTGATGGCGGCGGTGATGAACATGATTGTATTGCCAGCGGATGCAGCGGTTCCGGCATTACTGGAAAACAACAGCATTGCTGCAGAAATGGCTGCTGGCCGAACCAAGGTGACGGCCAGTGCACTGATTAGCATCGGCACAAACAATGTGAGCGTCGTCATTGCGTCGAAGATCAGGATCAACCCTAAAGCCAGACCGGCGATGCTCAGTAGGCTCAATCCGAGGTTTATCTGTTTGCTGAGGGAAATGCGCTTCTGCGCGGCCGAAGCTAGAGCTCCACCGAGGACGTAAGCCACGCCATAAGCCACCAGAACCAACGCATACTGATATTCAGACAGTTTCAGGACGTCCATGAAAATCAGCGGCGTCACGCTGATAAGGGCAAAGTAACAGGAGAAGACCAGCGCGGCGATCCACCAATAGCGAACAAAGTCTTTGCTGTTCAGGATGGTTTTCAGTGTTGACGTAATAGAAGTGGTTTCGTGGTCGGTTCGGGCTGATCTGGCAGGCAACTCTGATTGCGCATGGATAAAGATACCGAGCGCCATCAGGGAAAACGCATAAAAGCTGCCCTGCCAACCAAAAGATGTTTGCAGCCATGAGCCAAGCAGAGGGGACAGTGCGACAAATGACCCGCTCAGGGTCATGTAATAAATGCGCACCCGGGCTCGATCCTTTTCTTCGAACAGGTCCTCTACTAGCGCGTGGCCCAGCACAAAAAAACCGCACCCCAACGCCTGAACGGCGCGAAAGCCCATAAAAGTCGAATAGTCCGTTGCCTGGGTACAGCCGATCGCACCTATCGAGCACAGGATCAGGCATCCAAGCAGCACTTCCTTACGCCCCCATTTGTCCGAAAGGGGGCCGGTGACCAGTTGCGCGAAAGAAAAAACCAGTGTGAACAAGCTGACCGCAAACGCGATATCAACCATTGATGTATTGAATTCCAGCGCCAAGGCCGGGAAAGAGGGAAGCAGGATGTTGAGTGGGAAAAAGCTGATTAACGAAATATTGGTAATAAGAATGAATCGGGAGATTTTTTGACCTGTGATGTTATCGCTTATCCTGGCGCTTGAGTGCTCTGACATTTTTATGGGTTTCCGGGGTTTACTGGTGGGGTATTTTTGTTCAGTAAGCTTTGTAGTTCCTCACACAATGTCTCTCCCTTGCTGTGTCCAGCACCTATAAAAAGAAATACTTGTTCTGATAGGTCGTCCAGTTTTATAAGTTTTTCTATTTTTGATTCGGTCAGGGCAGCGGTTAGCCAAGTATTCAATCCAAGTGATGTTGCACACAGTTGTATAGTTTGCGAAATGTGGCCGATCTCTAGTAGTGAAACCCGATAGGCTTGCGAGTGAGGGTATTTCCACCACATTTTATCGAGGCGCGAAGTAAGGAATATTCCAAAAGGAATGTTGTCGGCAAAGTGTTGGCCTTGTAGAAGAGAACCGAGAGGGCTGTTCAAACGACTCAATAACTTTAAAGCATGCAAGTTCGGGTGATAGTAATAAATCCCAGGGTCGAGCCCTTGGACGTTATAAGCATATAAATATCCTTCGCTGGCGTTCAGTCCACCACCTGACGGGCTGCTGCGCCGTGCATTGAACATGCCCGGAGTCAGTTCACAGGTATCCGACTCTCGCTCCTTCAGGTAACCGAGACAAAAGTAGAGAAGCGTACTGACATCATTCAGCGACACGCTTTTTTTCCGAAAGGAACGGCATGTTTTCCGCTGCAACAAGACTTGCTTGAATCCGGTATGCCCGTCTAATGCCCTATTGTCAGTCGGGGGTGGCAGGCAGAGCAGGTTCTCACGCTGGAGGTGGGCGAATGGGTGAGGTGGTGGGGGCTCTCGACTCAGCGCCTCCTGACAATGAGCGAAGTAACGATCAGCCCATTCCTTTGTGTTCGTTGGGGTATTGCCAGCACCAAGGTCTTTGGTTCCGATGTGAAAAATCTTCGAAAGGTCATCCCATTGCCAGTCATCTGGAGGTAAGTCCTGTTCGACGAATATACCGGCTTCAAAAAATTCAGTGTCAATTGGGTGGCATTTATCAAATAGTGTTGTTTGCTCGATAAGCTCAATTAATCGACCTGCGTGAGAACTGTCGATTTCGAATTGCTCATGGGTTTTATAGTTCCAGATGAAAAGCCGGGGAGGCTTGGGTAGTAAAAAAATATAGGGGTTCAGTTGCATACGGCATCCCTCTTTTTAAAAGCCGGACAGAAGGTATTCTGCCCGGCTTTTCCTGAGTGATTACTTAGGCGTGCTAAGCATTGCGTGGTGGTGTACCGCTAGATTTTTCTCAAGTTGAACTTTCTTCATGATTCAATCTCCAGTAAAGGTTTTGATATCCACCACTCAAGTATTCAAGTGGTAAGCTGGATGATAGGTCTGGATGGATTGAGGTCAAGCGAAATGGTGTAGGGCGTTTCTCGAAGTGAAGTAGTCCTGTTCCGATAACTTTTACGTGATCGGTAAATGCTTAATAAGGCTGAGGTTTTTGTATTGGTTTCGGATGGCTAGTTGATCGTCCGAACTATTGAAGTGCGGACGATCAATATAAGTGCTGTCAGCAATTAGCTATTCGGCAACAACCGGCAAGTAATGCTCTTGATATACCGTGTCTCGGCAATAGCCGGATGCACCGGATGATCCGGACCCTGACCGCCGCGCTCAAGTATCTGGATATTGCGGTCCAGGTGGCGGGCGCTGGTCAGCAGGATGTTCTGCAGGTCGTCTTCCGGCAGGTGCATCGAGCAGGAGGCGCTGACCAGGATGCCGTCCTTGGTGAGCAGGCGCATGGCTTGCTCGTTCAGGCGGCGGTAGGCGCCTTCGCCGTTCTTCATGTCTTTCTTGCGTTTGATGAACGCCGGCGGGTCGGCCACGATCACGTCGAAACGCTCTTCGCTGGCTTTCAGCTCTTTGAGGGCTTCGAACACGTCGCCTTCGATGCAGGTCATTTTCTCGGCGAAGCCGTTCAGTGCGGCGTTGCGCTCGACACCGTCGAGGGCGAAGGCCGAAGCGTCGACACAGAACACTTCACTGGCGCCGAACGCGGCAGCCTGCACGCCCCAGCCGCCGATGTAGCTGTAGAGGTCGAGCACGCGCTTGCCCTTGGCATAGGGTGCCAGGCGTGCGCGGTTCATGCGGTGGTCGTAGAACCAGCCGGTTTTCTGACCCTGGATGACCGGGGCTTCGAATTTCACGCCGTTCTCTTCCAGTGCAACCCACTCCGGCACCAGGCCGAAAACGGTTTCGACGTAACGGGTGAGGCCTTCGGCGTCACGGGCGGCGGAGTCATTCTTGAACAGGATGCCGCTTGGCTTGAGCACTTGGGTCAGCGCTGCAATCACGTCGTCTTTATGGGCTTCCATGGTCGCCGAAGCGATCTGCACCACCAGGATGTCGCCGAAACGGTCGACCACCAGGCCAGGCAGCAGGTCGGAGTCGCCGTAGACCAGGCGATAGAACGGCTTGTCGAACAGGCGATCACGCAGGGACAGGGCTACGTTCAGGCGATGCACCAGCAGCGACTTGTCCAGCGGCAACTTGATGTCGCGCGACAGCACACGGGCGCAGATCAGGTTGTTCGGGCTCATGGCAACGATGCCCAGCGGCTTGCCGCCGGCGGCTTCGAGGATCGCCTGGTCGCCGGCCTTGAAACCGTGCAAAGGTGTAGCGGCTACATCGATTTCGTTGCTGTAGACCCACAAGTGACCGTTGCGCAGACGACGGTCGGCGTTGGCTTTGAGGCGCAGGCTAGGCAGGGACATGTCGTCGCTCCGGAAAAAAGAGCGGGAGTATAGCGTGTTGGGACCCCGGATTGGCCTGCAAGTGGACATGTGGCGAGTGTTGTCATGCGATTTGGTATGTCGGATCCAACTTCATAAAGGTTAGAATCACCGTCTGACCCAGAGTGTGCACAAATGTCCCAAGAGCTGACTTCCGAACAGATCCAACAAGCCCTGCAGGGCATCAGCGTACCGGCCCAGCCGCAAATCATGGTGGATTTGCAGATGGAGCAGTACATGCCCGACCCGGATCTGGAAGTCATTGCCAAACTGATTTCCCAGGATCCGGGACTTTCCGGTTCCCTGCTGAAGATCGTCAATTCGCCGTATTACGGGCTGAGCAACAAGATTGCTTCGATCCAGCGCGCGGTGAATCTGCTGGGCAGCCGCTCGATCATCAACCTGATCAATGCACAGTCGATCAAGGGTGAGATGAACGACGACACCATTGTCACCCTGAACCGTTTCTGGGACACCGCTCAGGACGTGGCGATGACCTGCCTGACCCTGGCCAAGCGCATCGGCGTTGAAAATGGCGATGAAGCGTATGCCCTGGGCCTGTTCCATGACTGCGGCGTGCCCTTGATGCTCCAGCGGTTCCCCGACTATATGGGCGTTCTGGAGCAGGCCTATGCCAACGCCAGCGCCGAATACCGGGTGGTGGATACGGAGAATCAGGTGTTCAATACCAATCACTCGGTGGTCGGGTATTACACGGCCAAGTCCTGGCGCCTGCCGGAACACGTGAGTGCGGCGATCGCCAATCATCACAATGCCCTGGCGATATTCAGCGATGAATCTTCGCGCAACAGTTCGTTGAAGAACCTGTTGGCGATCCTGAAAATGGCCGAGCACATTTGCGCGTCGTACCGGGTGCTGGGCAATCAGACCGACGATCACGAGTGGAACAGCATCGCACCGCTGGTGCTCGATTATGTCGGCCTCTCGGACTACGACTTCGAGACCCTCAAGCAGACGATCCGCGACCTCGGCACTCATCGCTGAGTGTCGGAAACTTCCAGGCCATGCACCTGAGCCGAGAGCACCATGCCTGAATTGCCAGAAGTCGAAACCACCCGTCGCGGCATCGCGCCGTACCTGGAAGGCCAGCGGGTCAGCCGGGTGATCGTGCGTGAGCGGCGCTTGCGCTGGCCTATTCCCGAAGACCTCGATGTGCGGTTGTCCGGGCAGCGCATCGTATTGGTGGAGCGGCGCGCCAAGTACCTGCTGATCAATGCCGAAGTCGGCACCTTGATCAGCCATTTGGGCATGTCAGGCAATTTGCGGCTGGTGGAGGCCGGGCTGCCGGCGGCCAAGCATGAGCATGTGGACATCGAGCTGGAATCGGGCCTGGCCCTGCGCTACACCGACCCGCGGCGCTTTGGCGCAATGCTCTGGAGCCTTGACCCACTCAATCACGAATTACTGATCCGCCTGGGTCCTGAGCCGCTGACCGACCTGTTCGACGGCGAACGCCTGTTCCAGCAGTCCCGTAGCCGTTCGATGGCGGTCAAGCCGTTCATCATGGATAACGCGGTGGTGGTGGGTGTGGGCAATATCTATGCGACCGAAGCGTTGTTCGCCGCCGGGATCGATCCGCGTCGCGAAGCCAAGAGCATTTCCCGTGCGCGTTACTTGAAGTTGGCCATCGAGATCAAGCGCATCCTGGCGGCCGCCATCGAGCGCGGCGGTACCACGCTGCGGGACTTTATCGGTGGTGACGGTCAGCCTGGTTATTTCCAGCAGGAGTTGTTCGTGTACGGCCGTGGCGGTGAACACTGCAAGGTCTGTGGCACGGGCCTGCGGGAAGTGAAGCTCGGGCAGCGCGCCAGCGTTTTTTGCCCGCGTTGTCAGAGCTGAAAGTCAGTTAGATTTTCAGTGAGGCTGATGACGCCTTCGCGAGCAGGCTCGCTCCCACACTAAATTTGCGCCACCCACAAATCCCTTGTGGGAGCGAGCCTGCTCGCGAAGGCATCCTAAAAGTCGTCGAATGGCTTAAGCCTTCCCGGTAATTTTCCGGTACTTCTCCATCAACTGTTCTTCAGTCTCCGGATGCGCTTCGTCCAGTGGAATGCAATCCACCGGGCAGACCTGCTGGCACTGCGGTTCGTCGTAGTGGCCGACACACTGGGTGCACAGGTTCGGGTCGATCACGTAGATCTCTTCGCCTTGGGAAATCGCGGCGTTCGGGCACTCGGGTTCGCAGACGTCGCAGTTGATGCAATCGTCGGTGATGATCAGGGACATGCTAACTCCAGCCGGGGCGGCAAGCCCGGGCGCAATAAACCAATGCGTACAATTGTGCCGCATTGGCGCCCGCAGTGCACGCGGGCGCGATCAAGTGCAGAGAGGTGCAGGCTGCGAAAGCTGAAAAGATCGCAGCCTGCGGCAGCTCCTACTTCTTGAAACGTTCGGTCAGTGCGTCCGCCACCACAGGGTGCACGAACTTGGTGATATCGCCGCCCAGGGCAGCGATTTCACGGACCAGCGTCGAGGAAATGAACGAATAACGCTCGGACGGTGTAAGGAACAGGCTTTCCACATCCGGCGCCAGCTGGCGGTTCATGTTGGCCAGCTGGAATTCGTATTCGAAGTCCGACACCGCGCGCAAACCACGCAGGAACACGTTGGCGTTCTTCTCTTTGGCGAAGTGCGCCAGCAGCGTCGAGAAGCCGACGACTTCAACGTTCGGCAGATGTTTAGTGACCTCGCGCGCCAGTTCTACCCGTTGTTCCAGAGGAAACAAGGGGTTTTTCTTCGGGCTCGCGGCGACGGCGATGATTACGTGATCGAACAGGCGCGAGGCGCGTTCGACCAGATCGCCATGGCCCTTGGTAATAGGGTCGAAGGTACCTGGGTACAACACTCGGTTCATCGCGTCGTCCTGGCGGGAATCCGTTGGGGAGTCGGATGGTATCGCAGCCTTCCCGGTCGGCCAAGTCGCCTGTTGGGTAAGAAAGCACTATAGACGATAGGAATTATCGTCATTTTCATGGGTTTTTTAAACGTTCGGCCAGGGAAGTCGCCAGTTGCGCCGTCAGTCCGTAGACCGACAACTGCGGATTGGCACCAATGCTGGTGGGGAACAGCGAGCCGTCGTGAATCGACAGATTGCCCAGTTGATGATGCCGGCCGAGGCTATCGGTCACCGCGATTGTCGGGTCTTCACCCATGGCGCAACCGCCCATCACATGGGCGCTGCCCAGGCGTGTGCGATACAACTCCAGGCTCAGGCCGTCGATCAGCGTGCGCGCTTCGGCGAGGGTCTTCACGTAACGGGCGTCGGCGTGCATCGGCATCACGGCCTTGGCGCCACCGGCGAACTGGATCTCGGCCATGGTATGGAACGCCCGGCGCAATCCATCCCAGGCGTAGGGTGATAGCTGGTAATCCAGTACCGGCGTGTCATCGCTGCGCAATTCGACGCTGCCACCGGGGCTGTCCGGATGAAAACCGTCCCGCAACAACGCCAGCATGGCGTGGGTATGGGCCAGATTGGCCATGTGCTGCGAGTTTTCCTGACCGAAACCACCGAGCAATGTGGTGGCCAGCGCCGGGTGCAGGGGCGGGACTTCCAGTTTGTAGGACATCTTGCCCGTGGTGCCGTCCTGCCATTGGAAATGGTCGGAATAGATCGACTGCGGCGCGCCGTAGAAGGGGTTGACCACTTCGTCGAACAACGCGGCGGACATGTTCACCGGGTGCAGGAACGTGCGTTTGCCCAGGCGCTTGTGCGGGTCGGGTGCTCCGGAGCGCATCAGCAAGGCCGGGCTGTTGATGCCGCCACCGGCCAGCACGAAATGCCGCGCCTTGACCGTGATGGTGCGCCCGGTCGGTGCGACACAGCGTTCATCCATCGCCGAACATTGCAGGCCGGTGACCTTGTCGCCGCTGATCGTGAGTTTTTCGGCGCGGGCCAGGTAAAGCAGCTCGCCGCCTTTTTCCAGGGTCGCTGGAATGGTGGTGACCATCATCGATTGCTTGGCGTTGGTCGGGCAGCCCATGCCGCAGTAGCCGAGGTTCCAGCAGCCGCGAACGTTGCGCGGGATGACGTGCCATGAGTAATTCAGTGCTTCGCAGCCCTTGCGGATCACATCATTGTTGGCGTTGGGTGGCACCATCCACGGCGCGACACCCAGGCGTTGTTCCATTTTTTCGAACCACGGTGCCATTTCCGCCGGGCTGTGGCCCTTGACGCTGTGCTCTTTGGCCCAGTGTTCCAGGGTCGGCTCCGGGGTGCGGAAACTGGAAGTCCAGTTGATCAGCGTGGTACCGCCCACCGCCCGGCCCTGGAGGATGGTGATCGCGCCGTCCTTGCTCATGCGGCCGATGCCTTCCTGATAAAGGCTGGCGTAGGCCTGGTCTTCGAGCAGCTTGAAGTCGCTGCTGGTCTTGAGCGGGCCTTCCTCGATCAGCAGCACCTTGTAGCCGGCCGCGCTGAGGATTTCGGCGGTGGTGCCGCCGCCGGCTCCGCTGCCGATGATCGCCACGTCCGCTTCGAGTGTCAGGTCCTGGGTCAGTTGCGAGCCGTTGTAGGTTTTCCAGCCTCGGGCCATGCCTTCGCGGAACGGATCGGGTACGGGCATCTTTGGGTTCTCTTTTTTATTATGTTTGGTGGTGTTAACAAGATCGCCTTCGCGAGCAGGCTCGCTCCCACAAGGGTTATGCAATCTCCTGTGGGAGCGAGCCTGCTCGCGATTTGGTCGCCACGGTTTCAGACCGTTGGTGGCCCGGGATACCCGCAATGCGCCCACGATTCCTTGCGGCCGTACCAGGCCATCATCACCAGTTGCAGCAAGGAGCTGTGGCCCATGCGCAACAGGCTCAACGAGCTGTTTTCCCAGCGATCGAGAAAAGCTCGGATGTCATTGGCGCTGGCGTTTTCCCAGCTGCCCCAGATCCCGGTCAGCGGTCCGCGGGTCACGGCCATGCCCAGCACATCGAACAGTTGTTGGGTCAGCTTGAGCATTTCCGGCGACAGGTGGGCGAGGTTGTAATCCAGGCTTTTCAGTGTGCCCTCGACAGCCTCGGGCATCCGTTCGGCGGTCACGGCACCGTCGAGCATGACCGGTATCAACGCCCGCAAAAACAGCAGATCGCCGCTGCGTAACGTGACGTAACCATTGGCCGGGACGCTCGACGAGCAACCGCTGAGGCTGGCTCCGAGCCCGGCGGTGGCGAGGAAAGCTGTGGCGCCGAGGCTGAATTTAAGCAGCCCGCGTCGTGACAGCGCGGGTGTATCGGACAGGCTGGGGGTCATTATTGTTATTACCCGACTGTGATGATTGTTAGCGGATGAACAGCTTCTGGATCAGCTTCTGGATGGATTTGCCGTACGGCGGATAGATCAACTTCGCCGCGTTGAACCGTTGTTTGATCAGCACGCCCTTGGCCTTGCTGAAGGTCAGGAACCCTTCATGGCCGTGGTAGTGGCCCATGCCCGAAGCACCAATACCGCCAAACGGCATGTCGTCCTGGGCAACGTGCAGCAGGGTGTCGTTCAGGCACACACCGCCGGAATGTGTTTCGTGCAGCACACGCTGTTGTTCGCGCTTGTCGTAGCCGAAGTAATACAGCGCCAGTGGGCGAGGGCGCTGGTTGATGTAGGCAAATGCCTGGTCCAGATCCTTGTACGGCACGATCGGCAGCAACGGCCCGAAGATTTCGTCCTGCATCACCGTCATCTCGTCCGTGACGTTGAGCAGCAGGCTATGGCCCATGCGGCGGCCCTGGCCCTGGTCGAACAGCGGCATCAGCAGCGCACCCTTGCTGGTGGCGTCGCTGACGTAGCCGTTGAGACGCGCCAGTTGTCGCTCATTGATGATTGCGGTGTAGTCCGGGTTGTCGGCCAGCGTCGGATAAAACCCGCGGACGGCTGTGCGATAGGCTTCGACGAAACCTCCGACGCGATCCTCCGGCACCAGCACGTAGTCCGGGGCCACGCAGGTCTGGCCGGCGTTCAGGGTTTTGCCGAAGGCGATGCGCTCGGCGGCGTCCTTGAGTGGTACATCCCGGGAAACGATGGCCGGGGACTTGCCGCCCAGTTCCAGGGTCACCGGGGTCAGGTTTTCCGCGGCGGCGCGCATCACGTGTTTGCCGATGCTGGTGGCGCCGGTGAACAGCAGGTGATCGAACGGCAGGCGTGAAAACGCCACGCCCATATCCGCCTCGCCCAGAACCACGCAAACCAGGTCTTCGGGGAAGATTCGCGCCAGCAGTTGCTTCATCAGCAGGCCGGTCGCAGGGGTCGACTCACTGAGCTTGAGCATCACCCGATTGCCCGCCGACAGTGCGCCGACCAACGGTCCGATGGCCAGGTACAACGGGTAGTTCCACGGCACGATGACCCCGACCACGCCCAGCGGTTGGTAAACCACTTTGGCCGAAGCCGGTTGGAAGGCTGCGCCCACCTTGCGTCGCGAGGCTCGCATCCAGCCCTTTAGATGTTTGCTGGCGTAATGGATGCCGTGCAGGCTGGGCATCAACTCCGCGAGCAGGGTTTCATCGGCGCTGCGATTACTGAAGTCCTGGCTGATCGCATCGATCAGGGCCTGGCGCTCATTGTTCAACAAATCCTTTAGCGCCTTGAGCCATTGCTGGCGCTGCGCGGCCGGTGGCATCGGGTTGGCGGCGTAGGCGGCACGCTGGGCGTCGAACAGGGCCTGAAGCTCTTCCAGCGGCTGCTGTAGGTTCTGCAGGTAGGAAATTTCAGCAGTCATGGTCGGCTCCGGATTTATTGTAATGAAGCACTTTTTAGAGTCTATGCTCTAAAAAGTCAAATGACATCCTGGAACAGCTTTGTTTTATCCGCTCGCGGATAGATCTAAGATGCCCGTCAACGCACTCTGAATTAAAGCTCAAGCCATGGCCCCACGGATCAAAACCAGCGAGCGCATCGTGCAGAACAGCCTGGAGCTGTTCAACCAGCAGGGCGAGCGCAGCATCAGTACCAACCACATTGCTGCCCACATGGAAATTTCCCCGGGCAACCTGTACTACCACTTCCCGAACAAGCAGGCGATCATCGCCGTGTTGTTCAGCGAGTACGAAAGCCTGGTGGACAGCTTCCTGCGCCCGCCCCAGGGACGCGCCGCCACGGTGGAAGACAAACGTTTCTACCTCAAGGAACTGCTGTCGGCGATGTGGCGCTACCGGTTTCTGCATCGCGACCTCGAACATTTGCTCGACAGCGATCCGGACCTGGCCGACCGCTATCGACGCTTCTCCCAGCGCTGCCTGATCCAGGGTTCGGCGATCTACGAAGGTTTCGTCGCCGCCGGTATCCTGAAGATGGACAAGGTGCAGATCGAGTCCCTGACGCTCAATGCCTGGATCATCCTCACGTCCTGGGTACGTTTCCTGTGCACCACGCGAGAGAACTCCAGCCACTTGAGCGAGCAGGCCATTAAACGCGGGGTGTATCAGGTGCTGGTGCTGGAAGCCGGGTTTGTCACGGATGAGGCCCGCGATGCGGTCAGCGCCTTGTTCGACGAGTTTTACGTGCCCCTCGCCCAGGCACTGGAAGAAGTACAGTAGGATCAAGGCCGAGTTAATCACAGGAGCCCGCTATGCCCATTGCGCAACTGATCAGCCCGCAAGCACTGGACCTGAAAAAGGACCAGCCGGGGCTGGTGATTCTGGATTGTCGTTTTGCCCTCGAAGACCCGGATTACGGCCAGCGCAGCTATGCCGAAGGGCACATCGCCGGTTCGAGCTATGCCGACCTCGAGCGTGATCTGAGTGGCGCGGTGGTCAAGGGCGTGACCGGGCGTCATCCGTTACCCGAGCCGGCGCAACTGATCGAGCGCCTGCAAGCCTGGGGCATCAACGCCGATAGCGAAGTGGTTCTGTATGACGACGGTCCGGGGGCCTATGCGGCGCGGGCCTGGTGGTTGCTGGCATGGTTGGGCAAGCGCGACGGTGTATTCATCCTCGATGGCGGTCTCAAGGCCTGGCACGCGGCCGGTTTGCCGCTGAGCCTGGATGCGCCGGCGATTACCCGTGGCTCCTTCACCGGCAGTCCTGACTTGGCGTTGCTGATCGATGCCGAGCAGTTGCAAAAGCGCCTCGCGCGGCCGGAACTGACCCTGCTCGATGCCCGTGCATTGCCGCGTTTCAAGGGTGAAGTGGAACCGATCGATCCGATCGCCGGGCACATTCCCGGTGCCCAGTGTGCGGCGTTTACCGACAACCTGGGCAGTGACGGGCGTTTTCTGCCGGCCGATCAGCTCAAGCAGCGTTTCGCCGCGAAACTGGGCGATCGCTCGCCGAATGATCTGGTGGCGTACTGCGGTTCCGGCGTGACGGCGTGCCACAACCTGTTTGCGTTGTGTCTGGCCGGTTATCCGTTGGGTTCGTTGTATGCCGGGTCGTGGAGCGAATGGATCAACGAGCCTGCGCGGGGCATCGCCACCGGCGAATAAACACCATCCATCCCTGTGGGAGCGAGCTTGCTCGCTCCCACAGGGATGGATGGTGTTTTTGAGACCTGGTTAAACCTCAAGTCCCCGTTTTGCACTGCGATACGCCCCCGGTCCAACTCCATACACCTGCTTGAACTGCCGGCTCAGATGGCTCTGGTCGGCAAACCCCAGTTGCATCGCGACTTCCAGCGGCAAACAACCACGTTGCAGCAACGCCCGCGCCTGGGCGATGCGTTGTTGCATCAGCCAGGTGTGCGGCGGCATGCCGGTGGCCCGGCGGAACACCCGGGCGAAATGGAATGGCGAGAGATTGACCGCCGCCGCCAGCGCCTCCAGCGAGGGTGGTGCTGCCAATTGTGCGTGCAGCAATTCCTTGGCCAGGCTCACGGCCCGGTGTTCCTTGCCGGGTTTGCCGGCATCGGGCACCGCCGCATGACGCTGCAACAGCGACAGCACCAGTTCGCGCCAGACCGTTTGTTGCTGCAATGCGGTGGCGGGGCTTTCCAGCAAGCGGTGGAGTTGGCAGAAGCCGTTCACAAGATCCTGGTCGCGATACAGCGTGGCACCGAAGGCCGGCAAGTGATGGGTCGGCAGTTCGAGTTCAGCCAGCAGGGAGGTCATCTGCTCGCTGTCCGGATAGAACGCCCGGTACAGCCAGCCATCCTCGGTGCCTTTATGGCCGGTGTGCAATTCATCGGGATTGATCAGCACCAGCGTGCCGCTGCCCGCCAGGTGTTCGGCACCGCGATAGCGATAACGCTGGGCGCCGGCCATGATCATGCCGATCACATAGCCGTCATGCACATGAGGGGCGAAACGATGATCGATGTAGCGTGCGGACAATAGCTCGACCCCGGCCAGCGGCGGGGTTTGCCAGAAGTGAATTGACTCGCCTTGGTCAGCATCTATGATTCAAGTGCGCCCTGAGGCGGCCAGCCACTCGGGGATGCGCCGCTCCAGGTAGTAGCCAGGTTGCGTGAGCGTACCGTCGACGAAGCCGACATGCCCGCCCTTGGCTTGCAGTTCGAATTGCGTGCAAGGGGACAACTCATCGACGTGCGGCAGGCTGTGGGGAAACACGAAGGGGTCGTCGGCGGCCTGAATCATCAAGGTCGGCGTACGGATTTCGCCAAGGAAATAGCGGCTGGAGGCGCGGCGATAGTAATCCTCTGCATCGGCGAAACCGTGCAGTGGCGCGGTGACGCGACCGTCGAAATCCCAGAACGTGCGCATGTTTTCCAGTGATCCGAGGGCCGCCAGGGCTGCCAGGCCCTCCTCGCGTCCGTCGTGCTGGAACTGTCGTTGTTTGTTCTTGATATAGGCAACCATCTCGCGCATGAAATGCGCCTGGTAAACCTTGGAGAAGCCCTGGCCGATGCGGTCGGCGCACTGGTCCAGGCGGAACGGCACCGACACCGCCACGGCGCCCATCACACCGCTGTCGCTGCCGGTTTCGCCCAAATGCTTGAGCAGGACATTACCGCCCAGGGAGTAACCCACCGCATACAGTGGCGCGAGAGGTCGTTTGGCTCGCAAGTGCCTGATGGTTTCGGCCAGGTCTTCGCTGGCGCCGGAATGGTAGCTGCGCGGCAACAGGTTGGGTTCGCCCGAACAGCCGCGCCAGTTCAGCGCGACGCTGGCCCAGCCTCGGTCACCCAGGGCTTTTTGCATGCCGGCAACGTAAGGCGAATTCGACGAACCGGTGAGCCCGTGCAACACCAGCACCAGCGGTGCGTCGGCGCTGTGCGGGCCATGCCAGTCGAGGTCGAGAAAGTCGCCGTCTTCAAGCCAAAGACGTTCGCGTTCGCGGCCGATGTGCACGGTTTTACGCCACAACGGCCCCCACAAGGTTTGCAAGTGCGGATTGCCGAGGCCGAAGGCGGGGGTAAAGGGCGGCGGTGAGGCCAGTGCGGGGTGCGATTGCACAGTCATTCTCGGTGGAAGTGTTCATGCGTCTGCCCGAAGACGCGGCGGGACAGCGCCGCGACCGCGTCATCATGGCTGTCTAACTTGCCACATTCTCGCCAGGCATGCGACACATGGCATTGGTTGCGCTTTCGCTCGGAGCTGGCAGCGGTTGTTGATCTGTCTTCGGCCCCAGGATGACAACGCGCCATTGATCGGCGTGGTGATGCCGATTGAGCGCGCTTTTGATTGAGGCGGGGCTCAGCTTCAAGGCTGCTTGCGTGGCAAAGTCGAGGTCCAGCGGCAGATTGTGCGCGCTGATGGCGTACAACTGTCTCAGAATCTGCATATTGGTGACGCTGTTCAGTGGCGCGCTACCGGTCAGTTGCTGTTGGCTGTCTTCGAGTTCCTGTCGGGTCGGCCCTTGGGCGAGAAAGTCGCTGAACATCGTCTTGATATGGGCCAGCACGGCATCGGCCTGCTCTGGTCGGGTTTGCAGTTCAATGGTCAGCAACCCTTGTGCCTGAAGGGCAGAAAGGTCGGCTTTGACGTGATAGGTCAGGCCTCGGCGTTCACGCAGTTCATTGGTCAGCCGGTTGGTGAAAATCCGCATGGCCATTTGCAGCGCGACGTAGTCCGGACCGCTTCGCAGGTCACTTGGCTGGGCGAGGCGCAGGTAAGCCTGGGTCGATGGTCGTTCAACGCGCAGCAAGCTCGGGGCTGTTGGACTTGTCACTGGCTTGATCGCGGCAGCGGCCGGTCCCAGGGGCAAGGCCGCGGAAATCTGCGTACCAATACGCTGGGCTTCTTCCTCGGTGAGGTCACCGACCAGTGTGATCTGGGCATTGCCTGCGGCATAAGCCTCGCGATGAAAGTCTTGCGCCAAGGAGCGGGTGATGGAGGCAAGCCCGGCCCGGGTTCCGTAGAGGGACTGAGCATTGCCGTGCTCGGGAAACAGCTGAGCGAGGTTCGCTTGTCGGGCTTGAGCGGCATGGGACTGGTCTTCAAGGTCCAGAAAGTACTGCAATTGGGATTTCACCCCAGGCAGGGACTCTTGCGGCAACAGCGGTTTGCCGAGTACCTGGGCAAACAGCTCCAGGGCTGGAGTGCGCCGTGATTCGTCACTCAGACTACGCAGGGAAAACCAGGTCCGGTCCTGGCTGATACCCATATTCATCCTTGCACCCAGATTATCGAACGTCGCCTGTATGGCGTTGACGTCCTTGCCGGTCACTCCTTCGTTCAAAAGGCTATAGGTGACAGCGGCCAGGCCGGGTTGAATCGGTGTGTGGGCGCTGCCGGCGGCAAAGCTTACAAGAGCATCGAACATCGGCAGGCCAGGGGTGCGGATGAACAGGATCTTCGTTCCGCCGAGAGTTTTGTAACCCTTGATCGGCAGCGTACGTTGGGTCGCCGGAGCCTGTGGTTCATTGAGCGATTGCAGCCCCGGTTTCCGGGCCTCCGTGGTTGCAGCGGCAGGGGCCTGTGCACTCAACAGCATGCCGGCCAGGATCAATCCATTGATGAGACCTTTGAGCTTATCCATTGTTTTTCTCCGGCAGGATTTTCGCGGTACTCAGGCGCTCACGCGTCAGGTAAGTCTTTGCGACTTGTTGAATATCCAGGGGAGTGACCTTGTTCAGCTCATCCGTGTCCTGATCGGTTAGCCGCCAGTCCAGACCGATGGTTTCCAGCAGGCCCAGGGTGTTGGCCTGCCCTTCCAGATCATCCTGCGCATAAACCGTGTTAGCGATCACAAGGTTTTTCGCGCGCTCCAGTTCTGCCGGTTCCGGTGCCTTGCTCTTCAGTGATTCGATCACTTGCCACAGGCGGGCGAGGCCTTCGTCAGCGTCATTGAGCTTGTCCGGGTTGAGCTGGGTGCTGATGGTCAGCAACGAATCACCGCGATTGAAGGCGTCGTACTCTGAGTTGGCCTCAGTGAATATCGCCTCGCTCCGTTGCAGTTGCTGTTTGATCCGCGCGCTACTGGATCCGGCCAGTAACATATCGAGCAAGCGCAGGGCATGGGCGGTCCGACGATCCGGTGCCGTGGCCAGGCTGGGCGCGTTGAAGCTCATGATCAGGCGCGGGGAGGCTACGGGTGCATGCAGGGTCAGTGACCGTTCACCGGCAGAAGCCAGCTCGACGGGGGCAGGCGCCACGGGTGTCGCACGTCGCTCAAGGTGGCCGAAGTGCTGCAGTGCCAGGGCTTTGATCCGCTCAGGCGCAACATCGCCAACGACCACTAGCGTCGCATTGCTTGGCGAATACCAGGCCTGATACCACTGCCGCAATTGCACGGCGTTCATTCGTTGCAGATCGTGCATCCAGCCAATCGTCGGGGTGCGGTAGCCGCTGGCCGGGTGGGCGATGCTGTTCAGTCGTTCGTGAGCAGACACGGTGATCTCATCATCAACGCGCATCCGGCGCTCCTCCTGAATGACCTTGAGCTCCGGCGTGAAGTCCTGTGCATCCAGCTCGGCCGTATTCATCAGGTCGGCCAGTATTTCGAAAGCGACGCCAGTGCGGCCGGAAGGCAGTGTCTGGTAAAAGACCGTGAAGTCAGTGCCGGTATATGCGTTTTGATTGGCGCCAAGCTTTTCCAGTATCACCGCGAACTCGCCGGCGCAGGCCTTGCTGCTGCCTTTGTAGACCATGTGTTCGAGGGCGTGGGACAGGCCGGACTGGCCGGGCGGTTCGTAGCTTGAACCGACCTTGATCCAGAGTTGGGCGGTGACGATGGGGGAGCGGTGGTCCTCGCGCACGACAACCTTGAGGCCGTTATCCAGTACGAAGTCTTGCGTCGCAGGAGGGGTCGCTGCGCTGGCCATGAGCGGCAGCCAGGCGATAAAGGGCAGCACAAATATGCTGCGGGAGATGTTCATCCGTGTTCATCCTCAGTGGTTTGCAGTTAATTGCGCAAACCACTGTGGATGATCCGGAAGGACGTCAGGCGGTAACTATGTAGTGCACTTCACAACCGGTTTGGGGCAGTCGCCCCGCCGAAATGTCAGGCGCTGCGTTGCCACAACGAGTAATACACGCGCCCGGATTTCTGCTCCCGGTGCAGGCGCCAGTTCTCCGGTAGGCCCAGGGTCGACGGCGCCGACTCGCTTTCGGTGTACACCCAGGCGTCTTCCGCCAGCCATTGGCGCTCTTCGAGCAACTTGCAAACGGCAGGCAGCAGGTTCTGGTTGAACGGCGGATCGAGGAACACCAGGTCGTAGGCCGTTGCGGTCTGGGTTTCCAGGTAGCGCAGGGCGTCGGCGGTCTGGACCTGGCCGTTGGTGCAACGCAGCGTGCCCAGGTGTTCCTTCAGGCTGGACACCGCGATACTGCTGGCGTCCAGCGCCTGGCCCATGGCTGCGCCACGGGACAGGGCTTCGAGGAACAGTGCGCCACTGCCGGTGAACGGGTCGAGCACCTTGGCGCCCGGCACGTAAGGCGCGAGCCAGTTGAACAGGGTTTCACGCACTCGGTCCGGCGTCGGGCGCAGGCCTGGGGCGTCGGGGAAACTCAGCTTCCGGCTGCGCCATTCGCCGCCGATGATGCGCAACTGGTTCACGCCGTTATGGACGTTCTTGGCGGGTTTTTTAGGATGGGCCATTAATGCTCCGGAACCCCGAGCGGTTGCTCGGAAGGTTTATCAGTAGGGGCCGGTAACGGCTTTTGCGGCACGGTCGGGCCAGCGCTGACGATGACCATCTTGTCCGTGCTCAGGTGTTTGTTCATGGCGGCTTTGACCTGCTCGACGGTCAAGTCCTGGGACTGTTGCATGAAGTCTTCCAGGTGACTCAACGGCAAGTTGTAGAAACCGATGGCGCCAAGCTGGCCGACGATATCGGCATTGCTCGCGGTGGACAGCGGGAAGCTGCCGGCCAGTTCGCGCTTGGCGTCGTCGAGTTCTTTTTCGGTCGGACCGGTTTTAAGGTAGTCGGCCAACACATCCTGCACCAGTTTCAGGGTGCCCTCGCTCATCTCGGCGCGGGTTTGCAGGTTGATCATGAACGGGCCACGCGCCTGCATCGGGGTGAAACCCGAATACACGCCGTAAGTCAGGCCACGCTTCTCGCGCACTTCGCTCATCAAGCGGGTGCCGAAGCCGCCGCCACCGAGAATCTGGTTACCCATGGACAACGCAGCGTAGTCCGGATCGTCGCGGTCGATGCCCAGTTGCGCGAGCATCAGGTTGGTCTGCTTGGACGGGAACTCGATATGGCCGACGCTGGCCTTGGGCTCGACCGGTTGGGCAATTTTCGGCAAGGCCGGGCCTTTGGGCAGGGCGCTGGAAACCTGGGCGGCAATCGCTTCCGCTTCCGCGCGCGACAGGTCGCCGACCAGTGCGATCACCACATTGCCGGCTGCGTAGGCTTTCTCGTGGAAAGCACGCAGTTGGGCCACGGTGATCGCCGGGACGGTTTTCGCCGTGCCGTCGCTGGAATGCGCGTATGGGTGATCACCGTACAAGCGGTTCATCAGTTCCAGGCTCGCCAGTTTGCCGGGATTCTGTTTCTGGTATTCGAAGCCGGCGAGCATCTGGTTCTTGATGCGGGCAAACGAGTCGGCGGGGAAGGTCGGTTTGCCGACGACTTCGGCGAACAGCTTCAGGGCTGGCTCGCGCTTGTCCTTGGCACTCAGGCTGCGCAGCGAAGCGATTGCCATGTCCTTATAAGCGCCGTTGCCGAAATCGACGCCCAGGCCTTCGAAGCCCTGGGCAATGGCACCGACGTCTTTGCCGGCCACGCCTTCGTTGAGCATGGCGTTGGTCAACACCGCCAGGCCCGGTGCGTCGCCGTCCTGGCTGCTGCCGGCAGCGAAGATCAGGCGCATGTCGAACATCGGTAGCTCATGGGCTTCGACAAACAGCACCTTGGTGCCTTCGGCGGTGTTCCAGGTCTGCACATCCAGCTTGCGGTGGTCCGGTGCCTTACCGTTGAGTTCGGTCAGCGATTGCAGTTTCTGGCTGGCCTTGGCCTTGTCCAGGGCTTCGCTGGCATTGGTTTGCTCAGGGCGCGACAAATAGAACGCTGCGGAACCGATAACGGCGACGGCGACCAGGCCGATCAGGGCCAGGCGAGAGGGTTTACGCTCACTCATGAGTCGTCTCCAGAGGCAGTACATGGGCGACGCTGAGACGTTCGCGGGTGAAATACAGCTTGGCGGCTTTCTGGATATCTTCCGGCGTGACGCTTTCCAGATCGGACAGTTCGGTGTCCATCAGTTTCCACGACAGGCCGACGGTTTCCAGTTGGCCGATGGCCGTGGCCTGACTGGTGATCGAGTCGCGCTCGAAGACCAGGCCGGCGATGACTTGTGCGCGTACGCGTTCCAGCTCTTCGGCGGTAGGCGCCGTGGTTTTCAGCTGGTCGAGCAGCTTCCACAAACCGGCTTGCGCCTGGGCGATGGTCTTGTGTTTCTGCGAGTTTGGCGATGCCGACAGGGTAAAGAGGCTGTCGCCACGGGTGTAGGCGTCGTAACTCGACGAGCCGCCGGACACCAGTTCTTCTCCGCGCTCCAGTTGCGTCGGGATGCGACCGCTGTAGCCGCCATCGAGCAGTGCCGAGATCAGGCGCAGGGCATTGACCAGGCGCTTGTCTTCGGCGGTGGCGATGCTCGGCACGTTGAAGGCCAGCATCAGGCTAGGCAGTTGGGTCTGCACGTGCAGAGTGATCTGGCGCTCGCCCGGTTCGGCCAGTTCCAGCGGCTTTTTCGCGGCGGGCACTTCACGCTTGGCGATCGGGCCGAAATAGCGTTGGGCCAGGGTTTTGACTTCGTCCGGGGTGACATCGCCAACCACCACCAGCGTGGCGTTGTTGGGCACGTACCAGGTTTCGTACCAGTGGCGCAGCTCTTCGACTTTCATCCGCTCAAGGTCGGCCATCCAGCCGATGGTCGGCGTGTGATAGCCGCTGGCCGGGTAGGCCATGGCCTTGAAGCGCTCGTAGGCCTTGGCCATCGGCTTGTCGTCGGTGCGCAGGCGGCGCTCTTCCTTGATGACTTCGATTTCCTTGGCGAACTCATCGGGTGGCAGGCGCAGGCTGGCCATGCGGTCGGCTTCCAGCTCGAAGGCCACGCCCAGGCGATCCCGGGCCAGCACCTGGTAGTACGCGGTGAAATCATCGCTGGTGAATGCGTTTTCTTCGGCACCGAGGTCGCGCAGGATCAGCGAGGCTTCGCCGGGGCCGACTTTCTCGCTGCCCTTGAACATCATGTGCTCCAGGGCGTGGGACAGGCCGGTATTGCCCGGTGTCTCGTAGCTGGAGCCGACCTTGTACCAGACCTGGGAAACCACCACGGGCGCACGGTGGTCTTCGCGCACGACCACCTTCAAGCCATTGTCGAGAGTGAATTCGTGGGTGGGTTGCGGGTCGGCAGCCAGGGCCGAAAGGGGCAGGCAAACTGTGCTGAGCAGCAGGCCAGCGGCGCGGCGGGCAAGAGCATTCATTCGTTTTCAAACCTTTGGGGCTGCCCGCTTGTTCTTAGCGTCAGCGGGCGAGAGGGTGCTAGGATACTGATCCGTTTTAGCGGCGGCCACGCCTATCAGGCCTTTATGCTTGATCAGGTTGAATGGGTTTGCGACGGAAGGTGGATATTTATCAACTGAATTCCGCGTTTTCGCCGATTTTGCTGCTTTAGTCCTATGAGAAATCGATTCCTTGAGGCGCCGATGAGCACCTCGACAAAATGTTGCGCGTGAACAAGCTGGGTGAAACACAGTCTGTTCTGCATTGAATATTTATTTGCCGGGGCGCCATTGGCGCGTCGCTACCGTGAGATAGCCGTCCTCCATGTTTGGTTCCAACGACGACAAGAAGACCCCAGCTGCGGCTGGCGAGAAGAAAAGCCTGTTCGGATGGCTGCGCAAAAAGCCGCAGGAACCCGTCGTCGAACAGCCACAAGCCATTCCTGAGCCAGCGCCGACGCCGGGCCCGGTAATAGAAGAAGCGCCCGCTCCGGTTGTTCTGCCGATTGCCGAGCCGTTGCTGCAACCCAAGGTTGAAGCCGTTCCCGAACCCGTCAGCGAAATCGTCACCGAACAGCCGCCGGCCCCGACTCCCGAGCCATGGCTGACCTTGCCCGTGGCGGAGGAGCCGGTGGCATTGGTCGAAAATGACCTGGCCCCCCACGTGACCCCGCCGATTCCGGCCCCGGCGGCGTTTATGCCTGCACCGGTTCATGCGCCTGTGGACGAACCGATTGTTGAACCAGTCGTCGTGGCCGAGCCTGTGCCCGTTGTCAGCCAGCCAGAGGTTCCGGTATTCGTTGCTCCGGTTGCTCCGGTTGCTCCGGTTGCTCCGGTTGCTCCGGTTGCACAAGCACCGGCACCCGCTCCGATTCCTGAGCCTATCGCGGCGCCCGTCGAAACCCCGGTCGAGCCGGTACGCACCGAAGAAACCAAAGCCGGTTTCTTTGCCCGCCTCAAGCAGGGCCTGTCCAAGACCAGCGCCAGTATCGGCGAAGGCATGGCCAGTCTGTTCCTGGGCAAAAAAGTCATTGATGACGAACTGCTCGAAGACCTCGAAACCCGTTTGCTGACCGCCGACGTCGGTGTCGAAGCCACCTCGGTGATCATTCAGCGTCTGACGCAGAAGGTTGCGCGCAAGGAGCTGGCCGACGCCGATGCCCTGTACAAATCCCTGCAAGCCGAGCTGGCAGCGATGCTCAGGCCTGTCGAGCAGCCGCTGAAAATCACCTCGCAGAACAAGCCGTTCGTGATTCTGGTCGTCGGCGTCAACGGTGCCGGCAAGACCACCACCATCGGCAAGCTGGCGAAGAAACTGCAACTGGAAGGCAAGAAAGTCATGCTCGCCGCCGGGGATACCTTCCGTGCCGCGGCGGTGGAGCAATTGCAGGTCTGGGGCGAGCGCAACAAGATCCCGGTGATCGCACAGCACACTGGCGCCGACTCGGCTTCGGTGATCTTCGACGCCGTGCAGGCCGCCAAGGCTCGTGGCATCGATGTCCTGATCGCCGACACCGCCGGCCGCCTGCACACCAAAGACAACTTGATGGAAGAGCTGAAAAAGGTTCGCCGGGTGATCAGCAAGCTCGATGCCGACGCACCTCACGAAGTGCTGTTGGTGCTTGACGCCGGCACCGGCCAGAACGCCATCAACCAGGCCAAGCAATTCAACCAGACCGTTGAACTGACCGGCCTGGCGCTGACCAAGCTCGACGGCACCGCCAAGGGCGGGGTGATTTTCGCCCTGGCCAAGCAATTCGGCCTGCCGATCCGCTACATTGGCGTCGGCGAAGGCATCGACGATTTGCGTACCTTTGAAGCAGAACCCTTTGTCCAGGCATTGTTTGCCGAACGGGAGCGTTCATGATTCGTTTCGAACAGGTCGGTAAGCGCTACCCGAACGGTCACGTCGGCTTGCATGAGCTGAGCTTTCGAGTCCGCCGTGGCGAGTTCTTGTTTGTCACCGGCCATTCCGGTGCCGGTAAATCCACGCTGTTGCGCCTGTTGCTGGCGATGGAGCGCCCGACCAGCGGCAAGCTGCTGCTCGCCGGGCAAGACCTGAGCACCATCAGCAACGCGCAGATTCCTTTCTTGCGCCGACAGATCGGTGTGGTGTTCCAGAATCACCAGTTGCTGTTCGATCGCACGGTGTTCAATAACGTCGCGTTGCCTTTGCAGATCCTGGGGTTGTCCAAGGCCGAGATCGCCAAGCGCGTGGACTCGGCACTGGAGCGTGTGGCGCTGTCGGATAAAACCGACTTGTACCCGGGCGACCTGTCCACCGGTCAGCAGCAGCGCGTCGGCATCGCCCGTGCCATCGTCCATCGTCCGGCCTTGCTGCTGGCGGATGAACCGACCGGTAACCTCGACCCGCGTTTGGCCGCCGAGATCATGGGTGTGTTCGAAGACATCAACCGCCTCGGCACCAGCGTGCTGATCGCCAGTCACGACCTGGCCCTGATCGCCCGCATGCGCCATCGCATGCTGACGCTGCAACGCGGTCGATTGATCGGTGACGGGGAGGCCGCGGTATGAGTGCAACACGTAGCCCCAAGGTTTCCGAGCGCGTGGCCCCGAAGGCCGCCGATCCGCAGCCGCAAAAGAAAAAACGCGATGATGACGACGGTCCGGACTTTGCCACGTTGTTCCGTGCCTGGATCGAAAGTCATCGCGCCAGTCTGGTGGACAGCCTGCGCCGCCTGGGCAAGCAGCCCATCGGCAGTTTCTTCACCTGCATGGTGATGGCGGTGGCCCTGAGTTTGCCCATGGGGCTGTCACTTTTGCTAAGTAACGTCGAGCGTCTGGGTGGTTCCTGGCAGCGCGCGGCGCAGATTTCCCTGTATCTGGACCTTGAGGCCAAGCCGGCCGAAGGCGAATCGCTGCGCGATCAGATCAAGGGCATGCCTGGCGTCGCCGATGCCGAATATGTTGGCCGGGATCAAGCGCTGGAAGAGTTCCAGCAACAGTCCGGGCTGGGCGAGGCGCTCAAGGAATTGCCAGAGAACCCGCTGCCGGGCGTGGTCCTGGTGACGCCGGCCGAAGTCGACAAGCCGGCCCTTGAAGCATTAAGACAAAAACTATCCGAGCTGCCGAAGGTACAACAGGCGCAACTTGATTTAGTCTGGGTCGAGCGTCTGGCAGCCATCCTCAAGCTGGGTGACCGTTTTGTCTTCGGTCTGACCGTGCTTCTGGTTTCTGCATTACTTTTGGTGATAGGCAATACCATTCGTCTTCATATTGAAAACCGCCGCACAGAGATAGAAGTGATTAAACTGGTCGGCGGCACTGACAGCTATGTGCGTAGGCCCTTTCTGTATATGGGCGCGTTGTATGGCTTCGGTGCGGGGATTCTGTCCTGGGGTGTACTGGCGTTCGGCCTTGATTGGCTGAACGACGCGGTGGTAGGGCTGGCCGGATTGTACGGCAGTGATTTTGCGCTGGCTGGAGTGCCAGTTGCCGACGGTCTGTCTCTCTTGCTTGGCGCGGTGCTGTTGGGGTATATCGGTGCATGGATTGCAGTCGCACGCCACCTGAGGGAGCTTGCGCCTAAGTAGTATCATTTTGCTCGTATTGACCTTTCAGCGTTTTTGGGTTTTAGGGAACTTGTCTTTCGGTTTCCGGTCAATTTTCGCAGTGCTGAACTGCACGAGTTTGTAAGTCGGAGGTTTTTTCGTATGACCAATTCTTTGCAACCTGCATATGCTCTGGTCCCGGGTGCGAACCTGGAGGCCTATGTGCACACCGTCAACAGCATTCCATTGCTGTCGCCGGAGCAGGAGCGTGAACTGGCCGAGAGTCTCTATTATGAGCAGGATTTGGGGGCGGCTCGGCAGATGGTGCTCGCCCACCTGCGTTTTGTCGTACATATCGCCCGTAGCTATTCCGGCTACGGTCTGGCTCAGGCTGACCTGATCCAGGAAGGCAACGTCGGCCTGATGAAGGCCGTGAAGCGCTTCAACCCGGAAATGGGCGTGCGCCTGGTGTCCTTTGCCGTGCACTGGATCAAGGCGGAAATCCACGAGTTCATCCTGCGCAACTGGCGCATCGTGAAAGTCGCGACCACCAAGGCCCAGCGCAAGTTGTTCTTCAACCTGCGCAGCCAGAAGAAGCGTCTGGCCTGGCTGAACAACGAGGAAGTCCATCGCGTAGCGGAAAGCCTCGGTGTAGAGCCTCGGGAAGTGCGCGAGATGGAAAGCCGCCTGACTGGCCATGACATGGCCTTCGACCCGGCTGCCGAAGCGGACGACGACAGTGCTTTCCAGTCGCCGGCCAACTATCTGGAAGACCACCGGTACGACCCGGCCCGTCAACTGGAAGATGCCGACTGGAGCGACAACTCCAACCACAACCTGCACGAAGCGCTGGAAGTGCTGGACGACCGCAGCCGTGACATCCTCTACCAGCGCTGGCTGGCGGAAGAAAAAGCCACGCTGCATGACCTGGCGCAGAAGTACAACGTGTCGGCCGAGCGTATTCGCCAACTCGAGAAGAGCGCGATGAACAAGCTCAAGTTGTCGATCGCTGCGTAACTGGCGAGCAGGCAATAAAAAACGCCCCGATCATTGATCGGGGCGTTTTTGTTTGTGCCTGATTTGTTTGCATCACATTGAACCTGTGGGAGCAAGCTTGCTCCCACAGGGATCTTCAGTGTTTCAAAAAATGGTGATCGGTTACTCGGCCCAAGGCGCCCGGCGCGAATCGTTCAGCCCGACCAGATAGCTGTCGCCACCCAGTTGGCTCATCTGCTGCCGAATCCAGCCCGCCCGACGCGAAACGTAGGAAGTCGGATGGCTCGCACTCCACACACGAGGATTGGGCAGTACGGCGGCCAACAAGCTCGATTGCTGACGGCTGAGGTTTCTGGCGCTCACACCAAAGTGATGCCGGGCCGCCGCTTCAGCGCCAAACACACCGTCATCCCACTCGACGCTGTTGAGGTACACCTCAAGAATCCGCTGCTTGGGCCAGAACACTTCGATCAGTCCGGTGAACCAGGCTTCCAGGCCTTTGCGCAGCCAGCTGCGGCCAGACCACAGGAACAGGTTCTTCGAGACTTGCTGGCTCAGGGTGCTGGCGCCACGGATCGAACCGCCGCGCTCGTTATGGGCAAACGCCGCCTGAATCGCGCCGATATCGAAGCCCCAATGTTCCGGGAATTTCTGGTCTTCGCCGGCAATCACCGCGACTTTCAGGTCATCAGAGATCTCGTCCCAGGGTTTCCAGGTCCGTTGCAGGTCGATGGGTTCACCGTCGAACCAGGACTCGATCTTGCGCTCGACCATTAGCATCGTCCCTGGCGGCGGTACCACGCGAAAGATCAGCACCAGCAATACGCTGCCACCCATGAACCAGAGCACGGCCTTGGAGAAATGACGGAAATAGATACGCAGCATAGAGATGGCTTGGCCGAACCCGTTGAGCGGGCCATTATACAGACCCTTTGGATCGAAACTGACTGGAGTTCTGCATGCTGCGTGGCTTTCTGATACTGGCCGCTTTTTTCGGCTTCACCGGTGTCGGCCTCGGGGCCTTTGCCGCCCATGGCTTGAAGGACCGCCTGAGCGCCGAGTACCTGGCGATCTTCCACACCGGCGTCACCTATCAATTGGTTCACGCCCTGGCGTTGCTCGGTATCGCAGCGCTGGCCACGCAAATTCCCGGTCGACTCGCCACATGGGCCGCTGCGTCGTTTGCCATCGGTATCCTGCTGTTCTCCGGCAGCCTGTATGTATTGACGCTGACGGGCATCAGCAAGCTCGGCATCATCACCCCGTTCGGTGGCCTGGCCTTCCTGGTGGGCTGGTTTTGCCTCGGACTTGCCGCCTGGCGCCTGAGCTGACTTAACGGTCCATTTCATGACGAATGGCTTGGGTCGACCTGACTGATCGGGCTAGAATGCCAGCCCCTAAAAATGATGGCGGCATCCGGCATGCGCATTCAGTTGAACGGCGAATCCCTTGAACTGCCCGACGGTGAAACCGTTGCGGCCCTGCTGACCCGTCTGGACCTGACCGGACGCCGGGTGGCGGTCGAACTCAATCTGGATATCGTCCCGCGCAGTCAGCACGCAGACACCGCGTTGAACGACGGCGACAACGTCGAAGTCGTGCACGCCATCGGCGGCGGCTAGCAGCCTCGGCCCAGTGGCCACAGAATTCTGCAAGTACCTCACCCCTACAGAGGATTTCCCATGAGCATCGTTCGCAGCGACAAGCCTTTCGTCCTGGCCGGTCGTACTTACCAGTCGCGTTTGCTGGTCGGTACCGGCAAGTACCGTGACATGGAAGAAACCCGCCTGGCCATCGAAGCCTCGGGTGCCGAGATCGTCACCTTCGCCGTACGCCGCACCAACCTTGGCCAGATCGAGGGCGAGCCGAACCTGCTCGATGTGCTGTCGCCGGATCGCTACACTTTCCTGCCGAACACCGCCGGTTGCTACGACGCCATCGAAGCCGTGCGCACCTGCCGCCTGGCCCGTGAGCTGCTCGATGGCCACAACCTGGTGAAGCTGGAAGTGCTGGCCGACCAGAAAACCCTGTTCCCCAACGTGATCGAAACCCTCAAGGCCGCCGAAACGCTGGTCAAGGAAGGCTTCGACGTGATGGTCTACACCAGTGATGATCCGATCATCGCCCGTCAATTGGCGGAAATCGGCTGTATCGCGGTGATGCCGCTGGCCGGTCTGATCGGCTCCGGTCTGGGGATCTGTAATCCATACAACCTGCAGATCATCCTCGAAGAAGCCAAAATCCCGGTGCTGGTGGATGCCGGTGTCGGTACCGCTTCCGACGCCACTATTGCCATGGAGCTGGGTTGTGATGCGGTGCTGATGAACTCGGCCATTGCCCACGCCCAGCAGCCGGTCATGATGGCTGAAGCCATGAAACATGCGATCGTCGCAGGTCGCCTGGCCTACCTCGCCGGCCGCATGCCGAAAAAACTCTATGCCAGCGCCTCTTCGCCGCTGGATGGTCTGATCAAGTAAGAGCCATTGATGACTGAATCGAACGACACGCCAATCCAGACGGAAGAAGGCGACGAGCGCCAACACCGCCGCATCAAGAGTTTCGTGATGCGCGCCGGGCGCATGACCGAAGGCCAGCAAAAGGGCCTGGAGCAGGGCACTCCGCTGTTCGTGCTGCCGCTGGCCGATGCGCCGGTGGATTTCGACCAGGTGTTCGGTCGCTCGGCACCGCGCTCGCTGGAAATCGGTTTCGGTATGGGCCATTCGCTGCTGGAAATGGCAGCGGCTTCACCGGATCAGGATTTCATCGGCGTCGAAGTGCACCGTCCGGGTGTCGGTGCGTTGCTCAATGGCGTGCTGACGCAAGGCCTGACCAACCTGCGGGTCTACGATTGCGATGCGATCGAAGTGCTCAACCGCTGCGTGGCCGATAACAGCCTCGATCGCCTGATGCTGTTCTTCCCGGATCCGTGGCACAAGAGCCGTCACCACAAGCGCCGTATCGTTCAGGCGTCATTCGCTGAGTTGGTGCGCAGCAAGTTGAAAGTCGGCGGCATTCTGCATATGGCCACTGACTGGGAGCCGTACGCCGAGTACATGCTGGAAGTGATGAGCGTCGCGCCGGGTTACCGCAACCTCGCTGAAGACGGCAAGTGCGTGCCGCGCCCGGCCGAGCGCCCGATCACCAAGTTCGAACGCCGTGGCGAACGTCTTGGGCATGGTGTGTGGGATTTGAAGTTCGAGAAACAGTCCTAAGCCGTAATGCTGTAAAAACTGTAGGAGCGAGCCTGCTCGCGATGAGGCCATGACATTCAACATCTGAGTTGACTGTCAGACCGCTATCGCGAGCAGGCTCGCTCCTACAGTTGTTTTGTATTCGGCAAAAAAATCAGCGGCGGTCAGCGACCACGCCAATCAACACCAGCACCACCAGCAACACCGGCGCCAGGCTGTAGTTGTTGAACTGGCTCAAGCCGCGCACGACCCACGGCGTGGCGTAGATCAGTGCCGCGCCGCTGCCGATCATGCACAGCAGGGACATCAGCGGCACGCGCAACGCGCCGGCGATGCTGCCCAGGCGCTGCTCGACCCAGCCTTTGAAATCCGCACCGAACAGCACCAGCAGGCAGCCCACCAAGGCCAGGGCGATTTCCGAGAGGTTGCTGCGGCTCCAGCGAGACACGGTGGCAAGCAGGTCGAGTACCAAATCCATTCGATTTCCTTATGTCAGAAATTTCTGCAGCAAGTCGTTGAGGAAGAGTTGTCCGCGCATCGTGGCTACCAGACGTGACGGTTCGACCTGCAACAGGCCGCTTTGTTCGGCTTCACGGCGGCCTTCAGCAAGGCTTTCCAGCGTCATGCCGGTACGTTCCGGGTACAGCCGCGATTCGACGCCTTCAGTCAGGCGCAGCGCGTTCATCAGGAATTCGAACGGCATTTCATCGTTGCCCAGCGCTTTCTCGCCAGCCAGGAAATTCTTCGCCGGATTCAGGTAATCCTTCGGCAGGCGCGTCTTCCAGGTGCGAATGATGCGTCCGTCCGGATGACTGAGCTTGCCATGGGCGCCGGCGCCGATGCCAATGAAGTCGCCAAAACTCCAGTAATTGAGGTTGTGGCGCGCCGGGCGACCGGGCAGGGCGTAGGCCGAGACTTCGTATTGCGCGTAACCGTGTTCGGCGAGCAGCGCTTGCCCGGCTTCCTGAATGTCCCACAGCGTGTCGTCTTCCGGCAGTGTCGGCGGCTGGTTCCAGAACACCGTGTTCGGTTCCAGGGTCAGTTGATACCACGACAGGTGTGTCGGTTTCAGGGCGATGGCTGTGCGCAGGTCCGCCAAGGCATCGTCCAGGGACTGATTCGGCAAGCCATGCATCAAGTCCAGGTTGAAGTTGTCGAACCCGGCCTGCCGCGCCATGCCGGCGGCACGTACGGCTTCGTCGCCGTTGTGGATCCGCCCCAGGGCCTCAAGCTTTTCTTGCTGGAAGCTCTGGATGCCGATCGACAGGCGATTGATCCCCAGTTTCCGGTACGCGACGAACTTGTCTTGCTCGAACGTCCCCGGATTGGCTTCCAGCGTGATTTCGATGTCGCTGGCAAACGGAATGCGCTGTTCGACGCCTTTGAGCAAGCGCCCCAGCGAATCAGCGCTGAACAGGCTTGGCGTGCCGCCACCAAAGAAAATCGAGCTCAGCTCACGACCATAAACGGCGTGCAGGTCCTGATCGAGATCGGCCAGCAAGGCGTCGACGTACTCTTCTTCCGGCAGCACGGGGCTGGCGGTGTGGGAGTTGAAGTCGCAATAAGGGCATTTGCGCACGCACCACGGGATGTGGATGTACAGCGCCAGCGGCGGCAGCACAGGCAGGGCCGCCCGAGGCGATTGAGCGTCGCCGCCGAAGATCAGCGGCGACGCGGATGATTCACGGGTCATTTCAAGCCCAGACGCTGGCGCAGCAGATCCATTGCACGGGCTCGGTGGCTGATCTGGTTCTTGTCGCCAGGGCTCATTTCGGCACTGGAGCAATCGCGCTCCGGCACCCAGAACAGCGGGTCGTAGCCAAAACCGTGCTCGCCGCTGGCCTGGGTCAGGATTCGCCCATGCCACAGACCTTCGCAGAGGATCGGCAGCGGATCGTCGGCGTGGCGCACCAGTGCCAGCACGCATACGAACTGCGCGCCGCGTTCGGCTTCAGGCACGACTTTCAACACGTCGAGCAGCTTGGCGTTGTTCGCCGCATCGCCCTTGCCGTCGGCATAACGCGCCGAGTAGATACCTGGCGCGCCGCCAAGGAAATCTACCGCCAGCCCTGAGTCGTCGGCCAGCGCCGGCAGGCCGGAAATGCGCGCGGCATTGCGGGCCTTGAGGATGGCGTTCTCGACGAACGACAAACCAGTCTCTTCAGGTTCGACGCTGCTGAACTCGCCAATCGAGCGCAGATGCACCGACTCGCCGAGCATGGCCTGGAGTTCCTTGAGTTTGCCGGCGTTATGGCTGGCCAGTACGAGTTGCGTGAAGTTGATCATTGGCCAGGGAAGAGCTCTTGGTTGAAATTGATGGTGTTGATCTTGTCGCCGGTCTGCACCTTGATGTCGAAGGTGCGGACTTCCTGCTGGGGTACTGGGTATTGGGCGATGTAGTAGATCGCTCCTTGCTCGGTGACCTGCTTGAAGTTCAGTGTGTAGCTTTGGCTGGTCAGGTCTTTGACGGTGCCGCTGACCTCGGCCGTCATCGGCGTGCCGGCCTTGATCACCGTAATGTTGATCACGCCCTGATCCTTGCTGCGGGTCAGTTGGGCGGCCTTGGCAACGTCCGGTAGCAGGTAGGTGGAGTTGAAGGTGTTGTAGTGCACCGTCACGTCACCGAAGGTTTCCTTGCGTTCGCTCTTGATGGCGTCGGCGGCCATGGTGGTGACGCTCAGGCAGGCAGTGAGTAGAAACAACGCTAGACGACCCATGATCGTTCTCCTTGAAATAGGGTGGATCAGACTGCGACCCTGTGGTCGGAAAGTCCCGGGCTGCTGACCCGGTAGATGCCGATCTCACCTAACAGATTAGGCCATAGCTTGCTGGCCCACCCGTGCCGATGTTGTTGATCCACGGCCAGCCGATCAATGACCTTCGCTTCACGTTCGCGACACAAGGCTTCAAAGTCGGCGAAGGTGCAGAAGTGAATGTTCGGCGTGTTGTACCAGGTGTACGGCAGGAACTCGGAAACCGGCATGCGGCCCTTGCTCGCCAGGTACCAGCGGCAGCGCCAGTGACCGAAATTCGGGAAAGTGATGATGCACTGACGGCCGACGCGCAGCATTTCCTCGAGGATCCTGTCCGGGTAGTGCACCGCTTGCAGCGCCTGGGTCATGACCACGACATCGAAACTGTTGCTGGCAAAGTTGCCCAGGCCCTTGTCCAGGTCCTGTTCGATGACGTTGATGCCCTTGGCCACGCACTCGGCGATGTTGTCGGCATCGTTTTCCAGGCCATAGCCGGTGACTTGCTTGTTGTCGCGCAGCCAGGTCAGCAGTTCGCCATCGCCGCACCCGAGGTCGAGCACGCGGCTGCCGGCGGGGATCCATTCCTGGATGATTTCCAGATCAGCTCTCATGGCTTTCTCACAACGTAATGCGGTTCATGTAATTGCCGAATGCCTGCAGGTAGCGCGGGATCGGAATCAGGAAGGCGTCGTGGCCTTGCGGAGCGTCGATCTCGAGGTAGCAGACGTCCTTGCGCGCGGCCATCAGCGCATCCACCAGTTCCCGCGAGCGGGCAGGGGAGAAGCGCCAGTCGGTGGTGAACGACATCACGCAGAACTTGGCCTTGGCACCTTCAAAGGTTTTGGCCAGGTTATCGTCGAAGTTCGCCGCAGGATCGAAGTAATCGAGCGCCTTGGTCATCAACAGGTACGTGTTGGCGTCGAAGCGCCCGGAGAACTCTTCGCCCTGATAGCGCAGGTAGCTTTCCACCTGGAATTCGACGCTGTGGAAGTCGTAGTTGAGCTTCTCGCTCTTGAGCCCGCGGCCGAATTTCTCGCCCATGGAATCGTCGGAAAGGTAGGTGATGTGCCCGACCATCCGCGCCAGCATCAGGCCGCGCTTGGGGATCACGTTGTGTTCCTGGAACGAACCGCCGTGGAATTCAGGGTCGGTGAGGATCGCCTGGCGCGCCACTTCGTTGAACGCGATGTTCTGCGCCGACAGCTTGGGCGCCGAGGCGATGGCCAGGCAATGACGGATGCGGTCTGGGTAGGTGATGCTCCATTGCATCGCCTGCATGCCGCCGAGGCTGCCGCCGATCACGGCCGCGAACTGGGCGATGCCGAGGCGATCCGCCAGGCGCGCCTGGCTGTGCACCCAATCCTCGACG
Source organism: Pseudomonas fluorescens (assembly GCF_000967965.1). Taxonomy (GTDB): domain Bacteria; phylum Pseudomonadota; class Gammaproteobacteria; order Pseudomonadales; family Pseudomonadaceae; genus Aquipseudomonas; species Aquipseudomonas grandcourensis. The sequence continues at coordinate 352,703 of NZ_LACC01000011.1, forward strand.
GTCAACACCGGGAAGTCGGCGCCGAACGGCTTGCCGGTCTCCGGGTTGATGCTGCTCGGGCCAGTGGAGCCGTTGCAGCCGCCGAGGTTGTTCAGGCTGACCACGAAGAACTTGCTGGTGTCGATCGGCTTGCCGGGGCCGATGCAGCTGTCCCACCAACCGGGCTTGCGGTCGTCGACGCTGTGATAACCGGCGGCGTGGTGGTGACCGGACAGGGCGTGGCAGATCAGCACGGCGTTGCTCGCCGTGGCGTTGAGCGTGCCGTAGGTTTCGTAAATCAGGTCATAGGCCGGGAGCGAACGTCCACAGGCCAACGCCAGGGGTTCGCTGAAGTGCGCCACTTGCGGCGTCACCAGACCAACAGAATCGGGGGGAAAGGCAGCTGGCATCGACCCTGCTCTCATTGAAATGAGGCGTAAGTCTAAAGACCGCTGGGGTTAGCGGCAAGCAAAGGTCCGAGCTGTTTTCCTCCAGCTGTAACGAGGTGTATTCATTGCGAGCAGGCTCGCTCCCACAGGGATTGCATTTCAGATGTGGAAGCGAGCCTGCTCGCGATGAACGATGACGCGGTCAGCCTGCCGGGCGCACCAGATCAGGCAAGTCCGGCAACTTCTTCGGCGAACAGATTCGCACCCGTTTCTGCCGGTTCAACTCGCCACTGATCAGGCTGACCTGGCTCTTGGACACGCCAAAGGCCTTGGCCAGGAACGCCATCAGATACGCGTTGGCCTTGCCCTCGACCGGCGGCGCGGTCAGGCGGATCTTCAGGCGATCGCCGTGCAGCCCGCAGAAATCATCACTGCGGGCTGCCGGTTGCAGGTGACACTCCAGAATCAGGTCGTCACCGTCCCAGCGGAAGTAGCTCATCAGATCAGGCCGAGCAGACCCTGTGGCATGAAGGCATAGTACGCAAGGCGCGGGATCAGCCAGCTTTGCAGCAACTGGATCACGATGAACGCGAAGATCGGCGAAATATCGAGGCCGCCCAGGTTCGGGATGATGCGGCGGAACGGGGCGAGTACCGGTTCAGTAATCTGCGCGACCAGCTCAGCCCCTGGGTTGTGGCTGCCCGGGGCAACCCAGGAGAGAATCACGCTGATGATCATCGCGTAGAACAGCACATTCAAAAACAACGAGAACAGGGCGATCACCGACCATGGCGCAATCAGCAACCAGTTAACCTCGAAGCCTTTGAGCGTGAGGATGACCGCCATCAGCAGTATCTGCACGATCAGCGCCAGCACCAGCGACGACATATCCAGCCCGAACATGCTCGGGATGACCCGGCGCAGCGGCTTGAGCAGAGGTTGGGTGGCTTTGACGATGAACTGGCAGAGCGGGTTGTAAAAATTCGCCCGAACCAGTTGTAGGATGAAGCGCAGCAGTACAATCAGTAGATAAAGGCTGCCCAAGGTTTTAATGATGAAAACGGCAGCATCGTTGAGTCCTAGCATTATTGAGTCCTTTTTAAGAGCTGATTAGCGGCCAAGTTGCTCAGCCATCTCGGCCGAGCGATGCGCGGCAGCGCCGAGTGCCTTTTCGACCAGGGCTTCGAAGCCATTGGCCTGGAACGACTTGATTGCAGCTTCCGTGGTGCCCGCAGGCGAGGTGACACGGCGGCGCAACTCGGCAGCGTCTACGTCGCTGGAGACCGCCATGTGTGCGGCACCCAGGGCGGTTTGCAAGGTCAGTTGCGCGGCGATGTCCGCTGGCAGGCCGAGTTTCACGCCGGCGGCGGTCATGGCCTCGATCAATAGGAAGAAATACGCCGGGCCCGAGCCGGACACGGCGGTGACGGCATCCAGTTGCTGCTCTTCATTCAGCCATAGGGCGATGCCGACCGCGGACAGCAACTCCTGGGCCTGCTGACGCTGTTCGGCGGACACCTCGGCTGTCGCGAACAGGCCGCTTGCACCCTGACGCACCAACGCCGGGGTGTTGGGCATGCAGCGCACGATCGGCTGTGCGCCGAGCCAGTTGTTCATGCTGGCGCAGGTGATGCCCGCGGCAATCGAAACCACCAGTTGATCGGGCTTGAGGCTTGGGCGAATGGCTTCGCACACGGCTTTCATCGCCTGGGGTTTGACCGCCAGCACGACCACGTCGGCACCGTCGATGGCCTGGGCGTTGTCGGCAAAGGTTTTGATGCCGTGTTCAGCACTCACGCGGGCGCGGGTTTCTTCACCCGGATCGCTGGCGCGGATCTGCGCTGCTTCCAGACCCTTGGCCCGCAGGCCACCGATCAGGCTGGCGGCCATGTTACCGGCACCGATAAAGGCAATACGCGTCTTGCTCATGTCAGGTCCTTATAAAGAGAAGAGTCAGCCATTTTTCAAGGCTGACCGTAGTCGCGGGCGCCAAACAAGGCCGTACCGATACGGACCCAGGTGGCACCTTGGGCAATGGCTGACTCGAGGTCATGGCTCATGCCCATGGAAAGTGTGTCGAGCGGCAGGTTCAGGCTGGCTTGCAGGCTTTGCACGGCAGCGAAAGCGGCATCCTGGGCGGCGCGATCTTCCGTAGGCTCCGGGATTGCCATCAACCCGCGCAGTTTCAGGCGCGGCAGGTCGCTGATGGCGTTGGCCAGAGCCGGCAGGTCGGCCGGGGCGCAGCCGGATTTGCTGGCTTCACCGCTGACATTGACCTGAATGCAGATGTTCAGGGGCGGCAAATCGGCGGGACGCTGTTCGGACAGGCGTTGTGCGATTTTCAGACGATCCACGGAATGCACCCAGTCGAAGTGCTCGGCGATAGCACGAGTCTTGTTCGATTGAATGGGGCCGATGAAGTGCCAGATCAAGGGCAGGTCGGCCAGTTCCAGCTGTTTACCCAGCGCTTCCTGCAAGTAGTTCTCGCCAAAGTCGCGCAGGCCGGCGGCGTAGGCTTCACGCAGGTCCTGAGCGGGTTTGGTCTTGCTCACAGCCAGCAACCGGACGCTGTTTTCGGCGCGGTTCGCAGCAAGTGTTGCGGCATGTATGCGCGAACTAACCTGAAGAATGTTGTCTGCTATGGTGGACATCAAGAGGCGCCAGCGGTCTGAAGGTTCGCGGCATTCTACTGGAATTGAGAGGCGCTATGGATATCACTGAGCTGCTGGCATTCAGCGCCAAACAGGGGGCATCCGACCTGCACCTGTCTGCCGGCCTGCCGCCGATGATTCGCGTCGACGGTGATGTGCGGCGCATCAATCTGCCGGCCCTGGATCACCAACAGGTGCAGGCTCTGATCCATGCCATCATGAATGACGCCCAGCGGGTGGAATTCGAAAAGCATCTGGAAACCGACTTTTCCTTCGACGTGCCCGGCGTGGCGCGCTTTCGGGTCAATGTGTTCAATCAGAACCGTGGCGCGGGTGCCGTGTTTCGCACAATCCCGTCAAAAGTGCAGAGCATGGACGAACTGGGCATGGGCGGCGTGTTCCACAAGATGACCGACGCTCCCCGTGGCCTGGTGCTGGTGACCGGCCCGACCGGTTCCGGCAAGTCCACCACGCTGGCGGCGATGATCGATTACCTCAATACCCATCGTCATCACCACATCCTCACCATCGAGGACCCCATCGAGTTCGTTCATGAGTCGCGCAAATGCCTGATCAATCAGCGTGAAGTCCATCGCGATACCCGTAGTTTCGCCACCGCCTTGCGTTCGGCACTGCGGGAAGACCCGGATGTGATTCTGGTGGGGGAAATGCGCGATCTGGAGACCATTCGCCTGGCATTGACCGCGGCCGAAACCGGCCATCTGGTGTTCGGCACGCTGCACACCACGTCGGCGGCGAAAACCATTGACCGAGTGGTCGACGTGTTTCCGGGGGACGAGAAGTCGATGGTGCGCTCGATGCTCTCCGAGTCGCTGCTGGCGGTGGTGTCCCAGACCCTGGTGAAGAAAATCGGCGGCGGACGCATCGCGGCCCACGAGATCATGCTGGGGACATCGGCGATCCGCAACCTGATCCGCGAGGACAAGGTGGCGCAAATGTACTCGGCGATTCAGTCGGGAGGGTCGTTGGGGATGCAGACGCTGGATATGAGCTTGAAGGACCTGGTGACCAAGGGGTTGGTCAGTCGTGAACATGCGCGGGAGAAGGCGCGGTCACCGGATAACTTCTGAGAATTGCAATGTTACCTGTGGCGAGGGAGCTTGCTCCCGCTGGGTTGCGAAGCAACCCCAAAAAACCGGGAACGCTACGCACTCCAGCGGGAGCAAGCTCCCTCGCCACAAGTACTCGCCGTCAGGTGTGCGCTAGCCAATCAGCGCTGAACAACCCGCAGCTGATTCGGCTCTTTCGGCAGAACCCGCTTGGCAACCACGTAGTGGTTTTCCCAGTACGGTTTCTTCAAGGTATCGATGGACACCGACTTGCCACGACGTGGCGCGTGGATGAAACGGTCGTTGCCCAGGTAAATGGCAACGTGATTGACCCGACGGCTCTTGATGTTGAAGAAAATCAGGTCGCCCGGCTTCAGGTCGTCGCGATCGACTTTCTCCCCATGACCGCTGGCCATGGCGTTGGAGGTGCGTGGCAGGTCGAACGTGGCGTCGTTGAACGCGTATTTTACCAGGCCGCTGCAATCGAAGCCTTTGCTTGGGCTGCTGCCGCCCCAACGATAGGGAGTGCCAAGGACGTTCACAGCGCGGCTCAGCACGTTGCTGCTTTCCTTGGTGCCCATCGGTGGAACCAGGCCGCTTTTGTCGTTGGCCAGGCTTGGAGCATATTTAGCGGATTTCTTGTCTTTGCTCGAAGGAGCAGAGGCATGGGATTTTGGGGTGTAACCATTAACGTTAGGAAGACGTTGCTCACGATTGGTGGCGTGGGCGGCCAGTGGCATCAAAAGGCAAATGGTTAGCCATGTCTTGAAAAATGAACGCATTAGGCAAGGCTCTTAATAAGTTAGCGCGCAACTTTATAACAGCTTTTTTGCCGCCTCCGAGGCCGTTGGTCGATTCAATCTGGAGGGCAATGGTGGCAAAAAAGCGGCAAAATGGCGCAATTGTCGGACAGGAGTCCGGTGTTACAAGGCTTTGACGGGAGTGAAGGTAGCATTTGCCATACGTCGGATGTCTGTAAAAAAGTCACAAAGAATTAAAGAATATTTATCTATCGTATGAATCGAGGTCATTCATGAACCCCTATCAACAGGCTGTCCAGCAGCAAGACACCCACAGTAAAGTGATCGGTTACCTGCTGTGGATTTTCGGTTTCACCGGCGCTCACCGCTTCTATTACGGCAAGCCGGTGACCGGGACTATCTGGTTCTTCACCTTCGGCTTGCTGGGGATCGGTTGGCTGATCGACCTTTTCCTGATTCCGGCGATGGACCGCGAGGCTGACTTGCGGTTTACCGCGGGCCCCATCGAATACAACGTGGCGTGGATCCTGCTGACGTTTCTCGGGGTGTTCGGTGTGCACCGGATGTATCAGGGGAAATGGATCAGCGGGTTGCTGTACCTGGTGACGGGCGGGTTGTTCTTTATTGGCGTGCTGTATGACTTCTGGACGTTGAATGACCAGGTTTCTGTGCGTAACGCGCAGAGTCGATAAGCGAAGAGCAAAAGATCGCAGCCTGCGGCAGCTCCTGCAGGGAAATGCATATTCCCGTGTGAGCTGCCGCAGGTTGCGATCTTTTGTTTTTAAGCCTGGTGGCTGATCCGCCCATCCACCAGGGTGTAACGCACCACACCCGGCAGGCTATGGCCAATGAACGGGCAGTTTTCGCCCTTGGACAGCCAGGTTTCACCCGCCACGGTCGAGGCCGCAGGGTCGAACAGCACGATGTCCGCCGCGCCACCCACCGCCAGTTTGCCTGCCGGCAGGCGCAAGGCCTCGGCAGGGCCGGCGCTCAGGCGCTTGAGCAACGTCGGCAGGTCCAGCAAGCCGTCTTCGACCAGGGTCATTGCCAGTGGCAATAGCAGTTCAACGCTGCTGATGCCCGGCTCGGTCGCGCCGAACGGTGCCAGTTTGGCGTCACGCTCATGGGGTTGGTGATGGCTGGAGATGGCCGAGATGACGCCGGATTTCACCGCTGCGCGCAGGCCCTCGCGGTCGGCGCGGGTGCGTAGCGGCGGCTGGACGTGGTACAGGCTGCTGAAGCCGATCAGGGCTTCGTCGGTCAGGATCAGCTGGTACAGGGCGACATCCGCGGTCACCTTCAGGCCCCGGGCCTGGGCCTGGGCGATCAGCTCCACGCCGCGTGCGCTTGTGAGCTGGCTGAAGTGTGCGCGCACGCCGGTCTGTTCAACCAGCAGCAGATCCCGGGCCAGGGCGACGGTCTCGGCACTTTCCGGAATGCCCGGCAAGCCCAGGAAGCTGGCGGTCGGCCCTTCATGAGCCAGGCCACCTTCGGCCAGGTCGTAATCCTGGGAGTTGAAAATCACCGTCAGGTCGAAAGTCGCTGCGTAGTCCAGCGCCCGGCACAGGGTACGGGTGTTGCGGAAACTCTCCAGGCCGTTGCCGAAGGCCACGCAACCGGCATCGCGCAGTGCCACGAGCTCGGCCAGCTGTTCACCGTCCAGGCCTTTGCTCAGGGCGCCAATCGGGAAGACTTTGGTGTTGCCGGCCTCGCGGGCGCGGTCGAGGATCAGTTCGGCCACCGCCGAGGTGTCCAGGACCGGTTTGGTCTTTGGCGGGCAGCAGAGGCTGGTCACGCCGCCAGCCGCCGCCGCGCGGGTTTCGCTGACAATCGAGCCTTTGCGGCTGTAGCCCGGCTCGCGCAGGGCAACGTTGAGGTCGACCAGACCGGGAGCGGCCACCAGGCCTTTGGCGTCGATGGTGTCGACGGCGACAAAGCCGGCTGGCGCCGCGCCAAGGGCGACGACTTTGCAGGCTTCAATGTGGATATCGGTCACTTGATCCAGGCCGCTGGCCGGATCGATCACGCGGGCACCGAGAATGCTGAGCTTCACTGGGCTTTCTCCTGCTCGAATTGGCCTTGCTCGAATTGGCGTTGCGCAGTCTGCCCGCTCATGGCCATGGACAGTACCGCCATACGAATGGCGATCCCGTAGGTCACCTGGTTGAGGATCACCGAGTGCGGGCCGTCGGCCACCGCCGATTCGATTTCCACGCCACGGTTGATCGGCCCCGGGTGCATCACGATGGCATCGGGCTTGGCGCCTGCCAGGCGCGCGGTGGTCAGGCCGAACAGGCGGTAGAACTCGCCCTCGCTCGGCAACAGGCCGCCGGTCATGCGTTCACGCTGCAGGCGCAACATGATCACCACGTCGACGTCTTTCAGGCCTTCGGTCATGTCGGTGTAGACCTTCACGCCGTATTGCTCGATGCCGATCGGCAGCAGGGTTTTCGGCGCGATCACGCGGATGTCCGGGCAACCGAGGGTTTTCAGGGCCAGCATGTTCGAGCGCGCGACTCGCGAATGCAGGATATCGCCGACGATGGCCACCGAAAGGTTTTCGAAACCGCCCTTGTGTCGACGGATGGTCAGCATGTCGAGCATGCCCTGGGTCGGGTGTGCGTGCCGGCCGTCGCCGCCGTTGATGATCGCCACTTGCGGGCAGACATGTTCGGCGATGAAGTGCGCGGCACCCGAATCACCGTGGCGTACGACGAACATGTCGGCGGCCATGGCTTCCAGGTTGCGCAGGGTGTCGAGCAGGGTTTCGCCCTTGCTCGCCGACGACGTGGACACGTTGAGGGTGATCACGTCCGCCGAGAGCCGTTGGGCCGCCAGTTCGAAGGTGGTGCGGGTGCGGGTCGAGTTCTCGAAGAACACGTTGCACACGGTCTTGCCGCGCAGTAGCGGGACTTTCTTCACGGCCCGGGCGCCGACTTCAAGGAAGGAGTCGGCGGTGTCGAGGATTTCCGTCAACAGCTCGCGGCGCAAACCGTCGAGCGAGAGGAAGTGGCGCAGCTGGCCCTGATCATTGAGCTGCAGCGGGCGCTTGGTTTCTAGAGGCGTCATCGCGAGGGGGACTCTCAATAGGGCGAATTAAAGGGCGAGGTCTTGCAGTTCGAGCGCAAGCTCCGGGCCGGACAGCTTCACCCGTTCGTGGGCGGCCAGCGACAGGGTCGCGCCAACCACGTTCGGGCGGATCGGCAGTTCGCCGGCGTCCAGGTCCAGCAGGCACACCAGCGTCACGCTGGCCGGGCGGCCGTAGTCGAACAGTTCGTTCATGGCGGCGCGGATGGTCCGGCCGCTCATCAGTACGTCGTCGATCAGCACCAGGTGCTGGCCTTCGATCTCGAACGGCAGCGCCGAAGGGCGAACCTGTGGGTGCAGGCCGTTCTGGCTGAAGTCGTCGCGGTAGAAGGACACGTCCAGGGTGCCGAGGGGCTCATTGCTGCCCAGCTCCTTGAGCAGGGCCTGGGCCACCCAGACGCCGCCGGTACGGATGCCGATGAAGCGCGGGTCGCTGATGCCTCGTTTGACCAGATAGGCGTCAAGTCGGGTCGCCATCTGGCTGATCAGTTCGGCGGGATTGGGCAGGCTCATGGTTGCTCCTTCTTGGGCCCGAGCCAGCCTGTGCGGGAAGTGGCTCGGGTTGTAGCTAAGAGAGACGCACAGCGGCTCTTCAGGATTCAAACAGTGCGGTGTTTTCGTCGAGCCAGCCTTGCAGCAGCAGGGCGGCGGCGATGGCATCGACCGGGTTGTCGCGGTAACTGCCTTTCTGGCCACCACGAGCCAGGCGTTCGCCCTTGGCCTCGAAGGTGGTCAGGCGTTCATCGTGGGTATAGAAGGGCAGGTTGAAGCGGCCGTTCAGGCGCCGGGCGAACTTTTCCGCGCGGGCGCACATGTCGCTGGGCGTACCGTCCATGTTCAACGGCAGGCCGACCACAACAGCATCGGGTTTCCACTCTTTGATGAGAGCTTCGACCTGGTTCCAGTCGGGGATGCCGTTCTGCGCCTTCAGGGTGCACAGCTCGCTAGCCTGGCCGGTAATCACCTGGCCGACCGCAACGCCGATCTGTTTGGTGCCGTAGTCAAAACCCAGAATCAGCTTCAGGGCCATCAGGCGTGCCCCGCCTGGCTGGTCAGCAGGCTGAGGTTGACGCCCAGATGTTTGGCCGCCGCTTCCAGGCGCAATTCACTGCTGGTATTGAACAGGATGTCGGCGTCGAACGGGCAGTTCAGCCAGGCGTTCTGCGCCAGTTCGGCCTCCAGTTGCCCGGCTTCCCAACCGGCGTAGCCGAGGGCAATCAGGCTTTTCGCCGGGCCGACACCGTCAGCGATGGCGAACAGCACGTCCTGGGAGGTCGACAGGGCCAGCTCGTCTTCCAGATCAACGGTCGCCTGGAAGCTCAGACCTTTGGGGTGAAGAACGAAACCGCGATCGGTCTGCACCGGGCCACCGATGAAGATCGGCACATGCTGGCAGAGCGCTGGCGGTTCGATTTCCGGGCGCAATTGCTCAAGGATATCGGCCAGGTTCAGATCTTGCGGACGGTTGACCACCAGCCCCATGGCGCCATTGGCCGTGTGCTCGACGATGTAGGTCAAGGTGTGCGCAAAGTTCGGGTCGGCCATGTGTGGCATGGCGATCAGGAATTGATGCTTGAGGTAGCTGGGGCTGACGTTTTTCATGACCGCTAGTGTGGCGTTCGAGGGGCGAACTGACAAGCTGGGGATGCACAGGAAATGCCCCGAATATCAGTCGCGACACAGATTAAGTGTGGGAGCGAGCCTGCTCGCGATGATGGCGGTACATCCAGCATTTAAGTGTCAGACAGATCGCAATCGCGAGCAGGCTCGCTCCTACAGGGGGTTTGCGGTGAATCAATTGCTTGAGAGCCTGTCACCACGGGCAAATTTCCAGGTGCGGATGATCTCCAGCCGGTCGATATCCGACAAATCCCCGGTAAACGGTGCAAAGGGTGCTGCCAGTCGCACAATCCGCTGGGCCGCCTGGTCCAGCAGCGGTTGGCCCGAAGATTCCAGCACCAGCACTTCATACAGCGAACCGTCGCGGTTGATCGACACCATCAGGCGCAAGTTGCCGTAGATCTGTTTGCGCCGCGCTTCGTCGGGGTAGTTGAGGTTGCCGATGCGCTCGACTTTCTTGCGCCATTCGTCCTTGTACCAGGCGCCCTTGTCGCGCATGGTCGAGGCCGCGCTCAAACGGTGAATGCGTGGGCGCTTGGCGTACAGCTGTTGTTCGGCGGCCAGTTCCGCTTCGAGGCTGGCGATGTCGCTGGACAGTTGCTCGCTGTCGAAGGTCGGCGCCTGGACCTGGGGCTTGACCTCGGTCTTGGGCTCCTCGGTCTTGGCGGGGGCTTTTTTCGGCTTCGGCGCCACGGTGGTCACGGCAGCCTTCGGCGGGGCCTCCTGCGCTTCAGGCTTGGCGGCCGGCGGTGGCGTGACCTTTTGCACCTTGTTGTCCTGGAACGGCGCGACCTCGGTGGTCTTGGGAATCGCCTTTTTATCCAGGGTGCCGCTGCCTTGCTGATTTTCCTGGGCCAGGAAATCGGCTTTCTCGGGCTTTTTTTCGCTTTTGAAGGTGGCGAGGGTGATTTCCAGGGTTTTGCTGATCTGCTTGGGCTCGACCACTGCAAACCCGACACCCAACAGCAAGGCCAGGTGGATCAACACCGCCAGAAACAGGGTAAAACCGAGGCGATCAGCCGGGCGCACGCCACGGTGGGCGAGCTCAGCAGGCAGATCGGACGGGAGGGTCATGGCAAAAAAACCAACATCGCGTTTTTACGGGCCCGGCATGATAACGCAATGTTGGTTTTTAGCTTCAAGCTCTAAGCTTCAAGCGACAAGCTGTACTCCGCACGCTTCAAGCTTGCCGCTTGTGGCTTGCAGCTTGCAGCTGCTTCTCTATGGCATCCATCAACATGCCGCCGATGTCAGTGCCAAACGCGTTATCGATCTCGCGAATGCATGTCGGGCTGGTGACGTTGATCTCGGTCAGGTGTTCGCCGATCACGTCCAGGCCAACGAACAGCAGGCCTTTTTCACGCAGGGTCGGGCCGACTTGCGCGGCGATCCAGCGGTCCTTGTCGGTCAGCGGACGGGCTTCGCCGCGACCACCGGCAGCGAGGTTGCCACGGGTTTCGCCTTGGGCTGGAATCCGCGCCAGGCAATAATCCACAGGCTCGCCATCGATCATCAGAATGCGCTTGTCGCCGTCCTTGATCGCCGGCAGGTAGGCCTGGCCCATGATCTGCTGGGCGCCGAGGGCGGTCAGGGTTTCGAGGATCACCGACAGGTTCGGATCGCCCGCGCGGTGACGGAAAATCGACGTGCCGCCCATGCCATCTAGCGGCTTGAGGATCACGTCGCCGTGTTTGGCGGCGAATTCGCGCAACACGTCGGCGCGGCGACTGACTACGGTCGGCGGCGTGCACTGCGGGAACAGCGTGGCGAACAGCTTCTCGTTGCAGTCACGCAGGCTTTGCGGCTTGTTGACCACCAGCACGCCAGCGCGCTCGGCTTGCTCCAGCAAATAGGTGGAGTAGACGAACTCCATATCGAACGGCGGATCCTTGCGCATCAGGATCACGTCCAGATCGCTCAGCAGCGCGTCGCTTTCGGCGCCCAGTTCGAACCATTTTTCCGGGTTGGCGAACACCTGCAGCGGACGCATCCGGGCCCGGGCCTGGCCTTCGCCCTGATACAGGTCGCGCTGTTCCATGTAGAACAGCTCCCAGCCACGCTTCTGCGCGGCCAGCAGCATGGCCAGCGAGCTATCCTTTTTATAGGAAATGCTGGCGATAGGGTCCATGACAATCCCGACGCGAACGCTCATTGGGTTTTCCTCGAAAATTGGCTACCGGATCGGTATGAAAAAAGTGGCGTCAGAGTGGCGCTGAGTGTGTTCCCGGTCAAGGAAAAACCACCTTGCGGGTCGGCCGATAGATTGGTTCTGGAGACTGTGCTAAAAAGGCTGCCATGTCGTGCCGGCCCTTGAACATCAAGGGTTTCGAGCCGCGTTAACCGGCAAACGGACAATTTGTTTCGCAAAGGCGACGGTAGAGCATTTTATGGAACAGCACCCCAGCGCCTTGAAGGTCATGGTGATCGACGATTCGAAGACGATCCGTCGCACCGCCGAAACGCTGCTCAAGAACGTGGGTTGTGAGGTCATCACGGCCATCGACGGTTTTGATGCCCTGGCCAAGATTGCCGACAACCATCCCGGCATCATCTTTGTCGACATCATGATGCCGCGGCTGGATGGCTATCAGACCTGCGCCCTGATCAAGAACAACAGCGCGTTCAAGTCCACGCCGGTGATTATGCTGTCGTCCAAGGACGGGCTGTTCGACAAGGCCAAGGGGCGCATCGTTGGCTCCGACCAGTTTTTGACCAAGCCGTTCAGCAAGGAAGAATTGCTTGATGCGATCCAGGCCCATGTTCCTGGCTTCGCCGCCGTTTTGCCGCAGTAGGACACGCACAGTGACGCTCGGCCATCGGGCCAGGCGTCGACAAGAATGGGGAAGACCATGGCACGTATTCTGATCGTCGATGATTCGCCGACCGAAATGTACAAACTGACCGGCATGCTGGAAAAGCACGGTCATGAAGTGTTGAAAGCCGAAAACGGCGCCGACGGCGTGGCCCTGGCCCGCCAGGAAAAGCCCGATGCAGTGCTGATGGACATCGTCATGCCCGGCCTCAACGGCTTCCAGGCCACCCGCCAACTGACCAAAGACCCGGAAACCGGGCATATCCCGGTGATCATCATCACCACCAAGGATCAGGAAACCGACAAGGTCTGGGGCACGCGCCAGGGCGCCAAGGACTATCTGACCAAACCGGTCGATGAAGACACCCTGATCAAGACCCTGAACAACGTGCTGGCCGGTTGATCGTCAGGCCATGAACGAGTCGCTGACGGCTTTCGAGCTGCTGCTGCAAATCGACCAGCGCTGTCGTCTGCTGGCGGCGGACCTGCCGTCCCAGCCGGCCCGGCGGGACAGCTGGAGCGGCATCGGTTTTCGCCTGGGCGAACACTGGTATGTCGCGCCCATGAGCGAAGTCAGCGAAGTCTTGCATGAGCCGCGCTCCACTCAGCTGCCGGGGGTCAAACCCTGGGTCAAGGGTGTCGCCAACCTGCGCGGGCGTTTGCTGCCGGTCATGGACCTGTGCGGCTTCTTCGGGCACGAGCTTTCGGCGGCGCGCCGGCAGCGGCGGGTGTTGGTGGTGGAACATGAAGAGGTGTTTGCCGGGTTGCTGGTCGATGAAGTCTTCGGCCTCCAGCACTTTGCCCAGGACAGCCTGGAGCCGGTGCCGGCAGACGAGTTGAAGGGGCCGGTGGCGGCGTTCGTCAAAGGCCGGTTTCAGCGCGAGCAGTGCTGGCAGGTGTTCAGCCCGTTTGCGTTGACGCAGTCCCAGGGGTTCATGAACGTCGCGGTGTAGTTGGAGCAACAGAGAACCTTGTGGGAGCGAGCTTGCTCGCGATGACGGACTTGCAGCCAGCATTAATGTCGACTGACACACCGCTATCGCGAGCAAGCTCGCTCCCACAGGTTCCTCGGCAAGTCTTGGAAGGTGTGGGTTAACAGGCGAGGACCGATGATAAAAGCAAAAGCAGGCAAGCCAATGGAAGGGTCGCGCAGCCGGTCGCAGATTATCGTGCTGTTTATCGCGCTGATCGTCTTCATCATGCTGCTGTTCGCCAACTTCGCGTACCTCAACACCCAGGCTGTCTATGACAAACAGTACATCGGCCACGCCGGCGAACTGCGCGTGCTGTCCCAGCGTATTGCCAAGAACGCCACCGAAGCCGCCGCCGGCAAGTCTGCCGCGTTCAAGTTGCTCAGTGATGCGCGCAACGATTTCGCCCAGCGCTGGGGTTATCTGAAGAAGGGCGACCCGGCCACCGGTCTGCCGCCAGCCCCTACCACCGTGCGTCCAGAGATGCGCGCGGTGCAACAGGACTGGGAACGCCTGCTGAAAAACACCGATGCGATTCTTTCCAGCGAGCAAACCGTCCTGTCGCTGCATCAGGTCGCCGCGACCCTGGCCGAAACCGTGCCGCAATTGCAGGTCGAGTACGAGAAAGTCGTCGAGATCCTGCTGCAGCGGGGCGCCCCGGCGGCCCAGGTGGCCATGGCCCAGCGCCAGTCGCTGCTGGCCGAGCGAATCCTCGGCGCGGTCAACACGGTGTTGGCCGGCGACGAAAATTCTCAGCAGGCCGCCGATGCATTCGGGCGTGACGCGACGCAGTTCGGCAAGGTGCTCAATGGCATGCTCCAGGGCGACCCGGCGCTCAAGGTCAGCCAGGTCGAAGACCACGACGCCCGTGCGCGACTCGCGGAAATTTCCGAGCTGTTCGAGTTCGTCTCGGGCTCGGTGGACGAGATTCTCGAAACCTCGCCGGAACTATTCAAGGTCCGCGAATCGGCCTCGAACATTTTCAGCCTGTCGCAAACCCTGCTCGACGAAGCCTCACACCTGGCCAGCGGTTTCGAAAACATGGTCGGCGGGCGCACCACAGACACCATTGGCGGTTATGTGCTGGGCTTGTTGGCGCTGGCTTCGATCATCCTGATCGGCATGGTGATGGTGCGCGAAACCAATCGTCAGTTGCGCGAAACCGCCGAGAAAAACGAGCGAAACCAGAACGCGATCATGCGCCTGCTCGACGAGATCGAAGACCTGGCCGATGGCGACCTCACGGTGACGGCCTCGGTGACCGAAGACTTTACCGGCACTATCGCCGACTCGATCAACTACTCCGTCGACCAGTTGCGCGATCTGGTCGCGACCATCAACCTCACCGCCGGCCAGGTGGCCGCCGCCGTGCAGGAAACCCAGGCCACCGCCATGCATCTGGCCCAAGCGTCGGAACATCAGGCCCAGCAGATTTCCGAAGCGTCGATGGCGATCAACGACATGGCCGAGTCCATCGACCAGGTGTCGGCCAACGCGGCGGAATCTTCGGCGGTTGCCGAGCGCTCGGTGGAAATCGCCAACAAGGGCAACGAGGTGGTGCACAACACCATCCACGGCATGGACAACATTCGCGAACAGATTCAGGACACCGCTAAACGCATCAAGCGCCTGGGCGAGTCATCCCAGGAAATCGGCGACATTGTCAGCCTGATCGATGACATTGCCGACCAGACCAACATCCTTGCCCTCAACGCGGCCATCCAGGCGTCCATGGCCGGTGACGCCGGTCGCGGTTTCGCCGTGGTCGCCGATGAAGTGCAGCGCCTGGCCGAGCGCTCGTCCGCCGCTACCCGGCAGATCGAAACCCTGGTGCGGGCGATCCAGACCGACACCAACGAAGCCGTCATTTCCATGGAGCAGACGACGACCGAAGTGGTGCGCGGCGCTCGTCTGGCGCAGGATGCCGGTGTGGCCCTGGAAGAAATCGAAGGCGTGTCCAAGACACTTGCGGCGTTGATCCAGAGCATTTCCAATGCGGCGCAACAACAGACGTCGTCGGCCGGTCAGATTTCCCTGACGATGAACGTGATCCAGCAGATCACCTCGCAGACGTCGTCGGGTTCCACCGCCACGGCCGACAGCATCGGCAACCTGGCGAAAATGGCCAGTCAGTTGCGTCGTTCGGTGTCCGGTTTCACCTTGCCCGATGCCAAGGCGCAGGTTGTGGACAAAGCTTGAACCGCCCATGGGTATCTGAATTGTGATTGGAGTGGTTATGGGTGATCGGCACGACTATGTGGCCCTCGAGTGGGTCAAGGGCGAGATTGCCGAAACGCTGAAACAGGCTCATCACGCGATTGAAAACCTGCTCGATGATCCGCAGGCGACCCAAGCGCTGGATGATTGCCTGGCATGCATCCATCAAGTCCACGGCAGTTTGCAGATGGTCGAGTTCTACGGCGCGGCGTTGCTCGCCGAAGAAATGGAACAGCTGGCCATGGCCTTGCAGAGCAACCGTGCCAGCCATCGCGACGAGGCGTTGCACTTGTTGATGCAGGCCCTCGGGCAACTGCCGATCTACCTCGAGCGGGTGCAAGGCGCGCGTCGCGACTTGCCACTGGTGGTGTTGCCCCTGATCAACGACCTGCGCAGCGCCCGTGGCGAAAGCCTGTTGTCGGAAACTAGCCTGTTCAGCCCGCAATTGCCCGAGTTGCCAGCGTTGGATGCAAAAACGCTGGCGCAGCTGGAGCCGGCCGAGTTGCCCGGTGTGCTGCGCAAGCTTCGGCAGATGCTGCAGCTTGCGCTGGTCGGATTCCTGCGTGAACAGGACAACGACACCAACCTCGATTACCTGGCCAAGGTCTTCACCCGCCTCGAAGCACTGTGCACCAATGCACCTCTGAGCCCGTTATGGCAGGTGGCATCGGCGCTGGTCGAAGGCATGCGGGGCGGTGCGATCGCCAACAGCCCGGCCTTGCGCAGTCTGTTCAAGGAGGCCGACAAGGAACTCAAGCGCATGCTCGAACAAGGCATGCCCGGCATCAATCAACCGGCCCCGCCGGAGCTGCTCAAGAGTTTGCTGTTCTACATTGCTAAGGCCGAACATCCCACCGGGCAGATGCTGACCATGAAAGAACGCTACTCACTGGACGACGCGCTGCCTGACAGCGCGATGGTCGATGAAGAACGCGCGCGGCTGGCCGGTCCCGACCGTGATGCCATGCGCTCGGTACTGGCTGCGCTGTGCGAAGAGCTGGTGCGGGTCAAGGAGCGCCTGGACCTGTTCGTGCGCAGTGACCGCCAGCACACCTCCGACCTCGACAGCCTGCTGGCGCCGCTGCGGCAAATAGCTGACACCTTGGCGGTGCTGGGTTTCGGCCAGCCGCGCAAGGTGATCATCGATCAATTGGCGGTGGTGCTCAGTCTCGCTCAGGGTCAGCGCGAACCCAACGATGCGATCCTCATGGACGTTGCCGGGGCCTTGTTGTACGTCGAAGCGACGCTGGCCGGCATGGTCGGAACCGTTGAGCCGGAGAGCCAGGACGACAACCGCCTGCCGACCACCGACCTGACGCAGATCCATCAGATCGTGATCAAGGAGGCCCGCATCTGTTTGCTGCAGGCCAAGGACATGATCGTCGACTACATCGACGCCGATTGGGACCGCCAGCATTTGCAGGCGCTGCCGGCCTTGCTGACCCAGGTGCGTGGCGCGCTGGCGATGATTCCCTTGAGCCGGGCGGCGAGCCTGGTCGAGACCTGCAATCACTTTATTCGCGAGCACCTGCTGCTCGAGCCGGGTCAACCGGGCTGGCAGGAACTGGACAGCCTGGCCGACGTGATCACCAGCATCGAGTACTACCTCGAGCGCCTCAGCGATGACCCGCAGGCGCAGGGTGAAAAC
Source organism: Pseudomonas fluorescens (assembly GCF_000967965.1). GTDB lineage: Bacteria > Pseudomonadota > Gammaproteobacteria > Pseudomonadales > Pseudomonadaceae > Aquipseudomonas > Aquipseudomonas grandcourensis. Next base: position 369,908 of record NZ_LACC01000011.1, read on the forward strand.
CTGCTCGATGTCGCGGAAAAAAGCCTGGCAAGCCTCGGGTTTTTCCCCAGTGAGCAGCATGTGCCCGTGCTTGATGATGTACTCAACCCGAGCGATGCGCAGGTCATGCAGATGATGCAGGGTCTGGATGATCCACAGATCGTCCAGACCCTGGCCGATGTGCTCGCCAGCCCGGTTTCGAGCCTGAACCCGCCCGCGTTGAACACCCCGGGCAGCCTGCTGCCGCCGCCCGCGGGCGAAGAGCCGGTGGACGAAGAACTGCGCGAAGTGTTCCTCGAAGAAACCGACGAGGTCCTGGAAGTCCTGCGCGAGTACTTACCGCGCTGGTCGGTCAACCCTGACAACCGTTCGGCCCTGGGTGAGCTGCGCCGCGCCTTCCATACCCTCAAGGGCAGTGGCCGCATGGTGCGCGCCCTGGTGCTGGGCGAGCTGGCCTGGGCCGTGGAAAACCTGCTTAACCGCGTACTGGAAAACAGCGTGGAACCGGGCGCCACGGTGCAGCAACTGATCGGCGATGTGCTGCATCTGCTGCCGGAACTGGTGGCCGAATACGCCGCCAATGCCCAGCGTCAGCGCAACGATGTCGACCAGTTGGCCGCCCGCGCCCATGCCCTGGCCAAGGGCGATGAACCGGTGTCCGATGAGGATACGCAAGATGTCGCGGCCCTCGACCCGCTGTTGCTGGAGATCTTCCGCAAAGAAGCCGAAACCCATCTGGGCAGCCTCAATCGCTTCCTTGATCAGGCCGCCGAACATGTGCCGTTGCAGGCCAGCGACGAATTGCAGCGCGCCTTGCACACCCTTAAGGGCAGCGCTTATATGGCCGGTGTGTTGCCGATTGCCGAGCTGGCCGCACCGCTGGATCAACTGGCCCGAGAATACAAGGCGCACCTGATCGCGCTGGATCTGGATGAAGTCGAATTGCTGCTGGAAGCTGAAGGGCTGTTTCGCCTCGGTTTGCGCCAGCTCAAGAAAGATCCGCTGGCGGAAATTCCCGGTGCCCGGGGTTTGGCCGAGCGCGCCAGGGTGCTGCTGGCCGAGCACCTGGAAAACCTCCTGAGCACACCGAACAGCGGGTTGCGGATCAAGCGCGATCCGCAACTGATCAACAACTTTCTCGCCCAGGGCATGGACATCCTGCTGGACGCCGAAAGCCTGTTGCAGCGTTGGCAGCAACACCCCGGCGAACGTCAGGAACTCAGCGCGCTGCTGGACGAACTGACAACCCTCGGCGAAGGCGCCCACCTGGCCGACCTGCACCCGGTGGATGAGCTGTGCGAAGCATTGCTCGATCTGTACGGTGCCGTGGAAGAAAGCAGCCTGGCGGTCAGCGAGCGGTTTTTCCATGAGGCACAGGCTGCCCATGAAGCACTGATCAACATGCTCGACGAACTGGCCGCCGGCCAGGAAGTCAGCCCGCAGCCGCAACGGATCAGGGCCTTGCGCGAACTGCTCGACGAGAGCCTTGACCCGTCGGCCATGGGCCTGATCCGCAGCGATGGCAGCCGCAGCTTGAGCATCCGCGAATTGGGGACGGCCACCGCCGAGCTTGAGCAGAGTGCGAGGGCGCCAGGGCTGGACGATGAAATCGTTGCGATCTTCCTTGAAGAGGCGGTGGATATCCTCGAAAGCGCCGGTCAGGCCTTGCAGCGCTGGTTGCGCGACTCGGACAACGCCGCGCCGCTGTCGTCCCTGCAACGGGATTTACACACCCTCAAGGGTGGCGCGCGCATGGCCGAGGTCGGGCCGGTCGGGGATCTGGCCCATGAACTGGAAAGCCTTTACCAGGGCTTGGTGGACCGTCGTTATGCCTTCAGCGATTCACTGGAGGTACTGCTCAAACAGAGCCATGAGCGACTGGCGCTGTACCTCGAACAGTTGCAGCTCAACCAGCCGCTGGACGATGCCCCTGAGCTGATCGAAGCCATTCGTGCCTACCGTCAAGGTCATTCGGGTATCGCCGAGTCCGCCCGGCAGGCGACCGACAACGACTCGGCTGCGCACGATCCGGAATTGCTGGAGATCTTCCTCGAGGAAGGTTTCGATATCATCGAAAGCTCCGGGGCGGCGCTGGAGCGCTGGCAGGCCCAACCTTCGAGTCGTCAGGAAGTGGAAACCCTGCTGCGCGACCTGCACACGCTCAAGGGTGGCGCGCGCATGGTGGAAATCGCCGCGATCGGCGATCTGGCCCATGAACTGGAGTTCCTCTACGAAGGCCTGTCCACCGGCGTGCTGCAACCGACGGAGCCGTTGTTTGCGCTGTTGCAGCGCAGCCATGACCGCCTGGCGCAGATGCTCGACGCGGCCCGCGCCGGCGAGCCGATGCCGCCGGCCGACCGCTTGATCGATGCGATCAAGAACTTCAGCCACCCGGCCGTGCCTGAAGCGCCCGCGCCGGTTGCGCCGTCGGCCACGCCCAAGGCCGAGCCGCTGGCGCCGCCGTCCGATGTCGGCGCCGACATGGTCAAGGTCTCGGCGGAGCTGCTCGACGATTTGGTCAACCTGGCCGGTGAAACCTCGATCTTCCGTGGCCGGATCGAGCAGCAGGTCAACGATGCGCACATCGCCCTGAATGAGATGGAGACTACCATCGAGCGGATGCGCGACCAGTTGCGCCGCCTCGACACCGAGACCCAGGGGCGGATCCTCAGCCGCCAGCAAGTCGACGCCGAACGCCTGGGCTACGAGGAATTCGACCCGCTGGAAATGGACCGCCACTCACAATTGCAGCAACTGTCCCGGGCGCTGTTCGAATCGGCCTCTGACTTGCTCGACCTCAAGGAAACCCTCGAGCGACGCAATCAGGACACGGAAAACCTGCTGCAACAGCAGGGCCGCATCAACACCGAATTGCAGGAAGGCCTGATGCGCACGCGCATGGTGCCGTTCGAACGCATGCTCCCGCGTTTGCAGCGCATCGTCCGGCAGGTGTCCAGCGAACTGGGCAAGGACGTGGATTTCATCGTCGACAACGCCGAAGGCGAGATGGATCGCAACGTTCTCGAGCGCATGGCCGCGCCGCTGGAACACATGCTGCGCAACTCCGTCGACCATGGCCTGGAGTCCGTCGAAGCGCGGCTGGCGGCGGGGAAACCGGCCAAGGGCAAGATCACCCTCGATCTGCTGCGCGAAGGCGGCGACATCATTTTCGACATCCGCGACGACGGCGCCGGTGTGCCGCTGGACGCGGTGCGGCGCAAGGCGATCAAGCGCGGCCTGCTCGCCCCGGACAGTGTCATCAGTGATCACGACGTGTTGCAGTTCATCCTGCAACCGGGGTTTTCCACCGCCGAAAAAATCACCCAGATCTCCGGGCGCGGCGTTGGCATGGACGTGGTGCACGAAGAGGTGCGGCAACTGGGCGGCACCATGAGCATCGACTCGGTGCCCGGGCAGGGCGTGCATTTCCGCATTCGCCTGCCGTTTACCGTATCGGTCAACCGGGCGTTGATGGTGCAGTGCGGTGAGGACCAATACGCGATCCCGCTCAATACCATCGACGGCATCGTGCGCGTCCTGCCCAATGAACTCGAAGGGTATTTCCGCTTCGATTCGCCGACCTACGAATACGCCGGACAACGTTACGAGCTGTGCTACCTGGGTGAGCTGCTGAAAACCAGCCCGCGCCCGAAACTGTTGGGCCAGAGCCTGCCATTGCCGGTGTTGCTGGTGCAGTGCAACGAACGGCACATTGCGGTGCTGGTGGACGCCATGGCCGGCACTCGCGAAATCGTGGTCAAGAGCCTGGGGCCGCAGTTTGCGGCGGTGCAAGGGGTGTCCGGGGCGACGATTCTCGGGGATGGCCGGGTGGTGCTGATTCTGGATTTGCTGGCGCCGATCCGCGCCATGCAGGCCCGTGTACCCCAGCGTCCGGCGGGGCAAGAGATCGAGGCCGAACCGCATCGGCCGCTGCTGGTGATGGTGGTCGACGACTCGGTCACCGTGCGCAAGGTCACCAGCCGCTTGCTCGAACGCCACGGCATGAACGTGCTGACCGCCAAGGACGGGGTCGATGCCATGCTGCTGCTGGAAGAGCATATGCCCGACCTGATGCTGCTGGACATCGAGATGCCGCGCATGGATGGCTTCGAAGTCGCGACCCAGGTGCGCAACGACGAACGCCTGCAACACCTGCCGATCATCATGATCACCTCCCGCACCGGACAGAAACACCGCGACCGCGCCATGGCCATCGGCGTCAATGATTATCTTGGCAAGCCGTACCAGGAATCGGTGCTGCTCGAAAGCATCGCCTTGTGGAGCAAGACCCATGCTTGAGCACCGCACCAGCAACCTCACAGGCCTGCTGCTGCCGTTGGCCGACCGCAACCTGATCCTGCCCAACGTCGCCGTTGCCGAGCTGATCGATTACCAGCAGCCGGGGACGTTCGACCTCGACACACCGCCGTGGTATCTGGGCCTGGTGACCTGGCGCGACCGGCAGATTCCGCTGCTGAGTTTCGAGTCGGCATGCGCGCAGAAAGTCGTCATCGGCGAACGCGCGCGGATCGTCATTCTCAACGCCCTGGGCGGTCGCCCCGAGCTGAAGTTCATCGCGCTGTTGGTGCAGGGGATTCCTCGCTCCTGCAAGCTCGATAGCCAGTTGAGTTACGTGGATGTGCCGTTGTGTTCGCTGGAACAGGCGGCGGTGCAGGTGGGCGAGCAGGTGGCCAAGGTGCCGGATCTGTTGGCGCTGGAGGCGTTGTTGGTGGATGCCGGGCTGGTCGACTGATCCCGATTCAGCGGTGATCTGACTGACGCCTTCGCGAGCAAGCCCGCTCCCACAGTTGATCTGTGGTGAACACAAAACCCTGTGGGAGCGGGCTTGCCCGCGAAGAGGGCCGCATGAACGACGCAGATCTCGATCATTAGCCTGAGCGTAACGATCCACCACTCTGCTTGATTGATACCCCCACCCAACACTCCTAAGGTGACCCCACGACAGCGAACCCGTGGAGTGGTCATGACAACAACAATATCCCCCGACTCGCGATGGACGCGGCGGCGCAGCGAAAAGCAGCGGCGCCTCGAGCTGGTGCGAGGTCTCGCCGACGGTGTGGTGTTGCCCACCGACAACATCGTCGCGGCGCTTGAAGCGCTGATCCTGCCCGGCGACCGTGTGGTGCTCGAAGGCAACAACCAGAAGCAGGCGGATTTCCTCTCGCGCTCCCTGGCCAAGGCCGACCCCGCGAAGCTGCACGACCTGCACATGATCATGCCCAGCGTCGGGCGCTCCGAGCACCTGGACCTGTTCGAACGCGGCATCGCCCGCAAGCTCGACTTCTCTTTTGCCGGCACCCAGAGCCTGCGCATCAGCCAGTTGCTTGAAGACGGCCTGCTGGAAATCGGCGCGATCCACACCTACATCGAACTCTACGCACGACTGGTGGTGGACCTGATTCCCAACGTCGTGCTTTCGGCCGGATTCATGGCCGACCGCGCCGGCAACATCTACACCGGGCCGAGCACCGAAGACACCCCGGCACTGATCGAGCCGGCGGCCTTCAGCGACGGCATCGTCATCGTCCAGGTCAACCAGTTGGTGGACGACGTCAGCGACCTGCCGCGCGTCGACATTCCAGCCTCCTGGGTCGACTTCGTGGTGGTGGCCGACAAGCCGTTCTATATCGAACCGCTGTTCACCCGCGACCCTCGGCACATCAAGCCCGTGCACGTGCTGATGGCGATGATGGCGATCCGCGGGATCTACGAAAAACACAACGTGCAGTCGCTCAACCACGGTATCGGTTTCAACACGGCCGCCATCGAACTGATCCTGCCGACCTACGGCGAGTCCCTCGGCCTCAAAGGCAAGATCTGCCGCAACTGGACCCTCAATCCGCACCCGACCTTGATTCCCGCGATCGAAAGTGGCTGGGTCGAAAGCGTGCATTGCTTCGGCACCGAGCTGGGGATGGAGAACTACATTGCGGCGCGGCCGGATGTGTTCTTTACCGGGCGCGACGGCTCCCTGCGTTCCAATCGGATGTTCAGCCAACTGGCCGGGCAATACGCTGTGGACCTGTTCATCGGCGCGACTTTGCAAGTCGATGGCGACGGGCATTCCTCCACCGTGACTCGCGGACGCCTGGCCGGTTTCGGCGGGGCACCGAACATGGGCCACGACCCGCGCGGTCGCCGTCACGGCACGCCGGCCTGGCTCGATATGCGTAATACCGATGTGGCCGAGCCGATGCTCGAGCGTGGCAAAAAGCTCGTGGTGCAGATGGTCGAAACCTTCCAGGAGGGCGGCAAACCGACTTTCGTTGAAACCCTCGATGCGGTCGATGTGGCGAAGAAAAGCGGCATGCCATTGGCGCCGATCATGGTCTACGGCGACGACGTGACCCACCTGTTGACCGAAGAAGGCATCGCCTACCTGTACAAGGCGCGCTCGCTGGAAGAACGCCAGGCGATGATCGCCGCCGTCGCCGGGGTGACCGCCATCGGCCTGCGCCACAACCCCAAAGACACCGCGCGCATGCGCCGCGAAGGCCTGATCGCCTTGCCCGAAGACCTCGGCATCCGCCGCACCGACGCCACTCGCGAGTTGCTCGCAGCGAAAAGCGTGGCTGATCTGGTGGAGTGGTCCGGTAGCCTCTACAACCCGCCCGCCAAGTTCAGGAGCTGGTAATGCACGCACTTAACCTGCAACCCAAAAGCCTGAGCCTGGCCGAACGGCTGGCGGATCTGGCGGTGGACGCGCTGATCGACGAGGCTGATCTGTCGCCAAAACCGGCACTGGTCGACCGTCGCGGCAATGGCGCCCACACTGATTTGCACCTGGGGCTGATGCACGCATCTGCTCTGTCCTTATGGTCGACCTTTAAAGAAATGGCTGAAGCCGCCATCGAGTTCGGCGAGATCGACTTGCCCCTGCGCGAAGCCGTGGGCCGCATCGGTCGCGAAGGTGAGCAAGCCATGCTCGACACCACCGGTGGGGTGAACACCCATCGCGGGGCGATCTGGGCCTTGGGCTTGTTGGTCACTGCCGCGGCGCTGGAGCCTCAATCCTGCAGCGCCAATAGCATGGCGTTACGTGCTGCGCGGTTGGCCCTGCTCGACGACCGTTTTGCACCACGTCCGCTCAGTCACGGTGCGCAAGTCGCCCAACGCTACGGCGCTCGCGGTGCCCGTGAAGAAGCGCAATTGGGTTTTCCGGCAGTGACCCAACGTGCTCTGCCACAACTGCTGCGCAGCCGCGCCGCCGGCCATGGCGAACAGAACGCCCGGCTCGATGCGCTGCTGGCGATCATGACCAATCTGGCTGACACCTGCGTGCTTTACCGCGCCGGTGAAGAAGGCCTGAACACCATGCAACTGGGCGCCCGGGCGGTGCTCGATGCTGGTGGCAGTGCCAGCCTCGGCGGACGTCGCCGCCTGCATGAGCTGGACCAACAACTCATCGCGTTGAATGCCTCGCCCGGCGGTGCTGCCGACCTGCTCGCAGCCTGCCTGTTCATCGACCGTATCGCGTCTGGCGACGGCCTCATCCAGGGAGTGTTTTGATGGAAACCTTATCTTTTGAATTCCCTGCCGGGCAGCCGCCACGCGGTCGCACCCTGGTGGGTTGTGTCGGCTCTGGCGATCTGGAAGTGCTGATCGAACCGGGCCAGTCCGGCAAGCTGACGATCAACGTGCAGACCTCGGTCAATGGCAGCGAACAGCGCTGGCAGCACCTGTTCGCACGGATGTTCGACGGTCAGACGCCACCGGCGATGGATATCGATATCCACGATTTCGGCGCGACACCCGGCGTGGTGCGCCTGCGTCTGGAGCAAGGCTTCGAGGAGATCGGCCATGACTGACAGCGCATCCCTGCTGAACAAGCACAGTTTCGTCGAGCTCGGTGCTCGGCAACGCGCCAAGGCGTTGCTCGACGCCGGCACCTTCCGCGAACTGCTCGACCCCTTTCAACGGATCATGTCGCCGTGGCTGTCGCGCCAGGGCGTGGTGCCACAAGCCGATGACGGCGTGGTGATCGCCAAGGGCAATCTCGATGGTTTGCCGGTGGTGATCGCGGCCATCGAAGGTGCGTTCCAGGGTGGCAGTCTCGGTGAGGTCGGCGGAGCAAAAATTGCCGGCGCACTGGAACTGGCCGCCGAAGACAACCGCAACGGCATCCCGACTCGCGCCGTGCTGCTGCTGGAAACCGGCGGTGTGCGCTTGCAGGAAGCCAACCTTGGCCTGGCGGCCATTGCCGACATCCACGCGGCGATTGTCGAGTTGCAGCAGTACCAACCCGTGGTCGGTGTGGTGGCGGGCAGCGTCGGTTGCTTTGGCGGCATGTCGATTGCCGCCGGGTTGTGCAGCTATCTGTTGGTGACCCAGGAGGCGCGACTCGGCCTGAACGGTCCGCAGGTGATCGAACAGGAAGCCGGACTCGAGGAATACGACTCCCGCGACCGGCCCTTCATCTGGAGCCTGACCGGTGGCGAGCAGCGCTTCGCCAGTGGCCTGGTGGATCGCTATGTTGCCGACGACGTGGCGCAGATTCGCCAGCAAGTCGGCGAGTTGCTCCAGCAAGGTTTGCCGGCGCAACCACGTAGCCAACAGGCCGAGCTGTTCCTGCAACATCTGGCGCGTCTGGACGCCGAACCGCAAATCGAGCCGTCTGTGGTTCGCGATCTGTACCAAGGAGAACGCCCATGAGTTCGTATTCCCTGCGAGGTTTGAACTGGTTCAACGCCTTGAGTGCCGGGGCGAAAGCGGTCGAGGGTTTGCCGGCTTCGCTGAAGGTCGCCGACGGTTCGCTGGGCGATCAGCCTGTGCGTTTCATCGCGGTGGTGGCCGACCCGGAAAACCGCTTCGTCCGTGCACGCAATGGCGAAGTGGGGCTGCTCGAAGGCTGGGGCCTGGCGAAGGCGGTGGATGAGGTGATTGCCGCCGATGCTGACAAAACGCAGAAGCGCGCAGTGATCGCCATCGTCGACGTGCCGAGCCAGGCCTACGGCCGACGCGAAGAAGCCCTCGGCATTCATCAGGCGCTGGCCGCTGCGGCGGACAGTTATGCCCGTGCCCGTCTGGCCGGTCATGCGGTGATCGGCTTACTGGTGGGCAAGGCGATGTCCGGGGCATTTCTGGCCCACGGTTATCAGGCCAACCGCTTGATCGCCCTGCGCGATCCGGGGGTGATGGTGCACGCCATGGGCAAGGCGTCGGCGGCGCGGGTGACCTTGCGCAGCGTCGAAGAACTCGAAGCCCTGGCTTCCAGCGTGCCGCCGATGGCCTATGACATCGACAGCTATGCCAGCCTCGGGCTGCTGTGGGAAACCTTGTCGGTGGAAAAGATCGAGCAGCCGACTGCGGCGGATCTGACGCGGGTGACCGAGTGCCTGCATCAGGCGATTGGCGATGTGGCCGCCGCGGGCCCTGATCTGAGCGGTCGCCTGGGTGCGGCCAATCGGGCGGCGTCGAGCAAGGTTCGCCAATTGCTGAGAGCGCAGTGGTGAGCACGCTGTTGGCTCACGACCTGCTGTGGGGCATGACCCCGCAGCAGTTACCTGCGGATGCGCCTGCCTGGGTGATCGAGTCGATCAGTGCCGGCCAGCCGGTGGTGGTCCGGCGCGCCTTGAGCGCGGCGGGGCAGGTAGCGGTGGGCGTGCGCGGGCTACTGCGCGAACAGCGATTTGCAGCGCTGATGGAAGTCGCTGCCATTACGCGGCGGGTGCGGCCGGAAGAACTATGCCATGTTCAAGGCCGACGCGATTTCCCGGCGCTGCGGGCCTTGGCGCAACTGCGCTCGCACCTCGATGACAGTGGTTGGGTCTGGGGTGTCAGCGGCAGCGCCGGGTTCGAGTTGGCCAGTGGGTTTGCCGCTTTGCACGAGGGCAGCGACCTCGATCTGATCCTGCGTACGCCACGTCCGTTGAGTCGTGTCGACGCGCAGGCGTTGGTGGCCGTTCTTGATGCCGCCGTGTGCCGCGTGGACCTGCAGTTGCAGGCACCGTCGGGCGCCGTTGCCTTGCGCGAATGGGCCGGTGCTTCGTCGCGGGTCCTGTTGAAAAGTGCCACTCAGGCCAGCCTGGTCACTGATCCGTGGAATCCACAGGAGCAAGCAGCATGAGCAGCTTGCTGGTGTTCCCCGGCCAAGGCGCGCAACAACCCGGGATGCTGGCGCGTTTGCCTCGGGAAACATTGAACGAGGCGAGCGACCTGCTCGGTGAGGATGTGACGCAGCTGGATTCTGCCGAGGCGTTGCAGTCGACGAGGGCGGTGCAGCTTTGCCTGCTGATCGCCGGTGTCGCCGCTTCACGTCAGTTGGCCATGGCCCCGGACTACTTGGCCGGCTTGTCGATCGGCGCTTACCCTGCAGCGGTGGTGGCTGGCGCCCTGGGTTTCAGCGATGCGTTGCATCTGGTCAGCCTGCGCGGTGAGTTGATGCAGCAGGCTTATCCACAGGGCTACGGCATGACCGCGATCATCGGTCTGGACCTGGCCACGGTGGAAGGATTACTGGCCCGGGTGCACAGCGCGCAAATGCCGGTTTATCTGGCCAATATCAACGCCGATAACCAGGTGGTGATTGCCGGTAGCGACGCGGCGATGAAAACGGTGGCCGAGTTGGCGAAAGGTTGCGGGGCTGGCTTGGCCAAGCGTCTGGCAGTGAGCGTGCCGTCCCACTGCCCATTGCTTGAGGTACCCGCGCAACGGTTGGCCGAAGCCTTCGCCAAAGTGCCGCTGCACACCCCGAAGATGGGCTACCTGAGCGGCAGTCGCGCGCGTCCGCTGATCAAGCCTGAAGCCTTGCGTGATGACCTGGCCTTCAACATGTGCCGCATCGTCGATTGGCGCGGCACGGTACAAAGCGCCTACGAGCGCGGCGTGCGTCTACAGATCGAACTGCCGCCCGGTGCGGTGCTGACCGGGCTGGCGCGCCGGGTGTTCGAGCAGGGCACCGTGATTGCCTTCGACGGTGCCCGGCTCGATACCTTGCAGGCGCTGATGCGAGAGGAGGGAAGCTGCCACTCTTAAATCACCCGACTTAAGGCTTCGAACAACAAAAACAACATTCGAAATGCACTTTGAGGACTACAACAATGATTATTTACGGTGTGGCGCTGTTGGCGATCTGTACGCTGGCAGGGGTGATCATGGGTGACATGCTCGGTGTGTTGCTGGGAGTGAAGTCAAACGTCGGCGGTGTAGGGATCGCGATGATCCTGCTGATTTGCGCACGGTTGTGGATGCACAAGCATGGCGGCATGACCAAGGATTGCGAACTGGGCGTCGGCTTCTGGGGCGCCATGTACATCCCGGTGGTGGTGGCGATGGCCGCGCAACAAAACGTGGTCACGGCGCTGCATGGTGGTCCGGTGGCGGTATTGGCGGCGATCGGTTCGGTGGTGATCTGCGGCTGCACTATTGCCCTGATCAGCCGGACCCACAAAGGCGAACCCTTGCCCGATGAACCGGTGGATGTAACGCCGGTTGGCGCACCGGCAGGAGGTCGCTGATATGTGGGATCTCATCAAGAATGGTCTGGAACATAACGGTCTGGTCACCGCATTCGCCTTCGTCGGCGTGATCATGTGGGTGTCAGTGCTGATTTCCAAACGCCTGACCTTCGGGCGTATCCACGGCTCGGCGATTGCCATCGTCATCGGCCTGGTACTGGCCTGGGTCGGCGGCACGATGACCGGCGGGCAAAAAGGCCTGGCGGACTTGACGCTGTTTTCCGGCATCGGGTTGATGGGCGGCGCCATGCTGCGGGACTTCGCCATCGTCGCCACAGCATTTGAAGTGCAGGCCACGGAAGCGAAAAAGGCCGGCTTGATTGGTGTGATCGCGCTGCTGTTGGGCACGGTGCTGCCGTTTATTGTCGGTGCGTGCATGGCCTGGGCATTCGGTTACCGCGATGCGGTGAGCATGACCACCATTGGCGCCGGTGCGGTGACTTACATCGTCGGGCCAGTGACCGGCGCGGCCATTGGCGCCAGTTCCGATGTGGTGGCGCTGTCGATTGCCACCGGTTTGATCAAGGCGATTCTGGTGATGGTCGGCACGCCGATGGCGGCGCGCTGGATGGGCCTGGATAACCCGCGCTCGGCGATGGTGTTCGGTGGGCTGGCCGGGACAGTCAGTGGCGTGACCGCCGGCTTGGCGGCGACGGATCGACGTCTGGTGCCTTATGGCGCGCTGACCGCGACCTTCCACACCGGGCTTGGCTGTCTGTTGGGGCCTTCGTTGTTGTTCTTTATTGTTCGCGGGATTGTTGGCTAGTCCAGTGACCGCTTTTTGTGGCGAGGGAGCTTGCTCCCGCTGGGCTGCGTAGCAGCCCTGAAATCTACCACCGAGATGAGTCAGGTAAATCCGGTGGCCTGATTTTACGGGCGCTTCGCACCCGAACGGGAGCAAGCTCCCTCGCCACAAGGGCTCCGTCAAACCTGCCGATTGGCATACATCCGACACTCCGCCAGCAACGCCAGCAGATTTGGATCACGCTCCTTGGCTTTGAGGAACACCACGCCAATGTGCTGCTGCAAGCGGTACTTTTCCTGCAACGGGATCAGCTTCACCCGGTTCTCGTATACCGCCGCAATCCGCCCCGGCAGCAACGCATAACCCACGCCCGAACTGACCATGCTCAGCAGGGTAAAAATGTCGTTGACCTGCATCGCCACCTTCGGCTCGAACCCTGCCTGCTCGAATACCCGCTTGCCGTCCTGATGGGTGGCGAAGCCCTGGGTCAGGGTGATGAAGGTTTCGTCGCGGACCTCGGCCAGGTCGACTTCGGTTCGCTGGGCAAACTTGGAATCGGCGGGTGTGGCGAGGAAGATGTCGTCGGAAAACAGCGGGATCTGCTCGCAATCCGGATCGTTGACACTCTCGTCCAGCGACACCAGGGCCGCATCGACTTCCATGTTCTTGAGCTTGTAGAGCAGGTCGATATTGGAGCCCAGAATCAGGTCGATGTTGAGCTCGCTGCGGCGGATCTTCAAACCCATGATCAGTTGTGGCACGGTCTTCACCGTCAGTGAATACAGCGAGCCGAGTTTGAAACGTTCGGCCGAGAACCCGGCGGCTTCGCGGGTCAGGCGCACGCTTTCGACGACATCCTGAATCAGCTTCTGCGCCCGTTCTTCCAGCACATAAGCGCTTTCCAGCGGCGTCAGGCTGCGGCCTTCGTGCTTGAACAAGGGGCAGCGCAGGGCGCTTTCCAGTGAATGGATCGCCCGATGCACGCTGACGTTGCTGGTCTGTAATTCGGCAGCGGCCCGCGCCAGGTTACCGGTACGCATGAAGGCCAGGAACACCTCGAGTTTTTTCAGGGTCAACTCTTCATCGATCAGCATGGGGCGGACTCTTTTTGGAATGACTCGATTGTGCCCAATTACGCCAGGCTCGTCGTACAGAAACATTGCGCTTTTACGCTTGAAGCCTGAGCCTTGCGCTCTGCGGCAATGAAATGCGAGGTAAGCAACGCATGTATCACGGGGAAAGACTGAACGCCTGGACGCATCTGCTCGGGGCCGTGGCGGCGTTTATCGGCGGGGTGTGGCTGATTGTGCTGGCCAGTCTCGACGGCAGCCCGTGGAAGATCGTCAGTATGGCGATCTACGCCTTCACCTTGCTGGTGCTCTACAGCGCATCGACCGTGTACCACAGCGTGCGCGGGCGCAAGAAAGCGATCATGCAGAAGGTCGATCACTTTTCGATCTATCTGTTGATCGCCGGCAGCTACACGCCGTTCTGCCTGGTGACCCTGCGCGGGCCGTGGGGCTGGACCTTGTTCGGGATTGTCTGGGGATTGGCGCTGATCGGCATTCTGCAGGAGATCAAGCCGCGTTCGGAAGCGCGCATTCTGTCGATCGTGATTTATGCGGTGATGGGCTGGATCGTGCTGGTGGCGGTCAAGCCGCTGCTTGCGGCGCTGGGTGGCGTCGGGTTTACGTGGCTGGCGTCAGGCGGGGTGCTGTACACCGTGGGAATTATCTTTTTTGCCCTCGATCATCGCCTGCGCCATGCCCACGGGATCTGGCATCTGTTCGTGATCGCCGGGAGCTTGCTGCATTTTGTGGCGATTTTCTTTTATGTCCTTTAAGGCTGTACCGGGACCAGGCGATCCAGCTGCTCCCGGGCTCGACGGCTGAATACCTGCAACAGGTCGTTCAAGGTGTGGGGCGGTGGTTCGGCGACGCGGGTCACTGCGTACAGGGTGATGGGTAGCGGCGGTGCCAGAGGGCGGATCGTTGTGGTGGCGGGAGAGGCGCCAAGGGCGGTGAACGGATCGATCACCGCCAGGCCCGCGCCGGATTCCACCATCGCCCGTGCCAGTGAGTAGGTTTGCACGGCGATGCGTACCCGGGGCGGCGGTTCGACCGCTTCCAAGTAACTGTCGAGCCGCGCGGCCAGTGGATCGGCGCTGGATAAACCGATCAGCGGCGCATCTGCCAGCGCCATCAGCGGCAACGGTTTACCCACCTCTTCCTGAGTCCAGTAACCACTCGGCGCCAGCGCCACCAGCACGCCGGACGCCAGCGCCTGGGCCTTGAGCCCCGGGTGATCCGGGCGTTGCAGGGTCAGGGCGACATCCACTTCGCGCATCAACAGGTTCTGCACCAGTTCGCGACTGTGGGCGCTGGAGAGTTCGCAAACGATGTCCGGGTAACGCCCGGTCCATTCGTGAATGGCCGGCGGCAGCAATGACAGGGCCAGCGCCGGGGTGGCACCGATGCGCAGGCTGTGGCCAGGCTCGCGGCGCAGGCTCTGCGCCAGGCGTCGCACGCCTTGCAGGCTTTCGCTGACCTTGTCCACTTCGCGCTCCAGCTCCAGCGCTTCCGGCGTCGCCTGCAATTTGCCGCGTACCCGCAGGAACAGCGGAAAACCCAATTGTTGCTCGGCGTGCTGCAACACCTTGCTCACCGCCGGCTGCGAGACGTGTAGCAATTGCGCGGCAGCGCTGATCGAACCGGTCTGGCGGATGGCCTGGAAAATCTCGATATGGCGAAGGCGCATGGCAAGTCCATAACCTTTGTTTATGGGTTTGCCATCTTTATGCATTGTTCAACGTCTGTCACCTGGCTCTAACCTTGGCCTCGTCTTCACAACGGTTTTAAGGACGGACATGGCTCAGCGTGTGTGCATCATCGGTGGCGGCGTGATTGGCCTGGCAACGGCCTATGCGCTGGTGCGCGACGGCTTTGAGGTGACGGTGGTTGAGGCGCGTGGCTCGCTGGGCAGCGAAACCAGCTTCGCCAACGGCGGCCAGTTGTCCTATCGCTATGTCGCGCCCCTGGCCGACGCCGGTGTGCCTTGGCAAGCCATCGGCTGGATGCTGCGCGGCGATTCACCATTGAAGCTGCGCCCGCGCTTCGACCCGGCCCAGTGGCGCTGGATGGCGTCGTTCCTCGGCGCCTGCCGCCGCTCGGTCAACCGCGAGAACGCCGCGCACTTGCTGCGCCTGGCGCTGTTCAGCCAGGACACATTGAAGTCCTGGCGCGAGGACGATGGACTGGCGGGATTCCAGTGGCGGCGCAATGGCAAACTGGTGACTTTCCGCCGGAACAGCAGCTTCGAGCATGCGCGCCAGGGCCTGGCCGACCCGCAGCAACAGCAAGTGTTGTCGCCGGCCGAATGCGCGCAGCTGGAACCGGCGCTGATAGATGCGCCCTTTGTCGGGGCGATCTACACCCCGGACGAAGAGGTCGGCGACTGCCACGGTTTTTGCCAGCAACTGGCCGCCCGGCTGCAAGCGTCCGGCTGTTGCGAGTTTCGTCTCGGGCAAGCGGTGACCGGCATTCGCCACAGCAATGGTAGCGTCAACGCCATTGAGCTGGGCGAGCAAGTGCTGCCGGTCGATCAACTGGTGATCGCCGCCGGTCACCGCAGTCCGCTGTTGGCGCTACCCGGGCTTCAACTGCCGCTTTATCCGCTCAAGGGCTACAGCCTGACCGTGCCGATCGGCATCGGTCACCGGGCACCGGACGTGAGCATCACCGACTACGACCGCAAGATCGTCTATGCCCGCATCGGCAAGCAATTGCGGGTGGCGGCGATGGTCGACATCGTCGGCTTCGACCCTGCTTTGGACCCCAAGCGCCTGGCGCTGATCAAGCGTCAGGCCCACGACACCTTTCCAAATGCCGGCGCCTATGACGAAGCCGTCGAGTGGGCCGGCATGCGCCCGGCCACCCCCAGCGGCGTGCCGTTACTGGGCGCGACGGCGTATCGCAACCTGTGGCTCAACCTCGGCCACGGTGCGCTGGGTTTTACCCTGGCATGCGGCAGCGGGCGCTTGCTCAGCGAGCTGATCGGCGAGCGCCGGCCTTCCATCGACCTGCGCGGTTTCAACCACCGGGCCGCCTGAACACCGATTTCTGAAGAGGAGACCGCAATGACGATTACCCGACTGCACAGCAACCCGCGCCTGTCTGGCGCCGTGACCTTTGGCGACCTGGTGTTTCTCTCCGGTCAGGTGCCGGGCGATGCCCTGGATGCCAGCGGCCAGACCCGCGAAGTGCTGGCGAAAATCGATACCTTGCTGGCCGAGGCGGGCAGCGACAAGGATCATCTGCTCAGCGCGACCATTTACCTGAAGAACATCACCGAGGATTTCGCCGCGATGAACGAGGTCTGGTCGGCCTGGCTATCGCCGGGGCAGGCACCGAGCCGCACCACCGTGCAGGCCGAACTGGCCCGACCGCAGGTGCTGGTGGAAATCACCGTCATCGCTGCACGCGTCTGATAAACCAACACCCACAACGGAGAATAACAATGCAAAAAATCACGTTGCTCGCTTGTACGCTTGGCCTGTTGCTTGGCAGTCAGGTTCAGGCCAATGAAGCGCCGCTGACCGGCACCCTGAGCAAGATCGCCAGCGCCAACAGCATCACCCTGGGCTATCGCGATGCTTCGGTGCCGTTCTCCTACGTGGGTGATCACAGCGGCAAGCCGATGGGTTACTCGGTGGATCTGGCGGGCAAGATCGTCGAGCGCATCCAGCAGCAACTGGCGCTGCCAGACTTGAAGGTGAAGTACAACCTGGTGACCTCGCAGACCCGCATTCCACTGGTGCAGAACGGCACCGTGGACCTGGAGTGCGGCTCCACCGGCGTGACCGCCGAACGGCAGAAGCAGGTGGCGTTCTCTTATGGCTTCATTTACGTCAAAGGCCAGTTGCTGACCGCGAAGGACAGTGGGATCAAGAGCTTCGCTGACCTGCGCGGCAAGAACGTGGTGACCACCGCCGGCACCACCAACGAGCGCTTCCTGAAAAGCTACAACGTCGATCACAAGATCGACATGTTCGTGATCAGCGCCAAGGACCACGGCGAAGCCTTCCAGATGCTGCAATCGGGCCGGGCGGTGGCGTTCTACATGGACGACGCGCTGCTCTACGGTGAGCGCGCCAAGGCCAATGACCCGCACAAGTGGGTGGTGGTCGGGGAGGAGCAATCGCGGGAGATCTACAGCTGCATGGTGCGCAAGGACGATCCGCAGTTCCTGGCGCTGGTCAACGGCGCGTTGGCGGATCTGTACAGCTCGGGCGAGATCAATGGCATCTACAAACGCTGGTTCGAGCAGCCGATCCCACCGAAGGGTTTGAACCTTGAGTTCCCGATGACCAGCGAACTCAAGGCGATCATTGCCAAACCGGTGAGTGATCCGGTGCAGTAGCCTAGAAATCACCCCAGAGTTGCTGGGCCACCGCCAGTGCAACAACCGGCGCGGTTTCGGTGCGCAGCACCCGTGGGCCGAGGCGGGCGGCGTGGAAGCCGCTGGCCTTGGCCTGATCGACTTCGGCATCGGACAAACCACCCTCCGGACCAATCAGGAATGCCAGACTTGAAGGTTTGGCATGGCTCACCATCGGCTCAGCCACCGGATGCAGCACCAGCTTCAATTCGGCTTCGGTCTGCTTCAACCAGTCAGCCAACAACAGCGGCGGATGAATCACCGGCACTCGCGAGCGCCCGCATTGTTCGCAAGCGCTGATCGCCACCTGGCGCCAGTGCAGCAGGCGTTTGTCGGCGCGCTCGTCCTTGAGCCGGACTTCGCAGCGTTCGGTGAAGATCGGGGTGATTTCAGTGACGCCCAGTTCCGTGGCTTTCTGGATCGCCCAGTCCATGCGCTCGCCCCGGGACAGGCCCTGGCCGAGGTGGATTTGCAGGGGCGACTCGATCTGCCCGGCGAAGCTTTCATCGACCTGCACTACGACGCGCTTTTTGCCGACCTCGACCAGCCTGGCGCGAAACTCCTGGCCCGAACCGTCGAACAACTGCAACGCATCGCCCTCGGCCATGCGCAGCACGCGGCTGATGTAATGGGCCTGGGCTTCGGGCAACTCATGCTCGCCGATGCTCAGGGGGGTGTCGATAAAGAAGCGGGACAGTCTCATGCTGGGTCTCTACTGAATCTAATGTTCGGCATCGTAAATGTGTCGAAGTAGCTTTTTGTGGCGAGGGGGCTTGTCGGACCGCCGCACCGCCCCGTTCGGCTGCGAAGCAGTCGCAAATCCTGCTGATGCGATTGATCCGGGGAAACCGGGTTACCGGATTTGGGGTCGCTACGCGACCCAACGGGGGCAAGCCCCCTCGCCACAGGGTAATCAGTGACTGTCAACCCGGATCACGGAACCCTGGATGGAAGTCCTTCGGCACTGCCACGCTGACACTGTCACGGGTCGCAATGTCGATCCCTTCGCTGGCCACTTCGGCAAGGAAGTCGATCTGCTCCGGGGTGATCACATACGGCGGCAGGAAATACACCACGCTGCCCAATGGACGCAGTAAAGCACCGCGCTCCAGGGCGTGCTGGAACACCTTCAGGCCACGACGTTCCTGCCATGGGTAAGCTTCCTTGCTGGCCTTGTCCTTGACCATCTCGATGGCCAGCACCATGCCGGTCTGGCGCACTTCGGACACGTTCGGGTGATCGACCAGGTGCGCCGTCGACGAAGCCATGCGCTGGGCCAGGGCCTTGTTGTTCTCGATGACGTTGTCTTCTTCGAAAATATCCAGGGTCGCCAGGGCCGCTGCGCACGCCAGCGGGTTGCCGGTGTAGCTGTGGGAGTGCAGGAAGGCGCGCAGGGTCGGATAGTCGTCGTAGAAGGCGCTGTAGACCTCGTCTGTGGTCATGCACGCCGCCAGCGGCAGATAGCCGCCGGTCAGGGCCTTGGACAGGCACAGGAAATCAGGGCGGATGCCGGCCTGTTCGCAGGCGAACATCGTCCCGGTACGGCCGAAGCCGACGGCGATTTCGTCGTGGATCAGGTGCACGCCGTAGCGGTCACAGGCTTCTCGCAGCAGCTTGAGGTACACCGGGTGGTACATGCGCATGCCACCGGCGCCCTGGATCAGCGGCTCGACGATCACTGCCGCGACCGTGTCGTGGTTTTCGGCCAGGGTCTGCTCCATGGCCGCGAACATGTTGCGCGAGTGCTCTTCCCAGCTCATGCCTTCGGGGCGCAGGTAGCAGTCCGGGCTCGGCACCTTGATGGTGTCCATCAACAGCGCTTTGTAGGTTTCGGTGAACAGCGGCACGTCGCCCACCGACATCGCCGCCATGGTTTCGCCGTGGTAGCTGTTGGTCAGGGTAACGAAGCGCTTCTTGTTCGACTGACCGCAATTGAGCCAGTAGTGAAAGCTCATTTTCAGCGCGACTTCGATGCAGGACGAGCCGTTATCGGCGTAAAAACACCGGGTCAGGCCTTCCGGTGTCATCTTCACCAGGCGCTCGGACAACTCGATCACCGGTTGATGACTGAAGCCAGCAAGGATCACATGTTCGAGCTGGTCGACCTGGTCCTTGATGCGCTGGTTGATCCGCGGGTTGGCGTGGCCGAACACATTGACCCACCAGGAGCTGACCGCATCGAGGTAGCGTTTGCCTTCGAAGTCTTCCAGCCACACGCCTTCCCCGCGCTTGATCGGGATCAGCGGCAGTTGTTCGTGATCTTTCATCTGGGTGCAGGGATGCCACAGCACGGCGAGGTCGCGTTGCATCCAATGATTATTCAGGCCCATTTTCACTCTCCTGGAGGCGGTCCGTGACCAGCGAGGACAAACAATCGCGCAAGCCTATGCAATGCGTGCCACGGGGACAACCCATTGTGTCGAATGAGCTACTTTGTACAGGCCGATAGACGTTGCTGGCGGGCGTCCGAATGCTGACGTATCCTTCGCGGTTCTTGAGCCGTCTGGCTCGCAAAAACTGCTGTTTTCCTCGTGTGATTCCGGAGTTCGCTGAATGTCTGTCGGTTGGCTGCGCGCCTGTGCGCTGGTGATGTTGGGGCTGTTCAGCGTGTCTGCGCTGGCCAAGGATAAAACCGCGATCGTGATCGGCGGCGGCCTGTCTGGCCTGACTGCCGCGTACGAGCTGCAGAACAAGGGCTGGCAGGTCACCCTGCTGGAAGCCAAGTCGAGCCTGGGCGGCCGCTCCGGCATGGCCACCAGCGAGTGGATCGGCAACGACAAGGCCCAGCCGGTGCTGAACAAGTACGTATCGACCTTCAAGCTGAGCACCACGCCAGCCCCTGAGTTCGTGCGGACCCCAGGCTACCTGATCGATGGCGAGTATTTCTCCGCTGCCGACCTGGCGACCAAGCAGCCGGCCACCGCCGAGGCGCTCAAGCGCTTCGACAAGACCGTGGACGACCTGGCGCGCTCGATCGACGACCCGCAGAACCCCGCAGCCAACAACACACTGCACGCGCTGGATCAGATCAACGTGTCGAGCTGGCTCGACAAGCAGAACCTGCCAGCCACCGCTCGCCAGCTGATCAACCAGCAGATCCGCACCCGCTACGACGAACCTTCGCGCTTGTCGCTGCTGTACTTCGCGCAGCAGAGCCGTGTCTACCGTGGCGTCTCCGATCGTGACCTGCGTGCTTCGCGCCTGGTCGGTGGCAGCCCTGTGCTGGCCCAGGCCCTGGTCAAACAGCTGAAAACCATCAAGACCAGTTCCCCGGTCTCGTCGATCATTCAGGACAAGGACGGCGTGACCGTCAAAGTCGACAACGTCGGCTATCAGGCAGACTACGTGGTGCTGGCCGTGCCATTGCGCGCCCTGAACAAGATCCAGATGACCCCGGCGCTGGATGCCCAGCACCTGGCGGCGATCAAGGGCACCAACTACGGCTGGCGCGACCAGATCATGCTGAAGTTCAAGACGCCAGTATGGGAGCCCAAGGCGCGCATGTCCGGCGAGATCTTCAGCAACACCGGCCTGGGCATGTTGTGGATCGAACCTGCCCTGAAGGGTGGCGCCAACGTGGTGATCAACCTGTCCGGCGACAACGCGCGGGTGATGCAGGCATTCGGCGACAAGCAGATGGTCGATCAGGTGTTGATCCGTCTGCACGCGTTCTATCCACAGGCGCGTGGTTCGTTCACCGGTTATGAAATCCGTCGCTACAGCACCGACCCGTCGACTGGCGGCGCCTACCTGGCCTTCGGTCCGGGCCAGATCAGCAAGTTCTGGCGCCTGTGGGAACGCCCGATTCAGCGCGTAGCCTTCGCTGGCGAACACACCGACACTCTGTACCCGGGTACCCTGGAAGGCGCGCTGCGTACCGGTCAACGTGCAGCCAGCCAGGTTGAAGACCTGGCGGCGGGCAAGTCGTTCGAGCCGGCGAAAGTGGGTCCGGCCGCCGCAGCGGCGGGCGCTGGTGCGGTGGTGGCGAAGAAAGGCAATTTCTTCAGCAACCTGTTCGGCGGCTCGGATGACGAGAAGAAGCCAGAGCCGGTCAAGGCACCTGAGCCGGTAGCACCGGCAACTCCGGCACCCGCTCCAGCTCCGGTTGTTGCACCGGCTCCGGTCGAAGCGCCGAAACCAGTAACCCCGGCAAAAGCCGAGCCGGCCAAGAAAGCTCCGGCGAAACCGGCTGCCAAGACCGAGGCGAAAAAAGCCCCGGCCAAGGCTCCTGTGAAGAAAGCCGAGCCGGTGAAGAAGCCAGTGGCTAAACCCGCGGCGACTCCGACAACGGATGCCAAGGCGTAGTAAGCCCCGGGCATAAAAAAAACGCGGCGTAAAAGCCGCGTTTTTTTATGCCTGGAGAAATCTGGGCACACAATCGAATAAACCTTTGGCAGGAAGTGTTATTGAATTGGGCTACATTTTTGTACACACATTTGCCGTTAATCTTTTCTTAACTCGCCTGTTTCAGACTCTTGATCGTATTTCTCGATATTTCAAAGCAAAATTTTCCGCTTTAATTCGATAGATAACTCGATAGTCTTGGGCCAGCACTTACAGGGATCTAGGCAATGCAGCTACGTAACTCTACCTCCCGCTACGGCTGGGTCAGCATCTTCATGCACTGGGGCGTGGCACTGGCCGTGTTCGGTTTGTTCGCCCTTGGGCTATGGATGGTTGGCCTCGGCTATTACGACCCATGGCGCAAGGAAGGGCCGGATCTGCACAAGAGCATCGGTTTGATCCTGCTGGGGGTCATGGTATTGCGCGTGTTGTGGCGTTTCATCAGCCCGCCGCCGCCAACCCTGGCCAGCTACAGCCGCATGACGCGACTGGGCGCCATGTTCGGTCATGCCTTTCTGTATTTCTGTCTGTTCGCTGTGATGATTGCCGGTTACCTGATTTCCACCGCAGAAGGCGCCGGGATTCCGGTGTTTGACTGGTTTGAAGTGCCTGCCCTGGTTTCCGGACTACCGGACCAGGCAGATAACGCCGGTGCGATTCACCTCTACCTGGCGTGGGTGCTGGTAATTTTTTCCGGCCTCCATGCGTTGGCAGCATTGAAACACCACTTTATCGACCGTGATGTGACCCTCAAGCGAATGCTGGGTCGCAAAGCCTGAAGTTCAACCTCGACTCCCAAGGAAAACAAAGCATGTTGAAAAAGACTCTCGCCGCTCTGGCCATCGGCTCCGCTCTGCTGTCCGCCAACGTGATGGCGGCTGACTATGTTGTAGACACCACAGGCCAGCACGCCTTCGTTGACTTCAAGATCAGCCACCTGGGCTACAGCTTTATCACCGGTACCTTTAAGACCATGGACGGCAAGTTCAGCTTCGACGCTGCCAAGCCTGAAGACAGCAAGATCGAGTTCAACGTGAACCCCGCCAGCGTCTTCACCAACAACGCCGAACGTGACAAGCACATCTCCAGCAAAGACTTCTTGAAAGTGGCTGATTTCCCTAAGGCCACGTTCGTGTCCACCAGCGTTAAAGCCACCGGTAAAAACGCTGCTGGCAAAGACACGGCCGACGTGGCCGGCGACCTGACTATTGCTGGCGTAACCAAGCCAGTCGTGATCAAGGCCACTTTCCTGGGTGAAGGCAAGGATCCATGGGGCGGCTACCGTGCAGGCTTCGAGGGCACTACCAGCATCAAGCGTTCCGATTTCGGCAAGATGATGGACCTGGGTCCACAGTCCGACGCAGTCGATCTGTACATCTCGTTTGAAGGTGTTAAAGCGAAGTAATGCTGAGACTGTAGGAGCGAGCCTGCTCGCGATAGACCTGAGAGCGCCGCGGAGCATCAGGCTTGCAGCGTTATCGTTGACGACCATCGCGAGCAGGCTCGCTCCTACAGGATGTCATCAGCCATAAAAAATGCCCCGGACCTTTTGGTTCGGGGCATTTTTTCATTGCAGCGATAACTCAGCGATTGCGGGTCAGCAGCGCTGGTTTCTCACCACGAGGACGGCTTGGCAGTTGATCCAGCTGCTCAGGTGTCGGGAAGCGGTCAGCCTTCGACTCCTTGTGCATGATCTTCGGCGCGGGACCGCGCGGGTTCTGTACGGCGGGTTCCGAACGCGGCTGGTCGTCACGGGCCGGACGGCGATTGCGCGAGTCTTCGCGGCGGGCCTGGCCGTCGCGCGGTGCGCCACTGCGAGGACCGCTACGCTTGGCCGGTGGGGTGCCGGTGCTGGCGCCTTCGCTGTTGCGCGGACCGTTCTGGCGACCTTGTGGCTTGCCGGAACGTGGAGCGCCCGAACCTGCCGCAGTGCCTTGTGCCGGAGCACCCGGACGGCGACCACGGCCTTGCGCGGGTTTCTGCTGCGGCACGTAGTCGACGCGGTTACCGAAGTTATCGACATCGTCGTCCAGGAACTCGTCCGGGGCACGATCAGAGGCGGCACGAGGAGGCTGCGACGGACGCTGTTCGCGAGCCGGAGTGCCTTCACGTGGCTTCTGCTGACGGGCAGGGCGCTCGCCGCGTTCGCCGGCCGGTTTTTCCTTGCCCTTGTCTTTGCCTTTGTCCTTGCGACCGCCGCCGCCACCGCTGCCGTTCGGACCGTCGCCGCGCGGGCCACGTGGATTGCGTGGGTTACGCATGTCCGGACGTTCGCGCACTTCAGGTTTCTCGGCTTCCACGGCACTCGCATCGAAGCCCATCAGGTCGCCGTCGGCGATTTTCTGCTTGGTCATGCGTTCGATGCTTTTCAGCAGTTTTTCTTCGTCCGGGGCGACCAGCGAAATCGCCTCGCCCGAACGACCGGCACGGCCGGTACGGCCGATGCGGTGCACGTAGTCTTCATCGACGTTCGGCAGTTCGAAGTTGACTACGTGTGGCAACTGGTCGATGTCCAGACCGCGAGCAGCGATGTCGGTGGCGACCAGGATGCGTACTTCACCGGCCTTGAAGTCGGCCAAGGCTTTGGTGCGGGCGTTCTGGCTCTTGTTGCCGTGGATCGCGACGGCGCTCAGGCCGTGCTTGTCCAGGTACTCGGCCAGGCGGTTGGCACCGTGCTTGGTGCGGGTGAACACCAGCACCTGTTCCCAGGCGCCAGCGGTGATCAGGTGCGCGAGCAAAGAACGCTTGTGGCTGGCGGCCAGGCGGAATACGCGCTGTTCGATCCGCTCGACCGTGGTGTTCGGCGGCGTGACTTCGATGCGCTCCGGATTGTGCAGCAGCTTCCCGGCGAGGTCGGTGATGTCCTTGGAGAAGGTCGCCGAGAACAGCAGGTTCTGGCGTTTGGCTGGCAGACGGGCCAGGACCTTTTTCACGTCATGGACGAAGCCCATGTCGAGCATGCGGTCGGCTTCGTCCAGCACGAGGATTTCCACGTGTGACAGATCGACGCTGCCTTGGCCGGCCAGGTCGAGCAGGCGCCCAGGGCAGGCCACCAGCACGTCTACGCCACGGGACATGGCCTGAACCTGCGGGTTCATGCCGACACCGCCGAAGATGCAGGCGCTGACGAACTTCAGGTCACGGGCATAGACCTTGAAGCTTTCATGCACTTGCGCGGCGAGTTCGCGAGTCGGGGTCAGGACCAGTACGCGCGGCTGGCGCGGGCCGTGACGCTGGGATTTGTCCGGGTGACCGTTGGGGAACAACCGCTCCAGAATCGGAAGGGCGAAACCGCCGGTTTTACCAGTACCTGTCTGTGCCGCGACCATCAGGTCGCGACCTTGCAACACGGCGGGAATGGCCCGCTGTTGCACCGGAGTAGGCTCGGTATAGCCCGCTGCCTCGATGGCGCGGACTAAAGCCTCGGAGAGACCGAGGGAAGCAAAGGACATGAGTAATCCTGTTCTAGTTAGGGCTTGGCCCAATGGGAGTCTTGCCTGGCGCGAATCGCGTTTAAGAGGACGCAATCCCGTCCGGTCCTGCTGGGTCTCGAAGGCTCGTCTGCAAGCGCTCGCGCGGGCTGAAAGCTGCGCAGTAGCGGGGTTGAGATGCCTTTAACGATTCCGAGCGTCCGGGCGTGAGCCTGGCGGGAAGGCCGGAGTATAACAGAGCAATCACTGCGCGCCGCTTTCCTGCTGCTCAACGGTTTTTTCCGTGGCAACCGTGGTCTTTTCGTTTTTCACGCTGGCTGCCGGTTCCGCGCCGTAGCGGGCACTCAGTTCAGCGTAGGCGGGCTCGCGCTTGAAGCGTTTGAGTTCGGCGCCAAAACGCTGCACCAGCAGATCCATGCCCGCATTGCGCCGTACCGCGAGAAACTGGCTTTGCTGGCTGATGATCGTAGGGTTTTCGGTGATCTTGTTGCGGATTCCCAGTTCGTCGAGCAAATGCTGGCCGACCCGGCGGTCGGTGATCAGCAGGTCAATCCGCCCGCGTACCAGTTTGCCGAAGTTGGCTTCATGGGTGGGGGCCGGCTCGCGGGTGAACAGCGTCGAATCGCTGAAGTCCTTGCTGTACAGGTAACCCGGCGAGGTGCCGATGGTCAGGCCGCGCAAGTCATCGAGGGTGCGAAACGGATGGGGCCGTTCATTGGCGTAGAACATCACGAACTGGACTTCAGACAGTGGTTCGCTGGGGTAGAGCAGGGTCGCATCGCGTTCGTCGCTGTGAAAGATGTCCAGCGCGCCGTCGGCCTGGCCTGACTCCAACATCGACAGGCAGCGTTTCCATGGCAGGAATTGCCACTCCACTTCGATGCCCAGGCGCTTGAAGACAATGGCGGTGGTTTCGTAGTCCAGGCCCAGGGATTTGCCGTTGTTGTCTTCGTATACGTAGGGCGCCCACGGCTCCGTGACAATGCGCAGCTTCTCGCCCCGGGCGGTGAAGCTCAGGCAAGTGAAGACAAGCACGGCGATTAACTGCGTGATCAAAGGCATGGGCTGAGATTACGACGAGAAACCGGAAAGAGCCAGAAACTGACCGCAGAAGCTCTAACTCCGTGGATTGCTGCACATTAATAGTGCGCTGAAAGCAAAAGATCGCAGCCTGCGAAAGCTCCTACAGGAGCTGCCGAAGAATACGATCCTTTGATCTTGCTTGTCGCTTTCAGCTTGAAGCTTGCAGCTGCTTCAACGCGGCAACTTCAGGTTGTTCCACACCGCCAGGCTCGCTTCAGCCTGGTTCAGGGTGTAGAAGTGCAGGCCTGGAGCGCCACCCTGCAGCAGTTGTTCGCACATCTCGGTGATGACCTGTTCGCCAAAGCGCTGAATGCTCTGGGTGTCGTCGCCGTAGGCTTCCAGTTGCTTGCGGATCCAGCGCGGGATTTCCGCACCGCAGGCATCGGAGAAGCGCGCCAGCTTGCTGTAGTTGGTGATCGGCATGATGCCCGGCACGATCGGGATGTTCACACCCAATGCCCGCACGCGTTCCACGAAGTAGAAGTAGCAGTCGGCGTTGAAGAAGTACTGGGTGATCGCACTGTCGGCGCCAGCGTTGGCCTTGCGCACGAAGTTGGCAACATCGTCTTCGAAATTGCGCGCTTGCGGATGCATTTCCGGGTAAGCGGCGACTTCGATGTGGAAGTGATCACCGGTTTCTTCACGAATGAATTCAACCAGGTCATTGGCGTGGCGCATTTCACCGCTGGCCATGCCCATGCCCGAAGGCAGGTCACCGCGCAGGGCGACGATACGCTTGATGCCGGCGGCCTTGTACTGGGCCAGCAGGCCACGCAGGTCAGCTTTGCTATCGCCCACGCAGGACAGGTGCGGAGCGGCAGGGATTTTGACTTCGCTTTCGAGCTGCAACACGGTGTTCAGCGTGCGATCACGGGTCGAACCGCCGGCGCCGTAGGTGCAGGAGAAGAAATCGGGGTTGTAGGCGGCCAGCTGGCGAGCAGTGGCGAGCAGCTTTTCTTGCCCAGCATCGGTCTTCGTAGGGAAGAACTCGAAGCTGTAGCGACGATCTTGGGACATGGAGGGAACCTCCAGCTACAAGCTGCAAGCCACAAGCTGCAAGAGAAGCGGAGGTGCGCTCGTCTCTTGTGCCTGGAACTTGCTGCCTGACACTGTTTTGGCAAATTGGGGCAAAACTGCGGGCTTCGTGCGGCAAGATCGGCTTTTGGCCTGTGCTTGCCGCTTGAAGCTCAAAGCTTGCAGCTGCTCTTAGTAGCGGTAAGCGTGCGGCTTGAACGGACCTTCGACGGTCACGCCGATGTAGTCGGCCTGGGTCTTGGTCAGTTGAGTCACAACGCCGCCGAAGCCGCGGACCATTTCCAGGGCCACTTCTTCGTCGAGTTTCTTCGGCAGTACTTCAACGGTCAGGCGCTCGGCTTTCTTGGCTGGCGACAGGTCGGCGTACTTCTGGCCGAACAGGAAGATCTGAGCCAGAACCTGGTTGGCGAACGAACCGTCCATGATGCGGCTCGGGTGGCCAGTGGCGTTACCCAGGTTAACCAGACGGCCTTCGGCCAGCAGGATCAGGTAATCGTCGTTCTGTGGGTCGAAATCGCCAGCGCCGGTGCGGTGGATCTTGTGAACCTGTGGCTTCACTTCTTCCCATGCCCAGTTCTTGCGCATGAAAGCGGTGTCGATTTCGTTGTCGAAGTGGCCGATGTTGCAGACAACAGCACGCTTCTTCAGGGCCTTGAGCATGTTTGCGTCGCAAACATTGACGTTACCGGTGGTGGTCACGATCAGATCGATCTTGCCCAGCAGTGCCTTGTCGATGCTCGCTTCGGTACCGGTGTTGATGCCGTCGATGAACGGCGAAACCAGTTCGAAACCGTCCATGCAGGCTTGCATGGCGCAGATCGGGTCGACTTCGGAGACTTTGACGATCATGCCTTCCTGACGCAGGGACTGGGCCGAACCCTTGCCCACGTCGCCGTAGCCGATGACCAGCGCTTGCTTGCCGGACAGCAGGTGGTCGGTGCCGCGCTTGATCGCATCGTTCAGGCTGTGACGGCAGCCGTACTTGTTGTCGTTCTTGCTCTTGGTCACCGAGTCGTTGACGTTGATGGCCGGGATTTTCAGCTCGCCCTTGGCCAGCATGTCCAGCAGGCGGTGAACGCCGGTGGTGGTTTCTTCGGTCACGCCGTGGACGCGGTCCAGAACGGCTGGGTATTTCTTGTGCAGCAGCTCGGTCAGGTCGCCGCCGTCGTCGAGGATCATGTTGGCATCCCAAGGCGCGCCATCTTTCAGGATGGTTTGCTCCAGGCACCACTCGTACTCTTGCTCAGTCTCGCCTTTCCAGGCGAAAACCGGGATGCCGGCAGCGGCGATGGAAGCGGCGGCCTGATCCTGAGTCGAAAAAATGTTGCAGGACGACCAGCGCACTTCGGCACCCAGGGCAACCAGGGTTTCGATCAGCACGGCAGTCTGAATGGTCATGTGGATGCAGCCGAGGATCTTCGCGCCCTTGAGCGGTTGCTCTTCGGAGTACTTGCGACGCAAACCCATCAGGGCTGGCATTTCAGACTCGGCGATGATGGTTTCGCGACGGCCCCAGGCAGCCAGGGACATGTCGGCGACTTTGTAGTCGGTAAAATCTGCAGGCGTGTTGACAGCGCTCATGAAGAGCCTCCATTCGTAATGTATGCGAATGGGCGCCGTTGTGCGTTTAGTGTCCAGCCAGTGAAGGCCAGGCAACGCCCCATCCGAGCCTGACAGGTCGAACCTGCTGCAGCGCCCCTCGGACAGGTGGCGGGAAAACGGTAGCAATTGAAGATGACCGTTTTGAAACGGTGGCGATTATAGCTTTCTTTGAGCGGCAAGTTGCAAGCTGCAAGCGACAAGTTGCAGCGGCAAGTTGCAAGCGGCAAGCTACAAGAAATAGCCGCTCGACGATCAACTTGCAGCTTGTAGCTTGCCGCTTGAAACTGCTTTCAGGAGTGAACATGAACTTCCACACCCGCAAATGGGTAAAACCCGAAGACCTCAACCCCAACGGCACGCTGTTCGGCGGTAGCCTGCTGCGCTGGATAGACGAAGAGGCGGCGATCTACGCCATTGTCCAGTTGGGCAACCAGCGTGTGGTCACCAAGTACATTTCCGAAATCAACTTCGTCAGCGCCTCGCGCCAGGGCGACATCATCGAACTGGGCATCACGGCGACCGAATTCGGCCGCACTTCCATCACCCTGACCTGTGAAGTGCGCAACAAGATCACCCGCAAGAGCATCCTCACCGTTGAAAAAATGGTGTTCGTGAACCTCGGTGAAGACGGCTTGCCGGCGCCTCATGGTCGGACAGAGATCAAGTACGTCAAGGATCAGTTCAAGGATGATGACGCCGGTCAGTGAGATCGGTGATGTCCCCATCGCGAGCAGGTCGAATCATCGCTCCCACATTGAGCCGCGATCCCTTGTGGGAGCAAGCCTGCTCACGAATGCGGCATACAATCAAGGTGATGCTCAGCCCACCAAATCAAGCGCAGTCGCACCGCGACGCTGGCGATAGATGAAGAACAGTGCAGTCAACACGGTCAGCCCGCTGACCAGTGCACCGGTCCACGGCAAGTCCGCAAGGTCCGCGCCGCTGGCCACCACCAGCCCGCCGATCCAGGCGCCGGCCGCGTTACCCAGGTTGAAGGCGCTCTGGTTCAGTGTCGAACCCAGGTTCGGTGCCTCGTGGGCCTGATCGATGATCAGCAGTTGCAGGATCGGGCACAAGGCAAAGGCAAACGTCCCCCACAACACCAGTGTGATTGCCGCCGGGATCACCGAATGGCTGGTTTGCGTGAATGCCGCCAGCACCAACAGCACCGCCAGCGCCATGCCCACCAGCGAAGGCAGCAAGCGGCTGTCCGCCAGACGACCACCGAGCATGCTGCCGGCGGTCAAGCCCACGCCGAACAATAGCAGCATGATGGTGACGCCGTGAGGGCTGACTCCGGTGATGTCCTGCAGGATCGGTGCAATGTAAGTGAACACACTGAACAGGCTGGTTGAGGCCAGCACGCTCATGCCCAGGGCCAGCAGCACGTTGGCCTTGCCCAGTACCTTGAACTCGCTGGCCAGGTTGGCTTTATCCATCGCGATGTTTTTCGGCAGCCAGACCCATTGCGCAATCGCCGCCAGAACCCCGATCACCGACACCGCCCAGAAGGTCGAGCGCCAACCTGCGTATTGCCCGAGTGCGGTGCCCAGTGGCACGCCGAGCACATTGGCCAGGGTCAGACCGGTGAACATCATGGCAATCGCCTGAGCCCGTTTGTTGGGTGCCACCAGCCCGGCAGCCACCACCGAACCGATGCCGAAAAATGCGCCGTGGCACAGTGCCGTGATCACGCGCGCGGCCATCAGCGTGGCGTAGTTCGGCGCCAGTGCGCAGAGCATGTTGCCGAGAATGAACATCAGCGTCATGCCCAACAGCGTGGCCTTACGTGGCATGTTGGCGGTGCCGACCGCGAGGATCGGAGCACCGAACACCACGCCCAGGGCGTAGCCGGTGATCAGCAATCCGGCATCGGGAATGCTCACGCCGAGGTCGCGGGCGACATCGGGCAAAAGACCCATGATGACGAATTCAGTGGTGCCGATGCCGAAGGCGGCAACAGCGAGGGCAAGCAAAGCGAGTGGCATGCGCAAGGTCTCTGTCGGTAGTCTTGACGCTGTGATCAGGCATACGCAGGCCGACGACCGTTCTCGACGAGAGCGGGTCGGGCAGAATTTTTATTGGAATTAGTCTGTGCGCAACTGAGTGCGGCGTGGTCACTTGCAGTATAAGCAGCCACTGAAGTATGGCGAATCAATTCTCGGCGCCCCTATAAGGATCGTGGAGACAACAAAAGGAGTAGGCCGTGCTTGCGACGGCGTTGGTGTTGGTGGCGGCGCTGTTGCATGCGGCGTGGAATACCCTGATCAAGTTCAGTGCGGAGCGACTGTTGGTGGTGGCCTGCATGGACAGCGTGGCGCTGCTTTTTGTCGCGCTGATGCTGCCGTTCCTGAGCGTGCCGCCACTGGAGATCTGGCCGTGGATCCTGGCGTCGGCGGCGTTCGAGTTGCTCTATCGCTATTTGTTGATCCAGGCCTATCGGGTCGGTGACCTCGGGCTGGTCTATCCATTGATGCGCGGCCTGTCACCGTTGGTGGTGCTGGCGCTGACGCTGATCTTTGCCGGGGAGGTGCTGACCCATCAGCAGATCTTCGGAATCCTGCTGATCCCGTTCGGCATGCTGTGCCTGCTCTGGCAGGGCGGCGGCGGAGCGCGCCTTCCATGGTCGATGCTACCGGTGGTGGCGCTGATCGGTCTGTGCATCGGTTGCTACACCTACATCGACGGTCAGGCATTGCGGCGCTGGTCCCATCCACTGGATTACCTGGTCTGGGTCACCTTGCTCAGTGCCTGGCCGTTTCCGCTGTTGGCGTTGGTGCGCAAGCGGCCCGCGTTCATGTTGTTCTGGCGCGAGCAGTGGCGACTGGGCCTGGCCGTCGGGTTTTGCGTGTTGTTCAGCTACGCTCTGGTGCTGTGGGCGATGCAATTGGGCTCGATTGCAGAAGCGGCGGCGTTGCGCGAGATCAGCGTAATTCTGGTGGTGCTATTTGGCATGCGTTACCTGAAAGAAACTTTTGGCGGACCGCGCCTCTTAGCTTGTGGGCTGGTGCTGATCGGCATTTTGGTCATGAAATTTTGACTGTTCTGAAACGTGAAGAAGGGACTGCTTTATGACGGTTGCTCTGTGGTGCATTTTGATCGCGATTCTCCTGCCGTATGTGTGTACGTGGGTCGCCAAGATCAGTGGCGGGTTCAGGTTGAGAGACAACCATGACCCCCGGGATTTTCTCGATTCGCTGGAAGGCTTGGGCAGGCGCGCGAATGCGGCGCAACTGAACAGCTTTGAAGTGATCCCGGCGTTCGCTGCGGCAGTGATCGTAGCGCACCTGGCAGGCAATGCCGAACTGGTGACGATCAATGTGCTGTCGGTGTTGTTCATCACCAGTCGCCTGCTCTACATCATTTGCTACCTGGCGGACTGGGCGACGCTGCGGTCGCTGGTGTGGTTCGTGGGGATGGCGTTGATCGTGAGTTTTTTTGTGGTGTCGGTCTAAACGATCTTCAGGGTTTTTGCCGGCCTCATCGCGAGCAGGTCGAATCGTCGCACCGTCGCTCCCACATTGGAACGCGTGTCTTCTGTGGGAGCGAGCCTGCTCGCGAAAGCTATCTAACGGTCAACACTCGCCTCAGGGCTTGGTCTTCTCTGCATCCGCCACCTGCGGTACTTGTGGCAGCGCAGCACCTTTGGGCCAGAGCATCCAGATCTGTCCCTGCTGTTTCATGTCCCCGGCCAGTTGCCCGGCCGCATCGCCGGTGCCCCAGAACAGATCCGCCCGAACCTCGCCGGCAATGGCGCCGCCGGTGTCCTGTGCTGCCACCGGGCGAACCAGTGCAGTGCCGTCCGGTTTGGTGGTCGATAACCACAGCAGACTGCCCAGCGGAATTACCTTGCGATCCACCGCCGCGCTGTAACCGGCAGTCAACGGTACGTTCAGCGAGCCGCGCGGACCTTCGTTGCTGTCCGGGTTGCGGGTGAAGAATACGTAGCTGGGGTTGCTGCCGAGCAGTTCGGGAATCCGCGACGGATTGGCCTTGGCCCAGGTGCTGATGGCGCCCATGGTCACGTCTTCTTTTTTCAACTCGCCCTGTTCCACCAGCCAGCGGCCGATCGGTCGATACGGATGGCCGTTCTGATCGGCGTAGGCAATGCGCAACTGGCGACCATTGTCGAGCTGGATACGGCCCGAACCCTGGATTTGCAGGAACTGCAGGTTCATCGGATCGGTCAGCCAGGCCACGACCGGCGCCTTGACCCCTTTGCTTTCGATGGTTGCCGCATCGTCGTACGGCTTGAGCACACGACCTTCGAGTCGACCGCGCAGGCGCTTGCCCTTGAGTTCCGGGTAAATGCTGTCGAGGGCGACGATGATCATGTCTTCGGGGACGCCATACACCGGCACACTGGCAACGCTGGTCTGGGTCAGACTGCCGGGGTAAACCGGTTCGTAGTAACCGGTGATCAAACCGTTGGAGTTGTCGTTGGCAGCGCGCAGGCCATAGACATCGAGGTTCTGCTTGAGAAAACCGCGAATGTCGCTGGCGGTTTGCGGCACGTTGGCAGCCGCTACGCAGGTGCCACCCCAGACCGGGTCGGCCTTTAGTCGGGTGCAGGCGCTGCGCCAGGAACCGAAACCGGCGACCAGGTCGCTGTCGGACACCGCCGGCAGCGCTTCCCATGTGGCGCTGGAGTAGGTGGCCAGGGCGTGGGTTTTCGGTTGTTTGTTGTCGCCACCGGTGCAGCCTGCGAGCAGGGCCACCATCGGCAGGGTCCAGGCCAGGCTGTGACGCCAGGCCTTGAAACGGCTGTTCATGGAGTGATTCCTTTGCCGGTTGCCTGAGCGCTCCATGTGCTCAAGCAACCCTTGTTGATAATAGGGCTATTGGTCTTTGCCGATGACGCGAGGATACTGGCCGCCGTTTCCCGTGACCTGAAGCCACCATGACTTTTAAAAGACTTTCTGTTGTATTGCTGGCCTGCCTGACGTTGTCCGCTTGTGGCGGTGTCGACCCCAACTCGCCGCTCGGCCAGCGCAAGGCCATTTTCAAGCAGATGCTCAAGACTGGCGAAGACCTGGGCGGCATGTTGCGTGGACGCATTGCGTTCGATGGTCCGAAATTCGCCGAAGGCGCGGTGAAGCTCGATGCGTTGTCCCGTGAGCCGTGGCAGCATTTTCCGCAAGTGCGCGAGGAAGATCACACCAGCGCCAAGAGCGATGTCTGGGAGCAACAGGCACGCTTTCAGGCAATGGCCCGCGACCTTGAAAGCGCCACCGGTGAATTGGTGATCGCCAGCCAGGTCCAGCCCTACAAGGCCAGCAACCTGGGGCCGGTGGTGCAGAAAGTCGAAGATGCTTGCAGTGCTTGTCATAAGGCGTTTCGGGATCATTGATTCTCGGCTGCGACGGTCTGTTGTTGTGGCGAGGGAGCTTGTCGGAGCGCCGCATCGTCCCGCTCGTCTACGCAGCAGGCGTTAGTTGGCAGTCGGGTTCGATCTGATGTTCAGGATGGCTGGTTTGGGGCTACTTCGTAGCCCGGCGGGAGCAAGCTCCCTCGCCACGGTTAGCCTTGGGTGTTGCTTGTTTATTTATCCAGCTCATCCAGTGCGTTCTGCAATTCCTTGCGGGCATCGGCGAGTTTGTCTTTGCGCTTGTTGATCTTGTCGGGGTCGCCTTTGCTCATGGCCTTGTCGAGGTCCGCCTGACGCTTGCTGACTTCGTGCTTGGCGTCGAGCACCTTGTTTTCCCGTTCCTTCTTCAGCGAGGCGTCGGTGCAGTTCGCTTCGACTTCGCTCAGGGCCTTTTCCAGGCCGGCCTGCTGGTCGGCATTACCGTGGACCTTGGCCAATTCGATCTGGTTGATGATTCCTTGCTTCTTGGCGGCGCAACCGGTCAGCCCTGGCGCTTCCTCGTCCGCCATCAACGGGGTGGCCAGCACGCTGCAAAGGGTCAACAGGGCGAGCGGTGAAAGAAATTTCATAAAAGCTCCATGTAGGAAAGCAAGCAGGCCGGTGTGGCAATGGCTTGTTGGAGCCCAGCGGTCCCTTGGGGTTCCCGGTGGGCGCAGGGCCGACAGCTAAAAGCCGTCAATCCCCGCATCACGTAACGTTTCACTCAAGGCCAGGACCTGCGGATCGCGGAAAAATGCGTTCAGTTGCGCTGCGCGCCCTGGCCCGATATCGGCCTCGGCCCGCCATTGTTCGATGTTTCGCTCTGCCAGTACCTGCCATGAATCGCCGAGATGCGCCTGGCCTGTCGGTGGTAATCCCAAGGCTTTGAGCCAGTGCGCGAACGGGCGTTGCCGGGCCTGGTTGAAGCCGTCCGCAAGGCGAGCCGCACTGCGCTCGCCGAAACCGTCAATGGTAGCAAGCTCTTGGGCATCGAGGGTCAACCAATCCAGCAGACCGTTCAGGCGACCTGTTGCAAGAAGTTTTTCCCAAGTACCCGGACCCACATTGGGTAGCGCCAGGCCCTGCTTGCTGCTGAGCCAGGTCAGGCGCGCGAGAAACTGGCTCTCGCAGCCCGGAGTCGGTTGCCAGCAACTCAATAAATGGAAGTCTGCTGCCAGCGGTGTGTTCAATTCGGCGCGTTCGCTGCTGCGCAATACAACGCTATCGAGCCTGGGAATGGTCAGCCCGGCCAGGCTGATGGCGACCTGATCACCCGGGCGTATGTCCAGCGCCTGCCAGCGTTGCAACGAACCGACGCTGACGTGTTTGATCTGCCGGTCATCGAGCTTCACCGGGGTCAGTTCAAGTACCGGAGTGATCCGCCCGGTCCGGCCGATTTTGAAGTGAACCTGGCGGACTTCGGCCAGTGCCTGGGCGAAGGGGTATTTCCAGGCGATGGCCCAGTAGGGCGACCTGGCCTGCCAACGCTCAGCGGCTGGGCGCTGGTTTTGGCGCAGGACGATGCCGTCGCTGGCAAAGGGCAGGGCAGAGCGATACCAGTGCTCGCGCCAGCGTTCGGCATCGACAGCGGAGGCAATGGGCTGGCTGTATGTCGTGGTACTCGGGAAGCCAAGCGCAGTCAGCGCCGCGGCACGCGCGGGCACGCTCGCCGGCCCTTGGGGCCAGTCCCAGACAAACAAGTCGATGTTGGCGGCCTGTTCGGCGCTCAAGACCTTGCGCGCCATCAGGCCGGCCACCGAGCCACGAGCATTGAGGCTACCGGCCCGGGCCTGCACATGATCGGTCAGGCGCCAATACAGTTCGCCTTGCACGATCAGGTCCCGGGCCTGCGGTAGCCGTTGCGGGATGGCCGGAATCTGCCGTGCAGGAAGCGTCCAGTCCTGACCACTCTTGCCGTCACCACGGCTGATGGCCTGGGCCAACAGACCGTTGCGGTAAACCAGGGTCACCGCCACGCCATCGATTTTAGGCTGGACCCAGACGTCCACCCGGCCACGCAGCCATTTTTCCACGGCGGGCTGATCGTGCAGTTTGTCCAGGCCAGTGTGGGCGATAGGGTGGGGCAGTGTGCCGCGTGCAGTGCGCAAGGGGTCTGCGGACGGGCTCAGGTTGAAGCAGTGGCGCCATTGGGTGAGTTGGGCGCGGGACTGGTCGTAGAGTTCATCGGCGACCAGTGAGCGTCCCTGGCGGTGATAGCTGTCGTCCCAGAGGTCGACTTGCTGTTGCAGTTTGTTGACTTCAATCAGGGCGCGTTCCGGCGTCCAGTCGGGGCACTCGGCGGTATTGGCGGTCATGTGGGTAAAGAACAGTAGAACGGCAAAAAACAGGCGCAGGTGGGGAAGCATCTTGAGCGTCCTTGCTCGGTGAGGTGCTTGAAGGCTAGGTCAGTATCAGTTAGCGCAGCGGGCGGGGTTTTTACCGAGTGTTTCTAATGGCTTGCCCGCGAAGGCTGCGATGCGGTGTAAAGCGAATCCCAATAAAAAGCCCCGCAGGGCGCGAACCGTGCGGGGCTTCGGGTGTTGCGGGGAAGTCTTACAGGCCGGCAGCAGAACGCAGAGCGTCGGCGCGATCGGTTTTTTCCCAGGTGAACGTGGTGAAGGTGTCGTCGCCCACGGTCTTGGTCGCCGGGGTGCGACCGAAGTGGCCGTACGCAGCGGTTTCCTGATACATCGGGTGCAGCAGGTCGAGCATCGTGGTGATCGCGTATGGACGCAGGTCGAACACTTCGCGGACCAGTTTGACGATCTTGTCATCGCTGATCTTGCCGGTACCGAAGGTGTTCAGCGAGATCGAAGTCGGCTGAGCAACGCCGATGGCGTAGGACACCTGAATCTCGCAACGCTCGGCCAGGCCGGCGGCAACAATGTTCTTGGCCACGTAACGACCGGCGTAGGCAGCCGAACGGTCAACCTTCGATGGATCCTTGCCGGAGAATGCGCCACCGCCGTGACGGGCCATGCCGCCGTAGCTGTCGACGATGATCTTGCGACCGGTCAGACCGCAGTCACCCACCGGGCCGCCGATAATGAACTGGCCGGTCGGGTTGATGTGGAACTGGGTGTCCTTGCTCAACAGTTCGGCAGGCAGCACGTGCTTGACGATCAGCTCCATCACGCCTTCGCGCAGGTCGTTGTACGACACTTCCGGGTTGTGCTGGGTCGACAGAACGACGGCGTCGATACCGACAACCTTGCCGTTTTCGTAACGGCAGGTCACTTGCGACTTGGCGTCCGGGCGCAGCCAAGGCAGCAGGCCGGATTTACGGGCTTCGGCCTGGCGCTGCACCAGTTGGTGCGAGAAGGTGATCGGTGCAGGCATCAGCACGTCGGTTTCATTGCTGGCGTAGCCGAACATCAGGCCCTGGTCGCCGGCACCCTGATCTTCAGGCTTGGCACGGTCGACACCCTGGTTGATGTCTGGGGACTGCTTGCCGATGATGTTCATCACGCCGCAGGTCGCGCCGTCGAAGCCGACGTCGGAGCTGGTGTAGCCGATGTTGGTGATCACGTCACGAACGATCTGCTCCAGGTCAACCCAGGCCGAAGTGGTGACTTCGCCGGCGATGATCG
The DNA here is from genome assembly GCF_000967965.1 of Pseudomonas fluorescens. GTDB lineage: Bacteria > Pseudomonadota > Gammaproteobacteria > Pseudomonadales > Pseudomonadaceae > Aquipseudomonas > Aquipseudomonas grandcourensis. Next base: position 407,977 of record NZ_LACC01000011.1, read on the forward strand.
CCACGCCCGTTTTCACCAGAGTCTCGCACGCCACACGGGCGAACTTGTCTTCAGCAATGATGGCGTCCAGCACCGCATCAGAAATCTGGTCGGCGATTTTGTCCGGATGCCCTTCAGACACGGACTCGGAGGTGAAAAGGGAGTATTCGCTCATCTCGATGTTTTCCTGAAATTACCGATGGTGAGTGTCGCCAGCCGGTCGCTGAAAATGGCGGACCTGGATCTGGAAACCATTACGTAAGCCTACATAGAGGCTTTCCCCGGGAACGAGTCCCGCAGCGGTGGCCCAACGGGCCAGATCGTCCTGTTCAAACCCCAGCCAGAGATCACCGCAGGCCTCCTTGGCCCAACTCTGGTTGTGGCTACATAACTCTGTCACTAACAGGCTACCGCCTGGTTGCAGCAAATTGGCCATGTGCTTGAGCGCATCGGCCGGCGCGGCAAAATGGTGCAGCACCATGTTCAGTACAACGCAATCGGCCTTGAGGCTGACGCCGTTCAATGCATCGGCCAGTTGCAGGCTGACGTTAGTCAGCTTGTCGCGTTCGCAGACCTGGCGCGCCAGCTCAAGCATCGCGCTGCTGTTATCCAGCGCCGTGACTTGCGCGAAGCGGCGCGCCAGTTCCGGCAGGAATGCGCCATCGCCGGGGCCGACTTCAATGGCCGTGGCGTCTTTGTCGAAGCTCAGCTTGTCGAGCAGGGCCACCACGCTTTCGCGGTATTGCGGCAGGCCGGCGATCAAGTCTTGCTGGGCGCGAAACTTCTCCGCCACCCGTGAGAAAAAGTCCTGGCTGGCGGCCGCGCGTTGTCCATGGACCTGGGTGATGCGCGACTGTACGTCGGTCGGCAGCGTCAGGTTGTCCACTTCTTCGAGCAGCGCTGCGTGCAATTTGCCGCCCAGCAGTTCGGTGTGGGGCAGTGCACGACGGTAGAAAATCGCGTTGCCTTCGCGGCGCGTCGCCACCAGGTCGGCCTGGGCCAGTACCTTGAGGTGGTGGCTCATGCCTGACTGGCCGATGCCGAAGATCTGTGCCAGTTCCAGCACACCGAACGAATCGTTGGCCAGTGCGCGCAAGACATTCAACCGCAGGGGATCGCCGCCAGCCTTGCACAAGGCTGCCAGCTCATCGCAATCGTCATGTTGAATGGATGGCACGCGTAAATTCATAAGGCCGGCAGTCTAGTCACGGGTCGAAGGCATCGCAAGAGCAATATCAAAAAGTTTTGATATTGCTCGATAGATGGCACTTCTTAACGTTAGCTTCAGTCAACAAACGGACGGCGGAAAGGTTTCACCAAGCGAATACGTCGTTATCCATTGGAAAAACGCCTTCAGATGACTATCTGTCATTGCCCCGAGGCGTCCCGGTGAGGGAAAATGCTCGCCTTTTTTCCGTTTCGTTTTATTCAAGCCCCCAGGAGAACAGCGATGCCTAGCCGTCGTGAGCGTGCCAACGCCATTCGTGCCCTCAGCATGGATGCCGTGCAAAAAGCCAACAGCGGCCATCCCGGTGCCCCGATGGGTATGGCGGATATCGCCGAGGTACTTTGGCGCGACTACCTCAAGCACAACCCGAGCAATCCATCGTTCGCCGACCGTGACCGCTTCGTGCTGTCCAATGGCCACGGCTCGATGTTGATCTACTCGCTGCTGCACCTGACCGGCTACGACCTGTCGATCGATGACCTGAAGCAGTTCCGTCAACTGCACAGCCGCACCCCGGGCCACCCGGAACTCGGCTACACCCCGGGCGTAGAAACCACCACCGGTCCACTGGGCCAAGGCCTGGCCAACGCCGTGGGTTTTGCCCTGGCTGAAAAAGTCATGGCGGCGCAGTTCAACCGTCCTGGCCATAACATTGTCGACCACCACACCTATGTGTTCCTGGGTGATGGCTGCATGATGGAAGGCATTTCCCACGAAGTCGCTTCCCTGGCCGGTACCCTGGGCCTGGGCAAGCTGATCGCCTTCTACGATGACAACGGCATCTCCATCGATGGCGAAGTCGAAGGCTGGTTCACCGACGACACGCCGAAGCGTTTTGAGTCCTACAACTGGCAAGTGATCCGCAATGTCGACGGTCACGACCCGGAAGAGATCAAGACGGCGATCGACACTGCGCGCAAAAGCGAGCAGCCAACCCTGATCTGCTGCAAGACCACCATCGGTTTCGGTTCGCCGAACAAGCAAGGCAAGGAAGATTGCCACGGCGCCCCACTGGGTGACGCGGAAATCGCCCTGACCCGTGCGGCGCTGAAATGGAACCACGGTCCGTTCGAAATCCCGGCCGATATCTACGCCGAGTGGGACGCCAAGGAAGCAGGTAAAGCTGTCGAGGCCGAGTGGGACCAGCGTTTCGCCGCTTACTCCGCCGCGTTCCCGACTGAAGCCAGCGAACTGGTGCGTCGTCTGAGCGGTGAGCTGCCAGCTGATTTCAGCGAAAAAGCCTCGGCCTACATCGCCGAAGTGGCTGCCAAGGGCGAAACCATCGCCAGCCGTAAAGCCAGCCAGAATGCCCTGAACGCATTCGGCCCGTTGCTGCCTGAGTTCCTCGGCGGTTCGGCTGACCTGGCCGGTTCCAACCTGACCCTGTGGAAAGGCTGCAAAGGCGTCACCGCCGAAGACGCCAGCGGCAACTACATGTACTACGGCGTGCGCGAGTTCGGCATGACCGCGATCATGAACGGTGTTGCCTTGCACGGCGGCCTGGTGCCTTACGGCGCGACCTTCCTGATGTTCATGGAATACGCGCGCAACGCGGTGCGCATGTCGGCCCTGATGAAGCAGCGTGTGATCCACGTCTACACCCACGACTCCATCGGTCTGGGCGAAGACGGCCCGACTCACCAGCCAATCGAGCAACTGGCCAGCCTGCGCTGCACGCCGAACCTCGATACCTGGCGCCCAGCCGACGCCGTTGAGTCGGCGGTGAGCTGGAAATACGCACTGGAGCGCAAGGACGGTCCTTCGGCCTTGATCTTCTCCCGCCAGAACCTGCAGCACCAGACCCGCGACGCCGGCCAGATCGCCGACATCAGCCGTGGTGGTTACGTGCTGAAAGACTGCGCTGGCGAGCCTGAGCTGATCCTGATCGCCACCGGTTCGGAAGTCGGCCTGGCCGTTCAGGCCTTCGACAAACTGACCGAGCAGGGCCGCAAGGTACGCGTGGTTTCCATGCCGTGCACCAGCGTGTTCGATGCCCAGGACGCCGGCTACAAGCAATTGGTCCTGCCGTTGCAGGTCAGCGCCCGTATCGCCATCGAGGCTTCCCATGCGGACTACTGGTACAAGTACGTGGGCCTGGAAGGCCGCGTGATCGGCATGACCACCTACGGCGAGTCGGCGCCTGCGTCGGCCTTGTTCGAAGAGTTCGGCTTCACCCTGGAAAACATCCTGGGTCAGGCTGAAGAGCTGCTGGAAGACTAAGTCCGACAGTGATGTTGTCCGGGCTGACGCCTTCGCGAGCAGGCTCGCTCCTACAGGGTTCTACATCGCCCATGTAGGAGCGAGCCTGCTCGCGATAGCGTCGGTTCAAACGACACAAAACTGATGGATTCACCACGGTAATCGAGAACCCCATGCCTCAACCGCGTCCCTACAAAGTTGCACTCAACGGCTACGGCCGGATTGGTCGTTGCGTCTTGCGTGCGTTGTTCGAGCGAGGCGAGAAGGCCGGGTTCGAGATTGTCGCGATCAACGATCTGGCGGACATGGCCAGCATCGAATACCTGACACGCTTCGACTCCACCCATGGCCGGTTCCCCGGCGAAGTGAAGGTCGACGGCGATTGTCTGCATATCAATGGCGACTGCGTGAAGGTCCTGCGCAGTGCTACCCCCGAAGGCATCGATTGGGCGTCCCTGGGCGTCGATCTGGTGCTGGAGTGCTCCGGTGCTTATCACACGCGAGAGGACGGCCAGCGTTTCCTCGACGCCGGCGCCCCGCGTGTGCTGTTTTCCCAGCCGATGGCCAGCGAGACGGACGTCGACGCAACCATCGTCTATGGCGTGAACCAGGATTGCCTGACCGGCGACGAGTTGCTGGTGTCCAACGCGTCCTGCACCACCAACTGCGGCGTGCCGCTGTTGCGCCTGTTGAATCAGGCCATTGGTCTGGATTACGTATCGATCACCACCATTCACTCGGCGATGAACGATCAGCCGGTCATCGATGCCTATCACCACGAAGACCTGCGCCGTACCCGTTCGGCGTTCCAGTCGGTGATTCCGGTGTCCACCGGTCTGGCGCGTGGTATCGAGCGCCTGCTGCCGGAACTTGCCGGCCGAATTCAGGCCAAAGCCGTGCGGGTGCCGACGGTCAACGTGTCCTGCCTCGATATCACGATGCAGACCGCCACCGCGACCGACGCCACCGAGGTCAACCGGATCTTGCGCGAAGCCGCCACCAGCGGCCCGCTCAAAGGCTTGCTGGCCTACACCGAGCTACCTCACGCAAGCTGTGATTTCAACCATGACCCACATTCGGCGATCGTCGATGCCAGTCAGACCCGCGTTTCCGGCCCACGGCTGGTGAACATCCTGGCCTGGTTCGACAACGAATGGGGTTTTGCCAACCGAATGCTGGACGTTGCAGAACACTATCTGCAAACAGCAACTTCAAAAAAACCGTAGGAAGTGCGACCCATGACCGTGTTGAAGATGTCCGACCTCGATCTGCAAGGTAAGCGCGTATTGATCCGCGAAGACCTCAACGTCCCAGTCAAGGACGGTGTTGTCACCAGCGATGCGCGTATCCTGGCCTCGCTGCCGACCATCAAGCTGGCCCTGGAAAAAGGCGCGGCCGTGATGGTCTGCTCGCACCTTGGCCGTCCGACCGAAGGCGAGTTCTCGGCCGAGAACAGCCTCAAGCCAGTCGCCGACTACCTGAGCCGTGCTCTGGGTCGTGAAGTGCCGCTGGTGGCCGATTACCTGGGCGGTGTCGACGTGAAAGCGGGCGACATCGTGCTATTCGAAAACGTACGCTTCAACAAGGGCGAGAAAAAGAACGCTGACGAACTGGCCCAGCAATACGCAGCCCTGTGCGACGTGTTCGTGATGGACGCCTTCGGCACCGCTCACCGTGCCGAGGGTTCGACCCACGGCGTGGCCAAGTTCGCCAAAGTCGCTGCTGCCGGCCCGCTGCTGGCTGCTGAACTGGATGCGCTGGGCAAAGCCCTGGGCGCCCCGGCCCAGCCGATGGCGGCCATTGTTGCCGGCTCCAAGGTGTCGACCAAACTCGACGTGCTGAACAGCCTGAGCCAGATCTGCAACCAGTTGATCGTCGGCGGCGGCATCGCCAACACCTTCCTGGCTGCTGCCGGTCACCCGGTCGGTAAATCCCTGTACGAGCCGGACCTGCTGGACACCGCTCGCGCCATCGCCGCCAAGGTCAGCGTACCGCTGCCAGTGGACGTGGTGGTTGCCAAGGAATTCGCCGAAAGCGCCACTGCGACCGTCAAGCTGATCGCTGACGTTGCTGCCGACGACATGATCCTGGACATCGGCCCGCAGACCGCGGCGAATTTTGCCGAGCTGCTGAAGTCGTCGCAAACCATCTTGTGGAACGGTCCGGTCGGCGTGTTCGAATTCGATCAGTTCGGTAACGGTACCAAGGTGCTGGCCCAGGCCATCGCAGACAGCGCGGCGTTCTCCATTGCCGGCGGTGGCGACACCCTGGCCGCCATCGACAAGTATGGCGTGGCCGAGCAGATCTCCTACATTTCTACCGGTGGCGGCGCGTTCCTCGAATTCGTCGAAGGCAAGGTCCTGCCAGCCGTTGAAGTCCTGGAAAGCCGGGCCAAGGCCTGAGGGTCGCCCGTTTGACCAGGCAGGGAGTGTTGAAATGGTCAAGACGTTAGCGCTGTTGATCGTCGCAGGTTCGCTGGTGGCGTGCGGGAGTAACCCGAAGGCCACTGCGGAACCGGCGCCGTCCGAGTCGGACAAAGGCTGCTACCAGGCTGACTGGCAGGCGGAAACCAACCCGGTGCTCAACAAGCGTTCCGGGCCGGAGGGCCTGGACAAATACGAGACCCAGGCACCCGCCAAGGAACATGGCTGCCCTTGACGGGTCTGACTCATTACTCAGGGCTGGCGGCGTGCGCCGTCAGTCGAGGGACACGGATGAAAGGTTTTATCGCCGTTGCGGCGCTGACGTTGTTGGCCGGTTGTGCTCAGTTGAACCTGTTCCAGTCGTCCGCCCCTGTGGATAACTGGACCACCTGGACCTGCGACAGCCAGGCCAAAGTGCTGTGGCGCTACACCGACGACAGCCGCAGGGAAGTCGACGTGCGCCTGGGCGGTGCCGATCAGGTCTACCGCCTGAAGCAGGAACCGGGTGCATCGGGTTCGCTGTACAGCAATGACATGCTGGCGTTTCACATAAAAGGTGAGGAAGGCCTGGTTTACTGGGTCGCCACCAATGATTTGATCGGCCGTGGTTGCAAGGCCGAGTAAAACGAAGAACACCGAATCCGCAGCCCGGGCCAACCCCCGATCTGCAAAAACTTGAATAGCCGCCGCCGCTCCGGCAGGCTGGCACGATTAACGACCCTCAACCGGGAGAGATACACACAATGGCACTTATCAGCATGCGCCAGATGTTGGACCACGCAGCCGAGTTCGGCTACGGCGTTCCAGCCTTCAACGTCAACAACCTTGAGCAGATGCGCGCCATCATGGAAGCCGCTGACAAGACTGACTCCCCGGTGATCGTCCAGGCTTCGGCCGGCGCCCGTAAATACGCTGGCGCGCCATTCCTGCGTCATCTGATCCTGGCCGCGATCGAAGAATTCCCGCACATCCCGGTGTGCATGCACCAGGACCACGGCACCAGCCCTGACGTCTGCCAGCGTTCCATTCAACTGGGCTTCAGCTCGGTAATGATGGACGGTTCCCTGGGCGAAGACGGCAAGACCCCGACCGACTACGACTACAACGTCCGTGTTACCCAGCAAACCGTAGCCATGGCTCACGCCTGCGGCGTTTCGGTAGAAGGCGAGCTGGGCTGCCTGGGTTCGCTGGAAACCGGTATGGCCGGTGAAGAAGACGGCATCGGCGCCGAAGGCGTTCTGGATCACAGTCAGATGCTGACCGACCCGGAAGAAGCCGCTGACTTCGTAAAACGCACTCAGGTTGATGCCCTGGCGATCGCCATTGGCACCAGCCACGGCGCCTACAAGTTCACCAAGCCGCCTACCGGCGACGTGCTGGCCATCGACCGCATCAAAGAGATCCACAAGCGCATTCCGAACACTCACCTGGTGATGCACGGTTCGTCTTCGGTTCCGCAAGAGTGGCTGGCGATCATCAACCAGTACGGCGGCGACATCAAAGAAACCTACGGCGTACCGGTTGAAGAAATCGTCGAAGGCATCAAGCACGGCGTGCGCAAGGTCAACATCGACACCGACCTGCGCCTGGCATCCACTGGCGCAATGCGTCGCCTGATGGCCACCAACCCGAGCGAGTTCGACCCACGTAAATTCTTCGGCGCCACCGTTACCGCCATGCGCGACGTGTGCATCGCTCGCTACGAAGCCTTCGGCACTGCCGGCAACGCTTCGAAGATCAAGGCGATCTCGCTGGAAGGCATGTATCAGCGTTACCTGAAAGGTGAGTTGAACGCCAAGGTCAACTAAGCCTGAGCGTTAAACTGCCTTGATGAAAAACCCGCCGAGAGGCGGGTTTTTTTGTGGGCGAGAGAAATGTATGACGCGGACTTTCGGGGCTATTGATTGTGATCGATATCCAGCTTGCTAAATGTCACTTTGCCGCCTTCCGTGGTGTACCCGGTGTTGTCCTGCACATAGACCCCGGCCTTGAAATACAGCGGTTTGTCGCGCCAGGTTGTGCTGATTTGCGTATCCCATTGATAACCTGCGGCGCTGATGCCCAAGGCGCCACCAGGGCTGAGATGAATGAGATAGTTGAACTCCTGGTCGAGTTTCACCCCCGTCGCAACGATGATCACCTGGCCTGTATCGTCATCGGGATGCATCCGGACCTTGGCGACGATATTGCCGGTGCCTGTACTGGTTTTGTATTGGTATTCGACCTTCACCAGAGGTTTCTGGCTTTGATAGGCATGGATCTGGCCGATGACGATCTTCCCGGAACTCGGCACCTGGTTTACTGCCAGAGTGGCATACAACAAATTGTCGGCCTCCGGGTAATACCAGTTTTTCAACGTGCCGTTGCTGTAGGTTTCACGCAATTCGGTGCGCGGATAAATCGCGTTTTCGGTACGGGAGCCGGTCACGGGCGACCAGAAAAACAATGTGCCGGTGTCGGAATGGAAGTATTGATCTTTGAAGCCATCCACCAGTTTGGCGGTTTCGACGGTGTACGGTGGGCTGCCAACGGGAACGCTGAGGTTCCAGGTTGCGAGATCGATCATGTCGGTTCTTCCACTGGGTTCATGCTGCACGGGCGTACCAGAAGCTCTAGACCGCACCTTTTGGGCGGCCTTTATAAGCGTAGCGGGGGATTTTGTTAATGCTCGCCTGACGGATGGCTGACGTCAACATCCTGTCGAAATGCCATCTTCCGGGGTTTCATCGGACAGAGCATTCGACCGTTAGTCGGTAAAAAGACACAATGATTAAATGATGGCTCACTGACACCTTCTGCTTTCGCAGAACCGGGTCTAGAGTGAAGGCACAGTATTTGTCCGGTTTTCACGAGAAACCGGCCTGACACCCCGCAATTAGAGAAGCAGCATGGAATGCGCGCAACCCACGCCAGTAGAAGGCGGCTCAACCCTTTTAGTCGTCGACGATTACCCTGAAAACCTGATTAGCATGCGCGCGTTGTTACAGCGCCAGGGCTGGCGGGTCATTACTGCCAACTCGGGTTTCGAGGCCCTCGGCTTGTTACTTGAACACGATATCGACCTGGTGCTGCTGGACGTGCAGATGCCAGGAATGGACGGTTATGAAGTGGCGCGCCTGATGCGCGGTAGCCAGCGGACCCGTCTGACACCGATCATTTTCCTGACCGCCAACGAACAGTCCAAGGACGCCGTGATCAAGGGCTATGCCAGTGGTGCGGTGGATTACCTGTTCAAGCCGTTCGACCCACAGGTCTTCACGCCCAAGGTCCAGGCGTTGCTTGAACACCAGCGTAACCGCCGGGCCCTGCAGCGACTGAGTCATGATCTGGAAGCCGCTCGTGCCTTTAATGCGTCGGTGCTGGATAACGCAGCCGAAGGCATTCTGGTATTGGGTGAGGACGGTCTGATTCGTTTTGCAAATCCTGCGATGTCTCGGTTGCTCAATGCCCCGGTGCAGGAGCTGCAAGGCAAGGAGTTTCTGGACTACCTGCAAAAACCGCATATCCCGATATGGGCCGATTCCGAGTTGCTGGCCGGATACAAACGCGGCGAAACCCTGCGACTGCACGATGCCCAGCTACGAACCGCGCCCGGCCAGCAGGTGCCGGTGGCCTTGTCCTGCGCGCCATTGCCTGCCGAGCAACACGCGATGGTCGTGACCGTGCTGGACATGTCGGTGGTGCGCCATCTGCATCAGCAACTGGAGTTTCAGGCGGTCACCGATCCGTTGACCGGATTGCTCAACCGCCGGGGTTTCTACCAGACCGTAGAGAACCTGCTGTTGCGCGGTGAGCGTTCCGACAGTTCCTGGGTCTTGATGTACCTGGACCTCGACGGCTTCAAGCGAGTCAACGATTCCCTAGGGCACGATGCTGGTGATCGTGTGCTGCGCTGGGTCTCCGAACAGTTGAAGGCTTGCCTGCGGCCCTTCGACATTCTGGCGCGGATGGGCGGCGACGAATTCACCGCGCTGCTGGATCTGGAGTTCCCCGAGCAGGCGGCGAAGATTGCCGAGAAGCTCATCGAGCGAGTGTCGATCTGTCAGCAGGTCGATGGCCTCGATATCGCCCTGGGTGCCAGCATCGGCATCGCCACGTTCCCTGATTGTGGCGCCAATCTCGACGGCATGCTGCGGGCGGCCGACATCGCCATGTACGAAGCCAAGCGTGCCGGCCGTCAGCAATATCGCTTCTACGATCATGAAATGAATGGCCGGGCGCGCACGCGGCTGATGCTGGAAGAAAGTGTGCGCACGGCCATCGAGAACCGGGATTTCAATCTGGTGTATCAGCCTCAGGTGGCGATTGCCGACGGGCGGATTCGGGGCTTCGAGGCCTTGTTGCGCTGGCAGCATCCGAGCGTTGGCGATGTCCCCCCGGGGCTGTTTTTGCCATTGCTGGAGGAGGCGCGGCTGATCAGTCGCCTGGGTAGCTGGATCTACCATCGCGGCGCCGGGCAACGCAAAGCCTGGGAGTCCCTGTTTGCCGAGGACCTGGTGCTCGGCGTCAGCTTGAGCAGTACGCAGTTCGGCTTGCCAAATCTGGTCACCGAGTTGCGCCAGGTGCTGGAGCGCCATGGCCTGCAACCGCGTCATCTGGAAGTCGAGGTCACGGAAGAGGCCTTGATGCACAACCCCGAAGAAACCCGCAAGCAATTGCGCCTGTTGCACAATCTGGGCGTACGAGTGGCATTGGATGACTTCGGGGCCGGCCCCTGTTCCCTGACGCACTTGCGCGACCTGGAGCTGGATACCCTCAAGATCGACCGCCATTTGATCGCCAAGTTGCCGGCGTCGGCAAAGGATGCGGCGCTGGTGCGCAGTGTGATCGACCTGTGCAAACAGTTCGGGATGCTGGTGATTGCCGAAGGGGTGGAAACCGTTGCGCAGTATGAATGGCTGCAAGCCAACGGCTGTGAATCTGTGCAAGGTTTTCTGGTGGCCCGGCCGCTGATGGCCGAAGACACCGGGGTCTTTGTCCAGCCGTTTGACTGGGGCGCGCTACCCCGCTGAATTCGCTACACTGGCGACCTTTTAGTGACCTGTATTGCCGCCCCGATGACCGTGTTGAAATATCTCCAGGCTTATCCCGCTACCCTGCAGGATCAGGTGCGCCAGCTGATCGCCGACGGTCGGCTGGGCGATTACCTGAGCCAGCGTTATCCGCAAAAGCACGGGGTGCAGAGCGACAAGGCGCTGTACACCTATGCCCTGGACCTCAAGCAGGAGTACCTGCGTAATGCTCCGGCCATCGACAAGGTGCTGTTCGACAACCGCCTGGACCTGACCCACCGTGCCCTTGGCCTGCACACCACGATTTCCCGGGTGCAGGGCGGCAAGCTCAAGTCCAAGAAGGAAATCCGCATCGCTTCGTTGTTCAAGGAGGCGCCTTCCGAGTTCCTGAAAATGATCGTGGTGCATGAGTTGGCGCACTTCAAGGAATCGGACCACAACAAGGCGTTCTACAAACTGTGCGAACACATGCTGCCGGGTTATCACCAGGTGGAATTTGATGTGCGGGTGTACCTGACGTGGCGGGATCTGTAGGCGTTGCCGCAGGCTGCGATCTTTTAAGGAGCATTGGATGGACGTGAGCAAGACCAAGAGCAGCTTCTATCGCCGGTTGTACGTGGCGTACCTGATCGACAGCGGGCTGGCCAGCAGCGTCCCGTCGCTGACCGAGGTCACCGGCATGCCCCGGCGCACGGCACAGGACACCATCGCGGCGTTGGCGGATCTGGATATCATTTGTGAGTTCGAGCAGGAAGAAGGCGCGCGCAACCATGCGGGGCGCTATCGGATTCGCGAGTGGGGGGCGATTGATCGTGATTGGATCGAACGTAATCTGCGGCAGATCAAGGCAGTGTTGGAGTATCCCTGAAATCTTTCAGTGGTTTGACTGACGCCTTCGCGAGCAAGCCCGCTCCCACAGTTGATTTGAGTTGTGAACACAATCCAGTGTGGGAGCGGGCTTGCTCGCGAAGAGGCCCTTACGGGCGACGCATGCCAATGTGTGGAATGCCATCCTCGACATATTCCTCACCCGCCACGACAAACCCGTACCGCCCGTAATACCCCTGCAAATGCGCCTGGGCCGAGAGGTAGACCGGCAGGCCGGGCCAGTATTTTTCGATCTGTTTCAACGCCTGATCCATCAGCTCATGCCCCAGGCCGACGCCGCGTGCCTGAGGGGCAATGATCACCCGCCCGATCACCACGTCGCCGCCTTGTGACTGCGGGTCGAGCAGCCGCAGGTAGGCCACCAGCCGGTTACCGTCCCAGGCCATCACGTGGCAGGTGTCGCCTTCCAGGTCCTGACCATCAATATCCTGGTAAACGCATTTTTGCTCGACGACGAACACTTCCGCACGCAACTGCAAAATGGCGTACAGCTGCTCCTTGCCCAGGTCGCTGTGGTGTTTGCAGATCCAATCGACTGTCATGTTTTTATTCCCTGAAAACGTCGTTCCGATACTAAGCGCACTCACGCCAGAAGTCTTTATGGTGGAAGAATCTGTGACAAAGGCCAAAATGCCATCATTCATTTCTCGCGCAGATGTCTTCTTTGTGTAATCTGGATCGAAGCGCTGTGCTGTGGCGTCGATGAGCTAATGTTGAGTACCCGGGTCTTGCCGATACAGGGGCCTTGGGGTTTTGGCTGAAAACACGTCGGGCAACCTGCCCGCTAAGGATTTTCTGGCATGCCGCGATTGCATCGAGCTTTGGCCTTGATTGGATTGCTGTTGCTGGTTCAGGGAGCGGCGGCAGAAAAACTGCGGCTGGTCGCTGATGCCTGGCCCCCCTTTACCGATTCCACGCTCGTCAACGGTGGTTTGGCCACGGACATTGTCAGTACCGCACTCGCCAGGGCCGGCTATGCCAGTGAGTTCGAGCAGGTGCCCTGGGCACGGGCCTTGATGGGACTGGGCGAGGGTCGATACGACGTGCTGGTCAACGCCTGGTACACCGAGGAGCGGACCAGGCTTGGCCAGTTTTCTGGCGAGTACCTGCTTAATCGCGTACGCTTTCTCAAGCGCAAAGACGCGCCCATCGAATTCAATAACCTGCAGCAATTGCACACCTATCCGATCGCGATCGTGCGTGGATACGCGTATTCGCCTGCGTTCGACAGCGACGAGTCGTTGCAGAAAATCCCCGTGCACAGTTTCGCCATGGCGGTGCGCATGCTCGCGGCCGACCGGGTCAAGCTGACACTGGAAGATGAGTTCGTCGCTCGCTACTATCTGGCCCGTGAGTCACCCAAGGTGCGAAACGCCGTGGAGTTCCTGCCCAAGCCATTAAGCGAGAACAGCCTGCATATCATGGTCAGCCTGAAGAATCCTGAGCATGCGCGGATCGTCGCCGGTTTCGACCGCGAGATCGCGGCGATGAAGGCGGACGGGAGTTATGACAAGTTGATCAAACAGCACGGGATGTGAGTGGGTTGAGCCAGTTTCTGTGTTGTTGCTGATGGCCTCATCGCGCGCTTGCTCGCGATGAGGTCCGCACGGACACCACAGGTCTCAATCCTCACTGGTGTCCTTGATCAGATGCGCCGCCAGCGTCCTCAACGGCCCCAACTGCCGGCAGATCAACGCCAGTTGCGTCTGCACCAACCGCTGCCCCTCATCGATTTCATCAGGCATCTGTTCCAGTTCATTGGCCAGTGCTTCTTCTTCATCGCTCTGAATCTCGATCGAAGACTTGCTCGCCAGCCCTTGGGCGATCGCGTCGATGCTGGTGGCCAGTTTCACCCCGGCCCCATCGATCAAGTGCTCGCGCACGTCTGTCGGCAGTTGAGTTTCCCGATGCGCACCCAGGCCCGACAGGTAGCTGAGTAGCGTGTGTGACAGCACCAGGAAGCGGAAGCCTACATCCGCTTCCTTTCGGAAATGCCCAGGCTCCATCAGCATGTTGGCCAGTGTGGTGGACAGCGCCGCGTCGGCGTTGTGCGCGTTGCGGCGGGCCAGGCGGTAAGCCAGGTCGTCGCTTTTGCCCGCAGCGTATTGCTGCATGATCTGGCGCAGGTAAATGCTGTTGCAGGCCAGGGTGTTGGCCAGCACTTTGTTCAGGCGTCGGCCCTGCCAGTCCGGCAGGAACAGGAACACAGCGAGCCCGGCGATCAGGCTGCCGAGCAAGGTATCGAACAACCGTGGCAGGAACAGCCCGTAACCGTCACCCACCTGGTTGAAGCAGAACAGCACCATCAGGGTGATTGCCGCCGTCGCCAGGGTGTAGCGGGTGGTGCGGTTGGTAAAGAACACCACCCCGGCGGCAATGGCGAAACACGACTGGATCAGCGGGTTCGGGAACAGGTCGAACAGCGCCCAGGCCAGGGTCAGGCCGATGGCGGTGCCGATGATCCGTTGACCGAGTTTGCGGCGGGTGGCGCCGTAATTCGGTTGGCAAACGAACAGCGTGGTGAGGATGATCCAGTAACCCTGGGACGGGTGAATCAAATGCACCATGGCGTAGCCGATACTCAAGGCCAGGGGCAATCGCAGGGCATGACGGAACAGCAGCGAGGTCGGCGTCAGTTGCGTGCGCAAGCGCAGCCACACGTCCTTGAGGCTGCGCGGCGAACGGTCGAGCAGGCTGCTGTCGGTGGCATCGGCCAGGGCGTCGGGGTTGCTGGCATCGCTGAGCAGGCGGTCGAGAGTACCGAGGTTGGCCGCCAGTGCCCGCAGTGAACGCAGCAAGCCGCGCCAGGCCGGGTTGCTCTGGATGCGCAGGTGTTCGAGAGAGGCATCCAGGTCGCTCAGGGCCTCGGCGAAACTGGCGTCATAGGTGAACGGCTGGCGCATCTGGATCGATTCGGCCAGGGCCCGGCAGGCCTTGCCTTGCTGACGCAACAGGCGTTGGCAGCGGAACAGCACGTCGCTGTGGAAGAAGGCGTCGGCCAGAGCGTTATAAGGGTAGTGCGATGAGCTGGCGCGCTCGTGGATGTCCTGGGCAAGGAAGTACAGCTTGAGGTAGCGGCTGACTTTCGACCCCGGGCGACCATTGCCGACCCGGTGCAGGATGATCTCCTTGGCGGCGTTCAGTGCCGCCACCACCCGGCCGTTCTGCTGGGCCAATTCCAGGCGCCGCGCCTCCACGTCCATCTGCCGGATCGGCTCGAACAGCGAGGATTTCAGCTTCAGGTAAAAACCCAGTTCGCGGAACAACCGCGCCAGGCTCTGCTGCACCGGCTGATTGGAAAACAGCGCCTGCCACACCACCGACA
This sequence comes from Pseudomonas fluorescens, assembly GCF_000967965.1. Lineage (GTDB taxonomy): Bacteria > Pseudomonadota > Gammaproteobacteria > Pseudomonadales > Pseudomonadaceae > Aquipseudomonas > Aquipseudomonas grandcourensis. The sequence continues at coordinate 423,031 of NZ_LACC01000011.1, forward strand.
GCAAGCCGTACCAGGCAGCACCGGCCACCAGCAGCAACGGTTCGTGCCAGACATCGCTGACCGCTCCGCCGCGCTGGTCCACGCCGATCATGGTGTAGACCGAAAGGATCAAAGTTGCCGAGGCAATCGCGCCATAGCGCTCGCCAAGAGCGCCGAGCATGGTCAGGCAGAACGCGGCCAGGGCGAAGGCGATGATAAACAGCGAGGGGTAGGGGAAGAGCAGTTCGACAGACAGGGCGGCGACAGCGAAACACACCAGCGTCACCGCCAGCGCGTTGATACGGCCCTGCCAGCTGTCGTCGGTTTCGGCCAGGGCACTGGCGATAATCCCCAGGAACAACGGGATCAGCAGGCCCATTTCATCCTGATACCAACACAGCGCCATGGTGCCGGTCAGGGCAATGAATACCCGCACGCTGTAGCTGAATTTATCCAGCGCCCAAAGGCGACGCAGAGACTGGCGGAACGAAGTCGATGACATGAAATGCGAAGGCCTTCCGAGGCAATGACGCTAAATTGAGCCACTAATGACGCCGACGCAATGGCGCCGATCACATCAGACAGCAAAATCTGTTCCTTGATACCACACGTATTCAATGTAGGAGCGAGCCTGCTCGCGATGAGGCCGGTACATTCGATATTGATGTCGACTGTTAGACCGCTATCGCGAGCAGGCTCGCTCCTACAGGTTTTGGGGTGAGTCAGACGTACTGCGCGGCGGCGTAACCAGAAGCCCACGCCCACTGGAAGTTGAACCCGCCCAGATGCCCGGTCACGTCCAGCACCTCACCAATGAAGTACAGCCCCGGGCTTTTCAGCGATTCCATGGTCTTGGACGACACTTCATTGGTGTTGACGCCGCCCAGGGTCACCTCAGCGGTGCGATAGCCTTCGGTGCCGGCGGGCACGACTTTCCAGCTCGCCAGTTTTTCCGCGATATCGGCCAGCTCGGCGTGGGTGTACTGCTTCATCGGTTTGGAGACGAACCAGTTGTCCGCCAGCAGGTTGGCCATCTTCTTGGTGAAGATTTCGCCAAGCAGGGTTTTCAGCTCGCTGTTGGGGCGTTCGGCTTGCTGCTGTTGCAGCCAGTCCGGCACGTCGTGATCCGGCAGCAGGTTGATCTCGACGGTGTCGCCGGATTCCCAGAACGACGAGATCTGCAAAATCGCCGGGCCGCTGAGGCCGCGGTGGGTGAACAGGATGTTCTCGCGGAAGCTCTGGTCATTGCAGCTCACCAGGCAATCCACCGACGTGCCGGACAACTCGGTGCACAGGGCCTTGAGCTGATCGGTGATGGTGAACGGCACCAGGCCGGCGCGGGTCGGCAGCAGTTCGTGTCCGAATTGCCTGGCCACCTGGTAACCGAAACCGGTGGCACCCAGGGTCGGGATCGACAGACCGCCGGTGGCGATCACCAGGGATTCGCAGGTGATCTGGTCGAGTGTCGTGTCCAGCAGGTAGCCGCTTTCGAGTTTCTCGATGGTCTGGATCGAGGTGTCCAGGTGCAGGCTGACGCCGACCTGATCGCACTCGTTGAGCAGCATTTCGAGGATGTCGCTGGATTTGTTATCGCAGAACAGCTGGCCGAGTTTTTTCTCGTGGTACGGCACGCCGTGCTTGGCCACCATGCCGATGAAATCCCACTGGGTGTAACGGGCCAGGGCGGATTTGCAGAAGTGTGCGTTCTGCGAGAGGAAATTGCTCGGCTCTGTGTACATGTTGGTGAAATTGCAGCGGCCACCGCCCGACATCAGGATTTTCTTGCCGGCCTTGTTGGCATGGTCGAGCAGCAACACCTTGCGCCCACGCCCGGCGGCGGTCAGTGCACACATCAACCCTGCGGCGCCAGCGCCAATGATCACGACTTCGGTAGAGCGCAAAACGGTGTCCTCACACAAAATTCAAATTCACCGGCGATCCATGTGGGAGCGGGCTTGCCCGCGATGGCGGACTGACAGACAACATTGATGTTGAATGTTCTGGCCTCATCGCGGGCAAGCCCGCTCCCACAGGGGTATACGTTGTTCTTACAGGATGCGAACGCGCAACGAACGGCCCTTGATCTTGCCGTCGTTCAAACGCTGCAAGGCCTGCTTGGCGACGCCGCGTTCTACGGCCACATAGGCCTGGAAGTCGAAAATCGCGATCTTGCCGACCTGGGCGCCTGGGATGCCGGCGTCACCGGTCAGTGCGCCAAGAATGTCGCCCGGACGAACCTTGTCCTTGCGGCCGGCGGCGATGCACAGGGTGCTCATCTGCGGCAACAGTGGGCCACCGCCCTTGGAGGTGAGGTTGTCCACCTGATCCCAGGTCAGTGGTGTCTGCTGCAATTGCTCGATGGCTTGGGCGCGCTGCGCTTCGGACGGCGCCACCAGGCTGACCGCGAGGCCTTTCTCACCGGCGCGGCCAGTACGGCCGACGCGGTGGATGTGGATTTCCGAATCACGGGCCAGTTCGACGTTGATCACCATGTCCAGGGAATCGATATCGAGGCCGCGGGCTGCGACATCGGTCGCCACCAGTACCGAAGTACTGCGGTTGGCGAACATCGCCAGCACCTGGTCGCGGTCACGCTGTTCCAGATCGCCGTGCAGGCCGACGGCGGAAATGCCTTTGGCGGTCAGGTGGTCGACGGTTTCCTGAACCTGCTGCTTGGTGTAGCAGAAAGCCACGCAGGAGGCCGGGCGGAAGTGGCCAAGCACCTTGGTCACCGTGCTCATGCGGTCATCCGGGGAAATCTCGTAGAAGCGCTGCTCGATCTGCGTGTCGTCGTGGAACGCCTCGGCCTTCACTTGCTGCGGGTTGCGCATGAACTTCGAGGCCAGCTGCTTGATGCCTACCGGGTAGGTGGCGGAGAACAGTAGGGTCTGGCGACGCTCCGGGGCCTGCATGATGATTTCTTCGATGGAATCGTAGAAACCCATGTCGAGCATGCGGTCGGCTTCGTCGAGGATCAGCGTGTTGAGGCCGTGGAGTACCAGCGAACCCTTGCGCAGGTGTTGCTGGATGCGTCCCGGGGTGCCGACGATGATGTGCGCGCCGTGCTCCAGCGAAGCGATCTGCGGGCCGAGGGACACGCCGCCGCACAGGGTCAGGACCTTGATGTTGTCTTCGGCACGGGCCAGGCGACGGATTTCCTTGGCGACCTGGTCAGCCAACTCGCGGGTCGGGCACAGGATCAGCGCCTGGCAACCGAAGTAGCGCGGATTGATCGGGTTCAGCAAGCCGATGCCGAACGCGGCGGTCTTGCCGCTGCCGGTCTTGGCCTGGGCGATCAGGTCCATCCCCTTGAGGATCACCGGCAAGCTTTGCGCCTGGATCGGCGTCATCTGGGCATAACCGAGGGAGTCGAGGTTAGCCAGCATGGCGGCGGACAGCGGCAAAGTATTAAATTCGGTGGCGATGGTGGTCACGGGACTGGCCTGCAAAACAAAATGTCGCGCAGTGTACCAGCCCGGTGGCCATTCGCCCTAAGGCTCTATGTGTTCTTCCGGACGTTTGACTCGCCGTCCGTCATTCTTTGACAGTTGCGAGAAAATCGTAGCGGCCAGCATCGCCATGATTCCCACGGTCACGAAGGTCAATTGGAATGCCCCCAGAACCGTGTCCACGCCATCATTGCCAATCTCCGCCGTAAAGCCACCGAGCAATGCACCTGCGCACGCAACCCCCAGGCTCAGGGACAATTGTGCGACCACTGACAGCAGGCTGTTGCCGCTACTGGCATTGGCATCGTCGAGGTCGATCAGGGTCACGGTGTTCATCGCGGTGAACTGCAAGGAGTTGATCGCGCCAAGGATCGCCAGCAGGCACAGCAGCAGCCAGTACGGCGTCTGCTCGCTGACCAGGCCCATGCTCGCCAGCATGATGCCCAACGCAAGGGTGTTGCCGGTGAGCACGATGCGATAACCCAAGCGCTCGATCAGCGGCCGCGCGACCCACTTGGCGATCATCGCCGCCGCGGCCAGCGGCAGCATGCTCATCCCGGCCTGGGACGGCGAATAGCCCAGCGCCACTTGTAGCAACAACGGCACCAGAAAGGGCAGGGCGCCGCTGCCGAGGCGGGCGAACAGGTTGCCGAGAATGCCCACGGCAAAGGTCCGGGTCTTGAATAGGGACGGCGCAAACAACGGGTTCTCGATATGCCCGGCCCGCAGCCAGTACGCCGCCAGGCACGCCATGCCGCCGAACAGCAACAACATCACCCGCAGGTGCGGCAGGTGCAGTTCGCCCAGGCCTTCCATGGCGATGGTGATCAGAATCATCGCCGCGCCAAACAGCACGAAGCCCAGGCTGTCGAAACGGGTGCGCTCGGAACCGCGCAGGTCCGGGATGAATTTCCACACGGCGTAGCAACCGACCAGCCCCACCGGCAGATTGATCAGGAAAATCCAGTGCCAGGTCAGGTATTGCACCATCCAGCCGCCCATGGTCGGGCCGATCAACGGGCCGAGCAGCCCGGGAATGGTGATGAAGCCCATGATCCGCACCAGTTCCGAGCGCGGGTAGGCGCGCAACACCACCAGCCGCCCGACCGGCAGCATCAACGCGCCGCCCAGGCCCTGGATCACCCGGGCGCCGATCAGCATGCTCAGGCTGCTCGACAATGCGCAGAGCAGCGAGCCGAGGCTGAACAGCAAAATCGCACTGAAGAAGATTTTCCGGGTGCCGAAGCGATCGGCGATCCAGCCGGACGCGGGAATCAGCAAGGCGACCGTGAGCATGTAGGCGATGATCACACCCTGCATGCGCAATGGATCTTCGGCCAGGTCCCGGGCCATGGCTGGCAGGGCGGTGTTGAGGATTGTCCCGTCGAGGGACTGCATGAAGAAGGCAATGGCGACAACCCAGGGTATCCAGCGGGCGGTTACAGCGTCGAGAGGTGGGCGGTTGGGCATGGGACCTCAATTGGACTAGAAAGGACCATTGTGGCGAGGGGGCTTGCCCCCGTTCGGCTGCGCAGCAGTCGCAAATCCGGCAATGTGGTTGATCTGACGAAACGCATTTGCCGATTTTGGGGCCGCTTCGCGACCCAACGGGGGCAAGCCCCCTCGCCACAGGTTTCCCGGTATACCGGGATATTGCGTTTACAGCGTCAGGGTCAATCGGCTGACCAACGCCCCCGGCAACAACGCCGAAGCCGTCGCTCGCTGGCTGTAGGTGCTCGCCGACAGCAACAACTCCCGCTCCTCGGTCAACGCTTCCAGTTGCGAACCGAGCAGGCTGAAGGCGCTGTCATCGAAGCGCATGGTGCTGACCGGTGCCTGGATCTCGCCGTTCTCGACCCAGAACGTGGCAAACCGGGTCATGCCGGTCAGGCGTGCGGCCGGTTGATCGGAGAAGTTCAGGTACCACAGGTTGCTGATGTACAGCCCGGTGCCCAGTTGCTTGAGGATGTCCGCGTCAGGCAATGCCCCGGCTTTCATGTTCAGCGCGCTCGGCGATTCACCACCGCTGGCACCATTGGCGGTCAAGCCGTATTCGGCGGCGCTGCGCGAGCTGACCAGTCGTGCCCCGGCCTTGCCGTCGACGATCAACCCCAGATCGCTGCGCGGATACCCTTCATCGGAAAACGCCGGGCTCAGCGAGCCGCTGACTTTTTCATCCAGCGAGACCAGCGGGCTGAACGCGCTGTCGCCACCGTAGAGCTTTTGCAGCGGGCTGCTTTTGCTGGCAATCGACTGTGCCGAGAATCCACCCCAGCACAGCATGCCCATGATTTCTTCCAGCGCGGCCGGTGCCAGGTAGGCGCGGTATTGGCCGGGTGGCAAAGTGCGCAGCGGCCGGCCCAGAAACTCAAGCTGCTCGCGGGCTTGCTGGAAGCGTTTGGCAAAGCCTTCGCTGTTCCAGTCGTGCCCGGCGTAGCTGGCTTTCACGGCCTGGCCATTCTCGTGGAACAGACTGAAGTCGAAGTTGAAGCTGTTGGCCTGATGCCAGCCGAAGGCGCCCGAAGAGCTGGCAAAGCCACGACTGATCGGGCCGGCAGCGTAGAAACCGACAAGATCCAGACCTTCGGCGGCCTGGGTGATTTGCGCGACCACCTGCTCGGTGTCCGGCAGCGGATGCGACTGCACGTTGTTGCTCTGCCAACCGTTGTAGTTGAGCAGCAAGTAAGGATCCTGAGGCAGCAGCGGCAAGGTTTCCCGCAGCTGTTGCAGACCTTCGGTCAAACGTTGCAGATCAACCTGGGGATCGCCGGCCAGGGTGATGTTCAGGTCGGCATGGCGGCCTTCGTTGATCAGTTTCAGGCCGATGCTCGCCTGCTGCACCTGACCGGCCTGACGCACTTTGGCGTGGTTGAAGCGCACGAAGGCCGACGACTCGGCGGCGTAGCTGAGGGTGAACTGCTCGGGCTCGCGCAGGGCTTCACGCAGGCTGTTGACCAGCGCCTTGAACGACGCGGACTGGCTGTTTGAAGGATTCATCAGGCGTCTCCTCCGAATACATCAACGTTGCTGAACACGCAGGCCGGTGACGCGTGGCCGACGCGGATCACCTGGTTCGGTTCGCCCTTGCCGCAGTTCGGTGTGCCGAGGACCTTGAGGGTAGTGGCATCGCCGACGGCGCTGAGGCTCTTCCAGAATTGCGCGGAGATGCCCCGGTAATTGGGGTTCTTCACCACGCCCTTGAGTTCGCCGTTTTCGATCAGTTGGCCCCATTCGCAGCCGAACTGGAATTTGTTGCGCGCATCGTCGATCGACCATGAACGGTTGGTCGACATCAGCACACCGTTTTCGATACCGCCGATCAACTGCTTGATGGACTGATCGCCCGGTTCGATGTTGAGGTTGGCCATGCGGTCGATCGGTGGGCGGTTCCAGCCACAGGCACGGCTGTTGGCGACGCCTTCCATACCGGCACGGAATTGCGACAACGCACCGCCCAGCGGGCGCAGCAACAGGCCTTCACGGATCAGGAACTGTTTGCTGGCAGGCGTGCCGTCGTCGTCATGGCTGTAGCTGGCGAGTTCTTCGGGGATGTCCGGGTCGAAGGTCACGTTGAGCAGGCCGGAACCGTATTGCAGGCGGCCGAAATCACTGGCTTTGACGAAGCTGGTGCCGGCGTAGTTGCGCTCGTCGCCGAGGATGCGGTCCAGTTCCAGCGGATGGCCGATGGACTCGTGGATTTGCAGCATCATCTGGTCGGGCATCAGCAGCAGGTCGCGTTTGCCTTGCGGGGTGTTTGGCGCCAGGAGCAACTGCAGGGCCTGATCGGCCACCTGGGCACCGGCACCGATCAGGCCGCAGCGGCTGATGACGTCCGCCGCGCCTTGCTGGCCGAAGTTTTCGCGGCCAAGGCTGCGGGTCTGGCTGTCGTTGCCGTCGTAGGCCGTGACGTCCAGGCCGGGGTACACAAAGCGTTGGGCCTGGCGCAGTTCGGCACTGGCGCTGTTGAGGTAGATCTGCTCGACGTGGGTGATGCCGAGGCTGACTTGCCAGTTTACCAGGCGGTCGTCCTTGGGCACGGCGGCGGATTCGGCGCCGAGCAACTGGAAGCAGTCGCTCAGGGGCGGAAAGGCCTGGTCGAGGTTGGGTGAAAAGTAATCGGCGCGGTCGCTGGAAACGGCTTGTTCGCGCAGGTCCAGCAGGGCGTGGGGCTTGAGTCGACGGGCCTGGAATTCGGCGCGTTCGAGGGCAGCTTGCAGGCCCTGTTGCGACAGGTCGTTGGTGGCCGCATAGGCCTCGACGCCATTAACCCGCACGGTCAGCATCGCCCCTTCGTCACGGCTCAGGCTTGGCGGTTCGGCGACGTTCTTGCGCACCGACAGGTACTGTCCGGATTCGCGCACATAACGCAGGGAAAAGAATTCGGCACCCGTGCGCAAGGCAGCGAAGCGCTGCTTGAGCTGGGGGTAAAAATCGAACATTCGTGAACCTCCTGGGTATGGAGTGGCGATGGAGCGGTGTTGCGAGGGGAGGGGTGAAACGATTGCGTGGCGCTAGATTAGGCCTGCAAGGGGGGAGGATCAAGTTTGGATCTGTGGAGAGAGGGATTGCTGGGTTTGTCCGGAAGATGTGTGCGGGTTGTCAGGACCTCATCGCGAGCAGGCTCACTCCTACAGTGGTTGAGGGTGGATCACAAATCTGCAATCCAACCTGAAACCTGTAGGAGCGAGCCTGCTCGCGAATAGCCGTAACGCGGTGTAACGCCTTAAGCGATCTGGCTCAATTCCCGCACCGGCTTGCCCTTCACCGGCGCTTCACCCGCCACATAGTAAGTGGCGGTGCTGCGCGGCAACGGCTTGCGGCCACGGATCTTGTCGGCGATTTTCTCGGCCATCATGATCGTTGGTGCGTTGAGGTTGCCGGTGGTGATGATCGGCATGATCGACGCATCGACCACCCGCAGGCCTTGCATGCCATGCACGCGACCTTCGCCATCGACCACGGCCATTTCGTCGGTGCCCATCTTGCACGAGCAGGACGGGTGGAACGCGGTTTCGGCGTGCTCGCGGATGAACTTGTCCAGTTGCTCGTCGCTCTGCACGTCGATGCCTGGGCTGATCTCTCGACCACGGAAGGCATCCAGTGCAGGTTGCTGCATGATTTCACGGGTCAGGCGGATGCCGTCGCGGAATTCCTGCCAGTCCTGCTCGGTGGCCATGTAGTTGAACAGGATGCTCGGGTGCTGGCGCGGGTCCTTGGACTTGGCCTGGATGCGCCCGCGGCTCGGCGAACGCATGGAGCCCATGTGCGCCTGGAAACCGTGCTCTTTCACACCGTTGCTACCGTTGTAGTTAATCGCTACCGGCAGGAAGTGGTACTGGATGTTCGGCCATTCGAATTCCGGACGGGTGCGGATGAAACCGCCGGCTTCGAACTGGTTGCTGGCGCCGATGCCGGTGCCGTTGAACAGCCACTCGGCACCGATGGCCGGCTGGTTGTACCAAAGCAGCGACGGGTACAGGGAGACCGGTTGGGTGCAAGCGTATTGCAGGTACAGCTCAAGGTGATCCTGCAGGTTTTCACCGACGCCCGGCAGGTCGTGGACCACCGGAATGTCGAGCTTGTTCAGCAGCTCGGCCGGGCCGACGCCGGAGCGTTGCAGGATCTGCGGTGAAGCGATGGCGCCGGAGCACAACAGCACTTCCTTGCGCGCCTTGACCTCAACGCGCTCTTCAGCGGCGCCGACCAGGTAACGCACGCCGACCGCACGCTTGCCTTCGAACAGGATCTTGTCGGTCAGGGCGTGGGTGACGATGGTCAGGGTCGAACGCTTCTTGGCGACGTCCAGGTAACCACGGGCGGTGGAAGCACGACGACCTTTCGGTGTCACGGTGCGGTCCATCGGGCCGAAGCCTTCCTGCTGGTAGCCGTTCAAGTCTTCGGTACGCGGGTAACCGGCCTGCACGCCGGCTTCAACCATGGCGTGGAACAGCGGGTTGTTGCCGGCTTTCGGCGTGGTCACGCTGACCGGGCCGTCGCCACCGTGGTAGTCATTCGGTCCGATGTCGCGGGTTTCCGCTTTACGGAAATACGGCAGGCAGTCCAGGTACGACCAGTCTTCCAGGCCTGGCAGTTTCGCCCAGCCGTCGTAGTCCATGGCGTTACCGCGGATGTAGCACATGCCGTTGATCAGCGAAGAACCGCCCAGGCCCTTGCCGCGACCGCATTCCATGCGACGACCGTCCATGTGCGGCTCGGCATCGGTTTCGTAGGCCCAGTTATAGCGACGGCCTTGCAGCGGGAACGCCAAAGCGGCCGGCATCTGCGTGCGGAAGTCGAAACGGTAGTCCGGGCCGCCCGCTTCGAGCAGCAGGACAGTGACGCCTGCGTCTTCGGTCAGACGGGTCGCCAGGGTGTTACCGGCCGAGCCGGCACCGATGATGATGTAGTCGAATTCTTGGGACATTGAATGCCTCCGTGAGCTGCAAGCCTCAAGCTTCAAGCTGCAAGTAGAAGCAGCGAAGCGGGGCTTGGTTGAAATGAGAGCGGTGGGCAAGCAAGGCTTTTGCCCTTGCTTGCCGCTTGAAACTTGTGGCTTGCCGCTGCTCAGAACACTGAGCTGTAATCGCCCAGCTCGACCTGTACCGATTTGATGCGGGTGAAGTTGTTCAGCGAGCTGATCCCGTTCTCACGGCCGACACCCGACTGCTTGTAGCCGCCAACCGGCATCTTCGCGTCGGACTCGCCCCAGGCGTTGATCCAGCAGATACCGGCTTCCAGCTGATGAATCACGCGGTGGGCGCGGTTCAGGTCCTTGGTAACGATACCGGCGGCCAGGCCGAAGTCGGTGTCGTTGGCGCGGCGGATCACTTCTTCCTCGGTTTCGTAGGACAGGATCGCCATTACCGGGCCAAAGATTTCTTCACGCACGATGGTCATGTCGTCGGTGCAGTCGGTGAACACGGTCGGCGCCACGAACGCACCTTTGGCGAACTCGCCGTCAGTCAGGCGCTCACCGCCGCATAGCAGGCGGGCACCTTCTTCCTTGCCCTTGGCGATGTAGCCCAGCACGCTTTCCATGTGCGCAAAGCTGACCAGCGGGCCGAAGTTGGTGTTTTCGTCTTCCGGGTTGCCGATGCGGATGCGCGCAACGCGCTCAGCGATCTTGGCTTCGAAAGCGGCCTTCAGGTGGGCCGGTACGAACACACGAGTGCCGTTGGTGCAAACCTGGCCGGAGCTGTAGAAGTTGGCCATCATCGCGGTGTCGGCGGCGCGATCGAGGTCGGCGTCGTCGCAGATGATCAGCGGCGATTTGCCGCCCAGTTCCATGGTCACGTCCTTGAGCGAAGAGCTCGAAGCGCTGGCCATGACTTTCTTGCCGGTGTCGGTGCCGCCGGTGAACGAGACTTTCTCGATGCGCGGGTGTTCGGTCAGCCAGGTGCCGACTTCACGGCCGCTGCCGGTCAGGACGTTGAACACACCGTTTGGCACGCCGGCTTCGGTGTAGATCTCGGCCAGTTTCAGGGTGGTCAGCGAGGTGACTTCGCTTGGCTTGAAGATCATCGCGTTACCGGCCGCCAGGGCTGGTGCGGATTTCCACAGGGCGATCTGGATCGGGTAGTTCCACGCGCCGATACCGGCCACGACGCCCAGCGGCTCGCGACGGGTGTAGACGAACGAAGTGGTGCGCAGCGGAATCTGCTCGCCTTCGATGGCCGGTACCAGGCCTGCGTAGTACTCCAGCACGTCAGCGCCGGTGACGATGTCGACGTAGCGGGTTTCGGAGTAGGCCTTGCCGGTGTCCAGGGTTTCCAGGGCGGCCAGTTCGTCGTTGCGCTCGCGCAGGATTTCCACGGCGCGACGCAGGATGCGCGAACGCTCCATGGCGGTCATGGCGGCCCAGATCTTCTGGCCCTTTTCGGCGCTCACCACAGCGCGTTCGACGTCTTCCTTGGTCGCACGTTGCACTTTTGCGAGGACTTCACCGTTAGCCGGGTTGATGGCTTCGAAAGTGGCGTCGCTGCTGGCGTCGCTGTACGCGCCATCGATGTAGAGTTTTTGCAGTTCGAAACGGGCCATAAAGTCCTCGCAAGAGCATTAAGTGGCTGGCGCGTTCGGTGGTTGAGCGTTTATGTGTGCTCTAACTCACCCGCTTGGCCAGTTGGGTATCCATGTATTCGTAAGCAATCTGTTGCGCCTGCTCGGTGTCGAAAGCATCTCCCGACAGCGCGCCGCGCAACCACAACCCGTCGATCAACGCTGCCAGGCCTCGGGCGGCACTGCGCGCATCATTGAGCGGCAGCACGCGGCGGAACTGGCAGCACAGGTTGGAATACAGACGGTGATCGTTGATCCGCTGCAACCTGTGCAAAGACGGCTGGTGCATGCTGGTGGCCCAGAAGGCCAGCCAGGTTTTCATTGCCGGGCCATTGACCTGGCTGGCGTCGAAGTTGCCTTCGATGATCACCTGCAGATGCGCCCGCGGGCTGTCATCTCTCAGCGCCTGTCGGCGCAGGGTGACGTTCTCGCTCAGGACGGTCATCAGGTACCCCATGGTGGCGGCAATCAGGCCGTTCTTGTCCCGAAAGTAGTGACTGATGATGCCATTCGAGACACCGGCCAAACGGGCGATCAGCGCAATGCTGGCGTCCCCCATTCCGACCTGATCGACGGCCTGCAAAGTGGCTTCGATCAATTGCTGGCGGCGGATGGGTTGCATACCGACCTTGGGCATCTTGCACATCTCCTTAGGCCTTCCGGTGGACGTGGAACGGCTACCGGGTTGAAGGCCAGTCTATTTTGTTTTGATTGAACGTTCAATCAACAAAGAATAAGATCTGCGACAAATCGTCGCTGCCTGTGAATTTTCCTACGTGCAGTGGCGGAAAAAACGACAACTGAAACGGCTCGAAACCTACGCGCTGCGGCGCTCCAGGGGTTTCGGGCTTTTTTCGGGGTGTCTTTATATCACCCGCCGGTCGGCTGCCCACTAATCGATTGGTCGGGTAACACGTTTGTCTTGCGTTCTTCTCTCGCACTGCCCGGAGCATCTGTGCCATGAGTTCTGCCTCGCTAATAAAGACCCCACCCGAGAAGGTGACGGTCAACGGTTGGGTGTTCTACACCTCTACCGCGTTGATTCTGTTGTTGACCGCCATTCTGATCATCGCCCCGCAAGAGGCCGGCAGAATGCTGGGTACGGCGCAAGCCTGGTTGTCCCGCAGCTTCGGCTGGTACTACATGGTGGTGATTGCCGCCTACCTGATCTTTGTCGTCGGCCTGGCGTTTTCGTCCTACGGCAAACTGAAACTGGGCAGCAAGGACGACACCCCGGACTTCAGCTACGGCGCCTGGGCGGGGATGCTGTTCTCCTCAGGTATCGGCATCTCGTTGCTGTACTTCGGTGCGTCGGAGCCCCTGGACCACTACTTCAACCCACCGGAAGGCGTGGCCGGCAGCAACCTTGCCGCCCGTCAGGCGGTTCAGCTGACATTCCTGCACTGGGGCCTGCATGGCTGGGCGATCTACGCGCTGGTGGGGTTGGCCGTGGCGTACTTTGCCTACCGGCATAACCAGCCGCTGGCGTTGCGTTCGGCGTTGTATCCGCTAGTGGGCGAGCGTTGGGTCAAGGGCGCTGCCGGGCATGCGGTGGACGGCTTCGGCATGTTCGTGACCCTGCTGGGGCTGGTGACGAACCTGGGGATCGGTTCGCTGCAAGTGTCGTCGGGGCTGGAAAACCTGTTCGGCATGGAACACAGCAACACCAACCTGCTGATCGTGATCATCGTGATGAGCACCGTGGCGACCATCGCTGCCGTGTCGGGTGTGGAAAACGGCATCCGCCGTCTGTCCAACCTCAACATCGTGCTGTTCAGCGGCCTGCTGATTTTCGTGCTGTTGTTCGGCCCGACCCTGCACCTGCTCAACGGCTTCGTACAGAACGTCGGTGACTACCTGAACGGCGTGGTGCTGAAGACTTTCGACCTCTATGTGTACGAAGGCGACAGTGAGAAATCCGACCGCTGGTTGGGCCTGTGGACCCTGTTCTACTGGGCCTGGTGGATTTCCTGGGCGCCATTCGTGGGCATGTTCATCGCGCGTATTTCCCGTGGCCGCACCGTGCGTGAACTGGTAGCCGGCGTTCTGCTGATTCCGCTGGGCTTCACCCTGGCGTGGCTGTCGATCTTCGGTAACTCGGCTTTGGACCTGGTGATGAACCATGGGGCGGTGGAGCTCGGGAAGACGGCGCTGGAACAGCCGTCCATGGCGATCTACCAGCTGCTTGAGCATTACCCGGCGTCGAAGGTTGTGATCGGCGTGTCGATCTTTGTCGGTTTCGTGCTATTCCTGACCCCGGCGGATTCCGGCGCGGTGATGATGGCCAACCTTTCGTGCAAGGGCGGCAATGTCGACGAAGACGCGCCGCACTGGCTGCGGATCTTCTGGTCGGCGGTGATCACCCTGGTGACCATCGGCCTGCTGTTCGCCGGCAACTTCGAAGCCATGCAAACCATGGTGGTGCTGGCCGGTCTGCCGTTCTCGGTGGTGCTGGTCTTCTTCATGTTCGGCTTGCACAAGGCCATGCGCCAGGACGTGCAGATCGAACAGGAGCAGGCGGAACTGGCGGCACGCGGTCGCCGTGGTTTCAGCGAGCGTTTGACCCAACTGGACCTGCAGCCGAGCCAATCGGTGGTGCAACGTTTCATGGACAAGCAAGTGAGCCCGGCGCTGGAAGATGCGACGGCGCAAATGCGTGCTCAAGGCCTGCAAGTGCAGACACTTCTGGGCAAGTCCAAGCGCTGCATGGGCGTACGGGTTGAGATGGAAGAGGGCAACCCTTTCGTCTACGAAGTGAGCCTGGACGGGTATCTGGCGACGCCAACCGAGTCGGCGCAGGTCGATGAAGCGCGTCAGCGTTTCTATCGCGCCGAGGTGTACCTGCACAACGGCAGCCAGGACTACGACTTGATGGGCTTCACCCAGGATCAGATCACCCGTGACGTGCTCGATCAGTTTGAAAGCCATCGGCAGCTCCTTGGCCGGGTTTATAGCTAAGGTGTGAAGGGGTTGCGGTGCAGTGATTGCACCGCAGTTCTAATTGTGGTGAGGGGGCTTTCCCCCGTTGGGTTGCGCAGCGACCCTAAACCCATACACCGCAGTAGTTCAGATAAACCGCATTATCCGGATTTACGACGGCGGCGCCGCCGAACGGGGGCAAGCCCCCTCGCCACAGGGTTCTCTGTTTACAGCTGAATATCTGCACAAACAAAAACGCCGCGATTCTCTCGCGGCGTTTTTGTGTCTGTTGCCTTACCCCAGGTTCTTGCCGAGCAGTGCGTGATACAGCTCGCTGTCGCCAAGAATCCCCACCACATGGTTGTTATCGTGCAGCACCAGTTTGTTGCCGGTCTGATAACGAATCTGCAGCGCATCGCGCATGCCGATGTTCGAGTCCACCAGGGTTGGTCGACGACCCAGGCCTTCAACGGCCTGACCCGGTACCCAGTTCTGCAAGTCCAGCGCAGACCCGTTCTGGCGAGCGCCCTTGATGGTGTTGCCTTCGGCCAGGTCCAGCCACGAATCGCCACCCGGATCGAGGCATACCGAACCGTTGATGCGTTTGCAGTTGTCCAGGCTGCGCATCAGGCTGCGGCCGCACAACACGTTCAGTGGGTTGGTGTGGGCTACGAAGGTCCGCACGTAGTCGTCCGCCGGGTTGAGGACGATTTCTTCCGGTTTGCTGTACTGGATGATCCGGCCGTCCTTCATGATCGCGATACGGCTGCCGAGTTTCAGCGCTTCATCAAGGTCGTGGCTCACGAAGACGATGGTCTTGTGCAACTTGCGTTGCAGTTCCAGCAGCTCGTCTTGCAGGCCTTGGCGGATCAGTGGATCGAGGGCCGAGAACGGTTCGTCCATCAGCAAAATGTCGGCGTCCATCGCCAGTGCGCGAGCCAGGCCCACGCGTTGTTGCATACCACCGGACAGCTCGTTGGGTTTCTTGTTGCGCCACTGGGTCAGGCCCACCAGCTCAAGCTTGTCGTCCACCAGTTTGCGGCGTTCTTTCTCGGGACGACCCTGCATTTCCAGACCGAAGCTGATGTTTTCGCGAACGGTCAACCAAGGCATCAGGGCGAACTTCTGGAACACCATCGCGATGCGCTTGGTGCGCATCATTTTCAGTTCTGCCGGCGTGCACGAGGCAATGTCGATCTGCTTGCCTTCGTGCTCGACGAACAACTTGCCACGGCTGACGGTGTTGAGGCCGTTGATACAGCGCAGCAGGCTGGACTTGCCGGAGCCGGACAGTCCCATCAGTACGCAGATTTCACCTTTTTCGATGTCCAGGCTGGCTTTTTCAACGCCGACAATCTGCCCGGTCTTTTTCAGGATTTCGTTGCGGGTCATGCCCTGGTCCAACAGCTTGAGGGCCTCGCGTGGATCCTTGGAGAAGATAACGTCAACGTTATCAAAGCGAATAATGCTCATGCATCACCCCCTACTTTGGCGTCGGGTTGTTTGCAGATACGGTCGAGCATGATCGCCAGCAGTACGATCGCCAGGCCTGCTTCGAAGCCCAGGGCGATATCAGCAGTGTTCAGTGCGTTGACCACCGGTTTGCCCAGGCCATCGGCGCCCACCAGTGCCGCAATCACCACCATCGAAAGGGACAGCATGATGCACTGGGTGATGCCGGCCGCGATGCTTGGCATGGCGTGGGGCAGTTCGATTCGTGAAAGCAACTGACGGCGCGAGCAGCCAAAGGCCTTGCCGGCGTCCATCAATTCTTCCGGAACATCGCGGATACCCAGGTAAGTCAGGCGGATGGGCGCGGCAATCGCGAACACCACCGTGGAGATCAGGCCCGGGACCACACCCAGCCCGAAGAGGGTGAGGGTAGGAATGAGGTATACGAAGGTCGGTACGGTCTGCATCAGATCGAGTACCGGACGCATTAAAGTATAGAACATCGGCTTGTGCGCGGCGACGATGCCCAGCGGCACGCCGATGACCACACAGACCAGGGTGGCGAACAGCACCTGGGCGAGGGTTTCCATGGTTTCCTGCCAGTACCCCAGATTGAGGATCAGCAGGAAGGAGGCAACGACAAAGGCGGTCAGGCCCCATTTGCGCTGGATGTAGTGGGCGAGCAGTGCGATCAGGCCGATCAATGCCAGCGGGTTGAACCAGGTCAGCGCAAACGTCACGCCGTGGATCATCGTTTCCAGTGTCACGGCGATTGCGTCGAAGGTGCTGGCGCCGTGTTGCGTCAACCATTCAACGAAGCTCGCGATGTACTGGCCTAGGGGTATTTTCTGATCAATCAGCATGGTAGTGAACGTCCGCATGCAAGGAAATAAACAGCCCGGGCAGGCGAACCTGCCCGGCATAAGCGATTACTGCAGTTTGGCTTTCACGGCCTCCAGGCCAGGTTTACCGTCAATGGTGGTCACGCCAGCGAGCCAGGTATCGAGCACCTGTGGATTCTTTTTCAACCAGGCCTTGGCGGCCGCGTCAGGCTTCATCTTGTCGTCCAGGATGTTGCCCATCAGTTCACTTTCCATGTCGACGGTGAACTCCAGGTTCTTCAGCAACTGACCAACGTTGCCGCACTCCTGCGCGTAACCCTTGCGGGTGTTGGTCGCTACGGTGGCGGCACCGAAGTCCGGGCCGAAGAAGTCATCACCACCGGTCAGGTATTGAATCTTGAAGCGCTTGTTCATCGGGTGCGGCGCCCAGCCCAGGAACACCACGGCGGTGTCGCGTTTCTGCGCGCGGTCGACCTGCGACAGCATGCCGGCTTCGGAGGATTCGACGACTTTGAAGCCGGCGGCCTTCAAGCCGAAGGCATCTTTGTCGATCATGCTCTGGATCAGACGATTGCCGTCGTTGCCAGGCTCGATGCCGTAGATCTTGCCGTCGAGCTCCTTCTTGAATTTGGCGATGTCGGCGAAGTCATGCAGGCCCTTGTCGTACAGCGCCTGAGGGACGGCGAGGGTGTACTTGGCGCCCTTGAGGTTGGTGCGCAGGGTTTCCACGGTGCCGGCATCGCGGTAGGCCTTGATGTCGTTTTCCATGGTCGGCATCCAGTTGCCCAGGAACACGTCCATGTTCTTGCCGTCGGCCAGGGACTTGTAGGTCACGGGCACGGAAATCATGGTGGTCTTGGTCTTGTAGCCGAGGGCGTTGAGCACAACGCTGGTGGTCGCGGTAGTCGCGGTGATGTCGGTCCAGCCGACATCGGAGAAGTTTACGGTACTGCATTGCGCCGGTTCTGCGGCTTGCGCCAGAACCGGCAGACTAAGCATGGCGGCCAACAACAACGACGGGGAACCTTTCATGGATGGACTCCTTGGTGTTTTTTTTGGCAGTGTTCCGACTGGACCACCGCACTTATAGGTTGCGGTTGGATGGCGTTCTGGAGACAGCTCTACCACGTCGCCTTGCAATCGAGTCGATATGATCATGTACCAGTGAAAATCTGACGCCTACAGGGTGCGTCGTATCCAGTACAGGGATGGTCGCATCCAGTGTCGGTGACGTCGTTTACAGATTTTTTCAGCCCGATTTCCCCCTCTGAACCGCAAAAAAACGGCGAAAACACAGCGTAAAAGACACGCGGCGCTGGTGGGCATGAGTGCGTCGGTTAGAGACGTCGAACAACTGGATAAAAGCTTGATGATGCGGTCATCTCGGCGGATTGCAGCTTGAGCGTAGCAGCTCCGTCACCGTGCGCTTTCGCGTGCGCAGTGGGCCCATCCAGGAGTTCGGCAGTAATGGCTATCAGTGTTTTCGACCTGTTCAAAATCGGCATCGGCCCTTCCAGTTCACACACCGTGGGGCCCATGCGGGCGGCGGCGTTGTTTGTGCAGGGCCTGCGCGAGCGCGGGCTGCTTGAGCAGGTGCGGCGTGTCGAAGTCCAGCTGTTCGGCTCGTTGTCGGCCACCGGCATCGGCCACGGCAGCGACAATGCGGTGATCATGGGCCTGATGGGCGAGTGGCCGGATGCGATCGATCCGTCGCAAATCGGCATTCGTATCGCCACCCTGCGTGAGACCGATACTCTGCTGCTCGACGGTCGCCTGCCAGTGCCCTTCATCTGGGCCCGGGACATGCGCCTGATCGACGAGAACCTGCCATTCCACCCCAACGCCATGACCCTGATTGTCGAAGGTGATGACGGCGAGTTGTATCGCGACACCTACTATTCGGTTGGCGGCGGATTTGTCGTCGATGAGGCGCAGGCCTCCAGCGGTGTCGTCGACCTCGACCGCACCGTGTTGCCTTATGACTTTTCCAGTGCGGCCGAGCTGCTGGAGCTGTGTAAAAAGCACAACTTGCGCGTGGCTGAGTTAATGATGGCTAACGAGAGGGTGTGGCGCAGCGAGGAGGAAATCCGCAGCGGCCTGATGAAGCTCTGGCGCGCCATGCAGGATTGCGTCGAACAAGGCCTCAAGCACGAAGGCATCCTGCCCGGCGGGCTGAACGTGCGCCGCCGCGCGGCCAAGCTGCATCGCAGCCTGCAGGAGCTGAACAAACCCAACGTGATCGGCTCAACCTTGAGCGCCATGGAATGGGTCAACCTGTTCGCCCTGGCGGTCAACGAAGAAAACGCCGCCGGCGGGCGTATGGTCACGGCACCGACCAACGGCGCGGCGGGGATCATTCCGGCAGTGCTGCACTACTTCATGAA
This sequence comes from Pseudomonas fluorescens, assembly GCF_000967965.1. Classification (GTDB taxonomy): domain Bacteria; phylum Pseudomonadota; class Gammaproteobacteria; order Pseudomonadales; family Pseudomonadaceae; genus Aquipseudomonas; species Aquipseudomonas grandcourensis. Next base: position 442,111 of record NZ_LACC01000011.1, read on the forward strand.
ATTCAGCGAGGTGGTGACCGACGCCAATGTCGTCGATTATTTCCTCGGCGCGGCGGCGGTGGGGATCCTGTGCAAGAAGAACGCCTCGATCTCCGGTGCCGAAGTCGGCTGCCAGGGCGAAGTCGGTTCGGCCTGCGCCATGGCGGCGGCCGGGCTGGCGGAAATCCTTGGCGCCACGCCAGAGCAACTGTGCAACGCGGCGGAAATCGGTCTGGAGCACAACCTAGGCCTGACCTGCGACCCGGTGGGTGGACTGGTCCAGGTGCCGTGCATCGAGCGCAACGCGATTGCCGCGGTGAAGGCGATCAACGCCGCGCAGATGGCTTTGCGCGGTGATGGTCAGCACTTCATTTCGCTGGATCGGGTGATCCGCACCATGCGCGATACCGGTGCCGACATGCATGACAAATACAAGGAGACATCGCGGGGTGGGTTGGCGGTTAGCGCGGTGGAGTGCTGAGACCGTATTGACCCTGTGGCGAGGGGGCTTGTCGGACCGCCGCACCGCCCCGTTGGGTCGCGAAGCGGCCCTAAAACTTTTACGACTGCTTCGCAGCCGAACGGGGGCAAGCCCCCTCGCCACGGACCAGTCAAAACTGCGCGCTAAGTGAACACCCGCTCGAAAACGCGCCACCTTTTAGCGCGTCGCTCACAGATAAATCGTCTTGCCACTGATCGAGGGCCAACCGGCCTTCGACCGCCCGTCACCCGTGCCTGCGGTGACACTCCTTTCCATCGCGGCGCAACGCCGTTCCCACAAGTGCTACCGAATTGCTCACGGCTTGTGGGCCGGGGCGCTTGCCAGTCCTGATGGCCATTTAAATCCCCCCGCCTTGCAAGACATATATAGACACATTCCGACGTCGTTTTTAGGAGTTATTGAACGCGCATTCAAATTTAGGCATGGCAATTGCTCTGTCATTACAAAGCCCGTCTCCCACGCGAGAACGATGGCAATAAAAAGAGCCTCCGCCTGAGGCCATCACCCGCTTTGTGTGAGGAGATACCGCGATGACGACGTTCAACTCCGGGGCCCAACCCCAGAACCGTGCGCCTCAATCCATCGGCTTTCTGCTGCTGGACAATTTCACGCTGATTTCTCTGGCCTCCGCAGTGGAACCCCTGCGCATGGCCAACCAGTTGTCCGGTCGCGAGCTGTATCGCTGGACCACCCTCACCGTCGACGGCGGCCAGGTCTGGGCCAGTGACGGCCTGCAGATCACCCCCGACGCCTCCATGCACAAAGCCCCGCCAATGGATACCGTGATTGTTTGCGGCGGCATCGGCATCCAACGCACTGTTACCCGCGAACACGTGTCATGGCTGCAAAGCCAGGCGCGCCAGTCCCGCCGCCTTGGCGCGGTGTGCACCGGCAGTTGGGCCCTGGCCTGCGCCGGCCTGCTCGACGGGTTTGATTGCAGCGTGCACTGGGAATGCCTGGCGGCGATGCAGGAAGCTTTCCCCCGTGTAGCGATGAGTACCCGCTTATTCACCCTCGACCGTAACCGTTTCACCAGCTCCGGCGGTACCGCGCCGCTGGACATGATGCTGCACTTGATCAGCCGCGATCACGGTCGTGAGCTGTCGGCGGCCATTTCGGAAATGTTCGTCTACGAGCGCATCCGCAACGAGCAGGATCACCAGCGAGTGCCGCTCAAGCACATGCTCGGCACCAACCAGCCGAAGTTGCAGGAAATCGTCGCGTTGATGGAAGCCAACCTCGAAGAGCCGATCGACCTGGACGAACTGGCGGTGTATGTCGCGGTGTCCCGTCGTCAGCTCGAGCGGTTGTTCCAGAAGTACCTGCACTGCTCGCCGTCGCGTTACTACCTGAAACTGCGCCTGATCCGCGCGCGCCAGCTGCTCAAGCAAACGCCGATGTCGATCATCGAAGTGGCGTCGGTCTGTGGCTTCGTGTCCACGCCGCACTTCTCCAAGTGCTACCGCGAATACTTCGGCATTCCGCCGCGTGACGAGCGCGTAGGGTCCAACACCACCCAGCAAGTGGCGATGATGCCGTTGCCACAAGCGCTGGTGCTGTCACCGTTGTCCGGGCCGTTGTCGGCGCTGAGCCAGGCGCGCAATGAGTCGACGTTTGCCAGTGTAAGGCTCTAGACCGGGGCGACTTCATTCGCGAGCAGGCTCGCTCCCACATTTGATCTGTGTTGTTCACAGAACCAATGTGGGAGCGAGCCTGCTCGCGAAGGCGTTTTATCGGGTGGTGTGGTTTTGCTGATACTCCGCCAACGCCGGCAGCAATTGTTTGTCGATGGCCTGGCGCACTGCCGGCAGGATCGTCGCGCTGCTGGTGTACATCTCCTTGACCATCTTGCGAAGTTCATACGCCCGGGCATCGTCCAGGCCCCTTACCACGCACTCGCAAGCCTGCTCGGCAGTGGCTCCATTGGGCACGTTGAATCCCAACGACTTGAGCTGGCCCAACAGGTCTTCCTGGTCTATCAAATCGGCGTGCATCATGACGCAATCCTTCTTCAGGGAACGGTGTCGTGGTTCGATTCTGGTAGGGGTGCCGGGTGTCGGCAAGGACGAATTGTCGCAATGGCTCAATTGGTTATGAACATGTCGTTTTCGGCTAACCTGGCCCGCGGGGGAGTGGGCACACTGGACTCAGCTCGCTTCACGAAGGTTTGGTCACCCTCGCACGGCAGCTCCTCAACAGTACCCTCTGCCTCGATCCTGTCACGGCTTGATCGGGGTTTTTTTTGCCTGTGATTCAGTGGGTTTTGTGTTGATTGATATACCGCCTTCGCGAGCAAGCCCGCTCCCACATTCAGCCGCGTTCCTATGGGAGAATCCGATCAACTGTGGGAGCGAGCCTGCTCGCGAAGAACGATGACGCGGTCTAGCGCTGTAACACCAGAATCCGCGACAACAACTCATCCCGGTCCACATAGCAGCCCTGGAAGTGCCGCGCCCCGGTGGCGGGGTCGAAGGCGTTGCGGGCATGCAGGGTGCGGCGGTTGTCGAAGCACCACAGTTCACCGGGATTGAGCCGCTGCATCAACCTGAACCGAGGCTCGCGGGTCATCGCGATAAAGCGCCGGTAGGCCTGATACAGCTTGGGCATCTGCTCCACCGAGGCATCGAACGGCCCGCGCAGAAAGTTCGCCATGCGGATCTCAGACACCTGCCCCAACGCATCCAGTGCAATGATCGGCGCCAGACAGCGGTAGTCGCTGTGACGGTCCTTGTTGCGAAACTCCACGGGGATTTCGCAGAGGCTTTTGAAGGATTCGGGGGCCTCTCGGCGCAAGGCGTCGGCAATGGCAAAACCGTCGACAAAAATGCTTTCGCCACCCTCGGCGTCATTGACCAGGCAATGCAAAAATTGCAGCCCCGGTTGCAACTCTCGGGTCGGCAAGTCGCTGTGCAGCGGCAGGTTGAAGGCGGTGTAGGCGTTGCTGTCGGCGTCGGCCTTGGATTGCACGTTGAACAGCACGCCGAAATTGCTCTCGCGGATGAAGGAAATTCGTTGGGCGATCAGCTTCAACGAGCCGGGCTCGGTGGGCACGCCACGGACCTGGGTCAATCCCACATCCCGCACCGCCAGCAGCCATTGCAGTAACGCTTGCGAGTCGTTCATCAGCGCCTGGTATTCGAACACTGGCAACTGCAAATCGCTGTGCCAGAGCCTGGCTTTAGGCTTGTGCTGCTGACGCTCGGCGCGGGATTCGTCGTCATAGGCATGGGCGCGCAGCCAGCCAGGGTCGAAACGGCTTGAGTGGCCGTCCTGCCAATCAACCGACAAACAGCCATCGCCGTCGATACTGGCGTTATCGGGCATCAGATCTTGAGCCACGTCGACGATTTCCAGTACTTGCTCGCGGGTCACGGTGTAGACGCATTGCGGGCACGGGCAGTTATCCCGCAGCCATTGATGGTGGAAAGGGCTGACGCGATCGTCGGCCCACTTCACCAGAACACTGTCCGCCAGGGTCTGCACGCCAGCCAGCGCGCTGATCAACGGATAGGTACGGAAGTCGGCAAGTGCAGCGGCGGTATTCATGGCGATCTCCTTGTTATTTTTTTGGGGGTAATGCAATCACTCGGCCAATGTACCCGGGTGTTGGCAGGTCCGCCTGTTCGGCGACGATGGCTTGCAAGCGGCCCAACGACTGTTCGCTGAACGGCGCCGAACGCGGCCCGGCGAGATCCACGTGCAGCAGCATCTGTTCGTTGCCTGCGAGCTCCTGGGCTTCACCGACCAGATGCAGGCTGTGATAGAGGTGCACGCGCTTGCTGTCGTGGGCGATGATTTGGGTGTGCACTTCGACCTGGGTGTCGAGCTTCACTTCGTGCAGGTAATTGAGGTGCAGTTCGAGGGTGAACAGCGAGTTGCCGCTGGCCTCGCGGCTGTTGCTGTCCAGGCCCAGGCGATCCATCAGGGCATCGGTGGCGTAGCTGAAGATCAGCAGGTAGAAGGCGTCGCGCAGGTGGCCGTTGTAGTCGACCCAGTCGGGGATGATTTTGGTTTGGTAAGTTGTCAGGGTGGGCATGGTTCTGGTTCCGAGATTTGTGGTGACTGTACCGGCGCTTTCGCGAGCAGGCTCGCTCCTACATTGGGATGCATTCCCCCTGTAGGAGCGAGCCTGCTCGCGATGGGGCCAGTGCTGCTGGCCCCACAGCCTGGGCTTACTCGCTGAAAGCCATCCCATGCTTCTCTTTGGTGGTCTTCACCGCTTCCAGCACCGCCAGCAGGCAGTCATCACGATAGCGCTCCAGCGCCGAAATGCTGTGTTTGCCCAGTTGATCGCTGGTGCCATCGACCACGTCGTCGATCAGTTTGTCGGTCAGCTCCGGTGCCGGCAGGTAGGTCCACGGCAATTGCAACGCTGGGCCGAACTGCGCCATGAAGTGGCGCATGCCGGCATCGCCACCGGCCAGGGTGTAGGTCAGGAAGGTGCCCATGAACGACCAGCGCAAGCCCGCGCCGAAGCGGATGGCATCGTCGATTTCGCCGGTGGTCGCCACGCCGTCGTTGACCAGGTGCAACGCTTCACGCCAAAGCGCTTCGAGCAGGCGGTCGGCGATGAAACCCGGTACTTCCTTGCGCACGTGCAGCGGGCGCATCCCCAGGGATTCATAGACCTTCATGGCCGCTTGCACAGCTTCCGGGGCGGTGTTTTTGCCACCGACCACTTCCACCAACGGCAGCAGGTAAACCGGGTTGAACGGGTGACCGACCACGCAGCGTTCCGGGTGCGTGGCACTCTCGTAGAACTCGCTCGGCAGCAGGCCGGAGGTGCTGGAGCCGATCAACGCATTAGGCTTGGCCGCCGCGCTGATTTTGCTGTGCAGGTCCAGTTTAAGCTCCAGCCGTTCCGGGGCGCTCTCCTGGATGAAATCGGCATCGCGAACGCACTCTTCGATGGTCGCGACAAAGCGCAGGCGATCCTGCGATGCACCCGGCGCCAGGCCTTGTTTCTCCAGCGCACCCCAGGCATTGGCGACGCGTTTGCGCAAGGCGGCTTCGGCACCGGGGGCCGGGTCCCAGGCCACTACATCCAGACCATGGGCGAGGGCGCGGGACACCCAGCCGCTGCCGATGACACCGCTGCCCAGCGCTGCGAAGGTTTTGATTTCGGTGATGAAGGTCATGGCAATTTCCTGAATTTGGCTCGGAAAAAAAACTGTGGGAGCGAACTCTGTGGCGAGGGGGGCTTGTCGGAATGCCGCACCACCCCGTTCGACTGCGAAGCAGTCGTAAACCATTGAGCTTGGTGTGTCTGAAACACAGCAGTTTCTGGTTTTAGGGCCGCTTCGCGACCCAACGGGGGCAAGCCCCCTCGCCACAAAAGCTCGCTCCCACAGGGGGAAAGTGTGTAAGGGTCAACCGCGCTTGGTCAGGCCCATTTTTGCCCGGCCTTCAGCCGGGGTCAGGACGCGGGCACCGAGGCGGCTGAGGATTTCACCGGCGCGCTCGACCAGTTGGCCGTTGGTCGCCAGCACGCCCTTGTCCAGCCACAGGTTGTCTTCCAGTCCGACCCGTACGTTGCCGCCGAGCAACACCGCTTGCGCCGCCATCGGCATCTGCATGCGACCGATACCGAAGCCCGCCCAGACCGCGTCGGCCGGCAGGTTGTCGACCATGGCTTTCATGGTGGTGGTGTCTGCCGGCGCGCCCCAAGGGATGCCCAGGCACAGCTGGAACAACGGGTTGTCGAGCAGGCCCTCCTTGATCATCTGCTTGGCGAACCACAGGTGGCCGGTGTCGAAGATTTCCAGCTCGGCTTTCACGCCCAGCTCTTGAATGCGTTTGGCGCCAGCGCGCAGCTGGGCCGGGGTGGAGACGTAAATGGTGTCGCCGTCGCCGAAGTTCAGGGTGCCACAGTCGAGGGTGCAGATTTCCGGCAGCAGTTCTTCGACGTGGGCCAGGCGGGTCAGCGGGCCGACCAGGTCGGTGTTCGGGCCGAATTCCATCGGGTTTTCGCCGGCACCGATTTCCAGGTCGCCGCCCATGCCGGCGGTGAGGTTGACGATGATGTCGACGTCCGCCTCGCGGATGCGCTCCATCACTTCGCGGTACAGCGCCACGTCACGGCTGAACTTGCCGGTTTGCGGGTCACGCACATGGCAGTGAACCACGGTGGCGCCGGCCTTGGCGGCTTCCACGGCGGCAGCGGCGATTTGTTTCGGGGTGACCGGCACGTGTGGGCTCTTGGCGGTCGTGTCGCCAGCACCGGTGAGTGCGCAGGTGATGATGACGTCGTGGTTCATTTGGGCGGTTCCTTACAGGCGAGTTTTTGGTTTTGGCCAGGCGTGGTGGTCCCGTTCGCAGCCCGTCGGGGCTGCGAGTCGGTGGTTCTATCGGGTTTATTTACTGGTCAGTTGCAGGTTTTCAGCGGCCGGTTTGCCATCGAAGGTGGTGACGCCTTCAAGCCAGCGCTTTTTGTCCTGCGGGTGATCCTTGATCCATTGCTTGGCCGACTCGAAAGCGTCCTTGTGATCCAGCAGCGGCTGCATCATCCGGCTCTCGTCTTCGGCGGTGAACGTCAGGTTGCTCAGCAGGCGACCGATGTTCGGGCATTGCTCGGCGTATGTCGGTGCAGTGACGGTCCACACCGTGGCCTTTCCTTCGTCCGGCCCAAGGGCGTTTTCACTGCCGGTGAGGTAGGTCATTTTCACGTTGACGTTCATCGGGTGCGGCGCCCAGCCGAAGAACACCACGGCTTCGTTGCGACGTACGGCGCGATCCACGGCGGCGAGCATGCCGGCTTCACTGGACTCGACCAGCTGGAACTTGCCGAGGCCAAACTGGTTCTTGGAGATCATCGCCTTGATCTGGGTGTTGGCGCCCGAGCCAGGCTCGATGCCGTAGATCTTGCCGCCCAGTTCTTTTTCGAATTTGGTGATGTCAGCGAAGGTTTTCAGGCCCTTGTCGGCGAGGTAGGTCGGCACGGCTAGGGTCGCGCGGGCGTCCTGCAGGCTTGGCGCTTCAAGCACCTTGACCTGTTTGGCGTCGACGAACGGGGTGATGGTCTGGGTCATCAGCGGGTTCCAGTAGCCGAGGAACAGGTCCAGACGCTGGTCGCGGATCCCGGCGAAGATGATTTGCTGGGAGGCGCTGGTTTGTTTGGTGCTGTAGCCGAGGCCATCGAGCAATACCTGGGTCATGGCGCTGGTGGCGATCACGTCGGTCCAGTTCACTACACCCATGCGCACGTTCTGGCACGCGGCGGGTTCGGCTGCCATGACACTGGCGCTCAGCAAAGCGGTACCACTGAGTGCAAGAACACAGCTGCTGATCAGTCGTTTCATCTCAGGTTCCTCGGCAGTTCGTTTATTGTGAGTTCCGGTGTCTGATGCGCCGGTGATGCCAAGTTACGCAGCAAAGCACCGATGAAAGCGCACTGCGGCGACCAGCTCTTGCACTGCAGCGACCTGTGCTCTTGAATGCCGCTCGCAACTGGCGTATCAACATCCCTACGCTGCCCGCCCTCTCGTTACCTGGCCTCTTGTTACCTGCTAAGCGAGTGCGCTCCATGTCCCAGGATTTCTACTTCTTGTTGATGCCGGGTTTCTCGGCCATCGGATTTATCTCGGCCATCGAGCCGTTGCGGGTCGCTAATCGATTTCGTGGCGAGCTGTATCGCTGGCATGTGCTGAGCGCTGATGGCGGGGCGGTGCTGGCCAGTAACGGCATGTCGGTCAACGCCGACGCGGCGCTGGAACCGTTGAAAAAAGGCGCGACGCTGCTGGTGGTCGCCGGCTTCGAGCCCCTGAAGTTCACCACCCCGGCGCTGGAGCACTGGCTGCGCCGCCTGGACCACGAAGGCGTGACCCTAGGCGCCATCGACACCGGCAGCTTCATCCTCGCCGAGGCGGGTTTGCTCGACGGTCATCGCCTGACCTTGCACTGGGAAGCCATCGACGCCTTCAAGGAATCTTATCCACAGCTCAGCGTCACCCAGGAACTGTTCGAGATCGACCGCCGGCGCATCACCTCTGCCGGTGGCACCGCTTCCATTGACCTGATGCTGGACTTGATCGCCCAGGCCCACGGTCCGGAATTGGCGATTCAGGTCAGCGAGCAATTTGTGCTCGGCCGCATCCGCCCACGCAAAGACCACCAGCGCATGGAAGTAGCCACGCGCTATGGCATCAGCAACAAGAAACTGGTGCACGTGATCGGCGAGATGGAGCAGCACAGCGAACCGCCGCTGAGCACGCTGGAACTGGCGGAATCGATCAAGGTGACGCGGCGACAGTTGGAGCGCCTGTTTCGCCTGCATCTGAACGACACGCCGAGCAATTTCTACCTGCGGTTAAGGCTGGAAAAGGCCCGGCAGTTGCTACGGCAGACGGATATGAGCGTGCTTGAAGTGAGCATTGCCTGCGGGTTTGAATCGCCGTCGTATTTCACCCGCAGTTATCGGGCGAAGTATGAGCGCTGTCCGCGGGAGGACCGGCGTACCGCGAAAGCATAAACACCCGAAAACCCTGTAGGAGTGAGCCTGCTCGCGAAGGCAGTCTGTCAGACACATTCATGTCGACTGATGCACCGCTATCGCGAGCAGGCTCACTCCTACAGTTGTACAGCGGTGCCTGAGATTACTTCTTCACCAACGCCGAACACGCCGCTTTGTAAGCCTCATGCTGATACTTGTTCAGCGTCCCTGGCAGTTCGAAATTGTGCTTCTTGGCCTGGGCATTGATGGTCTGCGGCGACAGCAGGGCTACCTCGCAATTCTCCAGTAACTGGAAAACCCCTTCGATCTTGAAGGTGGTCGGCCCGCCAGCGAACTCGCCTTTCTTGCTGCGCTTCTTGATCGCGATGCGGTCGATGGAATTCTCGCGGACAAACGAGGCGACCTGAGCGGCGAACACTTTGACGTTGGCGGCTTCGTCGTCATCGTCCAGGGCAATTTTCTTGGTGGCGAGCGCGACATGGCCCAGCGCCTGACCGTCCAGCGTGGCCACGGCGATGATCGCTTCGCTGCCTTTGATTTCGATGCCGCAGACTTTCATGTTCAATCCCATTAGTGACAGAGGGTGTGTAGCTTACAGCTCAAGCTGACTGGCGGTGATGCCAAAAGCCGCAGCGATCTTCTCGCGGGTGGCCTTGCGAGGCTTGGCGACAGTCTCTTGCTGGGCGAAGGCCGGTTGAGTGATGCCCATGCGTTTGGCCACTTCTTCCTGGGTAAGGTTCAAGTGTTCGCGCCAGGCGCGGATGGGAGTAGCGCCATCGACGATTCGGCTCACCACCTCATGGGGGATCAAGTCGGGTTCGATTTTCTGCGCCACGTATTGTGCATAGGGAATGACCACGAAGGCTGGATTACCTTCGGCGTCATTGATGATTTGGATGTCAGTAGGTGCGTTCATCTCGGAAAAATATAAGTCTTTTATAAGAATTGCGAATCTTTGCTTATATTTTTATGGTTGGCCATCAACAACATTTGTCGGCATGTTGCGTGAAAAGTCCACAGAACAGCGGCTTTGGACAGAAGCTGTAGGTCAGATCAGAGTACTTTGTGGGAAAAGGGTTTTTGGGCGATTGAAAGCTGGTGGTAGTCCCAGCTTTCACCGGAATTTTCAGGACTACTCCTGCCCAATCGACTCCAAAAACTCCGACCGTTCATCACTCATCCGCGCCACACAATCGTTCTGGGCAATGGTGAACGCCTTGCTGCCAGCGGTAGTCGGGAAGGCTTCGACGGCGCAGTCTGCGTCGCGGGTCTTCAGCCATTGCTGTTGGGCGGCCTTGATCTTGGCGGTGATGTCGGCCAGTTGCGACGGGGTTTTGCCGTACTGCGACTGCATGCGCTCGGCCAGGCCCTGGAGGTTTTCCTTGAGCAGGTCTTCGGCGGTGGTTTTGCTGAAGGCCGAGCATTCCAGGGTCTGGACGTCGTTTTCGACTTTGTCGCACGGGTTGTCGTCGGACACCTCCGCTGCGTGTACGCCGGTCGCAATCAGTGCCATTGCCAGAATGATCGATTTCATTATCGTTGCCGCTCTTGTCCAGTGAAGCATCCAGTGATGCGGCGAATTCTGGCCCAAGCAGGCGGCCTTGAACAGGTCGGTGATTGTGCCTGGCGACGACCCTTTGTCGCGGATTGACGCTTTCGGCAATTCCCCTGTCGTTTTTGCACCCGGCTGCTTAGGCACCGAGGCATATGCTGGCCCCAAAGCGCCGGCAGACGATTCGGCGCATGAATCGCCAACAAGGGGACAGCCTGATGAGCCCAGCCGAATTACACGCCGACAGCATCGTTATCGACGGTCTGATCATTGCCAAATGGAACCGCGAGCTGTTCGAAGACATGCGCAAGGGCGGTCTGACGGCAGCCAACTGCACCGTGTCGGTGTGGGAGGGCTTTCAGGCCACCGTCAACAACATCGCCGCCAGCCAGAAGCTGATCCGCGAGAACAGCGACCTGGTGATTCCGGTCCGCACCACCGCCGACATCCGTAAAGCCAAGGAGCAGGGCAAGACCGGCATCCTTTTTGGCTTCCAGAATGCCCACGCCTTTGAAGACCAGATCGGCTATGTCGAAGTCTTCAAGCAGCTTGGCGTCGGTATCGTGCAGATGTGCTACAACACCCAGAACCTGGTGGGCACCGGTTGCTACGAGCGTGACGGCGGCCTGTCGGGCTTCGGTCGCGAAATCGTCGCCGAGATGAACCGGGCAGGCGTGATGTGCGACCTGTCCCACGTCGGTTCCAAGACTTCCGAAGAAGTCATCCTCGAATCGAAGAAACCGGTCTGCTACTCCCACTGCCTGCCGTCGGGGCTCAAGGAGCACCCGCGCAACAAGTCCGATGAAGAACTCAAGTTCATTGCCGACCACGGCGGCTTTGTCGGCGTGACCATGTTCGCGCCGTTCCTGGCCAAGGGCATCGATTCGACCATCGACGACTACGCCGAAGCCATCGAGTACGTAATGAACATCGTCGGCGAAGACGCCATCGGTATCGGCACCGACTTCACCCAGGGCCACGGCCAGGACTTCTTCGAATACCTGACCCACGACAAGGGCTACGCCCGCCGTCTGACCAGCTTCGGCAAGATCATCAACCCGCTGGGCATCCGCACCGTGGGCGAGTTCCCGAACCTGACCGAGACCCTGCTCAAGCGCGGCCACTCCGAGCGCGTGGTACGCAAGATCATGGGCGAGAACTGGGTCAACGTCTTGAAAGATGTCTGGGGCGAATAAGCCGCCGCACTTCTGAATCCTTTCCCGCTGCCGTCCGTGCAGCGGGCAACACAACAAATTTTCTGGAGTTAAGTTTCCATGGCCAAGATCGCCCCGCAATTGCCAATCGAAGTCGACAGCGAAACCGGTGTCTGGACCTCCGACGCCCTGCCGATGCTGTACGTGCCACGTCATTTCTTCGTCAACAACCACATGGGCATCGAGGAAGTGCTGGGCGCTGAAGCCTACGCCGAAATCCTCTACAAGGCCGGCTACAAGTCCGCCTGGCACTGGTGTGAAAAAGAAGCCGAATGCCACGGCCTGGAAGGCGTCGCAGTGTTCGAACACTACATGAAGCGCCTGTCGCAGCGTGGCTGGGGCCTGTTCAAGATCCAGGACATCGACCTCGACAAAGGCACCGCCAGCGTCAAGCTCGAACACTCGGCGTTCGTCTACGTGTACGGCAAGGTCGGGCGCAAGGTCGACTACATGTTCACCGGCTGGTTTGCAGGGGCGATGGATCAGATCCTCGCCGCTCGCGGCAGCAAGATCCGCACCGTGGCCGAACAAGTCTACGGTGGCTCCGAAGAGGGCCACGAAGACGGCTTGTTCACCGTCAAGCCGTTGTAAGTCGAGGAACCCGCCATGGCTTTCGAAGCAATGTTCCAGCCGATCCAGATCGGCAAACTGACCATCCGCAACCGCGTGCTCAGCACCGCGCACGCGGAGGTCTATGCCACCGACGGCGGCATGACCACCGACCGGTACGTCAAGTATTACGAAGAGAAAGCCAAGGGTGGGATCGGCCTGGCGATTTGCGGCGGCTCCTCCAGCGTGGCCATCGACAGCCCGCAAGGCTGGTGGAAGTCGGTGAACCTGGCGGACGACCGGATCATTCCGCACTTCCAGAACCTGGCCGATGCCATGCACAAGCATGGCGCCAAGATCATGATCCAGATTACCCACATGGGCCGTCGTTCCCGTTGGGACGGCGAGCACTGGCCAACCCTGCTGTCGCCGTCGGGCATCCGTGAGCCGGTGCACCGTGCGACCTGCAAGACCATCGAGCCGGAAGAAATCTGGCGGGTGATCGGCAACTACGCCACTGCTGCGGCGCGGGCCAAGGCCGGTGGCCTGGACGGCGTCGAACTGTCGGCCGTGCACCAGCACATGATTGACCAGTTCTGGAGCCCGCGGGTCAACAAGCGTACCGATGAATGGGGCGGCAGCTTCGAGAACCGCATGCGTTTCGGCCTGGAAGTGATCAAGGCTGTGCGCAAGGAAGTCGGTCCGGATTTCTGCGTCGGCATCCGTCTGTGCGGTGATGAGTTCCACCCGGATGGCTTGTCCCATGAGGACATGAAGCAGATCGCCAAGTACTACGACGACACCGGCATGATCGACTTCATCGGTGTGGTCGGCTCGGGTTGCGACACCCACAACACCCTGGCCAACGTTATCCCCAACATGAGTTATCCACCGGAGCCGTTCCTGCATCTGGCGGCCGGTATCAAGGAAGTGGTCAAGGCACCTGTACTGCACGCGCAGAACATCAAGGACCCGAACCAGGCGACCCGTATTCTGGAGGGCGGCTACGTCGACATGGTCGGCATGACCCGCGCCCACATCGCCGACCCGCACCTGATCGCCAAGATCAAGATGGGCCAGGTCGACCAGATCAAACAGTGCGTCGGCGCCAACTACTGCATCGACCGTCAGTACCAAGGCCTGGACGTACTTTGCATCCAGAACGCCGCGACCTCCCGTGAATACATGGGCGTGCCGCACATCATCGAGAAGTCGACCGGTGTGAAGCGCAAAGTTGTGGTGGTCGGTGCCGGTCCTGCCGGGATGGAAGCCGCTCGCGTGTCGGCCGAACGTGGCCACGACGTGACCCTGTTCGAGAAGAAAGAATTCATCGGTGGCCAGATCACGACCGCATCGAAAGCCCCGCAACGGGACCAGATCGCCGGTATTACCCGCTGGTTCCAACTGGAATTGGCGCGTTTGAAAGTTGACCTGCGCCTGGGCGTGGCGGCCGATGCGGCAACCATTCTCGACTTGCGTCCAGACGTGGTGGTGCTCGCCGTCGGCGGCCATCCATTCCTGGAGCAGAACGAACACTGGGGCGCGGCTGAAGGCCTGGTGGTCAGCAGTTGGGACATCCTTGATGGCAAGGTTGCACCGGGCAAGAACGTACTGGTCTACGACACCATTTGCGAGTTCACCGGGATGTCGACGGCCGACTTCCTCGCCGACAAGGGCAGCCAGGTCGAGATCGTCACCGACGACATCAAACCGGGCGTGGCCATCGGCGGTACGTCGTTCCCGACTTACTACCGCAGCATGTACCCCAAAGAAGTGATCATGACCGGGGACATGATGCTGGAGAAGGTCTACCGCGAAGGCGACAAGCTGGTGGCGGTGCTGGAAAACGAATACACCGGCGCCAAAGAGGAGCGGGTGGTCGACCAGGTGGTGGTGGAAAACGGCGTGCGTCCGGACGAAGAAATCTACTACTCGCTGAAGGAAGGCTCGCGCAACAAAGGCCAGATGGACATCGAAGCCTTGTTCGCGATCAAGCCGCAGCCATCGCTGAGCACCACGGGTGACGGCTACTTGCTGTTCCGTATCGGCGACTGCGTGGCTCAGCGTAATACACACGCTGCGATCTATGACGCGCTGCGGTTGTGCAAGGATTTCTAACAGTATCACCATCATCACTGTGGCGAGGGGGCTTGCCCCCGTTGGGCTGCGAAGCGGCCCCAAAATCAGTCAATGCGGTCTGTCAGTAAAAAATGCATTTGACCGATTTACGACTGCTTCGCAGCCGAACGGGGGCAAGCCCCCTCGCCACAGGTCGGTGTCAGGCCTTTAACGGCAAGCACATGAACCCTTGCAAGACCCGAGGTCTTTGGGAGCTTCACCATGTTGAACACCCTTCTTCCAATCCTGTTGTTCGCAGCCCTGGGCCTTGGTGTCCTGGGCGCGTTGCGGCGGGTGGCCATGTGGCGCCGGGGCCGGGCTTCGAAAGTCGACCTGATCGGCGGCCTGTTCGCCATGCCCAAGCGCTACATGGTCGACTTGCACCATGTGGTCGCGCGGGACAAATACATTGCCAACACCCACGTCGCCACGGCCGGCGGTGCGGTGGCGTCCATCGTGCTGGCGATCCTGGTGCATGGTTTCGGCCTGCATAACCGCTTCCTCGGCTATGCGTTGCTGCTGATGACAGCGGTGATGTTCGTTGGTGCGATCTTTGTTTACCTGCGTCGGCGCAACCCGCCGTCCCGTCTGTCGAAAGGCCCGTGGATGCGCCTGCCGAAAAGCCTGCTGGCGTTCTCGGTCTCGTTCTTCCTGTTGACCCTGCCGGTGGCAGGGATCCTCCCGGAAAACTTCGGTGGCTGGCTGTTGGCGGCGATTCTCGGGGTTGGCGTGTTGTGGGGCGTGTCGGAGCTGTTCTTCGGCATGACCTGGGGCGGGCCGATGAAACACGCCTTCGCCGGTGCGCTGCACCTGGCCTGGCACCGTCGCGCAGAACGCTTCGGTGGCGGTCGTTCCACGGGCCTCAAGCCTCTGGACTTGAATGACCCGACCGCGCCACTGGGCGTGGAAAAACCCAAGGATTTCACCTGGAACCAATTGCTCGGCTTCGACGCCTGCGTGCAGTGCGGTAAATGCGAAGCGGCGTGCCCGGCGTTCGCCGCCGGCCAGCCGTTGAACCCGAAAAAACTGATTCAGGACATGGTCGTCGGCCTGGCCGGTGGCACTGACGCCAAGTTCGCCGGCAGCCCGTATCCGGGCAAGCCGATTGGCGAACACGCGGGTAATCCGCATCAACCGATCGTCAACGGCCTGGTGGATGCCGAGACCCTGTGGTCGTGCACCACCTGCCGCGCCTGCGTCGAGGAATGCCCGATGATGATCGAGCACGTCGATGCCATCGTCGACATGCGCCGTCATCTAACCCTGGAAAAAGGCGCCACCCCGAACAAGGGCGCCGAGGTGCTGGAAAACCTGATCGCCACCGACAACCCGGGCGGTTTCGCGCCGGGAGGGCGGATGAACTGGGCAGCAGACTTGAACCTCAATCTGCTCAGCGAAAAGAAATCCACCGACGTGCTGTTCTGGGTTGGCGACGGTGCCTTCGACATGCGTAACCAGCGCACCCTGCGTGCGTTCGTCAAAGTGCTGAAAGCGGCGAAAATCGACTTCGCGGTGCTCGGCCTCGAAGAACGCGACAGCGGTGACGTGGCTCGGCGCCTGGGCGACGAAGCGACCTTCCAGCTGTTGGCCAAGCGCAACATCCAGACTCTGGCCAAATACAGTTTCAACCGCATCGTCACCTGCGATCCGCACAGTTTCCACGTGCTGAAAAACGAGTATGGCGCTTTCGATGGCAACTACCTGGTGCAGCACCACAGCACCTACATGGCGGAAATCATCGATGCTGGCGCGCTCAATCTCGGTCAGCACAAAGGCGACAGCGTGACCTACCACGACCCGTGCTACCTCGGCCGCTACAACGGCGAATACGAGGCACCGCGTCAGGTGTTACGCGCCCTAGGGATCGAAGTGAAAGAGATGCAACGTTCCGGCTTCCGCTCGCGCTGCTGCGGCGGTGGTGGCGGCGCGCCGATCACCGACATTCCCGGCAAGCAACGCATTCCCGACATGCGCATGGAAGACATCCGCGAAACCGGCGCCGAACTGGTGGCCGTGGGTTGTCCACAATGCACCGCGATGCTCGAAGGCGTGGTCGAACCCCGGCCGATGATCAAGGACATTGCCGAGCTGGTGGCCGACGCGTTGCTGGAAGAAGCCGCCTCCAAACCCTCTACGCCGGCCCAACGTGAACCAGCGGAGGCCCACTGATGAGCGACATTATCCGCCGCGACCCGCGGGCCGAATGGATTGCCCGCAACCGTCTGCACCCGCTGCACGCAGCCATGCAGCCGGCGCAACACAGCTGGATGGGGCCTAACGGCGTCATCCGCAAGAATCCCCATGGAGTCGGTTTCATCGGCCCCAACGGTATCAAACGCATCGACCGCAGCGGCGCTCAGCAGGGCGGGGCGACCAAGCGCTCGGCTGCCGTGGAAGTACAATTGCCGCTGCATCAGGTGACCGCGCCTGCGTTTTACATCAGCGTGGTGCCGGACATGGTCGGTGGTCGCTTGAGCAGTCACGACCGCGACCTGCTGGGCCTGGCCCATCAACTGGCCGGCAAGGACGGCGCAGTGCTGGCCGTGGTGTTCGGCGAACACAAGGAAAACGCTTTCGCCACGGCGGGCGTCGACCGCCTGCTGGTGCTGGAAGGCGAAGAATTCAACGGTTATGCACCGGAGCAACGGGTCCAGGGCCTGCGGGCTGTGGATAACCAGTTCAGCCCGCGTCACTGGTTGCTGCCGGACAGCCGCAGTGGCGGTGGCGAACTCGGCCGTCGTTTTGCTGCGGCACTGGGCGAGCGCCCGGCCACGCGGGTCTGGCAGGTCAAGGATCAGGAGTGCATCGGCCGTGCTGGCGCAGGTCTGCAAGACCTTGCCCGGCCGCTGGCGCGATTGATTCTGGCGGCTGCCGAGTGCGCCGAACCGGTCAGCGAAACCCGTCACGAAGCCTTGGCCGTGGAGTTATCCACAACTGTGGCGCGCAGCCTGTCGCGGATCGAAGATCTGGGCGCGGTGGCCGTCGATCCGGCGGCAATTCCAATGGCCGAAGCCGAGTTCATTTTCTCCGGTGGCAACGGGGTCAAGGACTGGGGACTTTTCCACAGGACCGCCGAAGCCCTCGGCGCGACCGAAGGCGCATCGCGGGTGGCGGTGGACGACGGCTTCATGGCCCGCGACCGCCAGGTCGGCGCGTCCGGCACCTGGGTCACTGCACGGGTCTATGTGGCGGTGGGGATTTCCGGGGCGATCCAGCACCTGCAAGGCATTGGTGCCTGCGACAAGGTGGTGGCGATCAACCTCGACCCGGGCTGCGACATGATCAAGCGTGCGGACCTCTCGGTGATTGGCGAGAGCGCGGAGATTCTTCAAGCCTTGATCGAGGCGGTAGAGGCTTACCGCAACGACGCCAAGCGCGATGCGGCTTAAGGGAAGGAAAGGGTTATGAGCACGAAAATCATCAGCCTGGTGTCCATCGGCGCCCACCCGACATCCGGTCGGCCGCGTCGCGCGGAGCAGGATGCGCGGGCGGTTGAACTGGGCCTGCAATTGGCTGGGGATAACTTGCAGGTGCTGCATGCCGGCGACATTTCCGAGCCTGCATTGCGCGCCTACCTGGGCATGGGGCTTGAGCAACTGCATGTGCTGGAACAACCGCAAGGCGCCGACGCGCTACCGGCGCTGACCGACTATTTGCGCGATGCCGGGGCGCAGGTGGTGTTGACCGGTAGCCAGGCGGAAACCGGTGAAGGCTCGGGCATGTTGCCCTTCCTGCTGGCCGAAAGCCTGGGCTGGCCGCTGGTGGTGGGACTGGCGCAGGTCGAGTCCATCGATGGCGGTTCGGCGCTGGTGCTGCAAGCCTTGCCCCGCGGTCAACGTCGTCGGCTGAAGGTACGCCTGCCGTTTCTGGCGACGGTGGATAACGCTGCACCCAAGCCTCGGCAGAGCGCTTACGGCCCGGCCCGACGCGGCGTGCTGCAAGCGCAGGACGTCGAGGTCATCGACGATGAACTGCTCGCGGTCGCAACCCTGCAACCGGCCAAGCCAAGGCCCAAGCGTCTGAAGGTGATCAAGGCCAAGAGCGGTGCCGACCGAATGAAAGCCGCGACGGCCAAGGCCAGTGGTGGAGGCGGGCAGGTACTCAAGGGCGTGACGGCGCAAGCCGGGGCCGAGGCCATCCTCAAATTGCTGATTGAAGAAGGTGTGGTTCGCTAACAAACACTGTGGGGGCGGCTTGTTCGCGAAAGCGTGGTATCAGGCGGCATTGATGTTGACTGATACTCCGTCATCGCGAGCAAGCTCGCTCCCACAGGATCTCTTCGTCCCGCACCACACCCGTCAGCCCGGTGAGCTACAGTTTTCCATGCGCTGATCAAGGGTGCGGCACGTTTTCGGGAGCTTTCAGACATTCAGCGCTGACTCATAAAACCCTGTTTTTATGACTGGCCTGAATATGAAGACTTTCGCTCTTCTGGCGCTCTGTGCATCGGCCATGTGGTTATCCACAGGCTTGATCTCTGCCGCCCAGACAAAGGCGTCCGAGGCTGATCAGGATTTTTACCGCTGGATAGACTCCGAACAAGGCCGCAACGCGTCCCTGGCGCAACTGCGGCAACAGTGCGACAAGGTACTGGATGCCGACAGACACCTCAGCTGCTCGGTGACGGTCTTCGCCAGATTGCTCGAAGCCAAGGCCGCCAATCAAATCCCCGAGTACTACCTGGCGATCAAGGCCAGGCATGCCCGGGCGATTGCGGCCAGCGCCGATCTGAAGCCGCTGTTCTCCACGTTTGGCAGCAAATCACTGGCTGTCCTGGCGGCGACCGGCGATTTCACGGTCAACGGTTCGACGCGGTATGAGGTGCTGCCGCTCTATCCGTATGCCGACGACTTCTACAACGCTGAACAAGTGCTGCCATTTATCGAGGTCGGCGCGGCCAATGGTGTCTCGGCGCGTTTTGTTCTGGACACGGGCGCACCGCAAACCCGGGTCAACATCGACACTGCGAAACAGTTGGGCATCAGGTTGTTGCCCGATGCTTTTTATCGCTACAGCACGTTTTATGGCGAAAAAGGCTTGGCCGCGAGGCTGGGAGTTCTCGGGTCGCTGAAAGTCGGCACCCGCGAGTTCAGGAATGTCCTGGTCTTTGTCAGCGACCGGGACAATCTGTTGGGGCTGGATCTGATCAGCAAGCTGGGGCGCTTGAAGATCACCAGCAGAACACTGGAGCTGAATCCGCCGCCGGCCACACGCTGTGATGCGCCGATTGCCATTAGCCGCCTGGATCTCAATCAACGGTTGGTGGTGGCCGCACAGCTGGATCGCCGGGCAACGCAGGCCATCATCGATACCGGAAATGTCGACTACTTGACGGCCTCGTCGCCCGGCAGGCAAGTCAGCGTTGTGCAGGCGCTGACACCGGGAGGCTCGAACGTTTACACCGGCAACAACAAACGCTTCCAACGCTTCGACGGCGTATTGGCCCTGCAAGGCAACACCATGGCGGTCACCTACAAATACTACCCGGGCTTTACCATCCCGCCGTCGCTGATAGGCGGGCAATACGTCCCGTCAATATTGCTCGGATGGCACGCGTTCAAAGACTTTGAATTGAACCTGGATCTGGATTCAGGTCGCTCATGTCTCAATAAAATCTGAACAACTTCGGTGTTTACCCACAATCCCTGTTGGTGGTTCTGTGGATAACATGTTCGCCCATGGCTACACCCCATATAAATCAGGCCCTGCAAGCCTCAGGTCAAAAAACAACCAGTCCTGTCCGTGGTTTTTCCAAGCTTTTTCAACGGGATAAGTGCTGTTGTGGGTGCAGACTTGCCCCCAATCTCTGTTGGCGCTTCTGTGGATAAGATGTTTGCTATCGGCTGTAGGCCTTATAAACAGCGGCTTTCATGGTTGCGATCAAAAAGTGATCAATTGATGGTTGTGAGCCGTAGAATTCCGTGCAAACACCGGTTTTTTGCGGGTTGTAGCGGTTTTCCACAGAGCCTTCGAAGTTAACCCCAAAGTCTGTTGGCGCTTCTGTGGATAAGGTGTTTGCCATCCTCTGAAAGCTACGCAGTCCGTGCCTTTCAGGCTTTTGATCAAAAAACGACCAGTCCGCTCGTGGAAGCATGCTTCTGGATAAGTCACGATTTTTCTTTGGGTTTTGTGGAGAAATTTTGCGGTCTGTCCACAGTTGTCCCCAATAGCTGTGGGTGGAGATGTGGATAACTTGTTCGCGGAAGGCTGGGAGGTGCGGCGGGCATAGGCCTGAACGAGATAGGTCATATTTCGTGCAGTTCTAATGAGGAGAGGAATTACCGAGAGGATTGTGTTGATGCAGAGGGTGCCATCGCGAGCAGGCTCGCTCCTACAGTGGATCTGTGAACGACACAGATCGAGTGTGGGAGCGAGCCTGCTCGCGATGCTTTTGATGTTTAGCCGCTAACCGGGACACCCTTGAGGTACGGCGCAGGCTCGGCCCCCAGGTTGCTCAGCAGACGCTCGCTGTACCAGTCCACGAAGTTCACCACACCAAACTCATAAGTCTTGGAGTAAGGCCCAGGCTGGTACGCAGTGGAGTTGATGCCGCGCTGGTTCTCTTCGGCCAGACGACGGTCCTGGTCGTTGGTGGCGTCCCAGACCTGGCGCATGCGCTCCACGTCGTAGTCCACGCCTTCGACCGCGTCCTTGTGCACGATCCACTTGGTGGTGACCATGGTTTCCTGGGCGCTGATCGGCCACACGGTGAACACGATGATGTGGTCGCCCATGCAGTGGTTCCACGAGTGCGGCAGGTGCAGGATGCGCATCGAGCCCAGGTCCGGGTTCTGGATGCGGCCCATCAACTTGGCGCAGCCCTGCTTGCCGTCCATGGTCATCGACACGGTGCCCTTGAGCAGCGGCATGCGCACGATGCGGTTACGCAGGCCGAAGCTGGCGTGGGCGTAAGGGATCTTCTCGGCTTCCCAGGCAGCGGCGGAGGCGGCGACGTGGTCCTTGAAGGCCTGGTCGGCGCGCGGGTCGGTGACGTCGTCCCACTCCAGCAGGGTTTTCAGCAGTTCCGGGTGCGACGCGTTGCAGTGGTAGCACTCGCGGTTGTTTTCCAGCACCAGTTTCCAGTTGGCCTTTTCCATCAAGGTGGTTTGCACCGCCACCTTGGTGTTCTCCATGTCGTACGGTTCCATGTAATGGTTCAGTGTCGACAGGAAGTCATCGATGGCCGGCGGATTCTCCGCCAGGCTGATGAAGATGTAGCCGCCGGCGGTCTTCACGTTCACCGGCTTGAGGCCGTACTCTTTCATGTCGAAGTCGGCGCCCATTTCGGTGCCGGCGAACAGCAGGCGGCCGTCCAGTTCGTAGGTCCACTGGTGGTAGTGGCAAACCAGCTTGGCGACCTTGCCCTTGTCGCTGGTGCACAGGCGCGAGCCACGGTGGCGGCAGACGTTGTGGAACGCATGCACCACGCCTTCGGCGCCACGGATCACGATGATCGGGTTCTTGCCGATCTGCAGGGTCAGGTAGTTGCCCTTGGTAGGGATCTCGCACGTCATGCCGGCGATCAACCACTCTTTCTGAAAGATTTCCTGCATGTCGATATCAAACAGGCGCTCGTCGGAGTAAAACGGCTGCGGCAGCGAGAACGTGCGCTCGCGCTCTTGCAGCATCTGTGCGGTGGCCTTGCGTGCGGGTTCCAGCGGATCGCCCAGGCTCAGGGTAGTAGTGACGTCCATCGTTTAATCCTCAAGGCCATTCTGTGTGGCCGGCGAAAGTGGCTAATCAGGGTTGCTACGCAAGGTGTAAAGAATGTGTCTTGGTATGGGGCGAGTGTGGGGCCGGCGCTGGCCAGAACCTTATCCATGGGCGACATGGTGCAATCTGTTCCCGACGCGCAAGCCCCGGTCGTTGGGGGCTGGTCGCGATAAGCATGTCAATGTCGCAGATAGGTAAATGGATGGTTCGCGCTATACGCAGAATCGCCAACATGAAGGCCGACAGTCGGCCGTGGAGATCAGCATGTCCAACAGCTTCCTGAACCCGGTAACCACCCAGACCTGGGCCAATGGTCGACACATCGTCCGTTGCGTCAAAGTCATCCAGGAAACCTGGGATGTGCGCACCTTTTGCTTCATGGCCGACCAGCCGATCCTGTTCTTCTTCAAACCGGGGCAGTTTGTCACCCTGGAGCTGGAGATTGAAGGCCAGCCGATCATGCGTTCGTACACCATTTCCAGCTCGCCATCGGTGCCGTACAGCTTTTCGGTGACCATCAAGCGCGTGCCGGGCGGCAAGGTGTCCAACTGGCTGCACGACACCCTGCACGAAGGCCAGGAGCTGGCGGTGCACGGGCCGGTCGGGCTGTTCAATGCCATGGACTTCACCGCGCCGAAGGTGCTCTACCTCAGCGGCGGCGTTGGTATCACGCCGGTCATGTCCATGGCGCGCTGGTTCTACGACACCAACGGCAATGTCGACATGGTGTTTATCCACAGCGCCCGTTCGCCTAAAGACATCATTTACCACCGTGAGCTGGAACACATGGCGTCGCGGATCGAGAACTTCAGCCTGCACCTGATCTGCGAGAAGCACGGCATGGGTGAGCCATGGGCCGGTTATCGCGGTTACCTGAACCACAGAATGCTTGAATTGATGACGCCTGACTTCCTTGAGCGCGAAGTATTCTGCTGCGGCCCGACACCGTATATGAATGCGGTCAAGCGCTTGCTGGAAGCCGCTGGCTTCGACATGTCGCGTTATCACGAAGAATCCTTCGGAGCGACCCCGCCAGAGGCGCGCGCTGACGCCGTGGAACACGCCGAACAAGCGGCCGAGGCACCGGAAGTCGACGCCGCGGACTTGCATCAAGTGGAATTCACCACCTCCGGCAAGAGCATCCGCGTGGCCCCGGGCGAGACCGTGCATGCAGCGGCGGCCAAGGTCGGCCTGATGATTCCGAAAGCGTGCGGCATGGGCATCTGCGGCACCTGCAAGGTGTTGAAACTGGGCGGCGAAGTGGAGATGGAGCACAACGGCGGGATCACCGAGGAAGACGAAGCCGAAGGGTTCATCCTGTCGTGCTGCAGCGTGCCGAAAGGCGATGTGCGGATCGAGTATTGATTCGGGTGGGAATATATCTCTGAAAGCAGTGGTGTTCCCTTGTGGGAGCGAGCAGGCTCGCTCCCACAGGTTTTTAGTCAATAAACAGATCCGTCATCAGCTTGTCGCTGCTGTCCGGCGCGAACCGATAGTGTTCGAACTCCGTCACACCGCTTTCTCGCAGAATCTCCTCATCAATCAACAAACGCCCGGTCAGGCTGCGCCCGCTGCTGCTCAGAATCACATGGGCGGCATCGGCCATGATCGCAGGCAGGCGCGCATGCTTGAACGACTCGCGCGACCCCAACTGAAACTCGATCGCGGCGGTGGCAATCATCGTCTGTGGCCATAGCGAGTTGACGCTGATCCCGTAGTTCTTGAATTCCTCACTCATGCCCAGGGTCAGCATGCTCATGCCGTACTTGGTGACGGTGTAGGGGCTGTATTGGGCGAACCACTTGGTGGCAAGGTTCAGCGGCGGGGACAGATTGAGGATGTGGCCGCCGGATTTTTTCAGGTAAGGCAACGCAGCCTGGCTGCACAGTAAGACGGCGCGGGTGTTGATCTGATGCATCAGATCAAAGCGCTTGAGTTCGAGGTGCTGGACCCCAGTCAGCTTGATCGCCCCGGCATTGTTGATCAGCGCATCGATACTGCCGAAATGTTCGTTGGCCTGGGCCAGCGCCGCACGTACGGCATCCTCTTCACGCACATCCACCTGCAAGGCCAGCGCCTTGCCGCCTGCGGCTTCCACCTCCTGGGCCACGCTGAAAATCGTGCCCGGCAGCTTGGCGTGGGGTTCGGCGCTTTTGGCGGCAATCACAATGTTGGCGCCGTCACGTGCGGCCCGCAGCGCGATCTCGCGGCCGATGCCGCGGCTGGCGCCGGTGATGAACAGGGTTTTGCCTTGCAATGACATGCTGACGCTCCTGATTATTGTTATGTGAGCACAGGCTCGACAAACAATGTAGACGAAGTCTTTCAGGAGCAGTGGCGGGGGAACGGACGAACGCGAACTTGTGGCGAGGGGGCTTGCCCCCGTTCGGCGGCGCAGCCGTCGTAAAACCTGCTGTCGCGGTCTGACTGACAAACCACGGACTCAGACTTTGGGCCTGCTGCGCAGTCCGACGGGGGCAAGCCCACTCGCCACAGGGGATCGTGGTTATGCCATGACTTCACGGATATCCCGCGCCAATTCACGCACGCGCTCTTCCTCGGTGTCCCACGAGCACATGAAGCGTGCGCCGCCGTTGCCGATGAAGGTGTAGAAGCGCCAGCCCTTGGCGGTCAGTGCGGCGATGGCCGGTTCCGACAGTTGCAGGAACACGCCATTGGCCTGTACCGGGAACATCAGCTCCACGCCTGGAATGTCGCTGACCAGCTCGGCGAGCAATTGCGCGCAGTGGTTGGCGTGGTTGGCGTATTTGAGCCAGGCGTCGTTTTCCAGGATCCCGACCCACGGTGCCGACAGGAAGCGCATTTTCGACGCCAACTGCCCGGCCTGCTTGCAGCGGTAATCGAAGTCTTCAGCCAGTTTGTGGTTGAAGAACAGAATCGCCTCGCCCACTGCCATGCCGTTTTTCGTGCCGCCAAAGCACAGCACGTCGACGCCGGCCTTCCAGGTCAGGTCGGCCGGGGTGCAGCCGAGGAAGGCGCAGGCGTTGGAGAAGCGCGCGCCGTCCATGTGCAGGTTCAGGCCCAGTTCCTTGCAGGTGGCGCTGATGGCGCGGATTTCGTCCGGGGTGTAGACGCTGCCGACTTCGGTGGCCTGGGTCAGGGTCACGACGCGGGGTTTCGGGTAGTGGATGTCCTGGCGCTTGAGCGCGACCTCACGGATCGATTCCGGGGTCAGCTTGCCGTTTTCAGTGCGGGCGATCAGCAGTTTGGAGCCGTTGGAGAAGAATTCCGGGGCGCCGCATTCGTCGGTTTCGACGTGGGCGGTTTCCGAGCAGATCACACTGTGGTAACTCTGGCACAACGACGACAGCGCCAGCGAGTTGGCGGCGGTGCCGTTGAAGGCGAAAAACACTTCGCAGTCGGTTTCGAACAGCTTGCGGAAATCGTCGGACGCGCGGGCGGTCCACTCGTCGTCGCCGTATGCGCGCTGGTGGCCGTGGTTGGCCTGTTCCATGGCAGCCCAGGCTTCAGGGCAGATGCCGGAATAGTTGTCGCTGGCGAATTGTTGGCTCTTGTCGGTCATGGCCTGCTTCCGTGGTCGAGATGCCTATGGTGAAGCGTCCCGTGGTCAATGAGGGTGCGCACTGTACCCAAGATCGTCAGGTGGAGCGCACAGGATGTCGCTGTCGGGAAAATACACGGTCGAAGGGCAATTATGCACGTGACTATGTACAAGAGCATGCACAAGACCATGCACAAGGCCATGCACTTAAAGCAGCGCGACGGGGCACTGGATCTGCTCAAGTGGCTGGCGCTGCTGTGCATGGTGCTCGATCACCTGCGATATGTCGGTTATTCCGCCGATCTGTTGTATGTGCCGGGGCGCCTGGCGTTTCCATGGTTCTGTTTGGCGATGGCGGCCAATCTGGCGCGCACGCGGACTGCGACGACCGGTGGCCAGTGGCGCTATCTGGGGTGGTTGTTGCTGTTTAGCGCGGTGAGTGAAATTCCTTACCGGATGTACATTCCCAATCCCGACACCTTGAACGTGCTGCCCACCCTTGCCTTGGGCTTGCTGGTGATTCGTGGCTGGCAGCAGCCGGTGCTTGCCTCGCGGCTGCTGGCGGTGGGCGCGTTGATGCTGGCAGGGTTTTTCTCCCAGCGGTTGATGTTCGGTTTCTTTGGAGTGCTGTTGCCGCTGGCGATGTTGCTGGTACTGCAACGGCCCTGGTATTTCGCGCTGTTGGCGGGGGTGGTGTGCCTGGCGGCCAATCAGTGGCAGTTGCTGTATCACGCCGCTCGCCTGGGCAATGTCGCGGCGATTCCGGCCATCGTCACGTGCCTGATCGCGCCATGGCTCGGGCTGTTCTTGTTGCGACATGCAAAGGGCGCAAAACCACCGCCGATGCGGCGCTGGGCGTATGCGCTCTATCCCCTGCATTTCCTTGTGTTGCTCGCAGTGCGACAGGCCATCGCCTGACCTGTGGGAGCGAGCTCGCTCGCGATGGCGGCGGGTCAGTCGACATCAATGTTGAATGTGATGCCGCTATCGCGAGCAAGCTCGCTCCCACAGGGGATCTGCGCTGGATCGACGGTCGTGTTTGGCCTGCCATTTCTTCCCATGTCGTAAACGCACCTTTGCGTGGCGCCCGTAGGCATTTGACGACTCCAAGCCAGTCATACCATCGCTACCAAAGGGCACTGCCGAAACGCCAGTGCCTCACCGAGACGAATGGCGCACCGCCGCCGCTGGGAGAGACGCGATGTTCAGCAAGCAAGACCAGATCCAGGGTTACGACGATGCACTGCTGGCGGCGATGAATGCCGAAGAGCAACGTCAGGAAGATCACATCGAGCTGATCGCGTCGGAGAACTACACCAGCAAGCGCGTGATGGAAGCGCAAGGCAGCGGCCTGACTAACAAATATGCCGAAGGTTATCCGGGCAAGCGCTACTACGGTGGCTGCGAACACGTCGACAAGGTTGAGGCACTGGCCATTGAGCGCGCCAAGCAACTGTTCGGCGCCGATTACGCCAACGTTCAGCCGCACTCCGGTTCCTCCGCCAATAGCGCCGTATACCTGGCCCTGCTGCAAGCCGGCGACACCATCCTCGGCATGAGCCTGGCCCACGGCGGTCACCTGACCCACGGCGCCAAAGTGTCGTCCTCGGGCAAGCTGTACAACGCCGTGCAGTACGGCATCGATACCAAGACCGGTCTGATCGATTACGACGAAGTCGAGCGCCTGGCCGTCGAGTGCAAGCCGAAGATGATCGTTGCCGGCTTCTCGGCCTATTCCAAGACCCTCGACTTCCCGCGCTTCCGCCAGATCGCCGACAAGGTCGGTGCGCTGCTGTTCGTCGACATGGCCCACGTGGCCGGTCTGGTCGCTGCCGGCCTGTACCCGAACCCGCTGCCTTACGCCGATGTGGTCACCACCACTACCCACAAGACCCTGCGCGGTCCACGTGGCGGCCTGATCCTGGCCAAGTCCAACGAAGAAATCGAGAAGAAGCTCAACGCGGCAGTTTTCCCGGGTGCCCAGGGCGGCCCGCTGATGCACGTGATCGCCGGTAAGGCAGTGTGCTTCAAGGAAGCGCTGGAACCTGGCTTCAAGGTTTACCAGCAGCAAGTGATCGACAACGCCCAGGCCATGGCCGGCGTGTTTATCAAACGCGGCTACGATGTAGTGTCCGGCGGTACCGACAACCACCTGTTCCTGGTCAGCCTGATCCGTCAGGGCCTGACCGGTAAAGAGGCGGACGCAGCCCTCGGTCGCGCCCACATCACTGTGAACAAGAACGCTGTCCCGAACGATCCACAGTCGCCGTTCGTGACCTCCGGCCTGCGCATCGGCACCCCGGCGGTCACCACTCGCGGCTTCAAGGTGACCCAGTGCGTCACGCTGGCCGGCTGGATCTGCGACATCCTCGACAACCTCGGCGACGCCGATGTCGAGGCCAATGTCGCCGAGCAAGTGGCAGCCCTGTGCGCGGACTTCCCGGTTTATCGCTGAGTGCGGTTTTGGAGTAAATGACTATGCAACGCTACTCGGGCTTCGGCCTCTTCAAACACTCTCTCAGCCATCATGAAAACTGGCAGAAAATGTGGCGCACGCCGACCCCTAAAAAGGTCTACGACGTGGTCATCGTCGGCGGTGGCGGGCATGGTCTCGCAACGGCCTACTACCTGGCCAAGGAACACGGCATCACCAACGTGGCCGTGGTCGAGAAAGGCTGGCTGGGCGGCGGTAACACCGCGCGCAACACCACCATCGTTCGCTCCAACTACCTGTGGGATGAGTCGGCGCACCTGTACGAACACGCGATGAAACTGTGGGAAGGCCTGTCCCAGGACCTGAACTACAACGTGATGTTCTCCCAGCGCGGCGTCTACAACCTGTGCCACACCCTGCAGGACATCCGTGATTCCGAGCGTCGGGTCAGCGCCAACCGCCTCAACGGCGTCGACGGTGAACTGCTCGATGCCAAACAGGTTGCCGACGAGAT
Source organism: Pseudomonas fluorescens (assembly GCF_000967965.1). Classification (GTDB taxonomy): domain Bacteria; phylum Pseudomonadota; class Gammaproteobacteria; order Pseudomonadales; family Pseudomonadaceae; genus Aquipseudomonas; species Aquipseudomonas grandcourensis. Next base: position 470,658 of record NZ_LACC01000011.1, read on the forward strand.
TCCGTACCTCGACTGCTCCAAGAACACCCGCTACCCGGTGATGGGCGCTACCGTTCAGCGTCGCGGCGGCGTGGCCCGTCACGATGCCGTGGCCTGGGGCTTTGCCCGTGCCGCCGACGCCCTCGGCGTGGACCTGATCCAGCAGACCGAAGTGATCGGTTTCCGCAAGGAAAACGGCGTGTGCATCGGCGTTGAAACCAACAAGGGCTTCATCGGCGCGAAGCGCGTCGGCGTAGTGACCGCCGGTAACTCCGGGCACATGGCCAAGCTCGCCGGTTTCCGCCTGCCGATCGAATCCCACCCGCTGCAGGCGCTGGTGTCCGAGCCGATCAAGCCGATTATCGACAGCGTGATCATGTCCAACGCCGTGCACGGCTACATCAGCCAGTCCGACAAGGGCGACCTGGTGATCGGCGCCGGTATCGACGGCTACAACGGCTACGGCCAGCGTGGTTCGTACCCGGTGATCGAGCACACCATCCAGGCCATCGTCGAGATGTTCCCGGTGCTGTCGCGCGTACGCATGAACCGTCAGTGGGGCGGCATCGTCGACACCACGCCGGATGCCTGCCCGATCATTTCGAAAACCCCGGTACCGAACATGTTCTTCAACTGCGGTTGGGGCACCGGCGGCTTCAAGGCCACACCTGGCTCGGGCAACGTGTTTGCCGCGAGCCTGGCCAAGGGTGAAATGCACCCATTGGCCGCACCTTTCTCCATCGACCGTTTCCACAACGGTGCGTTGATCGATGAACACGGCGCTGCTGCGGTTGCCCACTAACAGGAGAAATCCCCATGTTGCATATCTTCTGTCCTCACTGCGGCGAACTGCGCTCCGAAGAGGAATTCCATGCATCCGGCCAGGCGCACATCCCGCGTCCACTGGATCCGAACACCTGCACCGACGAGGAGTGGGGCGACTACATGTTCTTCCGCGATAACCCTCGCGGTCTGCACCACGAGCTGTGGGATCACGTCGCCGGTTGCCGTCAGTACTTCAACGTCACCCGCGACACCGTGACCTACGAGATTCTCGAAACCTACAAGATCGGCACCAAGCCACAATTCACCGACAAGACCGATAGCCCGAAAGCGGCCAGCACGGCTCTGGGAGAGAAGGTATGAGCCAGATCAATCGCCTGTCCAACGGCGGACGGATCGACCGCAACAAAGTCTTGACCTTCACCTTCAACGGCCAGAACTACAAAGGCTTCGAAGGCGATTCCCTGGCCGCTGCACTGCTGGCCAACGGCGTCGACATCATCGGTCGCAGCTTCAAGTATTCCCGTCCGCGCGGCATCTTCGCTGCCGGCGCTGAAGAGCCGAACGCGGTGCTGCAGATCGGCGCCACCGAAGCCACGCAGATCCCGAACGTGCGCGCCACGCAACAGGCGCTGTACCAAGGCCTGGTCGCTACCAGCACCAACGGCTGGCCGAGCGTGAACAACGACATGATGGGGATTCTCGGCAAGGTCGGCGGCAAGCTGATGCCACCGGGCTTCTACTACAAAACCTTCATGTACCCGCAATCGTTCTGGATGACCTACGAGAAGTACATCCGCAAGGCTGCCGGCCTTGGCCGCTCGCCGACCGAGAACGATCCGGACACCTACGACTACATGAACCAGCACTGCGACGTGCTGATCGTCGGTGCCGGCCCTGCTGGCTTGGCCGCTGCACTGGCCGCTGCGCGCAGCGGTGCCCGTGTGATCCTGGCTGACGAACAGGAAGAGTTCGGCGGCAGCCTGCTCGACTCCCGCGAAAGCCTCGACGGCAAGCCGGCGATGGAGTGGGTGGCCAGCGTCATCGACGAGCTGAAGAACACCCCTGACGTGCTGCTGTTGCCGCGCGCCACCGTCAACGGCTACCACGATCACAACTTCCTGACCATTCACGAGCGCCTGACCGATCACCTCGGCGACCGCGCACCGATCGGCCAGGTGCGTCAGCGCATCCACCGGGTCCGCGCCACTCGCGTGGTGCTGGCAACCGGCGCTCACGAACGTCCACTGGTCTACGGCAACAACGACGTGCCGGGCAACATGCTCGCCGGCGCCATCTCGACCTACGTGCGTCGTTATGGTGTGGCACCGGGCAAGAAACTGGTGCTGTCGACCAACAACGACCACGCCTACCGCGTTGCCCTGGATTGGCTCGATGCCAGCCTGCAAGTGGTGGCCATCGCCGACGCTCGCAGCAATCCCCGTGGTGCGCTGGTGGAAGAAGCCCGCGCCAAAGGCATCCGCATCCTCACCGGCAGCGCCGTGATCGAGGCCCGTGGTAGCAAGCACGTGACCGCTGCCCGTGTGGCCGCCATCGATGTCAAAGCCCACACCGTGACGAGCCCAGGCGAATGGCTCGACTGCGACGTGGTCGCCAGCTCCGGTGGCTACAGCCCGGTGGTTCACCTGGCTTCGCACCTGGGCGGCAAGCCGATCTGGCGCGAAGACATCCTCGGTTTCGTACCGGGTGAAGCACCGCAGAAACGCGTGTGTGTCGGTGGCATCAACGGCGTCTACGGCCTCGGCGATTCCCTGGCCGATGGTTTTGAAGGTGGCGTTCGCGCTGCTGCCGAAGCCGGCTTCCAGTCGGTTGAAGGCGTGTTGCCAAAAGCCCTGAGCCGTCTCGAAGAGCCGACCCTGGCGCTGTTCCAGGTGCCCCATGAAAAGAACACCGCACGGGCGCCGAAGCAATTCGTCGACCTGCAAAACGACGTCACCGCCGCCGCCATCGAACTGGCGACCCGCGAGGGCTTCGAGTCGGTCGAGCACGTCAAGCGCTACACCGCGCTGGGCTTCGGTACCGATCAGGGCAAGCTCGGCAACGTCAACGGCCTGGCCATCGCTGCCCGCTCGCTGAACGTGACCATCCCGCAGATGGGCACCACCATGTTCCGTCCGAACTACACGCCGGTGACTTTCGGCGCCGTGGCCGGTCGTCACTGTGGGCACATCTTCGAGCCGGTGCGCTACACCGCGCTGCATCAATGGCACCTGAAAAATGGCGCCGAGTTCGAAGACGTCGGCCAGTGGAAACGTCCTTGGTACTTCCCTAAATCCGGTGAAGACCTGCATGCCGCGGTGAAGCGCGAATGCAAAGCCGTGCGCGACAGCGTCGGCCTGCTGGATGCTTCGACCCTCGGCAAAATCGACATCCAGGGCCCGGATACGCGTGAGTTCCTCAACCGCGTCTACACCAACGCCTGGACCAAGCTCGACGTGGGCAAGGCGCGTTACGGCCTGATGTGCAAAGAAGACGGCATGGTCTTCGACGACGGTGTGACGGCTTGCCTGGCCGACAACCATTTCGTCATGACCACCACCACGGGCGGCGCGGCTCGCGTACTTCAGTGGCTGGAGCTGTACCACCAGACCGAATGGCCGGACATGAAGGTGTACTTCACCTCCGTCACCGACCACTGGGCGACCATGACCCTGTCCGGGCCGAACAGCCGCAAGCTGCTCGCTGAAGTCACCGACATCGACCTGAGCAACGAAGCCTTCCCGTTCATGACCTGGAAAGAAGGTCTGGTGGGTGGTGTGCCAGCGCGGGTATTCCGGATTTCGTTTACCGGTGAACTGTCGTACGAAGTCAACGTGCAAGCCGACTACGCCATGGGCGTGCTGGAAAAAATCGTCGACGCCGGCAAGAAGTACAACCTGACCCCGTACGGCACTGAAACCATGCACGTGCTGCGGGCGGAGAAGGGCTTCATCATCGTCGGCCAGGACACTGACAGTTCGATGACCCCGGACGACTTGAACATGGGCTGGTGTGTCGGTCGCACCAAACCGTTCTCGTGGATCGGCTGGCGTGGCATGAACCGTGAAGACTGCGTGCGTGATCAGCGCAAGCAATTGGTTGGCCTGAAGCCGATCGATCCGAACAAATGGCTGCCGGAAGGCGCGCAACTGGTGTTCAACACCAAGCAAGCCATTCCGATGACCATGGTGGGTCACGTGACTTCCAGTTACCTGCACAACTCCCTGGGCTATTCGTTCGCCATGGGCGTGGTCAAGGGCGGCTTGCAGCGGATGGGCGAGCGAGTGTTCGCACCGCTGGCCGACGGCAGCGTGATCGAGGCGGAAATCGTTTCTTCGGTGTTCTTTGATCCGAAGGGCGAGCGCCAGAACGTTTAAGGCTCGGGTCCTGTGGGGGGCCGGCAGCCGCTTTCGCGAGCAGGCTCGCTCCCACAGGAGATCGCGTACCCCTTGTGGGAGCGAGCCTGCTCGCGAAAGCGGCAGAACAGTCTCCACAGGGCTAACAGAATTCAGGAAAGGTGCTTTATGACCGCAGCCAATGTTTACCAACAACGCCCAACCTCCGGGGCCAAGGCCGAGTCGTCGCTGCATCACGCCGACCTCGCCAGCCTGGTGGGCAAGGGCCGCAAGAACGCCGGTGTGACTGTGCGTGAAAAGAAACTCCTCGGTCACCTGACCATCCGTGGTGATGGCCACGACGCCGCATTCGCCGCTGGCGTGCACAAGGCCCTAGGCATCGAATTGCCCGGCGCACTGAGCGTCATAGTCAAAGGTGAAACCAGCCTGCAATGGATGGGGCCGGATGAGTGGCTGCTGATCGTGCCGACCGGTGAAGAACTGGCCGCCGAGCAAAAACTGCGCAAAGCGCTGGGCGATTTGCACATTGCGATCGTCAACGTCAGCGGCGGCCAGCAACTCCTCGAACTGAGCGGCCCGAACGTGCGCCAGGTGCTGATGAAGTCCACCAGCTACGACGTGCACCCGAACAACTTCCCGGTGGGCAAAGCCGTCGGCACGGTGTTCGCCAAGTCGCAATTGATGATCCGTCACACCGCCGAAGACACCTGGGAACTGCTGATTCGTCGCAGCTTCTCGGATTACTGGTGGTTGTGGTTGCAGGACGCTTCTGCCGAGTACGGCCTGAGCGTACAGGCCTGACACGGTATGTGAGTGTGGCTGCTTTTGTGGCGAGGGGGCTTGCCCCCGTTCGGCTGCGAAGCAGTCGTAAAACCAGTGAATGCGGTCTACCTGTTAGATCGCACACTCCGGATTTGGGGCCGCTGCGCAGCCCAACGGGGGCAAGCCCCCTCGCCACAGGCAAGCTCAACACAGAATTCTCTGTGATCACAGAATTTGCTACAGGAGTCACCGCACTATGAGCCGCGCCCCAGACACATGGATTCTGACCGCCGACTGCCCCAGCGTGCTCGGCACCGTGGACGCGGTGACCCGCTTTCTGTTCGAGCAGGGCTGCTACGTCACCGAGCACCATTCCTTCGATGACCGACTCTCGGGCCGTTTCTTCATTCGTGTGGAATTCCGCCAGCCTGACGGTTTCGACGAGCAGTCCTTCCGCGCGGGCCTGGCCGAGCGCGGTGAAGCCTTCGGCATGATCTTCGAACTGACCGCGCCAAACTATCGGCCGAAAGTGGTGATCATGGTTTCCAAGGCCGATCACTGCCTCAACGACTTGCTCTATCGTCAGCGCATCGGCCAGTTGTCGATGGACGTCGCTGCTGTGGTCTCCAACCACCCGGACCTCAAGCCACTGGCCGACTGGCACCAGATTCCGTACTACCACTTCCCGCTGGACCCGAACGACAAGCCGTCCCAGGAACGTCAGGTGTGGCAGGTCATCGAAGAGTCCGGTGCGGAACTGGTGATCCTTGCGCGCTACATGCAAGTGCTGTCGCCGGAGTTGTGCCGCAAGCTCGATGGCAAGGCGATCAACATTCACCACTCCCTGCTGCCCGGGTTCAAGGGCGCCAAGCCCTATCACCAGGCCTACAACAAGGGCGTGAAACTGGTGGGCGCCACGGCGCATTACATCAACAACGACCTCGATGAAGGTCCGATCATTGCCCAGGGCGTGGAGGCAGTGGATCACAGCCATTACCCGGAAGACCTGATCGCCAAGGGGCGGGATATCGAAGGGCTGACCCTGGCCCGGGCCGTCGGGTATCACATTGAGAGACGCGTATTTTTGAACGCGAACAGAACAGTCGTTCTTTAGATTGCCATCGCGAGCAGGCTCACTCCTACAGGGGTTTGTGGTTACCCACAAATCTCAGTCACACCAAAGATCCACTGTAGGAGCGAGCCTGCTCGCGATAGCGGCATAACGGACAACACAAGACACACAGGCAATAACCCGAGCACTTAACGCGCTGCCTGCCTGGGCAACGCGGTTCCATAAAAACAACAGCGAGGTGAAAGCATGTCTGGCAATCGTGGTGTGGTGTATCTCGGCGCTGGCAAGGTCGAAGTGCAGAGTATTGATTATCCGAAAATGCAGGACCCGCGTGGCAGGAAAATTAACCACGCCGTCATCCTGCGTGTGGTTTCCACCAACATCTGTGGTTCCGACCAGCACATGGTGCGCGGTCGTACCACCGCTCAAACCGGCCTGGTGCTGGGCCACGAAATCACCGGCGAAGTGATCGAGAAGGGCAGCGACGTCGAGAACCTGCAAATCGGCGACCTGGTATCCGTACCGTTCAACGTCGCTTGCGGGCGCTGCCGTTCCTGCAAAGAGATGCATACCGGCGTGTGCCTGAGCGTCAACCCGGCGCGTCCGGGCGGTGCCTATGGTTATGTCGACATGGGCGACTGGACCGGCGGCCAGGCCGAATACGCCATGGTGCCGTATGCCGACTTCAACCTGCTGAAACTGCCGGACCGTGACCGGGCCATGGAAAAAATCCGTGACCTGACTTGCCTCTCCGACATCCTGCCGACCGGCTATCACGGCGCCGTGACTGCCGGCGTTGGCCCGGGCAGCACTGTGTACATCGCCGGTGCCGGTCCGGTCGGTCTGGCGGCGGCCGCATCCGCTCGCCTGCTCGGCGCGGCAGTGGTGATCGTCGGTGACGTCAACACCGTGCGCCTGGCTCACGCCAAGGCCCAGGGCTTCGAAATCGCCGACCTGTCACTCGATACCCCGCTGCACGAACAGATCGCTGCACTGCTGGGTGAACCGGAAGTGGATTGCGCCATCGACGCTGTCGGCTTCGAAGCCCGAGGCCACGGCCATGACGGCGTGAAACACGAAGCGCCGGCCACCGTGCTCAACTCGCTGATGGGCGTGGTGCGTGTGGCAGGCAAGATCGGCATCCCCGGCCTCTACGTGACCGAAGACCCGGGCGCCGTGGACGCTGCCGCGAAAATGGGCAGCCTGAGCATCCGCTTCGGCCTGGGCTGGGCTAAATCCCACAGCTTCCACACCGGCCAGACCCCGGTGATGAAGTACAACCGCCAGCTGATGCAGGCGATCATGTGGGACCGCATCAACATCGCCGAAGTGGTGGGGGTGCAGGTGATCAGCCTGGATCAGGCGCCGCAGGGGTATGGCGAGTTCGATGCGGGTGTGCCGAAGAAGTTTGTGATTGATCCGCATAAGATGTTTAGTGCGGCGTAAAGGCTTAGGGTAAACAAAGAGGGTGAAATGATGTCACCCTCTTTTGTTATCCCTTGGTAGAATTCAGAACGGTGCCTCGGAGGCTCTGGGAAGTACCTGGGGCCTTCTGATCTCCGTAGCATGAATTGAAACTCGTCTATAAATACGCTCATGCAAAACTATTTCCATTTCGTTTAACGATCTGTAAATCAAGCCTCCCTCGCCCATTGTTCCATACCGGTAATGGCGACCAGGAATCATGGAACTAAAGTCACTGACATATACTTCATAAACGTGGGGTGTGCCATTGTTGGAGTAACTGGCCGCGATCTCCGAAAAATCTACTGCTGTTCTTCGAGTAGGGGATACATAGAAGCCTGGACCGCTGCTGAGACCGCAAGCGCTATTCATGAAGTTGGAGTGTAGCCCGGCTGTTAAACTATTATGGTGTGCTGTCGTGGATCCATGGGTGCCAATATAATCTAACGTACTTAAATCTACTTTTGGTTGCGGCGGTGGCTCAGAAACACCTCTAGTCGTATTTGATGGTGGTTCAAAATGAGTCGGATTTTTTATAATCTGTAGGTCAGGCGTTTTTATGTAGGCAGTGCGTGCTCGCGTGTTCTTAGGTGCTACGTGTCGAGGCAACTTGAGTGATGAGCCTTTCAAAAGTGCGTTCTTGACGAATTGTGAAATATGTCCCGACGGATCGGTCCGATTTACCGGATCCCCCACGCAATACACATACGCATTCAACCCACCCTCCCCAAACGGACTCCAACTGTCCGGACTGTTAAACCGCATCAAAACCGGGTTAAACGCCCGATAACCATTCCCCAACAAATAACACCCCGTCACCGGATCCGGTCTTTCGCCATTGAAGCCGAGCAGGCTGAGTAAGCCGCTTTCCGCAGGGCGATGACCATAGGGTGAATAGGCCAAGGAATGGGGACGAGTTGCGTCGATCACATTCAATACCGAACGCTGTTGATCAGTGGCAAGCAAGCGCGCTTCCACGGCCCCGTTCTGACGCTGTTGCTGAGCCAGCAGTTGATCGTCGTGCTGCATGATCGAACGCTGCACCACACCTTGAATCTCGGTGGCCAGACGATCTTTCAGATAAAAGCGCCGGCAGGTGTCTAGTGATGTGGGAGTGCAATCAACCAGACGATCCAGCGGGTCGTAGTGGTAGCGGCAGAGCAGGGATTCTCGATTGGGGAGCATGGCCGGGTTCCTGAAGGAGTTTGTCGATTCAGGGTTTTACTGTGGCGAATTCGAACAGAGCCGCCCACTAGCAGATCTGATAGTGCCGCAGGCTTCTGGGCTGCTTTGTGACGAGCGGGTGGGAAATGGGTGGAAACCTGAGGAACATGCCCGCGTTTGCCCGGTCAAATCGGCAGCTTTGCGCCTGTAAGCCGGGCGTTTTTCATGACGCAAGAGGATGTCTGAATGAAGATTTCACGCGGTTTTGCCCTGGCATCACTCCTGACCCTGGCGGCCAGCCCGGTCTTCGCACAGTTCAGTCTGGGTGATGCGGCCAATGCCATTGCCGGCATGAAGGGCGGTGACGCGGCCGCGACCGCCGCACCAACGCCGCAGACAGCCGACCTGCTGAGCACCCTCAGTGAATTGGACATCACCCCACAGCAAGCCATCGGCGGCGCCGGGGCGATGCTTGGGCTGGCGAAGAACCAGTTGAGTTCGACCGACTACTCGGAACTGGCCAAAAGTGTACCGGGCATCGACATGCTCTCGGGCGGCGGTGAGTTGGGTGCACTGGCCGGTCTGCTCGGCTCCAGCGGCAAAGCTGCAGGACTGGACAATGCCCTGGGTAACGTCAAGAACACCAACGACCTGAACAACGCCTTCAGCGCCCTGGGCATGGACAGCGGCATGATCGGCCTGTTTACCCCGGTGCTCCTGCAATACCTCGGCCAGCAGGGCGTCGGCGGTTCGCTGCTGAGCAGCCTGGGCGGGATCTGGGGTGCTGGCGCCGGTAGCTGATTCAGCGGCGCCCGGCGCGCAAGTCGTCGATGCGCCGGTCCTTCTCGATCCAGAGCTGGTTGACCCAGTTCTGGACCTTCTCGCGAAACACCGGGTCGTTTTCGTAATCGCCCTGCCACAGCGCCGGGTCGAGTTCGCGGGTCTGGATATCGATGATGACCCTCGGCACATTGCCGCTGATCAAGTCCCAGAACCCCGGAATCTCCTGCTGCGGGTAAACCACTGTCACATCGAGAATCGCGTCCAGCTGTTCGCCCATCGCCGCCAGCACAAAGGCCACCCCGCCGGCCTTGGGCTTGAGCAGGTGATTGAACGGTGACTGTTGCTGGGCACATTTAGCCGCCGTGAAGCGGGTGCCTTCCAGATAATTGACCACTGTCACCGATTGGCGCTTGAACAGTTCGCAGGCCTGCCTGGTGATTTCCAGATCCTTGCCCGCCAGTTCCGGGTATTTGGCCAGGAAGGCTTTGCTGTAGCGCTTCATGAACGGGTAATCCAGCGCCCACCACGCCAGGCCCAGGAAGGGCACCCAGATCAGCTCTTTCTTGAGGAAAAATTTGAAGAATGGCGTGCGCCGGTTCAGCGTCTGGATCAGCGCCGGGATGTCGACCCAGGATTGATGGTTGCTGATCACCAGATATGAAGTGTCGCGGCGCAGATCGTCACCACCACGGATGTCCCATTGGGTAGGGATGCAGACACGGAAGATCAGCTTGTCGATCTCGGACCAGGTCTCGGCGATCCACATCACCGACCAGGAGGCGTAATCGCGAAAACGGCCGGGCAGGATCAATTTGAGCAGGGCAAACACCATCAACGGTCCGATCAGGACCAGGGTGTTGAGCAGAAGCAGCAGGGTCACGAAACAGCCGGTGAGCAGGCGGCGCATAAGTCACTCGTGGAAGCGGTTGGGCGCGCCATGATAAGCAGCTTCGGGCGACAGGCCAAATCGGTGCTGACAAATGTTTCACTTTTGGGTCGGTAACCTTATGGGAACGATCAAGCGAACGACGGTCTAAAATCCGACTGCTCACTCTCATGGAAACCCATTACGTGAAATCCCTCCTTGCAGTGCTCTCCCTCATTGCCCTACCGGTCATGGCCGCCGAGCCGACTCTCTATGGTCGTTACGAATACATCGCCCTGCCGGAAATCGGCGGGAAGGTCCTCAAGGCGAAAATGGACACCGGCGCCCTGACCGCGTCGCTGTCGGCCAAGGACATCGAAACCTTCAAGCGTGACGGCGAAGACTGGGTGCGTTTCCGCCTCGGCACCAAGGATGCGGGCAACCAGGTCTACGAACACAAGATCGCGCGCATCAGCAAGATCAAGACCCGCTCCGAAGAGGAAGAGGATGACAGCGAAGTGATCGCACCCACCAAGCGCCCGGTGGTCGACCTGGAGCTGTGCCTGGGTAACGTCAAGCGCACGGTCGAGGTCAACCTGACTGATCGCAGTAGCTTTAACTACCCGTTGCTGATTGGGGCTAAGGCGTTGCGTGAGTTTGGCGCGGCGGTGAATCCGGCGAGAAGGTTTACGGCGGATAAGCCGGATTGTTGATTGATCGACTTATTGGGTTCCTTTCCTTATCGCTGCCTGGGTCCACGTCTCTACATTGAAGTCCGTGGTGTCTGGACCTGGGCTTCTGAATTGCAGTGAGTATTTTATGCTGTGGGAGAGTTCATTTTTTACATCTCTTTGATTGAGTTTTAGGTTGTCGAGTTCTCGGGTGCTTAGATGTTGAAGGTATTCTGGGTTTTTTAGCAGTTCTCGGTTGGTGTTTCTCTGTGCGGTAAGTTTAGAAATGTGAGCGCTTAGTTTTCCAGATATTCATTGGCATCTTCGCCTTTGTTGAACGAGGCAAGTCGGGATGGTTTACCCTTTTCGACCAAAACCTTGGCAATTATTGCATCAGGTTCGGTTTTGGTTGATTCGGCTAGAAGTTTAAGTTTTTTACCGCCTCCGAAGCTTTTTATGGCTTCTTTTCTTGCTGTTGAAAAGTGTGAAAATCTATAGGTTTTTCTGTTGGTGACGAATTCGTGTGCGTTTTTAAAAATATTATCGAAAATCAATGTGGGTACTTTGTAGTGTCCGGTTGGATCGTTTTGATTTGCAGGATCCCCCGAACAATATCCATAAGCATTCAACCCACCTTTGCCAAACGGACTCCAACTATCCGGGCTGTTAAACCGCATCAACACCGGATTGAACTGGCGATAACCATTGCCCAAATGATAATGCCCGGTCACCGGGTCCGGCCGTTCGCCGTTGAAGCAGAGCAGGCTGAGCAATCCGTTTTCCGCCGGGCGATGGCCGTAGGGTGTGTAGGCGAGGGGATTAGGTTGAGTCGCGTCCAGAGCGTTGAGCACCGAACGTTGTAGGTCGGTGGCCAGCAGTGTGGTGTTCACCTTGGAATCGAGGTGATTTTGCTGGGCCAGTAACTGGTCGTCGTGCTGAAGGATGCTCCAGCGAGCGGCGCCCTGGATTTCAGTGACCAATCGTTCTTTGCAATTAAAGCGCTGGATGGAGGGTTGCTGAAGTACTGTGCAGCCATTTTGGCGATCCAGTGGATCGTAGTGATAGCGACACAGTACGGTATTACGGGATGTGTTGGACATGGGTTGAACTCCGTTCAAGGTCCGGATCGCATAACCTTGAGCATCGGAGTTTTTGCAGCTATTGCCTACTACCAGAACTGCTAGGTACTACAGACCTGACCGCCAATCAGCTCAGCCGGATTGACGCCGATTCCCCCTTGAGTCACCGTTCGCCCACTCAACCAGCGGGCTCGGACGCCATGCCTCATATCCTGATTGTCGAAGACGAAGCGGCCATTGCCGACACCCTGGTTTTCGCCCTGCAAGGCGAGGGTTTCACCACTACATGGCTGAGCCTCGGCGCGGTGGCGCTGGAGCATCAGCGCCAGACCCCGGCGGATCTGATCATTCTCGATATCGGCCTGCCGGACATCAGCGGCTTCGAAACCTGCAAGCAACTGCGGCGCTTCAGCGAAGTGCCGGTGATGTTCCTCAGCGCCCGGGATGGCGAAATCGATCGCGTCGTGGGCCTGGAAATCGGCGCTGACGATTACGTGGTCAAGCCGTTCAGCCCTCGGGAGGTGGCGGCGCGGGTCCGGGCGATTCTCAAGCGCATAGCGCCCCGCACGGTGAGCGAACCGTCGACGACGCTGTTTCGCATCGATAGCGAACGTGTGCAAATCAGTTATCGCGGTCAACTGCTGACCCTGACTCGCCATGAATTCCGCCTGCTGCAATGCCTGCTGGAGCAGCCCGAGCGCGTCTTCAGTCGAGAGCAGTTGCTCGATGCCTTGGGCGTGGCCGCCGACGCTGGTTACGAGCGCAGCATCGACAGCCACATCAAGAGCGTGCGCGCCAAGTTGCGACGGGTGAAGGTTGACGCCGAACCGATCCAGACCCACCGCGGCCTCGGCTACAGCTACAACCCGGGACAAAGCTGATGCCGCTGGGAATCCGGATTTTCCTGGTCTACGCCCTGTTCATTGGCCTGACCGGCTACTTTGTGCTCAACACGGTCATGCAAGAGATCCGCCCCGGCGTTCGCCAGTCCACTGAAGAAACCCTGGTCGATACCGCCAACCTGATGGCCGAGATCCTGCGCGACGATTTCAAGGCCGGCAGCCTCAACCAGAACCGTTGGCCGGAACTGCTCAAGGCCTATGGTGAGCGACAGCCGGCGGCGAAAATCTGGGGTTTGCCAAAGAATCAGGTCAACCACCGCATCTACGTCACCGACGCCAAGGGCATCGTCGTGCTGGATTCCAGTGGGGCGGCGGTGGGGCAGGACTACTCCCGCTGGAATGACGTCTACCTGACCCTGCGCGGCGAATACGGCGCTCGCTCCACGCGCATTGATCCGAACGATCCGGGGTCTTCGGTGATGCACGTCGGCGCGCCGATTCGCGACGACGGCCAAATCATCGGCGTGGTTACCGTGGCCAAGCCCAACAGCTCGTTGCAGCCTTATGTGGATCGCACCGAACGCCGGTTGCTGGCGTATGGAGCCGGGTTGATCGGCCTCGGTCTGCTGTTCGGCGCGTTGTTGTCCTGGTGGCTGAGCCGTGCCCTGCGAAGATTGACGGCGTACGCCCAAGGCGTCAGTGAAGGCCGGCGGGTTGAAGTGCCGCATTATCGCGGCGGTGAACTCGATCAGTTGGCCACGGCGGTGGAGCAGATGCGCACGCAGCTTGAAGGCAAGGCCTACGTCGAGCGATACGTGCACACCTTGACTCATGAGCTGAAGAGTCCGCTGGCGGCGATTCGTGGTGCGGCGGAGCTGTTGCAGGGCGAGATGCCTCTGGCGCAGCGGCAACGTTTCGTCGGCAATATCGACAGCGAAAGTGCGCGCATGCAGCAGTTGATCGAGCGGCTTTTGAACCTGGCGCAGGTCGAGCAACGCCAAGGCCTGGAAGAGCGCGTCGATGTGCCGTTGGGCGCATTGGTGACTGAGTTGCTGAATGCTCAGGCGGCGCGAATCGAAGGTCGTCAATTGCAGGTTGAACAAGCCATTGCAGCGGATCTGATGCTGACTGGCGAGGCATTTTTATTGCGCCAGGCGCTGGGCAACCTGTTGGAAAACGCGCTGGATTTCACTCCGGTCCAAGGCCTGCTGCGCCTCAGTGCCAGGCGAATCGGCGAGCAGGTCGAGTTCAAACTGTTCAACCAGGCCGAGGCCATTCCAGACTATGCGTTGCCACGGTTGAGCGAGCGGTTCTACTCGTTGCCGAGACCGGACAGCGGGCGAAAAAGCACCGGGCTCGGGCTCAACTTTGTCGAGGAAGTGGTCAAGCTGCATGGCGGCACCCTGAGCATCGGCAATGTCGACGGTGGTGTGCAAGTGACAGTGCACCTGCCATAGGGCCGGTCCAGTCTCCACAAAGTCTCCACATTCCCTCCATTCATTCCTCACACTGCCAACCCAGACTTTCCCCATCCAAAACAGGGAGAGTCCCATGAACCGTAGCCTGACCCTAAAACTCGGGGCAATTGCCCTGTTGATTCTGTTGTTGCTGGTTCCACTGCTGATGATCAACGGCGTGATCCAGGACCGGCAGCAACTGCGCGACGGTGTGCTCGACGACATCGCCCGCAGTTCCAGCTTCAGCCAGCAAGTGAGCGGTCCGTTGATGGTGGTGCCGTATCGCAAGGTAGTGCGCACCTGGAAGACCCGTGAAAAAACCAACGAGCGTTATCAGGAGATCGGCGAAGAGCGCGGTCGTCTGTATTTCCTGCCGGAACGCTTCGAACTGGACGGCCAGGTGCAGACCGAGTTGCGCTCCCGGGGGATTTACCAGGCGCGGCTGTTTCATGCCGACAATCGCATCAGCGGGCATTTTTCGCTGCCGGCGCGGCTCGGTATCAAGGAAGACTTTGCCGATTACCGGTTCGACCAGCCGTTTCTCGCCGTTGGCATCAGCGACATCCGTGGTATCGAAAATGCCTTGAAACTCGAACTCGACGGCCAGAGTCTGGACTTCATTCCTGGAAGCCAGGTCGGTTGGCTGGGGGAGGGCGTGCACGTGGCGCTACCGACGCTGAATACAGAGAAGGCCACGGAGCTGGACTTCGGTTTTGACCTGCGCCTGCAAGGCACGGGTGTGTTGCAGGTCTTACCGGTGGGTAAAACCAGCACAGTCTCGCTGAGCGCCGACTGGCCTCACCCAAGCTTCATCGGCAACTATTTGCCGGCCCAGCGTAAAGTCACCGATCAGGGATTCTCCGCCAACTGGCAGGCGTCATTCTTCTCCACCAACTTGCAGGAGGCCTTGAACAGTTGCGTCACCGGCGGTGACTGCACAGCCTTTAGCGGCCGCAGCTTCGGGGTGAGCTTCATCGACCCGGTTGACCAGTACCTGAAAAGCGACCGGGCGATCAAATACGCGCTGCTGTTCATCGTCCTGACCTTCGCCGGGTTCTTCCTGTTCGAAGTGCTGAAAAGCCTGGCCGTGCACCCGGTGCAATACGCGCTGGTGGGGGTGGCCCTGGCAATCTTCTATCTGCTGTTGCTGTCGCTGTCCGAGCACATCGGTTTCGGGCTGGCATACCTGTTGTCGGCGGCTGGCTGTGTGTTGTTGATCGGATTTTATGTGTGCCATGTCCTGCGCAGTGTCGTAAACGGATTGAGTTTCTCCGCGGGGCTGGCGGGGTTGTACGGCCTGCTTTATGGCGTGTTGAGCGCCGAGGATTACGCGCTGCTGATGGGCTCGTTGTTGCTGTTCGGTTTGTTAGGCGTGTTCATGGTGCTGACACGCAAGCTGGATTGGTACGGGGTTGGGCAAAAACCGCCGCAACCTTTGGACTTCGATATTGGTGCGGTGCAATGAGCCGGTCGGTGGGGTTGCGCGAGGATCAGCGCTGGAGCGAGGTGTTAGTGACGCGGATTTTGCAGTGGTTGCCTGATGAACCGCGTTGGTATTTTCGCGAGCAGGCTCGCTCCCACAAGGGTTCTCCAGTGAATACAAAATTTGTACGCACCGACGATCTGCTGTGGGAGCGGGCCTGTTCGCGAAGCGGACAGTACAGCCAGCGAAGTTCTAAGCCTTCGGCATCGTCACAATCATCGAAGGCCGCTGACTCACCTCGAAATACCACGCCGCCAACTGCGGATTCGCTGTGCGCCAATCCAGATCCGGATGGCGCAGGTCCAGGTAACCCAGTGCACAGGCCACGCTGATCGCGGCCACGTCGAAGTGGCAGGTCAGCTCGGCAATCGCGTCCTTTTCCAGCAAGGCCAGGGCGCGACGGATTTTGGCGCGCTGGCCGTCGAGCCATTCGTCCCAGTGTTTTTCCGGGGCGCGCAGGGCGGTTTCGTAGCGCACCAGCACGGCCGCGTCCATGATTCCGTCGGCCAGTGAGGCGAGGGTCAGGCGGCGCCAACGGGCCGAGCCTTCGCGGGGGATCAGCGGGTTGCCGACGTGCTGGTGGTCGAGGTAGTCGAGGATGACCCGGCTGTCGTGGATGATGTTGCCGTCGGCCAGGCGCAGGGCCGGGATTTTGCTCAGGGGGTTGTCTTCGATCAGGGTCAGGTCCGGGTTGACCGGGGTAAGCACGCTGGTCTGCAACGCCACGCGGTTCTGCTGGCCGGTTTCGTGCAGCAGCACCATGACTTTGCGAACGAAGGGAGAGAGCGGGTTGTGGTACAGGGTCATGCTCGGGGCGGACATGGCAGCGTCTCGATCGGTGGCAGTGTCGGGCAGCATAGCGCGTTGGCCTGATAGCTCAAGCGTCATGGCTTGGACCCTTGTGGGAGCGAGCTTGCTCGCGATGGCGGCTCAGTATTCAACATCAATGTTGGCTGACAAACCGCTATCGTCGGAACGCCGCCCGGAGCAAGCTCGCTCACACAGGGACTGCATTTTAGCTGGCGGGTTGTAGTGTTTGCCCAGCGGCAGGACCCGAAACAGCCTGAGGCTTGATCTCACGGGCAACGGTCCAGACGATGAACGCGGCAACGATGTCGAAAATCGCCAGCACCACGAACAGCGGGCTGTAGCCGATCTTGGTCACCATCACGCCAAACACCAGGGTGAACGCGGCTGCGCCCAGGTAGCCGAACATGCCGCCCATGCCGGTGGCGGTGGCCACTTCGTTTTTGCCGAACGAGTCGGAGGTGATCGCATACAGCGCACCGGACAGGGTCTGGTGCGCGAAGCCGCCAATGCACAACAGTGCGATGGCTGTGTACGGGCTGGCCACCAGGCCGATGCACGCCGGGCCGATCATGCACGAGGCGCCGAACAGCAGAACCATCTTGCGCGAGGTGAACAACGACACGTTGCAGTACTTGTGGAAGAACGGGCTCAGGTAACCGCCGAGCACGCAGCCGAGGTCGGCGGCCAGGAATGGCAGCCAGGCGAACATCGCGATCTCTTTGATGTTCATGTGCCTTTCGGTCATCAGGTACAGCGGAATCCACGCGTTGAAGGTCTGCCAGGCCGGCTCGGAGAGCATGCGTGCGCTGGCGATGGCGTAGAAGTTGCGGTTGCCGATGATCTTTTTCCAGCTGCCTTTTTTCGTCGCTGGGTCTTTGAAGTGTGCTTCCTGACCGCTGAGGATGTAGTCGCGTTCTTCGTCGCTCAGGCGCTTCTGGTCCCGTGGGTGCTTGTAGAGAACCATCCACAGGAACGTCCAGGCCACGCCCAGGCCGCCCACGATCAGGAACGCCAGCTCCCAGCCGCTGTGCAGAATCGCCCAGACCACCAGCGGCGGCGCCAGCACGGCACCAATCGACGAACCGATGTTGAACCAGCCGATGGCCACCGAGCGCTCTTTGGCCGGGAACCATTCAGTGGAAGTCTTGACCGCCGCCGGCAACCCCGCCGCTTCGGTCAGGCCAAGCAGGCCGCGAACAAAGGCCAGGCCCTGCCAACCGGTCGCCAGGGCTGCCAGCGCGCAGGCAATCGACCAGGCGAAGGCGAAAATGGCAAAGCCCATTTTGGTGCCGATGGCATCGATGATGTAGCCGGCCACCGGTTGCATCAGCGCATAGCACACCTGCCACGCAACGACGATGTGCGAGTACTGCTCGGTGGAGATGTTCATTTCGCTCATCAGGGTCGGAGCGGCCACTGACAGGGTATTGCGAGCCAGGTAGTTGACCATCAGGCCGGCCGTCACCAGGCCGACCATCCACCAGCGGATGCCTTTGACTTTCATCACTTCACCATGATTTTTTTGGATTTATTTTTGGTGCTGCATTTGTTGTAGGTTGTCGTACAACATGCGTCTTTATAGGAGCGCAAGGGTAAAACTGTCAACAGATATGTCTGAGGATTTGCAGGGGGAGGCGACAGGCGGGGGATGGTGTTGTCGTATGACTGGCGAGTATTTGAGACTTATCGTTGAACCTGTAGGAGTGAGCCTGCTCGCGAAGGCGGTGTGTCAGCCAATTCAATATCGACTGATACGACCCCATCGCGAGCAGGCTCGCTCCCACAGGGATCAGCGGCGTTGCAGGAGGCCGTGCAGGGCCAGCACAGCTGGGATGCCCAGCCCCACCCAGCTCAACGAATCCCAAACACCATCCCCGAGCAACGCGGCAAACAACCCAGCCGCGCTGAGCATCGCGATGACGGTCGGGATGGCAAACACTTTCCAGAAGTTCGACTGCCGGGGCTTCATGCCACGCTCTCCGCTTTTTCTAGCACCGGCCTGGCAACCTTGCGCCGCACCACCCACAGGTAGACTCCGCTGCCGAGCACGATGATGGTCAGCACATCCAGGGTCGCCCAGAGGATCTTCATCGGCATGCCGCCGTAGTCACCGAAGTGCAGTGGCTGCGACATGCCCATGGCGTCCATGTACCACGGTCGTTCGGCCACGGCGGTGACTTGCAGGGTGCTGGCGTCGATCAGTACCGGCGTCAGCAGGTGCGAAGTCAGGTGCGTGCTGCCTTTCATGAACACCGCGTAATGGTGCTCACTTGAAAAACGCGTGCCTGGGAAGGCGATGAAGTCCGGCTGCATGCCCGGCGCGACATCCTTGGCGATATCGAGCAAACGGGTCGCGGGCGCTCGTTGCGTCAGCGGTGGCGCATCGCGGTACGGCGCGACCATCGCGCTCAGGCTGTCGTTGCGCCAGGCGGCGATGATCAGGTCGGCGCAGGCACTGATCACACCTGTCACGCCGACCACCAAGGCCCAGGTCAGCGTCACCACGCCGATCAGGTTATGCAGGTCGAGCCAGCGCAGGCGGGTGGATTTGTCCTGACGCACGGTGGCGAATTTCAAGCGACGCGTGAACGGCAGGTACAGCACCGTGCCGGAAACGATCGCTACTACGAACAGAATCCCCATGAACGCCAGCAACAACTTGCCCGGCAGCCCGGCAAACATGTCCACGTGCAGGCGCAGCATGACCATCATGAAACCGCCGTTGGCCGATGGCGTCTCCAGCGCTTCGCCGGTACGGGCGTCGAGCATGAAGGTGTGGGACGAGTTCGGCTCCGTGCCCGCGGTCGCGGCCATGATGGTCAGCACCGCGTTGGGCTCATCGTCCTCAAAGCCAAAATACTGCATGACTTCACCGGGGCGATGCTTCTCGGCGGCTTCCACCAACTGCTGCAAATTCAGGCGCGGGGTGTCTGCCGGCATTGCCTTCACTTCAGGCGCATCGCCCAGCAAGTGGTCGATCTCGTGGTGAAAGATCAACGGCAGGCCAGTCAGTGCCAGCAGCAACAGGAACACGGTACAAATCAGGCTGGTCCAGGTATGAGCAGCGGACCAGCGGCGAATTGTTTTACTTTTCATTTCATAGCCTTCAGAAAAACCAAAGCCGCCCACGAAGGACGGCCTGGTCATTGGGCGTGTCAGCTCAGAGCGTTACCACTTGTAGGTTGCACTTGCGACGACACTGCGCTGGTCGCCGTAGTAGCAGTAGAAGCTGTCGCAAGTCGAGATGTAGTCCTTGTCGAACAGGTTGGTGGCGTTAACGGCCAGCGAAGCGCCTTTGAGGCTGTTGTCCAGGCGACCGAGGTCGTAGTGAACCACTGCGTCGAACACCGTGTAGGCGCCGGCCTTGCCCAGCAAGGTGTTGGCCTGGTCGCCATAGGTATTGCCGGTATAGCGCGCACCAGCACCGATGCCAAACCCATCCAGCACGCCGTTGTGCCAGGTGTAGTCGCCCCACACCGACGCTTGCTGGTTTGGCATCAGTTGCAGGCGATTGCCCTTGTAGATGCCCTCTTGCACTTCGGATTTGGCCAGGGTGTAGGCGGCGGTGACCTTGAGGTTTTCGGTCACGTCGGAAACGGCTTCCAGTTCCAGGCCTTTGACTTTCACTTCGCCGGTCTGGCTGGTGACTGTCACATTGCCCACGTTGTTGGTGACGGAAACGTTTTTCTGGGTCAGGTCATACACAGCCGCCGTCAGCAGGGTGTTGCTGCCCGGTGGCTGGTACTTGATCCCCAGTTCCCACTGCTTGCCTTCGGTCGGCTTGAACGACTCGGTCGGCGAGGCGACGGCATTGCTGGTCGGCTGGAACGATTCGGCGTAGGACAGGTAGGGCACGAAGCCCGAGTCGAACACGTAGCTGATCGCCGCGTTGCCGCTGAAGTTCTTGTCGCGTTCAGTGTTGGTGGCATCGCCCTTGTTGAAGAACTTGGTACCGGTGTGGACCCAGTCTTCACGGCCGCCGAGGGTCAGGCGCCATTGGTCGAGGGCCATCTGGTCCTGGATGTACAGGCCGGTCTGCTGGGTCTTCTGTTCGTAGTCATAGAAGGCTGTGGAGCGTGCCGGACGGGTGATCGGCAAGCCATAGACCGGGTCGTTGACATTGATGCCCGGCGCAGTGCCGAAGATCGAGAGGTAGTTGGTGGTGTTGCGTTGGTGGTCCAGGCCGATCAGCAGGGTGTGACTGACGTCGCCTGTGACGAAGTCGCCCTGGAAGTTGTTGTCCACGGCGAATTGGGCGATGTCTTCGTCGACATTGGTGGTGCCACGGCCGGTGTTGCCTTGATCGTCGACGACAAACCCGAACTCGGCAAACTCAGGGTTGTAGCTGTTGACGGTCACGGCCTGGAACGACAGCTCCGACTTGGTGTAGCGCAGGTTCTGCCGGAACTGCCAGACATCGTTCAGGCGGTGTTCGAAGGCATAACCCAGCGCGTAGTAGGTGCGGTCGTAGAAGTCGTAGTTCGGATCACCCAGGTTCTTGTGGTGGGAGATATCGCCGAACGGCATGTCGATCTTGGTACCCTGGATCGGATAGAACTGACTGGTGATACCGGTATCGTCACGGGTGAATTGCGTGAGCAGGGTGAACCTGGTGTCGTCGTCGATGTTCCAGGTCAGGCTTGGTGCAATGTTGTAGCGCTTGTCATCGATGTGGTCGATGGGCGTGCCGCCGTCGCGCAGTACGCCGCTGAGGCTATACAGGAACTGGCCTTCGTCGTCGATTTTGCCGGTGCTGGCGAAGTTGATCTGACGATGATTGTCGCTGCCGTATTGCAGTTGGATCTCGCTGCTGGCTTCAGCGCTTGGGCGGCGGCTGACCATGTCCAGCAGGCCGCCCGGCGGTGTCTGGCCGTACACCGAGGAGGCCGGTCCGCGAAGCAGCGCCAGGCGGTCGAGGTTCCAGGTTTCCTGTTTCGGGTTGGAGTACACGCCTTTTGGCAGTGGCAGGCCGTCGAGGAATTGAGTCGGCTCGAAACCCCGCACGCGCAACCAGTCGGCGCGGGTGTCGCTGCCGAAGCTGCTGGAGGTGATGCCCGGCAAGTAGCGCACGGCATCGTCGAGGGTGTGCGCGTTGCGGTCGTCCATCTGCTCACGAGTGACGACCGAAATCGAACGCGGCGCCTCGACCAGGGCGGTGTCGGTCTTGGTGCCGGCGGCGGTGCGCTTGGCCAGGTAGCCCTGTACCGGGCCCCAGGCGCTTTCAGTGTCTTGCACGCCGATCACGCTGGTCGCCGGCAGGTCCATCACACCCTCGGGCACGGCCACCAGGGTGTAGGTGCCTACACTGCTCTGCTCCAGTTGCAGGCCGGTGCCACGCAGAGCTTCGCGCAGGGCGCCGGCTGCGTCGAACTGGCCTTTGACCGGCGCCGAGGTCTTGCCCGCCGCCAGGGACGGATTCAGCGAGAGTGCCAAACCGGCCTGGCTGGCGATCTGGTTCAGGGTGTTGGTCAGTGGCGCAGCCGGCAGGTTGTAGGCGCGGACGCTGGATGCTTGTTCAGCGGCGACCAGTTGGCTGCTGGCCAACGGGGTGCAAAGGGCAATGGCGACCGTCAGCAAACTGCGGCGCAACAGGGAGTCTAGCGAACGAGGCATACAGCGGCTCCTGAATGGAAACATTTCTCAATTGCCTATGTGCCGAACGAAAATCAAAAAGTGATAGGGCTGGATGAAAATAATTTCGATTCAGTAATTCAATTGGCATCGAGGAACTTCAGGCATGCGCATTTAGTGGCGAGGGGGCTTGTCGGATCGCCGCACCGTCCCGTCCGGCTGCGAAGCAGTCGTAAAATCAGCCAAAGCGGTTTAACTGGAAAATGCGGGGCCGCTTCGCGACCCAGCGGGAGCAAGCTCCCTCGCCACAAGGAGCTATGTGCGGGTTCAGGGCTTGGTATCGGCCTTGGCCACGACCTTTACCCACCATGGCGTGTGCTGTTCGATCTGCACCGGCAGGGTTGGCAGCAGGGCGTTGAGTGCCAGGTCGGTGTCGCGCAGCGGGAAGCTGCCAGTGATGCGCAGGTCGGCCACTTCCGGTGCGACCCCGACGTATCCGTTTCGATAGCGGCCGATTTCATGCACCAGATCTTCCAGCCGCGTGTTGTCCACCACCAGCATGCCGCGGGTCCAGGCATCTGCGCCGAGGCTGACGGCCAGAACCGGGCCCAGGCCGTTGTTGCGGATCAGCACCTGTTGGCCTTCGCGCAGAATCTGTTCGTCAGGGTTGGACTCAGGGTGAACCGCCACCGCCGACTGCAATACGCTCAAGCGCGTTCCATCTTCCTCGCGCTTGACCAGAAACCGCGTACCCAGCGTGCGCATGCTGCCTTCGCGGGTTTCGACGATGAACGGCCGGGGATCGCCATGGCCGGTTTCAACCAGAATTTCGCCTTCCTGCAGCACGATGCGCCGCTGCTTTTCATCGAAACGCACATCCAGCGCGCTGTGGGTGTTGAGATGGACCAGCGTGCCGTCAGCCAGGCGCAGGGTGCGCTGCTCGCCAACGGCGGTGCGCTGGTCGGCCAGCCAATAGTCGATCGGCAGGTAACGATCCCCGGCGAACAGGGCCAGGCCGATCACTGCAACGATGCTGGCGACACCGTTACCAAGCTTGCGCACTCGCCGGCGAATACCTTCGCGCGATTGCAGCAAGGCCGTGCGGGCCGGGCCGCTGGCCACGCTGAAATGCTGGTCGAGCATACCCAGCTGGCGCCAGGCGCGGGCGTGCTCTTCGTGGGCCGCGTGCCACTTGGCGAATTCTTCGCGCTCTACCGGGTTGGCGGAGTCCATGGACAACTGCCAGGCAATCGCCGCGTCCAGCACGCTGGCCGATACCGGTTTGGAACTGACCGGGTTCATGTCGGCTCACCATACAGCGCGATATAGCACTGGCGGATGCCTTGGGCCAGGTACTGGCGCACCCGCGGCACCGAAACCCCCAGGCGCTCGGCGATGTCTGCGTGGCCGAGGCCGTCGAGACGGTTGTAGAGGAACGCCGCCCGGGCCTTGCTGGAAAGCTTGCCGAGCAAACGGTCGATGTTTTTCAGGTCTTCGAGGATCATTTGCTGTTCTTCCGCCGACGGTTGCTCGGCTTCGGGAATCAGCATCAGCTCGGTGAGGTAAGCCTGTTCCAGCGCGGCGCGACGGAAATAATCGAACAGCAGGCCCTTGGCGATCGCCACCAGAAACGCCCGCGGCTCGCGCGGGACCTTCAGTTCCTCACGGCCCAGCAAACGCACGAAAGTGTCCTGGCTCAGGTCTTCGGCCCGCTGCGGGCAGGCGACGTTGCGTCGAAGCCAGGCCAATAGCCAACCGCGATGGTCGCGATATAACGCACCGACGAGCTCACTTTGAGGGCTTGGAACTGACGACACGCCGCATCACCGATTGGGAAATATTAACTAACGAGAATAGTTCGCGATTGTGGCAGAGGCGAGGGAGGTAAGCAATTGGCGTTGGTCGGGTGGGAACTTGGCGACGGCCCCTGTAGGCGCGAGCAGGCTCGCTCCTACAGTGATTGCTTATAGGTCAGAAGGACGGCGCCTGCTGCCGGCGCTTCCACTGATTCAAGCGCTGTTGCAGATTCAACGGGCTATGAATCTGTTGCTGTCGCGCACGGCTGAACAGGATCAGGATCAGTTCGGCGGTGGCCAGGGCATCGGCGCTGGCGTGGTGGCGCTCGAAGACTTCGAGCTTGAACCAGTCGATCCAATCGTCCAGCCCGGCCTCGCGAATGTGCGCCTGGGGGCATAGCAGCGGCGCAATGTCCGCCACATCCAGAAACGGATGCTGCAATTTGAAACCCAGGTGATCTTTCAATGCACGGCCGAGCATGTGCTGGTCAAACGGCGCGTGAAAGGCCAGCACCGGACTGTCCCCGATGTACTCCATCAGGTCGAGCAATGCTTCTGTCGGTTCGCTGCCCGCCGCAATGGCGCTGGGGCCAATGCCATGGATCAGCACGCTGGGGCCGAGTTTCACTTGCGGATATTGCAGGGTGCGTTCGAACTGCTGGCGAAAGTCGATGGCCCCGTCCTCGATCACCACCGCGCCGATGGACAACACGTGGTCCTTGCTCAGGTTCAAGCCGGTGGTTTCCAGGTCGAGCACCACCCAGCGTTGCTCGCGCAGGCTGCACTGCGCCAGGTCGGCAGCCGTCGGTAATTGCTCCAGTCGATGTTGCAAGTGAGCTGGGAGGGTGGGGCTCGGCGGACGCAGCCACGAAAACAGGCTCATAACTGATACCGCAAGGCCAGGCTGCTTTGCAGGCGTTGTGCCTGGCGCAGGGACTCACGCAGGATGCGTCGGTCCAGATGATTGAGGCTGTCGGGATCGACCCGATTCGAATAGGGAAAATTCTCCCGGGTCTGTAGTTGGTGCTGCTGCATGCGGGTCTGCTGGATGAAGTGATAGGCCTCTTCGTACGCGGCGCCGTCCAGGGGATCGATGACCTCCTTGTCGACCAACTGGCGAAAACGCTCCAGCGTGTTGTTCGCTTCGATACCGTGGACCAGGGCCAGTAACCGGGCGCCGTCGACAAAGGGTGCCAGGCCCTGGATCTTCAGGTCCAGGGTGGCCTTCTCGCCATTTTTGCGCGCCAGCACGAACTCGCGGAAACGCCCTACGGGCGGGCGATTGCGCAGCGCATTCTCGGCCATCATGCGCTGGAACAAACGGTTGTCGCCGACCTGATCGAGAATGCCCCGACGCAACTGCTCGCAGCCTTGCTCGCTGCCCCAGACCACGCGTAAATCGAAATAGATGCTCGAGCCCAGCAGGTTCTCCGGGGTTGCCTCGCGGATAAACGCCGCAAAGCGCCGCGCCCATTCGGCCCGGGACAGGCACAGCTCGGGGTTGCCGGCCATGATATTGCCCTTGCACAAAGTGAAGCCGCACAGCGCCAGGCTCTGGTTGATCTGCTGGGCGATGGGCAACAGCTTGCCGCGAATCTCGGCGGCATGGGCCGCATCCCTGGCTTCGAACAGAATGCCGTTGTCCTGATCGGTGTGCAGGGTCTGCTCGCGCCGGCCTTCACTGCCGAAACACAGCCAGCTGAACGGCACGCCGGGGTCGCCTTTTTCGGCGAGGGTCAGTTCGATCACCCGGCACACGGTGTGGTCGTTGAGCAAGGTGATGATGTGGGTGATCTGCGTCGAAGACGCGCCGTGGGCCAGCATGCGCTCGACCAGTTGACCGATTTCGCCCCGCAGCGCCACCAGGTTTTCCACTTTCTGGGCATTGCGGATAGTGCGCGCCAGGTGCACCAGGTCGACCCGTTGCAGGGAAAACAGGTCGCGCTCGGAAACCACGCCGCACAAGCGCTGGTCCTTGACCAGGCAGACGTGGGCGATGTGACGCTCAGTCATGGCAATCGCCGCGTCGAAAGCACTGTGATCCGGCGACAGGAAAAACGGTGCCCGGGTCATGTGTCCTTCGATGGCCTCGTTGAAATCACTGCTGCCGTTGGCCACGGTCTGGCGCAGGTCGCGCAGGGTGAAAATCCCCAGTGGCGCCTTGAGTTCATCGACCACCACGATGCTGCCGACTTGCTGTTCATGCATCAACGTCACGGCTTCGCGCAACGGCGTCTGCGGGCTGCACGTTACCGGGTGGCGCATGGCCAATTCGCCCAGTCGGGTATTGAGCGAATATTGGGTGCCCAGGGTTTCCACGGCTTTTTGCTGCACTTGCTGGTTGACCTGATCCAGCAGGCTGCTGACGCAGCGCAGGGCGAAGTTGCGGAAGGTGTCCGATAGCGAAAACAGGCGGATGAATGCCGGTTTGTTCAGTTGCAGGCAGAAGGTGTCTTCGCCGGCCAGGTGCTCGGTGCGGGTCGCCCGTTCGCCCAGTAACGCTGCGAGGGGAAAACATTCGCCAGTGGTGATTTCGAAGACGGTTTCGGTGCCACCGTTTGCCGTATGTGGACGCTCACCCACGACTCGGCCTTGCTTGACGATATAGAAGTGCTCGACCGGGCCGTCGGCGGGTTTGATGATGCTCTCGCCGGGGGCGTAAAAACGCAGCTGACATTGCTCGACCAGATACGCCAGGTGAGCGTGTTCCATCTGGTTGAAGGGCGGGAAACGCTGAAGGAATTGCAACGTACCCTGGATGTTCTGCAACACCGCGGTTTTCCCTGCCTGTGTGAAGGCGTCCGCTTTACTCATAACCATTACCGCAGTCTTTTTTGAATTGTTGTAGTCGGATGACCCGGACATGGTCGACCCCTGTGGCCGGGGTGCCCATTGGACGTAAGTCTAGGTAGGCAGTTCGCACCCTGAAGTGTCGGAAGAAGCCTACGCAAGTGTGCGAAAAACCTCACGGCTCCCCTATTGGAAAATCATCCGACAGAGTGCACATTGATGGTCTGCTTAGCGATGTCTCACAACTGTGCTAGGGAATTGAATTGAACATGTAGAGAAAGCCATGTCCGACCACGATATTTTGAGCGACGCCGAGCGCGAAGCACTGAGTGCCGTCATGCAGGAACCTGACCTGCCACCGCAACGGGTGCTGATCGTCGACGACGATAAAGACGCCCGGGAGCTGCTGTCAGAGATCCTCGCGCTGGACGGTATTCGTTGCATGACGGCGGCCAGTGGCGAAGCGGCACTCAAGATGCTGGAAGAGAAACCTTCGATCGGACTGGTGATTACCGACCTGCGCATGGGCCACATCGATGGGCTGGACCTGATCCGACAGGTGCGCGAGTCGGTACGGGCGGCGTTGCCGGTCATCATCGTCTCGGGCGATGCCGACGTGAAAGATGCGATCGCCGCGATGCATTTGAATGTGGTGGATTTTCTGCTCAAGCCGATTGATGCCGGTAATCTGCTGGAATTGGTCAAGCGTGAGCTTGGGGTGAAGCCTTAGTTCAAGCCGATAAACCGAGCCGTAAAGAAAAAAGCCCTGATCTTTCGATCAGGGCTTTTTCATGTCCGGCGCAGACGCTCAGTTACAGGCCATTGGCAGCCTTGAACTCGCGACGACGACGGTGCAGGACCGGCTCGGTGTAGCCGTTCGGCTGCTTCGTGCCTTCGACCACCAGTTCGACCGCCGCCTGGAAGGCGATGTTGCTGTCGAAGTTGGGGGCCAGCGGACGGTACAGCGCGTCGCCGGCGTTCTGACGGTCAACCACCGGCGCCATGCGCTTGAGGCTTTCCATGACCTGCTCTTCGGTGACGATGCCGTGACGCAGCCAGTTGGCGATGTGCTGGCTGGAAATACGCAGCGTTGCACGGTCTTCCATCAGGCCGACGTCGTTGATGTCCGGCACTTTCGAACAGCCGACGCCCTGGTCGATCCAGCGCACGACGTAACCGAGAATGCCCTGGGAGTTGTTGTCCAGTTCGTTCTTGATCTGTTCGGCGGTCCACTGCGGGTTCACCGCCAGCGGGATGGTCAGGATGTCGTCCACCGACGCATGGGCACGCTTGGCCAGTTCGGCCTGACGGGCGAACACGTCAACCTTGTGGTAGTGCAGCGCGTGCAGGGCAGCAGCGGTCGGCGATGGTACCCAGGCGGTGTTGGCGCCAGCCATCGGGTGAGCGATTTTCTGTTCGAGCATCGCCGCCATCAGGTCAGGCATGGCCCACATGCCTTTACCGATCTGCGCGCGACCTTGCAGGCCGGTGCTCAGACCGATATCGACATTGGAGTTCTCGTAGGCGCCGATCCATTTTTCCGCCTTCATGTCCGCCTTGCGCACCATCGGGCCGGCTTCCATGGAAGTGTGGATTTCATCGCCCGTGCGGTCGAGGAAACCGGTGTTGATGAACACCACGCGCTCGCTCGCCGCCTTGATGCAGGCCTTGAGGTTGATCGTGGTACGACGCTCCTCGTCCATGATCCCGACTTTGAGGGTGTTGCGCGGCAGGCCCAACACGTCTTCGATGCGACCGAACAGCTCGTTGGTGAACGCCGCTTCTTCAGGACCGTGCATCTTCGGCTTCACGATGTAGATGGAGCCGGTGCGGGTGTTTTTGCGCGAGGTGTTGCCGTTCAGGTTGTGCATCGATGCCAGGCAAGTCACCAGGCCATCGAGAATGCCTTCCGGTACTTCGTTACCGTCTTTGTCCAGAATCGCATCGATGGTCATCAGGTGACCGACGTTACGCACGAACAGCAACGAACGACCGTGCAGGCTCAGTTCACTGCCATCGACCGCGGTGTAGGTGCGGTCGGCGTTCATGGTGCGGGTAAAGGTCTGACCGCCTTTAGCGACGTTTTCCGACAGATCGCCCTTCATCAGGCCGAGCCAGTTGCGGTAGATCACCACTTTGTCATCGGCGTCGACGGCGGCAACCGAGTCTTCGCAGTCCATGATGGTGGTCAGCGCGGCTTCCATCAGGATGTCTTTGACGCCGGCCGCGTCGGTCTGACCGACCGGGGTGCTGGCGTCGACCTGGATTTCGAAATGCAGGCCGTTGTTTTTCAGCAGGATCGCAGTCGGTGCAGCGGCATCGCCCTGGAAGCCGATCAGTTGCGCGTCGTTGCGCAGGCCGGTGTTGCTGCCGCCTTTGAGGGCGACCACCAGTTTGCCGTCGACGATCTTGTAGCCGGTGGAATCGACGTGGGAGCCGGCCGCCAAAGGCGCGGCTTCGTCGAGGAAGGCACGGGCGAAAGCGATGACCTTGTCGCCGCGTACCTTGTTGTAGCCTTTGCCTTTTTCCGCGCCGTCGGCTTCGCTGATGGCGTCGGTGCCGTAGAGCGCATCGTACAGCGAGCCCCAGCGGGCGTTCGAGGCATTGAGCGCGAAGCGGGCGTTCATGACAGGCACCACGAGCTGTGGGCCGGCCATGCGGGCGATTTCTTCATCGACGTTTTGCGTCGTTGCCTGGAAATCGGCCGCTTCTGGCAGCAGATAACCGATGTCTTGCAGGAAGGCTTTATAGGCTTTCGGGTCGTGCACCTGGGCTGTCCCAAGAGCTCGACGCGCCTGGTGCCAGCCATCGATACGAGCCTGGAAATCATCGCGTTTGGCGAGTAGGGCTTTGTTCTTCGGCGCCAGGTCATGGATGACCTTGTCGGCACCGGCCCAGAACTTATCGGCGGTGAGGCCGGTACCGGGAATGGCTTCGTTGTTCACGAAGTCGAACAGGACTTTGGCGACCTGCAGGCCACCGACTTGAACGTGTTCAGTCATTGCTTGCCTCACTCTGCTCAGCTATTTCGCTTTTCAGCTCTTCAATTTAACAATGAAGCCTTTGGCCATTTAAACCACAAACCCCTCTACCAGTACATGCCCATGACAGGCGGCTGGGTTGGGACCAATCAACGGCTTGGGGCCTTGCTGACAGGGCTTTCAGGGTTGCGAACGTGCCTGCGGCAGACATCGATCCAGCGTTATGTAGTGCGCGCTGCGGCATACTACATGATGAATTGCGGTTGTGAAAATTAGACTAATTACGTCGTTCTGCGACCCCATGACGCATTGCGGTCACGTCGGGGAGCGTGATGTTCTCAAAAAACTATTAGATTGTTCCAGTTAAATATCAAAAGTTGTACACGATTTGTTGGGTCAGTCAGATCGGCGGTGCCTTCATTCGCGAGCAGGCTCGCTCCCACTAAGGCCCGCGCAACCCTTGTGGGCGCGAGCCTGCTCGCGAAGGCGCCTGACCTGTCGGCGCAGGTCCAACCCTTGCCTATACTTGGTTCTCTATAACAAAAGTCATGACAAGAGGGCTGTGCCATGGACCACCTCGTACTCACTGTTTTTGCTCCGGACAAGCCCGGGCAAGTCGAGCGCATTGCCCAATGCATTGCCGAGCACGGCGGCAACTGGCTGGAAAGCCGCATGTCGCGCATGGCGGGACAATTCGCCGGGATTCTTCGGGTTGGGGTGCCGGCCGAGGCCTACGACGAACTGGTCGATGCCTTGCAGGGCTTGTCCGCCCATGGCATTCGCGTGTTGATCGCTGAAAGCGGTATCGAACAATCCTGCACCTGGAAACCGATCGCCATGGAACTGGTGGGCAATGATCGCCCGGGGATCGTGCGTGACATCACGCGCTTGCTGAGCGAGCAGGGGGTGAGTCTGGAGCGGCTGGTCACCGAAGTGCGTCCGGCACCGATGAGCAGCGAGCCGTTGTTCCATGCCGAAGCGATTCTTGCGGTCCCGCTGACGCTGTCGCTGGACGTACTGCAATCGCGGCTGGAAACCCTGGCTGACGACCTGATGGTCGAGTTGGTGCTGCGCAGTGAACCCTGATCAGGTTATCCAAGTTAAACGTGCACCCGCCTGTGGATAACCTGTAGAGACACCCCGCCAGGCCACGCCGACCGGGGTTCTTCATGTTTTGATCAAAAAACAAGCAGTTTCAGATACTTGCACACAAACGGCGGGGATCACGCTGTGGATAACCTTGGGAAGGAATGATGCAGGCCACGGGAGACGTGGCCTGTAGGTGTTTGTATGTTTTTTGATCAGCTGCGGCGGCGCAAACTTATCCACGCATCGATGCTGTAAACCGCCAGGCCGGCCCAGATAAACATGAACGCTACCAAGGTGCTGGACGACAGGTGCTCGCCAAACAGCAGGACCGCTTGCAGCAGAACCAGGGTCGGCGCCAGGTACTGGAGAAACCCCAGTGTCGTGTAGGGCAAATGCCGTGCGGCAGCGTTGAAGCAGACCAGCGGCACCAGCGTGATCGGGCCGGCGGCGACCAGCCACCAGGCTTGGGAGGTGGTCCAGAATTCGGCCTGGGCGCTGCTGGCCGTCGGATTGAGCAGCAACCAACCGAGGGCAATCGGTACCAGCATCCAGGTTTCCACCACCAGCCCCGGCAGTGCCTTGACCGGTGCCTGCTTGCGAATCAGGCCATAGAAACCGAAGGTCAGTGCCAACACCAGCGACACCCATGGCAGGCTGCCGACTTGCCAGACCTGTTGCGCCACACCGACAGCCGCCAGCCCGACGGCAATCCATTGCATGCGCCGCAGCCGTTCGCCAAGGATCAGCATGCCCAGCAACACGTTCACCAAGGGGTTGATGTAGTAACCGAGGCTGGCCTCCAGCATGCGTCCGTTGTTCACCGACCAGACGTAGGTCAGCCAGTTGGCTGCTATCAGCGCACCGCTCAGGGCCAGGATCGCCAGCCGTCGTGGATTCTCCCGCAGCTCGCGCCACCAGCCGGGATGCTTCCAGACCATCAGCAACAAGGCGCCGAACAGCGCTGACCACAGCACCCGGTGGATGATGATTTCCACGGCGGGCACACTGGCGATGGCTTTGAAGTAGAGGGGGAAAAGTCCCCAGATGATGTAGGCACTCAGGCCCAGAATGTACCCGCGACGCGGGTTGGCGGCTTGCATGCAGAATCCTTGCTTAGGCAGCTAACAAAGAGGGGATTGTAAGGAGATTTGTCTGCGAATGTCCTGACTGAATAGGTTGGGTATTTGTGAACACAAACAACTGTGGGCGCGAGCTTGCTCGCGATGGCGGTATGTCAGTCAAAGTTGTGCTGAATGTATCGCCGTCATCGCGAGCAAGCTCGCTCCCACAGGGGGGCAGGGTGGGTCAGAACAACTTCAGTGGCTCTTCGTTAAGAGCCGCCAGTTGCTCGCGCAACGCCAACACCTGATCCCCCCAATAACGCTCGGTGCCAAACCACGGGAAACTGCGGGGGAATGCCGGGTCTTCCCAGCGGCGGGCGAGCCAGGCGCTGTAGTGCATCAGGCGCAAGGCGCGCAGCGGTTCGATCAAGGCCAGTTCACGCGGGTCGAAGTCGTGGAATTCGTTGTAGCCGTCCATCAGTTCCGACAACTGGCTCAGGCAATCCTGACGATCGCCGGCGAGCATCATCCAGATGTCCTGTACCGCCGGGCCCATGCGGCAGTCGTCGAGGTCGACGATATGGAACATTTCGTCACGGCACATCATGTTGCCCGGGTGGCAGTCCCCGTGCATGCGGATGTTCTGGTGCGGTGTGTTGCTGTAGGCATCTTCCACGCGCTTGAGCAGATCGCGGGCCACCGATTCGTAGGCCGGCAGCAGGCTGCGGGGGATGAAGTTGCCGTCGAGCAGTGTGGCCAGCGAGTCATGGCCGAAGTTTTTTACCGCCAGCGCTTCACGGTGCTCGAACGGCCGGGTCGAGCCGACCGCATGCAGGCGCCCGAGCAACTGGCCCAGGCGATACAGCTGGTCGAGATTGCCCGGCTCCGGTGCGCGGCCGCCACGGCGGGGGAACAGGGTGAAGCGGAATCCGTTGTGTTCGTGCAGGGTTTCACCGTTGTGGATCAACGGCGCCACAACCGGCACCTCGCAGTCGGCGAGTTCGGCGGTGAACTGGTGCTCTTCCAGAATCGCTTCGTTGGTCCAGCGTTGCGGCCGGTAGAACTTGGCGATCAGCGGCTCGGCGTCTTCGATACCGACCTGATAGACGCGGTTCTCGTAGCTGTTGAGCGCCAGGATGCGCGCGTCGCTGAGAAAGCCGATGCTTTCAACGGCGTCGAGCACGAGGTCTGGTGTGAGGGTTTCAAACGGGTGGGCCATGCTGACTCCTGCGCGCAGCAGGCTGCTGCGTCCGGCCAGGCATGGTAGCGCAGACGGCGCGGTTTTAGGGGGCGGGCTTGAGATGTGCGTTGTTTGCGCTGACGCTATCGCGAGCAAGCTCGCTCCCACAGGTCATGCGCCAGACTTGAAATCGCGCCAATCCTGTGGGAGCGAGCTTGCTCGCGATGAGGGCCTGTCAGGCGCCGACGATCCCGCCATCTTCCCGCGAAATCGCCATCACCGAAGACCGCGGCTTGCCGTTGGGCAGGTGCTCGGGGAAGGTCGAGCCGCCGTTTTCACCCGGATGCTGAATCCCGACAAACAGGGTCTTCTGATCCGGCGAGAAGCTGATCCCCGTCACTTCACAACCTACCGGGCCAACCATGAAGCGGCGAATCTCGCCGGTTACCGGGTCGGCACAGAGCATCTGGTTGTTGCCCATGCCGGCAAAGTCTCCGGCGTTGCTCGAATCACCGTCGGTGAGAATCCACAAGCGTCCGGCCTTGTCGAAGCCCAAACCGTCCGGGCTGTTGAACATGTTCTGCGGCGTGATGTTCGACGATCCGCCTTTTGGTGTACCGGCGTGAACCCCCGGATTACCGGCGACGACGAACAGGTCCCAGGCAAAAGTTTTCGAGCCGTGATCGTCACGCTCAGTGCGCCAGCGCAGGATCTGCCCGTAGACGTTCTTCTCCCGCGGGTTCGGCCCGCCCACCGGTTGCCCGTCTTCGCCGCGTTTGGCGTTGTTGGTCAGCGTGCAGTAGACCTGGCCATCCTTGGGGCTGACCACGATCCATTCCGGGCGGTCCATTCGCGTGGCCTTCACCACGCTGGCAGCCAGGCGGGCGTGGATCAGCACTTCGGCCTGATCGGCAAAGCCGCTGCTGGCGTCGATGCCGTTTTTGCCGTGGGTCAGTTCGATCCATTCACCTTGGCCTTTCGGGTGATCGACGTTGCCGTCGCCGGCATCGAAACGCGCCACGTACAGGGTGCCGTGGTCGAGAATGTCGCGGTTGGCCTTGGGGTTCTTGTGGTCGATCTTGTCGCGGCTGACGAATTTGTAGATGAACTCACCGCGTTCGTCGTCGCCCATGTACACCACGGCATGGCCATCGCCGGTTTCGGCCAGGGCGGCGTTTTCGTGTTTGAAGCGCCCCAGGGCCGTGCGTTTGACCGGCGTCGATTTCGGATCGAACGGATCGATCTCCACCACCCAGCCATGACGGTTGAGTTCGTTGGGGTTCTTCGCCATGTCGAAGCGCTCGTCGTGGGGGTGCCAGTTGATTTCTTTGCTGGTGGCCACCACGCCGTAGCGTTTCTGCGCCGGGTCGAATTTCTGCTCGGCGTTGCTGCTGCCGAAGCAGTCGGTGAAGTTCTCTTCACAGGTCAGATAGGTGCCCCACGGCGTCTTGCCGTTGGCGCAGTTCTGGAACGTACCGAGGACGTTCTTGCCGTGCGGATCGGCGCTGGTTTTGAGCAGGGCATGTCCGGCGGCCGGGCCGCTCAGGGTGATGGGTGCGTTGCCGTGAATGCGGCGGTTGTAGCGCGAGCCCTGGACGAATTGCCATTGGCCGTTCTTGCGCTGCACTTCAATCACCGACACACCTTCGCAGGCCAGCGCCTTGCGCACTTCTTCCGCCGATTGCGGCATGCCGCCGTGGGCGTAGAGGTAGCGGTAGTTGGTGTATTCGTTGTTGATCGCCATCAGCGCCCGATCTTTTTCGCCCGGAAACTCGAACAGGCTCATGCCGTCGTTGTTGTCGCCGAACTGGACTTCCTGATGTTCGGCGCTGCCGTTGCCGCTCGGGTCGAACGCCGGACCGTCCTTGTGCAGTGGCTGGCCCCAGCTGATCAGCACCGAGGACTTGTAGCCCGCTGGCAGGGTGATGGAATCGCTGGTGGCGGCGGCAATGCTGTCGAAGCCCAACAACTGGCTGTTGCCGGCGCTGACACTGGCGGCCATCACGCTGCGGCTCAGCAGGTTGCCACCGAGGAACATCGCAGCGCCGCATAGGGCACCCGCGCTGATGAAGCCGCGACGGCTGAGGCCGACCATGTTTTCGAGGTCGGTGGACTGGTTTTCTTCTAATAGGCTCATTTCAGGCTCCCTGCGGATTTTGCAGACACCTTAAAGATGAGTAATGAACCTTTTGTTGCAGTTCTGCTTACAGTGGCGTGCCCAGCAGAACCCTGGACGGCGAGAACTCGACGCGCACCGGCTTTCCGCAGGTCAACCCCGATGCTTGCAGATGACTCGGTTCGGCCAAGGCGCATAGGGTCAGGCCATTGGGCAGGGTGATGCGCACTTCGCTGGGGCCATCGTCGGCGTCGAGAATTTTTTCGATGCTGCCCCTGAGGCAATTGTTTCCAGGCGTTTCGGCGGAATCGCTTTCCAGCACGTCGAGCCAGCCGGCCTTGATCAATGCCACAACTTCGGTGCCGATTTGCAGCTCCAGGCGCTCGGTGCTGTCGTGGGTGATTTGCGCGTCGACGATCACGCCATCGGCGACTTTGAGGCGAATCAGGTCGTTGCGCCCCTGAGGTTCAATCGCTACTACCTTGCCGTGCAACTGGTTGCGCGCGCTGGTGCGCAGCATCAGGCGCCCGAGCAGATCCAGATCGCTCGCGTCTTCGGCAGCTTCCAGCACCTGGGCCTGCAAGGCTTGCAGCTTCTGGTACAGCCGCAGCACCCGCTCCCCCTCGTTGGACAGGCGCGCACCGCCACCGCCCTTGCCGCCGACAATCCGCTCCACCAGCGGCTTCTGCGCCAGGTTGTTCAGCTCATCGATCGCATCCCAGGCGGCCTTGTAGCTCAGGCCTGCGCTTTTGGCCGCGCGGGTGATCGAGCCTTGTTCGGCGATGTGCTGCAACAGGGCGATGCGCTGCGGACGGCGGACAATGTGCTGGGACAGCAAGGTTGGCAAAGACATGGCAAGTCGCTTTGGGTGGTGACGATGATGAGGACGTTGGTCGCTTGGGCCGTGCGAGTCAAGTCAGGGTGTCTCGCCGGGTTTGGGCGTGCGGGCCAGGCAATAGACGTCGACTCTCACCGCCCCGGCGTCCATTAGCAGGCGAGCCAGGGCCTGGGTCGTGGCACCGGTGGTCAGTACGTCGTCGACCAGGGCCAGGTGCCGGCCTTTGACGACTGCGCCGGGTGCCAGGGAGAAAGCGTTGCGCAGGTTCTTTCGTCGGGCTTCGGCGTTCAAGGCCTGTTGGGCGTCGGTGTCCTGGGTGCGCAGCAGCAACCGTTCGTCGCAAGGGATATCGAGACTCGCACTCAACCAGTGAGCCAGCATCGCCGCCTGATTGAAGCCGCGCTGGCGCAGGCGCCGGGTGGCCAGCGGCACCGGGATCAGCGCATTGGGGCGCTGCAGATCGCCTTCGAAGCGATGTTGCAGGTATTGAGCAAGAAGTTCGGCGAGCAGGCGACCGAATGGCCACTTGGCGTTGTGTTTGAAGCGGGTGATCAGGCTGTCTACCGGAAAGCTGTAGGTCCAGGGCGCAATCACTTGCTCGAAGGCCGGTGGCTGCTTCAGGCAATGGCCGCAGGTGAGGCCCGCGGCCGGGAGCGGCAGGGCGCAGGTCAGGCAGTGATCGCCGAGCCAGGGCAACTCGATTTCGCAGGCCGTGCAGACGGGAGGGATGCCGTCGGCCGCTTCATCGCACAAAAGGCATGATTGTTTGTTTTTTAACCAGATGTAAACCGGTCCTTCGTATCGTGGTTGACAGCGCATCGCTCTTCCTTAAATATGCCGAAACATCTGTGAAGCGACTGTGACATTCCATTATCCAGCCGCCTGCCAAAGCATAATTCAAAGGAAACGCCCATGAGTGCCAGCACCACTGCAACCCTGCGTCATGACTGGACTTTGGCCGAAGTCAAAGCACTCTTCGTTCAGCCATTCAATGACCTGTTGTTCCAGGCGCAGACGGTGCACCGTGCGCATTTCGACGCCAACCGCGTCCAGGTGTCGACCCTGCTGTCGATCAAAACCGGCGCCTGCCCGGAAGATTGCAAATATTGTCCGCAGTCCGGTCACTACAACACCGGCCTGGAAAAAGAAAAACTGATGGAAGTGCAGAAGGTCCTCGAAGAGGCCGCTCGCGCCAAGGCCATCGGTTCTACCCGTTTCTGCATGGGCGCGGCGTGGAAGCATCCGTCGGCCAAAGACATGCCGTACGTGTTGAAGATGGTCGAAGGCGTGAAAGCCCTGGGCCTGGAAACCTGCATGACCCTCGGTCGCCTGGATCAGGATCAGACCGAAGCGCTGGCCAAGGCCGGCCTCGACTACTACAACCACAACCTCGATACGTCGCCGGAGTTCTACGGCAGCATCATCACTACCCGCACCTACGGCGAGCGCCTGCAAACCCTGGCCTATGTACGTGAGTCGGGGATGAAAATCTGCTCCGGCGGCATTCTCGGCATGGGCGAGTCGCTGGACGACCGCGCCAATCTGCTGATCCAGCTGGCCAACCTGCCGGAGCATCCGGAGTCGGTGCCGATCAACATGCTGGTGAAAGTCGCCGGTACACCGCTGGAAAATGCCGACGACGTCGACCCGTTCGACTTCATTCGCATGCTCGCCGTCGCGCGCATCCTGATGCCGCAATCCCACGTGCGCCTGTCCGCCGGCCGCGAAGCCATGAACGAGCAGATGCAGGCCATGGCGTTCTTCGCCGGTGCCAACTCGATTTTCTACGGCGAAAAACTGCTGACCACTGCCAACCCGCAGGCCGACAAGGACATGCAACTGTTCTCGCGTCTGGGCATCCTGCCGGAAGCTCGCGAAGAGCACGCCGATGAAGTGCATCAGGCGGCGATCGAGCAGGCGCTGGTGGAGCAGAAGAGCAGCGAGCAGTTCTATAACGCGGCCGTCTGAATCCAACATTTATTCCTCTGAAGGAATGCAAAACCCTGTGGGAGCGAGCCTGCTCGCGAATGCGGACTGACATTCAACATTGATGTTGGCTGACTAGACGCCTTCGCGAGCTGGCTCGCTCCCACAGGGGACATGTGTCATTTGATAGTCGAGGCCTGCATGTCTTTCGATCTCGCCGCACGCCTTGCCGCCCGTCGTGCCGAAAACCTCTACCGCCAGCGCCCGCTGCTCGAAAGCCCACAGGGGCCCCAAGTGGTGGTCGATGGCCAGCCGTTGCTGGCGTTCTGTAACAACGACTACCTGGGCCTGGCCAATCATCCGCAAGTGATCGAAGCCTGGCGTGCCGGCGCTTCGAAGTGGGGGGTGGGCGGAGGGGCATCACACCTGGTTATCGGTCATAGCTCCCCGCACCATGCCTTGGAAGAAGCGTTGGCCGACCTGACCGGTCGCCCGCGCGCGTTGCTGTTCACCACCGGCTACATGGCCAACCTCGGCGCGGTCACTGCGCTGGTGGGGCAGGGTGATACGGTGCTCGAAGACCGGCTCAATCATGCGTCGCTGCTCGACGCGGGGCTGTTGTCCGGCGCGCGGTTCAATCGCTACCTGCACAACGACCCGGTGAGCCTGGCCAAACGCCTGGAAAAAGCCACCGGCAATACGCTGGTGGTCACCGACGGCGTGTTCAGCATGGACGGTGATATCGCCGACTTGCCTGCGCTGGCCCGAGAAGCCAAGGCCAAAGGCGCCTGGTTGATGGTCGACGATGCCCATGGTTTTGGACCGCTGGGCGCCAACGGTGGCGGCATCGTCGAACACTTCGGCTTGAGCCAGGATGACGTTCCGGTGCTGGTCGGCACCCTCGGCAAGGCGTTCGGTACGGCGGGTGCCTTTGTCGCTGGCAGCGAAGAGCTGATCGAAAGCCTGATCCAGTTCGCCCGCCCCTACATCTACACCACCAGCCAGCCACCTGCGCTGGCCTGCGCCACGTTGAAAAGCCTGGAACTGCTGCGCAGCGAACACTGGCGCCGCGAGCATTTGCAGACGCTGATCCGCCAGTTCCGCAAAGGTGCCGAGCAGATTGGCCTGGAACTCATGGACAGCTTCACGCCGATCCAGCCAATCATGATCGGTGACGCGGGGCGTGCGGTGCGCCTTTCGCAAATGCTGCGCGAACGCGGGTTGATGGTGACCGCGATTCGCCCGCCGACCGTACCCGCCGGCAGTGCCCGTCTGCGGGTCACGCTGACGGCTGCCCACAGCGAGGTTCAGGTACAGCTATTGTTAAATGGACTGGCCGATTGTTTTCAGCAACTGAAGCCGGAGCCAAGCCATGCGTGATCGTCTGATTCTGCTGCCCGGCTGGGGGCTTGGCGTTTCACCGCTGGAGCCTCTTGCGGCGGCCTTGCGCGGCCTGGATGAGCACCTGCGCGTCGAGATCGAGCCGTTGCCGGAGCTGGGGTCGAGCGATCTTGAAGAGTGGCTCGATGAGCTTGATTCGACGTTGCCGCAAGACGCCTGGCTTGGTGGTTGGTCATTGGGCGGCATGCTGGCGTCCGAGTTGGCGGCGCGTCGTGGTGATCGTTGCTGCGGGTTGCTGACGTTGGCCAGCAATCCCTGTTTTGTGGCTTGGGCCGGTTGGTCCCATGCCATGCACGAAGAGGACTTCAAGGCCTTCCTCAGCGGATGCCGTTTGAATCCGGAGGCGACCTTGAAACGCTTCAGTCTTCTTTGTTCACAAGGCTCCCCCGACCCACGCTCGCTGGCTCGCCTTTTGTTGGCTGGCGCTCCCAAGTCCTCGGCTTCGGCGCTGCTCAGTGGATTGGAGCTGTTGGGTGGGTTGAGTACACGCCAGGCTTTACTGGATTTTCAGGGGCCGCAACTGCATCTGTTCGCCGGCCTCGACGGGTTGGTGCCGGCGGAAGCGGCGGGCGAATTGTTGGCACTGCTGCCGGATGTCGAAATCGGTCTGATTGAACAGGCCAGCCACGCGTTTCTCCTGGAGGATCCCCACGGTGTGGCGGGGGCGATCCAGGCCTTTTTGCATGAGTCTGGTGATGACTGATTTATCCCTTCCCAACCTGCCCGGCGCCTTGCCCGACAAGCGCCAGGTTGCAGCATCATTCTCCCGCGCGGCGGCCAGTTACGACAGCGTGGCCGAGTTGCAGCGTGATGTGGGCAGACAATTGCTCGGGTGCCTGCCGCAGGACTTCGTACCGCAGCGTTGGCTGGACCTTGGCTGTGGCACCGGGCATTTCAGTCGTACCCTGGACGAGCAATTTCCGGGCAGCCATGGTGTGGCGCTGGACATCGCCGAAGGCATGCTCAACCACGCCCGGCCACTGGGCGGTGCCGCGCATTTCGTGGCCGGTGATGCCGAGCGTTTGCCACTGCAGGATTCGACCTGCGACCTGGTCTTCTCCAGCCTGGCCGTGCAGTGGTGCGCGGACTTCGACTCGGTGCTCAGTGAAGCTTTTCGAGTGCTGAAGCCGGGTGGCATTTTCGCGTTTGCTAGTCTGTGTGTAGGGACGTTGTTTGAATTGCGTGACAGCTGGCGCGAAGTCGACGGCATGGTGCACGTCAACCGCTTCCGGGAGTTTGGTGTTTATCAGCAGTTGTGTGCGGCCAGCGGCTTGAATGTGGTCAGTCTGCAAAACCTTGCGCACGTGCTGCATTACCCGGATGTGCGTTGCCTGACCCATGAACTCAAGGCGTTGGGTGCGCACAATCTCAATCCCGGGCGGCCGGGTGGCTTGACCGGCCGGGCGCGGATTCTGGGTCTGATCGAGGCTTACGAACAGTTTCGTCAGGCCCAGGGCCTGCCGGCGACTTATCAAGTGGTGTACGCCGTCTTGGAGAAACCCTTATGAGCGCAGCCTATTTCATCGCCGGTACGGATACCGATGTCGGTAAAACCACGGTCGCTGCGGGGCTGTTGCATGCGGCGCGTTCGGCGGGTTTGAGCACGGCGGCGGGCAAACCGGTCGCGTCCGGTTGCGATGTGACGCCCAAGGGCCTGCGCAACGCCGATGCGCTGGCCTTGCTGGCGGAGTGTTCGCTGCCGCTGACCTATACACAGGTCAATCCGATGGCCTTCGAACCGGCCATTGCCCCGCATCTGGCGGCGCGAGAGGCGGGTGTGGCGCTGACGGTGCAGTCGTTGCTGACGCCGATGCGGCAGATTCTGGGCATGCAGGCGGACTTCACCCTGATCGAAGGCGCCGGCGGCTGGCGCGTACCCTTGGCGGATCAGGACAATCTGTCGGACCTGGCCATCGCATTGAAGCTGCCGGTGATCCTGGTGGTCGGTGTACGCCTGGGGTGTATCAGCCATGCCTTGTTGACCGCCGAAGCGATAGCCCGGGACGGTTTGCAACTGGCGGGATGGGTGGCCAATATCATCGACCCGAAGACCTCGCGGCTGGAAGAAAACCTGGCTACCCTTGCCGAGCGCCTCCCGGCGCCGTGCCTGGGGCGTGTGCCTAAACTCAAGGCCGTTACGGCCGAGGCAGTGGCCGAGCACTTGCAACTGGACCTGTTGGACTGAAGTTTGTCGCATGGGGGTTT
The DNA here is from genome assembly GCF_000967965.1 of Pseudomonas fluorescens. Taxonomy (GTDB): domain Bacteria; phylum Pseudomonadota; class Gammaproteobacteria; order Pseudomonadales; family Pseudomonadaceae; genus Aquipseudomonas; species Aquipseudomonas grandcourensis. The sequence goes on from NZ_LACC01000011.1 coordinate 512,182, forward strand.
TGCCTATGACAAGGCACTGTGCCATTAGTGTTTTTGACGGGTGTTTTGCCGGCCACTCTGCTTCAATGGCCGCTGTTGATCCTTTGAAAGGACGAGTTCTCCCATGGAAATCTCAGGAAACACCGCTTTTTATGCCGGTCTGAGCACCATTCAGACAGGGCAGAACCGTGTCGATCAAGCCGCCGGGCAGATCGCCAACACCACCATCGAGCGTTCGGTCACCAGCCAGTCCTCCGAGGCACAGGTCGATCGTCTGCGATCGGTTGATCGCAGCCAGCAATCGGACCTGGCCAGCAACGTGGCCGAAATGGCCCAAGGCAAGATTCAGGCGGAGCTGGGCGTGAAAGTCGCCAAGGCAGCCGACGAAGTGCTCGGGACGTTGATCGATACCTACGCCTGATTATTTACAGAATCCGCACCCTCCAGCGCCGCGCCTGTTCGCGGCGTTTTTCTGCGTAAGTCTTTCTTGTTCAACTAATCTTTTCGGTGCGGCGGGCTGCTTCGCAAGCGCGGCTGCGTTGTCGCGTGCCTGTGTGTCCAATCCTGCGATGACGAACGGCAAAAGATCGACGCTTGACAAGATTTGGGCGTAAACGTATGTTTCAAACAACTGTTTGATCGCAACAACAAATCCATGCGGTCGTTCATTCCCGGTTACATCAGCAGAGGTTTATCGCTATGCCTGACTACAAGGCCCCCTTGCGTGATATTCGCTTCGTTCGTGACGAGCTGCTCGGCTACGAAGCGCACTATCAGAGCCTTCCGGCTTGTGCCGACGCAACTCCGGACATGGTTGACGCCATTCTCGAGGAAGGCGCCAAGTTTTGTGAGCAGGTACTGGCTCCGCTGAACCGCGTGGGCGACATCGAGGGTTGCACCTGGAGCGAGTCCGGCGTCAAGACCCCGACTGGCTTCAAGGAAGCCTACAAGCAATTCGTCGAAGGTGGCTGGCCGAGCCTGGCTCACGACGTAGAGCACGGTGGCCAAGGCCTGCCGGAGTCCTTGGGTCTGGCGATCAGCGAAATGGTTGGCGAGTCCAACTGGTCGTGGGGCATGTACCCAGGCCTCTCGCACGGTGCGATGAACACCATCTCCGAGCACGGCACCCCTGAGCAGCAAGAGGCTTACCTGACCAAGCTGGTTTCCGGCGAGTGGACCGGCACCATGTGCCTGACCGAGCCGCATTGCGGCACCGACCTGGGCATGCTGCGCACCAAGGCCGAGCCTCAGGCCGACGGTTCCTACAAGGTTTCCGGCACCAAGATCTTCATCTCGGCCGGTGAACACGACATGGCCGATAACATCGTCCACATCGTACTGGCCCGCCTGCCGGATGCACCGGCTGGCACCAAAGGCATCTCCCTGTTCATCGTGCCGAAGTTCATGCCGAACGCCGATGGTTCGGTTGGCGCGCGTAACGCTGTGTCCTGTGGTTCCCTGGAACACAAGATGGGCATCCACGGCAACGCCACCTGCGTGATGAACTTCGACGGCGCCACCGGTTTCCTGATCGGCCCGGCGAACAAAGGCCTGAACTGCATGTTCACCTTCATGAACACCGCACGCCTGGGTACCGCGCTGCAAGGCCTGGCCCACGCCGAAGTCGGTTTCCAGGGCGGCCTGAAATACGCTCGCGACCGTCTGCAGATGCGCTCGCTGACTGGCCCGAAAGCGCCGGACAAAGCCGCTGACCCGATCATCGTGCACCCTGACGTACGCCGCATGCTGTTGACCATGAAGGCCTTCGCCGAAGGCAACCGTGCGATGGTTTACTTCACCGCCAAGCAGGTCGACATCGTCAAGTACGGCGTGGACGAAGAAGAGAAGAAGAAAGCTGACGCACTGTTGGCGTTCATGACGCCAATCGCCAAGGCCTTCATGACCGAAGTCGGTTTCGAATCGGCTAACCACGGCGTGCAGATCTATGGCGGCCACGGCTTCATCGCCGAGTGGGGCATGGAGCAGAACGTCCGCGACAGCCGCATCTCGATGCTGTACGAAGGCACCACCGGTATCCAGGCACTCGACCTGCTGGGCCGTAAAGTGCTGATGACCCAAGGCGAGGCTCTTAAGGGCTTCACCAAGATCGTCCACAAGTTCTGCCAGACCAACGAAGGCAACGAAGCGGTTCAAGAGTTCGTCGCTCCGTTGGCTGCACTGAACAAGGAATGGGGCGAGCTGACCATGAAGGTCGGTATGGCTGCCATGAAAGATCGCGAAGAAGTTGGCGCGGCCTCCGTGGACTACCTGATGTACTCCGGTTACGCCTGCCTGGCCTACTTCTGGGCTGACATGGCACGCCTGGCTGCCGAGAAACTGGCTGCCGGCACTTCCGAAGAGGCGTTCTACACCGCCAAGCTGCAGACTGCGCGCTTCTACTTCCAGCGCATCCTGCCGCGTACCCGCACTCACGTCGCAACCATGCTGTCGGGCGCCAACAACCTGATGGACATGAAAGAAGAGAACTTCGACCTGGGCTACTAAGCCTTAACTTCAAAAAAGCCGCCGCTTCCTCCGGGAGCGGCGGTTTTTTTTTCGCGGTGGTCAGGCCTTGCTCACCATGGCGTCGGGTCGAGAGGGCCGACGCCAGTCGGGGTGCCCACGCCTTCTCCGTTACGTATGAACGGCAGGTGCCAGAAGTCGTTCGGGACGACGGGATCGCCAGGCTTGACGCCTTCCGGAAAGATGAACTCGAACACCGGCGCCACATACTGTCCGGCAATCAGTCCATTGGCGACGGTCAGCCTGCTCGCGTTCTGGATGCAACTGTCCACGCCGACCTGGGACAAGCTTAGCTGTGGAACGCAAAGTGACCGCGCAACGACGCGCAAGGTACGTGTCGGCTGGCTAAGTAGCCCGGTGGGCGCTTTGGTCGCGCGTAATCTGGCGCGTTGTGGCTGTGGGCCCGTGTTCTGTGTGGTAATACCGCCCGAGGCTCCCAGGCAACTGGCCGCAAGGCCCAGCGCAGGGTTGCACTCACCTGTCATCTCATAGGGTGTCGCCCAGCGATTGGTTTGCACACCTGTCGATGGATTGACATCGATCAGATAGATGTCGACCGGGGTCTGGATGTCGGTGGTGGAGGCTTCAAGGAAAATCCGGTCCTGCGTCTCCTGGGCTACTCCGTTGATGGCCGTTGCGGCCGGGTCGGCCGTACCGATGCCAAACTCCCCGATAGCCAGGTAGCTGGGCTGCGAACCAGGCTGAGTGTAGATCCCGACATTCGCCTCGATCGTGTGTGCAGAGATGAAGTCCGGGAGGCCCGTTGTTGCTGACTTGAACAGAGTACCGGACCAGCTGATGAAGTCGCCGACTTCGAAGGGTGCCTGTTGTGTCGGGTCGGAGTCCGTCGCCGTGCGTGTAGCATCGCTGAATCTCTTCATGACGTACTGGCTGCAATAGACCTGCCCCACCGCTGGACCCGAGAGCTCTCCACTGGCCGGAGGCGTGACGCCGGCCTGGCTGAAGTTGCGGCAGTTGTTGGTCGTGGTCGGGGTGACCACTTTTGGCCGGTTTTTCTGTGGGCAGAGCGCATCGTCCCCGGAAATCGTGCGCGGCACGCACATCGGGTAGCCGGTGGCGGCATGGATGGTCGGGTTGGCATCATCGACGGAGAAGCGTGGGTCGGGGCTTTGGGCACGGCCAAAACGTCCAGTCGGATCGTTGATCTGAATGATCGTGGGTTGCGTCGGGTTCCCGCTGTCAACTTCGAGGTTGCCATTGGTGTAGTCGATCCGGGTGATGATACCGCTACCCGCATTGACTGATTGCTGGGAGACAAAGATCAGCCCGGCAATTTGCTTGTTGGAGACAGTATTACCTACCACATGGATCTCGAACGAGGGGTAGGCTGCCGGTGATTTTCCGAGCGCCAGCGTTCCACCCCTGACGAAGTCGGCCCAGGTCAGGGTATTGGCCGGCATCTGCATAACGGTGTTGCAAGGGACAACAATCGTGACGCCGTTCAACTGGACGGTCCCCCCAAAGCGGCCCGGGTTGCTGGTATTGGGGCAATTCGCATTGGTGGTGTCCAGGGTCATGTTTTGGATAAAACCGGTAACGTCAAACCCATGAATCGCAGTCGGGTTTGTAAAAATCGGATCGGGCAGTGTGGGTGTCGTGAACGGCGAGGGCAAACCCGGGGGCTTGGCAGTCCCGCCGCCACCGCCACCGCCACCGCCAGCTCCGTTTTTGGCAAATGCATCTCCACCACCAATGGCCAGTGCGACAGCGACGGCACTGGCGAGCAGAGCATGGCGACTGAAGATGCGGTTGAATCGTTTGTGAGGCAGCAGCGGTATGGCGAGCGTTTTTTCGAACAAAGATAAGCTCATGGCTCACTCCAGAATCTTGCAGGACCAATTGCCGGCCGATCGAGATCGCGGATCTGCTGATGCGCTGAATCCTGCGCAAGAAAAACGCAAAGCCGTGAGTGTCGAATGGGGGCTCGATCCGGCGGGATAAGTGCCTGTGTACTGTCGTCACTTGCCGTTCGGATGCTTTCACCTGCGTTGCGTTGGCCGGTTACGGACGCAAACGCGAGAGACATTTCCTTGAGCCTGAGGGGCTCATAGCAGTAGTCGTGCCTGATTGGTTAAGTCGCTTGTTAGCCAGCAAAAATGCGGGCTGCGCTGATGTTGGTGGTATACACATAGTTATATGTTAAGTGGTTAACGCCAAAGTGGGTGGGGATATATACCCAAGTTTGGAGTGGTGTGAAAAATTTTAGTAAGTGTCTCCATTGGTTTTGATTGAGAAGTGTTGCCTGTTAAATACTACTAAGGTCTTATGTGTGCAGGAAGGGGTGTTGAAGAAGATGATGAAAGAATAGGCTTGTATTGGCGGTATGAATAAAAAAGGTAATAGCTAGCGCAGTACAACTTGCGCACGAATGGATTTTATATGCCTGATAGACGGTTCTATTGGCTGGCGATGCGGTTTTTTACAGGTGTTTTTTAAAGTACCGCTTTCACCGGGGTGTTTGGATTGGCAAATACTCTGCCAGGTTCAAGAAACGCAGTCTGGTGGCGTGATGCCCTTTAAATGCTGGCTTTAGAGACCGTTGGTGATCGCCTGATGCGGGCTGTTTGGGGAATTACACCCAATAATGGGGTGAGGTTTAACCATAACTGAGGAATAGTGCGCAGTTCCTGTTGTTTGTAGGGTTTATTGATTTGGCTTAAATAAAAATATTGAAATTTTCATGTTGAAATATTTTATTGCGGCTAGAGTTGCATCAAGCGCTACCCCAGTGGTGCGAAATATCATTCTTTAAAATGGCCCGAGCCACGAGAGTGCTTTGCCAGTCAGGTCTCGCATTGCCCATGCAACTTCAAGTTGATGTGGTTACTCCAGCGAGCAGCAAGATTCATGGCGATGAACTCATCTCGCAACAGGGCAACCGCGGAGCCTGACTACTCCGTACTGAATCGGGAACGTCGTCATGTTTAAGTATTTGAGCATCTTTCGAACCACCTGCTTGCCCCGTGCGATGTTGATGACACTCTTTGCCATGGGCCTGCCCGTCATGAGCGTTTGGGCCGCAGACCCGGTCGTTCCGGCCGTGCCGGACGTGCCCAGCCTGCAGTCACTGCGCGGCATGACGCCTCCCGACCCTTCAGGAACCGAAGGCGGGCGCAAGGTCGACCTGATGGCCGACTACGTGCTCAATCGCTCAGCGGCCGTTTTCCTGGGCAAGGCACTGTTCTGGGACATGGAGATCGGCAGTGACGGCTCCACCGCTTGCGCGTCTTGCCACTTCCACGCGGGTGTCGATCATCGCACCACCAACCAGATCAACCCGGGCCAGGCGAACACCAACGCGAACGTCTCGTCGATCTTCAACAAGCCGTTTACCGCGTCGGATATTCCGGGCGACGTGCCGAGCTACACCACCAGGTCCGGTGGCAAAGGCGGTCCGAACTACCTGCTGAAGAAAAGTGACTTCCCGACCCACGTGCTGGCCGATCCGCTGGATCGCAACTCGGCGATTGTCTATTCAAGCGATGATGTGATCGGCTCCCAAGGCGTGTTCGACGCCAACTTCGTCAAGCCCAATCAGTCGCGGTTCGACAAGTGCATTCAGCAACCAGACGGTATCTTCCAGGTGGGCGGTATCAATGTTCGCCGTAGCACAGGGCGTAACGCACCGACGGTGATCAACGCTGCGTTCAACGTGCGCAACTTCTGGGATGGCCGGGCCAACAACGTATTCAACGGTTTCTCACCGTTCGGCAATCGCGACCCTGACGCCGGGATTTTCGTGACGAGCGATCGCAGTGGCGTGGCGACCAAAGTCAGGCTGGCGCTCAAGGATGCTTCCGCCGCCTCGCAAGCGGTAGGGCCGCCCGGCAGCCCGGTGGAAATGTCCTGCGGTGGGCGTACCTTCGCCGACATTGGCCGGCGCATGCTCGATACCTTGATACTCAAACAGCAACGGATCTCGTCAACCGACTCAGTACTCGGGCCGGTGTCCCGCGGCCGTCGGCCGACTTACCGTGAACTGATCAAGAACGCGTTCCAGCCGCGTTTGTGGAATGCCACGCAGCAGGTCTTGTTGGGCGACGCCCCCTACACTCAGATGGAGGCGAACTTCCCGCTGTTCTTCGGGCTGGCGATTCAGATGTATGAGTCCACGCTGATCTCGGACCAGGCGCCGCTGGATGCTTATTTGCAGGGCGATCATGCGGCCATGAACGACCAGCAGGTCCAGGGCATGAATCTGTTCCTGGGCAAGGGCAAGTGCGTCAGTTGCCACGGCGGCGCGGAATTGACCAACGCCGGCAGCCGCTTGCTGTTCCATCCTCGGGAACGGATCGAACGCATGGTCATGGCCGACAACCTCACGACGCTCTATGACAACGGCTTCTACAACACCGGGGTGCGTCCGACCTCGGAAGACCTGGCGCTCGGCGGGGCGGATGCCTGGGGCAATCCGTTGTCTTTCACTCGCGAGTACAACACCGTACTCCAGGGCGGCCAGATCCCTGACCCGCTGGAAGTTGATGTGTGCACCTTCGAAGTGCCTTTGAGCCCGGCCATCCCTTGTGATGCGACGCTCAAGCCCAATGTCGGTTTTCGCGATGCGGTCGATGGCGCCTTCAAGACACCGACCTTGCGCAATATCGCGTTGACCGGACCGTATTTCCACAACGGCAGTCGCGCAACGCTGCAACAGGTGATGGAGTTCTACAACCGCGGCGGCGACCGGCGTGGTGAAGATGCCAGCAACACCAGTGGCTTCGAGCACCCGGCGGTCAACCAGCACAACGGCTCGAACCTCGATCCGGACATGACTCGGCTGAACCTCACCCCGGTTGAAGTGGATGCGCTGGTCAAGTTCATGGAAGTCGGGCTGACCGACCCTCGGGTCGCGTGGGAACGGGCGCCGTTTGACCATCCATCGCTGGTACTGCCACAGGGCGAAAAGGGTGATGAAAACTCGGTCGGGCAAAAACCGGCCAGTCCGAAGATCACTACCCGGCAGGCGCAGGACGCCGAAATTGAGCTCAATCCGGTCGGTGCCGAAGGTCGCGCAGCGCTGGAAGGGCCGCTGCAACCGTTCAACAACGACCTGTAACTGTATTTGCCCTTGCGTCACTGGCGGCTGATGGCTGCCAGTGACGACTTTTTACAAATACCTCAGTATTTCACTCAGTAAATCGGGGGGGCTGCCGTTAAAGTGGTGGGCACATTGCCATCTATTGATCTGACGGGTCGGAGCTTTACCCTTGCCGCGCTCATCTGCTGTACGTTTCAGTCATTTCCTGCCGTCATTAGTACTGTTACTGGCGGGGCTTGCGGCTGCTTACATCAAGGATCTGAACGTCTTCTTCACGTCGCTGTTCAACGTGCTGCCTACCCTGGTGCTGTTGCTCGGTGGTGCCTATTGCGCGGTGTACCGACGCCAGCGTGAACTGTTTCTGATGGTCACGGTGTACATCGCCTACTTCCTGCTCGACACCCAGACCGACTATTACCGCGACAACGGCAAGGTGCGTGACGATGCCGCCGTGGTCTTTCATTTGTGTTGCCTGCTGCTGCCGCTGCTGTTTGGCGTGTTCGCGGCGTGGCAGGAACGTACCCATCTGTTCCAGGACATGGTGGCACGCTTCGCGGTTTTGCTCGCGGTCGGCAGCGTGACGCTGGCGCTTGAGCAAAGTTATCCACACGCGCTGCTGATCTGGCTGTCGGAGATTCGCTGGCCTGCCTTGCATGGCGCCTGGATGAGCCTGATCCAGTTGTCCTATCCGGTGTTCATTGCGGCGTTCCTGCTGCTGGCCTGGCAATACTGGCGCAACCCGCGCCCGCTCCATGCCGCGCAATTGGTGGGGCTGCTCGGGTTGTTCTGGATGTTGCCGAAAACCTTCATCCTGCCGTTCACGCTGAACATCATGTGCAGCCAGGTGATGCTGATGATCGCCGCCGCCGTTGCCCACGAAGCCTATCAAATGGCCTTCCGCGACGAACTGACCGGGCTGCCGGGCCGTCGTGCGCTGAATGAACGCATGCAACGGTTGGGGCGCAACTACGTGCTTGCCATGAGCGACGTCGACCACTTCAAGAAATTCAACGACACCCACGGCCACGACGTCGGCGACCAGGTGCTGCGACTGGTGGCCAGCAAACTGTCGAAAATCGGCGGTGGCGGTAAGGCTTATCGCTACGGCGGTGAGGAGTTCGCCCTAGTGTTTGCAGGCAAGACCCTCGAAGAGTGCATGCCGCATCTTGAAGTGATCCGCGAGTCCATCGCCACTTACAACATTCAATTGCGAAACCAGGAAAATCGCCCGCAGGACGATCAGCAGGGGCGCCAGCGGCGTGCCGGTTCCGGTGCGTCGAGTGTGTCGGTGACGGTCAGTATCGGCGTCGCCGAGCGGATCGATCAGCGCACCCCCGAAGAGGTGCTCAAGTCCGCTGACCAGGCGCTCTACAGCGCCAAAGGCGCCGGGCGCAACTGCGTGATGGCGTTCGGGCAGAACCGCCGTGGCGCCGTGCGCATGGACGCCGCTACGGTTGAGTGATGATGGCGCATTCAGCGAGCGCAAAGTGATTGTGAGGCGTGGTCGGCAGCAGTAGGTTGGAGAAATCTGCCGACGGAGAATGACCATGCCCGAGTACAAAGCTCCCTTGCGCGACATGCGCTTTCTGATCGACCACGTCTTCGACTTTCACCGCAACTACGCCGCACTGGGGGCCACCGATGCCAGCCCGGACATGGTCAATGCGATCCTCGAAGAAGGGGCGAAGTTCTGCGAAAACGTACTGTCGCCGCTCAACCGCAGCGGCGATGAAGAAGGCTGCCATTTCGACAATGGCGTGGTCACCACACCCGCGGGCTTCAAGCAGGCATTCGCTCAATATGTCGCGGGCGGCTGGCATGGCCTGGCGGCGGATCCGCTTTACGGTGGTCAAGGGTTGCCGATCTCTCTGGGCCTGGTGATCAGCGAGATGGTGGGGTCCAGCAACACCTCATGGGGCATGTACCCCGGCCTGACCCACGGTGCGATGTCGGCGATTCACGCCCATGGCACCGAGGCGCAAAAGCAGACCTATTTGAAGAAGCTCACCGCTGGCCAATGGACCGGCACCATGTGCCTGACCGAAGCCCATTGCGGCACCGACCTGGGCATCATCAAGACCCGCGCCGTACCTGCGGCCGATGGCAGCTACGCGATCTCCGGCAGCAAGATCTTCATCTCCGCCGGCGAGCACGACATGAGCGCCAACATCATTCACCTGGTGCTGGCCAAATTGCCGGACGCACCGGCCGGGACCAAGGGCATTTCGCTGTTCATCGTGCCCAAGTTCCTGCCCGATGCGGCGGGCGAAGCGGGCGAGCGCAACGGCGTGTCCTGCGGCTCGATCGAACACAAAATGGGCATCAAGGCCTCGGCCACCTGCGTGCTGAACTTCGACGAGGCCAAGGGCTTCTTGATCGGCGAGCCGAACAAGGGCCTCAACTGCATGTTCACCATGATGAACCACGCGCGGCTGGGTACCGGCATGCAGGGGCTGTGTCTGGGGGAGGCGAGCTTCCAGGGCGCGATCAAATACGCCAACGACCGTTTGCAGATGCGCTCGTTGACCGGCCCGAAAGCGCCGGAAAAAGCCGCCGATCCGATCATCGTGCACCCTGATGTGCGGCGGATGTTACTGACCATGAAAGCCTTCAACGAAGGCAACCGCGCGCTGACCTACTTCACCGCGCAGTTGCTCGACGTTGCCCACCTGAGCCCGGATGAAACAGCGCGCCAGGACGCCGAAGATTTGTTGGCGTTTCTCACGCCGATCTGCAAAGCCTTCATGACCGACACCGGTCTGGAGGTGACCAACCACGGCATGCAGGTGTTTGGCGGCCACGGGTTCATTCGCGAATGGGGAATGGAACAACTGGTGCGCGACTGCCGGATTGCGCCGATCTATGAGGGTACCAACGGCATTCAGGCGCTGGACTTGCTGGGGCGCAAGGTGCTCGGCAGTCAGGGCAAGCTGTTGCGCGGCTTCACCAAAATCGTCCACAAGTTCTGCGCGGCGAACGCCGAGCATCCACAACTGGCCGGGTATGTGGCGCAGCTCAATCAACTGAACCAGCAGTGGGGTGAGTTGACTACCAAGGTCGGTATGGCAGCGATGAAAAACCCTGACGAGGTCGGTGCCGCGTCGGTGGATTACCTGATGTACAGCGGTTACATCATCCTCGGCTACCTGTGGTTGCGCATGGCGCTGGTGGCTCAGGCGCAGCTCGATGCGGGCAGCGACGATGGCGATTTCTGCCGGGGCAAACTGGCGACCAACGAGTTTTACTTCAAGCGTCTGCTGCCACGCACTGCCGCTCATCGTGCGGCCATAGAGGCGGGTAGTGATTGTCTGATGCAACTGCCGGCGGAGTTGTTTGCGCTTTAGTCATATAAATCCGTTACAAAGAAGCTCGCCTTGCGCGGGCTTTTTTGTTGATGACTAAAAATAACAAAATGGTCATGAGTTGACCCTATGTGTCGCAAAAGTTGTTGGGTTACACTCCGACCCAACGAAAATACTCTTCCTGTGAATCACCTGTATAGATCTTGCGAGGTTTGCCATGGCTGACTACAAAGCGCCCCTGCGCGATATGCGCTTCGTCCTCAATGAAGTTTTCGAGGTCGCCAAACTCTGGGCCGAACTGCCTGCACTGGCTGAAACCGTGGATGCAGAAACGGTCGAAGCCATCCTGGAAGAAGCCGGCAAAGTCACCAGCAAAAGCATCGCACCGCTGAGCCGTGCCGCTGACGAAGAAGGTTGCCATTGGGCGGACGGTGCCGTCACCACGCCGGCAGGTTTCCCACAGGCCTATCAGACCTACGCGGAAGGCGGCTGGGTCGGTGTCGGTGGCGATCCGTCCTACGGCGGCATGGGCATGCCCAAAGCCGTTTCGGCCCAGGTCGAAGAAATGGTCAACTCCGCCAGCCTGTCGTTCGGCTTGTACCCGATGCTGACCGCTGGCGCTTGCCTGTCGATCAACGCCCACGCCAGCGAAGAGCTGAAAGCCGCGTACCTGCCGAACATGTACGCCGGCATCTGGGCCGGTTCCATGTGCCTGACCGAGCCGCACGCCGGTACAGACCTGGGAATCATCCGTACCAAGGCAGAGCCTCAGGCCGACGGTTCCTACAAGGTCAGCGGCACCAAGATTTTCATCACCGGTGGCGAACACGACCTGACCGAAAACATCATCCACCTGGTGCTGGCCAAGCTGCCGGATGCACCGGCGGGGCCGAAAGGCATTTCGCTGTTCCTGGTACCCAAGTTCATGGTCAATGCCGATGGCAGCCTGGGCGCGCGCAACCCGGCGAACTGTGGCTCGATCGAGCACAAGATGGGCATCCAGGCGTCCGCGACCTGCGTGATGAACTTCGATGAAGCCGTGGGTTACCTGGTCGGCGAGCCAAACAAGGGCCTGGCGGCGATGTTCACCATGATGAACTACGAGCGTCTGGGCGTCGGTATTCAGGGCCTGGCCACGGGCGAGCGCTCGTACCAGAACGCTGTGGAATACGCCCGTGACCGTCTGCAAAGCCGTTCGCCGACCGGTGCACAGAACAAGGACAAAGTCGCTGACCCGATCATCGTCCACCCGGACGTGCGTCGCATGCTGCTGACCATGAAAGCTTCGAACGAAGGGGGCCGTGCGTTCTCCACCTACGTGGCGATGCAACTGGACACCGCCAAGTTCAGCGAAGACGCCACCACCCGCAAGCGTGCGGAAGACCTGGTGGCATTGCTGACCCCGGTGGCCAAGGCGTTCCTGACCGACCTCGGCCTGGAAACCACCGTACACGGCCAGCAGATCTTCGGCGGCCACGGTTACATCCGTGAGTGGGGCCAGGAGCAACTGGTGCGTGACGTACGCATCACCCAGATCTACGAAGGCACCAACGGCATTCAGGCGCTGGACCTGGTCGGGCGCAAGATCGTCGGTAGCGGCGGGGCGTTCTACAATCTGTTCGCCGACGAGATTCGTCACTTCACGGCGACCGCCAGCGCGGACCTCGCCGAGTTCACCAAGCCGCTGAACGACGCGGTGACCACCCTCGATGAACTGACCGCATGGCTGCTTGACCGAGCGAAGAGCAATCCGAACGAAATCGGCGCGGCGTCAGTCGAGTATCTACAGGTGTTCGGCTACGTGGCGTACGCCTACATGTGGGCCCTGATGGCCAAGGCGGCTTTCGGCAAGGAAGCGCAAGACGATTTCTACGCCAGCAAACTGGGCACGGCGCGGTTCTATTTCGCCCGCCTGCTGCCGCGCATTCACTCGTTGAGCGCGTCGGTGAAGGCCGGTAGTGAATCGTTGTTCCTGCTGGATGCAGGACAATTCTGATGAAGTAACGTTATGTAAGCATTCTCTTACATAACGTGCTGCTGTTCTCCCATAGATGCAAATTGGATCCACAGCTAATCTACTTCTCATGGACGTAGCGCAGGAAGCGCAAAGCAACAACAGGGACACGTAGGATTCTGCCAGGACGGTGGAGTGAAATGGATGTCAGGGAAACAGTCTGCAAAGCCCCGCTTCGGCGGGGTTTTCTTTTGCCTGAAGAAAAGTTTTCAGCTTGTCCCATCCAGCGTCTGCACGCTGTTCAGGCGTCCATCCGGGCCGTTTATCACCTCTTCCAGCAATGTCCGCAGCAATGCCAGCGAGGCCTGTTGCCGTTGCACATCCCGACACACCAAACCGACTTTCAGCGGCACTCGAGGTTCGCTCAGGGGTTTCCACAGCAATTCGTGGTTGCCATGGGTCTTTTGCGAGCGTCCGGGCAATACCGTCGCCAGGCGCGTGTGGGGCAGGCTGTCGAGGATGCCGGCCATGTTGTTCAGTTCGGCTTGCACCTGTGGACGACGACCAAGGCTTGTCAGCTGTGCCTGCCAGATCTGCCTGATCTGAAATTCCTCGCCCAGCAGCAACATCGGCAGTTCAGCGGCCTGACTCATGGACACTTTCTTGAATTCACGCAGTGGATGCTCTGCCGGGATGACCAGGGTCAGTTCATCTTCGTACAGCATCACGCCATGCAAGCCAGGCTGGCGGGGCGGCAGGTAGCCGATGCCGATATCCAGAGAACCGTTGAGCAGTCGCCGCTCGATTTCCAGCCCGGTCAGTTCATAGATCTGCACCACCAGATGCGGCTGCGCCTTGCGCACCCGCTCGAGCATCTGCGGAACGAGGCTGGTGTGCACGGTCTGTAATACACCGATGGCCAGGGTGCGCAGCGCCTGACCCTTGAAGTTGCCGAGCGCTTCCCGTGCCCGTTGCAGACCATCGAGCAAAGGCAGTGCGTGGTTGTACAGCGTATGGGCCGCGAGGGTCGGCAACAGGCGTTTGCTGCTGCGCTCGAACAGGCTCACCTCGAGGTTTTGCTCGAGGTGGCGGATTTGCTGGGACAGCGCCGGCTGGGAGATGGACAGGCGTTCGGCGGCCCGGCCCACGTGGCCTTCTTCATAGACCGCGACGAAATAACGCAGTTGCTTGAAATCCATAAGTATTACTTATCGAAAATGCTGGGAAATCGAAATGGCTGAATGCCTCACCTGAGCCTAGTCTAACCGCATTCACAGGGCTTACAGGGCCACAGAGCGCGATGAATACCCTTTGCTTCGATGGTATTTACATAGGTAAGGCAAAAAACCTCAAAAGGTTTTTTTTCAGATGAACCTGTTCAGTCTGCGCCGCAGTCCTCTCAGTCTTGATGATCTGGTCTTGGACGCCTCCCGGCCATCCCAAGGCGTTAACCTTTCCAGCGAGTACTTGATGCCCAGTGTCGAGCGGCCGAAACAGGTGTTTGTGCGTGGCCAGGGTTCATGGTTGTGGGACAGTGATGACCGTGCGTACCTGGACTTTTCCCAAGGCGGCGGGGCCAACTGCCTCGGTCATAGCCCTTCGGTACTGGTCAATGCAATCACAGCCCAGGCTCAGTCGCTGATCAATCCGGGTTTCGGTCTGCATAACCGCGGCATGCTTAGCCTCGCCGAATATCTGTGTGCCAGCACCGGCAGTGATCAGGCCTACCTGCTCAATACCGGCAGCGAAGCCTGTGAGGCGGCGATCAAACTGGCGCGCAAATGGGGTCAACAACATCGCGGCGGTGCGTCGCGAATCATTGTGGCCAACAACGGTTGCCATGGCCGCAGCCTGGCGACGATTTCGGCGTCGGACAGTTCGACATTGATCAACCGATTCGAGCCGCAATTGCCAGGCTTCAGTCGTGTCCCGTTCAATGATCTGCCAGCGTTGCATGCGGCCGTGGATGAACGGACCGTAGCGATCATGCTCGAGCCGATCCAGAGCGAAGCCGGCGTTATCCCGGCCACCGCGCACTACCTCAAGGGCGTCGAACGCTTGTGCCGTGAACTCGGTATTTTGTTGATCCTCGACGAAGTGCAAACCGGCATCGGCCGTTGTGGCACCTTGCTCGCGGAACAGTCCTGCGGCGTCACGGCGGATATCGTCGTGCTTGGCAAAGGCTTGGGCGGCGGTGTGCCATTGGCCGCGCTGCTGGCGCGGGGCAAAGCTTGCTGTTTCGACACTGGCGAGGTGACTGGCACTCATCACGGTAATGCGTTGATGACCGCGGCGGGACTTGCGGTGCTCGATACCGTGCAGGACAAGGATTTCCTCAAACACGTCGCAGAAGCCGGGCAACACCTGCGTGAAGGATTGACGCGTCTGGCCCATCGTTACGATCACGGCGAGTTGCGCGGACAAGGGCTGCTTTGGGGGCTGACGCTGTCGGACGACTCCGCTGACGCGGTGGTCAAGGCCGCGCTGTACGAAGGCTTGCTGCTCAATGCCCCGCAACCCGACTGCCTGCGCTTTACCCCTGCGCTTAATGTCAGCAACGCCAACATCGATGAAATGCTCCTGCGCCTGGCGCGGGCCTTCTCCCGAGTACGCACCGCGCAATTGCAGTGCCGCAAAGGGATTGCCGTCTGATCAGACGCGCCCTGCACACACTCCAGAACCGTCTCGCGGTAATACGCACGCCCCACGCCCGACACTTTTGGCGTGGGGCGTTTTTTTTTGGCCGGGTTTTTCCAAAGGCAATCTCGGCTTGAGCGGTTGGCGCATCAATGGCTTTCTAGCGTGAATCGGCAGGGACTGCCGGTGCCAGCGAAACGGCGTTGCTGTCGCGTTGGTTTTGAATTCTATACCACCAAGTGGTATGTTTTATGGAAGGGATGCCGATGTCACCAAGGCTGTTCAAGACAAAGCGCTTCGCAATGCAGGCTGCCAAGGCCTGGATCGGTGATGACGAACTCCAGGAGGCATTCACCGAAATGCTCAATGGTCAGGCTGACAATTTGGGCGGCGGGGTCTGGAAGAAGCGTTTGAATGCCAACCGCCATCGCTCGATTATCCTGGCCAAGGGCGGTGCTCATTGGGTCTATCAGTTCCTGTACGCAAAGAAAGATCAGAGCAATATCAGTCCCAGGCATTTGCTCGACTTGCGAGCGTTGGCCAAGACATATGGTGGACTGACCGAAATGGAAATTCAGCGTTTGCTGGATGCAAAGGAGTTTGTGGAGATACCAAATGAGTAAAAAATTCAAAAGTGAGCTATCGGAATCGATCCACGAATCGGCTAGTGCCTTGTACGCCATAGGTGCAATCAGCAAGGCGACCATGCGTGAATTCGATGAGTCTTGTCTTGCACGGGTGCCGGATGCGATTCCCGCGCAAGAGATCAAGGCATTGCGTGAGCGCAACAATGTCAGCCAACCGGTGTTTGCGCGCTACCTGAACACCAGCGCTTCCACGGTCAAGCAATGGGAAGCAGGGGATAAGCACCCCAGTGGCATGGCGCTGAAGTTGCTGAGTATCGTGCGCAAACACGGTCTGGAGATACTGGCCTGAGGAATCGGGCTGAACCCTGACAAACGGCACAGGTCGATTAGCTGTAGGGCTCGAACGAGTCCACCCCAATCAGGAGCTGTCCCATGGACTTTATTCGCATCATCATCGCCATCCTGTTGCCGCCACTGGGTGTGTTTCTGCAAGTAGGATTCGGCGGGGCGTTCTGGCTGAATATTCTGCTGACGTTGTGCGGTTACATTCCTGGGATCGTGCATGCGGTGTACATCATCGCCAAGCGCTGAGCTGAGCTGAGCGTCGGCAGGGAGACCGCCTTCGCGAGCCTGCTCGCGATTGAGACGCCACCGTTTCGGCAATGAGCGCGGGCTTCAGTCCACTGAATCCATCACCCGCCGATAAAACAACCACTCCTGCTCCAGCGCATGGGCCTGGTTACCGGCCTTGCGAAAGCCATGGCGTTCGTCCGCGTAGTAATGCGCTTCGACCAGGATGCCGTTGTCTTGCAGCGCCGTGACCATGTCGCGGGTCTGCTGCGGGACGACCACGGCATCCAGTTCTCCTTGAAAGAAGATCATCGGCACGCGGATGTTGCCGGCATGCAGCAGCGGCGTGCGGGCGGCGTAGCGTTCGCCATCCAGTTGCGGATCGCCGATCAGCCAGTCCAGATAGTCGCTTTCGAATTTGTGGGTCGCGCGCCCCAGCGCCACCGGATCGCTGACCCCATACAGGCTGGCGCCGGCGCGGAACACGTTGTGAAAGGCCAAGGCGCAAAGGGTGGTGTAACCGCCGGCACTGCCGCCGCGAATGAACGCCTTCTCGCCATCGATCAAGCCGTGTTCTTTGAGGTAGCTGACCACGGCGCAGGCGTCTTGCACATCCACATCGCCCCAACTCAGGTGCAGTGCCTGGCGATAGGCCCGGCCATAACCGCTGCTGCCACGATAATTGAGGTCGGCCACGGCGAAGCCCCGCTGGGCCCAGTACTGGATACGCGGATCGAGCATCGGGTAGCACGCCGAGGTCGGTCCGCCATGGACGAACACCACCAATGGCGGTTTCGCCTCGCCGGTCATCGCCGGGTAGAAGAAGCCGTGTGCTTCGCCTGAGCCGCTTGGGTAGCGCAAGGTTTGCGGGCGGCTGATCTGTTCGGGGGCAAGCGGTGCGATGCCGCCGGCCAGCACCTGCACTTGCCGGCTCTGGCGGTCGATGGCGATGACGGCGGTTGAACTGACGGGCGACGCGGCGATGCAATAGATGAACTGCTCATCCACGGCGAGATGGCGGAAGCGGCTGTAGTCGCCGGTGAAGTCAGCGCTGGAATCGCCGCCTATGCCCAATCGGCCAAACCCGCCCTCGGTCCAACTGGCCAGATAACTGTCGTCGCTGAGCGGTAACCAGGTGCTGCCGCCGAGTTGCCAGGGCGCGGGACCATGGTCGGCGCTGGCACTTGGCATTGGGTTCAAGCCTTTTTCAGATTCTTTCCATGGCTGCCAGTAACCCGCTCGATCCGTCAGGCAATACAAGCGACCGTCGGCATCAAACCGCGGTTGTTGCACAGACTCTTGAACGCCGTCGCCCGCCACACAACGAGCCTCGGCAAAACCGCCGTTGGCGAGGCGTTCGGCAACCATCAAGCGGGTCGCTGTCCATGGCTGATCCGGGCGACTCCACTCGATCCAGGCTAGGCGCCGGGCATCAGGGCTCAGCGTCGGTGCCGCGTAGAAATCAGCACCCTCGGTCAGCAGGTGACGTGTGCCATCCGACAGATCGATCGCCACCAGTCGGTGTTGGTCGCGATGCTCCTCGACCGCCAGCACTTGCCCGTTGGCGAACTGCAGATCGCCATAACGGCAGGCTCCAGAGGTCAGCCTTTCGGGCGCTTCGTCTTGCAGTGATTGCCGATACAACTGTTGGTCGGCCTCGTTGACGAAAACGATACCGTCGTCGGTAAGACAAAACGCGCCGCCACCATATTCGTACACCCGACTGCGCACACTGAACCCCGGTGGCGTCAGGCATTTCGCTGCACCATCGCGCCAATGCCAGATCCGGCACGCTGCGTCTTCGGGACGGTACTCGTTCCAGAACAGGCCCTGCCGACCGACCTGCAGTTCGGCAAAATCGATACCGGCGGCCACGGCTTTGGCAGCGCTGAAAGGCTCAGCTTTTGGCGATGAGGCGTGAGTTTCGTTCATTGCGAAAGGCCAGTCGGTCGATGGTCTGGGTGGCGTGTTCGGCTTCTTCGCGGGCCTTGAGGATCACGCCGTGTTGTGGCGACTTGCTGCACACCGGGTCGGCATTGCTGGCATCGCCGGTGAGCATGAACGCCTGGCAGCGGCAGCCGCCGAAGTCTTTTTCTTTCTCGTCACAGGAACGGCACGGCTCGGGCATCCAGTCGTAGCCACGAAAGCGGTTGAAGCCGAACGAGTCATACCAGATGTGTTGCATGCTGTGGTCGCGCACGTTGGGAAACTGCACCGGCATCTGTCGGGCACCGTGACAGGGCAGCGCGGTTCCGTCTGGCGTGACCGTCAGAAAAATACTGCCCCAACCATTCATGCAGGCTTTCGGGCGTTCTTCGTAATAGTCCGGGGTGACGAAAATCAGCTTGCACGGATGCCCTTCGGCTTCCAGTTTGGCGCGGTATTCGTTGGTGATGCGTTCGGCACGCACCAGTTGTTCTTTGGTCGGCAATAGCCCGACGCGATTGAGTTGCGCCCAGCCGTAGAACTGGCACGTGGCGAGCTCGACGAAGTCCGCTTCCAGGGCGATGCACAGCTCGATGATGCGGTCGATCTGGTCGATATTGTGCCGATGGGTGACGAAGTTCAGCACCATCGGATAACCATGGGCCTTCACCGCCCGGGCCATTTCCAGTTTTTGCGCGAAGGCCTTTTTCGAACCGGCCAGCAGATTGTTCACCTGCTCGTCGCTGGCCTGGAAACTGATCTGGATGTGATCGAGACCGGCCTTCTTGAAATCGCTGATTTTCTGCTCGGTCAGGCCGATGCCGGAGGTGATCAGGTTGGTGTAGAAACCCAGTTTGCGGGCTTCGGCAATCAGCTCGGCGAGGTCCTGGCGCACCAGCGGTTCGCCACCGGAAAAGCCCAGTTGCGCGGCGCCCATTTCCCGCGCTTCGCGAAACACTTTGAGCCACTGTTCGGTACTCAGCTCTTTGCCTTGCTCGGCGAAATCCAGCGGATTGGAGCAGTATGGGCATTGCAGCGGGCAGCGATAGGTCAGCTCGGCGAGCAGCCACAGCGGCAGGCCGATCTCGGGTTTGGGTGGTACTTGCACCGATGAATCAGGCAAGTTCGATCCAGTGCTGTGCACGGGCAACCTCCATGAATTGCTCGATGTCGTCTCCGAGCTCGGGCACGCCGGGGAACTGTTGGTCGAGCTCATTGATGATGGCCGCGACATCCCGTTCACCGTCAATCAAACCACCTATCAGCGCGGCACTTTCGTTGAGCTTGATCATGCCTTCCGGGTACAGCAGCACATGGCCTTTTTGCGCCGGCTCGTACTGGAAGCGGTAGCCGGGGCGCCAGGTCGGGGTCTTGCTGCGATCGAAACTCATAAGGTGATTCCTTTGTGCCAGACCCGTTCCCCGGTCACGCTGTGATACGGCGGGCGTTTCAGTTCGTAGGCCATGCTCATGGCATCGAGCATGCTCCAAAGAATGTCCAGTTTGAACTGGAGAATTTCCAGCATGCGCTCCTGGCCTTCACGGGTGGTGTAGTGCTGCAGCGTGATCGCCAGACCATGCTCGACATCACGCCGGGCCTGGCCCAGGCGCGTGCGGAAATACTCGTAGCCGGCCGGGTCGATCCAGGGGTAATGCTGGGGCCAACTGTCCAGGCGCGACTGGTGGATCTGCGGGGCGAACAGTTCGGTCAGCGAGCTGCTCGCGGCTTCCTGCCAACTGGCGCGGCGGGCGAAATTGACATAGGCGTCCACGGCGAAGCGTACGCCGGGCAGCACTAGTTCCTGGGAACGCAGTTGGTCGGGGTCGAGGCCCACGGCCTGGCCCAGACGCAGCCAAGCTTCGATGCCGCCGTCTTCACCGGGCGCACCGTCGTGGTCGAGCAGGCGCTGAATCCATTCGCGGCGGATCTCGCGGTCAGGGCAGTTGGCGAGGATCGCCGCGTCCTTCAGGGGGATGTTCACCTGATAGTAGAAACGGTTGGCGACCCAGCCCTGGATCTGTTCGCGGCTCGCCCGACCTTCGTACATCGCCACGTGATAGGGGTGATGGATGTGGTAATAGGCGCCCTTGGCGCGCAGGGCCGCTTCGAATTCTGCGGGGGACATTGGGGTGTCGGTCATTGCGGTTCTCCGGTGTACAACCGTTGAAATCTTGGGTGTCTGGTCGGACGCTTTCGCGGCGGTGCGGCGATCCGACAAGCCCGCTCCCACAGGGTTACGCGGTCAACTGTGGGAGCGAGCTTGCTCGCGATAGGGCCATCCGCTACAACACAATACTCATGCCGTCATACGCCACCTCAACCTGGCGCCGATCCAGCTCTGCGCGCTCCGGCGAATCCTCATCAAGAATCGGGTTGGTATTGTTGATGTGGATAAGTACTTTGCGCTGGTTGGGCAATTGCTCAAGCACTTCGAGCATGCCTCCGGGGCCGTTCTGCGCCAGGTGCCCCATCTCCCGACCGGTGCGGGTACCGACGCCGCGACGCTGCATTTCATCGTCATCCCACAAGGTTCCATCCACCAGCAGGCAATCGCTGCCGGCCATGATTTCCAGAAGCGCTGCATCCACCTTGCCCAGGCCCGGTGCGTAGAACAGTTTGCCGCCGGTGTTGAGGTCTTCGACGATCAGACCGATGTTGTCGCCTGGATGCGGGTCGAAGCGATGCGGTGAGTAGGGCGGTGCAGCACTGCGCAAAGGCAGCGGAGTGAAGCGCAGGTTCGGGCAAGCTGGGACGCTGAAACTTTGATCGAGTTCGATGCGATTCCAGGTCAGCCCGCCATTCCAGTGGTTGAGCATGGTGAACAGCGGAAAGCCGGTGCTCAGGTCTTCATGGACCATGTCGGTGCACCAGACCTGATGCGGGCAGCCCTCACGCAGCATGAGCAGGCCGGTGGTGTGGTCGATCTGGCTGTCCATCAGGATGATCGCGCCGATCCCGGTATCGCGCAGGGCGCGGCCCGGCTGCATCGGGGCGAAGCCCTGGAGTTGGGCGCGGATGTCCGGGGAGGTGTTGCACAGCACCCAGTTCACGCCGTCATCGGAAATCGCGATGGACGATTGCGTCCGCGCCTTGGCCCGCAGGCTGCCGCTGCGAAAGCCCGCGCAGTTCACGCAGTTGCAGTTCCACTGGGGGAAGCCTCCGCCGGCAGCGGAACCTAGAATCTGGACAAACATGGACGCTCCATCATTTCAACGCTGAAAATAAAACGCCTCGGGATAACCGAGGCGTTAGCTGCAGTCTGCCAAGGCAGATTAGCGGCTGGCGAAGTACATGGTGACTTCAAAGCCGATACGCAGGTCGGTGTAGGCAGGTTTGGTCCAGGCCATAAATTGAACTCCTTCAGGTAAGGTGGGACAGCGCTATCTATAGGTATAGTCCACCTCAAGTCAGAGATGTTCCAGATAGTTAGGTTGCTATGTTACTCAAAATTTCAAAGAAATTGCCCGTGAAAATTTGAGAAAGCTCCTTGCAGCCCCGGTAATGATCATTTTGCCGCTTGCCATGACGCGCCAGGGGCAGCGCTGTTGGCAAGGCACAGCCAGCCGCCTTCGGCCTGATTCAGGCGTTGGGCCGCAGCCAGCAGAGCGGTCCGGTCAATGCGCACAATGGCCTCGGGTAATTGCGTCAGATATTCCGACGAACGGCCAGCCAGCTTGCCCTGCCAGAGTAATTCGGCCGCTTGAACCGTGGTGAGCGCCGCGCTGGAAAACTGGTCCGCCAAGGCCTGGCGTTGAGCGCTGAAGGTGGTGTCGTCGAGTGCGTTGATCAGTTCCGGCAATCGATTCAGGAATTGCTTGATGTGTTGCAGCAGCTCCGCAGGTGCAACGCTTGGCGATTGCACGCCAAACAGCAACCCGGTTTGCCCGTGAATCTGCCGCAGGGCGCTGAACACCGCATAGCCGAGTTGCAGCTCCACCCGCAGGCGTTGGTAGAACGGTGTCTGGCAGGCATGCGCGAGCAAACGCCACGCGGCTTCGTCGGCCATTTCCTGGGTGGCTGTCGGACAGAACAGCAGCAACGCGTGCTCACCGGAAGCGGTATCGACAGTGCTCCACAGATGCTGTGCAAGGATCGATGAGGGCGGCGTCAGTTGATTGTCCGGTGTGCCGGGTATGCGGCTCAAGGCCAGGCCCATGGCCGCTTGAGTCTGAGCCGATAACCCGATGGCCAGCCCATCCCATCGCGCACTCGACCAGAGTGACTGCATGTCGTCCGAGTTCGCGGTGTGCCCGAGGCAGTGATCGGGCAATGCCTTGAGCAGTTGTCGAATCGGTATCAACGCAACGCTCGTCGATTCGGCTTGTGAGACAGCGGCATCAGGTTTTGTCAGTTCTTTCAGCACATACTCCATGACGCTGGGCATCGGCTCCTGTAGCCCGTTCAGTTTGAGCAGCCATTCGTTGCCCGACGCACTGAAGGACAAATCCACACCGGCTTGGTGCGCGTCTTCGCGTAACGGTTGCAGGTGGTTTTCCAGCCGTGATTGAAGGTGGCTGCCGGGAGCCGAGTCCAGACGCCAGCGCAGATAAATCGCACCTTCAACACCGTTATCCGGCCATGCCTGGCTGAATTGCATCGGCGAACGTTCACGACGGCTGCGCGAGCGGTCCTGGGCAAACGTGCGCAGGCCGCGGTGGGCGCTGGTCTGGCCGCGAATCAATCCGGCGTTGGCTGCCGCTGCTTCGGAGTGCAGGAACGGGTTGGGTGCCGGCAATTGCCATGGGCCGCCGAAGTTATCCACAGCGCCGATTTGTTGGAGGATTTGCTTGAGGGCTGTAACGCCCTGCTCGGTTAACCCGAATTCACGTTGTTCGCTGTCCAGTCGAGCCAGTTGCAAGGCACTGCTGATTTGCTGCTGGCGCTGGAGCAGGGTGGCGTACTCTTCGCGCAATCGGTTCCAGTCTTGCTTGGCAAAGAAACCGAGCCAGTCCATCAGGCGTTCGCGGATGCCTGGTGCCGAGTCGGCGGCGGGCAGGGTGAATTCGATATGCAGCAAGGCTTGCCTGGCGAACTGGTACAGCGGCTGGGCTTTCAGGTGATCGGCCAGCCCGCGCTCGCGCAGGTCCGCCAACAAGCCTCCGGGTTTTTCCAGATTCAGCCAGTGGCACAGGAATGCCAGCGCTTCGGCAGAGTTGTCAGGCAGTGTTTCGAGGGCAAACAGCAGGTCCAGACGGCCTTCGCCAGCCTGTTGATAACTTTTGTTCGGCGAGTCCATCAGCTGTGTAGGCGCTTGTTGCGAGACTGTTTCGCCTTTGGCAATGACGCTGCCAAAGGCTTCGGCCATCGCTTTCAATTCATCGAGGTTCTGCGGCCCGGCCAGGCTCAGGGTCATTTGCCCGGTCTGGTAATAGCGCTGATAAAAATCCTGCAAAGCCTGCTGACAATCGGCTTGATCCACTGGCAGGCTGTCACGATTGCCTGCATGAAAACCCCGTAGCGGATGAGCCTCGGCGAGGCCATTGAACAGCGCAAACTGCTGCTGCGCCTCGGCATCCTGCGACCACGCGATAAATTCCGCATGCAGCACTTCCCGTTCCCGCTGTTGATCGTCCGGATTCATACGCGGATGGGTGAGCATGTCTGACAGACGCTCCAGTCCACCGGCAAATGCCTGGATCGGCAATTCGAAAAAGTAATCTGTGGTGCGCTCGCTGGTCCGCGCATTCACTTGCCCGCCATGGCCCTGGACGTAGGCCATCAGCCCTTGGTCCGCAGGAAAACGCTCAGTCCCCAGAAACAACAAATGCTCAAGAAAATGCGCCAGGCCAGGCCATGCCAGCGGCACATCATGGCTGCCCGCGGCGACCCGCAACGCTGCTGCGCAGCGCTTCAAATTCGGGGCATGACGCAACGTCACCCGCAGACCATTGGCCAGGGTTTCAGTAGGGGGGCGAGGGTGATTCAGCGCGGGCATGGGCACTTCCAGAACAGTGAAGTGCCAATGCTAGCGGATTAGGGGGCGTTCTCAATTAGTTTCCGCGCCGCGCCGGGTCTGCTGTTGTGCAGGGCAAGGCGCGAGAAGCGTGGTTTGGTTGTTCCAAATAAGCTTCGAGCAACGCGGCCCTGCACAACAGCAGGCCCGGCCCTTCGGGTTGTGCCTTAAAGC
>NZ_LACC01000011.1:536890-605587 GCF_000967965.1 Pseudomonas fluorescens
GGCCTGCGCCTTGCCTGGCCCACTTTAAGGCGACAACGCGACGGGGAAACTAATTGAGAACGCCCCCTAGGACTAGCGCTTGTTCAGGTCGCCGTAAAGCTCGGGACGACGATCGATCAGGTAGCGATTGGCGGCACGGGAATCGACCATCAACTGACGATCCAGCTCACCGACAATCAGCGATTCATCCAGTCCCGCCTGAGCGATACGGCTGCCATCCGGCGCAGCGATGCTGCTCTGGCCGCAGTAGTGGATCTCGCCTTCATGGCCGCAGTAGTTGGCGTAAGCCACATAGCATTGGTTTTCGAAGGCGCGGGAGCGCACGGTGACATCGGCGACGAAATCGAACGGAATCATGTTCGCGGTCGGCACCAGGATCAGCTCGGCACCGGCCAGGACCAGGCGCCGGGCGTTTTCCGGAAACTCCAGGTCGTAGCAGATCAGGAAACCGAGCTTCCAGCCGTTGAGCTCAACGATGGGAAAGTCGTCGGAACCTGCGCTGAACATCGAGTGATCCAGATCGCCGAACAGATGGGTCTTGCGGTAGTTGCAGATGCGCTCGCCGTTAGCGTCGATCAACTGCACGGCGTTGTAGATCTGCCCGTCCTCGGTGCGCTCGGGATAGCCATACAAAATGGCGATCCCGGCAGCCTTGGCAATGCGCGCAATCTGCTGCGCCGATTCACCGTTGTGCACCTCCGCCAGCACGCTGACGGCATCAACGCCGATGTTGTAGCCGGTCAGGAACATCTCCGGCAGCACCAGCAGATCGGCACCTTTTGCCTCCAGCGCAAGCTGCTGCAAGCGTTGCAGGTTGCCGGCGACATCCAGAGGCAGCGGTGGGCATTGGTAAAGGGCTACGCGCATTTCGGATTCCTCTTACTCGGGCAGGGCGATCGGTCCGATCTCGTTGAATACATCTCCTGGACCCGGATTCTCGGCGTGAGTTGCACCGCCGAAGTGTTTCATGATGCCCCATACCGCGTTGAGCGAGGTCTGTACCGCGCCCTCAACCCAGGCCGGGGTCCACGAAACGTCGTCACCGGCGATGAAGATCCCGCGCTGCTCGGCAGGCATGTCGTCCTGCATGAAGTGCGCGTACATACGCTGGTTGTAGCGGTAGTGGCCGGGCAGGGCGCCTTTGAACGCGCCGAGGAAATGCGGGTCGGCTTCCCACGAAACGGTGATCGGGTCGCCGATGATCCGCGCGGCGATGTCGACTTTCGGATAGATCTTCTTCAACGCATCCAATGCCAGCTTCACGCGTTTTTCCACCGGCTGCGGCAGCATTTTCAGCGCGTCGCTCATCCACGAGTACGACAGGCAAATCACGCCGGGCTTGTCGTCGCCGTTGTCGAACAGGTAGGTGCCACGGGTCAGGCGATCGGTGAGGGTCATGCTCATCAGGTCGCGGCCGGTTTCCGGATCCTTGTCCTTCCAGAAAGGGCGGTCGACCATCACGAAAGTCTTCGACGACTGCATGTAGCGGGTGCGGTCCAAAGCCATCCACATCTTTTGCGAGAACAGGGTTTCGTCGCATTCGATCTGGGTGGTCAGCAGCCAGCTCTGGCAGGTGGTCAGCACGGCGGCGTATTCGCGGGTGTCGCCCCAGTTGTCGGTGACGGCGAAACGGCCGCCCGGCGCGTGGGCAATTTTCTTCACACCCGTGCGCGGTGCGCCGTTGTGCAGCGAGCTGAGGCTGGTACCCGCTGGCCAGTGCGCGCAACGCTCCGGCACATGGCGCCAGATGCCTTGTGGCACCTGTTCCACGCCACCGACCACCAGGTGCTGGTGATCGTCGCAATTGGTCATCACCACACGGAAGATTTCCAGCATCGAGTTGGGGAAGTCCGAGTCCCAGCCGCCGGTACCGAAACCGACCTGGCCGAACACTTCGCGGTGATGGAACGAGAGCTTGGCGAAGGCCTTGGAGGTGGCGACGAAATCGTAGAAGGTGCGGTCATCCCACAGCGGCACCAGGGTGTTCCACAACTCTTTCAGACGTGGCACATCGCGGTCGCGGATGGCTTGCTGGATATCGGCGAACTGCGAACCGGCTTCCAGGGCATCGGCCCAGGCGTCAGCCACTTCCTGGAACAGCGCAGGAAGGTCCGACAGCTTCTGTGCGTAATGGGTCTGGCCTTCGAGGTCGATCACCGTGCTGCCCGACGCGGGTGTCAGCGGGTTAGGGAAAGGTTTGGTTTCCAGACCGAGTTTGTCGACGTAGTGATAGAACGCGGTGGACGACACTGGAAAACGCATGCCACCCAGCTCGGCAATGATGCCTTCAGCGCCGTTGAACGCCTGGGAGCGCAGGCGGCCGCCCATTTTCGAGGCTTCGTAGACGACCGGTTTCAGGCCCAGCTTCATCAGCTCATACGCCGCCACCAGGCCGGCGATCCCGCCGCCGACAATCGCCACTTCGGCACCGTGATTGTGCTCGGGAATGCTGCCCAGGCCGGCCGGGTGTTCGATCCAGTCGTCGAAGGCGAAAGGAAAGTCCGGGCCGAAAATGGTGACTGGCTTTTTACCGTCTGCAGGATGGCGATTGTTCTTGTTCATGGTTGACCTTGCTGGCGACCCGACGCGGAATGCGCATCTGAGTATAGGAAAAGATGCCAGCCATTCTAGAGAGCACAGAACACGTTAATAAGACGCAAAGTGTCGTCATTTTGATATTTTATTGGTCAGTATGACGATCTTGATGTGCACACTGACCACTGTGGGAGCAAGCTTGCTCGCGATAGCGCCAGTTCAGTCACCGATGAACCCGGGCCTGAAAACTCAAACCGGCTGCCCCCGATCAATCTTGCTACTCAAGATGATCGACGTCGTGGTCTTCTCCACCCCATCCACACTGCCAATCTGATCCAGCAACTGATCCAGCTGCTCCGGCGAATCGGTGCGCAACCACGCCACATAATCAAATTCGCCACTCACCGCACACAACTGCTGCACCTGCGCCATCGCACTCAGGCGTCGCAACACCTCCTTACCGGAGCGCGGTTGCACGGTGATCCCCACATACGCCTGCAACCCGCCATCCACCACGCGCTGGCCGAGGCGCACGCCGTAGCCGGTGATCACCTTGGCCTTTTCCAGCCGCGCCAGGCGCGAAGTGACGGTGGTGCGGGCGATGCCCAGTTGCCGGGCAAGCATGGCCACGCTCTCGCGGGCGTTGATCTGCAGGGCGGCAATCAATTGGCGGTCGATTTCATCGAGAACAGGCGTGCGAGTGTCAGGCAAAGGGTTATCTCCAGCGGCATGGATCAGTGCGCAAGCATGTTACAGGCAGTTCCTGCAGGACGCTCGCGACGGAGATTTGATCTAGCCTCAATACCGTTCATGACATTTTTGCCTGCGACAAATTGCCATAAGTAACTAGGTAGTACATTATTGCGGCCTTGTCACAAATGGGGAAAATTTCCGACATGAACAATTCTGGGGCTGCCGCCGGCAGCAAATGGTTGCTGGCGGGGCTGGGTGTGCTGATTGCACTGATCGGGCTCGGCCTGGCCGGTGGCGGTGGCTATCTGATCGCGTTGGGTGGCAGCTGGTATTTTCTGTTGATGGGGCTGGCGATGCTGGCGTCCGGGTTGATGATTGCCCGGCGTAAGCCGCTCGGCGCCTGGCTGTATGGTGTGGCGTTGGTCCTCACTGCGATCTGGGCCGTATGGGATGCGGGCCTCGAATACTGGCCGCTGGTCTCGCGGGTACTGACCTTTGCCGTGATCGGTCTGGTGGTGGCGTTGATCTATCCGACCCTGGTCCGCGCTTCGGGTGCGACCGGCGGGCGTGGCGCCTACGGTCTGGCTGGCATTCTGGGCGTGAGCGTCGTTGCGACGATGTCCTACATGTTCGTGCCGACCCACGTGGTCAAGGCCACCACCGAACCTGCGGTAACGCCGGTCACTCCAGGCACCGAACAGAAAGACTGGGCCCACTGGGGCAACACCACCGCCGGCAACCGCTTTGCCGCGCTGGACCAGATCACCAAGGGCAACATCGACAAATTGCAGGTCGCCTGGACCTTCCGCACCGGTGACATCCCGCAAAGCACCGGCGCCGGCGCCGAAGACCAGAACACTCCGCTGCAAATCGGCGACACGGTCTACACCTGCACCGCCTACGGCAAAGTCTTCGCCCTGGATGCCGACACCGGCGCCCAGCGCTGGAAGTTCGACCCGCAAGGCACCGCGCCCAACTGGCAGCGTTGCCGTGGCCTGGGCTATTCCGAAACCCCGGCTTCTTCGGACAATCAGCCAACCGCCTGTACGAAGCGTCTGTTTCTGCCGACCGGCGATGCGCGCCTGATCGCGATCAATGCCGACACCGGTAAGCCTTGCGAAGAATTTGACAACAAGGGCACCGTTGACCTGACCACCGACATGGGCGAAGTGAAGCCCGGTTACTACCAGCAAACCTCGACCCCATTGGTCGCAGGAGACGTGGTAATCGTCGGCGGCCGCGTGGCCGATAACTACTCCACCGGCGAACCGCCGGGCGTGGTCCGTGCCTACGACGTGCGCAGCGGTGAGCTGGTATGGGCTTGGGATCCGGGTAACCCGAGCACCACCAAACGCCCACCGGCCGGCGAGACCTATACCCGTGGTACGCCGAACGTCTGGTCGGCCATGTCCTATGACGCCAAGCTCGGTCTGGTGTACCTGCCGACTGGCAACGCGACGCCAGACTTTTTCGGCGGTCAACGTACCGAGCTGGACGACAAGTGGAACTCGTCCATCGTCGCCATCGATGTGAAGACCGGCCAGGTGCGCTGGCACTTCCAGACCACTCACCACGACTTGTGGGACTTCGACCTGCCGGCGCAACCGCTGCTGTACGACGTGCCGGACGAAAAGGGCGGCACCCAGCCAGCCCTGGCGCAAGTCACCAAGCAGGGCGAGATCTTCCTGCTCAACCGCGAAACCGGCGTGCCTATCGCCCGCGTCGAAGAGCGCCCGGTGCCGCAAGGCAAGGTTCCCGGTGAGCGTTACTCGCCAACCCAGCCGTTCTCGGTGGACATGCCGTCAATCGGCAACAAGACCCTGACCGAATCCGACATGTGGGGCGCCACGCCGTTTGATCAATTGATGTGCCGCATCCAGTTCAAAGGCATGCGTCACGAAGGCGTCTACACCCCGCCGGGCATGGATCGCGCCCTGCAATTCCCGGGCTCGTTGGGTGGCATGAACTGGGGCAGCGTCTCTGTTGATCCGAACACCAACTACATGTTCGTCAACGACATGCGCCTGGGCCTGGCCAACTACATGATCCCGCGCGACAAGATCAAAGCCGGGGCCAGCGGTATCGAAATGGGCGTGGTACCGCAGGAAGGCACGCCGTTCGGCGCCATGCGCGAACGCTTCCTCTCGGCGGCCGGCATTCCGTGCCAGAAACCACCGTTCGGCACCATGTCGGCCATCGACCTCAAGACCCACAAACTGATGTGGCAAGTTCCGGTCGGCACCGTGCAAGACACCGGCCCGCTGGGCATCCGCATGCACCTGCCGATCCCGATCGGCATGCCGACCCTCGGCGCTTCGCTCGCCACTCAGTCGGGCCTACTGTTCTTCGCCGGCACCCAGGACTTCTACCTGCGCGCCTTCGATACCGGCAACGGCAACGAAATCTGGAAATCGCGCTTGCCGGTGGGCAGCCAGTCCGGGCCGATGACTTACGTTTCACCGAAAACCGGCAAGCAGTACATCCTGCTCACTGTGGGCGGTGCGCGTCAGTCGACGGATCGTGGGGATTATGTGATTGCTTACGCTTTGCCCAAGTAAGGGCTGAAGCTTGAGTCAGAAAAGCCGCGCCATTGCGCGGCTTTTTCATGGGCGAAAGAGCCAGTGTGGAAATCGGCTAGGATTGAGGCAGTCGAGGGTGCGAGGCGAAGGACATGACAACGAAGCTACCTGCTGCTGTACGGGACCGTGCCTTGCAGATCGCCCATCACGAAATGGGGCACTACGTGGTGGCTCGCGCCCTGGGGTTTGAAACGGGCGGCGTGACCCTGACAGTGACCAAGGATCTGCGGCACCAGGGAGGAGCCTCCATTACCCTGGTGCGCCCAATTTCGTCGATGGAAGCCATGAAGGAACATCTGGAAGCCCGGATGATGGTGCTCCTGGCTGGCTCACTGGCGCAGACCCTGCCTTCAAAACCTTCAGCCGCCAAACGCGTCGATAAGCCCAAGGCCACCGCCATCCTCAAAGGCAAGCAGGGGGCGGAACAGGATTACGCAAAAATCAGGGAGCTTCAGCATCTGCTGCGAAATATCGTCTACCCGGACACTGATCCTGCGTCGGGTGAGCGGATAACGGCGGAGCTTAAAGAGATGACAGGTCGGCTGTGGCTGCGGACGCAAAAAATCATAGAAGATCAGGCCGAGACGATTGCCGAATTGGCTGTGGCGCTGGTGGACGGCATGGTCATCGTGGAGCAGTGGGGACGGCCGGCGGATACGTATGAGGGCATGCTGACGGGGCAGGAGCTGGAGCGGCGGCTAGCCATGCAGGCCATGCCTTCATGATGTGTTTGAACTGAATAGCCGAAGCATTTGGCTCTAATCAGCCCCAAAAAGGGAACGCTCGGTCCCTATTTGGGAGCTTTGAGGCTCTGTGTGTTTTATTGATCTGCTTGTGCTCTCGTTTGAGCAGGTTTGCGCGTCAGTACCTTCACCACATCATCAATCACCGCTTTGCTCATCGTCGTCAGGTAATGCGCGGCCCAGGCGTGACGGTCGGAATCTTGGGCGTAGGCGGCGTCCACGGTGAGGGACTTGGCGAGGAACAGCAGGTCGGAGGCTTGGGCCAGAGCGTCGGCGATGGGGACGTCACGGCAGACGTGGAACAGTGGTTGATCCGAGAGATATAGGAAGGGGGTGAAGCCGATGGTTTTCAGTTCTGAAGGATCGTGCGAGATGGTTTTGCTCATGATGTAACTCCTTAATCCAAGAAGCCGCCACGTTCGTTTCCAAGCGAATGGGTGGCAGCTGTACGCAGGTTGGAAAACCGGGGATCAAGGAAACCGGCACGCCCGAAAGCGTCCCACGCACAGCTGCCATAACACAGTTTCGCAGTCGTAAAAAACGACTGGAGTAGTGGTAGATTCTGCTGCGATTTGATCCGACGGGTTTCCAAGCCCGATCGCTGAATGGTCAGCGACGACCGGAGACTATCCCGTCAAAGAAAAGCGCAACAAGGCGGCAAAGTGCCCAAAAGCAAGGTTCGGAGTTTGCCTACAAGGTTTACGGACGTCATCCGATATTGCGACACCCTCTGTAAACGAAGACTGGCGCGACGAGCGATTTTCCAGGCCGGTGCATCCTCTGAGTCGTTGAGCCAAACGCCTGGTTCCCGCGTTGTCATGAGGGCGCTGAAGCAATTGGCGAAACGGCAAACCCTCTGCGAGTAACCATCGTTAACAATTGACAGAGGAGTCAGGGTGGTTGGGCACCTCTGAAGCTCATACATTTATTCCTTTGAGGTTATATTCCTTTGGTGGCATATTTGTATGAAATGGGACGTCGAATACACGGATGAATTTGAGGCCTGGTGGGATCACCTGAACGAGTTCGAACAGGACTCGGTTCAGGCCACAGTGATGTTGCTGGGCGAGGATGGCCCACACTTGGGTTTTCCACATACCAGCGATATCAAGGGTTCACGGCATGGCAACCTTCGTGAGTTAAGGGTGCAGCACGCTGGCAGGCCGTACCGTGTGCTGTACGCGTTTGATCCACGGCGCAGCGCGATTCTGCTGATTGGCGGTGATAAAACCGGCCAGGCGCGTTGGTATACGGAACACGTGCCACTGGCCGAACGTCTCTACGACGAGCACTTGGATACATTGAAGAAAGAGGGCTATGACAATGGCTAAAAAATTTGCTGATTTGGTGGCGCGTCGCTCTCCAGAGTCTCAAGCACGTGTTGAGGCCTTGCATCAGAAGCTACGAGCACAAATGCCGCTGCACGAGTTGCGCCAGGCGCAAGCGTTGAGTCAGGACACACTGGCCAGGACACTGCATGTCAACCAGGCGGCGATCTCCAAGATGGAGCGGCGAACGGACATGTACATCAGTACTTTGCGCAACTACATCCGCGCCATGGGAGGCGAACTGGAAATCATCGCCACCTTCCCCGAGGGCCAGGTAAAGATCGAAAACTTTGCCAACTGAACGATTAAAAAGTGGCTCTACGGTTTCGGGCAATTCAGATACGCAAAAGCCGCGCATTGCGCGGCTTTCTTGTTTGGTGGGCCCACACGGACTTGAACCGTGGACCAAAGGATTATGAGTCCTCTGCTCTAACCAACTGAGCTATAGGCCCTCAGTAGGTCGCGGATTATAGCGACGGTTTTGCGACTGTGCTATCCGAAAAAGCCTTTACGGCTGTACGAAGAAACGTCGCGGCGAATTCGTCGGGGGGGAGGGGCAGGCTGACGATGTAGCCCTGGATTTGTTCACAGCCCTCGGCGGCGAGGAATTGTTGTTGCGCCTGGGTCTCGACCCCTTCGGCAATCACGGTGAATTGCATGCTGCGTCCGAGGGCGATGATGGCGCGTACGATGGCCGCATCGTGGGGGTCGTCGGGCAGGCCGCGGACGAAGGACTGGTCGATCTTGAGGATGTCCAGCGGCAGGCGCTTGAGGTAACTCAAGGACGAATAGCCGGTGCCGAAGTCATCGATGGCCAGTTGCACGCCCAGTTGTTTGAGTTGATGCAGCACCGCCAGCGCCTCCTCTGCCTGGCTCATGATGAAGTTTTCGGTGATTTCCAGTTGCAGGAAGCCGGGGTTGAGGCCGTTGTCCTTGAGCAACTGTTCTATGCGGCCCACCAGGTTGGGTTGGCGCAGTTGGGCGCCGGCCAGGTTGACCGACAGCGGGCCGGGACTTTCGTACAGCCTGTGCCATTCGGCCATCTGCCGGCAGGCGGTTTCCAGGACCCAGTCGCCGATTTGCAGGATCATGCCGTTTTCTTCGGCCAGCGGGATGAAGTGTTCCCGCGGCACGTCGCCAAAAGTCGGGTGGTGCCAGCGGATCAGGGCTTCGGCGCCGACCAGACTGTAGTCTTCGAGGCTGATTTTCGGTTGGTAGCACAGGTGCAACTCGTTGCGTTCGATGGCGCGGCGCAGTTCGTGTTCCAGTGCCACGCGCTCGCTGGCTTGGGCGGTGAGGTCGCGGGTGTAGCTTTCGACACGGTTGCGGCCCTTGGCCTTGGAGCGGTACATCGCGGCGTCGGCGTTCTTGATCAGTGTGGCAACGTCGCAGCCATCCTTCGGATAGAGGCTGGTGCCGATGCTGGCGCTGATGAAAAACTCGTGTTCGCCGGCCTGGAACGGCGCGGCGAAACAGTTGAGCAGTTTATTGGCGATGTGGTCGGCATCGCTGGATTGTTGCAGGCCCGGCAGCAGGATAATGAACTCGTCACCTCCCAGGCGCGCCACGGTGTCGATGTCACGCAACTGCTCCTTGAGGCGCACGGCAATGCCCTTGAGCAGAAGGTCGCCGACCGGGTGGCCGAGGCTGTCGTTGATGTGCTTGAAGCGGTCGAGGTCGAGGAACAGCACTGCGCCCTGGCCGCCGTTTTCCTGCTGGCTGTTGAGCGCGGTCAGCAGGCGGCTTTCGAACAGCGTGCGGTTCGGCAGGCCGGTCAGCGGGTCGTGGTGCGCCTGGTAGTCGAGTTTGGCCTGCGCGTGCTTGAGGCTGGAAATGTCGGCGAACACCGCGACAAAGTGGGTGATGAACTTCTCCCGGTTGCGCACGGCACTGATGGTCAGCCAGCTCGGGTACAGCTCGCCATTCTTGCGCCGGTTGGAGATCTCGCCTTGCCAGTGGCCTTCGGCGGTCAATTGGTGCCACATGGCCGCGTAGAACGCGCTGTCATGCAGGCCCGAGGCGAGCAGGCGCGGCGTGTGGCCCAAGGCTTCGCTTTCGCTGTAACCGGTGATTTCGGTGAACGCACGGTTGACCGCGCTGATGTGCTGTTGGGTATCGGTGATCAATACGCCTTCGGCGGTGCTTTCGAACACGGTGGCGGCCTGTTGCAGTTTTTCCTGCATCAGGTGCCGATCGGTGATATCCCGGGCGATGGTCAGCATGCAGTCTTCATCGCCAATCGGCAGCGGACGGCTGGACACTTCGCAGAGGCGGATCTGCCCGTCGCTGCGGCGGATATGGCAGCTGAAGTCGCGGACAAAACCGTCCCGGTGCAGCAGGTCGAGCATTTGCTTGCGTTCATTGAGGTTGACCCAGATCCCCAGGTCCAGCGCCGAACGATCCACCGACATGGCGCTGTTGAAGCCGGTGATGCGGCTGAAACCGTCGTTGACCTCCAGCAGCAAGCCATCGCTTTGCCGCGACAGCAGCAATCCGTCGGGGGAAGCGTGGAAGGCCTTGGCGAACTTTTCTTCGGACGTTTGCAGCTGTTGCTGGGTTTCCTTGAGCTGGGTGATGTCCCGCACCACGACCACCAGCGCAGGTGTCATGTCGAGGTTAAACGGTTCGGCGGAGATCAGGCCGGTAAACACCTGGCCGTTGCTGCGACGAAAGGGCATTTCCAGGTTGCGGATGCTGCCGGCCTGCAAGCGTTGCAACAGGCCCGGCCCAACACCGGGAATCCCCCAGATGTTCAGGTTGGTGGCGGTCTGGCCAATGACGTCCTCGGCCTTGAGGCCGATCTGTTCTTCGAACGCTTCGTTGACTTCCAGCAGGCAGCCGTCGCTCAGACGCGCAATCACCAGCATGTCCGGGCATTGCTGGAACACGGAAGCGAATTTCTGTTCCGACAGGCGTAGCGCTTCCTCGGTGCGCTTGGCGTCGGTGATATCGATCATCAACCCGCGCAGCACCGGCTCATGCCCGTGTTCGATCAGGCTGACGATATCGCGCACCCACAGACAGCGGCCGTCGGCGGTGATCACCCGGTAATCGAGGCGGTGATCGCGCCCGGCCAGCACTTCGTGATCGCAGAAGGTCTGGGCGCGGGTCAGGTCGGCGGGGTGAATGATGTTGCGCCAGAAGCCCGGAATCAGCCAGTGGGACAGGGGATAACCGAGAAGGTCTTCGGCATGGGGCGATACATAGCTGTAGGTGAAGTCGGTGACTTTTGCTTCCCAGGCGATGGCCGACAGGCTCTCCACCAGGCCGCGGTAGTGGTATTCGCTGCTGCGCAGTTCCTGTTCAAGGTTGACCCGGCGAGCGATTTCCGAGCTCAAGCGGCGGTTGATGCGGATAACCACCGCCAGCACGGTAGTCAGCAGCAGCAATCCGGGCAGGCCATACACCAGCAGGTCATTCCAGAAAGTTCGATGATCGAGGACGTTGCCGACCCAATGCTCCTGAATGGCGCTGATTTCAGCGGGGCTCATGTCCGCCAGGACTTTGTCGAGAATGCCGACCAGCATCTTGTTGTCGCGGGGTACAGCCATGGCCAGTTGATAGCGATAGGGGGTTTCACCGCTGACATACAACCCATCGAGCTTGAGTTGGCGCAGTCCCCAGACGCTGGAAGCCAGATCGCCTACCACGGCGTCCACTTCGTCGGTGGCCAGCGCCTGTAGCGCCGAGCTGACGTTGGGCACCGCCACCAGGTTCAAGTCGGGATGGTGGCTGCGCAGCAGTTCGTGGGGGGCGTAGTTTTCCACCACGGCGATTTTCAGGCCGTACAGGTCTTTCAGGTTATGTGGCTGGGGGCCCCCGACATGGGCCAGGATGACAATCGGAAAATCCAGATAGGGGCGAGTGAACGACAGGTATTTCTGGCGTTCAGGGGTCGACATGATGCCCGGCAGCAGGTCCAGTTTGCCCTTTTTGGCCTGTTCCAGGACGGCGGTCCAGCTCACCGGCTCGATGGGCGTGAGCCGGGTTGCCAGCCTTTTGCGGATGACCTCGATGTAATCCGCGGCAAGGCCCTGGTAGCGGCCCCCATCGTCACGAAACTCGAAGGGCGGCCACGACGCATCGACACCCAGGCGCAATTCCGGGTGAGCCGCCAGCCAGCTACGTTCTTCGTCAGTGAGAGTCAGCGCGCCAGCCGTTGCGGTCCAGGTCATCAGCGACAGCAAAAAAAGCACGGTCGGCAGTCTGGGCATAACGGTCTCGTTATGGCTCGGGGGAATGTTTCGAGTGTAGACGGCTACAGGGAGGAGGGGGGAGGTGGGGAGATTTAATCTGTGCAAAGCAAAACCCCCGGCCTGGGCCGGGGGTTCTGTGATCACTCGTCGAGGAAGGAGCGCAGATGCTCGCTTCTCGTCGGGTGGCGCAGCTTGCGCAGCGCCTTGGCTTCGATCTGACGAATCCGCTCACGGGTCACGTCGAACTGCTTACCAACCTCTTCGAGGGTGTGGTCGGTATTCATGTCGATACCGAAGCGCATGCGCAGTACCTTGGCTTCACGGGCAGTGAGGCCGGACAGCACTTCGCGAGTCGCTTCTTTAAGGCTCTCAACGGTTGCAACATCGATTGGCGACTGCATGGTCGAGTCTTCGATGAAGTCACCCAGATGGGAGTCTTCGTCATCACCGATCGGGGTTTCCATGGAGATCGGCTCTTTAGCGATCTTCAATACCTTGCGGATCTTGTCCTCAGGCATTTCCATGCGTTCGCCCAGCTCTTCCGGGGTCGGTTCGCGACCCATTTCCTGCAACATCTGGCGGGAAATGCGGTTGAGCTTGTTGATCGTCTCGATCATGTGCACCGGAATACGGATGGTGCGGGCCTGGTCGGCGATCGAGCGAGTGATCGCCTGACGGATCCACCAGGTGGCATAGGTCGAGAACTTGTAGCCGCGACGGTATTCGAACTTGTCTACCGCTTTCATCAAGCCGATGTTGCCTTCCTGGATCAGATCGAGGAATTGCAGGCCACGGTTGGTGTACTTCTTGGCGATGGAGATCACCAGACGCAAGTTGGCTTCAACCATCTCTTTCTTCGCGCGGCGGGCCTTGGCCTCGCCGATCGACATGCGACGGTTGATGTCCTTGATCTCGGCGATGGTCAAGCCGGTTTCGGTTTGCAGCGCGGTCAGCTTCTGCTGGCAACGGATGATGTCCGGCTGCAGACGACCAATGGCTTCAGCATATTTGCCTTTGCCTTTGGCCAGGGCATCACTCCAGCTTTCGTCGACTTCGTTGCCCGGGAACTGGCGCAGGAAGTCGGCACGCGGCATGCGTGCATCACGAACGCAGAGCTGCATGATTGCGCGCTCTTGCTGACGCAGGCGATCCAGGGCACTGCGAACACGCTCGACCAGGCCTTCGAATTGCTTCGGCACCAGTTTGATCGGCATGAACAGTCCGGCCAGGGCCAACAGCTCGGCAATCGTTGCCTTGTTGTTGCGACCGTGCTTTTTCAGCGCCTTGCGGGTGATTTCCATCTGATCGGCCACAGCGCCAAAGCGCTGTGCAGCGATGATCGGATCCGGACCGCTTTCGGCTTCTTCCTCGTCATCCGAGGCTTCGCCGTCTTCGTCGTCGGAATCGTCATCCGCCTTGACGGCTTTCGCGTCAACCGGTGGCGGCACTTCTGCCGCAGGCGGCGCGATGCCATCGTCCGGGTCGATATAACCGCTCAGGACGTCGGACAGGCGACCACCTTCGGTGGTGACGCGGGTGTACTCGGAGAGAATATGATCAACCGTGCCGGGGAAGTGCGCGATTGCGCTCATCACCTCACGGATGCCCTCTTCAATACGTTTGGCGATTTCGATTTCGCCTTCACGCGTGAGGAGCTCCACCGTACCCATTTCGCGCATGTACATGCGCACCGGGTCGGTAGTACGACCAATGTCGGTCTCGACCGCAGCCAACGCTGCAGCGGCCTCTTCGGCTGCGGCTTCGTCGGTATCGGCGTCGGCCAGCATAAGGGAATCCTTATCTGGCGCAACCTCGAATACGTTGATCCCCATGTCATTGATCATGCGGATGATGTCTTCCACCTGCTCCGGATCTGAAATATCCTCCGGCAGGTGGTCGTTGACCTCCGCGTAAGTCAGGTAGCCCTGCTCACGACCAAGTGTGATCAACTCTTTGATACGAGACTGCTGTTGCGCTTTTCCGGACATAACACCCTATCCACTGAAGGTCTTGGCGGGCAAAAAACAAGCCGAGGATTATACCTGAGCTATGACCTCACGCGCCAGTTGAGGTCGGGTTTGATGCGGAAACATTGCGACTCAAGAGGTCGCGCAGTTGATTTTTCTCTTCGCTGGTCAATTCGCTTTGACGCGCTTTTCGCAGAAGTTGTTCCAGGTTTCGCTCGCGTTGGCGGGCTGACAAGCTAGTAATGGTGTCGAAAAACTGTTGTTCAAGGTTATCTCCATCAATCAGCCATTCCTTTTCTGCCAGGGCCTTGAGCAAACGGCCTTGTTCTGTGCCGTGCCAACGCGCAATCAGTTGAATTGAGTTTAGCTTGGGATTCTTCTGCACGGCTTCGAGCAGCGCCACCAGCAATTGCGTGTTGGTGTGATCCTCGGCGGCGAAGTGCCCGGCATCCTCGACTTTTTCGGCCAGTTGCGGGTGATGCAGCAACGTGCGCAAGGCGGCGAGGGTCGGCGGTTCTACGGCGGCGGGCACCCGTGGCGCGCGGGGTTGATCACGATCACCGCCCCGTTTGCCATTCTTGTCCCACGGTTTCTTGTCCCATTTCTTGCCTCCTGCACCGGGTTTCTTCGGCGTCCATTCCTGCTGCGGCACATACATTTCCTGTGCCTGCGGCTGATGATAGTCGCTGTAATCGGGCATCGCGTCGTAATCGATGCCGGGGTCGTAGGCCGGCGGCGCTTCTTGCGGGGCGCTTTGTGCCAGCTGACTCACCGCTTCACCGCTCAGACCGGTGATTTCGCTCAGGCGTTGACGCATCAATATGCGCAGGTTGGCGCCCGGGACTTTGTCGATCAACGGCGCAGCGAGGGTGGCCATATGGGCCTTACCCTCAAGCGAGCGCGGGTCGGCTTCCTCCGTCAGTTGCTGGAAGAAGTAATCGGCCAGAGGCTGTGCGTGCTGGTTGATCCGTGCGCGGAAGGCATCGGTGCCTTCGGAGCGGACCAGGGTGTCCGGGTCTTCGCCTTCGGGCAGGAACAGAAAGCGTGCGCGACGACCGTCCTGCAGGCTCGAAAGTGTCGCCTCCAGTGCCCGCCATGCCGCATTGCGGCCGGCCTGGTCGCCGTCGAAGCAGAATAGAACGCTGGGCACGACGCGAAACAGCCGCTTGAGGTGTTCCTCGCTGGTGGCGGTGCCCAGGGTCGCGACGGCATTGCGCAGGCCTTGCTGGGCCAGGGCAATGACGTCCATGTAACCCTCGACGACGATGATCTCGTCGAGGTTGCGGTTGGTCTTGCGCGCTTCGTACAGGCCGTAGAGTTCCTGGCCTTTATGGAAAACCGGGGTTTCCGGGGAGTTCAGGTACTTCGGCTTGTCGTCGCCCAACACCCGGCCGCCGAAGGCGATGACGCGCCCGCGACTGTCGCGGATCGGAAACATCACGCGGTCGCGGAAGCGGTCGTAGCGTTTACCGCTTTCGGCGTTTTCGATCAACAGGCCGGCATCGATCATGGCTTTTTGTTGCAGGGTATCGCTGCTCAAGTGCTTGAACAGGTTGTCCCAGCCAGGAGGGGCAAAGCCCAGACCGAAGTCCCGGGCGATTTCGCCGGTCAGCCCGCGACCTTTCAGGTATTCCACGGCGGCCTTGCGCGATGGATGGCTTTTCAGGGCCTGGCGATAAAAGTCGGCAGCGGCGCTCAGTAGCGGATACAGCGGCGAATCGGTCGGCTGCCGCGGTTTGTGCGGCCGGCCGCTTTCTTCGCGGGGGATTTCCATGCCGGCGGCTTTGGCCAGTTCTTCGACAGCCTGGACGAAATCCAGGTTGTCGTGGTCCATGATGAAGCCGAGGGCGTTGCCACCAGCGCCGCAGCCGAAGCAGTAATAGAACTGCTTGTCGGGGCTGACGCTGAACGACGGAGTCTTTTCCTTGTGGAATGGGCAGCAGGCAGTGTGATTTTTGCCGGCTTTTTTCAGTTGCAGGCGCGAGCTGACCACGTCGACGATGTCGGTGCGGTTCAGAAGGTCGTCAATGAAGCTCTGGGGAATTAGCCCGGCCATGGCGTTCTCGTCATCTGCGCTGAAAGGAGCCCGTAACGTACTGCGATCGAACGCGGTCATTGTTTGAGGCGCGCAAAGTGTGCGGCTCGACCAGTGTCGTCTGCGTAATCGTTGTCGGGAAGTGTATCTGCCGAAAATCCACTGACGTTAATGCCAATTCAGTATTCGATTGTTTGAAAGTGTTGCGCTGAATCCGCTGCGGCCAATCATAGGCCTCGGATAGCTCATCATCTGGCACGCAAGCAGGTGCCTTGGGCTGATCGTCGTGAGAGGAATCAGTGGGTGTGCTCGTCAGTAGCCTTGAAAGGCTCGTCAGAAAAGACGTGCACCGCTGGCAAAAGAGCCAGGTCTGACGCGGTGAAGCAGATTTGTCTCGGTCGCGTCTGCGGCTTCGACAGTGAAGCATCAAGCGTTTTACGCAAATGCCATAAGCCCGGCTGAGGGCCGGGCTTGGCAGAAGCTTGCTACGATCGTCTGTGTATTAGTACAGACGAACGGCGCGGCGCTGTTCGCG
This sequence comes from Pseudomonas fluorescens, assembly GCF_000967965.1. GTDB lineage: Bacteria > Pseudomonadota > Gammaproteobacteria > Pseudomonadales > Pseudomonadaceae > Aquipseudomonas > Aquipseudomonas grandcourensis. The sequence goes on from NZ_LACC01000011.1 coordinate 553,502, forward strand.
CTGAACTTTCTTGGCGTGACGCTTAACAGCGGCTGCTGCTTTGCGCTTACGCTCAGAAGTTGGCTTCTCGTAAAATTCGCGGCTACGAACTTCAGCCAGTACACCGGCTTTTTCGCAGGAGCGCTTGAAACGACGCAGAGCTACGTCGAAGGGTTCGTTCTCTTTTACTTTGACGGCTGGCATCCAGAGCTACCTTCATTCATTACCGGGGTCAACATCCTCGCGGCAAAAGAGCACTTGAAGACGTCGGTTTTTAAGGGTTGCGGATGTTAACCCCTCATCGCTCGGAATGCAAAGCCTCTGATCGAAAACCGCTGGTCGGGGCATCACGCGACGACTATTATGCGCGCCTTCGAATTCAGCCTAAACAAGGCGCAAACCCATGCTAGTACTGGGATTAGAAACCTCCTGCGACGAAACTGGTGTCGCATTATATGACAGTGAGCGCGGCCTGCTGGCCGACGCGCTGTTCAGTCAGATCGACCTGCACCGCGCCTATGGTGGCGTGGTGCCGGAACTGGCTTCACGCGATCACGTCAAACGCATGCTGCCCTTGATTCGTCAGGTGCTGGCCGAGGCCGACTGCGTGCCGACCGAGATCGATGCGATCGCCTACACCGCGGGTCCTGGCCTGGTCGGTGCCTTGCTGGTTGGGGCTTCCTGCGCTCAGGCGCTGGCCTTTGCCTGGGGTATTCCGGCCCTCGGTGTGCATCACATGGAAGGCCATTTGCTGGCGCCGATGCTGGAGTCGCAACCGCCGGAATTTCCGTTCGTCGCTTTGTTGGTGTCGGGTGGTCATACGCAACTGGTTCAGGTCGACGGAATTGGCCAGTACACACTCCTGGGCGAGACCCTGGATGACGCTGCCGGCGAAGCATTCGACAAGACGGCCAAGATGATGGGCCTCAATTATCCGGGCGGACCGGAAATCGCTCGCATTGCAGAACAGGGCGTTGCAGGGCGTTTCGTCTTCCCGCGTCCGATGTGCGACCGCCCGGGCCTGGATTTCAGCTTCAGTGGCCTGAAAACCTTTGCGTTGAACACCTGGCAACAGTGCGTCAGCGCCGGGGACGACAGCGAGCAAGCCCGTTGCGACATCTCGCTGGCGTTCCAGCAGGCCGTGGTGGAGACTTTGACCATCAAGTGCAAGCGTGCCCTGAAAGCCGCCGGTATGAAGCGCCTGGTGATTGCAGGGGGCGTTAGTGCCAACAAGGCGTTGCGCACGTCCCTGGAAAAAATGCTCGGCGACATGAAAGGCGATGTGTTTTATGCCCGTCCGCAGTTCTGTACCGATAACGGCGCGATGATCGCCTTTGCCGGCTGCCAGCGCTTGCAGGCCGGTCAGCAGGAAAGTCTGGCGATCAGCGTGCAGGCGCGTTGGCCGATGGAGCAGTTGTCGGCGCTGTGATGAGCGGTGCTCATGCCTGCCCTTTAAAAATGCCGTTCGCGCCCGGCAAACAGGTCGCGTAGATTGCCGCGATGACGCCAGACGATCAGCCCGGTGAGCGTGCTCATGGGTAGCAGGGCGGCCGGTTCCTGCCAGGCCAGCAGCGGCAGGGTCAGCGGTGTGGCGATGAGGGCGGCCAGGGAGCTGGTGCGGGTCAGGTAGAACGTCAAGAGCCAGGTGCAGACCGCCAGAAGGGCGGCGGGCGGGTAGAGTCCCAGCAACATGCCGGCAGCGGTGGCGACACCCTTGCCGCCGCGAAAGCGAAAGTACAACGGAAACAGATGGCCGATGACGGCATAGACGCCGATCCAGGCCTGTTCCTGCTGCGAAAGGCCCGCAAGACGCGCAATCAGTACCGGCAGCAGGCCTTTGCAAAGGTCGCCGAGCAGGGTCAGGATGGCGAGTTTCTTGCCGGCCAGGCGCAACATGTTGGTGGCACCGGCATTGCCCGAGCCACTCATTCGCGGATCGGGGTTACCGGTCAGGCGGCTGAGCAAAATGGCAAAGGACAGAGAGCCGAGCAGGTAGGCGAGGATCGCCAATAACCAAAACATGCTAACTATTCCGGGCGAGGACGCCCTGATTCTAACGGCGCATTGCGCCCTTGTCGTGTAGCGGAGAGAAGTGCTTGGACAGAGTGTTTATCGAGGGCCTGGAAGTCGACACGGTGATTGGTGCCTACGACTGGGAACGAGGCATCCGACAGTGCTTGCGTCTTGATCTGAGCTTCGCCTGGGATAATCGCCCGGCCGCAGCCGGTGATGACCTGAGCCTGGCGCTCGACTACGCCAGTGTTTCCTCGCGCATCCAGGCGTTTGCCGAGCAGGCGCAGTTCCAGCTGGTGGAAACCTTTGCCGAGCGCCTGGTTGAAGTGCTGATGAGCGAATTCAAGATCACCTGGATGCGCCTGAAGCTGACTAAACCTGGCGCCATCCCGGCTGCCACCGGCGGTGTGGGCGTGGAGATCGAGCGCGGATGTCGCTGACTCAGGTGTACCTCGGGCTCGGTAGCAATATCGAGCGTGAAGCTCATTTGCGGGCGGGGCTCGACGCTTTGGCGGCGTTCCTTGTCGATATCCGCTGTTCGGCGGTGTTCGAAAGCCAGTCGGTGGGCATCAAGAGCGGGCCGTTCTTCAATTTCGTGGTGTCGGCGTATACCGATCTGCCGCTGATGGAGCTTGATCGTCGATTGAAGTTCATCGAGGCGGATAACGGTCGTTACGCGCCGGATCGCCGAGGTTTGCCGCTGGATATCGACGTGTTGTTGTTCGGTGACCTGGTGGGCAACTTCGATGGCTTGATCTTGCCGCGGGCAGAAATTCTGAAAAATGCGTTCGTTCTGTGGCCGTTGTCGTTGATAGCGCCGGATCGCGTGCACCCGGGTGCAGGCAAGAGCTTTGCGGCCTTGTGGGCTGAAGCACAGATTGATCAGGTGTTGGCGCCAGTGGCTTTCGAATGGCGCGGTGAGCAGCTGACACCTTCAGATTTGTTGTGACCTTACTGATGTCTTCGCAAGCAGGCTCGCTCCCACAGGGTTAGCGTAAGTCTGTGGGAGCGGGCCTGCTCGCGAAGCTTTTCAGATCGACGCGGTCTCTTTGTAGGCTTTCAAGGCTTTTAGTCGCTCGCGCTTGATCTCCTCCCCCAACTCCGGCCCCTTGAAGCCTTTCTCCAGCAACGGCTGAACCGCCACGCTACGAGCAGCGGTTGCCGCTCCGCGTAAATAATTCGCCTGTGGATAACTTCTTTCTTCCAGCCCTTTGCGCCCACGCGCATCCATCTCGCATGCCGCGATGAACTCCTCGAACCGCTGTGGGCGACGGTAAATGTCGAAGCTTTGCAGCAATTCCAGCAATGTCGATGGCTTCAGATCAAGGGCACGATGCCCGTGGGTGTGATACTCGCCCACCAGCAACGCCAGCTCCTGGCAGTCTCTCGGCGCCTTGAAGCGTTCGTTGATCGCTTTGATCAGCTTCAGGCCTTTGAACTCATGGGCAATGTGTCGCGGCCATTCTTCCTCTGGCGTCAGGCCCTTGCCCAGGTCGTGCAGCAGGCACGCCCAGCGCACGGTCAGCGGCTGTTTGTGCAACGCCGCTTGCTGCAACACGCTCAGTGTATGTGCACCTGTATCGATTTCCGGGTGGTGGGCGGGTGGTTGCGGTACGCCAAACAGCGCGTCGACCTCTGGCATCAGTACCTTGAGTGCGCCGCATGCGCGCAAAACCTCCACAAACACCTGTGGCTGATCTTCCATCAGGGCGCGGGAAATTTCCTTCCAGCTGCGCTCCGGGGTCAGCGCCTCAAGCTCGCCTGATTCGCTGAGTTGGCGCATCAGCGCCAGGGTTTCCGGGGCGACGGTAAAACCCAGCGTCGCGTAGCGCGCCGCGAAGCGGGCAACACGCAGGACCCGGAGCGGGTCTTCGGCAAATGCCGGGGAAACATGGCGAAGCAGGCGCGCTTCGAGATCGCGCTGGCCGTGGTACGGGTCGGTCAGGTTCTGCTGGTCGTCTTCGGCCATGGCATTGATGGTCAGGTCGCGACGGATCAAGTCTTCTTCGAGGGTGACTTCAGGGCTGGCGTGAAAAGTGAAGCCGCCGTAACCGCGCCCGCTTTTGCGCTCGGTGCGGGCGAGGGCGTATTCCTCACCGTTTTTTGGATGAAGGAACACCGGAAAATCCGCGCCCACCGGGCGAAAGCCCTTGGCGAGCATTTCTTCGGTGGTGGCGCCGACCACGACCCAGTCGATATCGGTAACCGGTTTGCCCAGCAGGCGATCACGTACCGCGCCGCCGACTTTATAAATACGCATAAAAAACCTCCGTTAGCTCGACAGGATAACCGTTGCATCGAGCTTTCGGAGGCACAAACCGGATCAAAGATGGATGACGGCCAGGTCCAGGCGGCCGTAATCGCCTTCGCTGTGCTCGCTCCGGGGCGGCACATGATGGGTTTTCATGACCTGATCGCCCTGCAGCGTTTCCAGGTGAATGTCGAAACCCCAGAGGCGGTGCAAGTGCTTGAGCACTTCCTCGGTGGACTCTCCCAGCGGTTTGCGGTCGTGTTGTTGGTGGCGCAGGGTCAGGGAGCGGTCACCACGCCGGTCGATGCTATAGATCTGCACGTTGGGTTCGCGATTACCCAGGTTGTACTGTGCCGCGAGGGTTTCACGGATGATGCGGTAGCCACCTTCGTCGTGAATGGCGGGTACCAGCAGGTCATCCTTCTGGTCGTCATCGAGAATGCTGAACAGCTTCAGGTCGCGGATCACCTTGGGCGACAGGTACTGCAGGATGAAGCTCTCATCCTTGAAGCTGCTCATGGCGAACTTGATGGCTGCCAGCCAGTCGGTGCCGGCAATTTCCGGGAACCAGCGGCGATCTTCCTCGGTGGGTTCTTCGCACATGCGCCGGATGTCCCGGTACATGGCAAACCCGAGAGTGTAGGGGTTGATTCCGCTGTAGTAAGGGCTGTCGAAGCCCGGCTGAAAGACCACGCTGGTGTGGGATGTCAGGAACTCCATCATGAAGCCGTCGGTGACCAGGCCCTCGTCGTACAGGTCGTTCATCAGGGTGTAGTGCCAGAACGTGGCCCAGCCTTCATTCATCACCTGGGTCTGACGCTGTGGATAAAAATACTGGGCGATCTTGCGCACGATGCGCACGATTTCCCGCTGCCATGGCTCCAGCAGTGGCGCGTGTTTTTCGATGAAGTACAGGATGTTTTCCTGGGGTTCGGCGGGGAAGCGTGCGTTGTCCTTGTCGCTGTACTTGTCCGCGCCCTTGGGAATGGTGCGCCACAGATCGTTGATCTGTTTCTGCAGATGTTCTTCCCGGTCCTTTTGCCGGCGACGTTCTTCTTCCGCGGAGATCGGGTAAGGGCGTTTGTAGCGGTCGACACCATAGTTCATCAGGGCATGGCAGGAGTCGAGCAAGTCCTCGACCGCGTCGATACCGTGGCGTTCTTCGCACTGCATGATGTACTGCTTGGCAAACACCAGGTAATCGATGATCGAGCTGGCGTCAGTCCAGGTGCGGAACAGGTAGTTGCCTTTGAAAAAGCTGTTGTGCCCATAGCAGGCATGGGCCACCACCAGCGCCTGCATGCAGATGGTGTTTTCTTCCATCAGGTAGGCGATGCAGGGGTCGGAGTTGATCACGATCTCGTAAGCCAGCCCCATCTGGCCGCGGCTGTAGGACTTTTCGGTGCTGAGGAAGTGCTTGCCGTAGGACCAGTGGTGATAACCCAGCGGCATACCGACCGAGGCGTAGGCGTCCATCATTTGCTCGGCGGTGATCACTTCGATCTGGTTGGGGTACGTATCGAGTGCGTAGCCAGCCGCAATACGACTGATTTCGCGGTCGTAGGCCTGGATCAGCTCGAACGTCCATTCGGAGCCGGTGGAAATGGGTTGGCGTTTCTGCTCTTTGGCGGTCATGTCACTAACCTGCGCTGGAAGAGTTCACGGAAGACCGGATAGATATCCCCGGCCGAGACCAGTTGTTGCTGGGCAAAAGTGTCGGAAAAGGCTTCGGCGATGCGCTCGTACTCGAACCACAGGGCCTGGTGTTCGCGCGGGGTGATCTCAACGTAAGTGTAGTACTGCACGAATGGCATGATCTGGTTGATCAGGATGTCGCGGCAGATCGGAGAGTCGTCGTTCCAGTTGTCACCGTCGGAGGCCTGGGCGGCATAGATGTTCCACTCGTTGCTCGGATAACGCTCGGCCATGATCTCCTGCATCAGTTTCAGGGCGCTGGAGACGATGGTGCCGCCGGTTTCCCGGGAGTAGAAAAATTCCTCTTCATCCACTTCGCGGGCGCTGGTGTGATGGCGGATGAATACGACGTCGATCTTTTCGTAGTTACGCTTGAGAAACAGGTACAGCAGGATAAAGAAGCGCTTGGCGATGTCCTTGGTCGCCTGGGTCATCGAGCCGGACACGTCCATCAGGCAGAACATCACGGCCTTGGAACTGGGGTTGGGTTGCTTGATGAGCAGGTTGTACTTGAGGTCGAATGTGTCGAGAAACGGTATGCGGTGAATGCGCGCGCTGAGTTTTTCGATTTCTGCTTCGATTTCTTGAATATCGCCGAAGTTATCTGGTTCTTCCTGCTTGAGTCGCAGAAGTTCCTCTTTGGCTTCGCGCAGTTTTGCCCGGCTGCTGCCGGACAGGGCGATTCGCCGGGCGTGGGCTGAGCGCAGGGTGCGGATGATGTTGATCCGCGACGGGTTGCCCTCATTACTGATTCCGGCCCGCACGGTCTTGAAGGTGTCGGTGCCGGTCAGGTTGCGCTTGACCAGGTTGGGCAGTTCGAGGTCCTCGAACATGAATTCGAGAAACTCTTCCTGGGTGATCTGGAAGACGAATTCGTCCATCCCTTCGCCGGAATTGCCAGCCTTGCCGGGGCCTCTGCCGCCACCGCCTCCCGGTGGACGGGCGATATGTTCGCCGCTGGTGAATTCCTTGTTGCCCGGGTGCACGACCGTCTGCTTGCCACCGCGACCGTGGTGAAGCACCGGCTCGTCGATGTCGCGACCGGGAATGCTGATTTGTTCGCCGTGTTCCATATCGGTAATGGAGCGCCGGCTGACCGCCTCTTCGACAGCCTTTTTGATGTGATCACGGTAGCGCCGCAGAAACCGCTGGCGGTTCACCGTGCTCTTGTTCTTGCCATTGAGACGTCGGTCGATCACATAGCTCATGACTGCTCCTTAGAAGCTGTCCTGAAAGGGGCGAGCGGTGATGCAGCAAAGGACTGAGAGCCAAGGGATGTACGACGCTCCCCCAAGCGCTGTGGATGCTGCTTGAACTCGCTACCGACTTTCGAACACCTTCCAGAGGCTTGTGTAACAGAAAATGCATACACAGGCCTCTGGCTGACGACAACCGGTCTGACCGGCAGCGGGTTATTGTGATTTTCTGACCCGCAGGTACCACTCGGACAGCAGTCGTACCTGTTTGTCGGTGTAGCCCCGCTCGACCATCCGTGTGACGAAGTCGTTGTGTTTCTGCTGGTCCTCTTTGCTTGCCTTGGCATTGAAGCTGATGACTGGCAGCAGGTCCTCGGTGTTGGAGAACATTTTCTTCTCGATGACCACCCGCAGTTTTTCGTAGCTGAGCCAGGTCGGGTTCTTGCCGTTGTTGTTGGCCCGGGCGCGCAGGACGAAGTTGACGATTTCGTTGCGGAAGTCCTTCGGATTGCTGATGCCGGCCGGTTTTTCGATTTTCTCCAGTTCTTCGTTCAACGCTACGCGGTTGAGGATCTCGCCGGTTTCCGGGTCGCGGTATTCCTGGTCCTGGATCCAGAAGTCGGCGTACAGCACATAACGATCGAAGATGTTCTGGCCGTACTCGCTGTAGGACTCGAGGTAGGCAGTCTGGATCTCCTTGCCGATGAATTCGATGTAGCGCGGTGCCAGGTACTCCTTGAGGAAGCGCAGATAGCGTTCGCGGGTCTCGGCCTGGAACTGTTCCTGCTCGATCTGTTGTTCCAGCACGTAGAGCAAGTGCACCGGGTTGGCGGCAATTTCGTGCGGATCGAAGTTGAACACCTTCGACAGGATCTTGAACGCGAAGCGGGTCGAGAGTCCGTTCATGCCTTCGTCGACGCCCGCATTGTCGCGGTATTCCTGGATCGACTTGGCTTTCGGATCGGTGTCCTTGAGGTTCTCGCCGTCGTACACGCGCATCTTCGAGTAGATGTTGGAGTTTTCCGGCTCCTTGAGGCGCGAGAGCACGGTGAACTGGGCCAGCATCTTCAGGGTATCCGGCGCGCAATGCGCCTTGGCCAGCGAACTGTTGAACAGCAGCTTGTCGTAGATCTTCACTTCGTCACTGACCCGCAGGCAGTACGGCACTTTGACGATGTAGATCCGGTCGATGAAGGCTTCGTTGTTCTTGTTGTTGCGGAAGGTGTGCCACTCCGATTCGTTGGAGTGCGCCAGCAGGATCCCGGTGAACGGAATTGCGCCGAGGCCTTCGGTACTGTTGTAGTTGCCTTCCTGGGTGGCGGTCAGCAGTGGGTGCAGCACCTTGATCGGTGCCTTGAACATTTCGACGAATTCCATCAGCCCTTGGTTGGACCGGCACAGTGCGCCCGAGTAGCTGTATGCATCCGCGTCATTCTGTGGGAACTCTTCCAGTTTGCGGATATCGACCTTACCCACCAGTGCCGAGATGTCCTGGTTGTTTTCATCGCCTGGTTCGGTCTTGGCCACGGCGATCTGGTTGAGGATCGACGGATAGAGTTTCACCACGCGGAACTGACTGATGTCGCCACCGAATTCAGCCAGGCGCTTGGTCGCCCATGGCGACATGATGGTGTTGAGGTAGCGCCGTGGAATGCCGAAGTCCTCCTCCAGGATCGCTCCATCTTCAGTGGAGTTGAACAGGCCCAGGGGCGACTCGAAAACCGGCGAGCCCTTGATGGCATAGAAGGGCACTTTTTCCATCAGTTGTTTGAGCTTCTCGGCCAGGGACGATTTACCACCACCGACAGGGCCGAGCAGGTAAAGGATCTGTTTCTTCTCTTCCAGGCCCTGAGCGGCATGGCGGAAATACGACACGATCTGGTCAATGCATTCTTCCATCCCGTGGAAGTCTTCAAAGGCCGGATAGCGGCGGATGACCTTGTTGGAGAAGATGCGCGACAGTCTCGAGTTGGTCGAGGTGTCGAGCAGTTCTGGTTCACCGATGGCCAGTAACAGACGCTCGGCGGCAGAAGCGTAGGCGCTGCGGTCTTTTTTGCACAGCTCAAGATACTCTTGCAGAGAGAGTTCTTCCTGGCGTGTGGACTCGAAGCGTTGTTGGAAGTGGCTAAAGATACTCATGACGTCACCTCGCTCGATACGTGGAGCCGACGCCGGATCACTCAGTCGATGCTGGCAGCAACCGTACAGGCGATTGCTGTTTACCCCCCAGAACTCTCCCGGAGCTGACTACTCCGAAAGCTACTCCCGATGACCCGTGCGCCGGTGTACCGGCTCTCCCCTGTTTTGGATGGCCTGGGCTTAAGGATAGTTGGGAATTCGGGAGGTAAAGGCGAGATACGTAATTAGTTGTGGCAGACCGTTCGTCTGCCACCGCGCCAGCCCGCGAGAGTCGGGGCTTGCAACGTTACAAAAAAATTATTCAGTGGTGCCTTGCGCCGTTTCCGCAGGATACGTCGTACGCCACAACTCGAATCCGCCATCCATGCTGTAGACGTCGGAGAAGCCCTGGCTGATCAGGTAGGCGGCCGCGCCCTGGCTGGAATTGCCGTGATAGCAGACCACCACGGTCGGTGCATCGAGGTCGGCACCCTGGATGAAAGCGTGCAGGGAATGATTGTCCAGATGCTTCGAGCCTGCGATGTGCAGGGCGGCAAAAGTGGCCGGGTCGCGGACGTCGACCACCACTGCGCCTTGTTCGCGCAGGGCCTGGGCCTGTTCCGGGGGGATACGTTTGAATTCGCTCATGGCGGGCTCCTGTGGCTCGGCTGAATGGGCAGTCTAGCGCGGGGCGCTGGCTGGCGATGTTTGGGGAATGGATGAGGCGACTGGCGGCACGGCATGACCGTGTTCGTCGCATTTGCAGGACCGGCGCTCAAGGCTGTCGACGTTCATCAGGGTCAGGGCGCCGCCCCAGACGCAACCGGTGTCGAGGGCCGAGATACCCGGCTCGTCGCACTTGCCTTCCAGTGCTGCCCAGTGACCGAAGATGATCTTCAGATCCTTGGTCTTGCGTTCCTTGTGCTGGAACCAGGGCTTGTAGCCTGCTGGTGCGGTATCAAGACCTTCCTTGCTCTTGAGGTCGAGTTTGCCTTCGGCGGTGCAAAAGCGCATGCGCGTGAGATAGTTGGTGATCACCCGCAGGCGCGTCACGCCTTTGAGGTCGTTGTCCCATTTCGCCGGATCGTTGCCGTACATGCCATCGAGGTAGGGCGGCAACATGTTGTCGTCACGCAAGGCGGTCTCGACTTCGGCAGCACATTTCAAGGCTTTGCGCAGCGACCACTGCGGTGGAATGCCGGCATGGACCAGTGCAAGGTTGCGCTGTTCGTCGTAGTGCATGAGTTTTTGCTGGCGCAGCCATTCCAGCAGTTCGGCGCTATCGGGCGCTTCAATGATCTCGCGCAGGGTGTCGGCCTTCTTCAGGCGTTCGATGTTGCGTCCGGCCGCCAGCAGGTGCAGGTCATGGTTGCCGAGCACGCACACCAGCGATTCGCGAATGCTGTAGAGGAAGCGCAAGGTTTCCAGCGACTGCGGGCCACGGTTGACCAGGTCGCCCACCAGCCACAGACGATCCCGTTGTGGGTCGAACGCCACTTGTTTGAGCAGGCATTGCAGGGCTTGAAGACAGCCTTGCAGGTCACCGACAGCGTACGTTGCCATCAGTGCAGGGCTCCGGGCACCGCCAGGCGGAAGGGCGCGATGATGGCATCGAAGTGTTTGCCGTCGTCGGACAGCATCTGATAGGTGCCTTGCATGGTGCCGACCTTGGTGGTCATGACCGTGCCGCTGCTGTAGGTGTGGCTCTTGCCGGGGTCGATCAGCGGTTGTTGGCCGACTACGCCTGCGCCGCGCACTTCTTCGACATGCCCGTCACCATCGGTGATGACCCAGTGCCGTGAAAGCAGTTTTGCTGGCATTTCGCCATTATTTTGCACGGTGATGGTGTAGGCGAAGGCAAAGCGGTCATGCTCGGGTTGCGATTGTTCTGCCAGATAGCGGGTGACGACGCTGACGTCGACCTGATAACGAGGATCGGACATGCAAGGGGCCTTAAAAACGAAGCGGGACGCGGGGCGTAGCTGTTGGGGTTCAGTCTAGGCCAAGTATCGGGTAGTAGACCAGAGTGGCGCCCTACCCGATAGCGTTCATCGCCTGTCAGTCAGCGGCAGGCTTTTGTTCGCTGAGCTTGTCAGCCAGGCGCACGAACGCGGCCAGGTCGAGTTGCTCGGGGCGCAGGCTGCCATCGACGCCGGCGGCTTCGATTTCGGCATTGCTCAGCAGCAGCTTGAGGGTGTTGCGCAGGGTTTTGCGGCGCTGGTTGAAAGCTTCGCGCACGACGCGTTCCAGCAGGCGGTGATCCTTGGCCGGGTGTGGCAGTACCGCGTGGGGCACAAGGCGCACGATGGCCGAGTCGACTTTCGGCGGCGGATTGAACGCGCCCGGTCCGACGTTGAACAGGTGCTCGACCCGGCAATGGTACTGAACCATGATCGACAAGCGACCCCAGTCACCGCCGCCAGGCCCAGCGGCCAGGCGTTCGACCACTTCCTTTTGCAGCATGAAGTGCATGTCGCGGATCAGGTGCGAGTTGTGCAGCAGGTGAAAAATCAGCGGCGTGGAGATGTTGTACGGCAGGTTGCCGACCACACGCAGGCTGCCAGGCGCGGCATTCAGGCTGTTGAAGTCGAACTTCAGTGCATCGCCCTGATGCAGGTTGAAGTTGCTCTTGCCGGCAAACTGTTGGTTGAGGATCGGGATCAGGTCCTTGTCCAGTTCCACCACATCGAGTTGCGCGCCGCTGCTGAGCAGGCCTTGGGTCAGTGCGCCCTGGCCCGGGCCGATTTCCAGCAGGCGGTCTTCTGCCTTGGCATGAATGGAGCGCAGGATGCGGTCGATAACGCCGGCATCGTGCAGGAAGTTCTGGCCAAAGCGTTTGCGCGCCTTGTGTTGGTAGTGCTCGGTCATAAACGGGTCTCGGCCATCTGGTAGGCGGTTTCCAGGGCGACTTGCAGGCTGCCGGTGTCGATCTTGCCGCTGCCGGCCAGGTCCAGGGCTGTGCCGTGGTCGACCGATGTGCGGATGATCGGCAAGCCGAGGGTCACGTTGACTGCCGCGCCGAAGCCTTTGTACTTCAGCACCGGCAGGCCCTGGTCGTGGTACATCGCCAGCACTGCATCGCAGTGCTCCAGATATTTGGGGGTAAACAGAGTGTCGGCGGGCAGGGGGCCACGAAGGTCCATGCCCTCGCCGCGCAGGCGCTCTAATGTGGGTTCGATGATATCGATTTCTTCATGGCCCAGGTGTCCGCCTTCGCCGGCATGGGGGTTGAGCCCGCAGACCAGGATGCGTGGCCGGGCGATGCCGAACTTGTTTTGCAGGTCGGCATACAGGATTCGCGTGACGCGTTCCAGACGCTCCGGCGTGATTGCGTCGGCAATTTCGCGAAGGGGCAGGTGAGTGGTCACCAGGGCCACGCGCAAACCGCGTGTGGCCAGCATCATCACCACTTGCGCGGTGTGGGTCAGGTCGGCGAGGAATTCCGTGTGCCCGGAAAAGGCGATGCCGGATTCGTTGATGACACCCTTGTGCACCGGCGCGGTAATCATGCCGGCGAAATCTCCGTCCAGGCAGCCCTGGCCGGCGCGGGTCAGGGTTTCCAGTACGAAGGCGGCATTGGCCTTGTCCAGTTGCCCGGCGACGACCTTGGCTTTGAGCGGTGTATCCCAGACATACAGGCTGTTGGCTGGCGCGGGTGCATCCGGCCAGTTGTCCGGTGTGACCGGCAGCAAATCGACAGCCACACCCAGTTGCGCGGCCCGCTCAATGAGCAGGTCGCGGCTGGTAATGGCAATCAGGGGGTGAGGCTGGGCTTGCGAGGCGAGCAGCAGGCACAGGTCGGGACCTATGCCGGCCGGCTCGCCGGGTGTCAGCGCGAAACGTTGGGGTTTCACTGCGCTGCCTGGTCGGTGCCAGGGAGTTTGATTTCCACGTACGCTTCGTCACGGATCTGACGCAGCCAGGTTTGCAGCTCTTCGTCGTATTTGCGGTTACGCAAAGCGGTCATTGCTTGCTGCTCGCGAGCCTGTGTAGTGCTGTCGGTGGCGCGACGGCCAAGGACTTCCAGGACATGCCAGCCGTATTGAGTCTGGAACGGCTTGGACAGCTGACCTTGCGGGGTCTTGGCCATCACTTCGCGGAACTCGGGCACCAGTGCGTTCGGGTCGATCCAGTTCAGGTCGCCGCCGTTGAGGGCAGAACCCGGGTCTTCCGAGTAGCTTTTCGCCAGCTCGCCGAAGTCTTCGCCAGCCTCGATTCGGCTGTAGAGCGATTCAGCCAGGGCCTTGGTTTTTGCTTCGTCGCGAATCGGGCTCGGTTTGACCAGGATGTGGCGCACATGCACTTCATCGCGCATCTGGGTCTGGCCGCCACGCTTTTCGAGGATCTTCAGGATGATGAAGCCGCCCGGGGTGCGCATTGGCTGGGTGACGTCACCCACCGGCATGGTGCTCAGCAGGCGATCGAACGGCGGAGGCAATTGAGCGGCTTTACGCCAGCCCATTTCCCCACCTTCCAGTGCGGTTTCGCTGGCGGACTTGGCGATTGCCAACTGAGCGAAGTCAGCGCCTTGCTTGAGCTGCTGGTAAATTGCATCGGCCTGCTTGGCTGCACTCTGAATCGCGTCGGAGTTGGCGCTTTCCGGTGTAGGAATCAGGATGTTGGCCAGGTGGAACTCTTCAGACAGCTGCATTTTGCCCAGGTCGGATGCCAGGAAGTTCTTCACTTCCTGCTCGGAGATCTGGATGCGTTCGGCGACCCGACGCTGACGTACACGGCTGATGACCATTTCGCGGCGAATCTGCTCACGCGCATCGTCGTAGGACAGGCCGTCGCGAGTCAGGGCGGCGCGGAACTGCTCGACCGACATGTTGTTGCGCTGGGCAATGGTGCCGACAGCCTGGTTCAACTCTTCGTCGGTAATGCGGATGCCGGAGCGCTCGCCGATCTGCAATTGCAGGTTTTCGACGATCAGGCGCTCAAGTACCTGCTGCTCCAGCACGCTGGCCGGCGGCACGGCAGAACCACGCTTGGCAATGGTTTGCTGAACTTCATGAACCCGTTGGTCCAGTTGGCTCTGCATGACCACGTCGTTGTCGACGATGGCCACCACTTTATCGATGGACTGCACTGCAGCGCTTGCCGCAGTACTCAGGAACAGCGCGCCCAGCATCAGCGGGCGCAGACAATCAGAAAGCTTGGTCTTCACGTTCACGATAACCTTGAATGCCTTTGTCGAGGAAGCTCTCTACTTTGGCGCCAGTCAGGCCGCCGAGTCCCTTCAGAACAATTTGGAGGAAGACGCCATGGTCGCCTTTTTCGTTTTGCGGTGCTTCCTGACTGAACTCGTCATAGGAAACAAAGTAACGGTTGATCAGGCGCAGTTTCCAGCAGCAGTTGTCGTACTCGAAGCCACCGAAGGCTTCCAGGGTACGGTTGCGGTTGTAGTCATACTGCCAGCGGCTGATGGCGTTCCATTGCGGCACGATCGGCCAGATCACCGAGAAGTCGTGCTGTTCGATCTTGTAGTAATCCTTCACGTAGCCAGGCTGGCCGGGGACGCCGTAATCCCCCCCACCCACGGTCCACTTACCAGTGTTCTGATCATAACGGACCTGGTCGTTGCGATAGCGATAGCCGGCGTTGATGACCTTGTTCGGGTTGTCTTCAGGCTGGTAATGGAACATCGCGCTGCCCGAGCGAGGGCTGCGGCTGTCCGGGTCCCAGTTGTAGTCGGCCGTGGTACGCCAGTCGCGGTTCCAGCGATATTCGTACTCCAGGGCGTAAGGCGAAACGTTGGCCTGGGTATCCTTGCGGGTTTTTGCATCGATACCCGGCAATTGAACTTCGCGGTCCTTGAAATACAAGGCCTGGCCGACGCTGATGCGTTGACGTTCGAAGCCGTTGTCTTCGATCCAGCGACTGGTCAGGCCCAGGGATAGTTTGTTCTCGTCGCCGACACGGTCGGAGCCGGAGAAGCGGTTGTCACGGAACAGCGACGAGTAGTTGAAGGTGTATTCGCTGGTATCGAATACCGGGATATCTTCCTGGTCGACCTCAGGCACGTACAGGTAGAACAGACGCGGCTCGAGAGTCTGGCGATAGTTCTTGCCGAAATACTGGGTATTGCGATCGAAGTACAGGCCGCTGTCGATGCTGGCGATCGGTACGCCCCGGTTCTGGTTGCTGTCGAATGTTCCCAGGAGACTGTCCTGTTCTGCGTTCTGACTGGCAATCTGAGCTTTGCCAGTGTTGTCCAGCTCCAGTTGGTACTGGGTGTACTGGTACTTGAGCTTCGGTGTCAGGAAGCCGTAAGTCGCGTTCATCGGCAAGCTGACGGCGGGCGCGAGATTCAGGCGGTCGCCAGTGGCGCGTGCCAGGCCTACAACGTTGGTGTCCAGACGTGGGGTTACATTACCGTCTTCATCGGAGTAATTGCCCTTCTGCAGATCCCGGTCAAACCGCACGATTTCGGTGTTGTACGAAAAATTCAGACCGTTCGGATGATACGGCAGCGCACCATCAAAGGTGATCTCCGGCAAGCGGTCATACGGCGTAATGTTCGATACGGTCGCCAGCTGATAAGCCTGAGCGTTCACGCGAGCCACATAGTTGTCGCCACGATAGCTGACGGAACCTTGCTGGTTTACGTAGTCAGCACTTTTCACGCCGATCTGGTCAGTTTGCAGATCCTGGAAGTAATACGGATCGCTGATCTTGGTGTAGTCGACTTGCGTGAGCACTCGCGAGTCGAGACCACCCCTGTGCTGCCAGTTGTACATGTAGCGGGTTTTCTCGGCGTCGGACTGCTTGTCGCGCTCGTCGCTTTCGTCGTTGAGGTACGACGCACCGAACTGGCCTTCGCTGGACTTGGTCAGGTAGCGGAATTCGCCTTCCATCAACAAGCCGTGCTTTTCCATGTAGCGCGGGTACAACGTGGCGTCGTAGTTCGGTGCCAGGTTGAAGTAGTAAGGTGTGACAAGCGCGAAGCCGGTATCGCTGCCGGTACCGATGGTCGGCGGCAGGAAGCCGGATTGGCGACGGTCGTCGATCGGGAAATAGATGTACGGCGTGTACAGGACTGGAATGTCCTTGACCCGCAGCGTTACGTTGGTCGCCGTACCGAAACCGGTAGCCGGGTTCAGGGTGATGTTGTTGCCCTTGAGCTGCCAGGCGTTGCTGTTCGGTTCGCACGTGGTGTACGTACCGTCCTTGAGGCGGATGATCGCGTTCTCGGCACGTTTGGCGTACAGCGCATTACCGCGGATGCGCGATTTGTGCATCACGTATTCGGCGTTATCGACCTTGGCTTCACCGGTGTCGAGCTGCACGTCGGCGTGGTCGCCGACGATCAAGGCGCCGTTGTCGCGAATGCGCACGTTGCCGTTCAGGTCGCCACGGCTCTCGGCCTGGTACAGGTTGGCTTCGTCGGCTTCGACCTGCATGCTGCCCTGACGCATGACAACGTCACCGGCCAAGGTCGCGACCTGCTCATCCTGCTTATAGCGGGAGGCTTTTGCGCCGATAAAGGTGGGAGCATCACTTTTATCCGTCTTGTCATTCATGCCAGGACGAATCGGTTCGATATAGGAACCAGAGCAATAAGGACCGGTTTCGGCCAATTGTGCGGCGGTGAGCTGCTCGCGGGGAACCCAATCGAGGTGACTGTAGTCTGCGCTACGCGACTTCAGGCCACGGCCTTTGGATTCGGTGACCAGCACCGGCTTGGCGCCGACGTCTTCGCTGGAACCGTTCTCGGCTGGGGCTTCACCGGTGGCGGAAACTGCGCTGCCGTCATGGACGGGACGCGGTGGCAATGCAGCCGCCGGCGTCTTTGGCGCACAGTCCCAGGAACCCGAAGCAGAGACTGAGCAGTCAAACTGTTCCGCGGCGACCACGTAGGAAGTGGCAAGGGGTTGCAGCGCCAGCAAACTGCCGGTAACCAACAACGGAAATTTTTTACGAAACGCGGGGGATTTCAATGCCATCTTATTAGTCCGGGCTTCCTGCGTGCCATCTGCCCGCGGTGTGGGCCGCACGCCTCTCGATGGTCTGAAAAAGATGCTGGATAATAAAGCATGACCCGCTTGACGGCTAGCGCCGTCGGAGACCCTTGCAATGCCTGATCAAGATGTACGCTTGCAACACCTGAAAGTTTGGCTCGATGAACAATTGGCGACCCTTTTTGCCGAGCAAGGCTGGGGCGTCGTACCCCCGGCCACGTTGACTGCGGCCAGCAGCGACGCGAGTTTCCGGCGGTATTTCCGTTGGGAGGGCGATGGCAAAAGTTTCATCGTGATGGACGCGCCGCCCCCCCAGGAAAACTGTAAACCTTTCGTGGATATCGCCTTTTTGCTGGCGAAATCCGGAATAAATGTGCCGAAAATTTATGCCGACGACCTCGAGCGCGGTTTTCTTTTGCTCAATGACCTGGGCAACAAGACCTATCTGGACGTCATCGACAGCGAAAACGCCGACGATTTGTTCAAGGATGCCCTGCAAGCGTTGCTGGCTTTCCAGCAGTTGCCGATGGTTGCGCCTTTGCCGAGCTATGACGTGGCCTTGCTGCGTCGCGAGCTGGAGCTGTTCCCCGAGTGGTACGTGAAGCGCGAACTGGGCATCGAATTCGACGCGGCGCAGCAAGTGCTCTGGCAGCAGGTCAGCGAACTGTTGATCGACAGCGCCCTGGCACAACCAAAAGTCCTGGTGCATCGCGACTACATGCCGCGCAACCTGATGCTCAGCGAACCCAATCCCGGTGTGCTGGATTTCCAGGATGCGGTGTATGGCCCGGTGACCTACGACGTGACCTGCCTTTTCAAGGACGCATTCCTCAGTTGGCCCGAGGAGTGCGTGCACGGCTGGCTCGAAAGCTACTGGCAGCAAGCGGGTGCCCTCGGGATTCCGGTTCAGTCCGACTTCGAGGACTTCCAGCGTGCCAGCGACCTGATGGGCGTGCAACGTCACCTGAAAGTCATCGGCATTTTCGCGCGCATTTGCCATCGCGACGGCAAGCCGCGTTATCTGGGCGACGTGCCGCGTTTCTTTGCGTACATAGAAGCGGTGATCGCTCGCCGTCCTGAACTGGCCGAGCTGGATGTGTTGCTGGCCAGTCTGCGCGCCGGAGTGCAAGCATGAAGGCAATGATTCTGGCCGCGGGCAAAGGCGAGCGCATGCGCCCGCTGACCCTGACCACGCCAAAACCGCTGGTTCTTGCCGGCGGTGTGCCGCTCATCGAGTATCACCTGCTAGCGCTGGCCGCCGCCGGGTTCATAGACATCGTGATCAATCACGCTTGGCTCGGTCAGCAGATCGAAGACTACCTGGGCGATGGTTCGCGTTATGGCGTGAACATTCAGTACTCGGCCGAAGGTGAGCCCCTGGAAACCGGCGGCGGGATTTTCCGCGCGTTGCCGTTGCTGGGGGATGAAGCGTTTGTCGTGGTCAACGGCGACATCTGGACCGATTACGACTTCAGCGTGTTGCATCAGCCCATCAACGGCCTGGCGCACCTGGTGCTGGCCAGCAACCCGCCCCATCATCCGGCCGGGGACTTCAGCCTGGTCGGAACTCAGGTGCACGATGGTCAGCCGGAGGCCGCCACTCTGACCTACAGCGGTATCGCCGTGTTGCATCCGCAGCTGTTCGACGGTTGCACTGCGGGGGCCTTCAAGCTCGCGCCGCTGCTGCGCAAGGCCATGGCTGACGGGCAGGTGAGCGGCGAGCAGTTGAGGGGGCACTGGGTCGATGTCGGCACTCACGAGCGTCTGGCCGAAGTTGAAACATTAATAGAAGCGAGCCGCTGAGATGCTTTGGCCAGGGACTCTGATCGGAGCCGGAGCAGGCTTTGCCATAGCCAGCATTCCGGGGGCCATGCTCGGCGCGTTGTTGGGGCAGGCGCTGGACAGGCGCTTGCACCTGCAAAGCTGGGGGCACTTGCGGGAAAAACTGGGCGGTCGCCCGGTGCTGCGTAACGATGAATTGCTGTTTGTCCTGTTGGGGCGCCTGGCCAAGTGTGATGGCCAGGTGAAGGCCGGGCATATCGAACAGGCCCGGGCGGAAATGCGCTCGCTGGACATGTCCGAGTCGGCCCAGCGTCGTGCGATTGCCGCATTCAATCGCGGCAAGTCGGGCCGCGACCGGCTGCGCGGTTATCTGCGTCGCCTGAGTGCCCAGCCCCATGCGGCAGAAGGTGTGTTGCGCGCCTGCTGGCGAATGGTCTGGGCCGATGGTCGTGCCGGCAGCAGTGAACGTCAATTGATCGGCCAATGGGGCAAGTGGCTGGGCTGGACATCCCATCAGGTGCAGGCGTTGGCCCACGACTATGAGCCGCAGAAGCGACCATTGGGTAACAGCGTGCCCAGTTATCAGGACGCGCTGAGGCTTTTGGGGGTGTCGGCCACCGCTGAGCCGGCACAGATCAAGCGTGCTTATCGGCGCCTGCTCAGTCGCCATCATCCGGACAAGATTGCCGGCACTGGCGCGACGGCGACGCAGGTTCGTGAAGCCACCGAGCGAACGCGTGAACTGCATAACGCCTACACGCTGATTCGGGAGCGGCGGGATTTTCGCTAGCCCGGAAAATTTGCGTCGCCAGTGATGCCGCTATCGCGAGCGAGCTCGCTCCCACAGGTTTTGTGTCGATCGCAATTTTGTGATCGGCATAAAACCTGTGGGAGCGTGGCTTGCCCGCGATGAAGGCTCTTCGGTCTGTCAGTCCGCCGGGCTCTGCGGATTCAACCAACCCCGCACCCGACGGAACAGTTGCTCCTGTTCGGCCTTGGTATCCGGCAACGCCTTGAGCGCGACCTGGTTGAATGCCGATGACTTCAGGCGTTTGCTGGCCTGCAGGCGTTCCAGTGCTGCGTCGCGATCCAGCGCTTTGTCCTTGTAGAAAATATCCGCGGTCGGCAGTTTCAGGGTCGGGGTCAGCTCTGCCAGCCCGGGCGTGGCCGCCACAGGTGTCCGGGCGGCAACCATCACCAGTTTTTCGACCTGCGATGGCTGCTTATCGCTCAGGTAGCGCGCGGCCCAATAGGCGCCCGAACCATGCCCCAACACCACGATACTGCGGGCGCTTTGCTGTTCGGCGAAGGCGATCGCGGCGTCGATCCGGGCAAAGATGCGCTCGGCATCTGCCTTGGACTGTTCCTCGGTGGTTTCGGCGATGGCCTTGTCGGCCACATCGGCCTCGCCACCGGCCACTTGTTCGATAGGGGCTGCTGTGGTCGAGTCTTTACTGCCGGTTTCGGAGGGCTTGGGTGCCGGCGCGGCTTCGACGATTCGTGGCGCAATGGCATCGCTTTGCAGGTCCGGCAAGGTGATACTCAGGCTGCTCCATTCGGCATCCGGCAATTTGCGCCGCAAAGGGCCGATCGCTTGCGGCCAGTCAACGGTTTCGCCGGCGCCCGGGATGATAATCACCGCGCCTTTGGGTTCGGCGGTATTGGCCGGCTTCCACAAGGCCAGGAATGTGTCGGTGCCCGCTTGCAGTTGTTGCTGTTCCTGAGGCGGGATTTTTCGCTCAAGTGCAGTCGCTTCCTCCTGACTGCGCTCAGGCAGCGGCTGACGTTCGAGTGGTTTTTCTTCGGCGGTTTTTTCCTCCGCGGCGGGCGCCGGGTCGGCCGCCTTGACGGAAAAAGCGCAAGGCAGGATCAGCGACAGGCACAATGCTGGCAGTGCCAGGCGGTAGACAGGGGGCATCGGATATTCCAGGCCAGAAGATGTTCCGGCAGCCTAATGGGTTGGTCAGTATTTGTCAGTGTGTGAGAGTTCAATGATGCGTTTTCGCTGCCTGTGGGTTATCGGCTGTTTGTGGTTTCCCTTGATGGGCTGGGCGGCCGCCGCGCCTCCGGCGCCCATTGCCCAACTGTCCCCGAAACAACAGCACTGGCTGGCGCAGCAGAGCGAGTTGCGGGTCGGCGTGGTGTTGCAGGCGCCCTATGCGCAATACGATCGCCGCTTGCAGCGCCTGTCCGGGGTGAACGTCGAGTTGATGAAGTGGCTCGCAAAAAACCTCAATGTCGAATTGAGCTGGCGCAATTTTCCCGACCTTGAGCAATTGGAAGCCGCGGCCCGCGAGGGCGAAATCGACATCGCCCCGGGGCTGACCCAGACCCCTGGCGGGCTGCGCCTCTGGCAGTTTTCCGACCCCTACATGCGGGTGCCGCAGCTGGTGGTCAGCGACCAGAAAAGCGCTGGCGCTGTCGAGCTGGAAAAGCTCGACAGCCAGACCCGCGTCGCCGTGCGCATGCCCAGTGCCATCGCCGATTACCTGCGCGGCAACTACCCGCACCTGAATCTGCAAGGCGTACCGATGGAGCGCCAGGCATTGCAATTATTGGTCGGCCAGCAGGCAACTTATGCGGTGATCGATGAGGCGCAGCTGGGACGCTTGTCGGTCGAGACGGAGTTCTCCGGGTTAGTGGTAGTGGGGGATGTCGGCCTGCCGCAGTTGCTGCGGGTGGCCACGCTCCGCGACAAGCCGGAACTGGCGGACATCGTCGAAAGTGCATTGCGGGCGATCCCGGCCAAGGACCTGGAGCAACTGCACAATCAATGGCTGCAACCCAAGTATCCGCGGCTCACCGAGTCGCCGGGGTTTTGGCAAAACCTCTGTCTGTTGCTGGCCGTGCTGGCGTTGAGTTGCATGGCCATTGTGTTCTGGCAGCGTCGCCAGCAGCACAGCCTGGAATTGCGCCTGCTGGCCGCGCAAGAAGACATCGCCTTGCGCGCCGCCAGCGAAGAGGCCTTGCGACTTACGCAGTTTTCCATCGACCAGAGCACCGTCGGCATCCTCTGGGTCAACTGGGACAGCCATGTGCGCTACGCCAACCGCGCGGCGGAAAGCATGCTGGGCTATCCGGCCGGCGGGATCATCGATCGGCCCCTGATCGACTTCGAGCCCGGCCTGCACATGGACCGTTGGCTGAACCTGTGGAAGCGCGCCCGGGCCAGTGAAGACGGCCCGCAAAGCTTCGAATCCAATTGCGTGCGGGCCGATGGCAGCATCCTGCCGGCCGATGTCTCGTTGAGTTTTCTGCGCTTTCGCGATGGCGAATACCTGGTGGTTTACCTCAACGATGTCACCGAGCGGCGTCGTGCCCTGGCGGCCTTGCAGGAAAGCGAGGCGCGGCTGCAGGGCATCGCCGCCAACGTTCCGGGACTGGTTTTCCGGCTGGAGCGGGCACCGGTGACCGGTCAGATCGACTTTGCCTACATCAGCGAAGGCAGCGAAAGCCTGGTGGGTTACTCGCCGGCCACGCTGGCCCATCGCGATAAAGGCCTGCGCAGTCTCGTGCATCCGGATGACAAGGCCAGCTATCACCAGACCCAGGATCATGCGCTGGATACCGACAGCGACTGGTCGTGGCAGGGGCGAATCCTCACGCGTCAGGGCGAACAGCGCTGGGCGGAAATCAAGGCCATCACCCGTCGGCTGGAGGACGGCGCCTATGTGTGGGACGGGATCGTCTGGGACATCAGCGAGAGCAAGCGCATCGAACTTGAACTGGCCAGTTCCCGGGAGCAACTGCGTGAGTTGTCCGCGCACCTGGAAAGCGTGCGCGAAGAAGAAAAGGCGCGCATTGCCCGGGAAGTTCACGACGAGTTGGGTCAGATGCTCACCGTGTTGAAGCTGGAAACCTCCATGTGTGAACTGGCCTACGCCCAGCTTGATCCGGGTCTGAACGAGCGCTTGAACAGCATGAAGCGCTTGATCGCTCAGTTGTTTCAGTTGGTCCGCGATGTGGCCACAGCATTGCGACCGCCGATTCTCGACGCTGGCATCGCCTCGGCCATTGAGTGGCAGGCCCGACGATTTGAGGCGCGTACGCAGATCCCGTGTCTGGTGCAGGTGCCGGACAATTTGCCAATGCTCAGCGATGCAAAGGCAATCGGCCTGTTTCGAATCCTTCAGGAGGCGCTGACCAATGTCATGCGGCACGCCCAGGCGCATACTGTTGAACTGACACTGACCCTTGAAGGCGGCGAGTTGTGTCTGACGGTCAGCGATGATGGCGTAGGATTTGTCGCCGCGCCTGGCAGGCCAACGTCCTTTGGGATCGTCGGCATGCGTGAGCGGGTGTTGATCCTGGGCGGCGAGTTGTCGCTGGAGAGTGAGCCGGGTGAGGGCACGACGTTAGAAGTGCGCGTGCCTCTGGACGAAGCCTGAAGAATTTTTGGTGTCTGTGCTGACGCTTTCGCGAGCAGGGGAAACGCATTCCAAATGTGGGAGCGAGCCTGCTCGCGATAGATCTTGAACCTGGAGAAGAACGTGATCCGTGTACTGGTAGCCGAAGACCACACCATTGTCCGCGAAGGCATCAAGCAGTTGATCGGCCTGGCCAAGGACTTGCTGGTAGTGGGGGAGGCGAGCAATGGCGAGCAGTTGCTCGATACGTTGCGTCATGTGCCCTGCGAAGTGGTGTTGCTGGATATCTCCATGCCGGGCGTCAACGGCCTGGAAGCGATTCCGCGGATTCGCGCCCTGAACAATCCACCGGCGATCCTGGTGTTGTCGATGCATGACGAAGCGCAGATGGCCGCCCGGGCGTTGAAGGTGGGCGCTGCCGGTTATGCGACCAAGGACAGCGACCCGGCGCTGTTGCTGACGGCCATTCGCAAAGTGGCGTCAGGTGGGCGTTATATCGATCCTGAACTGGCCGACCGCATGGTTTTCGAGGTCGGTCTTACCGACTCGCGTCCATTGCATTCGTTACTCTCCGAGCGCGAATTCTCCGTGTTCGAACGCCTGGCCCAGGGCGCCAACGTCAACGACATCGCCCAGCAACTGGCGCTGAGCAGCAAAACCATCAGTACCCACAAGGCGCGGCTGATGCAGAAGCTCAACATCACCTCGCTGGCGGAGCTGGTGAAGTACGCGATGGAACACAAGCTCCTCTAACAACACCGCAATCAAAACTGTAGGAGTGAGCCTGCTCGCGATCGCGGTGGATCAGTCAATGCAATGTTGACTGACAAGACGCCATCGCGAGCAGGCTCACTCCTACAAGGGATCTCCGTCTGGTTTGGGATGGCAGGCATATCCAATAGCGACAGCCGTTTTGCTCGCTTTTGTGGCTTGCAGCTCGACACTTGTAGCAGCCTTATCCATTTGCGCCATCCTTGTAGGGCAATCCCTACCCCCAACCTTCCATCCGGCTGAGGCCAATCTCTCTTGCGCCCCGATTTGCGCGGTCCCCAGCGTCCACTAGGCTTAGTCCCACAGCAGTCATCAATAACAAAGGTGTGGGTATGAGCCAGGTCGATTCAAGCGCAGGGGCCAATGATGTTCTGGTCAGCTTTCGTGGAGTGCAGAAGAGCTACGACGGCGAGAACCTGATCGTCAAGGACCTCAACCTGGACATTCGCAAAGGCGAATTCCTCACGTTGCTCGGGCCGTCCGGCTCCGGCAAGACCACCAGCCTTATGATGCTCGCCGGCTTCGAAACGCCGACCGCGGGCGAAATCCTGTTGGCCGGGCGCGCCATCAACAACGTGCCGCCGCACAAGCGCGACATCGGCATGGTGTTCCAGAACTACGCATTGTTCCCGCACATGACGGTGGCCGAGAACCTGGCGTTCCCGCTGACCGTACGCGGCATGAACAAGAGCGACGTCAGTGCCCGGGTCAAGCGCGTGTTGAGCATGGTCCAGCTCGATGCCTTCGCCCAGCGCTACCCGGCGCAGCTTTCCGGCGGTCAGCAACAGCGTGTGGCATTGGCCCGCGCGCTGGTGTTCGAGCCGCAACTGGTGCTGATGGACGAACCCCTCGGCGCACTCGACAAACAACTGCGTGAACACATGCAGATGGAAATCAAGCACCTGCACCAGCGTCTGGGCGTCACCGTGGTCTACGTGACCCACGATCAGGGCGAAGCCTTGACCATGTCCGACCGTGTGGCGGTGTTCCATCAGGGCGAAATCCAGCAGATCGCGCCACCGCGCACCCTCTACGAAGAGCCGAAAAACACCTTCGTCGCCAACTTCATCGGTGAGAACAACCGCCTCAATGGCCGACTGCACAGCCAAACCGGCGACCGTTGCATTGTGGAGCTCGGGCGCGGTGAGAAGGTTGAAGCCTTGGCGGTCAACGTCGGCCAGACCGGCGAGCCGGTGACCCTGTCCATTCGTCCGGAGCGAGTGAGCCTCAATGGCTCCAGCGACCAATGCGTCAACCGCTTCTCCGGGCGAGTCGAGGAATTCATCTATCTGGGCGACCACGTCCGGGTTCGCATGGAAGTCTGCGGCAAGACCGACTTCTTCGTGAAACAGCCGATTGCCGAGCTTGATCCCTCGCTCGCCGTCGGCGACGTGGTACCGCTTGGCTGGCAGGTCGAGCACGTTCGCGCACTCGATCCTCTTTTAGAGGCGCATTGATCGCCCCGGCAACACCAACACCAACCCTGCACGTGGAGAGAACAATAAATGTTGAGATCCCTGAAATTCACCGCTTTGGCACTGGGCATGATGGGCGCGGCACACGCAATGGCGGCCGGCCCGGACCTGACCGTGGTGTCCTTTGGCGGCGCGAACAAGGCAGCTCAGGTCAAAGCCTTCTACGCACCGTGGGAAGCGGCAGGCAACGGCAAGATCGTGGCCGGCGAGTACAACGGCGAAATGGCCAAGGTCAAGGCCATGGTCGACACCAAGAGCGTGTCCTGGGATCTGGTAGAGGTTGAATCGCCGGAGCTGTCCCGTGGTTGCGACGAAGACATGTTCGAGCAGCTTGATCCTATGTTGTTCGGCAAGACCGAAGACTACGTCAAGGGCGCGATCCAGCCTTGCGGCGTGGGTTTCTTCGTATGGTCGACCGTGCTGGCCTACAACGCCGACAAACTGAAAAGCGCACCGACCAGCTGGGTGGATTTCTGGGACACCAAGCAGTTCCCGGGCAAGCGTGGCCTGCGTAAAGGCGCCAAGTACACCCTGGAATTCGCACTGATGGCCGACGGCGTTGCGCCGAAGGACGTCTACAAAGTGCTGGCCGGCAAGGACGGTCAGGACCGCGCGTTCAAGAAGCTCGATGAGCTCAAGCCAAACATCCAGTGGTGGGAAGCTGGCGCACAACCGCCGCAATACCTCGCTTCCGGTGACGTGGTCATGAGCTCGGCCTACAACGGTCGTATCGCTGCCGTGCAGAAAGAAAGCAACCTGAAAGTCGTGTGGAACGGCGGCATCTACGACTTCGACGCATGGGCCATTCCAAAAGGTCTGGATGCCAAGCGCGCTGAAGCGGCGAAGAAGTTCATCGCCTACTCGGTGATGCCACAGCAGCAGAAGACCTATTCGGAAAACATCGCCTACGGCCCGGCCAACACCCAGGCCGTACCGCTGCTGGGCAAGGATGTCCTGAAAGACATGCCGACCACCCCGGAAAACATCGCCAACCAGGTGCAGATCGATGTCAGCTTCTGGGCTGACAACGGCGAGCAACTGGAACAGCGCTTCAACGCCTGGGCTGCGAAGTAAGCACAAGCCAATGTGGGCGCGGTTTTTTGTGGCGAGGGAGCTTGCTCCCGCTTGAGTGCGCAGCACTCACAAAATTGGCAATTGCCAACAGAATTTTGGGGCCGCTTCGCAGCCCAGCGCGAGCAAGCTCGCTCGCCACATAAATCGCTCCCACTGGTTGCGGTGTTTCAACACAACAGGGGCGGTTCGCCGCCTCTGTAACGATCAAAGATTCCCGGAGTACGTCATGGCTATCGCCGTTCCCCTGAACGAGGGCACCAGCCCCACCTTGAAGCAGCGGCTCAAGCACGCCGAGCGGGTCAACCGCTGGAAGGCCCAGGCGTTGATCGCGCCGCTGGTGCTGTTTCTGTTGCTGGTGTTCCTGGTGCCGATCGTGGCGCTGCTCTACAAAAGCGTTGGCAACCCGGAAGTGGTCGGCGGCATGCCGCGCACCGTGACCGCCATCGTCAGTTGGGACGGCCGCGGCCTGCCCGCTGAACCGGTTTATAAAGCAGCGGCCGAAGACCTCGCCGAGGCTCGCAAGAATCAGACCCTGGGTGATCTGTCCAAGCGCCTGAACATGGAACTGGCCGGCTACCGCAGCCTGCTGACCAAAACCGCCCGCGCCTTGCCGCTCGCCACTGAGCCGGCTTCTTATAAAGAAGCACTGGAAGGCCTCGATGAGCGTTGGGGTGACCCGGCCTACTGGCAAGCGGTACGCCGCAACACCAGCAGCATTACCCCGTATTACCTGCTGGCGGCTGTCGATCATCGCATCGACGACCTCGGCGAAGTCGCCCCGGCCACCCCGGATCAGGCGATCTACCTCGACATCTTCGCCCGCACCTTCTGGATGGGTCTGGTCATCACCGTGATCTGCCTGGTGCTGGCGTATCCACTGGCTTACCTGCTGGCCAACCTGCCGTCGCGCCAGAGCAACTTGCTGATGATTCTGGTGCTGTTGCCGTTCTGGACGTCGATTCTGGTTCGAGTCGCGGCGTGGATCGTTTTGCTGCAATCGGGTGGCCTGATCAACAGCGGCCTGATGGCCATGGGCATCATCGATAAGCCGATCGAGCTGGTGTTCAACCGCGTCGGTGTCTACATCTCCATGGTGCATATCCTGCTGCCGTTCATGATCCTGCCGATCTACAGCGTGATGAAAGGCATCTCGCCGACCTACATGCGCGCCGCGATTTCCCTCGGCTGCCATCCGTTCGCCAGCTTCTGGCGGGTGTACTTCCCGCAGACCTATGCCGGTGTAGGCGCCGGTTGCCTGTTGGTGTTCATCCTCGCCATCGGCTACTACATCACCCCGGCATTGCTGGGCAGCCCGAACGACCAGATGGTCAGCTACTTCGTCGCCTTCTACACCAACACCAGCATCAACTGGGGCATGGCGACCGCACTCGGTGGGCTGCTGTTGCTCGCGACGGTCGTGCTTTATCTGATTTACAGCTGGCTGGTGGGCGCAAGCCGCCTGCGCCTGAGCTAAGGGGAGAACGAAATGCTGAGTCCTTATATGTCGCCCATCGAACGGGTGTGGTTCTACAGCTTGCGGATTCTCTGCGGCTTGATTCTGTTGTTCCTGATCCTGCCGGTGCTGGTGATCATTCCGCTGTCGTTCAACTCGGGGAGTTTTCTGGTCTATCCGCTGCAAGGCTTTTCGCTGCACTGGTACCAGGATTTCTTTGCCTCGGCGGAATGGATGCGTTCGTTGAAGAACAGCATCATCGTGGCCCCGGCAGCGACGGTACTGGCGATGATCTTCGGCACGCTGGCGGCGATCGGCCTGACCCGAGGCGATTTCCCGGGCAAGCCGCTGGTGATGGCGCTAGTGATTTCGCCGATGGTGGTGCCGGTGGTGATCATTGGTGTGGCCAGTTACCTGACCTTCGCTCCACTGGGATTTGGCAACAGCTATACCTCGCTGATCGTCGTGCATGCCGTGCTCGGTGTCCCGTTTGTGATCATCACAGTGTCGGCGACCTTGCAGGGGTTCAACCAGAACCTGGTACGGGCTGCGGCAAGCCTGGGCGCTTCGCCGCTGACCACGTTCCGCCGGGTGACCTTGCCACTGATTGCGCCGGGCGTGATCTCCGGGGCGCTGTTTGCCTTTGCGACTTCGTTCGATGAAGTGGTGGTGACGCTGTTCCTTGCCGGCCCCGAACAAGCGACCCTGCCACGGCAGATGTTCAGCGGCATCCGCGAAAACCTCAGCCCGACCATCGCCGCCGCCGCGACGCTGCTGATTGCCTTCTCGGTGATCCTGCTGCTGACCCTGGAATGGCTTCGTGGGCGTAGCGAGAAACTGCGTACTGCGCAGGTTTAAGTCTCCACACCAATCAACTGTAGGAGCGAGCCTGCTCGCGATAGCGGACGTTCAGTCGACATCCATAGTGACTGTCAGTCCGTCTTCGCGAGCAGGCTCGCTCCTACATTGGATCTCTAGTGTCTGTTTGGTCATTCACGACCTGAATGGCAGACAAAGCCCAATCCCCAGCTACTATTGTGCCCAGCTCCCCTACCTATAAGAGGCTGCGCACATGAGTCTTTCCTCTTTCAAAATCGCTCACAAACTGATCACCGGCGCAGGTGCCATCGAGCAGCTGTCTGCCGAGCTGACACGCCTGGATATCGACAACCCGCTGATCGTCACTGATGCCGCCCTGGTCAAGTCCGGCACGGTTGAACTGGCACTGGCGCAGCTGGGCGAACGCAGTTACGAGATTTTCGACCGGGTGTTGCCGGACCCGGAAATCGCCATCGTCGAAGATTGCATGCAGGCCTATCGCG
This sequence comes from Pseudomonas fluorescens, assembly GCF_000967965.1. Lineage (GTDB taxonomy): Bacteria > Pseudomonadota > Gammaproteobacteria > Pseudomonadales > Pseudomonadaceae > Aquipseudomonas > Aquipseudomonas grandcourensis. The sequence goes on from NZ_LACC01000011.1 coordinate 582,959, forward strand.
ACGGTGGGCATGACGGCTTGATCGGCCTCGGCGGCGGCAGTGCCATCGACATTGCCAAGAGCGTGGCGGCCTACGCCGGGTACCACGGTGCGCTGGAGGATCTGTTCGGTATCGATCAGGTCCCGCGCAAAGGCCCGCCGTTGATCGCCATTCCGACCACCGCCGGCACCGGCTCGGAAGTGACCAACGTCGCCATCCTTTCCGACAAGGTCGCGCAACTGAAGAAGGGCATTGTCAGCGACTACCTGTTGCCGGATGTGGCGCTGGTCAGTCCGCAAATGACCCTGACCTGTCCGCGCAGCGTCACGGCGGCCAGCGGCGTCGATGCGCTGGTGCATGCCATCGAATCCTATCTGTCGGTCAACGCCTCGCCGATTACCGATGCCCTGGCCATCGGCGCCATCAAGTTGATCGCCAAGGCGTTGCCCAAGGCCTACGCCAACCCGTCGAACCTGCAAGCCCGGGAGGATATGGCCACTGCCAGCCTGATGGCCGGCATGGCGTTCGGCAATGCCGGGGTTGGCGCGGTGCATGCGCTGGCGTATCCGCTGGGCGGGCGCTTCAACATTGCCCATGGGGTCAGTAATGCCTTGCTACTGCCCCATGTCATGACCTGGAACAAGATGGCCTGCATCGAACGCATGCAGGATATCGCCGAGGCCATGGGCGTGAAGACCGCTCACTTGAGCATCAACGAAGCGGCCGATAAAGCCGTGCAAGCCATGACCGAACTGTGTGCCGCGGTGGAAATTCCCCAGGGGCTGCGCAGTTTCGGTGTACCCGAGGACGCCATCCCGTCCATGGCCGTGGAAGCGGCGGGGATCGAGCGCTTGATGCGCAACAATCCTCGTAAGTTGAGTGCCGTCGATATCGAAAAGATCTATCGCGCGGCGTACTAGGGGCCTTGCCGTCGATGGATGATGGCAAGGTCCAATCATCGCGCTCACGGTGCGCGCGTCAAAGCATGAGGTATACAATGCGCGCCATCGTGATTCTGCTCAGAAAAGGTGCGTCATGCAGCCCTTCGTAATTGCTCCGTCGATTCTCTCCGCCGACTTCGCCCGCCTGGGTGAAGAAGTGGACAACGTCCTGGCCGCCGGCGCCGACTTCGTGCACTTCGATGTCATGGACAATCACTACGTGCCCAACCTGACCATCGGCCCGATGGTCTGCTCGGCGCTGCGCAAGTACGGCGTGACCGCGCCGATCGACGCGCACCTGATGGTCAGCCCGGTGGACCGTATCGTCGGCGACTTCATCGAAGCCGGCGCGACCTACATCACCTTCCACCCGGAAGCCTCCCAACACGTCGACCGCTCCCTGCAACTGATCCGCGACGGCGGCTGCAAGTCGGGCCTGGTGTTCAATCCGGCGACCCCGCTGGATGTGCTCAAGCACGTCATGGACAAGGTCGACATGATCCTGTTGATGAGCGTCAACCCGGGCTTCGGCGGGCAGAAGTTCATCCCCGGCACCCTCGACAAGCTGCGTGAAGTGCGGGCGCTGATCGATGCGTCGGGCCGTGACATTCGCCTGGAAATCGACGGTGGCGTGAACGTGAACAACATTCGCGAAATCGCTGCGGCTGGCGCTGACACCTTCGTCGCCGGCTCGGCCATCTTCAATGCGCCGAACTATCAGGAAGTCATCGACAAGATGCGTTCCGAACTGGCGCTGGCTCGCCCATGAGTGGATTTGAGCAGTTGTTCCCGGGGCAACTGCCGCGGCTGGTGATGTTCGATCTGGACGGTACCTTGATCGACTCGGTCCCGGACCTGGCAGTGGCTGTGGACAAGATGCTGCTCAAACTCGGTCGTAAGCCCGCGGGCCTGGACGCGGTACGCGAATGGGTCGGCAACGGCGCGCCGGTGCTGGTGCGCCGTGCGCTGGCTGGCGCTATCGATCATTCGGCGGTCGATGACCACGAGGCCGAACGGGCGCTGGAGCATTTCATGCAGGCTTATGGCGAGAGCCATGAGTTGACCGTGGTTTACCCCGGCGTACGCGACACCCTCAAATGGCTGCAAAAGCAGGGCGTCGAGATGGCGCTGATCACCAACAAGCCGGAGCGTTTCGTCGCGCCGCTGCTGGATCAGATGAAAATCGGCCGTTATTTCCGCTGGATCATCGGCGGCGACACCCTGCCACAGAAAAAGCCCGATCCGGCCGCGCTGTTTTTCGTGATGAAAATGGCCAACATTCCGGCTTCGCAGTCGTTGTTTGTCGGCGATTCGCGCAGCGATGTGCTGGCGGCGAAAGCGGCGGGGGTCAAGTGCGTGGCCCTGAGCTACGGCTATAACCACGGTCGGCCGATCGCGGAAGAATCTCCGGCACTGGTGATCGACGATCTGCGCAAACTAATTCCCGGTTGCCTGGATCCGGCCGCTGAGATAACGTTGGCCGACGCTGTCAAACCCCCTTCTGGAAACGCCATTGTGGTGGTCACTCGCAAACTCTGGATGAAAGTCATCAAGGCCCTGGCCCGCTGGCGTTGGCGCGCCTGACTTGATCCTGGCCGGTTTCCGGCGCGTTTGCATACCTGACTGTTCGACCCTCAAGCCACGAGGCACCTCATGATCCGCGAAGAATTCCTGCGTTTGGCCGCTGCCGGCTACAACCGCATCCCGCTTGCCTGCGAAACCCTGGCCGATTTCGACACGCCGTTGTCGATCTACCTGAAGCTGGCCGACGAGCCCAATTCCTACTTGCTGGAGTCCGTACAGGGGGGCGAGAAGTGGGGCCGTTACTCGATCATCGGCCTGCCGTGCCGCACCGTGATGCGGGTTCACGATCATCACGTCAGCGTGACCGTCGATGGCGTCGAAACCGAAAGCCACGACGTGGAAGACCCGCTGGCCTTCGTCGAGGCCTTCAAGGCGCGCTACAACGTGCCGACCATTGCCGGCCTGCCGCGTTTCAACGGCGGCCTGGTGGGTTACTTCGGCTATGACTGCGTGCGTTATGTCGAGAAGCGCTTGGGCAAATGCCCGAACCCGGACCCGCTGGGCGTACCGGACATTCTGCTGATGGTGTCGGACGCCGTGGTGGTGTTCGATAACCTGGCCGGCAAGATGCACGCCATCGTACTGGCCGACCCAGCGCAGGAAGACGCCTTTGAGCAAGGTCGCGCGCGCCTGGAAGAGCTGCTGGAAAAACTCCGTCAGCCGATCACTCCACGCCGTGGCCTGGACTTCAGCAAGCAGCAATCGGCTGACCCGGTATTCCGCTCCAGCTTCACCCAGGACGATTACGAAAAAGCCGTCGACACCATCAAGGAATACATCCTGGCCGGTGACTGCATGCAGGTCGTGCCGTCCCAGCGCATGTCGATCGACTTCAAGGCAGCCCCCATCGATCTGTATCGCGCGCTGCGCTGCTTCAACCCGACGCCTTACATGTACTTCTTCAACTTCGGCGACTTCCACGTCGTCGGCAGTTCGCCGGAAGTACTGGTGCGGGTGGAGGACAACCTGATCACCGTGCGCCCGATTGCCGGTACCCGTCCGCGGGGCGCCAACGAAGAGGCTGACCTGGCGCTGGAAAAAGACCTGCTGTCGGACGACAAGGAAATCGCCGAACACTTGATGCTGATCGACCTCGGCCGCAACGACACCGGTCGCGTTTCGGAAATCGGCTCGGTGAAGCTCACCGAGAAGATGGTGATCGAGCGTTACTCCAACGTGATGCACATTGTGTCCAACGTCACCGGGCAACTGAAAGCAGGGCTGACGGCGATGGATGCACTGCGGGCGATTCTGCCGGCGGGCACCTTGTCCGGCGCGCCGAAGATCCGCGCGATGGAAATCATCGACGAACTGGAGCCGGTCAAGCGTGGTGTCTACGGCGGTGCAGTCGGTTACTTCGCCTGGAACGGCAACATGGACACCGCCATTGCGATCCGCACGGCGGTGATCAAGAACGGCGAGCTGCATGTGCAGGCCGGTGGTGGCATCGTTGCCGACTCGGTGCCGGCGCTGGAATGGGAAGAAACCCTGAACAAGCGCCGCGCGATGTTCCGCGCCGTTGCCCTGGCTGAACAGACCACGGAAAACTGAGTTCACCACAAAGACCTCACCACCATAAAAAAACGCGGCGCCTGTGAGGGCGCCGCGTTTTTTATTGGCTGCACATCAGAAGTCCAGCGCAACACCTACGTTGATGCCCTGTTGGGTGAAGTCATCGTCCTTGCGGATGTTGTAGCTGGCGCGCAGTGCCAGGTCCTTGGTGAGGTTGTGGCTCACACCCAGGTTCACTCGTTGCAAGTGACTTTGCGGGGTGTAGCCTTCCAGCGTGAACTGGTTGTTTGGCAGGGTATTGAGGTTGATGTCCACGTCCTGGGTATCGTCGTTGTACTCGCGCTCGATTGCCGCTTCGCCGAAAACCTGGGTTTGTGGGGTGATCTGGTATTTGCCCTGCAGGCCAGCGCCCAGGCGCCGGGAAATACGCTCCTGATCGGCGAAGGTCAGCGCCGTGGAATTGTTGCCGTCCTCCGAGTAACCATCGACTTGCACCTTGGAGAAGTCGGCGCTGACAAACGGCGACAGGTGCCAGGGGCTGCTGGCTTGTTGCGCAATGTCGTAACCCACGCGTGCGCTGAAGGCTTCGACGTAGCCGCTTGTATCACCTTTTTCGCCGCGTTCGTTGGCGCCCAGCTGGAATTTACGCTTGAGGCTGTCGTAATCCAGATGCCCGGCCGTCAACGCCGCATCAGCCCACACACGATTTTGCTGGTACTGGGCGAAAGCCGTGCCCAGGTAAGTGTTGAGCTTGTAGTCGGAGTCGTTGTTGCCGGCCTCGAGTTTCTGGTTGTAGAAACCGGCCACCAGACCAACACGCCAGGCGTCATCGAGACGATAGCTGCCACCGATGTTCAGGTTGGCGCCGTTGCCGTCGGCGCTTGCCACGCTGTCCTGACCGTCAAAGTCCTGATGCTGTCCGCCGCCGGAAACAATGGCTCGCCATTGGCCGACGCCTTGCCAGTTTTCCCAATCGGCCAGCCACTGGTTGCGCAATTCATCCTGATGCGCGCGCACGGTGCCCTGGGCCATTTCCGGCAGCAAGGTCAGCTCCCATGGCGCCGCCAGCAGGGAGTAGGCGTAATCGGCAATCAGGCGCTGCCCGGCTTCGGTGGGGTGCACCGAGTCGTTGTAGATCAGCTTGGTCGGGTCCGGCGTCGCGCTGTTGATGCCGTAGCGGGCGTTCTCGGTGCAACCGTTGCCGCTGAAGCAGGTGGTGATGAGGTTCTGGTCGGTGGCCAGGCCAAACTGTGCCGGGTTGGCGAACGTCTCTTTGAGCAGTACCGGAATGTTGAGCGGGATGACTTCGGCATTGATGTTTTGCAGTCGGCTTACCAGTTCAGTGTTGAACTGGGCGCTGAGTTGGGACGTGAACGCTTGCAGCGGGGTGCCGTTGAACGCCGGGGTAAAGCCGATATCGGGCAGCAACCAGACCATGACGTATTTGGCGCCGGCGGTTTGCAGCGTCTGCACGCTGTCGGCCAGGCGGTCGGCGGCGGCACTGGCCTGGGGCAGGCTGGTCACGCGACCTTGCAGGAAGTCATTACCGCCACCCGACAGGTAATACAGTGCATTCGGGTCGGCACGGAAGTTATTGGATGGAAGATAGCCGGCCCGGGTGCGCTCGCCAGTGGCGGAGGTGCTGGTAATCGAATCAAGAATCTGGTCGGTACGGTAGCCGCCTACAGCCCAGTTGTTACCATCAGGCAGGCCTTCGTTGGCGCGAACGGCTGAAGCAGAGGATGCCGTTTGGTCCGGTGAAAACCCCAGTTTCCCACCCAGGATCTGTGTGGAGTTGAGAGAGCGGACTTCGCCGCTGCCATCCAGGTACACCGGCCCCGTCCGGTTGGTGAAGCGCTGTGTCGCCCCGGCAGGCCCGCCCGTGTCGGCAAAGGTCCCAGCGTCGTTAAGGCTGTCCCCGAAGACAATGAAACTTGTATAAGGATTAGGTGCGGCGTTCGCCTGGGCGCATGCCATCGCGAGCAAGCATCCTGCGAGCGGTACAAACAACGACTGTTTGATCATGAGCAAGTCCGTTTATTTATTGTTTTAGTGAACGAAACGACAGTACCAAAAACTTCCGGCCTTTTGCCATCTGTCGCGAAGCCTTTGATAGTTTCGCGGGCAGTGCCCCCGGCGATATTGCGCGCTCTGCCCAGCTAAGTTACTGTGCCGGGACGTACGAACGAGACCTTCCCCGTGTTGATCATCAGTAAACTCCTGGATCAAGTCATCAAGGCACACGCCCGCTGGCGTTGGCGCGCCTGAATTCTTTTGCCGGCTTCGCCGGACCTGTACCGCTTTGCCTTATTTACCTGTTTGAAATGCCGCTTTGCTGGCGCTACTCCGGCACCTGACAAAGCGCAGCACTCTGCGGGTAAATCATTCGAAGGCCATCTTCAAAGTCAGTGAATTCAAGAGGTTCTATACGCCATGTTGCTGATGATCGATAACTACGACTCCTTTACCTACAACGTTGTGCAATACCTGGGCGAGCTTGGCTCCCAAGTCAAGGTCGTGCGCAACGATGAGCTGACCATCGCTGAAATCGAAGCCCTCAACCCTGAGCGCATTGTTGTATCCCCCGGTCCTTGCACCCCGACCGAGGCCGGCATCTCGATTGAAGCGATCAAGCATTTCGCCGGCAAACTGCCGATTCTAGGTGTCTGCCTCGGCCACCAGTCCATCGGCCAAGCCTTTGGCGGTGATGTTGTGCGCGCCCGCCAAGTGATGCACGGTAAGACTAGCCCGGTATTTCACGAGGACAAGGGTGTCTTCGAAGGCCTGAATCGTCCGCTGACGGTCACGCGCTATCATTCATTGATCGTCAAGCGCGAAACCCTGCCAGATTGCCTGGAGCTGACCGCCTGGACCCAACTCGAAGACGGCTCGGTCGACGAGATCATGGGCCTGCGCCACAAGACTCTGAACATCGAAGGCGTGCAGTTCCACCCTGAGTCGATCCTCACCGAACAGGGCCACGAACTGTTCGCCAACTTCCTCAAGCAAACCGGCGGCACGCGCTAAGGACTTTTCATGAATATCAAGACAGCCCTGAGCCGTATCGTCGATCACCTCGACCTCAGCACCGATGAAATGCGCGATGTCATGCGCGAGATCATGACCGGGCAATGCTCGGACGCGCAGATTGGCGCGTTCATGATGGCCATGCGCATGAAGAGCGAAAGCATCGACGAAATCGTCGGTGCGGTGTCGGTGATGCGCGAACTGGCGGACAAGGTCGAACTCAAGACCCTCGACGGTGTGGTCGATGTGGTGGGCACCGGCGGCGACGGCGCCAATATCTTCAACGTGTCGACCGCTTCTGCGTTCGTGGTTGCCGCTGCTGGCTGCACCGTGGCCAAGCACGGCAACCGTGCAGTCTCGGGCAAGAGCGGCAGTGCCGATCTGCTGGAGGCGGCCGGTATCTACCTGAACCTGACGCCGGTTCAGGTGGCACGCTGCATTGACAACGTTGGTATCGGTTTCATGTTTGCCCAGACCCATCACTCTGCGATGAAATACGCCGCCGGCCCGCGCCGGGATCTGGGCTTGCGTACCTTGTTCAACATGCTCGGCCCGCTTACGAATCCGGCCGGCGTGAAACATCAGGTGGTAGGCGTATTTACCCAGGCCTTGTGCCGGCCGCTGGCGGAAGTGTTGCAGCGTCTGGGCAGCAAGCATGTGCTGGTGGTGCATTCGAAGGATGGCCTGGATGAGTTCAGCCTGGCAGCACCGACCTTCGTGGCAGAGCTGAAAAACGACCAGATCACCGAGTATTGGGTCGAGCCGGAAGACCTGGGCATGAAGAGCCAGAGCCTGCATGGCCTGGCCGTGGAAAGCCCGGCGGCTTCCCTGGAGCTGATTCGCGATGCCCTGGGCAAGCGCAAGACCGAAAACGGTCAAAAAGCGGCCGAGATGATCGTGCTCAATGCCGGTGCCGCACTGTACGCGGCCGACCATGCCAGCAGCCTGAAAGAAGGCGTTGCCTTGGCGCACGATGCGTTGCACACCGGCCTCGCTCGAGAAAAGCTTGAGGAACTGGGTGCATTTACCGCGGTATTCAAAGTGGAGAATGAGGGATGAGTGTACCGACGGTTCTGGAAAAGATTCTGGCGCGCAAGGTCGAGGAAGTCGCCGAGCGTAGCGCTCGCGTCAGCCTCGCCGAGCTGGAAAACCTGGCCAAGGCGGCCGATGCACCCCGTGGTTTTGCCAAGGCCTTGCTGGCTCAGGCCAAGTTGAAGCAGCCGGCAGTCATTGCTGAAATCAAGAAAGCCTCGCCGAGCAAAGGCGTGATCCGTGAGAACTTCGTTCCCGCCGATATCGCCAGAAGCTACGAGAAGGGCGGCGCGACCTGCCTGTCGGTACTCACCGATATCGATTATTTCCAGGGCGCTGACGCCTACCTGGAGCAGGCCCGTGCGGCATGCAAGTTGCCGGTGATCCGCAAGGACTTCATGATCGATCCGTACCAGATCGTCGAAGCCCGGGCCCTGGGCGCCGATTGCGTGCTGTTGATCGTTTCCGCACTGGATGACGTGAAAATGGCCGAACTGGCAGCCGTGGCCAAAAGCGTCAACCTCGACGTGTTGGTGGAAGTCCATGATGGCGATGAGCTGGAGCGGGCCTTGATAACCCTCGATACTCCGCTGGTTGGTGTGAACAACCGCAATCTGCACACTTTCGATGTCAGCCTGGAAACCACCCTCGACCTGTTACCGCGCATTCCACGCGATCGTCTGGTCATCACCGAGAGCGGCATTCTCAACCGCGCCGATGTCGAACTGATGGAAATCAGCGACGTCTACGCGTTCCTGGTCGGCGAAGCATTCATGCGCGCCGAAAGCCCGGGTACCGAGTTGCAGCGTCTGTTCTTCCCTGAGCGCGGTATTCCCGTCAGCGGCTCGACCCTCGACTGAATACATCTTCACAGGCAATCCGCTTCCACTGTGGGAGCGGGCTTGCCCGCGAAGAGGCCCGCAAATCCCCTGAAGACCTCTGGTCTGTCGGAGCCTTCCATGTCGCTGCCAACCTCCCTCACCATCGAAGCCGGCCTGCAAGCCGAGCAGGATCTGTTGGCCTCGGTCTGTGCCGGCGACGCGGAGTTCGGCCTGCTGTTCTGGCAGCCGAGCGATCGGGCGCTGGTCATGCCGCGCCGTTTGAATCGCTTGCCGGGTTTCGAGGCTGCATGTGAAGTGTCGGCGGCGGCAGGTTGGCCAGTGCTGCTGCGCGATACCGGCGGCGAGCCGGTTCCACAATCGGCCACAACGATCAACATCGCCCTGGTTTACGCACCACCACGCAGCGAAGGTGATTTGAACCGCATCGAAACCGGTTACCGGCGCCTGTGCGATCCCATCTGCCAGTTGCTGGATGAATTGGGTGGTTCGTCGTCCCTTGGCGAAATCGACGGCGCGTTCTGCGATGGCCGCTTCAACGTCAACCTTGATGGACGCAAGATGGTCGGCACCGCGCAACGCTGGCGCCAGAGCCAAGGTGGTCAGCGACCGGTGGGGTTGGTGCACGGTGCGATGCTGATGGACAACGACCGAGAGTCGATGGTCGCCGCAGTCAATCGTTTCAACGAGGCCTGCGGTCTGGAGCAACGAGTACGCGCCGAAAGCCACATCGCGTTACATGAGAAGTTCGCGGCGCACGATGCCCTGGCGCGCCTCGACGAACTCTACCGGTTGATGCTGGCGCAGATGTTCAGCGGCTAGGTTTTCGAGCTTATCGCGTACCGAAGACCACCATGGTCTTGCCTTTGACGTCCACCAGGTTGCGCTCCTCCAGATCCTTGAGCACGCGACCGACCATCTCCCGCGAACAACCGACAATCCGCCCGATTTCCTGACGGGTCACCTTGATTTGCATGCCATCGGGGTGCGTCATGGCGTCTGGCTGTTTGCACAGCTCCAGCAGACAGCGGGCGACTCGGCCGGTTACATCAAAGAATGCCAGGTCACCGACCTTGCGCGTGGTGTTGCGCAGGCGTTGTGCGATTTGTCCGCTGAGGACGTAAAGAATGTCCGGATCCTGCTGGGACAACTCGCGGAATTTCGCGTAGCTGATTTCCGCGACTTCGCATTCAACCTTGGCCCGCACCCAAGCGCTGCGCTCCTGCTCCAGGCCGGCTTGCTCAAACAGGCCCAACTCGCCGAAAAAGTCCCCGGCGTTCAGGTAGGAAATGATCATTTCCCGGCCGTCGTCATCTTCGATCAGGATGGTGACTGAGCCTTTGATGATGAAGAACAGCGTTTCCGAGCGGTCGCCGGCACAAATGATGTTGCTCTTGGCCTGATAACGGCGGCGCTGGCAATGCATCAACAGCTTGTCGAGGTTCTTGATCTTGGAGTTGGGGGCAATAGCAACCATGGTTGTATCCCGAAAAAACTGCACGGTATGTTTGGTTTTTATAAAAAGTGAATGCTGGAGTAAAGCTGGCTATGCGCCATAGAATTGGCGTCAGCTTAACAGACACTTCCAGCAATATTCGAGCATTTACCTACAAGGCAGTGGGATATGTCCTAGGACGCCGGGCGCTGTCAATCACGGGGCCTGTGCTAAGCTGGCGACCCTTTTTTATACAGTGGAGTCTTGGCGATGAAGGCACGCATCCAATGGGCTGGCGAAGCCATGTTCCTCGGCGAATCCGGTAGCGGTCATGTCGTGGTCATGGACGGTCCGCCCGATGCCGGCGGACGTAACCTGGGTGTCCGGCCGATGGAAATGCTGCTGCTGGGTGTCGGCGGTTGCAGCAATTTCGATGTGGTCAGCATCCTCAAGAAGTCCCGCCAGGCGGTCGAAAGCTGTGAAGCCTTCCTCGAAGCCGAGCGTGCGACCGAAGATCCAAAGGTGTTCACCAAGATCCACATGCACTTTGTGGTCAAGGGCCGCGGGCTGAAAGAGGCCCAGGTCAAACGCGCCATCGAGCTGTCTGCCGAGAAGTATTGCTCGGCCTCGATCATGCTCGGCGCGGCTGGTGTGGCAATTACCCACGACTACGAGATCATCGAGCTCGGTTGAATCGACATTCAACTATCATAAAAGCTGTGCAGACTCTGGCGATCCCAAGCTGACGTCTGCATAATGCGCCACTTTTTTCAGGGTAGTGGCCCGTCAGCCGACAGGCCGCGCTCCCGAACAGACAACCAAAATCGCCATCGCGAAGAGGTGTTAACCGTCCTACGCAGGTGCGTTGTTCGCATTTGACGGGCATGCTTGATCACGCGGCCGGGCCGCAAACACATAGAGAGTTTTTAACGGTGAAAAGCAAACTCAAGCTCCACGGGTTCAATAACCTGACAAAGACCTTGAGCTTCAACATCTATGACATCTGCTACGCGGAAACCCCGCAAGACCAGCAGGCTTACGTCGAGTACATCAATAAAGAGTACAACGCGAAACGCCTGACGCAGATCCTCACGGAAGTTGTCGATATCATTGGTGCCAACATCCTGAACATTGCCAGTCAGGACTATGAGCCGCAGGGCGCCAGCGTCACGATCCTGATCTCGGAAGAGCCGGTAACCCCGACCGACAGTCAGATCGAAGAGTCTCCGGGCCCGCTGCCCGAAATCATTCTGGCCCACCTCGACAAGAGCCACATCACGGTGCACACCTATCCGGAAATCCATCCGGTCAGTGGTATTGCAACCTTCCGTGTGGACATCGATGTGTCGACTTGCGGGGTCATTTCACCGCTTAAAGCGCTCAACTTCCTGATTCACCAGTTCGATTCGGACATCGTGACCGTGGATTACCGTGTGCGCGGCTTCACCCGTGACGTTGAAGGCAAAAAGCACTTCATCGACCACGAGATCAATTCGATCCAGAACTACCTCTCCGACGACACTTACGACGCGTACCAGATGACCGACGTGAACGTGTACCAGGAAAACCTGTTCCACACCAAGATGCTGCTGAAGAACTTCGAACTGGATAACTACCTGTTCGGCGACGCCACCAGCAACCTGTCCTCTGAGCAACGCGCCCAGGTGACCGAGCGGGTGAAACACGAAATGCTCGAAATCTTCTACGCGCGCAATATGGCGTAAGATTCTCGAACACAAAAAAAAGGCGACTCCATCACGGCAGTCGCCTTTTTTATTGTTATCACCGAACCCTGTGGGAGCGAGCCTGCTCGCGAAGAGGCCCGGACCGACAAAGCAACCATCAGATCCGATAAGTACTCTTTGTCATCACCTTGGCCATCAGGCTCATCCCGAACTTCACCGGTGCCGGAAAGCGGAACCCGCCAGCATCCAGCGCACTTTCGGCATGCTGTTCTTCATCGATGCGCATCTGCTCAAGAATCGCCCGGGATTTTTCATCCTCGGCCGGCAATTGCTCCAGATGTTCGTTCAGGTGTTTGCACACCTGGTCTTCCGTCGCCGCAACGAAACCGAGGCTGACTTTGTCGCTGATCAGGCCGGCCACTGCGCCGATCCCGAACGACATGCCATAGAACAGCGGATTGAGGATGCTGGTGTGGCTACCCAGTTGATGAATGCGTTGTTCGCACCAGACCAGGTGATCGATTTCTTCTTCGGCGGCATGTTCCATCGCGGCACGCACTTGCGGCAGTTTGGCGGTCAGCGCCTGTCCTTGGTACAGCGCTTGGGCGCAGACTTCGCCGGTATGGTTGATGCGCATCAGGCCGGCAACGTGGCGCGTGTCTTCGTCGCTCATTTTCGCATCCGGCTGCACGATGGCGGGCGACGGACGGTACGGCTGGCCGCTGAAGGGCAGCAGGGTGCGCATCGCGGCATCGGCTTGCAGCAGAAGGCGGTCAATCGGCGAGTAGTGACGTTGGGTAGTCATGCTGACCTCCGAGGGGAATTTCGGCGGCCAGTTTAACCCAATCGGCCGGGGAAGGTTTGCGCTGGGTCATTGTGATGCAGAGGCTGTGACAGTGTTGTGATGCCTTTTGTGGAAGCGGCTGTGCGCCGCTTCCACAGGGTTTGGCGCAATCAGCCCGGCGGCCAGTGCATCTGGCGCTGACCCAGCACGTGCATATGAATGTGGTAGACGGTTTGCCCGCCTTCTTCATTGCAGTTCATGACGACGCGGAAACCTTTTTCACAGCCCAGTTCCAGTGCCAGGCGCTGGGCGGTGAACAGTATGTGCCCGGCCAATGTCTTGTCGTCCTCGGTCAGGTCGTTCAAGGTGCGAACCGGTTTCTTCGGGACCACCAGGAAATGTACCGGTGCCTGTGGGGCAATGTCGTGGAAGGCCAGTACCTGGTCGTCCTCGTAAATGATCTTCGCCGGGATTTCCCGGTTGATGATCTTGGTGAACAGAGTATCCACAGCTGTTTTCTCCGTTGTTTGGGCTGGCCTGAGTGTACTCATGGCGTATGCCAGCGCCCAGCTTTTTACCTTGGGTTGGATCAGCGCGGGCAGTAGGCCTTGTTGACCATGCCGGCGATCGTGCGAGTCAGCCAGCGCGAGCCGAGCCGCGGCAGGAAGGCGAACCAGCGGTTGCGCCGCCCGGGAATGATGATCGCTTTATTCTTTTCCAGTGCGCGCACGGTGTAGAGCGCCACTTCCTCGGGGCTCATCAGCAGTTTGCTGTTGGTCAGTTTTTCGCTGTCGAGTTGCGCGGTACGGAAAAACGCCGTTCGGGTCGGCCCGGGGCAGAGCACCGAAACCTTGATCGCACATTTTTTCAGCTCGACGCGCAATCCTTCGGAAAAGTGCAGCACATACGCCTTGCTGGCGTAATAAGTACTCATCCACGGCCCGGGTTGAAACGCCGCTACCGAGGCCACATTCAGAATCTGCCCGCCGCCTTGCAGGGCCATGCTGTTGCCGATGGCGTGGCACAGGCGGGTGAGGGCGAGAATGTTCACTTCGATCAGGTCTTGCTCGGTCATCCAGTCCTGGGCCAGAAACGGGCCGCATGTACCGATACCGGCGCAATTGACCAGCAGATCGATCTGCCGGTCGCCTTCTTCCAGCTCCAGCAGGAATCCGGACAGGCGCAGCGGTTCGCCCAGGTCACAGGCACGGAACAGCACTTCCACGCCGAACCTTTGGGTCAGTTCAATCGCAATACTTTCCAGCTGATCACGTTGTCGGGCCACCAGAATCAGGCTGCGGCCGCGCCGGGCCAGCGCTTCGGCCATTGCCAGGCCGATGCCGCTGGAGGCACCAGTGATCAGAGCGTAACGGGTCATGCAGTTCTCCATCGCAACAGCTCCGCGCCGCGACGCAGGTGTCACGGGCCAGGAGCGCTGTTCATTCTTTCGCAGAGTCTACAGGGGGCTGGGCCTCTTCGGCTGCATCGTCGGTGGAATTTGGCACCGGTTCGACCTCGACGTCGATTTCATCGGTGGTGACCGAACTGCTTTCGTAGCTGCTCTGGGCGGCGCTTTTGTATTCTTCCCGTATCGCCGTGAGACCACCGGCCAGCGTGCCGAACAGAATCAGCGCGATAACGATCAGCCACAGCGAAGACAATACCTTGACCGCGGTACTGTTCGGCGGAGGCGGTGGGCCGTAGCGGTTGGCAGTGTCGTTGCCCGGTACGACCATGATCACGAACGGAAAGAAACTGCCAACGAACGGCACCAGGTTCAGCAACCACAGCCAGCCGGACCAGCCGACATCGTGCAAGCGTTGAACGGTGATCTGGATGCTGACGAAGGCAAATCCGACGAACAGGATCAAGGCCAGCAAGCTGCCCAATATCAGGCCGGCGGTCGAATCCGCGCCGATGATAGCCAGGGCGACCAAGGCAAACACCCCGCAAACGACCAGGAGCACAGTTGACAGCACCAGCGTCCAGGCGAGGTAGCGCAAACGGCCGATACGGCCATCGAAACTGAATGGCTTGAGCGTTGCGAATTCGGCTACGGCTTCGCCGACGGGCGCGCGAGGCGGCGCGTAAGGGGACTGTGGATCTGCCAAAGGCTCCTGGCTGCTGGCCGGAGCATGGTCATGAACGTCGGCGAGGTTCAGTTCGATCGGCGTTTCAGCTTCGATGCGGGCGTCGATACCGGTTTTGCTCAGTGCCTGGAGATAGGTCTGGGCATCGGCTTGCGACAGGTTGCGTTTGAGCGCTACCGGACGCCCGGCGAACAAGCGCTCGATGGCTGTGACATCGCTTTTAAACAAATCGGCAAGATTGAGCTTTGCCGTGGTGATGTCGACACCGGGCAGCAAGGCGCCTTCGAATACGATCTTGAAACGATTTTCGCCCATGTGCGAGGCATCCTTGTCGCGAGAGGTTGAAAGAAGAAGCTTGTGCCTGGGTGAGTGTAGGGCCAGCCGGGCAAGACTGGCCAAGATTTGCTGTCAGCGCGGCCAGCGTTTTGGCAGCCGGGCGGCATGGTCCAGGGCCTGGCGGTACTCCGCGTCGAGACGCGTAATCAACTGCTCGACACTCGGCAAGTCTTCGATTTCTCCCACGCCCTGGCCGGCAGACCAAACGGTCTTCCAGGCTTTGGCCTCATCGCTGACGGGTTTGAGCTTGGAACCGAAGTTGATCTCGCCCTTGCCTTGCAAGGCGGCCATGTCGAAACCGGCGGCCTCCAGGCTCTTGCGCATGAAGCTCGCGGGGACACCTGACACGGCTGGAGTATGGATGATGTCTGCCGCTTTGGATGTCAGCAGCATTTCTTTGTAGGCGTCGGGCGCGTGACTTTCGGTCGTGCCGATAAATCGTGTACCAAAGTAGGCCAAATCCGCGCCGAGCAATTGAGCGGCAAGAATTTCGTGGCCGTGGTTCAAGCAGCCGGCCAGCAACAGGGTCTTGTCGAAGAACTGGCGGATCTCGGCAATCAGCGAGAACGGGCTCCAGGTCCCAGCGTGTCCACCGGCGCCAGCAGCCACGGCTATCAATCCATCCACGCCGGCTTCGGCCGCTTTCTCGGCATGACGGCGTGTCGTTACATCATGGAACACCAGGCCGCCGTAGCTGTGCACCGCGTCGACCAGTTCTTTCACGGCGCCGAGGCTGGTAATCACGATCGGCACTTTGTGTTCGACGCAGATCTCCAGATCCGCCTGTAAACGTGGATTGCTGTTATGGACGATCAGGTTCACGGCATAAGGCGCGGGATTTTCCATTGTCGCCAGCCCGGCTTCGATTTCTTCCAGCCAGGCCTTGAAGCCGCTGCTTTCACGCTGGTTCAGCGCCGGGAAGCTGCCGACCACGCCCTGGCGACAACAGGCGAGTACCAATTGCGGATTGGATATCAGGAACATCGGCGCCGCCACCACGGGCAGACGTAAACGTTGTTCGAGCAGAGCGGGCAGCGACATTGGAAGTACCCCGGTGAGTGGTGCCTGTTGGATTTAGAACGGCCGAACGACGACCAGAATTACGATAGCCAGCAATATCAGAACCGGCACTTCATTGAACCAGCGATAAAAGACATGGCTGCGGGTGTTCTCGCCACGGGCAAAACGTTTTACCTGGGCGCCGCACATGTGGTGGTAGCCGATCAGCAACACGACCAAGGTCAGTTTGGCGTGTATCCAGCCACCTTGGCTGAAGATGCCTGGATTGAGGTAGATGAGCCAGCCACCGAAGATCAGCGTGGCGATCATCGCCGGGCCCATGATGCCCCGGTACAGCTTGCGCTCCATGACGCTGAAGCGTTCCTTGCTGATCGTGTCTTCACTTTGTGCGTGATAAACGAACAGGCGCGGCAAATAGAACAGGCCGGCAAACCAGCACACGACGCTGACGATATGAAACGCTTTGAGCCACAGATAGAGCATTTTTGGTTATTCCAGGTTCACGGTAGCCTGAATAGTAGAGAAAGAGTCCCATCTCGGACATAACTGTTCAATTTTGACGGTGTCTTTTGTCGCCATACTGCGTTGCCGCTCCTCGCCATAGCGGGCTATGACTCGTCGCGGCGCCTTGTCTGGCAACAAAATCCACTCGCCAAAACTTGAACGTATGCCCGAGACGGGACTCGTGAGCGTCCGCACGTCACCTTGACGGTTGTCGCAGGGGCGCACGGCCCCTATTATCGACGGCTTTCCAGTGGGTTCGTTGAGGGCAGGTTTATGGTCAAGGTCGGTATCGTCGGCGGCACGGGTTACACAGGTGTCGAACTGCTGCGTCTGTTGGCGCAACATCCGCAAGCTGAGGTGGTTGTCATCACTTCCCGATCCGAGGCTGGCCTGGCCGTCGCCGACATGTACCCGAACCTGCGAGGCCATTACGACGGCCTGGCGTTCAGCGTTCCGGACATCAAGACCCTGGGTGCCTGCGATGTGGTGTTCTTCGCCACACCGCACGGTGTTGCCCATGCCTTGGCGGGCGAACTGCTGGCGGCCGGGACCAAGGTCATCGACCTGTCGGCCGACTTCCGTCTGCAAGACGCGGATGAATGGGCCAAGTGGTACGGCCAACCGCACGGTGCACCGGAGTTGCTGGACGAGGCGGTCTACGGCTTGCCGGAAGTCAATCGCGAGCAGATCAAGAAAGCGCGCCTGATTGCGGTGCCGGGTTGCTACCCAACTGCAACGCAATTGGGCTTTCTGCCATTGCTCGAAGCCGGCCTGGCCGATGTTGCGCATCTGATTGCTGACTGCAAGTCCGGCGTCAGCGGTGCCGGTCGTGGTGCTTCCGTAGGCTCGCTGTACTCCGAAACGTCGGAAAGCATGAAGGCCTATGCGGTCAAAGGTCACCGTCACCTGCCGGAGATTCGCCAGGGGCTTCGTCGTGCAGCAGGCAAGGACGTCGGCCTGACCTTCGTTCCACACCTGACGCCGATGATTCGTGGCATTCACTCCACGCTCTACGCAACCGTTGTTGATCGCTCGGTGGATCTGCAGGCGTTGTTTGAAAAGCGTTATGCCAACGAGCCGTTCGTCGATGTGATGCCGGCCGGCAGCCATCCGGAGACTCGTAGCGTACGGGGTGCCAACGTCTGCCGTATCGCTGTGCATCGCCCTCAGGATGGTGATCTGGTGGTCGTGTTGTCGGTGATCGACAATCTGGTCAAAGGCGCTTCGGGTCAGGCCGTGCAGAACATGAACATTCTGTTCGGGCTGGATGAGCGTCTGGGCCTGTCCCACGCCGGCATGCTGCCTTGAGAGGAGCTACAAGCTTCAAGTTGTAAGCGGCAAGCTTGAAGCTCACAGCTTGAAGCTTGTCGCTGCTCCTAGAATAGTTGACCGCTTTTCTAGGAGAAGCGGATAATGCGCGTCATCACGCAATATGACGGCGTAACGCCGGGAGATAGTCAGCATGAGCGTCGAATCCTTCACCCCCACGGCTTTGCAATTCACCCACGGTGCCGCGCACAAGGTGAAGAGCCTGGTCGATGAAGAGGGGAATGATCGCTTGAAGCTGCGCGTATTCGTTACGGGCGGCGGTTGTTCAGGTTTTCAGTACGGCTTCACCTTCGATGAAGAAGTGGCCGATGACGACACCATCGTCGAGCGCGAAGGTGTGAGTCTGGTTGTCGATCCGATGAGCTTCCAGTACCTGGCAGGTGCCGAGGTGGACTACCAGGAAGGTCTGGAAGGTTCGCGTTTCGTCATCAAGAACCCGAATGCAACCACCACCTGTGGCTGCGGTTCTTCGTTCTCGATCTGATCAGCGCACCTGTTTCACAGAACGCCGCACGGCCTCAGGGTCTTGCGGCGTTTTGCTGTGTGGAGGATTTATGCGGGGTAGATGGCGCCGAGTACGCGCAAGCCGCGGGCACCGGTGACGCTTGGACGGTTGGCTGCGATGCCTTCGAGGCAGCAATGAGCCAGCCACGCGAAGGCCATGGCTTCAACCCAGTCGGGGTCCACGCCGTAGGTGGCAGTGCTGCTGACGCTGGCGTTTGGCAGCAGGCTGGCCAAGCGAATCATCAAGGCCGTGTTGTGGGCGCCGCCGCCGCAGACCAGCAGCTCCTGCGTGTCTGCCTGGGCGCTTTGCAGTGACTCGATGATGGTCAGCGCGGTCAGCTCAAGCAGCGTCGCCTGAACATCTTTGGCGGCGAAGGCTGGCAGTTGTGCCAGATGTCGTGTCAGCCATGGCAGGTTGAACACTTCCCGGCCGGTACTCTTCGGGCCTTTGGTCACAAAGAACGGATCACTGAGCAGTGCATTCAACAGCACCGGTTCTACATTGCCGCTGGCAGCCCATTGGCCGTCACGGTCAAAGTGGTCGCCGCGTTGCTGGTGAATCCAGGCGTCCAGCAGCACATTGCCCGGGCCACAGTCGAAACCGGCGACCGGCTTGCCGGGCTGGATAAGGCTGAGATTGCTGAAGCCGCCAACGTTCAGTACTGCGCGATTTCCAGCCCGCTCTTCAAACAAGGCTTCATGAAAGGCGGGAACCAGCGGTGCGCCTTGTCCGCCGGCAGCAACGTCGCGGCTGCGGAAGTCGCTGACCACGGTGATGCCGGTCAGCTCGGTCAGCAGGGCCGGGTTGCCAATCTGCACGGTGAAACCGCGTGCCGGTTCGTGGCGGATGGTCTGGCCATGACTGCCAATCGCACGAATGTCGTCAGTCTTCAGTTGCTGCTGAGCGAGAAGGGCATGAATCCCTTGGGCTGCCAGCTTCACCCAGTTTTGCTGGGCGATGGCGGAGCGGGCGATTTCGTCCGGGCCGCTGGCGCACAAGCCGAGCAGCTCAGCGCGCAGGGTATCGGGCATCGGGATGTAGTGGGAGGCGATCAGTCTGATCGCCGGAGCTTGCTCGATCAGTGCGATGTCCAGGCCATCAAGGCTGGTTCCGGACATCACACCTATATAGAGCGCCATGGCTTAGCGCTTGCTCGAAGCCAGCAGAGTGGCTTTTTCCTGTTCCATGCGCGCCATCAGTGGCTGGCTTTGGGCGAGGAAGCGTGCGCGTTCGGCCTTGGCAATCGGATCAGCCATTGGCAGTTTCTGGCCCAGCGGGTCGACGTGTACACCATTGACCTGGAACTCGTAGTGCAGGTGCGGACCGGTGGAGAGACCGGTGGTGCCGATATAGCCAATCACTTGGCCCTGTTTCACAGTGCCGCCAGTCTTCACGCCTTTGGCGAAGCCTTGCATGTGGCCGTAGAGCGTGGTGTAGGTATTGCCGTGCTGGAGGACCACTGTATTGCCGTAGCCACCACGGCGACCGGCCAGCAAGACCTTGCCATCACCGGCTGCCTTGATTGGAGTGCCGCGCGGTGCTGCGTAGTCGACGCCTTTGTGGGCGCGGATCTTGTTCAGGATCGGGTGTTTGCGGCCCATGGAAAATTTCGAGCTGATGCGAGCGAAGTCCACCGGTGTGCGGATGAACGCCTTGCGCATGCTGTTGCCGTCAGCGGTGTAGTAGCTGCTGTTGCCTTGTTTGTTGGTGTAGCGCACGGCGGTGTAGGTCTTGCCGCGGTTGGTGAAGCGCGCCGACAGGATCGGGCCAGTGCCGACGGCCTTGCCGTTGACCACCTTTTGCTCGTAGATCACGTCGAACTCGTCGCCCTGGCGAATATCCTGGGCGAAGTCCACGTCGTAGCCAAACACACTGGCCATGTCCATGGTCAGGCTGTGAGACAGGCCGGCCCGGGCTGCGGACTGCGACAGCGAGCTGTTGATCACACCATGTACATAGGCGGAGCGCACGGTCGGTTTCGCGGTAATGCGGTTGAAGGTGTAGCCCTTGTCGTTCTTGGTCAGGCTGATGCTTTCGAGGTCGTTGAGTTTGCTGTGCAGGTTGCTCAACTGGCCGTCAGGACTCAGTTCGAATTCGAGTTTTTGCCCATGCTTGAGTTGGCTGAACTGCTTGGCCTGCTTGTCGCTGGCCAGCACGTCATGCACTGAGGTTGCTGGGAGGCCGACCTTCTCGAACAGTGTAGAGAGGGTGTCACCCTTGGTGACGATCACTTCCCTGTGGCTTGCCGGCTTCTTTTCTTCGGCGACCGGCGCAGGCTCGGCTTGAGCTGTTTCCTGGGTGTCTTCGGCGCTGTTGTCGATCTGCGCGAAGGGGGAGGTTGCTGGTTCATTTGTGGCTTGAACGGCCTCAGCAGCGTCTTGATCTTGTGTCAGTTGTTCAGCGGGGCTTTCCAGTTCAAGACTCAGGGTTGTCTTTTTGGCTTCGACATCGCTGGAAGGGAATACCAGGAGCGCCAGGCTGAGAAGGGCGGCGATGCCACTTGCGGCAAGCAAGTGGGTCTTCGGGTAAAGCGGCGGCGCTTTAGACGATTCTGTGGTCATAAGTGGTTTTGACTTTGAAAAAGATGAATTGGAAAAGATGAATGACATGATGAAGATGAAATAACTGTATAAAATATAACCAAATCATCTCTGAAGCAAGTCCGCAGGCGCTCTGTCTGCGGATTGGCGTCCGTGCGCCGGGCAAACCTTGTATTTGACGCGCGATCTTGTATGGTTGGTTCCCTTTGAATCTGAGCCTTGCGGGTCTGTTATGAAGTCGGTTGAAGAGCAGCTAGCGCTGATCAAACGTGGTGCGGAAGAACTGTTGGTCGAGTCCGAGCTGATTGAAAAGCTCAAGCGTGGCCAACCGCTACGTATTAAGGCGGGCTTCGATCCAACGGCTCCGGACCTGCACTTGGGTCACACCGTGCTTATTAATAAGCTGCGTCAGTTCCAGGAGCTGGGGCATCAGGTGATCTTCCTTATAGGTGACTTCACCGGGATGATCGGTGATCCGAGCGGCAAGAGTGCCACGCGCCCGCCGCTCACTCGCGAGCAAGTCCTTGAGAATGCCGAGACCTACAAGACTCAGGTGTTCAAGATTCTCGATCCGGCAAAAACCGAAGTGGCTTTCAACTCCACCTGGATGGATCAGATGGGGCCGGCCGACTTCATTCGCCTGACTTCGCAGTACACCGTGGCTCGCATGCTCGAGCGCGATGACTTCGACAAGCGCTACACGACCAATCAGCCAATCGCCATTCATGAGTTTCTTTATCCGCTGGTTCAGGGTTATGACTCGGTAGCTCTGCGCGCGGACGTCGAGCTCGGCGGCACTGATCAGAAGTTCAACTTGCTGATGGGGCGTGAGCTGCAGCGTGGTTATGGTCAGGAAGCCCAGTGCATTTTGACCATGCCGCTGCTTGAGGGTCTGGATGGCGTGAAGAAGATGTCCAAGTCCTTGGGCAACTACGTCGGTATCCAGGAAGCGCCGGGTGTGATGTATGGCAAGCTGGTTTCCATTCCGGATGTGCTGATGTGGCGTTACTTCGAGTTGCTCAGCTTCCGCTCCATGGAAGAGATCAATGGGTTCCGCGCAGATGTAGAGGCGGGTGCCAATCCGCGTGACATCAAGATCAAGCTGGCTGAAGAGATCGTCGCGCGCTTCCATGGTGAGGAAGCTGCTGCCAATGCTCACCGTGCTGCCGGTAACCGTATGAAGGATGGCGAGCTGCCGGATGATCTGCCGGAAATCGAATTGACTGCTGCCGAGGATATGCCGATTGCTGCTGTCCTTAATAAGGCTGGCCTGGTCAAGAACTCGGCGGTGGCGCGAGATCTCCTGGGTTCTGGTGGTGTGCGTATAGATGGTGAGGTTGTTGATCGCACCTTTATGTATGCACTGGGCGCGACCCATGTTTGCCAGGCCGGGAAGAAGGCATTTGCGCGTATTACGCTCAAATCCGAATAAAGCTGAAATAAGGGGTTGACGGCAGATTCTGGAGGCCTATAATTCGCCCCACTTC
>NZ_LACC01000012.1:0-641 GCF_000967965.1 Pseudomonas fluorescens
GTCGAAAGCCTGACCAACCTGAACGACGACGAGACCCTGCTGGTGCAATCCGGCAAGCCGGTCGGCGTGTTCAAGACCCACAGCAACGCCCCGCGCGTACTGATCGCCAACTCCAACCTGGTTCCACACTGGGCGAGCTGGGAACACTTCAACGAACTGGACGCCAAAGGCCTGGCCATGTACGGCCAGATGACCGCCGGCAGCTGGATCTACATCGGCAGCCAGGGCATCGTCCAGGGCACCTACGAAACCTTCGTCGAAGCCGGTCGCCAGCACTACAACGATGACCTGAAAGGTCGTTGGGTCCTGACTGCAGGCCTCGGTGGCATGGGCGGCGCTCAGCCTCTGGCCGCGACCTTGGCCGGCGCTTGCTCGCTGAACATCGAATGCCAGCAGGTCAGCATCGATTTCCGTCTGAAAAGCCGCTACGTCGATGAGCAGGCTACCGACCTCGACGACGCTCTGGCCCGCATCGCCAAATACACCAAAGAAGGCAAGGCGATCTCCATCGCGCTGCTGGGTAACGCCGCTGAAATCCTGCCGGAACTGGTCAAACGTGGCGTGCGCCCGGACATGGTCACCGACCAGACCAGCGCCCACGACCCGCTCAACGGCTACCTGCCGGCCGGCTGGACCTGGGA
>NZ_LACC01000012.1:661-268666 GCF_000967965.1 Pseudomonas fluorescens
CAACAACATCCGTCAGATGGCGCAGGAAGAAGGCGTGGAAAACGCATTCGACTTCCCAGGCTTCGTACCGGCGTACATCCGTCCGCTGTTCTGCCGTGGCATCGGCCCGTTCCGCTGGGCTGCACTGTCGGGCAACGCTGAAGACATCTACAAGACCGACGCCAAGGTCAAGGAGCTGATCCCGGACGACGCCCACCTGCACAACTGGCTGGACATGGCCCGCGAACGTATCAGCTTCCAGGGTCTGCCGGCCCGTATCTGCTGGGTTGGCCTGGGCCTGCGCGCCAAGCTCGGTCTGGCGTTCAACGAAATGGTGCGCAGCGGCGAATTGTCCGCGCCCATCGTGATCGGCCGCGACCACCTGGACTCCGGTTCGGTGGCCAGCCCTAACCGCGAAACCGAATCGATGCAGGACGGTTCCGACGCCGTCTCCGACTGGCCACTGCTCAACGCTCTGCTCAACACAGCGAGCGGCGCGACCTGGGTTTCCCTGCACCACGGCGGCGGCGTTGGCATGGGCTTCTCCCAGCACTCGGGCATGGTGATTGTCTGCGACGGTACTGACGAAGCGGCCGAGCGTATCGCTCGTGTGCTGCACAACGACCCGGCCACTGGCGTTATGCGTCACGCCGATGCCGGTTATCAGATCGCCATCGACTGCGCCAAGGAACAAGGGCTGAACCTGCCGATGATTACCGGCAAGTAATGCTTGCCCTGTGGGAGCGAGGTTGCTTGCTCCCACAGGGACCAAAACAAAAACAAACAATCCATAGAGGTTGAACCATGGCTGTCAGCAGCGAACGTGCAAGCAACAAACCGTTGATCGAGAAGCGCTCGATCGACTACATCCCGGAAGCGGAAAGACACGGTCGTCTGTTAAGCCAGTTCACCCTGTGGATGGGTGCCAACCTGCAAATCACTGCGATTGTCACCGGTGCTTTGGCAGTGGTGCTTGGCGGCGATGTGTTCTGGTCGTTGATCGGTCTGTTGATCGGCCAACTGCTCGGCGGTGGCGTGATGGCGCTGCATGCCGCGCAAGGCCCCAAGCTTGGCCTTCCGCAGATGATTTCCAGCCGGGTACAGTTCGGCGTGTACGGCGCGGCCATCCCGATCGTGCTGGTCTGCTTGATGTACCTGGGCTTCACCGCAACGGGAACCGTGTTATCCGGCCAGGCGCTGGGCCAGTTGTTTGGCGTCAGCGACACCGTCGGTATCCTCCTTTTCGCCAGTGTCATCGTGCTGGTCACGGTGCTCGGTTATCGGGTGATCCATTGGATCGGCCGTGTTGCCAGTGTCATTGGCGTGATTGCCTTTGTTTATCTGTTCAGCCGTCTGATGAGCCAGGTTGACGTTGGCGCACTGTTGCAAATCCGCCACTTCAGCTGGAGCAGTTTCTTGCTCGCGGTGTCGCTCGCGGCGTCCTGGCAGATCGCCTTCGGCCCTTATGTGGCTGACTATTCTCGCTACCTGCCGAGCAAGATTTCCTCGGTGAAAACTTTTTTTGCCGCAGGCGCAGGTTCGGTCATTGGTGCACAGGTGGCGATGGTCCTCGGCGTGTTCGCTGCCGCTTCGGCCAACGGGCAATACGCCGGCCACGAAGTGGCCTACATCGTTGGTCTGGGTGGTACCGGTGCCACCGCTGCGCTGCTGTACTTCAGCATCGCGTTCGGCAAGGTCACCATCTCCACGCTGAACTCCTACGGCAGCTTCATGTGCATCGCGACCATCATCAGCGGTTTCCGTGGTGACCTGAAGGTAACGCGCTTGCAGCGTCTGGTGTTCGTGCTGGTCATCGTCGGGGCTGCGACCCTGATGGCGTTGCTCGGTCAACACTCGTTCCTCGGTGCGTTCAAGTCCTTCATCCTGTTCCTGCTGGCGTTCTTTACGCCGTGGAGCGCGATCAACCTGGTGGACTACTACTGCATCACTCGCGAGCGCTATGACGTACCGGCGCTGGCCGATCCGAATGGTCGCTACGGTCGTTGGAACCTTCTCGGTATCAGCGTTTATGTGTTTGGTGTGCTGGTGCAACTGCCGTTCATCTCCACCAAGTTCTACACCGGTCCGCTGGTGGCGGCCCTGGGTGATGTGGATATTTCCTGGATCATCGGTCTGGTGCTTCCCGCAGCCCTGTATTACCTGTGTGCGAAAAAATGGCACGGCACAGTGCCTGATCGTTTGATCCTGCCGGTCGAGCAGGACGCGGTCACCGAACAAAAGCTGGATGTCGGTCGCGCTGCGGCGCAGGCCTGATTGGACGTGGACAGGGCTGGATGCCTCTTGACTGCCGTAAGCCAATTCATGATTAGGAGCGTCACAACAATGAAATCGAACAAGACCCTGCTGACCACATTGCTTTCCATGGGCCTGCTGGCCAGCGCTGGCGCCACTCAGGCGGCGAGTTGGTGCGAGTCGGGCAAACCGGTGAAATTCGCCGGTTTGAACTGGGAAAGCGCCATGCTGCTGACCGACGTGATGCAAGTCGTGTTGGAGAAAGGCTACGACTGCAAGACTGACAGCCTGCCGGGCAACTCCATCACCATGGAAAACGCCCTGAGCAGCAACGATATTCAAGTGTTTGCCGAAGAATGGGTCGGCCGTAGCGAAGTCTGGAACAAGGCCGAGAAGGCCGGCAAGGTCGTCGGTGTCGGCGCGCCGGTTGTTGGTGCGATCGAAGGCTGGTACGTGCCGCGCTACGTGATCGAAGGCGACGCCAAGCGCAAGCTGGAAGCCAAGGCTCCGGACCTGAAAAACATTGCTGACCTGGGCAAATACTCGGCGATCTTCAAGGACGCCGAAGAGCCGTCCAAGGGCCGTTTCTACAACTGCCCGGCCGGCTGGACCTGTGAGCTGGACAACAGCGAAATGCTGAAGAGCTACGGCCTGGAAAGCACCTACACCAACTTCCGCCCGGGCACCGGCCCGGCGCTGGATGCCGCCGTGCTGTCGAGCTACAAGCGTGGCGAGCCGATCCTGTTCTACTACTGGTCGCCAACGCCGCTGATGGGCCAGATCGACGCGGTGAAACTCGAAGAGAAACCAGGCGTGAACAAGACCGTGGATATCAAGGTCGGCCTGTCCAAGACTTTCCACGACGAAGCGCCTGAATTGGTGGCCGTGCTGGAAAAGGTCAACGTGCCAATCGACCTGCTGAACCAGAACCTGGGGCGCATGACCAAAGAGCGGATCGAATCACCAAAACTGGCCAAGATCTTCCTGAAGGAACATCCTGAAGTCTGGCACGCATGGGTGAGCGAAGACGCAGCCAAGAAAATCGACGCGGCCTTGTAGGTTGAGCTTCTCCGGCTGTCGGCAACGGCAGTCGGATGCTTGATCGCAACCCCTTGATTGAGAGTCTCTTATGTTTCCCGAAAGCTTTACCTTTTCCATCGCCGACTGGGTCAACGGTTGGGTCGATTCGCTGGTCACCAACTACGGCGACGTGTTCCGGCACATCTCCGACACCCTGTTGTGGGCCATCGTCAATCTCGAAGGCCTGCTGCGCGCCGCACCCTGGTGGCTGATGCTGGCAATCGTGGCCGGTGTGGCCTGGCACGCGACCCGCAAGGTCGTGACCACTGCCGTCATCGTTGGTTTGCTGTTCCTGGTGGGTGCGGTTGGCCTCTGGGACAAACTGATGCAGACCCTGGCGCTGATGATGGTGGCGACGATCATCTCGGTGTTGATCGGCATTCCGCTGGGCATTCTCTCGGCGCGCAGCAACCGCCTGCGTTCGATACTGATGCCATTGTTGGACATCATGCAGACCATGCCGAGCTTCGTGTACCTGATCCCGGTGCTGATGCTGTTTGGCCTGGGCAAGGTCCCGGCGATTTTCGCCACGGTGATCTACGCCGCGCCGCCGCTGATCCGTCTGACCGATCTGGGCATTCGCCAGGTCGACGGCGAAGTGATGGAAGCGATCAACGCCTTCGGTGCCAACCGCTGGCAGCAACTGTTCGGTGTGCAACTGCCACTGGCCCTGCCGAGCATCATGGCCGGGATCAACCAGACCACCATGATGGCCCTGTCGATGGTAGTGATTGCCTCGATGATCGGTGCCCGTGGCTTGGGTGAAGACGTGCTGGTGGGGATTCAGACCCTCAACGTCGGACGCGGCCTTGAAGCCGGTCTGGCGATCGTGATTCTGGCTGTGGTGATCGACCGCATTACACAGGCGTACGGTCGCGCACGGCATGAGGTGAGCAAATGAACAATGCAACCGTGAGCAAGATCGAAGTCAAAAACGTCTTCAAGATTTTCGGCAACCGTGCCAAGGACGCGCTGGCCATGGTCGGCCAGGGCAAGACCAAGGACCAAGTGCTGGCCGAAACCGGCTGCGTGGTCGGCGTGAACGACCTGTCCCTGAGCATCGGCAGCGGCGAGATCTTCGTGATCATGGGCCTGTCGGGCTCCGGCAAGTCGACCCTGGTCCGCCACTTCAACCGCCTGATCGACCCGACCAGCGGCGCGATCCTGGTGGACGGCGTGGACATCCTGCAATACGACATGGAAGCCCTGCGCGAATTTCGTCGGCGCAAGATCAGCATGGTGTTCCAGAGCTTCGGCCTGCTGCCGCACAAGAGCGTGCTGGACAACGTCGCCTACGGCCTGAAAATCCGTGGCGAAACCAAAGCCATGTGCGCCGAGCGTGCGCTGCACTGGATCAATACCGTGGGCCTCAAGGGCTACGAAAACAAATACCCGCACCAGCTCTCCGGCGGCATGCGTCAGCGTGTGGGCCTGGCCCGCGCCCTGGCGGCGGACACCGACATCATCCTGATGGACGAAGCGTTCAGCGCCCTCGACCCGCTGATCCGCGCCGAGATGCAGGACCAGTTGCTGGAGCTGCAAAAGACCCTGCACAAGACCATCGTCTTCATCACCCACGACCTCGACGAGGCCGTGCGCATCGGCAACCGCATCGCGATCCTCAAGGACGGCCGCCTGATCCAGGTCGGCACGCCGAGAGAGATCCTGCATTCGCCGGCGGATGAGTATGTCGACCGCTTTGTGCAGCGTCGGGCGGCGGTGGTTTAAGGCGTACCGCTTTTTGTGGCGAGGGGGCTTGCCCCCGTTCGAGTGCGCAGCGCTCGCACAATCAGTTAACCGGATAAATCTGACACACCAGAAAGCCAGAACAGGGCTGCTTCGCAGCCCAACGGGGGCAAGCCCCCTCGCCACAGGGTGTCATTGGTCAACAGAATTGGTATGAGGCTCCAGATGTCCCAGGCTGAAAAAATCGTTATCACCGAGGCGCAGGTCAGTTGGCAGGATGTTGTCGCCGTTGCTCGTCATGGCGCACAGCTTGAGCTGTCGGCGCCGATCTGGGCGCGCATCGAAAACGCGCAGGCCATCGTCCAGCGCATCGTCACCAGCGGCGAACGTGCCTACGGCATCAACACCGGCCTGGGCGCGCTGTGCAATGTCTCGCTGCAGGATGAGCAACTCAGCCAGTTGTCGCGCAATACCTTGCTCAGCCACGCCTGTGGCGTTGGCGCGCCACTGACCAACGAGCAGACCCGCTCGATCATGTGTGCCGCCGTCGTCAACTACAGCCATGGTAATTCCGGCCTGCACCGTCAGGTTGTCGAAGCACTGCTGGCGCTGCTCAACCGTGGCATCACCCCGCAAGTACCGTCCCAGGGTTCCGTGGGCTACCTGACCCACATGGCGCACATCGGCATTGCGCTGCTGGGTGTCGGCAATGTCAGCTATCGCGGCCAGGTCGTTTCCGCGCAGCAAGCGCTGGCCGAAGAAGGCCTGCAACCGGTCAAGCTTGGTGCCAAGGACGGTTTGTGCCTGGTCAACGGTACGCCGTGCATGACCGGCCTGAGCTGCCTGGCGATTGCCGATGCGACGCGCCTGCTGGAATGGGCTGACGTGATTGGTGCCATGAGCTTTGAAGCCCAGCGCGGGCAGATCGACGCGTTCGATGCCGAGATCATCGCGCTCAAGCCGCACCCGGGCATGCAGCAGGTCGGGATTAATCTGCGGGCCTTGCTCGACGGCAGTGAAGTGATTGCCAAGAGCAAAGGCATCCGTACCCAGGATGCCCTGAGCATTCGCTCGATCCCGCAGGTGCACGGCGCTGCTCGCGACCAATTGGTACACGCGACCAAACAGATCGAAACCGAACTCAACGGCACCACCGATAACCCGATGGTGCTGGGCACCGCGGACAATTATCGCGTGGTGTCCCAGGCCAACCCCCACGGCCAGTCCGTGGCAATGGCGGCGGACCTGCTGGCGATTGCCATGGCGGAAATCGGCTCCATTGCCGAGCGTCGCCTGGACCGTTTGATCAACCCGCACGTTAGCGGTCTGCCGGCTTTCCTGGTGGCCAACCCGGGGGTGAACTCCGGGATGATGATCGTGCAGTACGTCGCCGCTTCGCTGTGCGCGGAGAACCGTCAACTGGCACAACCGGCGGTGCTGGATAACTACGTGACGTCGGGCCTGCAGGAAGATCACCTGAGCCTGGGCACCAACGCCGCGCTGAAGCTGCATCGCGCGCTGGAAAACTGCACGCAGATCCTCGCCATCGAGTATTTGCTGGCGGCCCAGGCGTTTGAATTTTTGAAAGAACAACGCTTCGGCGCAGGCACCGATGCTGCCTGGCGTCTGCTGCGCGAGCACGTTGCCCCCTACGACCAGGATCGCTGGTTGGCACCGGACATCGCCGCCGCTGCCGCGGTATTGAAAGACCCGATTTTGCTGCACAACGCTTTTCCAGACCTGAACTGATTTCAACAACACCAGCGTGCCAAGGCGCGTCTCCCCAAAAGGCAGACGCGACGGACAACGGACATCTCCGGAGCGTCTGGTGAGTTAACAACAACTCTCAAAAGGAGCACAAAATGACTGCGCTAAACCTGATTCCCGGCCAACTGACCCTCTCCCAACTGCGTGACGTCTATCAGCAGCCGGTGAAACTGACCCTCGACCACAGCGCCTCGGCCCAGATCGAAGCCAGCGTGGCCTGCGTGGAGCAGATCCTCGCCGAGAACCGCACCGCTTATGGCATCAACACCGGTTTCGGCCTGCTGGCCTCGACCCGCATCGCCAGCGAAGACCTGGAAAACCTGCAGCGCTCGCTGGTGCTGTCCCACGCCGCCGGTGTTGGCCAGCCGATCAGCGATGAGCTGGTGCGTCTGGTCATGGTGCTCAAGGTCAACAGCCTGAGCCGTGGTTTCTCGGGTATCCGTCGTGTGGTGATCGACGCGCTGATCGCCCTGATCAACGCCGAGGTTTACCCGCACATTCCGTTGAAAGGATCGGTCGGTGCTTCTGGTGACCTGGCGCCTCTGGCCCACATGTCGCTGGTACTGCTGGGCGAAGGCAAGGCTCGCTACAAAGGCGAGTGGATGGAAGCCACCGAAGCGCTGAAAGTCGCAGGTCTTGCCCCGCTGACCCTGGCCGCGAAAGAAGGCCTGGCGCTGCTCAACGGCACTCAGGTGTCCACCGCTTTTGCCCTGCGTGGCCTGTTCGAAGGTGAAGACCTGTTCGCCGGTGCCTTGGCACTGGGCGGCCTGACCGTTGAAGCGGTATTGGGCTCGCGTTCGCCGTTCGACGCCCGCATCCACGCTGCCCGTGGCCAGAAAGGCCAGATCGACGCCGCCGCCGCTTATCGCGACCTGCTGGGCGAGCGCAGTGAAGTCTCCGACTCCCATGAAAACTGCGAGAAGGTACAAGACCCGTACTCCCTGCGCTGCCAGCCACAAGTCATGGGCGCCTGCCTGACCCAGTTCCGTCAGGCGGCCGAAGTGCTGGCGATCGAAGCCAACGCCGTTTCCGACAACCCGTTGGTGTTCGCCGCTGAAGGTGACGTGATCTCCGGTGGCAACTTCCACGCCGAACCGGTGGCCATGGCCGCTGACAACATGGCATTGGCCATCGCTGAAATCGGTTCCCTGAGCGAGCGCCGTATCTCGCTGATGATGGACAAGCACATGTCGCAACTGCCGCCGTTCCTGGTGGCCAACGGTGGCGTGAACTCCGGCTTCATGATTGCCCAGGTGACTGCGGCGGCACTGGCCAGCGAGAACAAGGCGTTGTCCCATCCGCATTCGGTGGACAGCCTGCCGACTTCCGCCAACCAGGAAGACCACGTGTCCATGGCTCCGGCGGCTGGCAAGCGTCTGTGGGAAATGGCTGAAAACACTCGCGGGATTCTCGCGGTGGAATGGCTGGCGGCCGTTCAGGGCCTGGACCTGCGCAACGGCCTGAAAACCTCGCCGAAACTGGAAAAGGCTCGGGCCATCCTGCGTAACGACGTGCCGTTCTACGAGAAAGACCGCTTCTTCGCGCCGGACATCAATGCGGCGTCTGAATTGTTGGCTTCGCGCTGCCTGAACGAGCTGGTGACAACGAAGTTGCTGCCTAGCCTGTAATGGCCCCTTCGCGAGCAAGCCCGCTCCCACATGGATCACGCTGATCCTGTAGGAGCTGGCTTGCCAGCGATTCGATTTTGCGTCGAATAACAATAATTAGGGAC
Source organism: Pseudomonas fluorescens (assembly GCF_000967965.1). GTDB lineage: Bacteria > Pseudomonadota > Gammaproteobacteria > Pseudomonadales > Pseudomonadaceae > Aquipseudomonas > Aquipseudomonas grandcourensis. The sequence goes on from NZ_LACC01000012.1 coordinate 9,159, forward strand.
GAGAAATGGCACAGCCAGAAAAAGGTTTGAAACGCGGGCTATCTGCCCGACATATTCGCTTCATGGCGCTGGGGTCGGCGATCGGCACCGGGCTGTTTTACGGTTCTGCCTCGGCCATTCAAATGGCCGGGCCTGCGGTACTGCTCGCTTACCTGATCGGTGGCGCGGCAGTGTTCATGGTCATGCGCGCCCTCGGTGAGATGGCGGTGCACAACCCGGTGGCTGGCTCTTTCGGTCAGTACGCCAGCACCTACCTGGGGCCGATGGCGGGCTTCATCCTCGGTTGGACCTACGCATTCGAAATGGTCATCGTCGGCATGGCCGACGTCACTGCATTCGGTATCTACATGGGCTTCTGGTTCCCGGAGGTTTCCCGCTGGATCTGGGTGCTGGGTGTTGTTTCCATCGTCGGCGGCCTGAACCTGTGCAACGTCAAAGTCTTCGGTGAAATGGAGTTCTGGCTGTCGCTGCTCAAGGTTGCGGCCATCGTCGCGATGATCCTGGGTGGTTTCGGCATCATGCTCTTCGGCATCAGCTCGGCCCCCGGCCAAGCGACCGACATCAGCAACCTCTGGACCCAGGGCGGCTTCATGCCCAATGGCATGGGCGGTCTGATCGCTTCGTTCGCGGTTGTGATGTTTGCGTTTGGCGGTATTGAAATCATCGGCGTAACGGCAGGTGAGGCCAAAGACCCGCAACACGTGCTGCCCCGGGCGATCAATGCCGTACCGTTGCGTATCCTGCTGTTCTACGTACTGACGATGCTGGTGCTGATGTCGATTTTTCCATGGCAGCAGATCGGCAGCCAGGGCAGCCCGTTCGTGCAGATTTTCGACAAGCTGGGGATCAGCTCGGCGGCCACTATCCTTAATATCGTGGTGATCACGGCGGCGATTTCGGCGATCAACAGTGACATCTTCGGCGCTGGCCGCATGATGTTCGGTCTGGCCCAGCAAGGTCATGCACCCAAGGGCTTCGCCCGCCTGTCGCGCAATGGCGTGCCATGGATGACGGTGGTGGTAATGAGTGCCGCGCTGTTGCTGGGTGTGTTGCTGAACTACCTGATCCCGGAAAACGTGTTCCTGCTGATCGCTTCCATCGCGACCTTTGCCACGGTGTGGGTCTGGCTGATGATTCTGGTGACCCAAGTGGCCATGCGCCGCTCCATGAGCGCCGAGCAGGTGGCACAACTGAAATTCCCGGTACCGCTCTGGCCCTATGCGCCGGCGGCGGCGATTGCCTTCATGCTGTTCATTTTCGGCGTGCTGGGCTATTTCCCGGACACCCAGGCGGCGCTGATCGTCGGCGTGGTCTGGATCGTATTGCTGGTGCTGGCTTACCTGACGTGGGTGAAACCGGCGGCGGGCCAGGCAGCCCTGGTAACGCAGGATCCTACTTTTTCTCATCGATAACCTAATGGAGGCCACGGATGAAAACTCTCTGGCAACACTGTCACGTCGCAACCATGGCACAAGGCGTCTACTCGATCCTCGAGGACGCGGCCATCGTGACGTCAGGAGCGCACATTGAGTGGATCGGCCCGCGCGGTGAGTTGCCGGCGGGCGAGTACCCGGCCGTCAATGATTTGAACGGGGCCTGGGTCACACCGGGCCTGATCGACTGTCACACTCACACGGTGTTCGGCGGTAACCGCAGCGGTGAATTCGAACAGCGCCTGCAAGGCGTCAGCTACGCGGAAATCGCCGCCAGCGGTGGCGGCATCGCCAGCACCGTGCGCGCGACCCGCGCGGCCAGCGAAGATGAACTGTTCGTCAGTGCCGCCAAGCGCCTGAAAAGCCTGATGCGTGATGGCGTCACCAGCATCGAAATCAAGTCCGGCTACGGCCTGGACCTGGCCAACGAGCGCAAGATGCTGCGTGTGGCCCGTCGCCTCGGTGCCGAACTGCCGGTCAGCGTGCGCAGCACCTGCCTGGCGGCTCATGCCCTGCCGCCGGAGTACAAGGACCGCGCTGACGACTATATCGATCACATCTGCGCCGACATGCTCCCGGCCTTGGCCGCCGAAGGTCTGGTGGACGCGGTGGATGCATTCTGCGAATACCTGGCGTTCTCGCCTGCGCAGGTTGAGCGTGTATTCATCACCGCTCAGAAGCTGGGTTTGCCAGTGAAGTTGCACGCTGAGCAATTGTCGTCGCTGCACGGCTCAAGCCTGGCGGCGCGTTATCACGCGTTGTCCGCCGATCACCTGGAGTTCATGACCGAGGACGACGCCATCGCCATGGCCGAGTCCGGCACGGTTGCGGTGCTGTTGCCCGGCGCCTTTTACTTCCTGCGCGAAACCCAATTGCCACCGATGGAAGCCCTGCGCAAGCACGGCGTGAAAATCGCCATCGCCAGCGACCTCAATCCGGGCACCTCGCCGGCACTGTCGTTGCGCCTGATGCTGAACATGGCTTGCACCTGCTTCCGCATGACCCCGGAAGAAGCCCTGGCCGGCGCGACGATTCACGCCGCCACCGCATTGGGTATGGCCGACACCCATGGCTCGCTGGAAACCGGCAAGGTCGCGGATTTCGTCGCCTGGCAAATCGATCGTCCGGCCGACCTGTGTTACTGGCTGGGCGGCGACCTGGAAAAACGCGTCGTGCGCCACGGCGTCGAATCAAGTCTGTAGGAGATCTGTTGTGGATAAGGTTCTGAACTTCAAACAAGGCCGCGTACCGCTGCTGATCAGCATGCCCCACGCCGGCGTGCGCCTGACGCCTGCGGTCGAAGCCGGGTTGATCCCTGACGCGAAAAGCCTGCCGGACACCGACTGGCACATCCCGCAGCTGTACGACTTCGCTGCCGAACTGGGCGCCAGCACCCTGGCCGCCGAGTACTCGCGGTTCGTCATCGACCTGAACCGGCCGTCCGACGACAAGCCGTTGTACGTCGGCGCGACCACCGGTCTGTATCCGGCCACGTTGTTCGACGGCATACCGTTGTTCCGCGAAGGCTTGGAGCCTTCTGCCGATGAGCGTGCGACTTATCTGGAGCAGATCTGGACGCCGTACCACAGCACCTTGCAAAACGAACTGGCGCGACTGAAGGCCGAGTTCGGCTATGCGTTGCTGTTCGATGCCCACTCGATCCGTTCGATCATCCCGCACCTGTTCGACGGCAAACTGCCGGACTTCAACCTCGGCACCTTCAACGGCGCCAGTTGCGATCCACTGCTTGCGACCCGACTGGAAGCGATCTGCGCGCTTCACGACAACTACACCCATGTACTCAACGGTCGCTTCAAGGGCGGGCACATCACCCGCCATTATGGCAATCCGGCCGAGAACATCCACGCGGTGCAACTGGAACTGGGGCAGTGCACCTACATGGAGGAGTTCGAGCCGTTCCGTTATCGCCCGGATCTGGCAGAACCGACGCGGGTGGTGCTCAAGGAGTTGCTGCAAGGGTTGCTGGCCTGGGGGCAGCAGCACTACAAGGGCTGAAGATCAAAAGATCGTCCGAACGCGGCCCGAGCCTTCGGCAGCTCCTACCGGTGTTCGCAATACTAAGTAGGAGCTGCCGAAGGCTGCGATCTTTTTTTGTCGCCACCGTGCAAAACACGGTCGCCACAGGTCGCTTTCACCGCTCGTCTGCTGCGTAATGTTCTCGCCACGGTGCACAAAGACACCGCCCCGACAATAATCCGCTGCCGCACGAGAATGCTCTCTATGACAAGCCCCAAAGGTCTGTTCACCCGCTGTCTCTCAATCTTCTGTGGCGCCGCTCTATTTAGCGCCGGCGCCATGGCCGCGGACGACTCCTCCTGCAAAACCGTGCGCATGGGCGTGGTGAACTGGACCGACGTGATCGCCACCAGCGGCATGGCCGATGTGTTGCTCAACGGTCTGGGCTACGAAAGTAAGCAAACCAGCGCCGTGCAGCAAATCATCTTCGCCGGCATCCGCGACAAACGCCTGGACATCTTCCTCGGCTACTGGAAACCGGCGATGGATAAAAACATCGCACCTTTCGTGGCTGCCAATCAGGTCAAGGTCATGGACAAGCCGAGCCTGGCCGATGCCCAAGCCACCCTCGCGGTCCCTGACTATGTTGCAGCGGCCGGCCTGAAAACCTTCTCTGACATCGCCAAATTCAAGGATCAGCTCGGCGGCAAGATCTACGGCATCGAGCCGGGCAGTGGCGCCAACACCACGATCAAGACCATGATCGAGACCAATCACTTTGGCCTCAAGGATTTCAAACTGATCGAGTCCGGTGAAGCCGGCATGCTTGCGGCCGTGCAGCGGGCAGTGAATCGCAAGGAGTTCGTGGTGTTCGTCGGCTGGACCCCGCACCCGATGAACATCAACATGAAGATCGACTATCTGACCGGCAGTGAGGACGTGTACGGCCCGAATGAAGGTGCCGCAACCGTCTCCAGCGTGACTGCCCCGGATTACGCCGAGCGCTGCCCGAACGTCAATCGGCTGTTGGAAAACCTGACGTTCACCGCCGCCCAGGAAAGCCAGTTGATGGTGCCGATCATGGAGCGCCAAACGGCTCAGGATGTCGCGAAAAAATGGCTGCGTGATCATCCCGAAGACTTGCAGCGCTGGCTGGCGGGTGTCAGCAGTTTCGATGGCAAGGATGGTGTGGCGACGGTTCAGGCCAGCCTGAAGAATTGACCCCAAGGTCTTTGTGAACAAAAGGCTTTTGTGGCGAGGGAGCTTGCTCCCGTCCGAGTGCGCAGCACTCGCAAGTTTAGCGCCACGGTGAGTCAGTTAAACAGCGAGTCGTGCAATATGGGGCTGCTTCGCAGCCCAACGGGAGCAAGCTCCCTCGCCACAGGGATCATTTCAATCCAAACCCTCTGAATCAACGGGCACCAGGCTCATGGCTCCTTACCCGCTTTCCAAACAGATGACGGCATTCGTCGACAAAACCCTGAGTTTCAACAGCGCCGACAGCAGAATCACCGGATTGCGCCAGGCCTACAGCGAGATGTGCCGGGCGTTTACCCCTGCACGCCCCGCCGGGTTGCATGTGGTCGATTTCGAGTTGGACGGTGTTGCGGTTCGTTCCTATCAGCCACCGGCCAGCGGTGCGTCGTGCATCGTTTATCTGCATGGCGGCGGCTGGGTGGTGGGGGACCTCGATTCCCACGATTTCATCTGCGCCGAATGGGCATCGACTCTCGGTGTACGGGTGGTCGCCGTCGATTACCGCCGGGCACCGGAGCATCCGTTTCCCGCCGCGTTCAATGATTGCCTGAAGGTCTGGCGAGCACTGCGCACCGGGCCGAATAAGCTCGACCCGGAGCGTACGCTGGTGGCTGGCGACAGTGCCGGTGGCAACCTCGCGGCGGCGTTGTGCCTGGCGCTGCGCGATGCCGGCGAGCCGGTGCCGTGCGCGCAGGTGCTGATTTATCCGGGGTTGGGCGGCGATCACCGCCTGCCGTCGCGCAGTGAGTGCATCGACGCGCCATTACTCAGCAGCAGTGACGTCGATTGCTATCACGCGCTTTACCTGCAAGGCACCCACCATCCGAACGCCTACGCCATGCCATTGCTCGCCACGGATTTCAGCGGACTGCCACCGGCATTGATCGCCGTGGCGCAATTCGACCCGTTGCGTGATGACGGCGTGCTGTATGCCGAGCGACTGAATGCCGCGGGCGTGGTTGCCACTCTGTATGTCGGCGAAGGTTTGGTCCATGGCTGTTTACGGGCTCGCGGGCAGGTGGCCGAGGTCGATGCGCTGTACGAAACCTTGTCTGGTTATCTTGCGGAAAAACTCTGACTTCGCGCGGGCATGCTCATTGACGTAATTCGGGTTTATGATGCCCAACGGCAGAATAATAGAAGTCCCCCCAGGGATGACCTCGACCCCTTACGGAGCGCGCAATGCAGACTTTGTACCCGCAGATCAAACCCCACGCCCGGCACGATCTGGCCGTCGACGAAACCCACACCCTGTACGTCGACGAAAGCGGTTCACCGGAAGGTTTGCCGGTGGTGTTCATCCACGGCGGCCCCGGTGCCGGATGCGATGCCCAGAGTCGTTGTTTTTTTGATCCCAACCTCTATCGCATTGTCACTTTCGATCAGCGCGGTTGCGGTCGCTCCACTCCCCACGCCAGCCTGGAAAACAACACCACCTGGGACCTGGTCGCCGACCTCGAGCGGATCCGCCAGCACCTGGGCATCGACAAATGGGTGCTGTTTGGCGGCTCCTGGGGTTCGACCCTGGCGCTGGCCTACGCACAAACCCATCCTGAGCGTGTGCACGGCCTGATCCTGCGCGGGATCTTTCTCTGCCGTCCGCAGGAAATCGAATGGTTCTACCAGGCTGGCGCCAGCCGCCTGTTCCCCGATTACTGGCAGGACTACATCGCGCCGATCCCGCTGGACGAGCGCGACGACTTGCTCACCGCGTTCCACAAGCGCCTGGTCGGCAACGACCAGATTGCCCAGATGCACGCGGCCAAGGCCTGGTCGACCTGGGAGGGCCGCACCGCGACCCTGCGTCCCAACCCGTTGGTAGTCGATCGCTTCTCCGAACCACAACGTGCATTGTCGATTGCCCGCATCGAATGCCACTACTTCACCAACAACGCGTTCCTGGAGCAGAACCAGTTGATCCGCAACATGGGCAAGATCGCCCATTTGCCCGGCGTGATCATTCATGGGCGCTATGACGTGATCTGCCCGCTGGATAACGCCTGGGAATTGCATCAAGCCTGGCCGAACAGCGAGCTGCAGGTCATCCGCGATGCCGGTCATGCCGCTTCCGAGCCTGGCATCACCGACGCGCTGGTACGCGCCGCCGATCAGATGGCCCGGCGTCTGCTCGACCTGCCGCCTGAAGAAGCATGAAGGGCCTGCTGCAGCGGGTGCGCGGCGCGCGGGTCGAGGTCGCGGGCGAGATCGTGGGTGCCGTCGATCAGGGATTGCTGGTCCTGGTAGCCGTCGAGCCCGACGATACGCGGGCTAGCGCCGACAAACTTCTTAATAAGCTGCTTAACTATCGAGTATTCAGCGATGCTGAGGGCAAGATGAATCTGTCCTTGGCGGATGTGGGCGGAGGGCTGCTGCTGGTCTCTCAGTTCACCCTGGCTGCCGATACCAAAAGCGGGCTGCGTCCGGGTTTCTCGACCGCGGCCCCTCCGGCGCTGGGCGAGGAACTGTTCGACTATCTATTAAGCAAAGCGAAACAGGTGCATGGCACTGTGGCATCAGGTAGATTCGGCGCGGATATGCAGGTACACCTGGTCAATGATGGCCCGGTAACCTTCCTGTTACAGACCTGAAAGCGTTTGAAACAAGTTTTTACGTTCATTTCGACTGAAAACAGGGCTTTTTCGCGATAAATACTTTGTTACCCCTGATGCGTTGTAACGCGGCCTGCTAGATAATCCCGCGCTACGGGGATCAGCGTTCGTTGGTCCATTTTGACTTAGGTAGAGACTTGTCCGGATCCGATTGGGGAATCATTTCGCCCCAGCGGAGTCGGAACAATGCTCGCCAACTTGGCAAGAGTGGTTTGCAAGGGCGGTTTTTTCATACCGTACACCGAGCAGACCCTTTAACTGGCCGTTGGTTTTTTGATCTGTTTTCGGCGAGGGTTGCTCGTGATTGTTAGTCCCTGTAACGCACCAAAATTGTCTGCCAAACGGTTACGCAGCGCCCTGGTAGCGGGCTCTGCACTGCTCTGCCTGCTCAGCGGCGGTCAGCTTTGGGCATTCAGTCTGGATGATGTATCGGCCAAGGCAAAAGAACTGGCCGCGCAGAAATACGAAGCGCCGCGCAGTAACCTGCCGAACGAGTTCCGCGACATGAAATTCGCGGACTATCAGAAAATTCGTTTTCTGACGGAAAAAGCCGAGTGGGCTGATCAGAAGACGCCGTTCAAGCTGTCCTTCTATCACCAGGGCATGCATTTCGATACGCCGGTGAAAATCAACGAAATCACCGCGAACACCGTCGAAGAGATCAAGTACGACCCGAGTCGTTTCGACTTCGGCGACATGCAGTTCGATCCCAAGGCCACCGAACAACTGGGCTATGCCGGTTTCCGTGTGCTGTACCCGATCAACAAGGCCGACAAGCAAGACGAAATCATGACCATGCTCGGCGCGAGCTACTTCCGCGTCGTTGGCAAGGGTCACGTCTATGGTTTGTCCGCTCGCGGCATGGCGCTGGATACCGCATTGCCGTCCGGCGAAGAATTCCCGCGCTTCCGCGAGTTCTGGATTCAGCAGCCCAAGCCAGGTGACAAGCACCTGGTGATCTTCGCCCTGCTGGACTCACCTCGTGCCACCGGTGCCTATCGCCTGACCCTGCGTCCGGGCAGCGACACCATCGTCGACGTCAAGGCGCAGATGTTCCTGCGTGACAAAGTCGGCAAGCTGGGTATCGCCCCGTTGACCAGCATGTACCTGTTCGGCGCCAACCAGCCGTCGAAAGTACTGAACTACCGTCGCGAGCTGCACGACTCCAGCGGCCTGGCGATCCATGCCGGCAACGGCGAGTGGATCTGGCGTCCGCTGAACAATCCGAAGCACCTGGCTGTGAGCAACTTCAGCGTGGAAAACCCGCGCGGCTTCGGTCTGCTGCAACGTGGCCGCGACTTCAGCCACTACGAAGACCTCGACGACCGGTACGACAAGCGTCCAAGCGCCTGGATCGAGCCGAAGGGTGACTGGGGCAAGGGCACCGTCGACCTGGTCGAGATTCCGACCGCCGACGAAACCAACGACAACATCGTTGCTTTCTGGAACCCGGAAAAATTGCCGGAACCTGGCCAGCCGCTCGATGTCGCTTATCGTATGCACTGGACCATGGATGAAGACACGATTCACGCGCCGGACAGCGCCTGGGTCAAACAGACCCTGCGTTCCACCGGTGACGTCAAGCAGTCAAACCTGATTCGTCAGCCGGACGGCAGCGTTGCCTACCTGGTGGACTTCGAAGGCCCGTCCCTGGCGGCATTGCCGGCCGATGCGGAAGTTCGCAGCCAGGTCAGCGTCGGCGACAACGCCGAGCTGGTGGAAAACAGCGTGCGCTACAACCCTGAAACCAAGGGCTGGCGCCTGACCCTGCGGATGAAGATCAAGGATCCGGGCAAGTCCACCGAGATGCGTGCCGCACTGGTGCAGAACATCGTGCCGGCGGACCTGGCCAAGACTTCGATTCCAGCGTCGAACTCTTCGGTTGCCAAGGCCGACAAGGTTGCCGCCAAGCAACAAGAGAAAGCGGACAAGGAAGCCAAACAAGCGGAGGCCAAACAGGCTGAAGCGAAGCCTGTTGCAGATGCCAAGGACAAGACCAATAAAGACGCCAAGCAGCCTGTTGCTGCCGACGCGGCCCCAGCCACACCGGAATCGGCCCCGACTGAAGAAGTCCTGACCGAGACCTGGAGCTATCAGTTGCCTGCCGATGAGTAACTCTCAAGTACGGCCAGAAACTCTTTCCGAGTATCTGGCGCATCTGCCGATGACCGACGAGCAGCGCGCGGAACTCGCGGGCTGCCAGTCTTTCAGCGAATTGCATGAACGCCTGTCATCGTCGACATTCGACGCCCCGACCGAAGCCGCGCAGGCTTCGGTGGGCAAACGCCTGACCCTGAGCACTGCCGAAGAGCTGCAGGACGCGGAAATGCTGGTGCTCGACGCCAACGGCCGAGTCTGCCTCAAGGCGACCCCGCCGATCCGTCGGACCAAGGTCGTGCCAGAGCCGTGGCGCACCAACATTCTGGTGCGTGGCTGGCGTCGGATGACCGGTCGTACCAACCCGCCGAAGCCGCCGAAGGATGAGCGTGTCCTGCCGGCCGCGCGCTGGCGTACCGTAGGTTCGATCCGTCGCTACATTCTGTTGCTGCTGATGCTCGGCCAGACCATCGTCGCCGGCTGGTACATGAAAGGCATCATGCCGTACCAGGGCTGGTCGTTCGTCGACCTCAACGAAGTGCTGCACCAGCCGCTGCTGCAAACCGCCACGCAAGTGCTGCCGTATGCCTTGCAGACCAGCATCCTGATCCTGTTCGGGATTCTGTTCTGCTGGGTATCGGCCGGTTTCTGGACCGCGCTGATGGGCTTCCTCGAATTGCTCACCGGTCACGATAAATACCGTATCTCCGGTAAAAGTGCCGGCAACGAGCCGATTCCGAAAGATGCCCGCACCGCACTGGTGATGCCGATCTGCAACGAAGACGTGCCACGGGTATTCGCCGGCCTGCGGGCGACCTTCGAGTCGGTGGCGGCCACGGGTGACTTGGACCGCTTCGACTTCTTCGTCCTCAGCGACAGTAACGACGCCGATATCTGTGTTGCCGAGCAACAGGCCTGGCTGGATGTCTGCCGAGAAGCCGGGGGCTTCGGCAAGATCTTCTACCGTCGCCGCCGTCGTCGCGTAAAACGTAAAAGCGGCAACCTCGACGACTTCTGCCGTCGCTGGGGCGGTGACTACAAGTACATGGTCGTACTCGATGCCGACTCCGTGATGAGCGGTGAGTGCCTGACCAGTCTGGTACGCCTGATGGAAGCCACGCCGGACGCCGGGATCATTCAGACCGCGCCACGTGCGTCGGGCATGGACACCTTGTATGCGCGCATGCAGCAGTTCGCCACTCGTGTGTATGGCCCGCTGTTCACCGCCGGCCTGCACTTCTGGCAACTGGGCGAGTCGCACTACTGGGGCCACAACGCGATCATCCGCATGAAGCCGTTCATCGACCACTGCGCCCTGGCGCCGTTGCCCGGTACAGGCGCGTTCTCCGGCTCGATCCTGTCCCACGACTTCGTTGAAGCTGCGTTGATGCGCCGTGCAGGCTGGGGCGTGTGGATTGCCTACGACTTGCCGGGCAGCTACGAAGAACTGCCGCCGAACCTGCTGGACGAACTCAAGCGTGACCGTCGCTGGTGCCACGGTAACCTGATGAACTTCCGCCTGTTCCTGGTCAAGGGCATGCACCCGGTGCACCGCGCAGTGTTCCTGACCGGCGTGATGTCCTACCTGTCGGCGCCGTTGTGGTTCTTCTTCCTGGTGCTGTCGACCGCGCTGCTGGCGGTCAACACGCTGATGGAGCCGCAGTACTTCCTCGAACCGCGTCAGCTCTATCCGCTGTGGCCGCAATGGCACCCGGACAAGGCGATTGCGCTGTTCTCGACCACCATCGTGCTGCTGTTCCTGCCGAAACTGCTGAGCATCATCCTGATCTGGGCCAAGGGCGCGAAAGAGTTTGGCGGCAAGTTCAAGGTGACCCTGTCGATGCTGCTGGAGATGCTGTTTTCCATGCTGCTGGCGCCGGTGCGGATGATTTTCCACACCCGTTTCGTCCTCGCCGCGTTCCTCGGCTGGGCCGCGACCTGGAACTCGCCGCAACGTGACGACGACTCCACGCCATGGAGCGAAGCGGTCAAGCGCCACGGCCCGCAAACCCTGCTGGGCTTCTTCTGGGCCATGCTAGTGATCTGGCTGAACCCGAGCTTCCTGTGGTGGCTGGTGCCGATCGTCGGTTCGCTGATGCTGTCGATCCCGGTGTCGGTGATCTCCAGCCGTGTCGGCCTGGGCCTGAAGTCCCGTGACGAGAGCCTGTTCCTGATCCCCGAGGAATACAATCCGCCGCAGGCCTTGCTGGCAACCGACCAGTACACCCACGAAAACCGCTGGCATGCGCTGAACGACGGCTTCGTCCGTTCGGTGGTCGATCCACAGCAGAACGCCCTGGCGTGCTCGCTGGCGACCTCCCGGCACAATCAGGCTGAGCCGATTGAGTGGTTGCGGATCGAGCGGGTTCGCCACGCTATGAAGGTTGGACCTGAAGGCCTGACCAACAACGAGCGTGTGCAACTGTTGAGCGACCCGGTGGCATTGGCCCGCTTGCATGAGCAGGTCTGGAGCGAAGGTCACCCAGAGTGGCTGGGCGCCTGGCGTAAGTCGGTCAAGGCCGACCCCCACGCACCGCTGCTGCCGCTCAAGCCAATGAGCGAACAGCCCCAGTTGGCATAATAGAAAAACCCGCGAAAGCGGGTTTTTTTATGGCTTGAAGTTTGTTCTTGAGCTCGCACCAGATGCTGTAACGGCAGCGTCTGGTCGGACGCTTTCGCGGGCAAGCCCGCTCCCACAAGGTTGTGTGTACAACGCAATTCCCCGTGGGAGCGGGCTTGCCCGCGAAGGCATCACCTCGGTCCTGAGTAAACCGAGGTATGCGGATCACCTCAAACCCTGAATTTGCCCACCAGCATCTGCAAATGCGTCCCCAGCCGTGCCAGCTCAACGCTGGACGCCGCCGTCTCTTCACTCGCCGCCGAAGTCTGGTCCGACACATCCCGCACGTTCAGCACGCTACGGTTGATCTCCTCGGCCACAGCGCTCTGCTGTTCGGCGGCTGCGGCGATCTGCTGGTTCATCGCCTGGATCGCCGACACCGTGCGGGTGATGCTTTCCAGTGAGCCACCGGCGCGGCGGGTCAGTTCGACGCTGCTGTCGGTCAGGGTGCGGCTGTTGTCCATGATGGTCGCCACTTGCTGGGTACCGTTTTGCAGGCCGACGATCAGCTCTTCGATCTCCTCGGTGGACTTCTGGGTACGCTGGGCCAGGCTGCGGACTTCGTCGGCGACCACGGCAAAACCACGCCCGGCTTCACCGGCGCGGGCGGCTTCAATCGCAGCGTTGAGCGCCAGCAGGTTGGTTTGCTGGGCCACGGACTTGATGACGTCGAGCACGCTACCGATCTTGTCGCTTTCGCGCTTGAGTTCGCCCATGGCCTCGGTGGAATGACCGACTTCCTTGGCCAGGCGTTCGATCTGGGCGATGGCTTCACCGACCACTTTGTCGCCTTCGCGGGCCTGCTGGTCGGCGGCGACGGCGGCTTCGGAGGCTTCTTCGGCGTTGCGCGCAACTTCCTGCACGGTGGCGGCCATTTCGTTCATGGCGGTGGCGACCTGATCGGTCTCAATCTTCTGGCTGTTGACCCCGGCGCTGGTCTGCTCGGTGACGGCAGACAGCTCTTCGGCGGCGCTGGCGATCTGCGTGACGCCATCGCTGATGCCGCCGATCAGTTCGCGCAAGCCCTGGGTCATGCTCTGCATGGCACGCTGCAACTGGCCGAGTTCGTCACGGCGCTGCGACGTCAGGTTGTGGGTCAGGTCGCCACTGGCGACGCGCTGGGCCACGACCAGAGTCTGGTTCAACGGAATGATGATCTGCCGGGTGATCGCCCAGGCGGCCAGCAGGCCGAAGGCGATGGCCAGCACGGTGGCGAGGCTCAGCATGTTCTTGGCATGGGCGGCGTCGGTGTCGCGCACGACGGTTTGCGAGACGGTGAGTTTCTGGCTCATGTCCAACAGGATGTTGCCTTGGACGGACATGCGTGCCAGGGCCTTGGCGCTGGCCACCTGGGAGTCGCGGAACTGGCTGACGGCGGCGCGGTAGGCCTTCAGCGAATCTGTTGCCTGTTGCAGGTTGGCGATGTGTTCTTCAGGCAGTTTGGCCGGCAGGCTCTCGAGGTTCTTCAGGGCGTTGTCGATCGCGTCGAGGGCTGGCTGTTCGGCTTCGTTCTTGCCGCTGTAGGTGTAGCCGCGAACCTGGAAGCGCGCCTGCTGGATCAGCTTGCTCAGGTCGATGACGCTGTTGAACGCCGCCACGCTGTCACCTTGCAGCATGGATTTTTCCACTTCGGCGACGCGGGCCACTGCGTTGTCGGCGGTGGCGCCGAGTTTGCTGCGGGCGTCTTCACGCTGGGCGCCGGCCTGGGTCATTTCGTTGAAGGCGCGACGGTATTCGGCGACAGCGGCCAGTTGTTGATCGACCATGGCCGTATCGGCCGGTTGCTCGATCAGGCCGCGGGCGGTCTGCAGGCCGCTTTCTAGCTTGCCCAACAGATCGTTGACGGCGCCGGGACCTTGTTCACCGCGACGCATCTCGTAATCCAGGCGTGCAATGCGCAGGTCCTTGGTCAGGTCGTTGAGACTGGCGATGAACCCGAGTTTATCGCCACGGCTGGTTACGCCGCTCAGGCCGTTCCAGCCGGTGAAGGTGATCAGCAGGGTCAGTAACAGCACCAGGCCGAAGCCGATCCCCAGCTTGCGTTTGACGCTGACGTTTCCCAGATTCTCGGCTAGCCATTGGTACATGCTGAAACTCCCCTGACCACAATTTGGTTTTATGGGGAGGTTATCGGCCGGCGTGCGAAGTTCTGTAGTACAGGTGGCTGATCATCCAGGGCAGATGACAGACCTGTGGGATTGTGTCCGGGATTAGAAAAGTCGTGCCAGCAGCGCGGTCACGGCGGTTTCAACGCGCAGGATGCGTTCGCCCAATTGCACCGGTTGCAGCCCGGACTTGCCCAGCAGGTCGATCTCGTAGGGAATCCAGCCACCCTCGGGGCCAATGGCCAGGGTCACCGGTTCACTGAGTGCGCGAGGGCAGGGCGGGTAATTGCCCGGATGCCCCACCAGGCCGAGGGTGCCTTCGGTGATCGCCGGCAGACGATCTTCGACGAAGGGCTTGAAGCGCTTCTCGATCACGACTTCCGGCAGCACGCTGTCCCGGGCCTGTTCGAGGCCGAGGATCAACTGCTCGCGAATCGCCTCTGGCTCCAGGAAGGGGGTCTGCCAGAAGCTCTTCTCGACGCGATAGCTGTTGACCAGCACGATCCGTGGCACACCCATGGCCGCCACGGTCTGAAACACCCTGCGCAGCATCTTGGGCCGTGGCAGGGCCAATACCAGGGTCAATGGCAGCTTGGCTGGTGGCGGTTGGTCGAGGGTGACGCGCAATTCCGCTTCATCGGCGTCCAGGCGCAGCACTTCGGCCGAACCCATCAAGCCGCCGATTCGCCCGACGCGCATGCTGTCACCGACTTCGCAGCGATGGACTTCCTGCATGTGGGTCAACCGGCGATCACACAGGACCGCGCGGTCGGCCGCAATGAAATCGGCCTCTTCAAGGAGCAGCAGGTTCACGCTTGGGTCGCTGGCGGCTGGTCGTTGTGATCGTCAGCCGGTTGGTCGTCCGGATGCTCGCCACGCTTGCTGATCAGGCTGCCAAACAGGATGCCGATCTCGAACAACAGCCACATCGGCACGGCCAGCAGGGTCTGCGAGAAGATGTCCGGCGGTGTCAGGATCATGCCGACTACGAAGCAGCCAATGACCACGTACGGGCGGATTTTCTTCAGGTATTTGACGTCGACCACGCCGATCCACACCAGCAGCACCACGGCCACCGGGATTTCGAACGCCACGCCAAAGGCGAAGAACAGCGTCATGACGAAATCGAGGTAACTGGTGATGTCGGTCATCATTTCCACACCGGCCGGGGTGGCGGCGGCGAAGAACTTGAAGATCAACGGGAACACCAGGTAGTAGGCGAACGCCATGCCGGCATAGAACAACACGATGCTGGACATCAGCAATGGCACAGCAATGCGCTTTTCATGCTTGTACAGGCCGGGGGCGATGAAGCCCCAGATCTGGTGCAGGATCACCGGGATGGCCAGGAACAGCGAGACCATCATCGTCAACTTCAGTGGCGTCAGGAACGGCGACGACACGTCAGTGGCAATCATCGTAGCGCCGGCGGGCAGGTACGCGCGCAGCGGCGTCGACACGAAGGTGTAGATCTGCTGGGTGAAGGCGAACAGCCCGGCAAAGATGATGAAGATCGCCGCTACGCAGCGCAGCAGGCGGGTGCGCAACTCGGTGAGGTGCGAAACCAGCGGCATGTGCTGGTCGTTTTCAGGAAGATCGCTCATGGGGCTCGCGGCGGCAGTGTTGGGTCATGAGGGGCCGGCGCAACGGGCGCAGCCGCCGGTGTAACGGGTTCAATCGGAGTGGCTGCAACAACAGGCGCAGGTTCGACAGGCGCTACAACGGGAGCAGGTGTCGGGTCGACGGTAGCGGCAGGCGCATGAATCGTCTGCTCGCCCACGTGTTCCACCGGCGTCGGCTCCTGCTGGGTCGGCGTGAAGATTTTCCGCGCCTCCTGCTCAAGCGACAGGATGTGCTCGTTGTGCAGTTGCCGACGAATTTCGTCGGCACCGATTTCACGTTCAACTTCCTGTTTGATTGCGTTGAAGCTGCGCTTCAGACGCCCGACCCACAGGCCAGCGGTGCGCGCAGCGCCCGGCAGGCGCTCGGGACCCAGCACCAGCAGGGCAACGAGGCCGACGAGCAGCAGTTCAGAGAAGCTGATACCAAACATTAGTCAGTGCTCACACGTCTTTGCGGATCGGCTCTTCGACTTTCTGTGCCTGCACGTCGATGGTGTGCGGCTGGTTTACAGAGGCCTGAGGCTGTACCGGTGGAACCGGTTGGGCCGGGGTCGCATTCGGGTCGGCCGGTTTTTCGTCGTCGTTCATGGCTTTCTTGAAGCCCTTGATCGATTCGCCGACGTCGGTGCCGAGGTTTTTCAGTTTCTTGGTGCCGAACACCAGTACCACGACAACCAGGATGACGATCCAGTGTTTCCAGTCAAAAATGCCCATGCTGCTGCTCCTCTCTAATAGTTATTCAGACGGACGGGCGCGAGGCTTTCTCGGCGTGTCCGGAGAGACCGAAACGACGGTCCAGTTCATCGAGTACAGCTTGTGGATGCTGCCCCAATTGGGCGAGCATGACCATGCTGTGGAACCACAGATCGGCGGTTTCGTAGATCACATCGCTACAGTCGCCGCTGACGGCGGCGTCCTTGGCGGCAATGATGGTTTCGACCGACTCTTCGCCGACTTTTTCCAGAATCTTGTTCAAGCCCTTGTGGTACAGGCTGGCGACGTACGAGCTGTCGGCAGCGGCGCCTTTGCGCTCTTCGAGTACCTCGGCGAGGCGGGTGAGAGTGTCACTCATGTTTGTGCCCTGCGGAATAGATGGCGTGCGGATCTTTCAGGACCGGGTCGACGGTTGTCCAGTCGCCGTTCTCATAGACGCGGTAGAAGCAGCTCTGGCGGCCGGTATGGCAGGCGATGTCGCCGATCTGCTCGACCATCAGGATGATCACGTCGGCGTCGCAGTCCAGGCGCATCTCGTGCAGGGTTTGCACATGGCCGGACTCTTCGCCCTTGCGCCACAGCTTGCCACGGGAGCGTGACCAGTAGATTGCACGGTTCTCGGCAGCGGTCAGTTCCAGTGCTTCGCGGTTCATCCAGGCCATCATCAGGACGCGCCCGGTCTTGTGATCCTGGGCGATGGCCGGCACCAGGCCGTCAGCGTCCCACTTGATCTCGTCCAGCCAGTTTTTCATCTTCGACTCCGACAGCGGGCTCGACACTTCAATAGCCGAGCTCAGGCGTTGAAACAGTGTGCCAGTCGTTCACACAACTGGCTATCGGCGCACGACCAGATACAAACCGACGGCCATCATGATTCCCGCCGGCCAATAGGCCAACTGGTTCAGCGGACCGCCCGCGGCAAGGATGGCGCCACCGGCCAGGTGTGCCGTACCGAGCAGGCGCAGGAACCAGTCGTCACGGCGTCGGTGCCACGCAGGTGGCGGGCCGTAGGCGTGGGGCTGGGACATGCGTTCGAGCAGGTCGCGGGCCATGTTGGCCAGGTGCGGGATCTGCTCGAACTGGCTGTGCACGTTGCCGAGCAGGGCTTTGGGGCTGACCCGCTCGCGCATCCAGCGTTCGAGGAACGGCTGCGCGGTGTTCCACAAGTCTAGGTCCGGGTACAGCTGGCGGCCCAGGCCTTCAATGTTCAGCAGGGTTTTTTGCAGCAGGACCAACTGTGGCTGCACTTCCATGTTGAAGCGGCGCGCGGTCTGGAACAGGCGCATTAGCACCTGGCCGAAGGAAATATCTTTTAACGGTTTTTCGAAGATCGGCTCGCACACGGTACGGATCGCTGCTTCGAATTCGTTGAGTTTGGTTTCCGCCGGCACCCAGCCCGAATCGATGTGCAACTGCGCCACGCGACGGTAATCGCGCTTGAAGAAGGCGAACAGGTTGCGCGCCAGGTAATCCTGGTCTTCCGGGGTCAGGCTGCCGACGATGCCGCAGTCGATCGCAATGTACTGCGGGCTCCACGGATTCACGGTGCTGACGAAAATGTTGCCGGGGTGCATGTCGGCGTGGAAGAAACTGTCGCGGAACACCTGGGTGAAGAAAATTTCCACGCCACGTTCGGCGAGCATTTTCATGTCGGTGCGCTGGTCGGCGAGGGTTGCCAGATCGGTGACCTGAATGCCGTAGATACGCTCCATCACCAGCACTTTCGGTCGGCACCAGTCCCAATAGACTTGCGGCACGTACAGCAGCGGCGAACCGTCGAAGTTGCGCTTCAACTGGCTGGCGTTGGCCGCCTCGCGCAGCAGGTCGAGTTCGTCGTAGATGGTCTTTTCGTAATCGCTGACCACGTCCACCGGATGCAGCAGGCGCGCATCGGCCGAGAGTTTTTCGGCGGCGCGGGCGAGGATGAACAGCCACGCCAGGTCCTGGGCGATCACCGGCTTGAGGCCAGGGCGGATCACTTTGACCACCACTTCTTCACCGGTTTTGAGTTGCGCGGCATGCACCTGTGCCACCGAGGCCGAGGCCAACGGTTCGACGTCGAAACGGCTGAACACTTCGCTGATTTTCTTGCCCAGCTGTTCCTCGATCAGCTTGACCGACACCTGCGAGTCGAACGGCGGTACGCGGTCCTGCAGCTTCATCAGTTCGTCGGCGATGTCTTCGGGCAGCAGGTCGCGACGGGTGGACAGGATCTGCCCGAACTTGATGAAGATCGGCCCCAGGTCCTGCAATGCCAGGCGCAAGCGCGCGCCACGGCTCAGGTCCAGTGTCTTGCGCGGGAACCAGCGCCACGGCAAGGCGTAACGCAGCGCCCGCAGAAACCAGGGCAGCGGCAGGGCGAACAGCAGGTCATCGAGGCGGTAGCGGATCACGACGCGCTGGATGCGCAACAAACGGCGGACGGCAAGCAGCTTCATGCGTTATCGCTTGGGTCGAGGGATCGGGAAAGGCGCTCGAAACGCGCCTCGAGACGTTCCAGATCGAGCTTGATCTGGTCCAGTTCACTGAATCGGGCTTCGGCCTCGCGCTGCCCGACGAGGGTGCGCGATTCTTCGGCCAGGTATTCGCCCAGGTTCTGGCCCAGGCTGGCAAAGCCTTGCTGATACCAGCGGGCGCGGCTGCGCAGGTGACCGCCGACCAGTTGCGTGGCCACTGGGCCCAGCCAGCGCGAGAGTTCGTACTCCCAGTCCAGCTCAAGGTCCTGGAGGATCGCCGCCAGCTCCAGCAGCACGCCGCTGTTGCCGTCGAGTTCGACTTCAGGACTGTGCAGGATCGAGGTCTTGTCCTTGCGCATGGCCAGTTTCAGCAGGCTCGAGGCCGGTGCACGCAAGGTGCAGTCGGCGCCGGTTTCCCACTGGGAAGCGAGCATCAGGCCTTCGTCGCTGGGCAGGATGAACAGTTGCAGCGCCGGGCTGCGACAATCGACGGCAATCACTTTGCCGGTCAAGTGCGCCAGCCGCGGCAGCGCCGTGCTGTCGAGACGCAGCACCCGGTTCAGGCCGAGTTCAACGCTGGCGAGCAGGCCGGCGAGCAGCATCAGGGCTTGATACCGCGGTGCAGGGCAACGATGCCTGCGGTCATGTTGTGATAGGTCACGCGGTCGAAACCGGCCTCGACCATCATCGACTTCAGGGTTTCCTGGTTCGGGTGCATGCGGATCGATTCGGCCAGGTAGCGGTAGCTTTCCGAGTCGTTGGTGATCAGCTTGCCCATCAGCGGCATGAAGGCGAACGAGTAGGCGTCGTAGGCCTTGGACATCAGCGCGTTGGTCGGCTTGGAGAACTCCAGCACCAGCAAGCGGCCGCCAGGCTTGAGCACGCGCAGCATCGAGCGCAGGGCATCTTCCTTGTGGGTCACGTTGCGCAGGCCGAAGGCGATGGTCACGCAGTCGAAATGGTTGTCCGGGAACGGCAGTTTTTCCGCGTCGGCCTGGACGAATTCGACGTTGCCGGCCACACCGAGGTCCAGCAGGCGGTCACGACCGACCTTGAGCATGGATTCGTTGATGTCGGCCAACACGACCTGGCCGGTCGGGCCTACCAGGTGCGAGAACTTGCGGGTTAGATCGCCGGTACCGCCGGCAATGTCCAGCACGCGGTTACCGGTGCGCACGCCCGACAATTCGATCGCAAAACGCTTCCACAGACGGTGCATGCCGCCCGACAGAAGGTCGTTCATCAGGTCGTACTTGGCGGCTACCGAGTGGAAAACCTCAGCGACTTTTTCCGCTTTCTGGCTTTCCGGAACGTTTTTGAAGCCGAAGTGAGTGGTGGGTTCGGCATCGCTGCCTTTGCGCTGATCAGTCATATCGCTGTCACCAAAAGAGAATGCGCGACATTCTAATCCCCAAGGCATGCTTTGTCTTGGCAAGGCTGAAGGTAAGATGGGCAACCATCGGGACGTTTTGACGCAGCAGAGGTCAAGATGCCTCGGGAAAGCATCCATAAAGCAGGAGTCATTCGATGGCCCGTATTAGTGTTGAACGTGCCCATGGCCTGGGTAAGGAAGCGGCTCGCGAAAAGGCCGACAAGCTGGCGCAGAAACTTTCCGACCAGTATGGCCTGGAGCCGCAGTGGTCCGGCGACACCCTGAACCTCAAGCGCTCGGGTGTGAAGGGCGCGGTGCATGTCAGTGAAGATTCGATCAAGGTCGACGTGGAACTGGGCCTGATGATGTCGGCCATGAGCGGCATGATCAAAGCGGAAATCGAAAAGGCGCTGGACAAGGCGTTGGTCTGATTTCCCCTTGAAATCACATCCCTTGTAGGAGTGAGCCGGCTCCGGGCGGCGTTCCGACGATAGCGGTTAAATAGACAACATTGATGTTGGCTGACACTCCGTCATCGCGAGCAGGCTCACTCCTACATTTTTTATGGCGCGCGCCCGACGATTTATGTCATTTGTTAGGGTGCCGTTTCTAATTTTTCTCCCTACTTTGTGCCAGAGCCCGACACTTACCCGGGCAGTTCCTCAAACCTTCTGCGCGTGAGGTGCACCATGGCCAAAGTTATTTTGAAGAAAAAAATCGACCCGTCGACCGGCACGCTGGGCGACGTCAAATCCTATGCCCGCAAGATCTGGCTGGCAGGCCTGGGTGCCTACACCAAGGTCGGCCAAGAGGGCAGCGAGTACTTTCAAGAACTGATCAAGGCTGGTCAGGTTGTTGAAAAGAAAGGCAAAAAGGTAGTCGCCGAGAAACTTGAAGCGGCCAATGCCGAGATCGATGAAGCCAAGAGTGAAGTCAGCACTTTCAAAGGTCGTGTCGAAGTTCAACTCGACAAGGTCGAGAAGGCGTTCGACACGCGCGTCGCAAGTGCCTTGAATCGTATCGGTATTCCGTCTAAACATGACGTTGAGACACTCTCTGCTAAGCTCGATGAGCTGACGGCATTGCTCGAACGTGTCGCGCGTAAATCTTAAGGAGAACGGGATGGCTGTTAAAAAGAAAACCGAAAAAGAAGGCAGCTCGTGGATCGGGAAGGTTGAAGATTACTCCCGAAAAATCTGGCTGGCTGGTTTAGGCGTGTACTCGAAGATCGACACTGACGGCAGCAAACTCTTCGATGCATTGGTTAAAGACGGCGAGAAAGCCGAGAAGCTCACCAAGAGCGCTGTTGGCAAGACTGTCGACGCCGCCAAGGACTCCGCTTCTTCGGCCAAATCGCGCATCAGCGGCGTGAAAGATCGCGCACTGGGCAAGTGGGATGAGCTGGAAGGTGCTTTCGACAAGCGTCTGAACAGCGCCATTTCGCGTCTGGGCGTACCGAGCCGCAACGAAGTCAAGGCACTGCACAGCAAGGTCGAAACCCTGACCAAGCAAATCGAAAAACTGACCGGTGCCAAGGTTGCGCCTGTTGCGGCGAAAACCGCAGCAGCCAAGCCTGCTGCCAAGCCGGCCGCCAAAACCGCAGCCAAGCCACTGGCAAAAGCAGCGGCTAAACCTGCTGCCAAGCCTGCGGCTAAAACTGCAGCCGCCAAACCGGCCGCGGCAAAACCAGCGGCCAAGCCGGTAGCTGCAAAAGCCGCTGCTAAACCGGCCGCCAAGCCTGCAGCGAAAACTGCAGCGGCCAAGCCAGCTGCCGCCAAGCCAGCAGCCAAACCTGCTGCGGCGAAAAAACCAGCGGTGAAAAAGCCGGCAGCTCCAAAAGCCGCCGCGCCAAAACCAGCAGTGGCAGCTGCCAAACCGGCAACGCCGGCAGCTCCGGTCAGCGCATCGAACTCCGCGACCGCACCGACCCCTGCTGTCACCCCGACTGTCGCGCCGGCTCCATCGACGCCAACCAGTCAGTCCTGATTTTCAGGGCTCAAGAAAACGCCCGGCCTGTGAAGGCCGGGCGTTTTTGTTTGCGCGTGAATCTCTGAGCGACACAAGCCCACAGGGTTGGTCGGTATCAGGATTACTCGTGGTCTTCCAGATACTCCATCGCCATCTGTTCGGTCGCCGCCTTCATCGACGGCAGCAGGTGCGGCGCCACCAGCATCATGATCTGGTAAACCACCAATCGCACCTCGCCCTGACGATCAAGAATCCGCTGGTAATCCAGTGAGAACAGCAGCGTCATGGTGATCTGCTCCACCAGTTGCCCCAGTGCCTGGGTATCGCTGACCAGCAGCCCTTGTGCCTGCAATCGTGCCAGCAGCGACGCCAGTGTGCGCTTGAGTGCGTTGAGCAGGTTGCGAATGCCCTTGGCCAGCTTCGGCAGGCGTCCGGCGAGGTTCGACAGGTCCTGGAACAGGAACCGGTAATGGGACAGGCGTTCGACGATCAGGTGCAGGAACAGCCAGTATTCTTCGGGCGCCAGTTCGGCATCGGCCGGTGGATCGAGCAGGGGCGCCAGTTCGCTCTGAAAGCGTTCGAACAGCCCGAGAATCAGCGGTTCCTTGCCGTGGAAGTGGTAGTAGAGGTTGCCCGGGCTGATCCCCATTTCATTGGCAACTTCCATGGTGGAGACATTCGGTTCGCCCTTTTGATTGAACAACTGCAGGGCACATTCGAGGATCCGGTCGCGGGTTTTCATCCAGTCTTCTTAATCATCGGGTCTTGCCACGGCCGACAGCGGCCGTGGCTCGTTGAACGTCAGCGCACGCGCACGTAAGTACCGGGTGCTGCCTCCATCGGTGGATAGTTCTGGTTGCCGAGGGCCATGTGGGTTTCTTTCTGCGCGCCGGAACGTTGCTGTATCCAGTCCAGCCATTGGGTCCACCAACTGCCGTCGACACGCTTGGCGTCGTAGTACCAGGCCCGTGGGTCGCTGCTCAGTTTGCCGTTCTCGACGTAGTTGGCTTTCGGGTTACTCGGCGGGTTGAGGATGCTCTGCACATGCCCACTGTTGGACAGCACGAAGCGGCGCTCGCCACCGAGCAACAGCGTCGAGCGATACACCGCGTCCCACGGCGTGATGTGATCGTTGATGCCGGCGACGCTGAAGCTGTCGACGGTAACCTTCTGCAAATCGATCGGTGTGCCACAGACTTCCAGGCCACCCGGGTGAGTCAGCGGGTTGTGCTTGAAGAAGTCCAGCAGGTCGCCATGCAGGGCGGCCGGCAGGCGTGTGTTGTCGTTGTTCCAGTAGAGGATGTCGAACGCCGGTGGCTCCTTGCCCAACAGGTAGTTGTTGACGAAGTAGCTCCAGATCAAATCGTTGGGGCGCATCCAGGCGAAGACCTTGGCCATGTCGCGGCCGTCCAGCACACCTTTTTGATAGGAGCGGCGCTTGGCGGCTTCCAGAGTCTGTTCGTCGGCGAACAGCGTCGCGGGGCTGTCCATCTGACTGTCGAGCAGGCTCACCAGGTAAGTCGCGCTGGACACTCTGCGCAGCTGTCGCTTGGCCTGCAAGTGACCCTGCAACGCGGCAATGGTCAGCCCGCCGGCGCAGGCGCCCATCAGGTTGACCTCCCGTGCGCCGGTGATCGCCCGGCAGACGTTCATGGCCTCTTCCACGGCTTCCACGTAGGTCGAGAGCCCCCATTCACGATGGCGCACATCCGGGTTACGCCAGCTGATCATGAAGGTTTGCAGACCGTTTTTCAGGGCGTACTGGACGAAGCTGTTGTGGGGGCTCAGGTCGAAAATGTAGTACTTGTTGATTTGCGGCGGCACCACCAGCAGGGGCTTGGAATACTGCTTTTCGCTCATCGGCTTGTACTGGATCAACTCCAGCAGCTCGTTGCGAAACACCACTGCACCAGTGGAGGTGGCGACCGTCTTGCCAACCTCGAACGCTTGCTTGGTGACTTGCCGGGGCAGGCCATCGTTGTGCAGCAGATCGTCCACCAAATGGCTGATGCCGCGCACCAGGCTGTTACCGCCGGAATTGAAAAGCTCCTTGACCGCCAGTGGATTGAGCAGGCTGTTGGAGGGCGATACGGCGTCGTTGAGCAAGGTGAACGCGAAGTGGGCGCGGGCGCGGTCGTCCGGGCTCATGTCGCTCTCGTCGATCCAGCTCTTGACCTGTTTCTGCCAGCTCAGATAGGCCTGCAGGCTACGGCGATAAAACGGGTTGAGGCTCCACGCCGGATCGGCGAAGCGAGCGTCCTGCGGGTTGGTCGGGTGCAGGGTTTCGCCCAGCAGCACACGGCCAAGCTGACCGCCGAGTTTGAGTGCATGTCGGGCGCTGTGCACCGGATTGCGCAAGCCATGGGCGGCCACACTGCGCAGGGTCGACAGCAGGTCCCGACCGCGCAGGCCGGTAATCGCACTCTGTGCATTGATGAACGCGGCGGGAGTCGGTAAGGAATCCCTCGCTGGTTTCTCGCGCATGAGTCAACACTCCTTCGTCTTCAGGCCAAAAACAAACACACTGAACCAGAACACCATAGACGCTGTAACGGGTTGTTGCGCGGCGTGGCGTCCTGCCGACCGCTGAACCAGCGGTTTTAGCCGCCCAATGGCGCCGGACGCGGATGCATCACCGCGCGCTGGCGCTCCTCTTCCAGGAATTTCATGATGATCGGGGCCACCGCTTCAGCCCGGGTAATCAGGAACAGATGCCCGTCATCGATGATGTGCAACTGGGCATTGGGAATCCGCCAGGCCAGCACGCGCATGTTGATCAACGGGATCAGTGGGTCATCGTCGCCGGCCAGTACCAGGGTCGGCTGGCGGATCTTGTGCAGCCAGTGGATGCTGGTCCAGCCGAGGCCGGCGAACAGCTGCCAGTAGTAACCGAGCTTGCCCGCCGAACGCACCTTGGCCGCATGGCTGGCGGCCAGCGTCGGGTCGCGACGGAACGCACCACCGTAGATCATCGGCGCAATGCGGATCACGTGGGATGGCTGGATGTAACGTCGCGGGCTGGCCATCATCCACAGTACTTTCGGTTTGCCCGGCACCATCACTGCACCCGCCGCCGTCGCGGCCAGCACGAGTTTCTTGCAGCGCTCCGGATAGTCGTAGGCGAACTGTTGGGCCAGGGCGCCCCCCCAGGACACGCCGATGACGTTGACCTGCCCGTAGTCGAGATAGTCGAGCATCCGCGCCGTGAGTTTCGCCAGCCCCGGAAAGCGATAGGGCCGGTTCGGTGTCGACGAACCGCCGACTCCGGGTACGTCGAAGGCGATGACTTCCAGGTCGGGGTCCAGCGCCGCGATGAACGGGAACACCAGCTCCAGGTTGGCGCCGATGCCGTTGAAAATCAGCAGGGGCGTCAAGTGAGGCTTGCCGGGGCGTACCGCCGTGCGGAGCGTCTGGCCATCCAGATCGACGGTACGGAATATGAAGGGTTGCGGCATGCTTCTGGCCCTGTGGGTCGCTATCTCAAATTCATCCCCAATCCCCTGTGGGAGCGAGCCTGCTCACGAAGGCGCCGGATCAGTCGACATCAATGTTGAATGATCAAACGCCATCGCGAGCAGGCTCGCTCCCACAGTGTGGGGCGAGGTGTGTCAGTTACCGCTCATGTACATAAGTGCCCGGTGCGGCTTCACCCGCTGGATAGGCCTTGTTGCCCAGTTTTAGCGGAGCTTTTTTCAGGTTGCCCGAACGCTGTGCCTGCCACGCCTGCCAGTGCAGCCACCAGGAGTCGGCGTGCTTGGTCGACTCTTCCTGCCAGTCATCGGCATTGGCGGGCATTTCGATGCTGGTCATGTAGCGCGATTTCGGATTGCCCGGCGGGTTCAGAATGCTCTGGATGTGCCCGCTGCTGGACAGCACGAATTCAACGTTGCCGCCGAACAGTTGCGCCGACTTGTAGCAGGAGCGCCACGGAGTGATGTGGTCGCTGGTGCCGGCCAGGGAGAAGATGTCGGCGGTGACCTTCTTCAGATCGATCGGCGTTCCGCACACTTCCAGTGCATCGGCACGGGTCAACGGGTTACTTTTGAACATTTCGATCAGGTCGCCATGGAACGCGGCGGGCAACCGGGTGGTGTCATTGTTCCAGAACAGAATGTCGAATACCGGCGGCTCGTTGCCCAGCAGGTAGTTGTTGACCCAGTAGTTCCAGATCAGATCGTTGGGGCGCATCCAGGCAAAGACTTTCGCCATGTCGCGGCCTTCGAGCACACCGGCCTGGTAAGACTGGCGCTTGGCGGCTTCGAGGGTTTGTTCATCGACGAACAGGGCCACGTCGCTGTCCAGGGTGGTGTCGAGCACGCTGACCAGCAGGGTCAGGGCGTTGACCTTGTTCTCGCCGATTGCCGCGTAGTGGCCCAGCAGCGCGGTGCAGGTGATGCCGCCGGAGCAGGCACCGAGCATGTTCACGTCTTTGCTGCCGGTGATGGCGGTGACCACATCAACCGCTTCCTTGAGCGCTTCGATGTAGGTCGACAGACCCCATTCGCGCTGCTCCTTGGTCGGGTTGCGCCAGCTGACGATGAAGGTCTGCATGTTGTTGCGCAGGCAGAACCGCGCCAGGCTTTTTTCCGGGCTCAGGTCGAAAACGTAGAACTTGTTGATTTGCGGCGGTACCACCAGCAGTGGGCGTTCATGCACCTGCTCGGTGATCGGCTTGTACTGGATCAGCTCCAGCACGTCGTTGCGAAAGACCACCGCACCCTCGGTCACGCCAAGGGTCTTGCCGACCTCGAATGCGCCCATGTTGACCTGGCTCGGCATTCCGCCGTTATGCACCAGGTCCTTGGCCAGATGCGAGAGGCCATCGAGCAGGCTCTTGCCACCGGTTTCGAAGAAGCGCTTGACCGCCGCCGGGTTGGCCGCCGTGTTGGTCGGGGCGAAGGCCTCGGTCATGAGGTTGATCACGAAGTGCCCGCGGCTGACGTCCTTGGCCGGCAGGTTACTGTCGTCGATCCAGTCGTGGAGCTCCTTGCGCCACGCCAGGTAGGTTTGCAGATAACGTTTGTAGAGCGGGTTCTGGCTCCAGGCCGGATCCGCGAAGCGACGGTCATCGCTGGTCGGCAGCAGCTCGGATTTGCCGAGCAGCACGTTCTTGAGTTCAAGGCCGAAATGAGCGACATGCTTGGCGCTGTGAATCGGTTGCTTGATGGCCTGCCTGAGCACCATTCGAGCAGAAGCCAGTAGATCCTTTCCACGCAGTCCAACGACAGGATTCAGCCCCAAGGTGTTTTCCGAGGCTTGACTCTTCAAGTCATCGTTATTCTTGTTACTCATCTACGACGCTCCATTGTCCTGAGACGAGTACCGGGTCCTGCTGTGTAGTCACACAGCCAATGCCAGGTACTACTGCTCGGGGTGACCGTTAATACTGCATCGCTGCTTTTTTAATGCAGAGAGCACTGCAGGGAACTTGCCAGTTCCATTGGTTACCCGAGTTTAATTTTTTTCGCAAGCAGGCCAATCGGCGGCCCTGGAGCGGAGCATTCAAACAGATGAAATTAGAAAATGCCCTCTAAAGAGCAAGAGGCTCGGATTAGAGCATCAGCTTGACGACGGATTCGTTCGGGTCGCGGGTTTTTCCGGCGGCTTTTAGCTCGGCCAGATAATCTTCCCAGAGTGCGTCATAACGTCGCCCCAGTTCGTACAGATATTCCCAGGTGAACAAGCCGCTGTCGTGGCCGTCGTCGAAGGTCAGTTTCAGTGCGTACTGACCGGCCGGTTCTACTTTGGTCAGTCCTACGTTGATCTTGCCAAATTGCAGGATGGGTTTGCCGTGGCCCTGGACCTCGGCGGAAGGAGAATGCACGCGCAGGAACTCGGCGGGCAGGGTGTATTCCTCACCGGACGCGTATTTGAGCGACAGGGTTTTCGAGGCTTTGTGCAGCTTGATGTCGGTGGGGAGTTGGGTCATGAGCGCCGTTCCGTTATGGATGGAACCCTGTAGGAGCGAGCTTGCTCGCTCCTACAAGTATGGCTTACAGGATATAACGGGACAGGTCTTCGTTCTGCGCCAATTCACCGAGGTGGCTGTTGACGTAGTCGGCGTCGATCTGGATTACCTTGCCGTCATGGACACTGGCCAGGTCGCCGGCGCTGAACGACACCTCTTCGAGCAGGCGCTCGAGCAGGGTGTGCAGGCGACGGGCACCGATGTTTTCGGTTTTCTCGTTGACCTGCCAGGCGATCTCCGCGATGCGCTTGATCCCGCTCGGCTGGAACTCGATGTCCAGGCCTTCGGTTTTCAGCAGTGCGCAGTATTGCTCGGTGAGCGAGGCGTGAGGCTCGCTGAGGATGCGTTCGAAATCCTCGGGGCTCAGGGCCTTGAGTTCGACACGGATCGGCAGGCGGCCTTGCAGCTCAGGCACCAGGTCGCTCGGCTTGCTCAGGTGGAACGCACCGGAAGCAATGAACAGGATGTGGTCGGTCTTGACCATGCCCAGCTTGGTGTTGACGGTGCAGCCTTCGATCAGCGGCAGCAGGTCGCGCTGTACGCCTTCGCGGGACACATCGACGCCACCGGAATTACCGCGTTTGGCGACCTTGTCGATTTCGTCGATGAACACGATGCCATGCTGCTCGACTGCTTCCAGGGCCTTGGCCTTCAACTCTTCATCGTTGACCAGGCGGCTGGCTTCTTCGTCGCGCACCAGCTTGAGCGCTTCCTTGACCTTGAGCTTGCGGGCTTTCTTCTTGCCCTTGCCCATGTTGGCAAACAGGCTTTGCAGCTGGTTGGTCATTTCTTCCATGCCCGGTGGCGCGGAGATATCGACGCCGGCCATTTCGGCGACTTCGATTTCGATCTCCTTGTCATCCAGCTGACCTTCGCGCAGGCGCTTGCGGAACAGCTGGCGGGTGTTGGAGTCGGCAGTCGGGGCGTCGTCGCTGCTGAAGCCCATGCGTGCCGGTGGCAGCAGGGCGTCGAGGATGCGCTCTTCGGCGGCGTCTTCGGCGCGGTGGCGAACCTTGACGATTTCCTGCTCGCGCAGCAGCTTGATCGCAGCATCGGCCAGGTCACGAATGATCGACTCGACGTCGCGGCCGACATAGCCGACTTCGGTGAACTTGGTCGCTTCGACCTTGATGAACGGTGCATTGGCCAGTTTGGCCAGGCGACGGGCGATCTCGGTTTTACCGACGCCGGTCGGGCCGATCATCAGGATGTTCTTCGGCGTTACTTCAACGCGCAGCTCTTCAGGCAGCTGCATGCGGCGCCAGCGGTTGCGCAGGGCAATGGCGACGGCGCGCTTGGCATCGTCCTGGCCGATGATGTGGCGATTGAGTTCGTGGACGATTTCACGGGGAGTCATGGACATAGTATTTAAAGGACCTCAAGCAAGAATGAGCCGTGGTGCGGTGGCTGCACGGGCTTACTCGGCGCAGTCCTGCTCCTCAATGGTCTGAGTGTGATTGGTGAATACGCAGATGTCGGCGGCGATGCCGAGGGCGGTTTCGACGATTTCCCGGGCCGACAGATCGGTTTTCTTCAGCAGCGCGCTGGCAGCGGCCTGGGCGTAACCGCCGCCGGAACCCATGGCGATCAGGCCTTCTTCGGGTTCAACCACATCGCCGTTGCCGGTGATGATCAGGGAGGCGTCTTTGTTGGCGACCGCGAGCATGGCTTCAAGGCGGCTCAGGGAGCGGTCGGTGCGCCATTCTTTGGCGAGTTCGACGGCGGCACGGACCAAATGGCCCTGATGCTTTTCAAGCTGGCCTTCGAAACGTTCGAAGAGGGTAAAGGCGTCGGCGGTGGCACCGGCAAAACCGGCAATGACCTGGCCGTGGTACAGGCGGCGAACTTTTTTCGCGTTGCCTTTCATCACGGTATTACCAAGGGAAACCTGGCCGTCGCCGCCCATGACGACTTTGCCGTGGCGGCGAACTGAAACGATGGTGGTCAAGGGAAGAGTCTCCACGCAGCGGGGCGAAAATGCCTTATGCAAACTCATATGGGGGTGGTGGAGCGTTTTTCAACCGTAGGGCGCGGCGGGGGACGAATGGCGTGCAATAACTGTGGCGAGGGGGCTTGCGCCCGCTGGGGTGCGAAGCGCCCCCAAAACCCGGACACCATGTTGCTTCAGACAAGTCCGGAATTCCGGTTTTGCGGCCGCTGCGCGACCGAACGGGGGCGAGCCCCCTCGCCACAGGGTTTTGTGGGCAACCTCAAGCAAGGTGCCCACAGGGAGCGTTATCGGCTTTGGCGTTGTTGTAACAGCAAGTTGCTAAAGCCTGCGCCCGCCAATTGTTTCTGCGCAGTGGTCAGTTGTTCGCGGTTGCTGAACGGTCCGACCAGTACTCGATACCAGGTTTCGTCCTTCACCGTGCCGGACTCAACCGCCACGGCCTGGCCCAGCAGGATGATCTGCGCCCGAACCTTGTCCGCATCAGTCTCTTTGCGGAACGAGCCAGCCTG
Source organism: Pseudomonas fluorescens (assembly GCF_000967965.1). Taxonomy (GTDB): domain Bacteria; phylum Pseudomonadota; class Gammaproteobacteria; order Pseudomonadales; family Pseudomonadaceae; genus Aquipseudomonas; species Aquipseudomonas grandcourensis. Next base: position 39,817 of record NZ_LACC01000012.1, read on the forward strand.
CAGGAAAAACTTCGTCACAGGCGCAGCCTTGACCGGCGGCGCAGGAGGCGGAGTAATCCCGGCCAAGGCAGCCTGGGCGCGAGCCGTGTCGATCTTCGCCGCTTCGGCCGGGGTGACCGGCGTGGTCGGGATGGCCGGCACTTGCGGCGTCGGCAGGGTTTTTTCCGGCACGGCATCCGGCGGCACGATGACTTCCGATTCCGGCAGCAAGGTGTAGAAGTCGTACTTCGGCTTCACCGGTTGCGTCGGGCTCGGCGGGGTCTTGTTGGCCTCGGCGATCTTGCTGGCTTTCTGCTGTTGCTGTTGCTCGACTTTTTCACGCTTGACCGTGTCGCTGCCTTTGCCCGGTTCCAGCTTCATCAGGAATACGATGAAGGCGCCGACCGTCAGGCCGATGGCCATCCACAGCCAGCCCGGGATCGGTTGCTTTGCAGGAGCTTGGTAACGGCTGGCGCCACGTTTGGGTGCAGGTTTTTTCTTGGCAGCCAACTTACATACGCTCCAGAGTTTCCAGGCCCAAGAGTTCCAGGCCTTGCTTGAGGGTGCGTCCGGTCAGCGCGGCGAGGCGCAGGCGGCTCTGCATTTGTGCCGGGGTATCGGCGGCGAGGATCGGGCAGTTCTCGTAGAAGCTGGAGAACAGGCCGGCGACGTCGTACAGGTAAGTGCAAAGGATGTGCGGGGTGCCTTTTTCGGACACGTTGTTCAGGATCTCGCCAAACTGCGCGAGCTTCGCCGCCAGTTCGTGTTCGTGTGCCGCTTCCAGAACGATCTGGCCGTCGACTTCGCTGAAGTCCTTGCCGAGCTTGCGGAACACGCCGGCCACGCGAGTGTAGGCGTACAGCAGGTACGGCGCGGTGTTGCCTTCGAAGTTGAGCATAAGGTCGAAGTTGAAGCTGTAGTCACTGGTGCGATGTTTGGACAGGTCGGCGTATTTCACTGCGCCGATGCCCACCACCTTGGCGATGTTGCGCAACTCGGCTTCGGCCAGCTCCGGGTTCTTGTCCTTGACCAGGGTGTAGGCACGCTCCTGGGCTTCGGTCAGCAGGTCGATCAGCTTCACGGTGCCGCCATCACGGGTCTTGAACGGACGACCGTCGGCACCGTTCATGGTGCCGAAGCCCATGTGTTCCATTTCCATCGGATGGGTCACGAAGCCGGCCTTGCGCGCCACGGCGAACACTTGCTGGAAGTGCAGGGCCTGACGCTGGTCGACGAAGTAGAGCGCGCGATCGGCCTTCAGCTTGCCGCTGCGGTAGCGCACGGCCGCCAGGTCGGTGGTGGCGTAGAGGTAGCCGCCGTCAGCCTTGACGATGATCACCGGCAGCGGGTCGCCGTCGGCGTTCTTGAACTCGTCGAGGAACACGCACTGTGCGCCGTTGCTCTCGACCAGCATGCCCGCCGCTCTCAGATCGTTGACCACGTTGATCAGGTCGTCGTTGTAGGCGCTTTCGCCCATCACGTCGGCCATGGTCAGTTTGACGTTGAGCAGTTCGTAGATCTTCTGGCAGTGGGACAGCGAGATGTCCTTGAACTTGGTCCACAGTGCCAGGCAATCGGCGTCGCCGGCCTGCAACTTGACCACCAGGCCACGGGCGCGGTCGGCGAACTCTGCGGATTCGTCGAAGCGTTGCTTGGCGGCGCGGTAGAAGTTCTCCAGGTCCGACAGCTCGTCGCTGGTGATCGGGTTTTCCTGCAGGTAAGCCATCAGCATGCCGAACTGAGTGCCCCAGTCGCCGACGTGGTTCTGACGGATCACGGTGTCGCCGAGGAATTCCAGTACACGGGCCACGCCGTCGCCGATGATGGTCGAGCGCAGGTGGCCGACGTGCATCTCTTTGGCCAGGTTCGGTGCCGACAGGTCAACCACGGTGCGCTGCACCGGGCCGGCCTTGCGTACGCCGATGTGGGCGTCGGCCAGGGCGGCGTCCAGGCGGGTCGCCAGGGCGTCGGTGTTCTGGAAGAAGTTCAGGAAGCCTGGGCCGGCGATTTCGGTCTTGGCGACATTTTCGTCAGCCGGCAGCGCGGCAATGATTTTTTCCGCCAGATCGCGGGGCTTCATGCCGGCCGGCTTGGCCAGCATCATGGCGATGTTGCTGGCGAAATCGCCGTTCTTCTTGTCGCGGGAGTTTTCCACCTGGATCGCCGGCGACAGGCCTTCAGGCAACACACCTTCGTTGACGAGTTGGGTGATGGCTTGTTGGATCAGCTGGCGAATGGTGTCTTTCATGGTCTTCTCTTTCGACCGCAGGCGCGGCGGCGCATCATGCGCTGGTGGAAAAACTGGGCATTATCCGTTGCGAAGACGGGCTTGCCAACCATAGCAGGCAGGATATGGATGTGTGGTGACAAAAGGGGCAAAGATCGCAGCCTTCGGCAGCTCCGCTGATCGCGCTTTTCTGTAGCTGCCGAAGGCTGCGATCTTTTAAACTTTCAATACAAATCGACTGGATCAACATCCAAAGACCAACGCACCGCCCGCCCGCTCGGCATCTGCTCCAGCACCAGCAACCAACTGGCCAGCAATCGATGCAAGGGTGCCCGCGCCGTAGCCTGTACCAACAGTTGCGCACGATAACGCCCGGCCCGGCGCTCCATCGGTGCCGGGACCGGTCCCAGTAATTCGATCCCCGTCAGATTCTGCTCGGCCAGCAATCGCTCCGCCTCGCTGCAAGCCTCATCCAGGAAGCCTTCGGCCTGACCCGGTTTGTGCGCCTCGGCCCGCAGCAGCGCCAGGTGCGCAAACGGCGGCAATCCGGCCGCACGGCGTTCGCTCAAGGCCTGTTCGGCGAAGGCGAAATAGCCTTGCTCGGTCAATTGCACCAGCAGCGGATGGTCGGCCAGGTGCGTCTGAATAATCACTTTGCCCGGCTCTTCGGCGCGACCTGCGCGGCCGGCGACCTGCACGATCAGTTGAGCCATGCGCTCGCTGGCGCGGAAGTCGCCGGAGAACAGGCCACCGTCGGCGTCGAGGATCGACACCAGTGTCACCCGTGGAAAGTGGTGACCTTTGGCAAGCATCTGCGTGCCGATCAGGATGCACGGCTGGCCTTTTTGAATGGTCGCGAACAACTGGTTCATCGCATCCTTGCGCGATGTGCTGTCGCGGTCGACCCGCAGCACCGGATAGTCCGGGAACAGAATCGCCAAGCGCTCCTCGGCCCGTTCGGTGCCGGCGCCAACGGGGCGCAGATCGACCTTGTTGCACTTCGGGCACTGGCGCGGCACGCGTTCGACGTAGCCGCAATGGTGGCAGCGCAGCTCGCCGTAACGCTGGTGCACGGTCATCCGCGCATCACAGCGCTGGCACTCGGACATCCAGCCGCAGTCATGACATAGCAGGGTCGGGGCGAAGCCGCGGCGGTTGAGGAACACCAGGACCTGCTGCCCGGCAGCCAGGGTCTGGCCGATGGCTTGTTGCATCGGCCCGGAAATGCCGCTGTCCAGCGGGCGACTTTTGACATCCAGACGCAGGAAACGCGGCTGTTTGGCGCCGCCGGCTCGCTCGTTCAAGCGCAGCAGCCCATAGCGGCCGGTGTAGGCATTGTGCAGGCTTTCCAGCGAAGGGGTGGCGGAGCCGAGGACAATCGGGATGTTTTCCTGTCGCGCCCGCACCAACGCAAGGTCGCGGGCGTGGTAGCGCAAACCTTCCTGCTGTTTATAGGAACCGTCGTGCTCTTCGTCGATGATGATCAGGCCGGGGTTCTTCATCGGTGTGAACAGGGCCGAGCGGGTGCCGATGATGATGTCGGCCTCACCGTCCCGGGCGGCCAGCCAAGCCTCGAGGCGTTCGCGGTCATTGACCGCCGAATGGATCAGTGCGATACGGGCATTGAAACGCTGCTCGAAGCGCGCCAGGGTCTGCGGGCCGAGGTTGATTTCCGGGATCAGCACCAGCGCCTGCTTGCCGGCCTCGAGGGTTTCGCGGATCAACTGCAGATAGACTTCGGTCTTACCGCTGCCGGTGACACCGGCCAGCAGGAACGCGTGATAACTGTCGAAGCCGGCGCGAATCGCCTCATAGGCGGCACGCTGCTCCGGGTTCAGCGGGAGTTCCGGTTGCGCCAGCCAGTGTTCGTGGCGTGCGCCCGGGGCGTGCCGGCGGATCTCGACCTGCACCAAATCCTTGGCCAGCAGCAAATCCAGGCTGTCCTTGCTCAGCATCAGTTTGCTCAGCAATTGATGGGCGACGCCATGGGGATGCTGGGCCAGCGTGGCCAGGGCTTCGCGCTGGCGCGGGGCGCGGGCGATGCGCGGGTCATCGAGGCTGGCCCCCGGCGCGGCGGACCAGAAACGCTCCTGGCGCGCTTCGGCCAGTTCACCCTGGCGCAGCAACACCGGCAGTGCCCAGCTCAAGGTGTCGCCGAGGCTGTGCTGGTAATACTGGGAGGTCCACAGGCACAGCTTGAACAGCGCGGGCGGCAGCGGTGGCGTAGCGTCGAGCAGGGCCAGGGCCGGCTTGAGTTTCTCGACCGGCACTTCGCTGGTGTCGGTGACTTCCACCAGAATACCGATCATCTCGCGTCGACCGAACGGCACCCGCAGGCGCATGCCAGGGTGCAACTGGGCGCGCAGGATGCCGGCCGGTGCGCGGTAGTCGAACAGGCGGCGCAGCGGCGAAGGCAGGGCGAGGCGCAAAATGGCGTCGGGCACGCGGGGGATCTCGATCAACAAACAATAGGGGGGCGTGACATATAACCTGTAGGAGTGAGCCTGCTCGCGATAGCAATCTTGCAGTCAACATTGCGGCGACTGGCAGACCGCTATCGCGAGCGGGCTCACTCCTACAGGGGATCGCGTATTGGGCCGGGAGCCTAGCAGACGACCGGTTTGAGGGACAGCTTGCGTGAATGGGATTGTCTGGTAGAATCCGCGGCCTAATTACGTGCGGTATTCAACAATAGTGTTGGGTGGCGGCACGCTAGCCTGAGGAAGACACCATGAAAGCTGATATCCATCCAGAATACCCAGCAGTTGCTGTTACCTGCAGCTGCGGCAACAAGTTCGAAACCCGTTCGACCTTCGGCAAAGCCCTGGCGATCGACGTTTGCAACGAATGCCACCCGTTCTACACCGGTAAGCAGAAGACTCTGGACACTGGCGGCCGCGTTCAGCGCTTCGCCGACCGTTTCGGTGCTTTCGGCGCGAAAAAGGCCTAAGGCCAATCAACTTGGGAAGCCGTTCCGGTTTTTCCATGCTGATGAAAAAGGCGTCCCTCGCGGGCGCCTTTTTTATGTCCGCGATTTGGCTATCCAGCGCCCAGGCGTTTTGCCCGGCGCCAAGCGGCCTGACGCCCGTCGCGGTGCAGCGGGTGGTGGACGGCGACACCCTGCGCCTGAGCGATGGCCGCAGCGTGCGCATGATCGGCTTGAACACACCGGAGCTAGGCAAGAGTGGCCGCTCCGACGAACCGTTCGCCGTGGTCGCGCGCAAGCGACTCGAAGCCCTGGTGGCGGCGAGTGACGGGCAGGTTGGTTTGCTGCCCGGCAAAGAAAGCAAAGACCATTACGGCCGCACCCTGGCCCATGTCTACGGTGCCGATGGTGCCAACCTTGAAGCGCAAATGCTCGCCGAAGGCCTGGGGTTTCAGGTGGCCGTGGCGCCGAATGTCGATCTGGTTACCTGTCAGCAAGCCGCAGAAAGCAGCGCTCGGCAGGCCGGGCTCGGTGTGTGGCGCCAGTCTCCTGTACTGAAAGCGGATCAGATCAATGCTTCCGGTTTCGCCGTGCTCAGCGGTCGTGTGAGCAAGGTGCAACGCAATCGCGGCGGGGTTTGGATCGAATTGCAGGATTCAGTTGTATTGAAGGTTGCGCCCAATCTGCTGGGGCGGTTCGATGCAGCCTCGCTGGAAAGGCTCGAAGGCAAGCAGATCGAGGCGCGCGGTTGGGTGCTGGATCGTTCGCGACGTGGCGGACTGAAAGAAGGTCAGGCGCGCTGGATGTTGCCCTTGACCGACCCGGCGATGCTTCAAGTCGTGCAGTGATTAAAAGTTGTAGACATTTTTTCTATCGATTGTGAACAGTAGATCCCTTGTGTTCCGCGGCTCTTGGCCCAAAGTCGTAGGGCCGGGCGCTTGACAGGGGTGACCGGTCAGTCTTGTGGGGACTTTGCGAGGCGCGTATCCTCGCTGACCAGTCTGTCCAACAGTAAAAGCGGAATGCCAAAATGTCTGATCTGAAAACTGCCGCTCTCGAATATCACGCCAATCCTCGTCCAGGGAAGCTGAGTGTCGAGCTCACCAAGGCCACTGCTACCGCTCGCGACCTGTCGCTGGCCTACAGCCCGGGCGTAGCCGAACCAGTCCGCGAGATCGCCCGCGATCCTGAACTGGCCTACAAGTACACCGGCAAAGGCAACCTGGTTGCAGTCATTTCCGATGGCACCGCGATTCTCGGTCTGGGTAACCTCGGCCCATTGGCTTCCAAGCCAGTGATGGAAGGTAAAGGCGTACTGTTCAAGCGCTTCGCCGGCATCGACGTTTTCGACATCGAAGTCGACTCCGAAAGCCCGCAAGCCTTCATCGACACCGTCAAGCGCATCTCCATCACCTTCGGTGGCATCAACCTGGAAGACATCAAGGCACCAGAGTGCTTTGAAATCGAACGCGCTCTGATCGAGCAGTGCGATATTCCGGTATTCCACGATGACCAGCACGGCACCGCTATCGTGACCGCCGCCGGCATGATCAACGCCCTGGAAATCGCTGGCAAAACCCTGCCGGAAGCCAAGATCGTCTGCCTGGGTGCCGGCGCTGCCGCTATCTCCTGCATGAAGTTGCTGGTGAGCATGGGCGCCAACATCGAAAACATCTACATGGTCGACCGTACCGGCGTGATCCACTCCGGCCGTGACGACCTGAACCAGTACAAGGCTGTGTTCGCTCACGCGACCGACAAGCGCACCCTGGCTGAAGCCCTGCAAGGTGCTGACGTGTTCGTTGGCCTGTCCGGCCCGAACCTGCTGAGCGCTGAAGGCCTGCTGGCGATGGCGCCGAACCCGATCGTGTTCGCCTGCTCCAACCCTGATCCGGAAATTTCCCCGGAGCTGGCGCACGCTACCCGTAGCGACGTGATCATGGCCACCGGTCGTTCCGACTACCCGAACCAGGTCAACAACGTACTGGGCTTCCCGTTCATCTTCCGTGGTGCCCTGGACGTTCGCGCCAAGCGCATCAACGAAGAAATGAAAGTGGCTGCGGCCAATGCCCTGCGTGAACTGGCCAAGCTGCCAGTACCTCAGGAAGTGTGCGACGCCTACGGCGGTGTCAAGCTGGAATTCGGTCGTGAGTACATCATTCCGAAGCCAATGGATGCCCGTCTGATCACCCTGATCTCCGATGCCGTGGCCAAAGCCGCGATCGAGACCGGTGTGGCGACCCTGCCGTATCCGAAGAACTATCCGCTCAAAAGCGTGGATGACGTGTTCAACGGATAAAAGCAGTCGCCCATAAAAAACCCCAGCCAAGTGCTGGGGTTTTTTATGGGCTCAAAGCGGCAAGTTACAAGCTGCAAGTTAAAAGCAGGTGCGGGCCACTAGCTTCCTCTTGTGGCTTGCAGCTTGCAGCTGCTGCTCTAGAACAAATCGATCGGCGCCGCTTCATCCGCTGGCAGCGGGCTGCCAGGTGCCAGGCCGTTGCCCAGTTCGTTCCCCGACGGTGGCGTATCTTCGACCTTGAACAGTTCGAAGTAGGCTCCAGGCGTGCCCGGGCTGGCCGCGCGGCCGCTGATCGGGTCGACTCGCAGGCTGAGGATGCCTTCGGGCTCCGGTTGCGTATGTGGCGGTTTGCCTTTGAGCGCGGCGCCCATGTAGTTCATCCAGATCGGCAACGCGACGGTGCCGCCAAATTCCTTGCGACCCAGGCTTTCCGGTTGATCGAAACCGGTCCACACGGTCGTCACGTAATCGGCGTTGTAGCCGGAGAACCAGGCGTCCTTGGATTCGTTGGTCGTACCGGTCTTGCCGGCAATGTCAGGGCGGCCCAAGGCCAGTGCACGACGACCGGTGCCGAGCTTGATCACGTCCTCAAGCATGCTGTTGAGGATGTACGTGGTGCGCCCGTCAACGATGCGTTCGGCCACGGCGGGTGCTTGTGGCGCCTGCGTAGCACCCGGGGCTTCGCCCTGCGTTGCGTTGACCGTGAAGGCTTGAGGGGCGCTTGGCGCGGCAATGCCATCGCTGGCGGCGCCGCCCTGAGGCACGGTCGGCGGGTTGGCGACGAACAGCGTGTCGCCGTTGCGGCTTTCGATCTTGTCGATGATGAACGGGGTGATCTTGTAGCCGCCGTTGGCGAAGGTGCTCCAGCCAGTGGCGATTTCCATTGGCGTCAGGGTCGCGGTGCCCAGCGCCAGGGACAGGTTGGGTGGCAGGTCCTGTTTGTTGAAACCGAAGCGCGTGATGTAGTCGATGGTCTTGCCGACGCCCATCGCTTGCAGCAAGCGGATCGACACCAGGTTGCGCGACTTGTACAGCGCTTCACGCAGGCGAATCGGGCCGAGGAAGGTGTTGGTGTCGTTCTTCGGACGCCAGACCTTGTCCAGGTACTCGTCGACGAACACGATCGGTGCGTCGTTCACCAGGCTGGAGGCGGTGTAGCCGTTATCCAGTGCGGCGGCGTAGACGAACGGTTTGAAGCTCGAGCCCGGCTGGCGCTTGGCCTGCAATGCGCGGTTGTAGTTGCTCTGCTCGAAGGCGAAACCGCCGACCAGCGAACGAATGGCGCCGTTCTGTGGGTCCAGGGACACCAGTGCGCCCTGGGCTTGCGGGATCTGGCTGAACTTGAGCGAATTGTCCGGCTGACGCTGCACGCGAATCAGGTCACCGACCTGGGCCACGTCCGAGGGTTGTTTCGGGTTGGCGCCCATGCTGTTGGTATTCAGGAACGGCCGGGCCCACTTCATGGTGTCCCAGTTCACGTGTTCCTGGCCGGTGCGGGTCAGCACTTGCAGGCCGTTCTTGTCGACCTGGGTCACGATGGCCGGTTCCAGGCCGCTGATGGTGCGTTGTTTGGTCAGCTCGGTTGCCCAGGCTTCGCGAGTCTTGCCTGGCAGTCGCGAGTCAGGCCCGCGATAGCCGTGACGCTGGTCGTAGGTCATCAGGCCTTCGTGGACCGCGGTGTTGGCCAGTTCCTGGAGGTCGCTCGGCACCGTGGTGGTGACGCGGAAGCCTTCGGTATACGCGTCGCTGCCATAACGTCCGACCATTTCGGCGCGGGCCATTTCGGCGATGTACGGGGCGTTCACTTCCGGCGTCGGCACGTGATAGCTGGCGTTCAGCGGCTCGTTGACTGCAGTGGTGTAGTCGGCCTCGCTGATTTTTCCGAGCTTGTACATGCGCCCCAGGATCCAGTCGCGGCGCTCCTTGCTGCGCGCCGGGTTGGCCAGCGGGTTGAAGCGCGACGGCGCCTTGGGCAGGCCGGCGATCATCGCCATCTGCGCCAGGCTGACATCGCGGATCGATTTGCCGTAATAGACCTGCGCCGCCGCCTCGATGCCGTAGGCACGGTTACCCAGATAGATCTTGTTGACGTACAGCTCGAGGATCTCGTCCTTGGTCAGCTGGCGTTCGATCTGCAGAGCCAGGAGGATTTCGGTGGTCTTGCGCGAAAAGCTGCGTTCGCTGGACAGGAAGAAGTTCTTCGCCACCTGCATGGTGATCGTGCTGCCGCCGGACTGGATGTGTCCGCTTTTGACCAGCTGGGTCGCGGCACGCATCAGGCTGCTCGGATCGACGCCATAGTGGTTGGCGAAATTGTCGTCTTCAGCACTTAGTAACGCATTGATGAAGTTGGGGGGAATGTCGGCGAAACGGATCGGTGTACGGCGCATTTCGCCAAATTCTGCGATCAACTTGTTATCGCTGCTGTAGACCCGCAAAGGGATCTGCAACTGGATGCTTCTCAGCGCCTCCACGGACGGAAGTCCGGGACTAAGGTAGAGGTACGCCCCGCTCAGACCCAGAAGGAGTCCGCAGAAAACCGCGACGATGGACCAACCGAAAAACTTCAGCAGACGAATCAAGGCTTTTGGATATCCAGGGTAAAAAATGAATTGGGCAACAGGGTTCAGGCTAAATGAGAACGACCCGCGCTTGAGCAAATGCGGAAAAAAACGCTGGGCATTATAAGCATTTTTCTGATCGGGAGCGTGGCTGGCGCTGCTGTCAAGACGGGCGGATTGAACGCAATGGACATTGCAGAGTCCGTAACTCACGGAAAGTCATAGGGAATTGGTAGTGCCAGGACTCTTCAACAAAAAATCCAATACGCTGCTGGGCATCGATATCAGCTCCACCTCGGTAAAACTTCTGGAGTTGAGCCGTCAGGGTGAGCGTTTTCGAGTCGAGGCGTATGCGGTCGAGCCGTTGCCGATCGGCGCGGTGATCGAAAAGAATATCGCCGAGCTCGAAGGCGTGGGGCTGGCCCTTGCGCGTGCGCTGGCCAAGGCCAGAACCGGCCTCAAGAACGTGGCCGTGGCCGTGGCGGGCTCGGCGGTGATCACCAAGACCATCGAGATGGAGGCCGGTCTATCCGAGGACGAGATGGAAAGCCAGCTGAAGATCGAGGCTGACCAGTACATTCCTTATCCCCTGGACGAAGTTGCGATCGACTTTGAAGTCCAGGGCACCTCCGGACGCAATCCCGAGCGCGTCAACGTGCTGCTCGCCGCTTGTCGCAAGGAAAATGTCGAAGTCCGCGAGGCGGCCCTGGCCCTGGCGGGGCTGACCGCCCGTGTGGTCGATGTCGAAGCCTACGCGCTGGAGCGTTCATTCGAATTGCTGGCCAGCCGGCTCACGGTTTCCGGGGAACCTTCGACGGTTGCAGTGGTGGACATCGGCGCCACCATGACCACCCTGAGCGTGCTGCACAACGGGCGGATCATCTACACCCGCGAGCAACTGTTCGGCGGACGGCAGTTGACCGAGGAAATCCAGCGTCGCTATGGCCTGACGCTGGAGCAGGCGGGGTTGGCGCAAAAAAAGGGCGGTCTGCCGGGTGACTATGCCGGTGAGGTCTTGCAGCCATTTTGCGAGGCGCTGGTGCAGCAGGTGTCGCGCTCGTTGCATTTCTTCTTTGCCTCCGGCCAGTACAGCGCCGTCGACCATGTCCTGTTGGCCGGCGGTACCGCGTCGATCCCGGGGCTGGACCGTTTGATCGAGCAGCAATTGGGCACGCCGACCCAGGTCGCGAACCCTTTTTGCGAAATGACTCTGGGCAGCAAGGTCAATGGTGCTGCCCTGGCGAGTGATGCCCCGGCGTTGATGATCGCCTGCGGTCTGGCCCTCAGGAGCTTCGACTGATGGCACGGATCAACCTTTTACCCTGGCGCGAGGAGCGGCGTGAAGTTCGCCGCAAGCGCTTCCTGCTGGTCCTGGTGGCGGCAATGGTGGGTGCGATGGGTGCGGTGCTGGTCGCGAACCAGGTCATCAGCGGTGCCATCGACCGGCAAGTCGCCCGTAACGATTACATCGGCAAGCAAGTCGCCGTGATCGATGAACGGATCACCCAGATCAATGATCTCAAGGCGCGTCGTCAGCAATTGGTCGAGCGCATGGATGTCATCCAGGACCTGCAAGGTAATCGCCAAATCAGCGGGCGGATATTTGACCAGTTAGCGCGAGCCCTGCCCGATGGCGTGTATTTCACCGAGGTGAAAATGAGCGCAAAGACCTTGTCCATCACCGGCGCTGCTCAATCCAACAACCGTGTTTCAGAATTGATGCGCAACCTCGAGGCATCAGACTGGTTCGATGCGCCGAGCCTGACCGAAGTCAAGGCCAGGGCTGCGGGTCAGGTGGAGCAGGCCAACGTCTTCCAGTTGACCGTTCGCCAGACTCAGCCCGCAAAACCGGAGGAGGGCAAATGAGCCTGTCCGAATGGTTCGAAGGGCTGCGCGAGATCGACATCAATGACCTGGATACCAGCAACATGGGTTCCTGGCCGCCGGCGATCAAGTTTCTGGTGGCTGGTTTGCTCGTGCTTCTGGTGATGACCTTTGGCTATAGCTTTTCCACCCGCGACCTTGTGAGCCAGCTCGATCTCAAGCGCGAGGAAGAGTCGACTCTCAAGGAGCAGTTCGCCGGCAAAGCCCGCATGGCGGCAAATCTGGATCTCTACACCCAGCAGTTGAAGGAGATGGAGAACGCCTTCGACGTACTGCTGCGACAACTGCCCAGCGACACCGAAGTGCCCGGCTTGCTGGAAGACATCACGCGTACGGGCCTCGGCAGCGGCCTGGAGTTTGAAGAGATCAAGTTGCTGCCGGAGGTCGCCCAGCCGTTCTACATCGAACTGCCGATCCAGATCACAGTCACCGGGGATTACCACGACCTGGCCACCTTCGTCAGTGGTGTGGCCGGGTTGCCGCGAATCGTCACCTTGCACGATTTCGACCTTGCCCCCGTCAGCCCCAAGGGTGGCCCGAAGCTGCGCTTGATCATCCTCGCCAAGACCTACCGCTACAACGACAAGGGACAGCATCAATGAGCCCGGCACGTTGTTTTTCGGTGGTGGTGTTGCTGTCTGCCCTGTCCGGTTGTGGCGCAGGTGATGACTACACCGATCTGGACGCGTACATGAACGAAATGCGCCTGCACGGGCCGGGGAAGATTGAACCAACGCCGGTATTCCAGTCTCACCCGGCATTCACTTACAACGCGACGAATCTGCGTAGCCCGTTTTCGCCGCAGATCAGCACTGATCTGGTAGCCCGGCGGCGGGGTTCGCATGACGTCAAACCCGACCCGGGTCGGGTCAGGCAGTACCTCGAAGGCTTCAACATCGAGCAGTTTGAAATGGTCGGCACCCTTTCCAATGCAACGGGCTCCTATGCCCTGTTGCGCGGGGCGGGTGGGGTGCACCGGCTGAAAGTCGGCGATTACCTGGGGCGTAACGACGGACGGATCGTTGCGATCAGCGGCTCTCAAGTCGATGTGGTTGAAATTGTCCCTGATGGTCAGGGGGCGTGGCTGGAGCGCCCCCGGACCATTTCCTTGAAAGAGCACTCATAGTGGAACTCCAATAATGAACAGGATTCTTTCCACCGTCGGCCTTTCGCTATGGATAGCGTTGTTGTCGCCGATGGTGCAAGCGGCCAATCTCAAGGCGCTGGATGTCGCTGCGCTGCCGGGTGACCGTGTCGAGTTGAAGTTGTCATTCGATGCACCGCCCCCGGTGCCCCACGGCTACACGACGGATTCGCCGGCCCGGATTGCCCTGGATTTGCCGGGTGTCACCAGTCAGTTGGCCAGCAAGACTCGCGATCTCGGCAGTGGAAATGCCCGTAGTGCGACGGTGGTGGAAGCCCGGGACCGTACGCGATTGATCATCAACCTGACCCAGCCGGCCCCGTATGACTCGCGAATTGAAGGCAACAATTTGCTGGTAGTTGTCGGCCAGGGAGTCAAACCGTCGACATCCAGGCCGGCGGTTACCGCAACGTCGGTCCCGGCACGAGCCGCCGCGACGGCAGGCAAGGCCATTCGGGGGGTGGATTTCCAGCGGGGAACCCAGGGCGAAGGCAACGTGGTGATCGATTTGTCGGATCCATCGATTGCGCCCGACATACAAGAGCGCGAGGGCAAGATCATCGTCGGGTTTGCCAAAACCCGATTGCCCGAGCCATTGCGCGTGCGTCTGGACGTGAAGGATTTCGCCACGCCAGTGCAGTTCGTCAATGCCAGCGCGAGCGGAGATCGAGCCGTCATCAGCATTGAGCCCGGCGGCACGTTCGATTACTCGACCTATCAGACTGACAATAAGCTCACGGTCAGCGTTCGCCCGGCGACGGTCGACGAGCTGCAAAAGCGCAATGTCGGGCAACAGGCCTACAGCGGCGAGAAGCTATCGCTGAATTTCCAGGACATCGATGTGCGCTCGGTGCTGCAGCTGATCGCCGATTTCACCAACCTCAATCTGGTGGCCAGCGACACGGTCCAGGGGGGAATTACCCTGCGCCTGCAGAACGTACCGTGGGATCAGGCGCTGGATCTGGTGCTGAAAACCAAGGGGCTGGACAAGCGCAAGGTCGGCAATGTCCTGCTTGTTGCGCCGGCCGATGAAATTGCTGCCCGTGAGCGTCAGGAGCTCGAATCACAGAAGCAGATTGCCGATCTGGCGCCGTTGCGTCGGGAGCTGTTGCAGGTCAATTACGCCAAGGCGGCGGACATCGCCAAGCTCTTCCAGTCGGTGACCAGTGCCGAAGCGAAACCCGACGAACGGGGGTCGATCACCGTCGATGAGCGCACCAACAACATCATTGCCTACCAGACCCAGGACCGGCTGGACGAGCTGCGCAGGATTGTCACGCAACTGGATATCCCGGTGCGTCAGGTGATGATCGAGGCGCGCATTGTCGAGGCCAACGTCGACTATGACAAAAGCCTCGGGGTGCGCTGGGGCGGCTCGATACAGAACAAGGGCAACTGGAACACCTCCGGCGTCAGCAACGGACTCAATGGGTCATCGACCATCGGAACGCTCGGCAGTACCAGCACCAATTCGCCGTTCGTCGACATGGGTGTAGCCAACAATACCTCGGGAATCGGCATCGCGTTCATCACCGATAACGTCTTGCTGGACCTGGAGCTGACGGCCATGGAAAAAACCGGCAACGGGGAAATCGTCTCGCAGCCCAAGGTGGTCACGTCCGACAAGGAAACCGCGAAAATCCTCAAGGGCACCGAGATTCCCTATCAGGAGGCCAGTTCCAGCGGCGCGACTTCGGTGTCGTTCAAGGAGGCTTCGCTTTCGCTGGAGGTGACGCCGCAGATCACGCCCGACAACCGGATCATCATGGAGGTCAAGGTCACCAAGGACGAGCCGGATTACCTCAACAAGGTCCAGGATGTACCGCCCATCAAGAAAAACGAAGTCAACGCCAAGGTCTTGGTCAACGATGGCGAGACCATCGTCATTGGCGGCGTTTTCTCAAATACTCAGAGCAAGGTTGTAGATAAGGTGCCATTTCTTGGCGATGTGCCGTATCTTGGCCGCCTTTTCCGGCGTGATGTGGTTTCGGAGAAAAAATCCGAGCTGTTGGTATTCCTCACTCCGCGTATCATGAATAATCGGGCGATTGCTGTGAGTCATTGATTCTGTGCGAAATTTGATTCTTGTTGGACCGATGGGTGCTGGAAAAAGCACCATCGGCCGGTTGCTGGCCAAAGAGCTGCGCCTGCCATTCAAAGATTCCGATAAGGAAATTGAATTGCGCACGGGCGCCAATATCCCTTGGATCTTCGATAAGGAAGGCGAACCGGGCTTTCGTGATCGCGAGCAGGCAATGATTGCCGAGCTGTGCGATTGCGACGGTGTGGTGCTGGCGACAGGCGGGGGCGCGGTCATGCGCGAAGCCAATCGTCGGGCACTGCATGCCGGTGGGCGAGTGGTTTATCTGCATGCGTCGGTCGAGCAGCAGGTCGGTCGCACGTCCCGCGACCGCAACCGGCCACTGTTGCGTACCGCCGATCCGGCCAAGACCCTTCGGGATCTATTGGAGATCCGCGATCCGCTATATCGGGAAATTGCCGACCTGGTGGTCGAAACCGATGAGCGGCCCCCACGAATGGTCGTACTCGATATTCTAGAGCGTCTGCAGCAGTTGCCACCCCGTTAAAGCGCCGCGCGAAATGCGCTATCCTCGGCGTCTCGCCATGACCGCTCAAGGTTGTGGCGGATGGCTACCGAACGGCGTCACACCAGCGGAGGCCGTGGATATTCGTTAACTCAGGGCAGAACGCCTGATTCCATCTTCACTGTGGGGACACATGCAGACACTCAAGGTCGATCTAGGCGAGCGCAGCTACCCGATTCATATTGGCGAAGGTTTGTTGGATCAGCCCGAGCTGCTGGCCCCGCACATTCGCGGACGGCAAGTAGCGATCATCTCCAACGAGACTGTTGCGCCGCTCTATCTCGAGCGTCTGACCCGCAGCCTGGCGCAGTTCTCGGTGATTTCCGTGGTACTGCCCGACGGCGAAGCCTTCAAGACCTGGGAAACCCTGCAGCTGATTTTCGACGGTCTGCTGACCGCCCGGCATGACCGCCGTACCACGGTGATCGCCCTCGGTGGCGGTGTGATCGGTGACATGGCCGGCTTTGCCGCCGCCTGCTACCAGCGCGGCGTCGATTTCATCCAGGTTCCGACCACGCTGCTGTCGCAGGTCGACTCCTCGGTGGGCGGCAAGACCGGAATCAACCATCCGATGGGCAAGAACATGGTCGGCGCCTTCTATCAGCCGAACGTGGTGCTGATCGATACCGCCAGCCTCAATACCTTGCCGGCGCGCGAGCTGTCCGCCGGGCTGGCCGAAGTCATCAAGTACGGGCTGATCTGTGATGAGCCGTTCCTGACCTGGCTCGAAGACAATGTCGACCGCCTGCGCAATCTGGACCAGCAAGCCCTGACCTATGCCATCGAGCGCTCCTGCGCGGCGAAGGCGGCGGTGGTCGGTGCCGATGAGAAAGAGACGGGCGTTCGTGCCACCTTGAACCTGGGCCACACGTTTGGCCACGCCATCGAAACCCACATGGGCTATGGTGTATGGCTTCATGGTGAGGCAGTGGCTGCTGGCACTGTAATGGCGCTGGAAATGTCCGCGCGACTCGGCTGGATCAGCGAGCAGGAGCGTGATCGCGGCATTCGTCTGTTCCAGCGTGCGGGGCTGCCGGTCATTCCGCCGCAAGAGATGACAGAAGCCGATTTCCTCGAACACATGTCCATTGATAAAAAAGTGATCGACGGTCGTTTGCGCCTGGTGCTGCTGCGCCACATGGGCGAAGCGGTGGTGACCGACGATTATCCGAAAGAGGTTCTACAGGCCACGCTGGGGGCAGACTACCGCGCCCTGGCTCAGCTTAAAGGTTAATAAGAACACGATGACTAGTTTGCATGCCGACGAGGCTTTCCTCGGCCATTACCAGTTGAGTCATGACCCTTTTGCTCCACGGGTGCCTGGCTTCAAATTTTTCCCGGCCCAGCGCAAACCCGTGCTGGGACAACTGCATCACCTGGCCCGCTACAGCCAGTTGCTGCTGGTGGTCACCGGTCCCGAGGGCAGTGGCAAGACCCTGTTGCGTCAGGCCCTGGTCGCCAGCACCAACAAGCAATCGGTACAAAGTGTGGTGGTTTCTGCCCGCGGCGCCGGCGATGCGGCCGGTGTGCTGCGCCAGGTGGCCCAGGCGCTGAGCGTCGGCCAGGCTGATGCCGACGCGATTCTGGCACAGGTGGTGCAGCTTGCACTGACCGGCCAGGAAGTCTATCTGCTGGTCGATGACGCGGAACAACTCGACGAGTCCGCCCTTGAGGCTCTGATGGTCCTGGCTGCCGGCGCGCCTGAAGGCCGCCCGCATGTGTTCCTGTTCGGCGAGACCTCGATGATCGGTCAGCTAGAGGCTTTGCATCTCGAGGAAGAGCGTTTCCACGTCATCGAGTTGCAGCCCTACACCGAAGAAGAAACCCGCGAATATCTGGAGCAGCGGCTCGAAGGCGCGGGTCGCGGTATCGAACTTTTCACCGCGGATCAGATCTCTGATATTCACGAAAGCTCGGAAGGTTGGCCTGGCAGCATCAATCAGGTCGCCCGCGATGCAATGATCGAAGCCATGATCGCCAGCCGCTCAGCGGTCAAGCGTCCAAAAATGGGGTTCAATATGCCGAAGAAACACGTATTGGCGATTTCCGCCGTGGTCGTGGTCGCGGTAGCTGCCGCCTGGTTGATTCCAGGTCGCAACAAGGCACCGACCACCGGTGCGCCGTCCAATGAACAGGCGCAACTGCCGCTTGGCCAGGGCCAGCCAACCGCGAATGGCGGTGCTCCGGCCGTCGAGTTCGCCGGCAACACGCAGCCGATGCCATTGCCGTTGGTCGGTAACTCACAGCCGGTCATGCGCGCCCCGCTGGCTGAAGCCGCAGGCGGCATCACCGAAGGCGACGACGGCGTTCCGGTCGAGGGTTCCAGCGCTACGCCGCCGACGGTTACCACAACCGCACCTCCTGTGGGCGTTCCTGCCGGCCCTGCGCCGACACCGACACCGACACCAGCGGCCAAGCCGACGCCTGCGCCGACCCAGGTCGCCACCGCCAAGCCAGCGCCTGCTCCAGTGGCCAAGCCTGCTCCAGCGCCAGCCAAGCCAGCCGTTGCTGCGGCGGCCAAGCCAGCCGAGAAACCGGCTCCGGCGGCCAAGGCTGCTGGCGGCACCTGGTATGCCGGTCAGGCACCGGGCAACTACGTGGTGCAGATCCTCGGCACCAGCTCCGAAACTGCCGCACAAAGCTTCGTCAAGGAGCAGGGCGGCGAGTACCGTTATTTCAAGAAAGTCCTCAATGGCAAGCCGCTCTACGTGATCACCTACGGCAACTTCGCCAATCGTGATGCAGCCGTTTCCGCCATCAAGGCCTTGCCAGCGAAGGTTCAGGCTGGTAAACCTTGGCCTCGCACTGTCGCCAGCGTCCAACAGGAACTGGCAACAACTCGCTGAAGATTCGGCGGCCTTACCCAGGCCGCCTCTCCAAGCACCTCAAAATTTCTACAAGTGCACGCCGCCTTCAGGGGCTGTTGGCACTTGCTGACGACCGCGACGCAGACCCATTTGGCGCTGGGCAAGGCGCGAGGAACGCAGTTTGGTTTTTCCAAATAAGTTCCGAGCAACGCTGCCCAGCGCCAAATGGGGCGCGTCCCTTCGGGTTGCGCGCCAACGTGCGCGAGGCTGCGTTGCGGGATTTGCCAAGGGAACAACCATTGGCGGCATCCCGCGCCTTGCCTCGCGCACGTTGGCGCGCAACGCGGTTCGCCAGCAAGCGCCAACATCCCCTGCGGCTGCGTGCCTTGTGGTGTCTGCGTCACAGTAGTCTTTGAGTCGTTGCGGTCAAAATTAAAAAAAGTTTTGACTAGCACAGCAGATCGCTTTAAACCTTTCACAAATGCGACATAGATTTGCGACATTTCGTCGTCAAATTTGTGAGCCTCTGTGTCGGTGTGTACAATGACCTCCCTTTTGCCCCCGCAAAGCTGACGTACGTTCGGCGCGGTTGGTAAGTGGTTGAATTGAAAAGAAATTTGCTTCGCGAGAAGCAGCCTGGTGAGAAAGTGTCTATGAAAGCAGGTCTGTACCAACCAGATGAATTCAAGGATAACTGCGGTTTCGGCCTGATAGCCCATATGCAGGGCGAGCCCAGTCATACCCTTTTGCAAACGGCCATTGAGGCCCTGACCTGCATGACCCACCGCGGTGGGATTAATGCCGACGGCAAGACCGGTGACGGTTGCGGTCTGCTGATTCAAAAGCCGGACGTGTTCCTGCGAGCGATCGCCCAGGAAACCTTCGGCGTCGAAATGCCCAAGCAATACGCTGTGGGCATGGTCTTCTTCAACCAGGACCCGGTCAAAGCCGAAGCCGCTCGCGAGAACATGAACCGCGAAATCCTGGCCGCCGGTCTGCAACTGGTCGGCTGGCGCAAAGTGCCGATCGACACCAGCGTCCTCGGCCGCCTGGCCCTTGAGCGCCTGCCGCAGATCGAGCAGGTGTTCATCGGCGGTGAAGGCCTGAGCGATCAGGACATGGCCGTCAAGCTGTTCACCTCCCGTCGTCGCTCGTCCGTGGCCAACGCCGCCGACACCGACCACTACGTGTGCAGCTTTTCGCACAAGACCATCATTTATAAAGGCCTGATGATGCCGGCGGACTTGACCGCCTTCTATCCGGACCTGAGCGATGAGCGCCTGCAAACCTCGATTTGCGTGTTCCACCAGCGCTTCTCCACCAACACCCTGCCGAAATGGCCGCTGGCTCAACCGTTCCGCTTCCTGGCGCACAACGGCGAGATCAACACCATCACCGGCAACCGCAACTGGGCCGTGGCCCGTCGCACCAAGTTCACCAACGACCTGATGGATCTGGAAGAGCTCGGCCCGCTGGTCAACCGCGTGGGTTCCGACTCCTCCAGCATGGACAACATGCTCGAACTGATGGTCACCGGTGGCATCGACCTGTTCCGTGGCGTGCGGATGATCATTCCGCCTGCGTGGCAGAACGTCGAGACCATGGACCCGGATCTGCGTGCGTTCTACGAATACAACTCGATGCACATGGAGCCGTGGGACGGCCCGGCCGGCGTGGTAATGACCGATGGTCGTTACGCGGTGTGCCTGCTCGACCGTAACGGCCTGCGTCCGGCGCGTTGGGTCACCACCAAGAACGGCTTCATCACCCTGGCCTCGGAAATCGGTGTCTGGAACTACCAGCCTGAAGACGTGATCGCCAAGGGCCGTGTGGGCCCGGGCCAGATCTTTGCCGTGGACACCGAAACCGGTCAGATCCTCGACACCGATGCGATCGACAACCGCCTGAAGTCCCGTCATCCGTACAAGCAATGGCTGCGCAAGAATGCCCTGCGCATCCAGGCGACCATGGAAGACAACGACCACGGTTCGGCGTTCTACGATGTCGATCAGCTCAAGCAATACATGAAGATGTACCAGGTCACGTTCGAAGAGCGCGACCAGGTGCTGCGTCCGCTCGGTGAGCAAGGCTACGAAGCCGTGGGCTCGATGGGCGACGATACGCCGATGGCCGTGCTGTCCCAGCGCGTGCGCACGCCGTACGACTATTTCCGCCAGCAGTTCGCGCAGGTCACCAACCCGCCGATCGACCCGCTGCGTGAAGCCATCGTCATGTCGCTGGAAATCTGCCTCGGTGCCGAGCGCAACATCTTCCAGGAGTCGCCGGAACACGCTTCGCGCGTGATCCTCAGCTCGCCGGTCATTTCCCCGGCCAAGTGGCGCTCGCTGATGAACCTCGATCGTCCGGGCTTCGAGCGCGCGATCATCGACCTCAACTACGACGAGAGCGTCGGCCTGGAAGCGGCGATCCGCAACGTGGCCGATCAGGCTGAAGAAGCCGTGCGCGCCGGTCGTACCCAGGTCGTGCTGAGTGACCGTCACATTGCCCCAGGCAAGCTGCCGATCCACGCTTCGCTCGCCACCGGTGCGGTGCATCACCGCCTGACCGAGAAAGGCCTGCGTTGCGACTCCAACATCCTGGTGGAAACCGCGACCGCTCGCGATCCGCACCACTTCGCCGTGTTGATCGGTTTCGGCGCCTCTGCCGTTTATCCGTTCCTGGCCTACGAAGTGCTGGGCGACCTGATCCGTACCGGTGAAGTGCTGGGCGACCTCTACGAGGTGTTCAAGAACTACCGTAAAGGCATCACCAAAGGCCTGCTCAAGATCCTGTCGAAGATGGGTATCTCGACCATCACTTCGTACCGTGGTGCGCAGTTGTTCGAAGCCATCGGCCTGTCCGAGGAAGTTTGCAACCTGAGCTTCCGTGGCGTGCCAAGCCGCATCAAGGGTGCGCGTTTCGTCGACATCGAAGCCGAGCAGAAAGCCCTGGCCACCGAAGCCTGGAGCCCGCGCAAGCCGATCCAGCAGGGTGGATTGCTGAAGTTCGTCCATGGTGGCGAGTATCACGCGTACAACCCGGACGTGGTCAACACCCTGCAAGCCGCTGTGCAGCAGGGCGACTACAGCAAGTTCAAGGAATACACGTCGCTGGTGGACAACCGCCCGGTGTCGATGATCCGCGACCTGCTGAAAGTCAAAACCCTCGACACTCCATTGGACATCAGCGAGATCGAACCACTGGAATCGGTGCTCAAGCGCTTCGACTCCGCCGGTATCTCCCTGGGCGCCCTGTCGCCGGAAGCTCACGAAGCCCTGGCCGAAGCCATGAACCGCCTCGGTGCGCGTTCCAACTCCGGTGAAGGCGGCGAAGACCCGGCGCGCTACGGCACCATCAAGAGCTCGAAAATCAAGCAGGTTGCCACCGGCCGTTTCGGTGTGACCCCGGAATACCTGGTCAACGCTGAAGTGCTGCAGATCAAGGTCGCCCAGGGCGCCAAGCCCGGCGAAGGTGGTCAGCTGCCAGGCGGCAAGGTCAACGGTCTGATCGCCAAGCTGCGTTACGCAGTACCAGGCGTGACCCTGATTTCGCCACCGCCGCACCATGACATCTATTCGATCGAAGACTTGTCGCAGCTGATTTTCGACCTGAAACAAGTCAACCCGAAGGCGCTGGTCTCGGTGAAGCTGGTAGCAGAAGCGGGCGTCGGCACCATCGCCGCCGGTGTGGCCAAGGCCTACGCGGACTTGATCACCATCTCCGGTTATGACGGTGGTACCGGTGCATCGCCACTGACCTCGATCAAGTACGCGGGCGCTCCGTGGGAACTCGGCCTTGCCGAAACCCACCAGACCCTGCGTGGCAACGACCTGCGCGGCAAGGTCCGTGTACAGACCGACGGCGGCCTGAAAACCGGCCTCGACGTGATCAAGGCGGCCATCCTCGGTGCTGAAAGCTTCGGCTTCGGCACCGCGCCAATGATCGCCCTGGGCTGCAAATACCTGCGCATCTGCCACCTGAACAACTGCGCCACCGGCGTCGCGACCCAGAACGAGAAGCTACGCAAGGATCACTACATCGGTACCGTCGACATGGTGGTGAATTTCTTCACCTACGTCGCCGAAGAAACCCGTGAGTGGCTGGCCAAGCTGGGCGTGCGCTCCCTCGAAGAGCTGATCGGCCGTACCGATCTGCTGGAAATCCTCGAAGGCCAGACCGCCAAGCAGCATCACCTGGACCTGACCCCGTTGCTGGGCAGCGACCACGTGCCGGCGGACAAGCCGCAGTTCTGTGGCGTTGAACGCAACCCGCCGTTCGACAAGGGCCTGCTGGCCGAGAAAATGGTCGACATGGCCACCTCGGCGATCAACGACCTGAGCGGCGCTGAATTCGCCCTGGATATCTGCAACTGCGACCGTTCCATCGGCGCACGGATCTCCGGCGAAATCGCGCGCAAGCACGGTAACCAGGGCATGGCCAATGCGCCGGTCACGTTCCGCTTCAAGGGCACTGCCGGTCAGAGCTTCGGCGTGTGGAACGCCGGTGGCCTGCACATGTACCTGGAAGGCGACGCCAACGACTACGTCGGCAAAGGCATGACCGGCGGCAAGCTGGTCATCGTTCCGCCGAAGGGCAGTGTCTACCGCACCCAGGACAGTGCCATCATCGGCAACACCTGCCTGTACGGCGCCACTGGCGGCAAGCTGTTCGCCGCCGGCACCGCGGGCGAGCGTTTCGCCGTGCGTAACTCCGGTGCCCACACCGTCGTGGAAGGCACTGGCGATCACTGCTGCGAGTACATGACCGGTGGTTTCGTCTGCGTCTTGGGCAAGACCGGTTACAACTTCGGCTCTGGCATGACCGGCGGTTTCGCCTACGTGCTCGACCAGGACAACACCTTCGTTGACCGGGTCAACCACGAACTGGTGGAAATCCAGCGGATCAGCGGCGAGGCGATGGAAGCCTACCGCAGCCACCTGCAACGCGTGCTGAACGAATACGTCGAGGAAACCGACAGCGAGTGGGGTCGTGAACTCGCCGAGAACCTCGATGATTACTTGCGTCGTTTCTGGCTAGTCAAACCTAAGGCGGCGAGCTTGAAATCTCTGCTCTCCAGTACTCGTGCGAATCCGCAGTAACGACGCAGCTGCAAGCGGCAAGCTTCAAGCCGCAAGTTAACAGCAGTGCGCGTTGTGCCTGCCACCGTGATTGTCTTGCAGCTTGAAGCTTAGAGCTTGAAGCTGTCGTGTAAGAGGTTTTGAAGATGGGCGAACGACTCAGCAACGACTTCCAATTCATCGAGGTCGGGCGCAAGGATCCGAAGAAGAAACTGTTGCGTCAACGCAAGAAAGAGTTCGTGGAAATCTACGAACCCTTCAAACCCCAGCAGTCGGCCGACCAGGCACACCGCTGCCTGGGTTGCGGTAACCCGTATTGCGAATGGAAGTGCCCGGTGCACAACTTCATTCCCAACTGGCTGAAGCTGGTGGCCGAGGGCAACATCCTCCAGGCCGCCGAGCTGTCGCACCAGACCAACACCCTGCCGGAAGTCTGCGGCCGGGTGTGCCCGCAGGATCGTCTGTGCGAGGGTGCCTGCACCCTCAACGACGGCTTCGGCGCGGTGACCATCGGTTCGGTGGAGAAGTACATCACCGACACCGCGTTCGCCATGGGCTGGCGTCCGGACATGTCCAAGGTCAAGCCGACCGGCAAGCGTGTCGCGATCATCGGTGCCGGGCCTGCGGGCCTGGGCTGTGCCGACGTGCTGGTGCGTGGCGGCGTGACCCCGGTGGTGTTCGACAAGAACCCGGAAATCGGCGGTCTGCTGACCTTCGGCATTCCCGAGTTCAAGCTGGAAAAGACCGTGCTGAGCAATCGTCGCGAAGTCTTCACCGGCATGGGCATCGAGTTCCGCCTCAACACCGAGGTGGGCCAGGACGTGACCATGGAGCAACTGCTCGAAGAATACGATGCCGTGTTCATGGGCATGGGCACCTACACCTATATGAAGGGCGGCTTTGCCGGGGAAGATCTGCCGGGCGTGTACGACGCGCTGGACTTCCTGATCGCCAACGTCAACCGCAACCTGGGCTTTGAAAAGTCGCCGGAAGATTTCGTCGACATGAAAGGCAAGAAGGTCGTGGTACTGGGCGGTGGCGACACGGCGATGGACTGCAACCGTACGTCGATCCGCCAGGGCGCCAAGTCGGTGACCTGCGCCTATCGTCGTGACGAAGCAAACATGCCGGGCTCGCGCAAAGAGGTGAAGAACGCCAAGGAAGAAGGCGTGAAATTCCTCTACAACCGCCAGCCGATTGCCATCGTTGGTGAAGACAAGGTCGAAGGCGTGAAGGTGGTCGAGACCCGTCTCGGCGAGCCGGACGCCCGTGGTCGTCGCAGCCCCGAGCCGATCCCGGGCTCCGAAGAGATCATCCCGGCCGACGCCGTGGTCATCGCTTTCGGTTTCCGCCCGAGCCCGGCGTCGTGGTTCGAGCAGTTCGAGATCCAGACCGACAGCCAGGGCCGTGTTGTGGCACCTGAGCAAGGTCAGTACAAGCACCAGACCAGCAACCCGAAGATCTTCGCCGGTGGCGACATGGTGCGCGGTTCGGACCTGGTAGTGACGGCGATCTTCGAAGGCCGTAATGCGGCGGAAGGGATCCTGGATTATCTGGGGGTCTAAACCCTGATTCTGAGCCGAATGCAGTAAAAATGTGGGAGCGGGCTTGCTCGCGAAGAGGGAGTATCAGTCGACAGTTTTGTTGCCTGACACACCGCATTCGCGAGCAAGCCCGCTCCCACAGTTGTTTCGCGGTGTTGCTAAACTCTGTATTTCATTGCGACAAATTGACCCGAAAGACAAAAGCCTCCGCTCTTGCCGTGCCTTTTGCGCCCGGCTCTGAGAAAATGCCCTCACTTTTTTTCCGGATGCCGACATGACTGCCCTGAAGAACGACCGTTTCCTGCGCGCCCTGCTCAAGCAACCCGTAGACGTCACCCCCGTGTGGATGATGCGTCAGGCCGGTCGCTACCTGCCTGAATACCGCGCCAGCCGTGCCAAGGCCGGCGATTTCATGAGCCTGTGCATGAACCCGGCGTTCGCTTGCGAAGTCACGATGCAGCCGCTCGACCGCTATCCACAACTGGACGCGGCGATTCTCTTTTCCGACATCCTGACCATCCCCGATGCCATGGGTCAGGGTCTGTATTTCGAAACCGGCGAAGGTCCGCGCTTCAAGAAAGTCGTCAGCACCCTGGCTGACATCGAAGCCCTGCCGATTCCTGATCCGCAAAAAGACCTGGGTTACGTGATGGACGCGGTCAGCACCATCCGCCGCGAACTGAACGGCCGTGTGCCGCTGATCGGCTTCTCCGGCAGCCCGTGGACCCTGGCGACCTACATGGTCGAAGGCGGTTCGTCGAAAGACTTCCGCAAGACCAAGGCCATGCTCTACGACAACCCACAAGCCATGCACCTGCTGCTGGATAAACTCGCGCAGTCGGTCACCAGCTACCTCAACGGCCAGATCATGGCCGGTGCCCAAGCGGTGCAGATCTTCGACACTTGGGGCGGCAACCTGTCGGCGGCGGCGTACCAGGAGTTCTCCCTGGCCTACATGAAGAAAATCGTCAGCGGTTTGATCCGCGAGCATGAAGGCCGCAAGGTGCCGGTGATCCTGTTCACCAAGAACGGCGGCCTGTGGCTGGAAAGCATCGCCGACGCCGGTGCTGATGCACTGGGCCTGGACTGGACCTGCGACATCGGTAATGCCCGCGTCCGTGTTGGCGACAAGGTCGCGCTGCAAGGCAACATGGACCCGACCGTGCTCTACGCCAAGCCGGAAGCGATTCGCGCGGAAGTCGGGCGCATCCTGGCCAGCTACGGCAAAGGCAGCGGCCACGTGTTCAACCTCGGCCATGGCATCACGCCGGAAGTCGATCCGGAACATGCCGGCGCGTTCCTGCGCGCGGTACATGAGCTGTCGGCGCAGTATCACGAATAGCGATTGTCCGTTTTCAAAAAGCCTGTCCCGCCTAGTGCCGGACAGGTTTTTTTATGCCGATTAAAAGCTCAATCGATAAAGCATTACTAGCTGTAAGAATGTTTTCTTTCTTTGTCGGACCGAGGAATGGAGAGACTGTTCCTGCCTCGCGTGTTGATTACTCCTACATAGAACTTTCTTCCATCCCCGTAAGGTTTCAGGCTCTTGTCCGGCGTATCGCCGAACAGTCACGAAGCGAACAGGGGTGCCCACAAGGCGCCCTGTTTTCGATAAGCAGTCTGGAATACATCATGAAAATTACATTTGATAAAAGAAGTGCTTTAACGGCCTGCACTTCATCGATGATCCTGTTATCGGCAATGCTGGCCTCTCAAACCGTTTCCGCCCATGGCTATCTGGAAGTGCCGCCTTCGCGCGCGTTGGCTTGCCAGAAAGGCTTGAACACCAACTGCGGTGGCGCCCAGTACGAGCCGCAGAGTGTCGGTGAAACCTTCAAAGGCTTTCCGGCAGGCGTCGGCAGTGCTCCCTTGCAGGGGCCGGTCGATGGCAAGATCGCCAGTGGTGGTCACGCGCTGTTCTCTGCCATGGATGCACAGTCCGCCACCCGTTGGCACCTGACTGAAATCAAGGACCGCAACATCGATTTCAAGTGGCATTACACAGCGGTTCACCCGGCCACCAAGCACGAGTATTTCATCACCCGCAACGGCTGGAATCCGAACGAATCGCTCAAACGCACCACCTTTGAAAGCACGCCGTTCTGCACCATCAACGGCGACAACAAGCGTCCGGAGTCCAGCGACAAGCACAACTGCAACATTCCGGCAGACAAGTCTGGCCATCACGTCGTCCTGGCCATCTGGACCGTGGGCGATACCGATGCCGCGTTTTACAACGCTGCGGATCTGAACATCCTGGCGGAGCCTGAGCTGCCTGGCGGCTGGTCCTCCGTAGGCAGCATTGCGCCTTCGACGGCGCTGCTGGTGGGCGACAAGGTCAAGGCCCGGGCGTTCACCGCCAATGGCGAGAGCCCGGACTACAGTGTCGAAATCAGCATCGATAACGCTGAAGACGGCACGGCGCAAAACTGGTCGTTCAAGCTGGCCGAAAAAATCAACCAGACCCACAGCCTTGTTCGTGCCGGTATCCGCGACGAGAGTGGTAATGTCGAGCCGGTCAAAGGCACCAACAGCCTCTACGCACAAAAAGAAAGCGGGGTAGTCCGCTACGAAGTGCAACTGGACATGAAGGAGGACACCGCTGCGCGCATGGCGGTGGCCTCGCAGCAAGCCGAATACGTCCTGGATAAAGGCCGGGCGAAGGTCGAGTTCAGCATGATCGCGAACCGTGCGATGAACGTCGAAGCCACCTTGCTCGACCAGAGCAACAAACCGGTAGGCACCACCTCTACACAAGTGGCCAGTGGCTCCACCTCGCTGTCCATGGATGTGCGCAGCAACCCCGGCGCACACACTCTGACCCTGGTCGGCACTACCCTGGATGGCCGTACGACCCGTCAGGACACCCAGACCACCCAACTGACCGGTGAGGGTGCCGGCATCGAATACGACTTCGTGTTCCCTGAAGGCCTCAGCGACTACAAAGCCGGCACCAAGGTGCTGCATCCGAAGACCAACGAAGTCTTTGAGTGCAAGCCGCTCCAAGAGTCGGGTTACTGCAAGCAGTACAGCCCCTCCGCCAACGGTTATGAACCGGGTGTCGGTGCTCACTGGCACATGGCGTGGAACAAGTTGTAAGTCCCCCTCGTAGCACTTCAGGCGATCGGTAGCCGATCGCCTGAAGCTTTATTCCCTTGATGTTGATCGAGTTGAAAATGACGGTTTCGGGTTATTCCAGACAGCGCGTGCTGCTGCATTGGTTGTCTGCGGCGGTGATCCTGTGGACCTTGCTGTCTGGTTTTCTTGTGGCCGGTTTCGAGGTGTCTGCGCACACCAAAGAGTCGGTTGCGTTCTTCAATGTTTCGCTGACGACAGTGTTCATACCGTTTTACCTGTGGCGCCTGTTTCTGTTTTTCACTCATACCCGTTTTTCGGGCATGCGGTCGTTGTCGCTTGTCGAGGTGCTCGCACTGTTCGTGCACTCATCGATTTACCTCATCGTCGGTGCCGTTCTGCTGACTGGCGTGTTGATGATGGATCGCCCGATCAATGTATTCGGGGTTATCGAGATCGCTCAGCCGTTAAGCGATCCACGACTGATCGAATTGTTCGTCAAGGTCCACACGTGGGCGTGTGTGGTGTTGTCGCTGCTGCTGGCCGTCCACATCGGCGCCGTTATCGTGCATGAGGCCTGCAACCACCGGGTGCTGCGACGTATGTCTTTGCGCCTGTGCGGCAAGCCTGGGCCCGGGCGACTTGAGTGAGGCCATGGTGATGTTTTCGCGCGAGCGCTTGACCGGACTGGCCTTGCTCCTGGGCAAGGCGAGCCTGTTGGTCGTGCCGTTGGTCTACGGGGCATTCCTGGGCTGGCAGGAGTGGCGCTATCGCGAACAGTTGGTGTTGCCAGCACCGCTCGCGGCCTCGCGAGCCGCTCCCGCACCCCCTCAAGCGCTCGACGCAACGGCGGTTGCAACGGTGCTCGGTCTGACCACGGGTGCCGAATTGCTGCCGAGCGCGGAACCGCTGACCTTGAAGGCAAGCTTCGTCGTCACCCACGGCTTGTCCCGGGTGCTGCTGGCGGACTCGCAAGGCGCGCGCATCTACCAGGTCGGCGAGCGCTTGCCCGGTGGCAGCGTCTTGCGTCGCGTCGAGCCCGATCACGCGGTGTTGTGGAGCAAGGGCCGAGAGGAACTGTTGACGCTCCAGCCTCCCGTCACGGGTTTTCTGCAACGGCTCGACCCCCACGGCAAGCCACAAGTGCCCAGTATTTCTCCGCGTTTTTTTAGCCCGCTTGCCGGGTCGACAGAGTGATCAAGTTCATGAATAGCTTTCTCGGTGCGCAAGCACTGCGACCGGTGATTTTTTTCGTCGCCATGGTGGTAACGCTTTCCCATGGCGCGCTTCAGGCCGAGGAAGAAAAGTGGCAACTGGCGATGAACAACGCAGAGCTGCGCGACATCGTCGAAGAGATCTCCAACATTCTGGGGACCACCGTAGTGCTGGACCCCAAAGTCTCCGGTCGAGTCACGGTCATGTCCCGGCAGGCCCTCGATCGTGAAGGGGTGCGCCGGTTGTTCTATTCGGTGCTCGATGCCCACAACTTCACGGTGATCGATGAGGGCGACCGGATCCTCATCACCCCCGTCGCCGAGGCCAAGACCCGTGCCGGCCAGGGCACGGTCAAAACCACCACGGCGTCGCAGTTCGTGACCGAAGTCATCGGCTTGAACACCGGTAGCGCCACTGATATTGCCGGGTTGGTGCGGCCATTGGTCTCTGCCAATGGTTATGTCGGCCCTTCGGTGTCGGCCAACGCGTTGGTGCTGACCGATACGGCTGCCAATGTGAAGCGCATCGCCCGGGTGATCCGCGAACTGGACTCCGGTCAGAACAACCTGTACGCGGTGGTCCAGCTCAAGCATGCCCTGGCGGGCGATGTCGCGCCGGTGATCGAGGCCTCCATGGGCAAGCGCAATGCCGATTCAGCGATACAGGTACTGGCCGACACCAGGACCAATCGCCTGATTTTCATTGGCCCGCCGGTCGTTCGCCAGCGCCTGATCGAGCTGGCCCGAGGTCTGGATACGCCGGCCACCACGACCCTCGACAATGCCCGGGTGATTCGCCTGCGTCACAGCGATGCCAAGCAGTTGGCCGAGATTCTTGAGTCGATGGGGCAGGGCAGAAAACAGGTGGCCACCGTCGGCAGCGCCAAAGATTCATCTGGTGGTGCAGCCTTCATGATCAAGGCCGATGAAAGCCAGAACGCGCTGGTGCTGATTGCCGAACCAGCCCAGGTACGGACCATCGAAAACATCGTGCGTCAGCTGGACCAGCCACGGGCTCAGGTGTTGATCCATGCCGCCATCGTCGAAATCTCCGGCGACATCGCCGAGGCCGTTGGTGTGCAGTGGAACCTCAACACAGGCAACGCCAAGGGCTTCATCAACTTTCCCGGCACCGACATTCCGATCGTCGGTGGGCTGAAGTTCGACGAGAAGAGATCAGCGCCAGAAGGGGCGATCCTGCAACTGGGCGGTGACCGCTTCGGTGCGCTGGTTTCGGCGCTGGCCAGCAACACCCACAGCAACCTGCTGTCCACGCCGAGCCTGTTGACCCTGGACAATCAGGAAGCCGAGATCATCGTCGGCCAGAACGTGCCGTTCAAGACCGGTTCCTACGCCACCAACAGCAACGGTGCGGAGAATCCGTTCACCACCGTCGAGCGCAAGGACGTTGGCATCAGCCTGAAGATCAAGCCTTACATCAACGAAGGCTCGACGTTGCGCCTGGAGGTCGAGCAGGAAGTGTCGGACATCGCACCGTCGGTATCGGGCATCGACTCCTCGGACCTGATCACCAACAAGCGAGCGCTCAAGAGCACCATCCTCGCCGACGATGGCGAAATCATCGTGATCGGCGGCCTGATCAGGGACAGCGTGCGTACCCAGAAAAGCGGCGTGCCGCTGCTGCGAGACATTCCCTACCTCGGCGCGTTGTTCCGCTGGAGCCGCGACACCCAGACCAAAAGCAACCTGATGGTGTTCTTGCGCCCGACCATCGTGCGCAGCAAGGAAGACCTGTCCCAGGTCAGCCAGCAGCGGTACAACGCGCTGCGTGACTTGAGCAAATCAGGGGCGGGGGAAAACAACTCGCTGTTGCTGCCATCCGAGGCGCGCGGGTTGTTCGAGTCGGCCAGCGACGCGCCAGTATTCGATTTGCGCGGCAAGGCGCAGTGAACCCATGAGCGAACTCTGCGAGCAACTGCCCTTCGGCTTCGCCCGGCGTTTTGGTGTGTTGCTGGAGCATGACGGCGACGACTTGCGTCTTGCCCTGCGCAGTGATGCGCCGCTCACCGCATTGGCGGAAGCGCGCCGGGTGTGCGGGCGGGCATTGCCGTTTCAAATCGTCGGGGCCGATGAGTACGCCTCGCGCCTGGCGGCGGCCTATCGCGAGGGGCACAGTGCGATGGAGCAAGTTGCCCAAGGGCTGGACGAAGAACTGGACTTGCTCAGCCTGGTCGATCAGGTCCCGCAAACCGCCGACCTGCTGGAGCAACAGGGCGACGCGCCGATCATTCGCCTGATCAACGCGCTGCTCGGTGAAGCGGTGCGTGAGCATGCCTCGGATGTGCACCTGGAAACCTTCGAGCAGTACCTGTCGGTGCGTATGCGAGTGGATGGCCAACTGCGTGAAATGCTCAGGCCCAAGCGCGAACTGGCGACCCTGCTGGTGTCGCGGATCAAGGTCATGGCGCGCCTGGACATCGCGGAAAAACGCGTGCCCCAGGATGGGCGAATGGCCTTGCGCCTGGCCGGGCATGAAGTCGATGTGCGGGTTTCGACGCTGCCTTCGGCCCATGGCGAACGGGTGGTGCTGCGCTTGCTCGACAAGCAGGCCGGGCGGCTGGATTTGCATCGGCTGGGCATGCCGGACGATACCCTCGCGGCCCTGCGTCATCTGTTGGGCAAGCCCCACGGCATTCTGCTAGTGACCGGGCCGACCGGTTCCGGCAAGACTACCAGCCTGTACGCCGCGCTGAGCAGCCTGAATGACCAGACCCGCAACATTCTCACGGTCGAAGACCCGATCGAATATCACCTGCCGGGTGTCGGCCAGATGCCAGTCAATCCGAAGGTCGACATGACCTTCGCCCGGGGCCTGCGGGCGATTTTGCGCCAGGATCCGGACGTAGTGATGGTTGGCGAAATCCGTGACCGCGAAACCGCTGAGATCGCTGTCCAGGCGTCCTTGACCGGGCATCTGGTGCTTTCGACCCTGCACACCAACAGTGCGGTCGGAGCGGTCACACGGCTGGTAGACATGGGCGTCGATGCCTATCTGCTGGCGTCCTCGCTGGTGGGCATTCTGGCCCAGCGTCTGCTGCGCACCTTGTGCCCCCATTGCAAGGTTGCGTACCTCGCCGATGCGGCGGCCTGCCAGCGCCTGGGGCTCGACACGAGCACGCCGCACACCCTGTTCAAGGCCTCGGGCTGTGAACAGTGCCAGCACGGCTATCGCGGACGTATCGGCATTTACGAACTGATCAGCGTAACACCCGCAGTCTCGGCGCTGATCCATCAGGGCGCCAGTGAGCAAATCCTCGTCGACGAAACGCGCAAGGTCTCGCGCAGCCTGTTCCTGGACGGGCGCCAGCGAGTGCTGGAAGGATTGACCAGCCTCGATGAGTTGCTGCGTGTGACCCAGGAGAACTGACCAGTGCCGACCTTCGACTACCGCGCCCACGACGCCCAGGGACGATCCTGCAAGGGACGGCTGGAGGCCGATGGACCCCGCCATGGGAGACAGTTGTTGCGTGAACGTGGTTTGTGGCCGCGTGTGTTGACCGAGGTCCGGGGCGGCGGCGGTGCGGGCCGGCAGTCGCGAGGTGGACGCCTGAGTGCTGCTGATCTGGCGCTGTTGACGTTGCAACTGTCAACGCTGGTTCAGGCCGGACTGCCCCTGGAAGAAGCGCTCGATGCGGTGGCGAAGCAGAGCTCAAAGCGCAAGGTTGCGGGCTTGCTCTCGGCGGTCAGGAGCCGGGTCATGGAAGGCCACGCCCTGGCCTCGGCACTGGGGCAATTTCCACGAGCCTTCCCCGAGTTGTTCCGCGCCACCGTGGCCGCTGGAGAACGCTCGGGGCATCTGGGCCAAGTGCTGGAGCAACTGGCGGCCTACACCCAGGCCCGCCAGGCCTCGCGGCAAAAGATCCAGATGGCTCTGGTGTACCCGTTGATCCTGATGTTGGCCAGTGTGGCGATCGTCGGTTTTCTGCTCGGTTATGTGGTGCCGGATGTGGTGAAGATCTTCGTCGACAGCGGCCAGCCGTTGCCCTGGCTGACCCAGGCGCTGATCGGCGTGAGTAACGGCCTGCGCGACCATTTCCTGTTGTTGATGAGCGTACTGGCGACGCTGTTCGGCCTGTGGCGCTGGAGCTGGCAGCAACCGAAATGGCGTCTGCGTTGGCATCGTTGGGTGCTGAATGCGCCCGTCCTCGGTGAAGTGCTGCGTGCCATGGAAGCCGCACGGTTTGCCAGCACCCTGGCAATCCTCGGCAAAAGTGCCGTGCCCTTGGTGGACGCCCTGGAAATTGCTGCCGCGGTCATCGGCAATCTGACCATCCGTGCGCGGATGGTCGATGTCGCCCGCTCGGTCCGCGAAGGCGGAACGCTGACCCGCGGCCTGGAACTGAGCGGCGACAT
Organism: Pseudomonas fluorescens; assembly: GCF_000967965.1. Taxonomy (GTDB): domain Bacteria; phylum Pseudomonadota; class Gammaproteobacteria; order Pseudomonadales; family Pseudomonadaceae; genus Aquipseudomonas; species Aquipseudomonas grandcourensis. The sequence goes on from NZ_LACC01000012.1 coordinate 73,535, forward strand.
TCCGCCGATGATGCTGCACATGATCGCCAGCGGCGAACGTGCCGGCGAGCTCGACCGCATGCTGGCCAGGGCCGCCGAACAACAGGAAAACAGCCTCGCCGCGCGCATTGCGCTGGTGGTGAGCCTCTTCGAGCCGGCGATGCTTGTGCTGATGGGCGGCGTCGTGCTGCTGATCGTCATGGCCATCCTGCTCCCGATTCTCAGCCTCAACCAATTGGTGAATTGATCCATGCAACCTGTCCGCAAAAACCTTTCCCGTGCGCAACGCGGTTTTACCCTGATCGAAATCATGGTGGTGGTGGTCATCATCGGCGTGCTGGGGGCCATTGTGGTGCCACAGTTCATGAGCCGCCCCGATCAAGCCAAGGTCACTGCCGCCAGAATCGATATCCAGGCCATCGCCACCGCCCTGGAAATGTACCGCCTCGACAACGCCCATTACCCCTCGACCCAGCAAGGCCTGGAAGCGTTGGTCAAACGTCCCTCCGGACTGCCCGCGGCACGGGGCTGGAACCCTCAGGGTTACCTCAAGAGCATGCCGGTCGACCCGTGGAACATGCCTTATCAGTACCTCAATCCGGGTGTGCGATCGGTAGACGGCACTTACGACCTGTATTCCCTGGGCGCCGATGGCGTAGCGGGCGGCGAAGGGTTTGCAGCCGAAATCGGCAATTGGGGCCATTGATCCGTGGGCTACCGCTGCCGAGGGTTTACCTTGCTGGAAATGATGGTCGTGATTGTCGTGGTCGGCATATTGCTGGGCATGGTGAGCCTTGCCGGTGGGGGTAATCTCGCGCGTCAGGTCAAGCAGGAAGCCGAGGCGATGGTGCAGGTGATTCATCAACTGCGTGAGCGTGCGGTGTTCGAAGGCCAGGAATATGGCCTGCGCCTGAGTGCCGATGGCTACCGGGTGATGCATCTGGGTGTTCGTGGATGGGAGCCGGTGAAGGAACTGACCGACTGGCCTCTGAACGTGCGAGTACGTTTGCAGCAGGACGGCTATGGGGCAGGGCTGGGCGCCGACGAAGGCCCCCCGCAGTTGCTGTTGCTCAGCAACGATGAAACCAGTGCCTTCACGCTGGCATTCGAGTCCGGCAACAGGACCTGGCTGAGCCTGTCCGGCGATGGCATCGGCGAGGTGGCGATCGATGACTAGCCGGTCATCCTTGTCGTCCATGGGTGGCTTCACGCTGCTGGAGATCATGGTGGCCCTGGCGGTCTTCGCGACACTGGCGGCAGCCGTGCTGTCGGCCAGTCAATACGCGGTGAAGCAGTGCGGCGCTGTTGAGGAGCGACTGTTTGCGGCGTGGCTGGCGGACAACCGGTTGAACGAGCTACGCCTGCAATCCGGCTTGGCGGCCGGCCAGCAACAACAGATCGTGTCCATGGATCAGCGCGATTGGGTGCTGCAACAGCACATCAGCGCCACCGGCGATCCGCGTTTGCTCCAGGTCGACATTCAGGTCAGCCCGGCGAACAGTGCGCACGCCTTGCATCGTGCCAGTGGCTGGATACTTGCGGTTCATGACTAGGCAGCGTGGGTTCACCTTGCTGGAGCTGGTTATCGCCATGGCCATCTTCGCCGTGCTGGGGCTGGCCAGTTGGGGCTTGTTCGATAGCGTGCTGCGAGTGCAACAGGGCACGGCGGCCCACGAGCGAGAGCTGAGGAGCCTGCAACGAGCGATGGCGGTGATCGAGCGGGATCTGCTGCACGTCACCGCACAGCCGGTGGTGCTCGCAGCGCCGCTTTTGCAGTTCCAGCGCAGTCACTGGCGCAATCCTCTGGACCAGCCGCGCAGTGAGCGCCAGATGCTGACCTATCGACTCGACGGCGGCGTGCTGTGGCGCGAAAGCCAGGGCGAAGGTACGGAGTTGGTGCAGCGGCAAAAACTGCTCGAAGGCGTTCGTGAGTTGCGCTGGCGTCTGTTCGACAGCCAGTCCGGCTGGGTCGCTCATTGGGTGGCCGGGCAGGAGGCGAAGGCGCTCATGGCGCTGGAGGTGCAAGTCTCTGTCGGGCGCTTCGAATCGATTCGTCGGGTGTTGCCGATGCCGGGTGCATTGCCGTGAACGGGCGCCAACGCGGCATTGCGTTGATCAGTGTATTGCTGGTCATGAGCCTGGCACTGCTGATCATTGGTGGCGTGTTGCGCAGCCATCACCTTTCGCTGCAAAGCAGTGGGCAACAGTTGCAGCAAATACAGCTGCGGCAACTCGCATTGGGCGGGGAAACCTGGGCGTTGTTGCTGTTGCGCGACGCGTTGCAGGACGCAAAAAAACCCGTCGAGCGGATTCAAGGCTGGACGGCCATGGCACCGGGTTTCGAGGTTGAAGATGCGCAGATCCGAATCGATATCGATGACCTCGCCGGACGCTTCAATCTCAATGGGTTGTTACGCCAGGGGCAGGTGGATCAGGTCACCCTCAACCGTTGGGCGCGCCTGCTCGAGTTGCTCGAACTGCCTCCTCTGCAACTGAGCCAGGTCGGGCCGCTGGGGGAACTGAGCCGACTGCGCTTGCTGCCTGGCATTGACGCTCGCCTGCTGCAGCGGCTGGAACCCTGGGTGGCGCTGCTGCCCGCCGACACCGCCTTGAACATCAACACCGCACCGGCGCTGCTGTTGAGAACACTCGGCGAGGTGGACGCCGCGACCGCCGATGCGCTGGCGCATCAGGCGGCAACAATGCCCTGGGCGAGCGTCCAGGCGTTTACCCAGGACCCGTTGCTCTCCGGGCAGGGCCTGAGCAGTCACGGGCTTGGCACCCAAAGCCGCTGGTATCGGATAAGGGTGCAGGTGACCCGGGACGGGCGCGAACTGCACTTGGCCACGGATGTCGGACACGACCCCAAGACTCGACAACTGACGGTGCTGCAACGACGTTTTCTTCCCATGAGTAGCCACGAGAGACCGCGATGAACACTTGGCTTTACCTGACCGCCGAGGGGCAAGACGCACCATCGGGCCTCTGGCCCTGCGTCCTGTGGTCGCCAACCCTTCGACGCCTGCCGATGCCGCTGAATCAGGCGGCCTCCGCATTGCAGGGGCAGGTAGTTGATGTGCTGTTGCCCATGGAAATGTGCAGTTGGGTTCGCAGCGAGCCATGGCCGTCGCGACGCAGGCCCGAAGCCCAGGCCATGGCCTACGCCGTGGAAGATCAACTGAGTGACGCGCTGGAAGTTGTGCATCTGAGCGTTGGCGCTCGTGATCGTGACGGCTGCTACCCGGTCATGGTCATTGACCGCGAACGGTTGGCCGCCGTACTCGACTTGCTGCGCGAGGCGGGTATTGAGGTGCGCGGGGTGTTCGTCGATGCCGATCTGTTGTCCGGTGATCAGCCGTGCGGCGCATGGTGGTTCGGTCGCTGGTTGTTGGGTGCAGGCCTGTCGGCGCGCCTGGCGTTGTCGCAAGACGACCTGGCACTGCTCACGCCGTTATTGCCCAAGGACATGCAATGGCTGGACGAGCGTGAGGCCCCTGCCGTCATCGACCAATGCCTGGCCCACCGCCCAACCCAGGCCATCAACCTGCTGCAGGGGGCGTTCGCCCCACGGGGCAAGCGTCTGCCCTGGCGTGCCGGCGGGTGGGCGCTGTTGATGCTGGCACTGTTGACCTGGGGTGCCAGCGAAACGCGGATCCGCTTCCTCGACAGCGAAGCCCGGCGCCTGGCCACCCAGAATGAACAGCGATTCAAGGCGCTTTACCCGGAGCAAAGCCGCATCGTCGATATGTCAGCGCAACTCAAGGCCCTGCAAAGCCAGCCTGTGGATTCGCAAAACACCCGCATTGCCGGGCTGGTCCGGTTGATTGAGCAGGTGATTGGCGCCAGCCCGGTCGAGGTCCAGCGCATCGAGTTTCGAGCAGGCGAAGGCTGGAAAATCCAGCTGACCGCCAGCGGCTTTACCGAGCTGGAACAATTGCGTGAACGCGGGCGACAACAGGGCATGCCCGTCCGGCTCGACAGCGCGAATAAAGCCGCTGACCGGGTGCACGCCACCCTCACCGTGGAGGACGAGGCATGAAGCAGGCATGGCGACGCATTTCCGAGCGCGAACAACGGCTGTTGCAGGTGCTGGGGGCTTTTTTGTTGGCTGTCGTGGCTTTCAGCCTGATCTGGCAACCGACCCGGCAGCGGCTGGAAACAGCCGAGCGACAATACCAACAGCAGGCGGGGCTGGCCGCACAACTGCAACAGGCGTTGCCGCGCAGCCATGTCCCCGTCGACAGCGAAAAACCGCTTTCACTGCGCATCAGCGAAAGCGCTGCGGCGGCGGGGCTGGAGATCCGTCAGATGGAGAGTGACAGTGATCTGCTGCGCGTGACCCTCAATGGCAATGCGCAGCCCTTGATGCAGTGGCTCGATGGGATCGAGCGCGATGGAGTCGCGCTGCAAACCCTGACGCTGGAGAAGCGTGACGATGCCCTGGAGGCGCGGGTGGTGCTCAGGTAGTTGCACTACCGTTCAATGAAAAACACCCGGTTTATGCTGGGCGTTTTTCATTGTGCAGATTTTCAGTGTCCAATGAGCTGTTCGGCGTAGCGTGCGATCACGTGATCGAAAGCTTTTTGCTCAAGGATACTGTTAGAGCGAATAGCAGCAACGAGGCGGACCAGGTCTTCCTCACTGGCCTGTGTGATGAACTCGTCATCGAATAAACCACGGATTGTGCTCTGTCGGCGATTGTTGAGGTAGGCAATATCGAGTGCCAGTACTTCAATCATTTTCGTTGCCGGCAGATCGTCTCGTTCGGTTGCTTGAATTTCGCCGGTCTGCAGATAACGGAAACGGTGCTCGCAATGCTCATCCATCGGTGAGATATGCTGCGCTTCGTCAAACCAGTTGCCTTTGCGATGACCGCAGTGCAATGGATTGCCAGGTGTTGTCTCTCGCAGGCAGGAGGCGTGGAGGTTATGGTACTCCAATGCCAACTCCTCATAGTGTTCTTGAGGCCTGAAGTGTTCGATATGACTGCTGGCAGTATCTATCTCTCTACCGCAGTAGCAACAGAAGAAGCCTTGTTCTTGCAGCAAACTGTTGTGCAAATCACGCTTTTGCGGATTTTGCAGTGTTGGATAAGTAGGACTCCACTCTTCGTTTGCCGAGCTTTTCCATCTTGTAAATGAAGCGGGTTCAATTCCTTTGAGCACTCGTTTCATTTACCGAGGATCTCCTTGCGCCTGATCAGCGCCTCTGCTCCAGCGAATTCCGGAAGATCAGGGGCTCTCAACTTCAGTGCCTTGAGTTGCGCCTTGGCTTTCTTCAGGTCGTTGTCTTCCAGTGTTGAAAACAGTTCCGAGAGCATTTTTTCAATTTCGGGTTCGCGTTGGGTAACCCCCATCACTTCCTCCAGCACGCTGCTGGAGTCCAGGCCGTAGGTGACCCGTGGGTGGGATGGATCGCCGTTGTGCAGAATGATGACTTCTTCGGGCTTGAGGCTACCGATGATTTGAGGGGAGTGGCTGGCGGCGATGAATTGGACTTTCGGGAAAACTTGTTTCAGCGCAGGCACGATGTTGCGTTGCCAGGCTGGGTGAAGATGGATGTCCAGTTCGTCGATGATGACTACGCCTGAAGTGTTTTTCAGGACGTCCTTGCCCATGTGAGGGTTGAGGATGCACATGCGACGTGCGATGTCTGCGAAGAGGGCGACCATGCCTCGCTGGCCGTCACTAAGGTTGTTGAAGGGAATGGTTATGCCTCCTTCAACATCTATCAATAGGCTTTGAAGCCTGAGGTCGTAACGAAGGTTTTTTGCATTCGGCAGAGCTATCCCGATTGCTTGATTAACCAGCGTCAGTTCGTCATCGAATGTCGGTATTGCCGTTTTTGAATCCAGCAAACTTTGCATGCGTTCGAGCGTCTTGCCGATCAGCCAACTTTCGAAGTCTTTTAAGTCGGTAACTGCATCAAACCAATTCGTGTATCCGTCCAAGCGGGAGATTTTTTGCTGTGCCGCAAACTCGGCCGAAATATTTGCGCCTTTCCATTGACGATTAGATCGATAGAAAGCGAGAACGGGTAGCTCGACACTTTCTCCGAGGTCGAACTTTGCGAGCTCTTTATCTGTTGCAAGCATTAACTCAAGATCTACCAAAGGAGGGAGATGCTCACTCGCTTGAGTGGTTTCCCATTTATTGACTCCTAAAATATCTCCCTGAGCTGCAAGCAGAAGCGGGAACTTTCTTTCGAAGCGGCTACGGCTTTCAAATTTGTTGATGACAAAGCGCACGTCGTTCAGGTCTAAGCCGATGGGCTGTAGTTTTATCGAATTCGCATATTCAATGAACGAAACGGCCGCAGCCTGCAACAAAGAAGTCTTCCCGCTCCCATTAACCCCCACCACCAGATTGAAACCCGGCTGAAAGTCGAAAGTAGCATCTTCGTAACAACGAAAATTTTGAATGTGGAGACGGTCCAGGCGCATTCTGGCTTCCCTTTACCAAGACTGACGAATGCCGTCAGTGTACCTTGGCTCGCGATTACCGCTAGGGTGCAGTTGTGGCTAAACCTTCGCTGTACCCGGCAACAACGGCAACTTCGCCAGCTTCAACGCGACCAGCAGCGCAATCACCAGCAGCGTGCCGATGAACAACCCGATGCCGTTCCAACCGCCCAGGTGCCAGAACGCGCCACCCGCCGTACCGGCGATGCTCCCCCCTGCGTAGTAGCTGAACAGGTACAAGGACGATGCTTGCCCCTTGGCCCTGGTGGCGCGGCGGCCGATCCAGCTGCTGGCCACCGAGTGGGCGCCAAAGAAGCCGAAGGTAAAGATCAGCATGCCGATGATCACCAGCGGCAATGGCGTGAACATCGTCAGGGCGAGACCACCGATCATCAGCGCGATGGTGCTCCAGAGCACTTTGCGGCGACCGAGTCTGTCGGCTAGCGAGCCGATTTTCGCTGAGCTGTAGATGCCCGACAGGTACACCACCGACAGCAACCCGACAAAGGCCTGTTCCATGTGGTACGGCGCGGCCAGCAGGCGATAGCCGATGTAGTTGAACAGCGTGACGAACGCGCCCATCAACACAAAGGCTTCAAGAAACAGCAGCGGCAGGCCGGCGTCGCGAAAGTGCATGGTGAAACCGTCGAGCAGGCTGCGCGGGTGCAGCGAGCGGGCGTGGAAGTTGCGCGATTCCGGGAGGATTTTCCAGAACACCGCCGCGGCAATCAGGGCCAGGCCACCGATCACCAGCATCGCCGTGTGCCAGCTGACGAAGTCGATCAATACCCCGGTGATTAAGCGCCCGCTCATCCCGCCAATCGCGTTGCCACCGATGTACAACCCCATGGCGAGGCCGATGTGCTGTGGGTGGATCTCTTCGCTCAAGTAAGTCATCGCAACCGCGGCCAGACCGCTCAACGACAATCCAATCAGCGCACGCATCAGCAGCACACCGTGCCAGCTCGGCATCATCGCACTGGCCATGGTGCACAGCGCAGCGGCGAACAGTGCGGCCACCATCACCGGTTTGCGCCCGACCCGATCGGAAATCGGGCCGGTGATCAGCAGGCCGATAGCAAGCATGCCGGTAGCGATAGACAGGATCAGGCTGCTCTGCGCTGCGTTGATGGAGTACTCGTGGGACAGCAGCGGCATCATCGGCTGCACGCAATAGAGCAGGGCGAAAGTCGCGAAGCCGCCGCAGAACAACGCCAGCACCGTGCGCATGAACGCCGGGGTGCCTTTTTCGATGTAGATCTCCGCCAGCTCAGCGGCGATAGCGTCCGGTGCTGCGGGAGGAACTTCATGGGCGAGTGGGGCGACAGCAGTTTTCACGTTGGACCTCGGAGGGCGCAGCCGGTCAGGCAATGAAAAAAGCATATAGCTGGCTAATGATTCAATCCAATATATTGTTCGACCTGTTTGATAGCTTTTACGACCTAATGGGGTTTCCATGGAATTGCGTCATCTGCGCTACTTCATCGCCGTCGCCGAAGAACTGCACTTCGGCCGCGCCGCACAGGTGCTGGGCATCTCGCAACCGCCGTTGAGCCAGCAGATTCAGGCGCTGGAACAGGAAGTCGGCGCGCGGTTGTTCGAGCGTACCAATCGTCGGGTCGAGCTGAGCGAAGCCGGTCGGCTGTTTCTGCAAGAGGCGCGGCTGGTGCTGGCGCAGGTCGACAAAGCGGCGGATGTCGCACGACGAGCGCAATTGGGCGAGCTGGGTGAACTGAAAATCGGCTTCACCTCGTCGGCCCCCTTCAACTCGACCATTCCCCAGGCGATTTTCTCTTTCCGCCAGCGCTTCCCGGCGGTGCACTTGAACCTGCGGGAAATGAGCAGCACCCAGGTGGCCGATGCGCTGGTGGACGAGTCGATTGAAGTCGGCATCATGCGCCCGCTCGGGCTGCCGGACTGCCTCAGCGTGGTCGAGTTGATGCGCGAGCCGCTGGTCGCGGTGCTGAGCTCCAAGCACCCGTTGGTAGAGGGCAGCGAGGAGGGCTTGTTCCTGTCAGCCCTGGCGCTTGAGCCCTTTGTGTTTTTTCCGCGCAGCTATGGCAGTGGCCTGTATGCGCAGTTGCTCAGCCTGGCGCGGGATGCCGGTTTCACTCCGCATTTTGCACAAGAGGCTGGCGAGGCGATGACCATCATCGGGTTGGTGGCTGCGGGTCTTGGCGTCTCGGTGATGCCGGCGTCTTATCAGCGGATGCGTATTGACGGCGTGGTCTATCGACCGTTGCTCGATCCGGCGGCGGTGTCGGCGGTGTGGTTGGTGCAGCGTAAGGACCAGAAGTCGGCGATGGCGCGGGCGTTTGTGGAGTTGTTGACCAGGAAGGTCGAGTCCAAAGCGTAAGGATATCGTGATGATGCTCTATTAACTTGCAAGTGTTGGGCCGTCACCGAAGGTGCCCAGTGTGAGTTGGTCATTTTTTTTGCGAGGTGAATTTTTTATAAATATTTAATTGGTGAATTACATAGGTAGTAAATATAAAGAAGTAAAGTGCAGAAATGCCTAAGTGGTTTGGAGTGAGCCAGTAATTAATTGATTTAATAAGCAGTGCTGATGAAGCTGTAGTTGAAAATAATGCCAAGGTGATTGAGGCGATATTGGTTGCCTTTTGATAGTGTAGTTGTTTGTAAAACGGGTTTTGGGCGGCGGATAATAGTAATAGTATGGCGAGCAAGCCGGCCATGGAGACTAATGGGATTGCTACTGTGTCTTGCGTGGTAGGATAAATGCCGTTTGTGTAATTTAAAATAATGATGTAACAACTCGCAGTTGAAAAAATCGGTAGTGTTGTGAGGTACAGTGTTCGGAGGCTCATATTGATCATAATTATAGTGTCCGGGTTAAAATGAAAAAGGCAGTCAAATATTAATTGGCTGCCTAAGTGTGGTTGGAATTGTTGAATTTGGTGCCCTCTGCCAACTAAATGTATTTTGTGTTCGCCTGAAATGTCTATTTCAAAGCCCGTTCCTGGTAGTGCTCTGCCGGCAGTGGTTAAATGCTCTAATGCAGGAGGTCTGTCACTCTCGTTGAAATCGTATCTGTCATGGTAGGCTTTTATTACACCAATGAATCGCCAGGAATCATCGTGACTTCGTATAAAGTCTCCTGTCATGCTCAAAGTAATTCTGCCCAGATAAGCCCAAGTCGCAAGGTTGTCGTTAATTGTGTCGTATCCAATACGCGGATCGACAAGATTATATACTCCAGGTGATTTTGTGTGTTAAATCGCCTGTCTTAATAATGGTAGTTTGTGCTCTAAAATATTAAGTCCGATGGTGTTGATATCGACTTCAAGCTTTGGCCCCTTGCCCCATAGATAGTGCCCAAGTGCCTTGACAGGACTGAACGTGCCTCCAGAAAGTTTTGGAGTTTCCAGTTTGTATGAAGTACTGTCTGCATGCCCGGAGCTGGCGACTGCAATAATAGCTTCTCTTGAACTGAAACCGCTTTTTTGTAGAGCGTCAGCCAAGCTAAAATTCACGATTTTGTTTTTGAAAAGGTCATCGTTGATTCTCCAGTGTGGATCTACCCATCCACGATCGCTTTCCACGATATGCCAAATGTCTTTTATTGCACCATATGCATCGTTTTTGTTCAAAGCTTTATCAAGAATTTTCAAGTTGAAAGTAAATTCGTCAAGTCCCGTTTGACGCTTTATCATGTCGATGAGGTAGAATTTTTTATCTTCCGTAACCACCTCGGGTTGTGGTGGAGGAAGAACGTAAGTGCCATCAATGATGATGCCGTCCGTAGACCAGTATCCACCTGATGATCCTCTCCAAGTTCCAATAATGTCTGTGGCGGGCAAGTTGATTCCATTCTGAGCCATTACCTACATCCTTGTTCGGTATTAATTTATGGGTTTCTGAGTTCTTTGTTTGGACTCCTCGGCAATTAAGCATGAGCAAGAAAAGTGCTCAATAGGGTAAATATACGTTCGGAAGAGTATTACAAGGATTGCGGAATGATCCGATGATTCGGGTTTTCTTGGTTCTGATTAATGCAGCTACGACCTTGGTAGAATAATCAGAGAAATATTCACCTCGCCATATGCAGCGTTGTTGCTCATCTTTTGCCGGTTATTCATCTGCTGAAACTCGCCGCGAACGTAACTGAGCCTGCTCGCAAAAAGCGTCTGCAAGAACACTAAAAAACCAGCATTCTGGAATGAGGATGTATCATCCCCTTCGGAATGCTTCATCACCTGCTGTAGGACATTTCCGAAATCCCTCGCAACGGCTACAGCGCCTTGCGACGTTGCCTGCAACTACTCCAGAATCCGCCGGCTTGTGCGCTTTGAGGGCCATCGCTAACTTGATTCGTGTCACTGATTGTCAGTGATCGGGTTTAGTAGCCCGTGTTTTCGCTAAGTGCATTTGCGCTCCTGATAGGCAGGTATGTCTGTACCTGCCCTTGACGGTAGCTGTGCGCAGGGCGCCTTCGGGCGCGCCGGTTTGGCGAAGACCCGGTCTACTAACCTGCGTACAGCTGCCACCCTTTTGATTCGTAGCGACTCGGTGTCGGCTCCACTTTTCTGGGCGCTGAATCATGACCAAAAAAGCAAAAAAATCGCCGGACACTCCACGCGAACCCAGCAATATCTTCTTGATCGCCCCCGATATCGACAACCACACTCTGCTGGAATACGCCTGTGTGTCGCTGGCATCAGCCAATGTCATGGCGAGCGATTTCGCGAGGAGTTTGAACGGGTCGCAGAGCAACACCCTGCTGGGCATTCAGCAGTCGATCATGTTGGGGGAGTTGGCGGTGAATCGGGTGCTGGATAACCTCGATCCACCTTAGTAAATCAGAGCGCCAACACAACTAAAGCCGGACAGTCACAGAAGGAAAGCTGAACTGTGTTCCTGTGGTGAGGGGGGCTTGCCCCCGTTCGGCTGCGTAGCAGTCGTAAAGTCGGCTTACGGGAGCTACCTGACGGATCGGATGCACTGGTTTTGGGGCCGCTTCGCAGCCCAACGGGGGCAAGCCCCCTCGCCACATTTGTCGCTTGGGTTCAAGACCAGCGCTTGAAAATCAGCGATGTATTCACCCCGCCAAACGCAAAATTATTGTTCATCACGTACTGATTACTCATCTGCCGAAACTCGCCGCGCAGGTAATCGAGCTTGCCACAATGCGGGTCGACTTCGTCGAGGTTGAAGGTGTGGGCGTACAGGTCGCGGTTCATCATTTCGATGCTGAACCAGGACTCCAGCGCACCGCAGGCGCCGAGGGTGTGGCCGAGGAAGCTTTTCTGCGAGCTGATCGGCATGTGTTCGCCGAACAGGCTGCTGGTGGCCAGGGTTTCGGCGATGTCGCCTTGTTCAGTGGCGGTGCCGTGGCCGTTGACATAGCCGATGTCCGACGGTTTCAACCCGGCGTCTTCCAGGGCCAGTTCCATGGCCCGGCGCATGGTGACTTGTTCGGGACGGGTGGTGTGCTGGCCGTCGGCGTTGCTGCCGAATCCGACGATCTCGGCATGGATGCGCGCGCCACGGGCCAGGGCGTGTTCCAGTTCTTCGAGCACCAGCATGCCGCCGCCTTCGCCGATCACCAAGCCGTCGCGTGCAGTGTCGTAAGGGCGCGGGCTGCGTTGTGGGGTGTCGTTTTTCAGGCTGGTGGCGTAGAGCGCGTCGAAGACCATGGCTTCGGTCGGGCACAGCTCCTCGGCGCCGCCGGCGAGCATCAGCGGCAGGCGCCCAAACTTGATGGCCTCGTAGGCATAGCCGATGCCCTGGCTGCCGCTGGTGCAGGCGCTGGACGTCGGGATCAGGCGACCGGTGAGGCCGAAGAAGATGCTGATATTGGCTGCCGTGGTGTGCGGCATCATGCGCACGTAGGAGTTGGCGTTCAGGCCTTCGGCCACCGAGTTGAGCAGCATGTTGCCGAACGCCTTGATCTCGTCGGTGCTGCCGGTGGAGGAGCCGCAGGCAACGCCCATGCGCCCGTCCTTGATTGACTCGTCGCCCAACAGGCCGGCGTCGGCCAGTGCCATCTCCGCCGCACCCACAGCAAGCCGTGAAACCCGGCCCATGCTGCGCAGTTGCTTGCGGGTCCAGTGGCTCGGCACCTTGAAGTCATCGATGGGGCCCGCCAGGCGCGTGTTGAGCTCGGTAAAACGATCCCACTCGTCCATCCGGCGGATGCCGCTGCGGTTGGCCGCGAAGTTGCCGGCGATGGTCTCCCAGTCGCTGCCCAGTGAGGTGATGCCGGCCATGCCGGTGACGACGACGCGCTTCATCAGCACAGGCCTCCGTTGACGGCCAGAACCTGCCGGGTGATGTACGAGGCTTCCGCCGACATCAGGAAATTCACCGCGCCGGCCACCTCTTCAGGGGTGCCCATGCGTTGTGCGGGGATCATTTTCATCAGTTCTTCCACCGGCACATTTTCGTCGAGCATGGCTGTGTCGATCAGGCCGGGTGCGACACAGTTAACGGTGATTTTGCGCTTGCCCAGTTCGATCGCCAATGCCTTGGCCGCGCCGATCAACCCGGCCTTGGAGGCACTGTAGTTGACCTGACCACGGTTACCGATCAGCCCCGACACCGAGGTGATGCAGACAATCCGCCCGGCGGCGCGACGACGGATCATCGGCATCATCACCGGGTGCAGCACGTTGTAGAAACCGTCGAGGTTGGTGCGCATCACCACATCCCAATCCTCCTCGCTCAGGGCCGGAAAGGCACCGTCGCGGGTCAGGCCTGCGTTGAGCACCACGCCGTAATAGGCGCCGTGGATTTCCACGTCGGCTTCGAGAATTTCTTTGCAACGGGCGCGGTCGGACACGTCGAACTGCAGGATGCGCGCACGACGGCCCAAGGCCTCGACTTCGGCCTTGACCGCTTCTACGTCCGCCAGGCCGCTGCGGCAATGCAACACGATGTCGTGCCCGGTCTGGGCCAGGCGCAAGGCGATGGCACGGCCGATGCCACGGCTGGAACCGGTGACCAGTACGGATTCAGTCATGACTGGACTCCTTCGGGTTCATGGAGATATTGAGCGGCCTGGGGTGGGCGGAATACGTTCAGACGAGCGGTAACGTGAATGCCGGGAGCGTTGATGTGGCACTCGAACACGCCCATGCCGTTTTCGTCTTCCAGGGAGCGAATCCCGTGGATGGTCAACTCGGTACCGGCCGGAAAACTTTCGACGTTGCATTCGAACTTTCGGCTGCCGAGCAGGAAGCCCAATTCCACCGCATCACCACGCTGGCGCGCATGGCAACCGGCGAAGGCGGCCACGCTCTGGGCCATCAGTTCGATGCCGACCCAGGCCGGCAGGCTGCCGTCGGGGAGATTGAACAGGCCATCGGGCTTGACGGTCAGGCGCGTGTGAATCTGCTCTTCATCGAACGCCAGGATCTGATCGATAAGGATCATGTCGCCAGCGTGGGGCAGCAGTTCGGCGAGCGGCCAGTCAATCATGGGGCGTCTCCGATAATCAGGCTGACGTTGTTGCCACCGAAGGCAAAGGAATTGCTCATCAGGTAGCGGGGTGCAATGGACGTCAGGCGAGTGGTCGGGGTCACCCATTGCAGCGGCGGCAGTTCGGGGGCGGGCTGTCCGTCCCAGACGTGGGGCGGCAGGGCATGCTCGCGATTGTCCGGGCTCAGGCTCAACCAGCAGAACGCCGCTTCCAGCGCCCCGGCGGCACCGAGGGTGTGGCCGGTCATGGGTTTGCTCGACGAACAGGGTACGCCGGCCGGGAACAGCGTCGCCACGGCCTGGCTTTCCATGGCGTCGTTGTGCTGGGTGGCGGTGCCGTGCAGGTTCAGATAAGCGATCTGCTCCGGTTGCAGGTTGGCACGGCCCAAGGCTTTGCGCATGGCTTGCAGGGCGCCACGCCCGCTCGGCTCCGGGGCGGAGATGTGATGCGCATCGGAACTGGCGCCGCTGCCGAGCAAGGCAATCGGTTGGCTGTCGCCTGCACGCCTGGTCATCAGGAACAGCACCGCCGCTTCGCCAATGTTGATGCCATTGCGGTTCACCGAAAACGGATTGCAACGCTGTTCCGAGACTGCTTCCAGCGCCGAGAAACCGTTGAGGGTCAGCTTGCACAAGGTGTCGACACCGCCACACAGCACCGCGTCGCAAATGCCCAGGTCCAACAGGCGTTGGGCGCTCATCAAGGCCCGGGCGCTGGAGGTGCAGGCTGTGGAAATGACATAGGCCGGCCCGCTCAATTGCAGCCACTCTGCGAGGAAGTTCGCCGGTGCCCCGAGTTCCTGTTGCTGATAGTCGTACTCGGCAGGGAACTGCTTTTCGCGCAGGTAATGCGCCAGGCCCTGGCTGGCCTCATCGATACCCGAGGTGCTGGTGCCCAGCACCACACCGATGCGGTCGCGGCCGTAGGTCTGGATCGCGCTGTCGATGTCCGGGCGAATTTGCAGCGTGGCCTCCAGCAACAACTGATTGTTGCGGCTGTGATGGCGCGACAGGTCGGCTGGAATGCTTGCCAGTTTGCCCTGGACCGCACCGACCGGCAGCGTGCGTTGCGGCACCCACCCGGTTTGCTCGCGCATGCCGCCGCAGTCGCCGGCAAACAGGTTGCGGGCAACTTCCTGCTTGTCGCGGCCCAGCGCGCACACCAATCCGAGGGCATTGAGGTAAGCCGTCATGGCGTTTCACCGCTCAGGGGGGTGACTTGATAGGCCGGACCATGCGGTAGCTTCAATTCAAAATTCTGCGGTTGTGCGTAGTGGATGTCCCAGCGCTCGGGCAGGTACCGTTGCCTGCCGTGCTGCCAGGCGCCGGGATAATTGGCCGCCAGTTCATCTTGCGGCGTCAGCGCAAACAGCAACGCTGCGAACAGCTCCCGGGCTCGCGGATTGGGCGGTAATAAACCATCTGACTCCCAGGTTTTATCGACCAATTTCTGGCGGGCCTGGGGAATGCCCAACAGGTCCATCATCGACCAGCGGATACCCGCCTCTTCACGCTGGATCACCAGCACCCAGTCCTCGCGTTCCTCGGCCTGCCCGCGCTGGATGTGCAATTGCAGCGGCAGCGGCAGATCCGGATTGTGTACGGGCAGCGGCGCCCGGCCGGCGCAGGCGCTCAGCAGCAGGGTTGCGGCGATCAACAGATATCGCATAGCACCGATAACCCCTGTAGGCGCGAGCCTGCTCGCGATGGCGGCGTTATAGTCGACATCCATTTTGACTGACCCACCGCTATCGCGAGCAGGCTCGCTCCTACAGGTTGTGCAGTTCAAGCGACGGGTAATCAACATCACACAGTTCCTTCAAAAGGTTTGCGCGCCACCACATTGACCAGGGTTTCTTCGCGTTGGCCAAAGGGTTTCGGCTTGCACACACCCAAGTGTTCGAGCAGGCCGAAATCCTTGGCGCGACTCCACCACAGGTACGGATAAGACACGTTTTGCGCGGTAAATTCGAAGCCCTGCTGGCGAATCATTTGCAGGTACTGCGCCGCGCTTTTCTGCACGTGCATCGGGTGGCGGAACAACCAGCGGATCACCCAAGTATCAATGTAAGCCTCGGTGGATTCGGCGAACAGCAGATAACCGCCGGGTTTGAGCACGCGGTAGAACTCGGCCAGTGCCTGTTCCTGCTCCACCAGATGATGGAAAGTCTGGTGACAGAACAGCAGGTCGATACTGGCGTCCGGCAGGTTGAGGCTGGCGCAGTCGCCGCCGATCAACTCCACTTCCATGCCCTGGCGGGCCGCTTCTGCGCGGCTCTGGTCCAGGCTCTGGGGATCGGCATCGATGCCAATCAGACGACCGGGCGCAAAGGCCTGGCGCAGCAGCGGGAATGACTTGCCCTGACCGCAACCGGCATCCAGCAACACCGGGCTTACAGGCAGCGCTTCGCTGAACAGGCTGCGCAAATCGTCGATCGCCAACCGCAGCACATAGTGTTGCCAGATCTGGCTGCGCAGGAACCACAAACCGAAACGGGTTTCTTCGACGTACTTGTCGCTCAAGTAGTTCATGTCGCATCCCTGGCACAGAATTCGGATATCGCCTTCAACCGGCGCCTGGCTTCGCTGACGAACGGATTGCGGCGGTCCCAGGCATATCCGGCAAGAATGGAGCTGATCATCCCGCGAATTTCAGGCGAACTGCTCTCGTGGAAAATCACATCCTGGAAAGTCCCGGCGTACCAGCCTTCGACGTAGCAACGGAACGTGTCGACGCCGCGCTTGAGCGGTTCGGCGAACTCGGTTTGCCAGTCGACGGCTTCGCCTTGCAGCTGACGGTGCAACACTCCGGCGGCCATGCTCGCCGAACGCATGGCGATGGTCACGCCGGAGGAAAACACCGGGTCGAGGAATTCCGCGGCATTGCCCAGCAGCGCGAAGCCCGGGCCGTGCAAGGTTTTGACGTTGGCCGAGTAACCGCCGATGGTTCGGGCTTCGGTGTCCCACTGCGCATTTTGCAACACGCTGGCCAAGCTTGGCGTCTCGGCGATAAAGCTGCGCAGGCACTCGTCCAGATTGTCGCTGCGGCCGGCGAAACGCTCTTCTGCGGCGACCACGCCGACCGAGCAGCGCCCGTTGCTGAACGGGATGGTCCAGAACCACACGTCGCGCTGGGTCGGATGAGTGGTCACCAGGATCTTGCTGCGGTCGAAGGCCGGGAGGTCGATACGGTCTTCGACGTGAGTGAACACGGCCTGACGCACCGGGAAGTTCGACGGCGCCTCGAGGTCGAGCATGCGCGGCAGTACGCGGCCGTAACCACTGGCATCGAGCAGGAAGCCGGCCTCGACGCGATACTCGCTACCGTCTTCGCGGCGCACGCCGAGCTGCGGTTTTCCGGGGGCAATGTCGACGCTGACGATGGTTTCGCCATAGCGGATATCCACGCCTTGCAGCGCGGCCTGATCGGCCAGCAGCTTATCGAAATCGGCGCGCTGGACTTGAAAGGTCGTCGATTTGCCGTGGCTGAACGTCTCGCCGAAATCGAACGCGCTGTAGCGCTCGCCCCAGGCAAACGCAGCACCGGTTTTCAGCTGGAAGCCGGCGGCGTTGACGGCGTCGAGCATGCCCGCTTCTTCGACGAAATCCAGGCAATGGGCCAACAGGCTTTCACCGATGGAAAACCGTGGAAAATGCTGACGCTCGATCACCAGCACATCGTGTCCCTTGCGCTTGAGCAGCGCGGCGGCGATGGCGCCGGAAGGACCGGCGCCGATGACCACGACCTGACGACATTCCATTTCAACGGTTGGCATGGGGGCTCCTTGCCGGGACAGCGGCTTTCAGGGGGATTCGGTGCATGCCGGTCAGGGCTGGTAGCAGTGTAGCGATCAGGCCCATGAGCATCAGGCCAAAGTACAGCGGCGGGCTGATGAGTTGCTGTTGCAGCAGCAGGTTGAGAAAAACGATCTCGCTCAAGCCGCGGATGTTCAGCAGCACACTTTCCCGCCAGCGGCTGGCGCCCTGGAACGAGGCCCCGGCCCAGCCGAGGCCGAGCCAGTTACCCAGCAGTTTGCTCAGCATCGGCAACAGCAGCAGGGCGAGCAGTTGCACCCAGCCGAGGCTGTCCATCGCGCTGTGCACGTTGATCTGCACGATGCCGAACGTGAGGATCAGCGGGATGGCGATGTACGTCTGCAAGCGGCCCATCCACACGGCCGGCAGCGGCAGGACCAGCGGGGCTTTCAGCGCGGCCATGATCAACACATAGCCGATGCCGAAAATCAGCGCGTTGAGCTTGAAGTGTTCGGCGACGACCAGCAGGGCGAAAAAGCACAGGCTGTAGAGCCATGTCTGGCGCAAACCGAGCAACCGCAGCAGCACCGGCAGGCACGCGCCAGCCAGGGGCAGCAACAGGCTGCTCAGGTGCAGGCTGCCCTGGGCGATGCCGAACAGCGTCCAGCAGGCGAGGTCGATGAGGATCGCGGTTTGCACCAGTCGCCGGGTGGCGGCGGGCGGGTAATCGATGTGCCGCAGGTACAGGTACAACACCGGAATCGCGGTGATAGCGAACAACAGGCCGACGGCCAGCGAGCTGATCCACGGTTGCGGCGGCAACAACCAGACGGCGGTGGCGAGGCCGCAGGCAAACGGAATGCAAAAGCTGGGCAGGGCGATTTTCAGGCTTTGGCGATCCAGTTGCAGGTCGATCACATCGCTGAGGATGTAGCCCAGCAACAGGGCAAAGCTCAGGCTGTAGAGGTTCTTCAGCCAGCCCGGCGATACCAGCAGCGCACCGCTCAATTGCCATTGGGGCTCGATCCAGAAATACATCAACAGCGGCAAGCCGAGGGTCGCCAGCAACAACTGGCTGACGATGGGAATCAGGCCAAAATGCCGGCCGACGCGGGTCGCAAAGGCGAACAACACCAGCGCCATCGCCCAGAACAGAACGACCATCATGTTGCCCGCTCCATGGCCGTGGGCTCATGCACCTGGCGACCGGCCCACGGTGCAAGCAGGAAGCTGAAGATCAGGCCCAGGCTCACCGACAGACCGAAGTTGCTCACCGCCGGGGTGCTCGACACCGCCAGCAGGCCGAACGACAGCCAGGTGGTCAACGCCGCCAACAGGGTGCCCAGCAGGCTCACGGCCGCGCCGCCGACCTGTTCGCGCATCAGGATCGCGTAGTCGACACTGATCGCCGTCACCAGCAGCAGGCCGAACAGGCTGAACAGGGTCAACGGCTGCCCCAGCCAGCCGAGGCTGGCCAGGCTGCACAACGCCGCCAGCAGGGGCAGGGACACGATACGCAACGCGCCGCCGAGGCCGAATGGCAGGATCAGTACCAGCACGATCAACACGCAGGAGGCGAGTTTCAGTTCCGCGGCACTGATTTGGGTGGCCGCGAAGACGTTGTTCAATTCACCCAGTCGATCCACCAGTGTCACGCCGGGTAAATCCTCACCCTGGAGCCGCAGCAGGGCCGGGTTGTTGATGCCTTGCAGGCTGACCATCGCCGCCACGCCGTCATCAGTCGGCCCTAGCCACAGCGGCCGGTAGGGTTCTGCCAACGGGCCGCTGAGCGCTGCGTCGATGTCCACGGTCGGCAATGCCTGTAGCTTCGTCAGCTCGGCTTGCAGCGCCTCGGCCGGTACGCCGATGTCGAGCAAGGGTTGCCAGAACGACGGCAGTTTGCTCAGCGCGTTGCGCACCTGTTGCTGTTCGTTCGGCGGGCTGACCAGTTGATTGAGCGACAGATAACCCTGGAGCTTTTCCAGGCCTATCAATTGATCCAGCCGCTCTCTCAGGGCGGTCTGGCGTTCGAGCAACTGCTGCTGATTGGCGGCGCGTATCAGGAAGAACTGGCTGGTGGGTTGATAGCCGGTGATCTGGGCAATGGTCCGGGCTTCGTCGGTCAACTGTTGCGGTGCGCTGATCCACTGGCGGATGTCGTTTTTGCTGCCCAGTTGCAACAGGCCGCCTACACAAAAGGCGATCAGCAGCGCCAGCAAGACAGGCGTTTTCAGCTGTTTGAGCAGCGCTTCACGACAGTCCAGCAAAAGCTCGCACATGCGCAATGGCCACTGCGCCGGGCGCAGGTCTACGCCCTTGAGCAATGCCGGCAGCAGGCACACGGCGGACAGATAGGCGCCGAGCAAACCGGCGGCAGAGAATGCGGCAATCTGGGTCAGCGCCGGGAAGGGTGTCCAGGCCAGGGCCAGATAACCGATGCCGCTGGTGATCAGGCTCAGGGTCAATCCGGGCAAGGTCATGCGCAGGGCTGGCCAGCTGTGCCAGGGTTTCAGGCTCCAACTCTTGGACAGGTAGTGCAGCGGGTAATCGACGGCAACACCGATCAGGCTCGAACCCAGCACCAGGGTCATCACGTGCATATGGCCGAACAACGCCACGCAGGCCACCGCTCCGAAGAGCATCCCGACCAGCACCGGCACGAACGCCAACAAGACGCGCCAGCGCCGGAAGGCCAACAGCAGCAACAGCAAAATCCCCACGGTGGCACCGCCACCGACCCAGGTCATCTCCCGGGCGGCCTGCTGCTGCCCGCTGGCTGCGTACAACAGGCCGCTGGCGGCGAGCAGTTGCACGTCGTGCCGGGCGGCTACTTCGCGGCTGTGCTCGAGCAGGTCGGCCACTTGCAGCGGCAGGTTCATGTCGAAGGCGTTGCCGGTGGTGCGCGCGCGCAGCAGCACCCAGCTCTTGCCATCGGCATCGGCGACCAGGGCGCCGCTGCCGATGTCCAGTTGCACCGAGCCGCGTTGCGGCTGGCTGTTCTGGATGCGCCCGGTCAGGCCCAGCCAGTCGTCCTGGCCTGGCACCAGGCTGTAACCGTTGAACGGGTCGAACAACGCCTGAACCCGTTGCTGGATAAAGGTGTCGGGGTGCTCGATCAGCAGTTGTCGGTCCGCCGCCTGGAGCATCGCCAGGCGACCTTGCAGCAATTGCGTGCGCAGTGCCGGCAAGTCGGCTTGCAGGGTCCACTGGACCTTTTCGAACAAGCCGCTGGCTTGCCATTGCTCGCCGAGTGTCTGCGCCATGGCGACGGCCCGCTGGCGATCGCTGTGGCCGACCAGCACCAGCATTTCGCGGTTCAGCGGTTCTTGCATGCGTTGTTCGGCGCGCAGTTCCAGGGCATCGGGCGCTGTGCCGGGCACCAGGTCCATCAGGTTGGCCGACAGCGGCGCGGCGTCACGCCATTGCCAACCGGCGAGCGCCAGTACTGCCAGCAGCAGGAGCAGAAACAGCCGTGGCAACCACCGTTCACTCGGCAAAGTCATGTTGCTCCGCGTCGCTCAACGGTTGGGTGCTGGTGCTGTCCTGCATGCGCAACAACGTACTGTCGCCCTGGGTTTCGAGCAGTTCGATGCTGTGCACCAGTTCTGCGCCGGTAATGTTGATCTGGTTGAACACCTGCTTGAGCAGCATCGAGCGCGGCAGCAGCGTGAGCTTCCAGTTCTGCGCATCGCCGCTCAGGGACAGCTCGAAATCCCGTTGCAGGCCACTGCTGTCACCTTGCAGCACGGCGAGGAACAAACGGTTCTGCTCGGCACCGGCGCTTTTGCCCGGCAGCATTTGCCAAACAATGCCGTCACGCCGGGCAATGCCTTTGGCGGTGATGCGATAGTCCTGTTGCAGTGGTGTTTTCAGCAGCCATAACAAGCCGTGGTTTTTTGCCAGCACGAACGTGCCCTTGCTGGTCAGCGGCCGGGGCAGGGCGCGCAGGTGTTTTTCCTGGATGAAGCTGCCGTGGATCACCTCGGGCCGGGCCAATTGATCGCTGAGTTGTTGCAGGTCGAAGGCGCTGGCCACTGAAGAGAGCCCGAGCAGCGCCAGAGCAGCGAGGCATCTGAAGATCGACTTCATGCCAGCACCCTCGCCACAGCGTCGGTGAACACTGTCGGTGAAACCAGTTGCATCTCGCGGCTGGCGATGTCGACGGCCACCTGTACCGACATGCCCCGGGTCAGGCGCTCACCGGTTTGCAGGTCGCTGATCAGGTAGTTGATCTTCAAGCGGTTCTCCCACTCCACCAGGTTGGCGCGCACGTTGAGTGTCTGGCCGAACACCGCGCCGCGCACGTAGCGCAATTGCAGGTCGATCACCGGCCAGGCATAGCCGGATTCGTTCATCGCCGTGTAGTTGTGGCCGATCTTGTCCAGCAGCGCACAGCGGGCGACTTCCAGGTATTTGACGTAATGGCCGTGCCAGACCACGTGCATGCTGTCGACATCAAAGAACGGTACGACGATTTCCGTGTCGGTGTAGAGAAATCCCTTGCTACGCATGCAGCCTCCAGTGTTGTTCGGCGATGCGTTGCAGGCACAGGCGCAATTCGCCTTCCAGCGCGCGGTCTTCGATGACCGGTGGGAAGTCCTTGGCCAAGGCTTCATGCATGGCGGCCAATGCGGGTGGCAGTGGTCGTGCATCTTCGGCCTGGCCGCGCAGCCAGACGCCCTGATTGGCCGCCAGCAGCGTGGCTGCGGCCACCTGTTCGGTGAGTTCCAGCACGCGGATCGCATCCCGGGCGGCGATGGTGCCCATGCTCACCTTGTCCTGGTTATGGCATTCGGTGGAGCGCGAGAAGACGCTGGCCGGCATGGTGTTTTTCAGCGCTTCGGCGGTCCAGGCACTGGTGCCGATCTGCACCGCCTTGAAGCCGTGGTTGAGCATGGCGCGGTCGGCCGTGGCGCCCGACAGGTTGCTCGGCAAGCCATGGTTGTAGCGCTCGTCCACCAGCAGCGCGAGTTGCCGATCCAGCAGGTCGGCGACGTTGGCCACGAGGTTTTTCAGGCTGTCCATGGCGAACGCGATGTGGCCGCCATAGAAGTGCCCGCCGTGCAGTACGCGCTCGGCTTCGGCGTCGATGATCGGGTTGTCGTTGGCGCTGTTGAGCTCGATTTCGATGAACGAGCGCAGCCAGTTCAGGCTGTCGGCCAGCACGCCCAGCACATGGGGCGCGCAGCGCAGGGAGTAGCGGTCTTGCAGGCGATGCAGCGGTGCGGTCGGCGCGTCGATGGCCAGATCCTGGCGCAACCACGCGGCGACCTGCATCTGCCCCGGGTGTGGCTTGGCGGCGAACAGGCGCTCGTCGAAGTGCTCCGGGTTGCCTTGCAGGGCGACCACGTTCAGCGCGGTGATGCGCGTGGCCAGATGCAGCAGGTAATCGGCGCGTGCGTACGCCAGGCAAGCCAGACCGGTCATCACAGCGGTGCCGTTCATCAATGCCAGGGCTTCTTTCGGACGCAACACCAGCGGTTGCCAGCCGAGTTCACGGTGCACATCGGCAGCCTGCCGGCGCTCGCCACGGAACATCACCTCGCGCTCGCCGGACAGCGTGGCGGCCACATACGAAAGCGGCGTCAGGTCACCACTGGCGCCCACCGAACCTTCTTCCGGAATCAACGGCAGGATGTCGTGTTCAAGAAACGCCTGCAGGCGCTCCAGCAACTCCACGCGCACCCCGGAAACACCGTGGCACAACGACTGTAAGCGCGCCGCCAGTACCGAGCGGGTGGCCTGGGCGTCGAGCAGTTTGCCCAGGCCACAGCCGTGGAAGGTGTACAGGTGACGGGGCAGCGCCTCGACGTGATGCAGCGGCACCGCGACCACGCAGGAATCGCCGTAACCGGTGGTCACGCCGTAGATCACGCCTTCCTTGTCCAGCAGCGAGTCGAGAAAACGCGCGCCCTTGGCGATGCGCTCGCGGTAGGCGGGATCGCTTTGCAACTGCGTCGGCACCTTGCGGTTGGCCAGTGCCAGCACGTCTTCAATGCGCAAAGGGCGTTCGCCGAAGGTTACCGGCTCAAGCGTTGGCGTCGTCATCGGTCTTCCAGAAAGGGTAAAAGTTGAACCATTGTTGGGGCGCTTCGAGGCAATAGTGACCCAAGCGTTCGGCGTAGCGGGAGGCCCACTGATGAATGACCTGTTCGCGGTCGCTGCGCTTCCAGGTGATTGCCTCAGCGAAGGGTTCAATGGTCAGTCGATAGTCGCCGTCGGGCTTTTTCAGGCACAGCAGCAGGTTGACCGGGCATTTCAGCAGGCCGGCCAACAGCCACGGGCCCTGGGGGAGCCTGGCCGGATGACCGAGGAAGTCCACGGTCGCGCAGCGTCCGCCATGCAAGGGCACGCGGTCGCCGGCAATCGCCAGCCACTCGCCGCGCTCCAGGCGCTCGCTCAGTTGCAGCATGATCCCGGGGTCGAGTTCGCTGACCTGGATCAGGCGCAAATTGGTCGCCCCGGCTTCGCCCAGCAAACGGTTGAACTGTTCAGCGTGCTTGGTATGCACCAGCACGTTCATCGTGACCTTCTCGCCGATCTCCGCCAGTGCGCGGCAGACTTCCAGATTGCCCAGGTGTGCGCCCACCAGCATCTGCCCGCGGGTACCGCGCAACTGGTCGCGCAGCAGCGCCGGGTCGATGATCTCGATTTGTTCGATGCTCAGCTTGCCGTTCCAGACGTCGAGTTTGTCGAGCATGGAATCGGCGAAAGCCATGAACTGGCCGAACACCCGCCAATGGCTCGGGCGCAATTCGCTGCGCCCGCTCCAGTCGGTCAGGCGTTGCTGGTATTGCCAGGCACTGTGTCGAGCGCTGCGACCGAACAGGAAAAAGTACAGCACGATGCCGTACAACACTGGGCTCAGTACTCGACGGCCCAGCACTTTGGCGCCGAACGCGGTGAGCTTCATCAGCCAGAAGCTGCCCCGTTCTTCGCGGTCGGCCCAGTGCTGCTTGTCTGCGCTCATGCCCGCCACCGTCGCCAGAGGATCACTGGCGTACGCAGCAACATGCCGAAGAACAGCCGCGTGTGCATGCTGGAAATCAGCACGTTGTCGTGGAACATCCGAAAATGCGAAACGCCATCCAGCGGGTAATGGACTTTGGTTTGCAGCCATTGCATCGGCTGATTGCGCCAGGCCAGACGCACCAGAATGTCCGAGTCGAAGTCCATGCGCTTGCCGATTTTCGCTGATTCGATCAATGCCAGGACTGGCGGCAATGGGTAAACCCGGAAACCGCACATGGAGTCGCGAATCTGCAACGACAGGGTGTTGATCCAGACCATGACGTGAGTCAGGTAGCGCGCATACAAACGGCCCTTCGGCACGCTGGCGTCGTATTGCGGATAACCGCAAATCACCGATTGTGGGTAGCGGCGCGATTGTTCGATGAAGCGTTTGACGTCCTGCAAGTCGTGCTGGCCATCGGCATCCACCTGCAAGGCATGGCTGAAACCCAGGCGCGAAGCTTCGCGCAAGCCGGTCATGACCGCGCCACCCTTGCCCTGGTTTTCGGCGAGGCGGATCAGGTAAACCATGTCACGTTGGGCCAGGCGATCCAGCACCCGGGCGCAGCGCGGGCTGCTGGCATCGTCCACCAGGATGCACGGCAGATGGCTGGCGATCAGCGCATCGACCACCGTGGTGATGGCAGTTTCATGGTTGTACACCGGGACGATGGCGCAGGGGCTATGCATGCGCCGCCTCCAGCAAGACCCGCCCGCTTGAGCAGGTGGCGGTTTCGTTGCGATAGGCGAAATACAATTTGCCGCGCGCCGGATCGAAGCGCAAGTGCAGCTGGATCTCATCCCCCGGACGCACCAGTTGCTGGAACTTCAAGACTTCCATGCCGGCGAATTTTTTCGGCAGGTTCATCAGTTGCTGGCCCAGGCTCAGCGCCCAGTCCACCTGCACCACGCCAGGCAACACCGGCGCCTTGGGGAAATGCCCGCTGAAATAGGCCAGGTCCGGTGGCACGGCCAGTTGCAGGCTCCACTCGCCATTGCTTTCGACTTGCTCCAGCACCTCGGGCGCTTTGGGGCGCGGTGCCAGCAGCAGGGCGTCGACGTCGGCCTGGGGCAATTTGCCTTGAGTGTTCAGCGGCAGTTGTCGCAGCAGGCGCCAGCGTCTTGGCAGGGCCAGGGCTTCGCAGTGTTGGCTCAGGTGCTGGCGCAATTGCTCGGTGAGGCTGCGTCGACCCTGATTGCGCAGCACATGCAAACCGGCCTCGCTCAGCACCAGCAATGCCCCCAGGGAGGCGCGGTTTTCCTGAACGACACCGAGCCGCGCTTCGATGATCCATTCATGGGCCGTCAGCGCTTGTTCCAGCATCGGCAGCGAGATGCGTTTTTCTTCCAGTTTGACGATCCGGTCCAGTCGCCCAAGCAACTCGAAGCGACCATCGATGGCGATGCGCGCAGCATCGGCAGTGTGTTCGACATGGCCATTGGGCAAATACGGCGAAGCGATCAGCAGCGCACCCTCACTGTCTTGGGTCAGCGTGACATCGGCAAAGGGCTGCCAGAGTTCCGCGCCCTGACGCCAGGCGATGCCGCCGGTTTCCGAACTGCCGAAGATTTCCGTTGGCCATTGCCCCAGACGCTCGTGCAGGCTCTGTGCGGCCTCGACCGGTAATGCGCCGCCGGAGGAAAACACCCGGCGTACAGAGCTCAAGGCCGGCCAGTCGAGATTGTCGCTCATACGCTTGAGCAGCGCCGGGCTGGCCACCCAGGCGAAAGCCGGGTACTCGCGGCTGGTGCGTTGCAGGTCTTCCGGAAAGGCCAACTGCCGACGTACGAACGGGCGCCCGGCGCACAGCGGCCACAGCACCCGAAACAGCAGGCCGTAGATGTGCTGGGTGGCGACGCTGCCAATGATGCACGCCGGGCCCAGGTCGGCGCCCCACAGCTGTTCCAGGGCTTCGACTTCATTGGCCAGTTGGCGCAGGTTTTTTTCGATGCGCTTGGGTTCGCCACTGGAGCCGGAGGTGCACAGGCTGAGTTGGCAGTTATCCAGGTCCAGCGCGGCGGGACTGAGCGGCAGCTGTTGGAGGTCGCCAAGGTGCGCATCGTCGGGCTGATCGCTCAGCCACAGATCAACTTCACCTGACCAGCGTTGGCGGGTCTGGGGTTGCAGGTCAGACGGCAGCAGCACGCTGACCCCGGCACGCCAGGCGCCGAACAGGGCAATCGCCAGGTCGGCGGCATCCTCGAGGTGCACAGCCATCTGCCGCACACCCCGGGCTTGCAGGCCGGCGGCCAGGCGCAGCGCCTGTTCGCACAGTCGAGCGTGATCCAGTGCCGGAGTGGTCGTTACGGCGCGTTCCGGCTGAGCCTTGAGCAGCAGGTGCTCAAGTTTTATCCAATTCATGGGCGGCCTCGTACCCTTTGTCGTATGAGCCATTCAATGGCAAACATCAGGCCTATCAATCCGTAGGAAATCAGGCCGGTGTACAACGTCCACCAGCTCAGCGGCGCCCAGAGGGTCAGGGCGGCGGCACACAAACCGTTGCATAGAAAAAAAACGCTCCAGGCGATGGTCACCTGACGGGTATAGCGAATGCCCTCGGCCGGCAATTGCGGTTCGCGCACCCGGGCCAGGCGTTCAACGATCGGTGGGCCGAATGTCAGGCTCGATCCAAACAGCACCAGCATGAAGCTGCTGATCAACACGGGATACCAGCGCAACAGCGCCGGGCTGTCGAACAGCGCCAGCAACAGACAGAACACAATGGCCACCGTGGCCATCCACAGGCTGCCCGGCCGTCGTTTACCGGTCAGCGCCCGGGCCAGCCACAGCCCACCCAGCAGCAGCCCGAACTGCCACGGGGCGAAATGCTCCATGCCGAAATACACCGCAAAGGGATACAAAAGGCCCGCCAGCAGCAGGCCGAGGCCAATCAGTCGATTCATGCGGCCGGTTGAACCAGACGGTAGACCGCCTCGACCACGTCACTGACGGTACGCACCGATTTGAATTCTTCGGCGGCGATTTTCTTGCCGGTCTGACGTTTGATGTGATCAATCAGGTCGACCGCGTCAATGCTGTCGATTTCCAGGTCCTGATACAGGTTGGAATCCAGGCTCACACGCTCCGGGTCCAGTTCGAAGAGCTCGACCAAGGCATCGCGCAGGGTGTTGAAAATGTCGTCACGAGTTTGCATGGTCCGGTCTCAAGCTGCCTGTTTTGCAGTGACGAACGCCGCAAGGCTCGCCACGTTACTGAAGTGATTACGTGTGTCCTTGGCATCGGCGTCGATTTTGATGCCGTACTTTTTCTGGATGGCCAGGCCCAGCTCCAGGGCGTCCACCGAGTCCAGGCCCAGGCCTTCGCCGAACAGGGGCTGGTCGTTGCCGATGTCGTCGGCACTGATGTCTTCCAGGCCAAGGGCGTCGATGATAAGCATTTTGATATCACGGTGCAGATCGCTCATCTTCGGCGAGCTCCTTAATAAAGTAAGAATGTAGATAATCGTTGAGCTTGCGCGAGGCCTGCGGAGCCGGCCCCTGCGTGGCGAAGGTCTGTGGGTCTATATCGGCCCCGACCCGGAAACTGAAGTGCACGCGCCGCTTGGGGATGCGATACCAGGGCTCGGCCTTGGTCAATGTGGTCGGGCTGACCTTGATAATGACCGGGGTGAGGATTTTCGCACCACGCAGGGCGATTGCCGCGGCGCCCCGATGAAAGGCCGGGGGGTGGCCGGGTTGGGTGCGCGTACCTTCCGGGAAAATGATCAGGGTCTGGCCGTCTTTCAGCGCGTCGGCAGCGGCGTCGAGCATGTCCATGCTGCCGTCGTTGCTGATGTATTCGGTGCAACCCAGCGGCCCGCGGGTGAAATGGTTTTCCCAGAGGCTTTGCTTGACCACGCAGTTGGCGTGACGCACCAGGCCGATCAGAAAGACCACATCGATCAGCGATGGGTGATTGGCAATGATCATTTGCCCGGGACGACCGAGTTTTTCCGCGCCCTCAATGTTATAGGTCAGTACCCCGGTACGGGCCATGAAACGCACAAAAATCCAGAAACAGCGGCTGACCGTTTGCCGGGCCCGCAGCCGATGGGTCCGGGCGTCGCCGGGCAGGCAGTTCAGCAAAGGGAAAATCACCAGGCGTAGGCACAGCCCGCCCAACCCGAACAGGGCAAAGCTCGCGGCGGTGGCCAGCAAGCGCCAGTAATAGGCGTCGCGGTTTTTCTCGGTCACGGGTTGCGTTGCCAGGTCCATTCACGATTTTTCCAGGCATGTTGGCAGGTGGTTTGCTGGCCGAGCAGCGCACACAACAGATTCAGCGCGTGGGGCCAGCGGGATTTGGACAACGCATCCGAGGAGCTGTTCAGGGACAACTGCCAGTCGGTGCCAGGGGTAATCAGCAGGCCGATGGCATAAGGGAACGGCACGTCGTCGATCCAGGTTGAGTAAGCCTCGGGCGGCCGCTCTTCGGTGATCACCAACAGCACCGCGCTAGCGCCTTCGGCCAACAGCGCGGCAGCTTCGATCATGCCATGTTCCAGGCCATCGCCTGCGGCTGCCAGGGCCGTCATTTCGCTGGTTTCACCACGCATGATCGACCACAAGCCAATGATCGCGTTATGCACCGACAAGCTGAACTGAGTCGGCGATAGCGGTTGATCGGTGGCCAGATCACTGAGAATCTCGATCGTGCGGGGCGTTTCGCCGTGACGGGAAACAAAGACCAATGGCAGATCCTGCCGACCTTCGGCCAATGGCCAGCCGACACTGAATGCCATGCGCGCCAGACGACTGAGCCGCCGACGCTGCATGGCCGGCAGAAAGGAAACGTCGGGAGCGACATCGCTGTCCGGCAGCACGACCGGTTGTCGGCACCAGGCCTGCCAATCGTTCACGCTATCAAGCCCTGGGGCCCAAGCGCGCCATTGGGCGATGTTGAAGTTGATCACAGACATTCATCCCACCCTCACGGGCTTACTTGACGCGGGGAGCGGCCGTGAGCCGGGACTTACCCTGCGTGGCGTTTGGCGCCGAGTGGCGCGCATTATCCCGGTGCCGGGAACGTGTAGCAAATGCTGGTTACATTTTGCTCAGCAAGATGAAGCTGCAGGTTCGCAAAAATTGAACGATTGGTAATTATTCACAGAATTATGACTCCGTCTGTCGGTTCTGGCGTTGAATCACCGGGGCGTTCAGGGCTTTTCAAGCAGGAGAAGGCAACTGACTGTGTAGTCCCTTTGCTGACAAGGTAGCGAAGCAACGCTGTGGACCACTACACTCGGTCATTCATTGGTACACGGAGGTTTTGACATGCGGCGCGTGGTGTTCAATCAGAAAGGTGGCGTCGGCAAATCCAGCATTGCCTGCAATCTGGCGGCGGTCAGTGCCAGCGAGGGTTTTCGCACCTTGTTGGTGGATCTCGATGCCCAGGCCAACTCCACTCAGTACCTGACGGGGCTCACCGGTAGCGATATCCCGATGGGCATCGCCGATTTCTTCAAGCAGACGCTGTCTTCCGGGCCGTTCTCCAAAAAGAATCAGGTCGACATCTACGAAACCCCGTTCGATAACCTTCATGTCATTACCGCCACGGCCGAGCTGGCGGACTTGCAGCCAAAGCTTGAAGCCAAGCACAAGATCAACAAGCTGCGTAAGTTGCTGGAAGAGCTGAGCGAAGACTACGACCGGATTTACCTCGACACCCCGCCAGCGCTGAATTTTTATGCGGTTTCGGCGTTGATCGCCGCCGATCGTGTGTTGATTCCATTCGATTGCGACAGTTTTTCACGCCAGGCACTGTACGGCCTGATGGCGGAAATCGAAGAGTTGAAGGACGACCATAACGAAGGCCTGGAAGTCGAAGGCATCGTCGTCAACCAGTTCCAGGCCCGCGCCAGCCTGCCCCAGCAAATTCTCGATGAACTGATCGCCGAAGGCCTGCCGGTGTTGCCGGTGTACCTGGCCAGCTCGGTACGCATGCGCGAATCCCACCAGGCCAATACGCCGCTGATCCATCTCGACCCGCGGCACAAGCTGACCCAACAGTTTGTCGAGCTGCACAATTTGCTGGAAAATGCCTGATCTTCCAGGCGACGCAAAACCCTGTGGGAGCGAGCAAGCTCGCTCCCACAGGGTCTGTGTTGCCTTCAGATCCCTTGGCTACGCAACCAGCTCATCAGTTGCGGTAGCGGAAAGGCCCCGCTCTGCCGGGCGATTTCCCGGCCGTTCTTGAACAGGATCAGGCTCGGAATCGAGCGAATCCCCAACTGTGCCGACAACTGCTGGTTCGCCTCGCTGTCCAGCTTGGCCAGCCGACACTTGCCCGCCAGTTGCCCGGCCGCCTGCTCGAACACCGGCGCAAACGACTTGCACGGCCCGCACCAATCCGCCCACACGTCCACCAGCAGCGGCAGATCGCCCTTGATCTGGCTGGCGTAGTCGCCTTGCTTCAATTCAAACGGCTTGTTCAGCAGGACTTCTGTCTTGCAGCGCCCGCATTTCGGGTGGTCATTGAGGCGCTCGGCGGGAATGCGGTTGAGGCCGTTGCAGTGGGGGCAGGGGATGAGGAGTGGGTCGGTCATGAAAAATCGTCCAGTCGAAAGCGAATGATCTTTATTTGGAGACATGACTGCGGATTTTCAATCGTGCAGTGCCTCACGACGAACAACTGATCTCCAGATGCTTGCCCCATTCCGGTGGTCGCTCGGCATAGCTTTCCATCCCCGGTTGTTCCTCGAACGGGTTACTCAGCACGGCGTGTAGCCGGCGGACTTCCGAGTAGTCGCCGTTCTGCGCCGCTTCGATGGCCTTTTGCGCCAGGTAGTTGCGCAGGATGTACAGCGGGTTGACCGCGTGCATCCGCTGGCGGCGCTGCTCTTGATCAAGCGTGCCTTCACGTGCCACCCGGGCGACGTAGAGCTCGCCCCAGGCGTCAAAGCCCTTCAGGTCGACGAAGTCGTCACGCAAGCGGGTGATGGCCTGTTCCGGTGCCTCATCACCCAAACGGCGGAAAAACAGACTGTAGTCGACGCCGCTGTTTTGCATGAGTTGCAGCAGGTTCTCCAGCAGTTTCTGGTCGTCATCCTCGGCTGTGGTCAGGCCGAGGCGGCGGCGCATCAGGTCCAGGTAATGGGCCTGGAACAGCGGCAGGTACAGGCCGAGGGTTTCGCGCAGGGCCTCGACGCTGATGAACGGCGTCAGGGCCTGGGCCAGCGCGCTGAGGTTCCACTGGCCAATCGGCACCTGGTTGCTGAAGGAGTAACGGCCCTGGTCGTCTGAGTGGTTGCAGATGAAGTTGGCGTCGAAGTCGTCGAGGAAGGCGAACGGGCCGAAATCGAAGGTGATGCCCAGGATCGACATGTTGTCGGTGTTCATCACTCCGTGGCAGAAGCCATAGGCCTGCCATTTGGCGATCAGTTCGGCGTTGCGCTCCACCACTTCGCGGAACATCGCCAAGTACGGCTCCGGTTGTTCCAGGCACTGTGGGAAGTGCATGGCCAGCACGTGATCACCCAGCTCTTTCTGCTGCTCTGGGCGCTTGGTGTAGTAGAAATACTCGAAGTGCCCGAAGCGCACATGGCTCGGCGCCAGGCGCAGGACCATGGCCGCGCGCTCCTGCTTTTCGCGCCACACCGGGGTATCGGAGCCGATCACGCACAAGGCGCGGGTGGTTGGGATGTTCAGGGCAATCAGGGCTTCGGAGGCGAGGAATTCGCGGATCGACGAACGCAGTACCGCCCGGCCATCGCCCATGCGTGAAAACGGCGTCTGGCCGGCGCCCTTGAGGTGCAGGTCCCAGTGTTCGCCGGCCTCGTTGTACACCTCGCCGAGCAACAGGCCGCGACCGTCGCCCAGTTGCGGGTTGTAGGACCCGAACTGATGCCCGGAATAGACCATCGCCCTTGGGATCGCGTCGGCCCAGAGCTTGTGGCCGCTGAACAGTTCGGCGAACTCCGGGGTTTCGGCCACGGCCGGGTCCAGGTCCAGCAGTGCCATGGCGGCAGGGCTGGCCACGACCAGGCGCGGATTATCGATGGGCTCGGGCAGCACGTGGGCGGAAAACGCGTCGCCCAGGCGGTCGAAGCGGTTATCGAAAGTGAGTTCGTCGAGGGCTTTCAAGGGCCGGCTCCAGCAGAATGTCCGAGCATTCTGCTGGGGAATGGCCAGTTAGTCGAGTTTGGCGGCGGGCGGTTCTTGCGCCGGCTTGCCGTCGACGACCGGCACGATGGTTTTCGCTTCCGGTTCGATCGGCACCATCTTGTATTCCTGGCCGTGCAGGTTCTTGAGGTAGACCTCCATCTGCCGGAACGAGATGTTGATGTGCTGCTTCTTGAACTCGCGGTTGATGAAGCGGTTGACCTCGTCGAGCACCGGGTTGCGGTCGCCGAGGTCGCGCACGTGCATGCGCAACTCGTGGTCGAGGGTGCTTTCGCCGAAGTTCAGGAAGTACACGTGGGGTTCCGGGTCTTTCAGTACGCGCGGGTTATCCCGGGCGGCCTTGAGCAACAGCTCTTTCACCAGGTCCAGGTCCGAGCCGTAGTCGACACCGAGCTTGAGGGTCACCCGAGTGATGGTGTCGGTCAGCGACCAGTTGATCAGTTGCCCGGTAATGAACGTCTTGTTCGGGACGATGATGTCCTTGCGATCGAAGTCGGTGATGGTCGTGGCACGGATGCGGATCTTGCTCACGGTGCCCGACAGGTTGCCGATGGTGATGGTGTCGCCGATCCGCACCGGACGTTCGAACAGGATCATGATGCCGGAAATGAAGTTGGCGAAGATCTCCTGCATGCCGAAACCGAGGCCGACCGACAGCGCCGCCACCAGCCATTGCAGCTTGTCCCAGCTTACGCCGAGGGTCGACAGCGTCGAGACGAAACCGACGCCAGCGATCACGTAGGACAGCAGCGTGGTGGTCGCGTAGGCACTGCCCTGGGCAAGGTTGAGCTTGGACAGCACGAACACTTCGAGCAAGCCCGGCAGGTTGCGCGCCAGGGCGAAGGTGATGCCGATGATGATCAGCGCGCCAAGCATGTCGCCGATGCTGATCGGCACCATGCTCATGTTGGCGCCGGTACCGCTGGTGTATTCGTAGAGGGTGATGTTGTCCAGGTACGAGAAGACCGTGATCAGGTCGGCCCAGACCCAATACAGTGCCGCCATGAAGCCGCCGAGCAGCGCCAGGCGGATCAGGCGCAGGGACTGTTCGTTGACCTTCTCGATGTCCATTGTCGGCTCTTCGATGATGGCTTCGCCGTCGGCGGTCTCTTTCGCTGCGTTACGTTTGGCCAAGGCGCGCTGATAAGCCAGGCGACGCGCCGCTACGCTGAGACCTCGCACGAAGGTGGCTTCGATCACCAGCCAGAACATCAGCAGGTACAGGGTGTTGATCAAGCGGTCGCTGAGCTTCAGCGCGGTGTAGTAGTAGCCAAAGCACACGGCCACGAACAGCGCGACGGGCAGGGCGGTGAACAGGATCCCCACCAGTTTGCGGAACAGCGAGGCGTTCTCATGGGTCGGGCTGCTGATGAGCAGGCGGCTGAGCAGCAAGGTCATCAAGGCGTAGCAGATGAGCACCACCGGCATGCCGAGCACATCATCGGCCAGTGCCGCCGGTTGCAGCTCGGCAACGGCGACGACGGTCACCAGTGCCATCACCACGATGCCGAGGCGGCGGATCCATCTGCGCAGGAACTCCACCTGGGGCTTTTCCCAGCGGAAATGCAGTTCTGCCACGCCACCCGGCGCGAGGATCCGGTAGGCGGTGTAGAACACCAGCCAGGCCCCGGCCATTTGCAGCAGCGCCGCACCCATATTGGCGTTCTGCCCACGGGCGTCAATTCGCAGGGCCAGCCCGCACAAGGCGAGGCCCAGTGAAACCGGCATCGCCAGCAGAATATTGATCAGAATCGCCTGCGGCGTGTGCCACTGGCTATCGCGCTTGAAGTGACCGATGTCCTGGTGAACCTTGTTCAGTCGCGCGTACAGATTCTTGCGCCGCCACAACAGCGCGCCGATCAGCAGGGCCAGTGGCAGGAACAGCAGAGGGCGCTGGGTCAGGCCGTCGGTCAGTTCGCTCAGGCTTGAAAGTACCGGCAGCGAATCGAGTTGCCGCTGGAGGCGATCCGGCACACTGTGAATCCACTCCAGGTCCAGCGGCTTGTTGCTGGGAATCCAGAACATCTGCTCATCGAGCGTCGCCCGCAGGCTTTGCGCGGTGCTGAGCAGTTGCTTCTGGTTCAGTTGCAAGGTGATGGATTCATTGAGCACCGCGCTCAGCTCGCGGTTCAGTCGCTCCAGCAGGTCGGCGCGGGTGGTGGCCAGTTCCATCAGGCTTTTGCGCAGCTGCGCCGTGACTTGCTCGGGGGGTTGGGTCGACAGCAGGTTTTCGACGTAGGTGGCCGGATTGCTCAGCAACTCCCGTTGCTGGCTGACTTCGAACTGATACAGGCGAATGTCGGCAATCTGGTCGGCCAGGTTGCGGTCGAGCCGCAGGCGCGGCAACGCCTGTTTCTGTTTGTAGAGAATCTTCGAGAGCAGCAGACTGCCTTTGAGCACGTTGATTTGCTCGTCCAGGGCCGCATCGCTCTGAGTCAGGCTGTCCAGTTGCTGCTTGGTCTGCAGGTTCTGCTGGGTGACTTCGTTCAGGCGGTCGGTGCTTTTGAGCAGGTAGTCCGAGAGCTTCAGGTTGGCCGCGCTTTCGGTGGCCAAAAGGCTGCTGCCGCCGGCCTTCTGCGCTTCGATGGATTGCTGGGTGACCGTTTCCTGGGACAACGCCAGACGCTTCTGGTTGATCAGGGTTTGCAGTTCCTGGATTTCCTGATCAAGGCGGTCGGATCGCTCCGACAACAGGTCATGCTGGCTGCTGCCAAGGTCTTGCAATTGGGTATTGCCGGCCAGCTCCTGGCGCCGCAGCGGGATCAGGGCGTTCAGCGCTGCCAGCTCGGCATTGAGCTGGTCGCGCTGCTCGGCGCTCAAAGCCTTGCCGGCGTCCTTGCCGTTCTTGAGGATGGTGTTGATCTGCTGGATGCGCGTCTGGCTGCTGGAAATCTCCGCTTGGGCGCGCTCGGGGCGGGTCTGGGCAGTGATGATCAGGCTGTTGGCATCGGCCAGGGCCTTTTGCAGGTCGCTTTGCTGGGTGGAGCGCTCGGTGAGCAATTGTTCCAGCTGCTGGATCGGTTCCTTGGCGAAACGCTGCGCCACCGGCACCACGGAACTGGCCTTGAGGCGGGTCAGTTCACGCTGGTTCTCGATGGTCTGTTTGGGCGCACTGCTCAATTGCTGCTTGAGTGTGACCAGCTTCTGCTCGTAGTCACGCTTGTTGTTGAGCTGGCTCAGCGTGCCTTGCAGGACGGATTGAAGGGCCTTCTGATCGGCTTCCGGCAGTTTGCGGTCGGCGATCTTGTCCAGGCTCGCCTGTACGGCTTCGCTGGAAGGCGGTTCGGTCGCTTGCGCCACTTGCGATAAACCAAGGGTGCCGACAGAGAGACTCAAGCCCAAAAGGGCGATGGCGAAAATGGAGCGCAGGTTAGGCATAAAGACCGGTCAAGCAAGTGATAGTGGAAGCAGTTTAGAGGAAGAGTCCGGGACCCGGGCGACTTCCTTCGGGGAATCTGACGCCCACTTTGCCGATCTTGTTCCCGTCCATGACGGCCACGGTCCAAATGGTGTTGTTCCATTCCACCTGGTCGCCTACCACCGGCGCGCCGCCGACCTTCTGGGCAATGAAGTGGCCCAGGGACATGTCCGGATCGATGCCTTCGACCTTCAGTCCATAGAGGGCTGCAACCGCGGCCAGCTGGGCGTCTCCTTCGAGTACGAAGTCGCCAAAGAAGCGCAGATCGAGGCCCCGTTGTGGCGCCTGGCTGAAGAGTTTTCCGAGGGCCGGCAGGTTGTGTTCATGGCCGATGACACACAGCAAATCATCGACTTCCAGCACCGTACTACCCGACGGATGGAGCAATTGTTGGCCACGAAACAGGGCAGCGATACGGGTGCCTTCGGGCATTTTCAGCTCGCGCAGGGGCGAACCGATGCACCATTTTTCCGCGCCGAGGCGATAGACGAACAGCTCCCACTCGCTGGTGACGTGCACTTCCAGGGCCGAGCGGGAGATGGGTGCAGGCTCCGGAGGCACCGTCACCTTCAGCAGCTTGGCGACCCACGGCAGGCTCGTGCCCTGAACCAACAGCGACACCAGCACGATAAAGAACGCGAGGTTGAAGTACAGCTGGGCGTTGGGCAGGCCGGCCATCAGCGGGAACACCGCTAGAATGATCGGGACCGCGCCGCGCAGGCCGACCCAGGAAATGAACGCTTTCTCGCGACCATGGAACGCCTTGAACGGCAGCAGGCTAACCATCACCGACAGTGGCCGGGCAAACAGAATCATCCACAGCGCCAGGGCCAGTGCCGGCAAGGCGATAGGCAGCAGGTCGTGAGGCGTCACCAGCAGCCCCAACACCAGGAACATACCGATCTGCGCCAGCCAGGCCATGCCATCGAGCATGTGCAGGATGCCGTGGCGGCTGCGCACCGGACGGTTGCCGATCACCAGGCCGCAGATGTATACCGCCAGGAAGCCACTGCCGTGCAGGGCGTTGGTCAGGGCAAAGACGACCAACCCGCCAGCGATGACCAGAATCGGATACAAACCGGTGGCCAGGTTGATGCGATTGACCAGTTGCAGCATGAGCCAGCCACCGCCCAGGCCAATGACGCCACCTATGCCGAACTCGCGCAGCAGGTGGGTCAACAGGCTCCAGTGCAGGCCGGTCTGGCCGCTGGCGAGCATGTCGATCAGGGTGACGGTGAGGAACACCGCCATCGGGTCGTTGCTGCCGGATTCGATTTCAAGGCTGGCGGTTACCCGCTCGTTCAGGCCTTTGCCACCCAATAGCGAAAACACCGCCGCGGCGTCGGTGGAGCCGACGATGGCGCCGATCAGCAGGCCCTGGATCAGGTTCAGGTTGAACAGCCATGCGGCCGCCATGCCGGTCAGCCCGGTGGTAATCAGTACCCCGACTGTGGCCAGCGACAGCGCCGGCCATAACGCCACGCGGAAACTCGACACCCGGGTGCGCAAGCCGCCGTCGAGCAGGATCACTGCCAGTGCGAGGTTGCCGACCAGATAAGCCGTGGGGTAGTTATCAAAAAGAATGCCGGCGCCATCGACACCCGCCGCCATGCCGACTGCCAGGATGATCACCAGAATCGGGATGCCGAGACGGGACGAAAGTGAGCTCACCAGAATGCTCGCACCTACCAGCAACGCGCCGATCAAGAACAGGCTGTTGATGGTCGTTGCATTCAAAGGCAGTACTCCAGAAAGCTGAAAGGCGGGCGCAAACTGACCATGCAGTCTGCGTGCCAGCGATTCTAACCTGTTGAAATGTGATGCTGTCAAAAAGCTTTTTGCAGGCGATTCTTCACGCTGGGTGAAATCATTGTGGCGAGGGGGCTTGCCCCCGTTCGGCTGCGAAGCAGTCGTAAATCCGGTAGACGCGATTTAATGGATGTGCGCAGTTAACAGGTTTGGGGTCGCTGCGCGGCCCAACGGGGTGGTGCGGCATTCCGACAAGCCCCCTCGCCACAGAGTTAAAGGCTGAACCGCCCAACCATCGTGTTCAGGTCCACCGCCAGGCGCGACAGTTCGTTACTGGCCGCACTGGTCTGGTTGGCCCCGGTGGCCGACTGCACCGACAGGTCACGGATGTTCACCAGATTGCGATCCACTTCACGGGCCACCTGCGCCTGTTCTTCGGCGGCGCTGGCGATCACCAGGTTGCGCTCGTTGATTTCGACGATGGCGCTGTTGATGGTGTCCAGCGACATCCCGGCACCACGGGCGATGTTCAGGGTCGATTCGGCGCGTTCGGTGCTGTTACGCATCGAATCCACTGCGTGCTCCGTACCGCTCTGGATGCTGCCAATCATGCGTTCGATCTCGCTGGTCGACTGCTGGGTGCGGTGGGCCAGGGCACGAACCTCATCGGCCACCACCGCAAAACCACGACCGGCCTCACCAGCGCGTGCCGCTTCGATGGCCGCGTTCAACGCCAGCAGGTTGGTCTGGTCGGCCAGGCCACGGATCACGTCCAGCACCTTGCCGATGTCGCGGGACTCGTTGGCCAGGTCGCCGATCAGGGTCGCGGTGCTCTGTACGTCGGCGCTCATGCGTTCGATGGCGCTGACGGTTTCCTGCACCAGGTCACGGCCGTCACCGGCTGAGGTGGTGGCGTTTTTCGAGGCTTCGGACGTGCTCACCGCGTTGCGTGCGACTTCTTCCACGGCGCTGGTCATTTCGTTGACTGCGGTGGCGGCCTGTTCGATTTCGTTGTTCTGCCGGGTCAGGCCACGGGCGCTTTCGTCGGTGACGCTGTTGAGTTCTTCGGCAGCCGATGCCAACTGTGTGGCCGAGCCGGAAATACGCTGCAGCGTGTCGCGCAACTTGTCCTGCATCTTTGACATGGCCAGCAGCAAGCGGCCGGCTTCATCCTGGCCGTCAACGGTAATCGGACGCGTCAGGTTGCCTTCGGCGATCTGTTCAGCGGCGCCCAGGGCATTGGCGATCGGTTGGGTGATGCTGTTGGTCAGCAACCAGGCGAGCAGCAGCGTCATGGCGGTGGCGATCACCAACAGGGCGATCACAAGGTTGAACGCCGAATCGTATTGATCCGCTGCCTGCTGGTTGGTGTCGTGGCTCTGCTGGGTGTTGATCTCCAGCAGGCGGTTCAACACGGTGTTGACCGCTTCGGAGTTATTGAGCAAATCGGTGTTGAGCAAGCTGCGCAGTTCATCGACCTGATTGTTGCGCGACAGGGTTTTCATCCGGTCTTCGATCTGGCGGTACTGACCCAGCAGTTGTACGTATTGATCGTAGGTCGCACGCTCCTGCGGGCTGGCGATCAGCTTTTCGTAGGTTGCCTGGGCGGTGCGAATCTGCTGGTTGCGAGTCTCCAGCAGTTCCATGGTTTTCTGCTGCACGTCCGGCTCGCGGTTCACCAGCAAGCGGTAGGACAGCACCCGCAGGCGCAAGGTGAGTTGGGTGAACTCGTCCAGGCTCTTGATGCTTGGCACACTGTTGTTGGTGATGTTCTCGGCGGCGCCGCGGATCTTGCTCATCTGATTCAAGGCAAACACCCCCAGAACCATCATCAAGCCGCCAATCAGGGCAAAGCTGAGGAACGCGCGAGGGGCGATATTCATATTACGAAGGGACATGGCGATCACCGAAAAGAGCGCATCCGTGCGGGGCTGAGGCTGCTGTATGGATGACTTATCGGTCGTCTGGCTGAAGTCTTGAGCCCCCCGTGTTTCAGCCGGTTGCACCTTGTGGCGACGAAGTGCAGGAACCAGATGGGCCAATCACAGTCTTTAAAACTCGCGAGGAAGGTCGCCCGTCAGCAAAATCAAGGCTTTGCGTCTGTATAACCCTGGCATCCAGGGTGACTTTTCTTTATCGTACGCGCCCTTTGAAAAAGCCCGGAAAATCAAAATGTTGGAAGCATCCCTAAGCCAATTGGAACAACTGGTCAGTGACCTGGTGCAGCAGAACCAGAGCCTGACCACGGAACTGGCCCAGGCCAAAGATGAAAACGAAAGCCTGCAACTGAGCCTGATGGAACACGAAGAGAAGCAAGGCGCCACGGCGGCTCGCATCCAGGCCCTGGTTGAGCGCGTCAGCGCAGGCCCTGTCAGCGCATGAGTTACAACGCCGCAGGGGTAAAAGTCGTCTCGATCCTGGGAGAGGACTATTCGATCAAGGCACCGGCCGGGGAAGAACAAACCCTGCTCGATGCCGCGATGATGTTGAAGGCAGCCCTGGCCGAAACCAAGAGGAAGTACCCGACGCTGATCGGTGACCGACTGCTGGTGCTGGCGGCGATGAATCTGTGCTCCCAGCAGATCGAAATGCAGAAGCAGCACAAGCTCGAACTCGACCGTTACCAAGAGCAAGTCAGCGCCACGGTTGAAGTGATCTCCAAGACGATCAATCAGGCCTGATCGGCTTTGCGCACAACCAAAGAATAGATTGTCGGTTGGTTTGTATACAATCGGCACGGCTGTTGCAGTGTTTCAGCCTCTTATTCTTTGGGGGTGCTCCATGCAGTTCTGGCGACGCAGTATTCAATGGCAGTTGATCCTGAGCATGGGCACCGCTCTGCTCGTCAGTATTCTGATCGTGGTTGGCATTTATACCCTGGTGGTCAATCGTCTCGCCCAGAGCTATCTGGTCGAGCAGGCCTTGCCATCGAGCATCGAAGCGATGCGCAACGACATCGAACGTATCCTTGTCCAACCGCTCACCGCCGCCAAGGACATCGCCAGCAACAGCATGGTGCGCGACTGGCTGGCCGGGGGGGAAGACAGTGCCCAGGTCGGCACGTTTACTACCTATCTCGAAGGCATCCGCGCCGAGCACAAGGCCTTTACCGCGATTATTGTCGGCACCGCGTCCAACCATTACTTCACCGAAAAAGGCCTGGATCGGACCCTCAGTCGTTCCAATCCGAAAGACGCCTGGTTCTACTCGTTCCTCGACAGCAACCAGCCGCGCACTCTCAACATCGATAACGACACGGCCACCGGAGAATTGGCGCTTTTCATCGACTTCAAAGTCGAGCAGGCCGGTAAAGTCGTGGGCGTTGCCGGGCTTGGCCTGAGCATGAAAGAACTGTCGGAGCTGATTCACAACTTCAGCTTCGGAGAGCGCGGCAAGGTCTATCTCGTGCGTTCCGACGGTTTGATCCAGGTGCATCCCGAGGCGCAATTCAGCGGCAAACGCACTTTGATCGAGCAGATTGGTGCTACGGCGGCACAAGCGGTGATGAGTCAGCTTTCTACCTTCAAGGCCACTGCCACCAACAGCGGCTTCCAGCGTGACGGTGAAGACTTCCTCGCGTTAAGCCTGCCATTGCGTGATCTCGGCTGGACCCTGGTGGCCGAAGTGCCGCAATCGCAGATCTACGCCGAAGCCCGCCGCGCCATGTGGATAAGCAGTGGTATCGGCCTGGCGGTGGCCTTGGTGTGCCTGTTGCTGGTGGTGTTGCTGGCCCGTGGGCTGGTGCGCCCGATTCGTCAGGTAACAGCGGCATTGGTAGCAATCGGTAGCGGCGGTGGAGATTTGACCCACCGGTTAGATTCCAGCCGTGCTGATGAGCTGGGCGATCTGGCTCGCGGTTTCAATCGGTTCCTGGATAGCCAGCGCGACATGATCGGCGAAGTGCTGACCACCAGCGAGCAGTTGCGCACCGCTGTCGGCCAGGTTGCACGGGTTGTGGATAACACCGCTGAACGCTCCGGCCGCCAACAGGAAATGACCGACATGGTTGCCACTGCGGTTCACGAAATGGGCCTGACCGTTCAGGAGATCGCCCAGAACGCCGGCAACGCGGCGGTCGCATCGCAAACGGCTCGGGATGAGGCGATGCAGGCACGGGAAGTGGTAGGCGGATCGATTCGGCACATTGAAAATATGTCTGACGAAATCGGCGTCGCGGCCACGGCGGTGGGTGAACTGGCCCATCAAGTGGCGTCGATCGACCAGGTGCTGGCGGTGATTCGCGGGATTTCCGAGCAGACCAACCTGCTGGCGCTCAATGCCGCTATCGAAGCGGCGCGGGCCGGGGACATGGGGCGTGGATTTGCCGTGGTGGCCGATGAAGTGCGGACTTTGGCGCGGCGTACACAGTCGTCAACCGATGAAATCCAGCAGATGATCGGCAGCCTCAAGCAAGGTGCGGAAAACGCAGTGTCGTCGATGCATTCCGGGCAAGCGGCGACAGGTACAGGTGTCGAGTCGAGCCAGCGTACCGGCGCCTCGTTGACTGCGATTACCGGGCAAGTGGAACGCATCAGCGACATGAACCATCAGGTGGCGACGGCGACAGAAGAGCAGTCGGCGGTGACCGAAGAGATCAACCGTAACGTGCAGGGTATTTCCGATCTGGCCCGGGCGACGGCGGGGGAGGTCAGGGCCTGTCGGGATGATTGCCAGACGTTGCAGCGGTTGGCGGATGATCTGGCGCGGCAGATGGGTGGGTTCAAGCTGAGTTGAGAGACAACTTTGTGGCGAGGGAGCTTGCTCCCTCGCCACAAATACTTGCCGGTCGTCAGAACCACTCATCCTGCATCGTCAGGCACACATCATCCCGCGCCTCAAGAATCGCCAGCTCATGATGGCAACCCGGCACTTCCCACGTCAGGAAGTACCGCGCCGCCTGCAGCTTGCCTTTATAGAAACTGACATCCGCCGCATTGCCCTTGGCTAAACCTTCTTCGGCACGGATCGCCTGCTCCAGCCAGCGCCAGCCAATCACCGTATGACCAAACACTTTCAGGTACAGCGCTGAGTTCGCCAGGCTGCTGTTGACCTTGCCTTGCGCCAGATCGGTCAGCAGGCCGATGGTCACGGTTTGCAAACGAGCAACCAGTTTTTCCAGCGGTTCACGCAGCGGCGTCAATGAAGCAAACGCCTGTGCTCGCTCACCA
This sequence comes from Pseudomonas fluorescens, assembly GCF_000967965.1. Lineage (GTDB taxonomy): Bacteria > Pseudomonadota > Gammaproteobacteria > Pseudomonadales > Pseudomonadaceae > Aquipseudomonas > Aquipseudomonas grandcourensis. Next base: position 116,634 of record NZ_LACC01000012.1, read on the forward strand.
GTGTCAGCGATCAGGCGGATCAGTTGCTTGAGCCCCGCGCCACCGTTCTGCGCCAGTTTTCGGCCCAGCAGGTCCAGCGATTGAATACCGTGGGTGCCTTCGTGGATCGGGTTCAGGCGGTTGTCGCGGTAGTACTGCTCCACCGGGTATTCGCGGGTGTAGCCGTGGCCGCCGAGGATCTGGATTGCCAGTTCGTTGGCCTTCAGGCAGAACTCCGATGGCCAGGATTTGACGATCGGCGTCAGCAGGTCCAGCAGTTCATGGGCCTGCTTGCGTTCGGCTTCGGTCGCAAGCGTCGTGGTGTCATCGAACAGGCGCGCCGCATAAAGACCCAAGTCAAACGAACCTTCGACGTAAGCCTTTTGTGTCAGCAGCATGCGTTTGACGTCGGCGTGCTGAATGATTGCCACTGGCGCGGTGTTCGGGTCCTTGCTGTCCGGTACGCGGCCCTGCGGACGCTCGCGGGCGTATTCCAGCGAGTACAGATAGCCGGCGTAACCGAGCATCACCGCACCCATGCCGACGCCGATCCGCGCCTCGTTCATCATCTGGAACATGTAGCTCAAGCCCTGGTGCGGTTTGCCCACCAGATAGCCGACACACTCACCGTTATCGCCGAAATTCAGCGCGGTGGACGTGGTTCCGCGCCAGCCCATCTTGTGGAACAGGCCAGCCAGCAACACATCGTTGCGTTTGCCGAGGCTGCCGTCATCGTTGACCAGGAATTTCGGCACGATGAACAGTGAAATACCCTTCACCCCGGCCGGTGCGTCCGGCAACTTGGCCAGGACCATGTGCACAATGTTTTCCGACAGCGAGTGATCGCCACCGGAGATGAAGATCTTGTTGCCCTTGAGGCGATAAGTGCCGTCGGACGCAGGTTCCGCGCGTGTACGAATATCCGACAACGACGAGCCGGCGTGCGGTTCGGTCAGGGCCATGGTGCCGAAAAAGCGGCCGTCGATCATCGGTTGCAGGAAGCGCTGCTTCTGTTCGTCAGTGCCGAAGCTTTCGATCAGGTTGGCCGCGCCCATGGTCAGGAACGGATACGACGTTGAAGCCGCGTTGGCCGACTGAAAGTGCGAAAAACAGGCTTGGGACAGCAAGGTAGGAAGCTGCATGCCGCCGGCGTCGAAACTGCGCGCGGCGTTCAGGAATCCGGCTTCGAGGAAGGCATCCACTGCCGGTTTCACTTCGGGAATCAGAATCGCCTGACCGTTCTCATAGCGCGGCTCGTTCTCGTCACCCTTGCGGTTGTGCGGGGCAAAGAACTTCTCGGCGATGCTGCGGGCGGTGCCAATGGCCGCATCGAAGGTTTCGCGGTTGTGCTCGGCGAAACGCTCACGCTGGGTCAGGCCCTCGGCATCGAGGACTTCATACAGCTCGAAAGCCAGATTGCGGGAACTGAGCAACGTCTCGGACATGGCGGCCTACCTTTTGTTGGAATGGGCCGAGTCTAAGTGGGGGGATAAAGGCTGAACAGGATGATTGATGACCGTGATAATGGGCCAGCGCAGCAACTTTGCAGGCACCACAAAACAACTGTAGGAGTGAGCCTGCTCGCGATGACGGCGGCACATCCGAAACAGATGTGACCGACAGACCGCTATCGCGAGCAGGCTCACTCCTACAGGGATTTGATTGCCAGGCAGCCATTGCAGCTGCCTGGCGTATCGGTTTTAGCCGATGGTCATCAGGCTGGCATTACCACCCGCCGCAGCGGTGTTGACGCTCAACGCACGCTCGATCACCAAACGCTCCAGCGCAATGTTGGTTTCGCCTTGCGACAGACCCTGCACACCGACGATGGCGCCGGCACGCTTGGCAACCTGCTGGCACACCGCACGCAACTGGTCGGAATGGCCGTGATGCACAACCGCATCAAACACCACTTCATCCTTGTTCCAGTCGGAAACCAGCTTGATGCGCGCCTGAATATCCTTCGGCAGACGTGCGAACAAGGCTTTGGTCATGTCAGCTTCAGGCCACACCGCCGAACCACCAACAGCCAATACCGCTGCCAGTTGCGTCAGCAGATCACCTTCGACTTCCGCCAGGCACAGCACGTGTTCACGCGGCAGGATCGCATAGCTGTTGCGCTCGCCGGTCGGGCCAGCCAGTACGCGGGTGATACCGCTTTGCGATTGCGCGGCGAATTGCACGCACAGGGTGCTCAGGTCGGCGAGCTTGTGGCTGTCGGCCCAGGCTTTCAGGGCGGTCAGTGGCTTGCTCATGGCGTCGCGCAGACGAACGTCCGGTGCCGCGGCAGCATCGCCGCGAGCGAAGGATTGTTCGATCGCATCCGCAGGGCGGGTCGACAGCAGGCGGTACAGGTACAGCGGGCCGCCGGCTTTCGGGCCGGTACCCGACAGGCCTTCGCCGCCGAATGGCTGCACGCCTACTACTGCACCCACGATGTTGCGGTTGACGTAGACGTTACCGGCATTGACGTTGTCGATCACCTTGGCGATGGTCTCGTCGATGCGGGTGTGCACGCCCAGGGTCAGGCCGTAGCCGGAAGCGTTGATCTGGCCGATCAGTTGATCGATGTCCTTGCGCTTGTAGCGAACCACGTGCAGCACCGGGCCGAAGATCTCCCGTTGCAGTTCGTCGAAGCTTTCCAGTTCGATCAGCGTCGGCATCACGAAGGTGCCGCGTTTGACTTCTTCGGCATCGGCGATGGCCACCTGGTACACGCTGCGACCTTTGTCGCGCATGGCCTGGATGTGCTTCTCGATGCCGGCCTTGGCTTCGGCGTCGATGACCGGGCCGATGTCCACGGACAGACGCTCAGGGTTGCCGAGACGGCTTTCAGCCATCGCGCCCTTGAGCATTTCGATGACGCGGTCTGCGGAATCTTCCTGCAAGCACAAGACACGCAGGGCCGAGCAACGCTGACCGGCGCTGTCGAAGGCCGAGGAAACCACGTCGATCACGACTTGTTCGGTCAGTGCCGAAGAGTCGACGATCATCGCGTTCTGGCCACCGGTTTCGGCGATCAGCGGGATCGGACGACCCTGGCTGTCCAGGCGACCGGCGATGTTGCGTTGCAGCAAGCGCGCGACTTCGGTGGAGCCGGTGAACATCACGCCTTTGACGCGCTCATCACCCACCAGGCCGGCACCGACGGTTTCGCCACGACCCGGCAGCAGTTGCAGCACGCCTTCAGGGATGCCGGCTTCGAGCAGCAGGCGCACGGCTTGGGCGGCAACCAGCGGAGTCTGTTCCGCAGGCTTGGCCAGTACCGGGTTACCGGCGGCCAGCGCAGCAGCCACCTGACCACTGAAGATCGCCAGCGGGAAGTTCCACGGGCTGATGCACACCACTGGACCCAGCGGACGGTGAGCGTCGTTGGTGAAATCGTTGCGTGCCTGCACCGCGTAATAACGCAGGAAGTCCACGGCTTCACGCACTTCGGCGATGGCGTTGGCGAAGGTCTTGCCGGCTTCGCGGGCCAGCAGGCCCATCAGCGGCTGGATCTCGGCTTCCATCAGGTCGGCGGCACGTTCCAGGATCGCAGCGCGCTCGGCGGGCGGGGTGGCCTGCCAGATCGGTGCAGCGTTGAGGGCGCACTGGATCGCGTTGTCGACGTCTTCGACGGTCGCTTCCTGTACATGGCCGACCACGTCACGCAGATCGGACGGGTTCAAGACCGGTGCCGGCGCTTCGGTGCTGGAGGCGCAACCGAGCATCGGCGCGGCTTTCCAGTGGTTGTGTGCGGTGGCGAGCAGGGCGCAGGACAGGGATGCCAAACGATGTTCGTTGGCCATGTCGATGCCGCTGGAGTTGGCACGCTCGGAACCGTACAGGTCACGTGGCAGCGGAATGCGCGGGTGCGGCAGGCCGAAACCACCTTCCACGGTCGCCATCTGCTCGATGCTGGCTACCGGATCGGCCACCAGTTCCTGGATGGAAATCGACTGGTCGGCGATGCGGTTGACGAACGAGGTGTTCGCGCCGTTTTCCAGCAGGCGACGCACCAGGTAAGCCAGCAGGGTTTCGTGGGTGCCGACCGGAGCGTACACACGGCACGGACGGTTCAGCTTACCTTCGGAAACTTTGCCTACAACCTGTTCGTACAGCGGTTCACCCATGCCGTGCAGGCACTGGAACTCGTACTGACCCGGGTAATAGTTCTGACCGGCGATGTGATAAATGGCCGACAGGGTGTGGGCGTTGTGCGTGGCGAACTGCGGGTAGATGACTTCCGGCACCGACAGCAGTTTGCGCGCGCAAGCGATGTAGGAAACGTCGGTGTACACCTTGCGGGTGTAGACCGGGTAGCCTTCCAGGCCTTCGACCTGGGCGCGCTTGATCTCGCTGTCCCAGTACGCGCCTTTCACCAGGCGGATCATCAGGCGATGACGGCTGCGGCGAGCCAGGTCGATCACGTAGTCGATCACGTACGGGCAACGCTTCTGGTAAGCCTGGATGACGAAACCGATGCCGTTCCAGCCAGTCAGTTGCGGCTCGAAGCACAGGCGCTCGAGCAGATCCAGCGACAGCTCCAGGCGGTCGGCTTCTTCGGCGTCGATGTTCAGGCCGATGTCGTATTGCTTGGCCAGCAGGGTCAGCGACAACAGGCGCGGGTACAGCTCGTCCATCACGCGCTCGTACTGCGCACGGCTGTAACGCGGGTGCAGGGCGGACAGCTTGATCGAAATGCCCGGGCCTTCATAAATCCCGCGACCGTGGGAGGCTTTGCCGATCGAGTGGATGGCTTGTTCGTACGAGGCCAGGTACTTCTGGGCGTCGTGCTCGGTGAGTGCGGCTTCACCCAACATGTCGTAGGAATAGCGGAAACCCTTGGCTTCGAACTTGCTGGCGTTGGCCAGGGCTTCGGCGATGGTTTCGCCGGTCACGAACTGCTCGCCCATCAGGCGCATGGCCATGTCGACGCCCTTGCGGATCATCGGCTCGCCGCTCTTGCCGATGATGCGGCTCAGGGACGAAGTCAGGCCAGCTTCGTTGTGGGTCGACACCAGTTTGCCGGTCAGCAGCAAACCCCAGGTGGCGGCGTTGACGAACAGCGACGGGCTGTTGCCCAGGTGCGGCTGCCAGTTGCCGGTGCTGATCTTGTCGCGGATCAGGGCGTCGCGGGTGCCTTTGTCCGGGATGCGCAGCAGCGCTTCGGCCAGACACATCAGCGCTACGCCTTCCTGGGACGACAGGGAGAACTCCTGCAGCAGGCCCTGAACGATGCCGGCACGGCCGCCGGCGCTCTTCTGGTTGCGCAGTTTTTCAGCAATCGAGGCGGCGAGTTTGTTGGTGGCTTCGGCCATCGGTGCCGGCAGGCGTGCCTGTTCGATCAGCATCGGCACGACTTCCGGCTCAGGGCGACGGTAAGCGGCGGTGATCGAGGCGCGCAATACCGATTGCGGCAGGATGCTTTCGGCGAATTCGAGGAAGCACTGGTGGGCGTGATCCTGAGGCGCGTCGACGCTGTCGTCGGAATCCTTGGTCAAACCGCTCAGCTCGGTCAGGGTTGCACCACCCTCGAGTTTTTCCAGGTAATTGAAGATTGCCTGCTTGATCAGCCAGTGCGGCGTGCGATCAATCGAGGTCGCGGCGGCCTTGAGGCGTTCGCGGGTCGGGTCGTCAAGTTTGACCCCAAGGGTGGTGGTAGCCATGTTTTTATCCTCATGTTTGCCACGACTGCGTGGCATCAGCTGGCGGCAAGATTAGCCGTGCGACTGTTGAGGTGCAACCGGGTGCAACCCTTTTTTTGTCGGAATATTACGCAACTCGTCAGGAAATAAATTCCGGTACGGCAGTGCCGCCTCTGCTTGGTGCTTTTTAGGGTGGTTGGCCCTCTTTCTTGCTCCGAAAAGGAGCAAAAATCGGGGTTTGATATTTATTTCCGACTGGGTGCAACTTATTCTCGAGAAACTGGTTGCACCTTATTTGCTTTGTTGAATAGCATTCGCGCCCAAGGTGCAACCCGGGAAAACCCGGGTGCTCCGGCTGATGGCTTTCCTGGGGAAACATCAGTCATAAATGCGCGGGAATCCGGATCGTCTGTCAAACGTATGCGTTTGCGAGCGGTTCACCAGCCGCCGCTACATAAAAACAAAGCCAGGGCGTAACTTAATGAGCGTAAGCAATCCAACCCTGATCACGTTTGTGATCTACATCGCAGCAATGGTGCTGATCGGCTTGATGGCCTATCGCTCCACCAACAACCTTTCCGACTACATTCTGGGCGGCCGTAGCCTGGGCAGCGTCGTGACCGCACTGTCCGCCGGTGCCTCCGACATGAGCGGCTGGTTGTTGATGGGTTTGCCCGGCGCGATCTACATGTCCGGTCTTTCCGAAAGCTGGATCGCCATCGGCCTGATCATCGGCGCCTACCTGAACTGGCTGTTCGTCGCCGGCCGTCTGCGTGTGCAGACCGAGCACAACGGTGATGCACTGACCCTGCCGGACTACTTCGCCAGCCGTTTCGAAGACAAAAGCGGCCTGCTGCGGATCATCTCTGCGGTCGTGATCCTGGTGTTCTTCACCATCTACTGCGCTTCCGGCATCGTGGCCGGCGCCCGTCTGTTCGAAAGCACCTTCGGCATGTCCTACGAGACGGCGCTGTGGGCCGGTGCTGCGGCGACGATTGCCTACACCTTTATCGGTGGATTCCTGGCGGTGAGCTGGACCGATACCGTACAAGCCACCCTGATGATCTTCGCGTTGATCCTGACGCCGGTTATCGTGCTGCTGGCCACTGGCGGCGTCGACACCACTTTCCTGGCCATCGAAGCGCAAGATCCAAGCAACTTCGACATGCTCAAGGGCACCACTTTCATCGGCATCATCTCGCTGATGGGCTGGGGTCTGGGCTACTTCGGCCAGCCGCATATCCTGGCGCGTTTCATGGCTGCCGATTCGGTTAAATCGATCGCCAAGGCCCGTCGCATCTCCATGACCTGGATGATCCTGTGCCTGGGCGGCACCGTGGCCGTCGGCTTCTTCGGTATCGCCTACTTCTCGGCGCACCCGGACGTGGCTGGCGCGGTCTCCGAGAACCACGAGCGCGTGTTCATCGAACTGGCCAAGATCCTCTTCAACCCATGGATCGCGGGTATCCTGCTGTCGGCCATCCTGGCTGCGGTGATGAGCACCCTGAGCTGCCAGTTGCTGGTGTGCTCGAGCGCCCTGACCGAAGACTTCTACAAGACCTTCCTGCGTAAATCCGCCTCCCAGGTTGAACTGGTGTGGGTCGGCCGTGCCATGGTGCTGTTGGTTGCCCTGATTGCAATCGCGCTGGCGGCCAACCCGGAAAACCGTGTACTGGGCCTGGTGAGCTACGCCTGGGCCGGTTTCGGTGCCGCATTCGGTCCGGTCGTGCTGATCTCCGTGATCTGGAAAGACATGACCCGCAACGGCGCACTGGCCGGTATCCTGGTCGGCGCGATCACCGTGATCGTCTGGAAACACTTCGAACTGCTGGGCCTGTACGAAATCATCCCTGGTTTCATCTTCGCCAGCCTGGCGATCTACTTCGTCAGCAAAATGGGTACGCCGACTGCTGGCATGTTCCAGCGTTTTGCTGCTGCAGAGAATGATTACCGCCTGAACAAGTGATGAGTGATGAGTGATGGGTTGAACTCTTCCCATCCCTGATAAAAGAACGGCTCGCAGCTCTATGCTGCGGGCCGTTTTTTTTTGAGGTCAATCTAGAGCGCGCTTTGGTTCCTGCCTCCGTTTGCGTCACCCTTTTCTTTGGAGCTTGTAGGAAATTTCCTGTTTTGCCCGGCTGCCTTGAATTACCTCTCTGGTCACGTACTTTGCGTTAGCCCACTCATTCCGAGTCGGTGTTACCCATCGTTATCAAGGGCGCGCTTCCCATGACTGGGGCGCCAGTAGAAAGGGAGATCAGCAATGGCAGAGGGATTTTTCATTCGCAAGGATGACAAGACGACCTGCGGTGGCAAGGTTCTGGAGGCTGATACAAACATCATGATGTTTGGTATCGCTCATGCTCGTGCGGGGGATCGGGTTTCCTGTGGCAAGGACGACAAAACCTATGTCATCGAGGGCGGTGTTTCATACATCGTGAGTCACGGAAAGCTGGTGGCGGGCTCGCTGGACAGCTACAGCAGCTGCCCCTGCAAAGCCGGGCTGATCCCATCGTTTTTCACAAATAGCTACATGTCCAGCCGCAATGCTGCGCCGCATGCCACCCGTGCAGCGACTCAACAGACGACCCCCACCGCCTCCAGCAACCCGGTAGCCTCACGACCTTCCAGCTTTGCGCCGGCGCCAAGCGTTCCCAATCCAGTGCGATCAAGCAGTACAGCGGCCGAGGAACCGGGCTTCTACATCGTGCCCAAAAGCACCACCCGCGAACAACTCGAGGCCTCGCTGTTCACCCTGCGCGACCCGGCGGTGATGGGCAAATTCAAGTTGCTCAATCCCAACCTGCGGGACGTCAAAGCTGGCTCGATGATCGTGCTGAGCGATCCCAATAACTACCAGTGCACCCGTGAAGAAGCGCTGCTTATGGATGTGGCAGCCAGGACCAATCAGGTGCTTGAAACGCTTACTCCGGAGGAGGCGGATTTTATGGTGGAACACCGGGATGCCCTTCAGACGATCTTGGGCTTCGGTTCGGGCGCCATAGGTGTCGGCGCGAGCATTTTCAAGAATAATCTGGATAACGTCGGCGATACCTTGCGTGAAATGGAAACGCTGCATCAGCGTTCATTCCTGCGCGATGGACATCTGAACTCACCGACATTTCTGGCCGAGCGCCAAAAGCTGCTGGCACAACTCGATAGTCACCTGACAAGCCTGACGCGCAAAGGCATCGGTTTCCCACACCACCCCAATTTGAACCGTGCAATGTTCCTATCTCCTCCCAGTCTGGTTCACCGCTGGACGGAAGCCGGCGGCGTGGGGCAGATGCCGGGGTATGCGACTCATCTTGATGGCGTGGCCAAGGCTTCAAAGTACCTCAAGTTCGGCGGCTGGGTCGGCACTGCGGTCGGTGGCGGGGCTTCGGCTATGAAGGTTCAGGATGTGTGTACGGCGGGCAGTACTGAAGTTTGCGAGCGAATCAGATTTACTGAGGCGGGTGCCTTTGCCGGGGGAATAGGAGGTGGTGTAGCTACTGGCACGATTTTATCGGCCCCCGTTGTCGGTGCAATATGTGCTGGTTTGAGCATACCTACAGCCGGTATAGGGACATTGGCATGCGGTATCGTAGTGGTTGGTGCTGGTTCTTTTGTCGGCGGCCTATATGGCGGAAAGGGTGGGGAGATAATCGGAGAACTTATATATGAGAATGTGAGATGACAACATCAGAATTAATTGTAGGTGGTTTGTGTGGGGGAGTGTTACTTGGGATCTATATTTGGATCGGGTTTGCGCTATACCTTGGCTATACAAGGGGTGAAGAATTGTCGAAATATTTCAAGAATAGCTCGTCACTGATTACTGCAAAGACGCACAAGCATACAGGCCCTTTTGGGAAGCTTCAGTTAGTGGGCGGCATAGCCAGTGTAGTTACGTTTCCTCGATTTTTTGTGAGATGTGGGTTGGCCAGCGCTGAGGATATAGAAAAATTTCCACTTATATTTAGGCGAAAACTAATTTTTTTGCAATGGAGTGTAATAGGCTTGCTCGCCAGTTTGGTGTTTCTAGTTACATTGTGGGAGTCAGGAGTTCTTAAGTAATATAAGCGTGGGTCAGTAGCTGGCTCGCGTAAGGCAAGACAGAATGCCAACTGCAGCCATTATTTTTGGCGAGTAAATTTGTTGTGGCAGGGCACTTCTTTGGCTGCTGGGGTTGCCTCGGTGAGGCGGGTTAAAAAACTGGCAAATTAAACTACGAGACGCTGACATGAGCGTGAGTGTCGCGCAAAAATTATTTTTGTGTATCAGCCTTACTGGTTTCGGCGGGCTTCTAATTTTCCTTTGCGTATCGTTGCATTTGGCTTACGCCAAAATGGATGTAATGCTGGATCATTTGAAAAACTGCCCGGCTATTATGGTCCGGGCTCCTTTCAAGAACGGCGGAGCTTGGGGAAGGCTATTCGTACTTGGTGCAGTAATGGGCGTGATGACTATGCCAAATTTTTATCTCCGTGATGGCGGGGCCGATGCGAAAGATCTGGAAGCTTTTCCTGGAGGACTTAGGAAAAAACTAATAGTTTTGCATTGGGGCGGGGTTGCTTGTATTGCTCTATTGCTAGCGCTTTTTGCAGTTAACGCGCTTGGCTACATCCAGTAATGCCCGGGTTAAGTTGCAAGAAGCTCTATGGTGGATTGAAATCGCTGCGAATTTTCTGGGCAAGGTCCTAGGACGTTTCCTTCAAAACGTAGCGGCTTTCATGAACTGGTGCCACGAGGGGTCTACCGATAGTCTTTGCCAGCCACTGACAACTCTGTGGCGGGGTGTAGGAACCTCTCAAGACCGTTAGAGCTACATTGGCGTCACTGCCTGGTTTGCGGCCGTTTTCATGCGGCCGTAAGATCAGTTGCGGCGGCTATGCGCGGGCACGCTTCGGCGTGGTCGAGTTTTGCTCTAAGGGTCTCGATATTCCTACCCCGTGCATAGCTGCCACCCTAGCCCGTAGGAAGGCTAATGGCAGGTCCATTTCTTCCTTAGAGCGTTAAAAATGAAATCAATACATCCCGATCCACCCTACGAAAAACCAATCCCCCATCCCGACAACCGCTTCATGGCATTGACCAGCAACTGCACCGATATGCCCACCCTGTTCGTCGACACCCACGCGCCACTCGACATCCTCGCCGATGCAGCCAACTACAGAATCCGCGCAGTCACCCAAGTGCTGGAGAACCTGTCCATGCGCGGTTCGATCGAGTGCGAGTCGTTCATCCTCAGCGATTTCGCCTTGCTCTGCGCCATTACGTTGCGCGATGGCTGTGATGTGCTGGATGTGGTTGGGCGGCGGTTGCGGGCGCGGCCTTTGGCATAGCGCTAGGCGGCTTTTGTGGCGAGGGAGCTTGCTCCCGTTCAACTGCGTAGCAGTTGTAGAACAGGGGAGTGCAGTGTGTCAGACCAGGCCGGGGTTCAGGTTTTGGGGCTGCTTCGCAGCCCAGCGGGAGCAAGCTCCCTCGCCACAGGGGGTGGTTACGGCCGCTCAGCTGCCAACCCCTGACTTGCCGGCCGGTAAAAGGTAAACTTCCCGGCCTTCGCAGGAGCAGCCATGAATTATCGTCACGCCTTCCATGCCGGCAATCACGCCGATGTGTTCAAACACCTGACCTTGACCCGCCTCATCGCCCTGATGTCGCGCAAGGAGCAGCCGTTTGCCTATCTCGACACTCACGCCGGCATCGGTCTGTATGACCTTCAGGGTGACCAGGCCAACCGTACCGGCGAGTACCTGGAAGGCATTGCGCGTTTGTGGGATCAGCCGGATCTGCCGATCCTGACCGCTGATTACATGCAGGTGCTGCACGAGATGAACCCGGATGGCCAGTTGCGCTATTACCCGGGCTCGCCGGAGCTGGCGCGACGCCTGACTCGCCCGCAGGACCGTGTGTTGCTCAACGAGAAACACCCGGAAGACGGCCTGCTGCTCAAGGACAACATGGCCGGTGATCGCCGGGTCAAGGTGCACCTGGGCGAAGGCTGGCATGTGCCGCGAGCCTTGCTGCCGGTGCCGGAGAAGCGTGCGGTGATGTTGATCGATCCGCCGTTCGAGAAGCTCGACGAGATGCAGCGCTGTGCCGCTTCGTTGAAGGAAGCGATCGGCCGCATGCGCCAGACCGTGGCGGCAATCTGGTACCCGGTGAAGGATCAGCGCGCGCTTCGCCGCTTCTATCAGGACCTGGCGGGTACCGGTGCGCCGAAGTTGTTGCGGGTGGAGTTGTTGGTGCATCCGCTGGATACGCCGAACAGCCTGAACGGTTCCGGGCTGGCGATTGCCAATCCGCCGTGGGGGCTGGAGGAAGAGTTGCGTGAGCTGCTGCCATGGTTGTCTGAGAAGCTGGGGCAGACACAGGGTGGGTGGCGGATGGATTGGTTGATTGCTGAGAGTTGATCAGCAATCAACAATCTGTGGCGAGGGAGCTTGCTCCCGCTGGGGTGCGAAGCACCCCTAAAAACCGGTAACTGCGTTCTTTCAGTAAGAACCGGTTCTCCGGTTTTGCGATTGCTGCGCAACCGAGCGGGAGCAAGCTCCCTCGCCACAGTTCAGGGTTAGTTGCCCGCCAGGCTCGGTGGCATGCACACGCCGGTACCGCCGATGCCGCAATAGCCTTCCGGGTTTTTCGCCAGGTACTGCTGGTGATACGTCTCGGCAAAGTAGACGGTCGGGGCCTGGTCGATTTCGGTGCTGATTTCACCGAGACCGGCCTTGGACAGCTCGGCCTGGTAGGTTTCCTTGCTCTTGAGCGCCGCGTCCAGTTGTTCCTGGCTGGTGGCGTAGATCGCCGAACGGTACTGGGTGCCGATGTCATTGCCCTGGCGCATGCCCTGCGTCGGGTTGTGCAGTTCCCAGAACATCGCCAGCAGTGCTTCGTAGCTGACCCTGGCCTTGTCATACACCACCAGCACTACTTCGGTGTGGCCGGTCAGGCCCGAGCAGACTTCTTCGTAGGTCGGGTTCGGGGTGAAACCGCCGGCGTAGCCGACCACGGTGCTGACCACGCCTTCGCGCTGCCAGAAGCGGCGTTCCGCACCCCAGAAGCAGCCGAGGCCGAAGATCGCGAAGTCGACGTCTTCGAAGAACGGGCCGAGCAACGGGGTGTCTTTAAACACAAAGTGCTTTTCAGGCAGGGTCATCGCGGTTTCGCGGCCGGGCAGAGCTTGTTCTTTAGTCGGGAGCACGTTTTTGTTCACCAGAATTTCCGAGCGCAGAACCATGATCAGTCCTCTCAGTCAGGATAATTAGACAGACAAGCAGTTTGCCCGAGAGTTGGATCGCTGTCAGGCGATTGGGCCACGGGGGTAGCGTTTGAGCTTGTCGATCAGCTCGTTGCCCGGGATCGGACGGTCGAACAGGTAGCCCTGGCCGACGTCGCAGCGGTGACGGCGCAGGAACGACAACTGCTCGGCGGTTTCGATGCCTTCGGCCACGACCTTGAGTTTCAGGTTGTGGGCCATGGCGATCACCGCGGAGGTGATTTCCATGTCGTCCTGGTTGTCCGGGATTTCGTGGATGAAGCTTCGGTCGATCTTGATGATGTCGATGGGGAATTTTTTCAAGTAGCTGAGCGACGAGTAACCGGTGCCGAAGTCGTCCATGGCCAGGGTCAGGCCCAGACGCTTGAGCTGGTCGAGCTGCAAGTGGGTGTCTTCGGTGGCTTCCAGCAGCAGGCCTTCGGTCAGCTCCAGCTCCAGCAAATGAGCCGGCAGGGCTTCCTCCTTGAGGATGTTGGCAATGGAGGCCACCAGGTCAGGGTCGGAAAACTGCTTGGGTGACAGGTTGATCGCTACTTGCAGGTTGCCCAGGCCGGCGGCGGTCAGCGCTTTGCTCATGCGGCAGGCCTGGCGGGCGATCCATTTGCCGATCGGAATGATCAGCCCGGTTTCTTCGGCGACGCTGATGAACTGATCCGGGCGGATCATGCCCTTTTCCGGATGGTCCCAACGCAGCAGTGCTTCCATGCCCAGCAGGCGACCGCTACGCAGGCACAGCTTGGGCTGGTAGAACACGTCGAGTTCGTTCTGGGTCAGGGCGCGGCGCAGGTTGTTTTCGACGAACAGCTTGTAGCTGGCCTCGGCGTTCAGCGCTTCGGTGAACACTTGCACCTGGTGCTTGCCGTTGGCCTTGGCCTTGTGCAGCGCCAACCCGGCGTTGCGCATCAGGGTTTGCGGGTCGCGCCCGTGCAGCGGCGCGCAGGCCAGGCCAACGGAGCCGGTGACACTGATCAACTGGTTGTCGACGAACATCGGTTTGTCGAGGGTCGCCAGCAACTGGTTGGCCACTTGCTGGCCGACGGTGAGGTCGCTGTTGTCCAGCAACACGGCGAATTCGTTGCTGGCGAATCGCGCCAGGCTGCCGCTCGGGATCAGGCTGTTGCGCAGGCGTCGGGCCAGGCTGATCAGCAGTTTGTCGCCGGTCTGGTGGCCAAGGCTGTCGTTGATCCGCTTGAAGTTGTCGATGTCCACCAGCAGCAGGCTGATCGGCGCGTCGCTGTCCCGGGCGAAGCGTTCATCGAGGTTGCGGATGAACGCCGGGCGGTTGCCGAGGTTGGTCAGGTTGTCGGTGTAGGCCAAGCGCTCGATTCGCTGCTGAGCGAGCTTGGTCTGGGTGATGTCTTCGTAGATGCCGATGTAGTGGGTCAGCTCGCGGTTGTCGCCGTAAACCTTGGAGATCGACAACTGGCCCCAATAGGGTTCGAGGTTTTTCCGGCGGCTCTTGAACTCGCCCTGCCAACTGTTGCTCTTGGCCAGCGCCGAAGGCGCGTCGAACAGCAGTTCGCTGAGGTTCTCCAGGGCCGGTAGTTCTGACAGGCGCTGACCGTGCACTTCTTCGGTGGAATATTGGGTGATCGCGGTGAAGCTCGGGTTGACGTATTCCACCACGCCGTCGCAGTTGACCAGCAAAAACGCGTTGGCACTCTGTTCGACCGCCCGCTGGAACAGGTGCAGGGCGCTGGTGGCGGTTCGCCGGTTGTGGTTGCTGATGACCTGGGCAAACTGGTCCGCCAGTTCTCCGGCGAAGGCGATTTCATCCGACTGCCAGGCGCGGGTCGCCCCGGTCTGCTCCAGGCACAAAACGCCGACCACCTGGCCATCGACGCGGATACTGGCATCGAGCATTGCGTTGACGTCGCGCGGGCGCATGCTTTCGGCCATCTCCCGGGTGCGCGGGTCGCGCATGGCGTTATGGGCGTCGATGGCACGGCCGGTGTGCAGGGCGTCGAGGTAATCGGGGAAAACACTGACATCGATCGGCTGCGGCAGCAGGTATTCCTGCTTCGTGCGGTGATAGGCCGAGATCGGCACCAGCATCGAGCCTTCGAGGTGCCACAGGCTGGCACTGTCGATTTCGTAGATGTCGCAGGCGCTGCGGGTGATCAGCTCGGCGGCTTCGCGCAAGGAGTTGTTGCTGCTGTAGCGTTGACGGGTGAGCAGCAGGATCAGGTCCTGCTGGGCACGCACCCGCTCCAGGTGCAGCAGTTGCTCCTGCTGGGCCCGCTGATTGAGTTCCAGGGCGATTTGCAGGCGCGAATTCTGGGTTTCCAGATCCAGGGCCGGTTGCAGCGGGTCATCCTCGAACAGGCCGTCGATGACCAGCAGGTAGCCGCGCAACAGGTGTCGATTGTGTTGTTTGTAGGCTTCGCCCAGTTCAAGCAGAGTCAGGGAGCCAGCGGCGGTGTGCAGGGTGTAGCGGATCAGGTAGTGCGTGCTTTCAGTCAGTTGCTGCTGGATCGCGTCGTGCAGTTGATAGCGCGCTTGCGGCTCCATCAGGCTGGCGTAGGGCGAGCCCACCAGCGCGCACAGCTCAACGGCGGGCAGGCCGAACTGGCGTTCGCAATTGGGATCGAGAAACAGCAGTGCCCAGCTGGGTTCATTAAGCCGTTCGAAACGCAGCATGCCGAGCCGCGAAGGCACAGGCAACTGCGTCACTACCTCGGCCACCATACGGCTGGCGGCATCGGGTTGGCTTTTCATGGAGAGAACTCGCTTCGAATATGCTGAACGCGCTGGGCTCTCGCCCTCTTTACTGTTGCCTGCGGCAAGGTTGCATCATTGCGACACCGACTGACAAGAGAGATGAAGGCCAAGTGCTATAAGAATATGTCGGCAGACGACGGGATTTCTTCAGTCGGTGGCAGAAAGTATTGCTATTCGCCGAAAAATCGCAGTTTTGCAAGTATTGCCAATGACTGCGATCTGTTTCCGGGTCAGCGAATCTGGATGCCAACGGACTGCAAAGGCTTGCCCTCCCGGTCGTGGAAATTCACCTGAAGCTGCCCGGCATCGACGACCAGGTGGGCAAAGTTATCCTGGCTGATCACGTTGCTGGTCAGCTCATGTCGATAGTCGCCGGAGGCGGTGCGGACCAAGGGTTGATCGAGGACGAACGTGGAGGCTGTGGCATAGGGCAACATTCTGCTGTTGCACAGCGGTGACGAGACGATGGTGTGGACTTCGAAGTCCGCATCCTCGCTGTGGGTCAGGCGACTGGTCAGCGAGCCGTGGACATCGCCGGAAATGAACACGACGTTTTTGATGCTGTGTGTGCGAATGGTCTCCAGCAACCGTAGCCGTTGTTCGGGGAAGGCTTGCCAGGCGTCATCATCCGAGCGTTTTTGGTCAGGGTAGAACATGACACTGGTGACCACGAATTTGATCCGCGCCGGGCTGTGGATCAGCCAGTCGCACAAGGCCTGTTCCTGGGCTATATCGAGAATGCGTCGGTCAGAGGCCGACAGATTACGTCGGGTTCGACTGTCGGTAACAAACCATTCGATATCACCTTCAGTAAATTGATACCAATATTTGTCCAGTCGTTTATTTATCAGTCCATCACTGGTTAGTGCATGGGCTGGGCTATGGCTGGCCTGATACAGCTCATAGGCCCTGATTGCGTTTGCATATAAGTAGTCATCGGACTTGCTCTTGTTGGCGGGCCAGTTGTCTTCTATTTCATGGTCGTCAAGGATCATGTAAGTGGGCAAGCTGGACATTAACCTGGTGATATTTATCTGCGAAAACGCCACGCGATATTTATGCAGGATTTCCTTGAGCTCCCGATCCGGGGCAATGATGTTCAAATCATCGACATAGATTTGGTCACCCGTCATCACCATCGCACTGACGGGAGGACTGGCTTGCTCCACCAGGCGTGAAATTGAAGCGAAGATTCTGTCGCCCAAGTGAGGGGCGAATGCGATGCCTGCGGTCATGCGCAGGTATCGGCAAGAGCCGATAATGTAGGCCCTTGAAAGGCCGGCCTGGCTGGAGCGGGTATGCAGGTGATAAATCTGTCGTGGCCATCGCAGCGGCAGTTCTTTCACCGTGTCGACGGTGTGCGCCGGGCTCATCGGGCTGAACCACCCGGCCTGATATTCATAGTCGGAGTCGGCGGACAGGTTGTTTAGTGCAAAGACTTCGCACATGTCGTGCTCGGGTTCGAGTTTCGCAAAGTTGCCTTTTGACCAGTGATCTTCGCCTTGTCGTCTATAGCGAATGCCGGCAAATACCAAGGTGTTTTTATTGTGTTCGCCGCGCAAAAAAATACGTGCGTGATTAGTGGTGGTGTGACCAATAATCGGGCCGACAGTTGGTTTGAGCATGTTTGAGTCCATTCGGCTGCTAACGAATTAGGTAGATGATTGTTTCGGGTGTAATAAGTAGTCTTTCGGCCAAGGCTAGTTATTTGGCCCGAAAAAATATCTGGCAGAAACGGATTCGAGTTGTGGGCGATATCAGCCACAAATGTAGGAAGACGTTTTAAGTAAAAAATTCAGGCAAAAAAAAGCCCCGCCAAATTGGCGGGGTTGAGGTACGAGCGTGGCGCTCGGAAACGTGGAACGCAACAGGCCCTCCGGTGAAGGAGGGCCGGTCGGTGTTACAGGAGCATGGTGCGGATGTCGCCCAGCAGATCGCTCAGACGCTTGGTGAAGCGTGCAGCAGCGGCGCCGTTGATCACACGGTGATCGTAGGACAGCGACAGCGGCAGCATCAGTTTCGGCTGGAAGGCTTTGCCGTCCCAGACTGGCTGGATGGTTGCCTTGGAAACACCGAGGATCGCCACTTCCGGCGCGTTGACGATCGGCGTGAAGCCGGTGCCGCCAATGTGGCCGAGGCTGGAAATGGTGAAGCAGGCGCCTTGCATCTCGTCCGACGAGAGCTTCTTGGTCCGGGCTTTTTCAGCCAGGGAAGCAGCCTCGGCGGCCAGTTGCAGCAGGCTCTTCTGGTCGACGTTCTTGATGACCGGCACCAGCAGGCCATCCGGGGTGTCGACGGCGAAGCCGATGTTCACGTATTTCTTGCGGATGATCGCTTTGCCGCTTGGTGCCAGCGAACTGTTGAAGTCCGGCAGTTCCTTGAGCAGGTGTGCGCAGGTCTTGAGCAGCAACGGCAGGATGGTCAGCTTGACGCCGGCCTTCTCTGCAACGGCTTTCTGGGCAACACGGAACGCTTCGAGCTCGGTGATATCCGCCGAGTCGAATTGCGTCACGTGCGGCACGTTCAGCCAGCTGCGATGCAGGTTGGCAGCGCCGACCTGCATCAGGCGGGTCATCGGCACTTCTTCGATTTCACCGAAGCGGCTGAAGTCCACGACCGGAATCGGCGGGATGCCCGCGCCACCGGTTGCGCCAGCAGCAGCGGCCGGTGCTTCCTTGGCCTTCTGCATCATGGCCTTGACGTAAACCTGCACGTCTTCCTTCAGGATGCGCCCGTGCGGGCCGCTGGCGCCAACGGCGCTCAGCTCGACGCCGAATTCGCGGGCCAGTTGACGCACGGCTGGGCCGGCGTGAACTTTTGCACCAGGCTTGGCTGGAGCGGCAGCCGGGGCAGCAACAGGTGCGGCGGCGGCAGGTGCTGCAGCGGCTGGAGCAGGTGCGCTCGGTGCGGCAGCGGCAGGCGCTGTAGCAGCGGCCGGAGCGGCGCCTTTGACTTTCAGTTTCAGGATCAGGTCGCCGGTACCGACTTCGTCATCGAGCTTGATGGAAACGCTTTCCACCA
Source organism: Pseudomonas fluorescens (assembly GCF_000967965.1). Classification (GTDB taxonomy): domain Bacteria; phylum Pseudomonadota; class Gammaproteobacteria; order Pseudomonadales; family Pseudomonadaceae; genus Aquipseudomonas; species Aquipseudomonas grandcourensis. The sequence continues at coordinate 135,246 of NZ_LACC01000012.1, forward strand.
CGCCAGCGGCAGGCGATGGGATTTCCATGCTCGCCTTGTCGGATTCCAGGGTGATCAGAGACTGGTCGGCTGCAACGGTGTCGCCGGCCTTGACCAGGACTTCGATGATCTTGGCCTTGCCCGACGAACCGATGTCCGGAACGTGGATGTCCTGAACGCTGTCGGCCACTGGAGCAGCCGGTGCGGCAGCGGCAGGCGCTGGAGCAGCGGCGGCAGGTGCGGCCGCCTGAGCTGGAGCGGCAGCAGCCGGTGCAGCAGCACCTGCCACTTCCAGATCCAGGATCAGGTCGCCGGTGCCGACTTCGTCGTTGAGCTTCACGCTGATGGCCTTGACCACGCCAGCGGCAGGCGACGGGATTTCCATGCTCGCCTTGTCGGATTCCAGGGTGATCAGCGACTGATCAGCTGCGACGGTGTCGCCGACCTTGACCTGGATCTCGATGATCTGGGCCTTGCCCGACGAGCCGATGTCCGGCACGTGCACTTGCTGAACGCTGGCAGCAGCCGGCGCAGCAGGAGCAGGGGCGGCGGCAGGTGCTGCAGCCGGTTTGGCTTCAGCCTTGGCGGCTGGCGCAGCGGCAGCCGCAGGGGCCGCTTGCGCGGCACCTTCGACTTCCAGCTCCAACAGTTCGTCGCCTTCTTTCAGACGATCGCCCAGCTTCACTTTCAGGCTCTTGATGATACCGGCCTTCGGCGCAGGCACTTCCATGCTCGCCTTGTCCGACTCAAGTGTCAGGATGCTCTGGTCGGCTTCGATACGGTCGCCGACCTTCACAAACAGTTCAATTACTTCACCTTCACCGCTGCCGATGTCAGGTACGCGAATGAGTTCGCTCACAGAATCTCTCCTCAGCAGTCCAGTGGGTTGCGTTTTTCCGGGTTGATACCGAACTTGGCGATGGCTTCAGCCACAACCTTAGGTTCGATGTCACCACGGTCAGCCAGTGCTTCCAGGGCTGCCAACACCACGAAATGACGGTCGACTTCGAAGAAATGACGCAGTTTCTTGCGGCTGTCGCTGCGGCCGAAACCGTCGGTGCCCAGGACTTTGAATTCCTTGGACGGTACCCACTGACGGATCTGCTCGGCGAACAGTTTCATGTAGTCGGTAGAGGCGATGACCGGACCTTTACGGCCGTTCAGGCACTCTTCGACGTAGCTCAGCTTAGGCTTCTGGCCAGGGTGCAGACGGTTGGTGCGCTCAACGGCCAGGCCGTCGCGACGCAGTTCGTTGAAGCTGGTAACGCTCCATACGTCGGCGCCGACGTTGAACTCTTCACGCAGGATCTTCGCTGCTTCACGGACTTCACGCAGGATGGTGCCGGAGCCCATCAGCTGAACGTGGTGCGCCGCTTCGCGGTTGTCTTCTTCGAGCAGGTACATGCCTTTCTTGATGCCTTCTTCGGCACCGGCCGGCATGGCTGGCTGCTGGTACGACTCGTTCATCACGGTGATGTAGTAGAAGACGTCCTGTTGCTCTTCGGTCATCTTCTTCATGCCGTCCTGAATGATCACCGCCAGCTCGTAGCCGTAGGTTGGATCGTAGGTGCGGCAGTTCGGGATGGTCGCGGCCAGCAGGTGGCTGTGACCGTCTTCGTGTTGCAGGCCTTCACCGTTCAGGGTGGTACGGCCGGCGGTGCCGCCGATCAGGAAGCCACGGGTGCGGCTGTCGCCAGCGGCCCATGCCAGGTCGCCGATACGCTGGAAGCCGAACATCGAGTAGAAGATGTAGAACGGCAGCATCGGCTGGTTGTGGCTGGAGTACGAAGTACCGGCAGCGATGAAGGAGCTCATGGCGCCCGCTTCGTTGATGCCTTCTTCGAGGATCTGGCCCTTCTGGTCTTCCTTGTAGAACATCACCTGGTCTTTATCGACTGGCTCGTAGAGCTGGCCGACGGAGGAGTAGATGCCCAGCTGACGGAACATGCCTTCCATACCGAAGGTACGGGCTTCGTCCGGGATGATCGGCACGATGCGCGGGCCGATTTCCTTGTCCTTGACCAGTTGCGCGAGGATCCGCACGAAGGCCATGGTGGTGGAGATTTCGCGGTCGCCCGAGCCGTCCAGGATCGCCTTGAGGGTGTCCAGTGGCGGAGTCGGGATGTTGAAGCTCTTGGCGCGACGCTGAGGTACGAAGCCGCCCAGTGCGGTACGGCGCTCGCTCAGGTAACGGGCTTCGGCGCTGCCTTCTTCGGGTTTGAAGAATGGCAGGTTTTCCAGCTCGTCGTCCTGGACTGGGATGTCGAAACGATCGCGGAACAACTTCAGGCTGTCGACGTCGACTTTCTTGGTGTTGTGCGCAGTGTTCTTCGCTTCGCCGGCACCGGTGCCATAACCCTTGATGGTCTTGGCCAGGATGACGGTTGGTTGTTCTTTGTGGTTGACCGCTTCGTGGTACGCCGCGTAGACCTTGTACGGGTCGTGGCCGCCACGGTTGAGCTTCCAGATCTCGTCGTCGGACAGGTCTTCGACCATCGCCTTGAGTTCAGGCGTGTTGAAGAAGTGCTCACGGACGAACGCGCCGTCTTTGGCTTTGTAGTTCTGGTACTCGCCGTCGATGACTTCGTCCATGCGACGTTGCAGGATACCGTGGGTGTCCTTGGCAAGCAGCGGGTCCCAGAAACGGCCCCAGATGACTTTGGTCACGTTCCACTGAGCACCGCGGAACACGCCTTCGAGTTCCTGGATGATCTTGCCGTTGCCGCGAACCGGGCCGTCGAGGCGCTGCAGGTTGCAGTTGATGACGAAGATCAGGTTGTCCAGCTTCTCGCGGCCGGCCAGGGAGATCGCGCCCAGGGATTCCGGCTCGTCGCACTCGCCATCGCCCAGGAAACACCAGACTTTCTGCTTGCCGGCAGGAATGAAACCACGGTGTTCCAGGTACTTCATGAAACGTGCCTGGTAGATCGCCTGGATCGGGCCCAGACCCATGGATACGGTCGGGAACTGCCAGAAGTCAGGCATCAGCCAAGGGTGCGGGTAGGACGACAGGCCCTGGCCGTCGACTTCCTGGCGGAAGTTGTTCATCTGGTCTTCGGTGATGCGGCCTTCCATGAATGCGCGGGCGTAAACGCCTGGCGAGGTGTGGCCCTGGAAGTAGATCAGGTCGCCGCCGTGTTCTTCGGTCGGGGCCTGGAAGAAGTAGTTGAAGCCGATGTCATACAGGGTCGCACTGGAGGCGAAGCTGGAGATGTGACCGCCGAGGTCAGAATCCTTCAGGTTCGTACGCATTACCATGGCCATCGCGTTCCAGCGTACCAGCGAGCGAATGCGGCGTTCCATGAACAGGTCGCCAGGCATGCGTGCTTCGTGGGTTACCGGGATGGTGTTGCGGTAAGGCGTGGTGATGGCGTAAGGCAACTGCGAACCGCTGCGGGTCGCCAGTTCACCCATACGGGTCATCAGATAGTGAGCACGGTCTTCGCCTTCTTTGTCGAGAACCGATTCCAGGGCGTCCAGCCATTCCTGGGTTTCGACGGGATCGAGGTCTTGCATGGCTTGCTCCAGGGCGGAAAGGCTTCCAGAATCGGTTGCCTGAGTTTGCGACTGGCCTTGTGGGCAGACGATATAAATTCTTGGATTGCCGATAGGTTGTTCCGGCGGCGTGTAGTTTTACTACAAATCTTCCGGCATTTCAGCCCGGCTAATGTATATACGAGTAGTAAAACTACAGAAGAGCGGCTTGTGGCCCCCGGCTGCGTTGTGAGAATAATCGTTAAGGTTGGTCTTTTTCCAACTACAAAAGGTAAAAGCTTGATGCTGTCTGCCAAAATTGAAGAAATTTCAGCTATTTCTAACTTTTGTTCGACACTCCCTCAGGTAGTGGGTTTTCGAAAACCACTACATGCAGTCCGTTGTACGCCGATCAAGGATAGACCATGAGCCTCCCTTCGCTTGCCGAACTGCCCGCCATTCTCCTGCCGCTTGTCACCCGCGCCGAGCAGTCGTTCCGGGCTGCCGTCGCCGCCCTGGACGATGACCATTGGCTGTCTGCCTGGACGCCGGAACGCTGGGCGCAATTTGCCCGCGTCACCGCCGCCAGCGATTTCGTGATTGAACAGTGTGTTCGTGACCCTTTGATGTTGCTGGAGCTGGTGCAGTCCGGCGAACTGGACCGTAGCTTCGCTCCCGGCGAGTTGTGCGGGCAGATCGCGGCCGCCGTGAGCGTGGCCGAGACCGAGGATCTGCTTGGCCGCGCCTTGCGCCGCCAGCGTGCACGCCATCAAGTGCGGATCATCTGGCGCGACCTGACCCGCCAGGCCGATTTGATCCAGACCTGCCGCGACCTTTCGGACATGGCCGATGCCAGCATCGATCAGGCCTATCAATGGTTGTACGTGCGCCATTGTCAGCAGTTCGGCGTGCCGACCGGGCGGCGCAGCGGCGAACCGCAGCAGATGGTCGTTCTCGGCATGGGCAAGCTCGGTGCCGTGGAGTTGAACCTGTCGTCGGACATCGACCTGATTTTTGCCTACCCCGAGGGCGGCGAAACCGTCGGCGTCAAACGCCCGCTGGATAACCAGGAGTTCTTCATTCGTCTGGGTCAGCGGCTGATCAAGGCCCTGGACCCGATGACCGTCGACGGCTTTGTATTCCGCGTCGACATGCGCTTGCGTCCTTACGGTTCGGCGGGCGCGCTGGTGCTGAGCTTCAACGCGCTGGAGCAGTATTACCAGGATCAGGGTCGCGACTGGGAACGCTACGCGATGATCAAGTCGCGGGTGGTGGCCGGCGATCAGGTGGCCGGCGCGCAACTGCAAGAGATGCTGCGACCTTTCGTTTACCGACGTTACCTGGATTTTTCCGCCATTGAAGCGCTGCGCACCATGAAGCAGCTGATCCAGCAGGAAGTGCGGCGCAAGGGCATGGCCGACAACATCAAGCTCGGTTCCGGCGGTATTCGCGAAGTCGAGTTCATTGCCCAGGCGTTCCAGCTGATCCACGGCGGCCGCGATCTGAGCTTGCAGCAGCGCCCACTATTAAAGGTGCTGAGCACGCTGGAAGGTCAGGGTTACCTGCCGCCGGCCGTGATCAGCGAGCTGCGTGAAGGTTACGAATTCCTGCGTTACACCGAGCACGCGATTCAGGCGATTGCCGATCGCCAGACGCAAATGTTGCCCAATGGCGAGCAGGATCAGGCGCGTATTGCCTTTATGCTGGGTTTCGCCAACTGGACGGCGTTCCACGAGCAACTGATGTACTGGCGCGGCCGTATTGCCTGGCACTTCGGGCAGGTGATCGCCGATCCCGATGAAGAGCAGGGCGCCGAAAGCGAAGTGGTGGTCGGTGGTGAGTGGTTGCCGCTGTGGGAAGAGGCCCAGGACGATGAGGCCGCCTGCCGCCAACTGGAGGAAGGTGGTTTCAAGGATGCCCCAAAAGCCTTGAGGGCCCTGGCCGGCTTGCGCAGCAGCCCGCAGTTGAGGGCGATGCAGCGTCTGGGTCGCGAACGTCTCGATGCTTTTATTCCGCGTTTGCTGGCGCAGGCCGTGGAACATGACAATCCGGACCTGGTACTGGAACGGGTGCTGCCGCTGGTTGAAGCCGTGGCCCGTCGTTCCGCTTATCTGGTGCTGTTGACCGAGAACCCCAGTGCGTTGCGGCGGTTACTGACGCTGTGCGCGGCGAGCCCGTGGATCGCCGAGCAAATCACCCGCTTCCCGCTGCTGCTCGACGAATTGCTCAACGAAGGCCGGCTGTTCAAGCCGCCACTGGCGCCAGAACTGGCGGCAGAGTTGCGCGAGCGTCTGACACGAATTCCCGAAGACGACCTCGAACAGCAAATGGAAGCCCTGCGTCACTTCAAGCTGGCGCACCGCCTGCGGGTGGCTGCCTCGGAAATCGCCGGCAGCCTGCCGCTGATGAAGGTCAGCGATTACCTGACCTGGCTCGCCGAAGCGATCCTGGAGCAAGTGCTGGCACTGGCCTGGCGCCAGACCGTGGCCAAGTACGGCACGCCGCTGCGCACCGATGGCACTTTGTGCGATCCCGGGTTCATCATTGTCGGTTATGGGAAAGTCGGCGGCCTGGAACTCGGGCATGGTTCGGACCTGGACCTGGTGTTCATCCACGACGGCGATCCGCAGGCTGAAACCGATGGCGTCAAACCCATCGATGGTGCGCAATTTTTCACCCGGCTGGGGCAGCGGATCATTCACTTGCTGACGGCGCAGACCAACTCCGGGCAGCTGTATGAAGTGGACATGCGTCTGCGGCCGTCCGGGGCGTCGGGGTTGCTGGTGAGTTCCCTGGGGGCGTTTGCCCGTTATCAGGAGAACGAAGCCTGGACCTGGGAACACCAGGCGCTGGTGCGGGCGCGGGTGTTGGTGGGCAGTCAGGATGTCGGCCAGGCCTTCGAGAAAGTCCGCGCTGCGATATTGGGCAAGACCCGTGATCTGCCGACCCTGCGCCAGGAGGTCAGTGAGATGCGCGCCAAGATGCGCGATAACCTTGGCAGCAAGAGCACGGCGGCCGGCACCGGGGCAAATGCCTTCGAAGCCACGGTGCCGTTCGATATCAAGCAGGACGCCGGAGGTATCGTCGATATTGAATTTATGGTGCAATACGCGGCCCTGGCGTGGTCCGAAACACACCCGCCATTGCTGCGCTGGACGGACAACATCCGCATTCTGGAAGGGCTGGAGCATGAAGGGCTGATGCCCGTCGAAGATGCCAGCCTGTTGCGTGAAGCGTATAAAGCTTACCGCTCCGCCGCCCACCGGCAGGCCTTGCAGAAGGACCCCGGGGTGATACCGGGCGACCAGTTCGCAGACGAACGGCAGCAGGTCATGCGGATCTGGCGTGAGCTGGGGCTGAGCTGAAACGCTCCGGTTGGAGCGAAGAGATTCAAATGTGGGAGCGAGCCTGCTCGCGATGAGGTCGTCACAACCAGCATCTATGCTGACGGTCAGGCCGCTTTCGCGAGCAGGCTAGCTCCCACGGTAGATCTGCGGTGTTTTGTAGAATTCTCGAGGCGGGGAGGCATAGGCCTCCCCGGTTCGTTTATGGAAACCACATGAAAATTCTGATCGTTGGGCCCAGTTGGGTCGGTGACATGGTGATGGCGCAGACACTTTTCCAGTGTCTGAAACAACGCCACCCGCAATGCGAAATCGACGTGCTGGCCCCCGAGTGGAGCCGGCCGATTCTTGAGCGCATGCCCGAAGTTCGCCAGGCCTTGAGCTTTCCGCTCGGTCACGGTGTCCTGGAGCTGGCAACGCGTCGGCGCATCGGCAAATCCCTGGCTGGCCAGTACGACCAGGCGATCCTGTTGCCCAACTCCCTGAAGTCGGCGCTGGTGCCGTTCTTTGCCGGCATCCCGAAGCGCACCGGCTGGCGTGGCGAATTCCGCTATGGCCTGCTCAACGACGTGCGCACGCTGGACAAGGATCGTTACCCGTTGATGATCGAGCGCTTCATGGCCTTGGCGTTTGAGCCGGGCGTTGAGCTGCCAAAGCCGTATCCGCGTCCGAGCCTGCAGATCGACCCGGTTACCCGCGAAGCTGCACTGGCCAAATTCGGCCTGGCCCTCGACCGTCCGGTGTTGGCCCTGTGCCCCGGCGCCGAGTTTGGTGAGTCCAAGCGCTGGCCGTCCGAGCATTACGCCAAGGTTGCCGAAGCGAAGATCCGCGAAGGCTGGCAAGTCTGGCTGTTCGGTTCGAAAAACGATCACGCCGTGGGCGAAGACATCCGCGCGCGGCTGATTCCCGGCCTGCGTGAAGAGTCAGTGAACCTCAGTGGCGGCACCTCGCTGGCCGAAGCCATCGACCTGATGTCCTGTGCCGATGCGGTGGTGTCCAACGACTCCGGATTGATGCACGTTGCCGCCGCCCTGAATCGCCCGCTGGTCGCGGTCTACGGCTCGACGTCACCAGGTTTCACACCACCATTGGCCGAGCACGTTGAAGTCGTTCGCCTGGGTATCGAATGCAGTCCATGCTTCGACCGCACCTGCCGTTTCGGCCATTACAACTGCCTGCGCCAACTCATGCCGCAAGCGGTGAACGAAGCCCTGCAGCGGTTGCAAGGCACTCCGGTCGAGGTCAAATAGCTTGCGGGTTCTGTTGATCAAGACTTCTTCGCTGGGCGACGTCATTCATGCGTTGCCGGCGTTGACCGACGCGGCGCGGGCGATTCCCGGCATCAAATTCGACTGGGTGGTGGAAGAAGGCTTTGCCGAAATCCCGACCTGGCATCCGGCGGTGGGCAAGGTGATTCCGGTGGCGATCCGTCGCTGGCGCAAAAACATCTGGCAGACCATCAAGAGCGGTGAGTGGAAACGCTTCAAGCAAAGCGTTCGCGCCACCAAATATGACTTGGTGATCGACGCCCAGGGCTTGCTGAAAAGCGCCTGGCTGACCCGTTACGTCAAGGCCCCGGTGGCCGGTCTCGATAAAAACTCGGCGCGCGAGCCCATCGCTGCGCGCTTTTACGATCGACGCCTGGCCGTTGCCCGTGGGCAGCACGCGGTGGAGCGAGTGCGTCAGTTGTTCGCCATCGCGTTGGGCTATGACTTGCCCAAAGGCCTGGGCGATTACGGGCTGAATATCGAGCGCCTGGTGGAGTTGCCGCGCAAGAACCCGTACGTGGTGTTTCTGCATGGCACCACCTGGGACACCAAGCACTGGCCCGAAGCCTACTGGCGCGAGCTGACCGAGCGGGTCGGCTACCTTGGCGTAGGGGTGAAGCTGCCCTGGGGCAATGCCCTGGAGAAAGCCCGGGCCGAACGCATCGCTGCAGGTTTCAAACACGCCGAAGTGTTGCCCAAACTGAACCTGGCCGGTGTCGGCAAGGTGCTGGCGGGCGCGCAAGCCTGCGTGGCGGTGGACACCGGCCTGGGCCATCTGGCCGCCGCGCTGGATGTGCCGACGCTGTCGCTGTTCGGCCCGACGAATCCGGGCCTGACCGGCGCCTATGGCAAGGTGCAGATTCACCTGGCCAGCGACTTCCCTTGTGCGCCGTGCCTGCAAAAGAAATGCACTTATCAACCGACGGCTGAAGATGCCCGTCAATTTGACCTGAAACGCGAGTGGCCCCTGTGCTTCACGCGTCTGAATCCCGAGCGTGTCGCCAGCCGACTGAGCACGTTGTTAATGGCTGAGGAGCTGCGCTGATGCAATTGGCATTTGTCTTGTACAAGTATTTTCCGTTTGGCGGCTTGCAGCGCGATTTCATGCGTATCGCCCTGGAGTGCCAGAAGCGCGGTCATCAGATTCGCGTCTACACGCTGATCTGGGAGGGCGACGTACCGCCGGGTTTCGAAGTGTTGGTGGCGCCGGTCAAGGCGTTCTTCAACCATCGGCGCAACGAGAAGCTCAGCGAATGGATGGAAGCTGACCTGGCCAAGCGCCCGGTGGACCGCCTGATCGGCTTCAACAAGATGCCGGGCCTGGACGTCTACTACGCCGCCGACGGCTGCTTCGAAGACAAGGCGCAGAACCTGCGTAACTCGCTGTATCGCCGTTGGGGCCGCTATCGCCACTTCGCCGAATACGAGCGAGCGGTGTTCGCCAAAGAGGCGAAGACCGAAGTGCTAATGATTTCCGAAGTCCAGCAGCCGCTGTTCATCAAGCATTACGACACGCCGCTGGAGCGCTTTCACCTGCTGCCGCCGGGCATCGCCCAGGACCGTCGCCGACCGGCCGATGCCGATGAAATTCGCGCCGGGTTCCGCGCGGAATTCAACCTCAAGGACGACGAACTGCTGCTGGTGCAGATCGGCTCCGGGTTCAAGACCAAGGGTGTGGACCGCAGCCTCAAGGCGCTGGCGGCATTGCCCGCTGATCTTAAGAAACGCACCCGGCTGTTTGTAATTGGCCAGGATGACCCCAAATTATTCCAGATGCAGAGTGCGACATTGGGGCTCGGCGACAACGTCACGTTCCTCAAGGGGCGCAGCGATATCCCGCGTTTCCTGTTGGGCGCTGACCTGTTGATCCACCCGGCGTACAACGAAAACACCGGAACGGTTTTGCTCGAAGCCCTGGTGGCCGGCCTGCCGGTGCTGGTGAGTGCGGTGTGCGGTTACGCCCATTACATCGCCGAGGCCGATGCGGGCCTGGTGCTGGACGAGCCGTTCGATCAGGCACAACTGACGCAGTACCTGACCGGCATGTTGAACGACGCTCAAGCAAGGGCGGCCTGGAGCCGCAATGGTCTGGCCTTCGCCGAAACGGCCGACCTCTATAGCATGCCGCAGCACGCGGCCGATGTGATTCTGGCGGAGCACGCTTAAATGAAGTTGATGCTGGCTGAACCGTTCAAGAGCCTCTGGGCTGGACGCGACCCGTTCGCCGAAGTCGAGGGGCTCAAGGGCGAGGTGTACCGCGAGCTGGAAGCACGCCGGACATTACGCACGGAAGTCGACGGCAGCGGGTTTTTCGTGAAAATCCACCGTGGCATCGGCTGGGGCGAAATCTTCAAGAACCTGCTCACTGCCAAGCTTCCTGTACTGGGTGCCGGTCAGGAGTGGAAGGCGATTCAGCGCCTGCAGGAAGTCGGCGTGCCGACCATGACCGCCGTCGCGTATGGCGAAAAGGGCAGCAACCCGGCCGACCAGCACTCGTTCATCGTCACCGAAGAGCTGGCGCCGACAGTCAGCCTCGAAGATTTCAGCATCAACTGGACCCGGCAGCCGCCCGAGCCAAAACTCAAGCGCGCGCTGATCGCCGAAGTCGCCCGCATGACCGGCATGATGCACCGCGCCGGGGTCAACCACCGCGACTGCTACATCTGCCATTTCCTGCTGCACACCGACAAGCCGGTGACCTTTGATGACTTCAAGCTCTCGGTGATCGACCTGCATCGTGCCCAGACCCGCCCGGCGATCACCTCGCGCTGGCGCAACAAGGACCTGGCCGCGCTGTACTTTTCCGCGCTGGACATCGGCCTGACCCGCCGCGACAAGCTGCGTTTCCTCAAAGGCTATTTCCAGCAGCCGCTGCGTCAGATCCTGATTGAAGAGGCGTCTTTGCTGGCATGGCTCGACGGCAAGGCCAACAAGCTCTACGAGCGTAAACAGCGATACGGGGATGCGCTCTGATGTCGGGTTGGAAACTGGATCCGGCCTACAGCGAGCTGGCCGATGACTTTGGCAGCCTCGAGGCTGTGTTTGCGCTGCAAGGCGAGCGTTTGACCAGTGACGTGCTCTCGGAGGTCATCCGTGTCGAGCGCAATGGCGTCAACTATTACGTCAAGCGGTATGTGGGCGCTGGCAAAGGCTTGCGGCGTTACCTGGGCAAGCCTCGGGTGAAGATGGAGTGGCAGAACCTCAAGCGCTTTGCCAAGTGGGGGATCCCCACTGCCGAAGTGGTGGCCTGGGGGCTGGAGCGGCGCGGTGCGGCCTACGCTCGCGGCGCGATGATTACCCGGGAGCTGCCGCGCACCGAGGACTTGTCGGCACTGGCCGAGCGCCGCGACCCGAAACTGTCGGATCGCGCCTGGGTCGATACCGTCAGTCGTCAGCTGGCCCAATACACCCGGACCATGCACGACCACCGCTTCACCCATAATGATTTGAAGTGGCGCAACCTGCTGATCGACGATGAGGCTCGAGTGTTTTTGATCGATTGCCCCAACGGCGATTTCTGGCGCGGTTTCTGGCTCAAGTACCGTATTACCAAGGATCTGGCGTGCCTGGACAAGGTCGCCAAATATCAATTGTCGGCTACCCAGCGCCTGCGCTTTTACCTGCAATACCGCAACCGGACCCGGCTCAACGCTGCGGACAAAAAACGTATCCGGCATGTGGTGAGATTTTTCGAGGGACGCGAATGACTGATTTTCTGGCCGCTGAGGACCGAGCGCTGCTTGAGCGCCATGGCCTCGGCACGTTCGAGGCACTCTGGGCCAAACAGCTCGATGCGGTGGACGAGCCCAACACCGGTCGCGGCGGCTGGAGCAGCGTGTTTCGGCTGGATCTGGAAGGTCATGGTTTCTACCTCAAGCGCCAAAGCAACTACCTGACCCGCACCCTGCGCGCACCATTCGGTGAGCCGAGTTTCGCTCGCGAGTTTCGCAACATCTCCCGTTACCGAAAGATGGGCATTCCGGCGCTGGAAGCGGTGTTCTACGGGGAGCGCAAGGTCAATGGCGAAGTCCGCGCGATCCTGATGACCCGTGCCCTGGACGGTTGGGACGACCTCGACTCGCTGTTGCAGCGCTGGGCTGACTTGAGCCCTGAGCAGCACTTGGAAATCCTCAAGGCCAGTGGCGAACTGGCCCGGCAGCTGCACGCTGCGCGCCAGGTGCACGGGTGCTTCTATCCCAAGCACATTTTCATGCGCGCCACCGGCAATGGCTATCAGGCTCAATTGATCGACTTGGAAAAGACCCGGCCGCTGCTGTACGGGCAGCGTGACCGAATCAAGGATCTGGAACCGCTGGCACGCCGCGCGCCCGAGTGGGGCGAGTCGCAACTGCGGCAATTACTGGCCGCTTATTTGGACCAACCGCAGGACAGCTTGTTGATCGACAGCTGGCTGCGGCGTTTGACGACGCGGCGCAGCCAAAAGGGACCACGCTGATGCGTTTATCCGAGTTGAAGTCCGCCGGCCGCAATCCGGCGTTGCCGCTGAGCGTTTCGCTGGCTGATGCCGCCGGCCCCGCCGAACTGCAACTGCTGAGCCTGTTGCGGGTGTTGCCGGGGCAGCGTTATGTCGGTGCCGGCGTCTGGCGTGGCCGGCCGGTGTTGGCCAAATTGCTGGTTGGCAGCAAGGCCGCACGGCATTTTCAGCGTGAACTGGACGGCGTGCGCCTGCTCTCTGCACAAGGGCTGACCACGCCGCAGCTGTTGGCCGATGGCCTGAAAGAAGGCGAGGGTGGCTGGCTGCTGTTTGATTTCCTTGAGCATGCCGAGAGCCTTGGTGACACCTGGAAGCAGGTTGAGCAGCAGCCCGTGCTGTCCGATGGACAAGGGGCTGTGCTGGCCGAGGCGTTGGGTGCAATCGGTCAGATGCATCGCAAGGGCCTGTGGCAGGAAGACCTGCACCTGGACAACTTGCTGCGCCAGGGCGGTCGCCTGTACCTGATCGATGGCGCGGGCATCTGCTGCGAGACGCCTGGCCAGCCGCTGTCCCGGCAGAAGGTCCTGGAAAACCTCGGGGTGTTCTTCGCCCAGTTGCCGAAGTCGATCGAACCCTTCATTGAAGAGTTGCTGGTGTATTACCTGCTCAGCAACGGCGAACACGCCTTGCCTATGGAAGCGTTGCAAAAGCAGATCGACAAGGTCCGCAGCTGGCGCCTCAAGGACTTCCTGATCAAGGTCGGCCGCGAGTGCACGCTGTTCAGCGTCCAGCGCGGGGCGTTCGGCTTGCGGGCGATTCGCCGCGAGGAAGAAGCGGCCATGCTGCCGGTGCTGGAGCAGGCTGACGCCTTGCTCGATCAGGGGCATCTGTACAAGACCGGCGGTGCGGCGAGCGTCGGCAAGGTCGAGGTGGATGGCCGCACGCTGGTGATAAAGCGCTACAACATCAAGGGTTTTGCCCACTGGCTCAAGCGTTTCTGGCGCCCGAGCCGGGCCTGGCATTCCTGGCGCGAAGGCAATCGCCTGGCGTTCCTCGGGATTGCCACGCCCAAGCCGCTGGCGTTGCTGGAAAAGCGTTTCCTGTGGCTGCGCAGCCGGGCTTACCTGATCACCGAGTACCTGCCGGGGCCGGACATCATCGAGCGTTTTGCGCCGTATGTGGAGCGTGGCGATGCACCGGAAGCCGAGTTGGCGGCACTGGATCATTTGTTCGCCGAGTTGATTCGTCTACGCATCAGCCATGGCGACTTCAAGGGACATAACCTGTTCTGGCAGCAGGATCACTGGGCGTTGATCGACCTCGATTCGATGTGCCGGCACGGCTCCCTCGGCAGCTTCGCCCCGGCGTATGCCAGGGATCGCGCGCGGTTCATGCGCAATTGGCCTGAAGGCAGTGCCCTTTATCAGGTCATCGATCAGCGTTTGCCCAAGGACATCTCCAGCGCGGCCTGAATCGGACCTTCGGTACTTTCGCGAGCAAGCCCGCTCCCACATAGCTCTCCAGCGAACACAAAATTTGTGCGCGACATGGATCAAGTGTGGGAGCGGGCTTGCTCCGGGCGGCGTTCCGACGAAGGGGCCGGAACTGCCAACCGAGAAGGGCGACAGGTTCTTGTGAACCGTCCTACGCGATCTTGGGAAGTCATGAGCTGTGGCTGAAACCGCCCCGATGCTAGTTTGCCTGACGTTCTCGGAGGGCAGGCTGTGACGATCAAAATGGCAGTTTCAGCGGGTGTTTTATCAGTGTCGCTAACGGGCTGCGGGACCGCTGCCACCGTCCTGCAGGATGAGGCCGACGCAGCGCGGGGGTTACGCAGGCAAAAGACCTATTGCCAGTCCATTCCCCGGGTCTACAGCGGCCTCGCTTACGACTTCTGTGTGTTAAATGCTCCGCCAGACCCTACGGGTATCCTTGTGCCGCTGGTTTTGGTGGACCTGGTCGTGTCTGGCGCGCTGGATACCGTTGTCTTGCCGTACACGATTTACCGGCAAAGCGTGGACGGTAGTATCTCCATCTATTGGCGACCTGTGCGCGGATAAAAAATGCCGCGAGGCCCCGGCCGTAGTTGCATGCCGCTTGCAGCTAGAGGTTTGCCGCCGCTTTTACGCTATAATCCCGCCCTTTAGCTGTCTCTCGCCCCTTGCGAGGGCACATTAATTTTTGAGGCGCTTGCGCCTGCATGCAGACTAAAGAGGCTAGACCCCTGTGGCATTGACGATTCTTGGCCTGTCCGGCGCCCTTAGCCATGATCCTTCCGCAGCCCTGTACATCGACGGCAAGCTGGTCGCGGCGGCTGAAGAGGAGCGCTTCGTACGCGATAAACATGCAAAGAACCGCATGCCCTACGAATCGGCGAAATTCTGCCTGGAACAGGCCGGTATCAAGCCGTCCGACGTTGACGTGGTCGCGATTCCGTTCGCACCGATCAGCCTGTTCGGCAAGGCCCGCTGGCAGTACGCCAAGCGTTACTGGTACGCCCCGGACCGCGCACTCGACGCAATCCTGATGGGTAACCGTCGCTACAAGCGCTATCGCAACAAGATCGTCTGGTGCCTGGAGCAACTGGGTTTTGATCCGAAGAAGATCAAGATCGAGCCGGTCGAACACCACCTGGCCCACGCCTCCAGCGCTTATCACTGCTCCGGTTTCAAAGAGAAAACCGCGATCCTGGGCATCGACGGCAAGGGCGAGTACGCCACGACCTTCTTCGGTTACGGCGAAAACGGCAAGATCCACAAGATCAAGGAATTCTTCGATCCGGACTCCCTCGGCGGCCTGTACGGCGCGATCACCGAGTTCCTCGGTTTCGATATGCTCGACGGTGAGTTCAAGGTCATGGGCATGGCGCCGTACGGCGACGCCAGCAAATACGATTTCTCGCGCCTGGCTTCGTTCGAAAACGGCGAGCTGGTGATCAACACCGACTACGCCAACGTCATCGGCCTGCGTCGCTACAAAGAGAAGGGCAAGGGTTACTACTTCTCGCCGAAGCTGATCGAGTGGCTGGGTCCAAAGCGCGAAGGCGACATCGCCGACGAGCCTTACATCCACTACGCCGCCAGCATTCAAGCGCTGTTCGAAAAAATTGCGCTGCAGATGATCGACTACTACCTGGGCAACGTGCTCAAGGAAACCGGCAAACTGGCCTACGCCGGTGGCTGTGCGTTGAACGTCAAGCTCAACCAGAAAATCATCGCCCGTGACGACGTCAAAGAGCTGTTCGTACAGCCGGCATCCGGCGACGCCGGTACCGCAGTGGGCGCGGCAGCCTATGTGTCCCACGCCCGTGGCGTACCGGTCGAGAAGATGGAACACGTCTACCTCGGCCCGTCGTACAGCAACGAAGACGTGATTGCCGCATGCGCCCGTCACGAGAACAAGCCGACGTGGCGCAAGCTCGACAACATGCCGGAGCAGATCGCCAAAATCATGGTCGATGGCAACCCGGTGGCCTGGTTCCAGGGCCGCATGGAGTTTGGTCCGCGTGCGCTGGGCGGTCGTTCGATCATTGGTTGCCCGAGCATTCCCGGCGTGGCTGACCGCATCAACCACCAGATCAAGTTCCGCGAGCGCTGGAGGCCTTTCTGCCCGTCGATGCTCGATACCGTCGCTCCGCAGATGATCAAGATCGATCACCCGGCTCCGTTCATGACCTTCACCTTCGAAGTGGCGGAAGAGTGGAAGACCCGCGTGCCGGAAGTCGTCCACGAAGACGGCACCTCCCGCGCCCAGGTGCTCAAGCGCGAATACAACCCGCGTTACTACGACATGATGAAAGCGTTGGAAGTGCTCACCGGCAACGGTGTGTCGCTGAACACCTCGCTCAACCGTCGTGGCGAGCCGATGATCTGCTCGCCGACCGACGCCCTGAACATGTTCTTCGGCTCGGATCTACAGTATCTGATCATGGAAGATATCCTGGTGGTCAAAGAGGGCGCGAACGCCTATGACACGTTCGGCTGAACGCCATGTGCTGCAGTTCTGCCACGGCTATGACGGGCCGTTCCTCGACTGCGCACGGCAGTACGCCAGCCTGTTCGCGGGGGCCGGTTATCGCGTGACCACGGTGTTTCTCACCGGGGTTGCCGACACCGAAGTCGCTGCGGGCTGTGCTTGCGATGAAGTGCTGTTCATGGAGTACAGCTCCAAGGCCATTCGTGGCCTGAAGCTGGGCGCCATCGGCGATCTGCGCAAGATCGCCGCTTCGCGCAACTTCAGTTTCTGCATCGCCCACCGCTTCAAGCCGATCTATATCGCCTTGCTCGGCACGTCGTTGCCGGTCATTGGCGTGCATCACGCTTTTGACGATTACAAGCGTGGCAGCCGCAAACTGTTCGCGCATATTTTCCGCAAGCGTTTGAGTCTGCTCGGTGTGTCCGACGCTGTGCGCGACGACATGCGCCAATGCCTGCCGAAGTGGCCGGCTTCGCGGATCCAGACCTTGTATAACCGTATCGATGTGGACGCCTTGCAGGCGACCCAGGTGTCGGCTCGCGAGGCCCGGGAAACCCTCGGTTTGTCGGCGGATGCCTGGATCGTCGGCAACGTCGGACGGCTGCATCCGGACAAGGACCAGGCCACGCTGCTGCAGGGTTTCGCCGAGGCGCTGCCGGGTTTGCCCGCCAACAGCCAGTTGGTGATTCTCGGCAAGGGGCGCCTGGAGGAGAACCTCAAGGCCCAAGCCCGGGAGCTAGGTATCGGTGACCGGGTTCTGTTCCTCGGTCAGGTGCCGGATGCGCGTAACTACTTCCGGGCCTTCGATGTGTTCGCCCTGAGTTCCGATCATGAACCGTTCGGCATGGTGCTGCTGGAGGCCATGGCCGCTGGCGTTCCATTGCTCGCCACGGCGTGCGGCGGAGCGAAAGAGGTGGTCGAAGGCGTGGGCATCCTGTTCCCGTTGGGCGATGCCGAGCGTCTGGCCCAAGGGCTGCAACATCTGGCCGGCATGGATGATCAGCAACGCCGGCAGTGTGCCGAGTTGATGCTCGAGCGCTTGCGCGAACGCTTTTCCGACCGCGCAGTACGCGATGCTTTCTGGCACTTGCCGCACGTTACCGAACTGGCACAGAGGGGCTGATGCTCAACCGATTTCAAGGCTGGCGCGAGCGTGGCTGGGCGGTAGTCGACGCCTCGACTTACACCGAATCCTGGCAGCGTTATGGCGGCAGCGTCGCGACGCATCCCATGGTGGTCGAGCGACTGGCGCAACTGGCTGACATTCCGGTGCGTTACCTTGCCTGGGTGCAGGGCGATGAGGTCAAGGCGGCGATCCCGACCTGGGGTCGCGACCTGGCCTTGTCCAAGGACGTACTCAAGCGTCGCGGCAAAAAAGGTCTGTTCGACCTGGGCAACGCCGAAATCATCCTGCCGGCCGCTGCCGATACCCAGGCGCCTTTGCGCCATCGCGCGCGGTATCTGTCGGCGCTGAACGAAGGTCGTTTCACTGGCATCAGGTTGCAGACCGAACAACTGGCCATGGCCCGCACGCCCGAAGAACTGTCGAAAAAATTTCGCTATAACCAGCGCCGCGAATTGCGCTTGCTGGAGGAGGCCGGCGGTGTGGTGCGGCCGGTGTCCGAATTTTCCAGCGCTGAGCTGGCGGCGATTTATTGCGACCTGTTCCAGCGCCGCTGGGGTTTCCCGGCGACGGGTGCCGAACGCATGGCCGAGGTCATCGAGTTACTGCGCGAGTTGCTGATCGGTTCGGTGATTTTCCTCAATGATGCTCCGATTGCGATTCAACTGGTGTACCGAGTCGAAACCCCGCAGTGGATCAGCGTCGAGTACATCAACGGCGGGGTCGATCCCGAGACTCGCGATTTCAGCCCTGGCAGTGTGTTGAGTTTCCTCAATACGCAAAGTGCCTGGGAGCATGCCCGGGCGCAGGACAAACCGTTGCGCTTTTCCTTCGGTCGCGCCGACCGTGAATACAAGGATCGCTGGTGCAACCCCGTGCCGGTCTTCACCGTATGAGCCAAGCCATGAGCCGCAAACAGCAACTGCTCAAGCGCCATCGGCGCAATAAACGTATCGGCCTGCTGATTGCGCTGGTGCTGTTGATTGTCATGGGTGTGCTGGTGGCTTGGTGGTTGCCGCTGGTGCTGGCGGTACTGGGCTGGATTGCCCACGAAGCCTGGTTTGCCGACCATCTGTTCTACTCACCGAAAGACGATTACCAGTACAGCTTTCCCCCCTACACGCCCCAGCCCAAGGTGCACCTGAACGGTGAACATTTGCGGCTGGACGAGGGCGTGATGCTGGTCGACGACGCGACGCTGGTGCTGGCTCTGCGGGTGAAAAGCACCTGGCTGGGTCGTTTTTTCGATCCGGTGGTCGAGTTGGCGGGGGGCGAAAACCCTGACCGACAAACCTTCGAACGGGGCGTGAACGGCCTGCGTTATCTCAATCTCAGTGGTCAGGCTCAGGCGCTGTCCCGTGGTGACCTGCGCTTGCGCGGGCGTTTCTGTCGCGTGTTCGGTGAGCCTGTGCTGTGGGCACTGGAACATCCGGATTACCGGCGTCAGCGGGTAATGGTCATCGCGCCCCACGCCGATGACGCCGAGCTGGCGGCCTACGGTTTGTACAGTCAGGCCGACGAAACCTGGATCGTCACGCTGACAGCGGGCGAAATCGAAGCCGAACACTACCAGCAGATGGGCCTGAGCAAGGTCGATGCGGCCCGTTTGAAAGGCCGCCTGCGTGCCTGGGACAGCATCGCCGTGCCACGTTGGGCCGGTGTAGCCGAGGCCCGCTGCGTACAACTGGGTTACTTCTGTCTGCAGCTGGCGAGCATGCAGGCTGCGCCTGCGGTGGCGGCGGGATCGCGGGAAGCAGACCTGAGCGACACCCGGCTGTTCCGTCAGTTGAATCCTTTCGCGCTGCCCGGCGATGCCGATGGTGCGCCGACCTGGAACAATCTGCTGGCGGATCTGCGAGAGTTGCTGCTGCGGGCCCGGCCCGAGGTCATCGTCCTGCCGCATCCGACCCTGGATCCGCATCCCGATCATATCTGCGCCCAGGCGGCAGTCCTCGAAGCCTTGCAAGGCCTGGACTGGCAACCGACCACGCTATTGGGCTATGCCAACCATCTGCACGACAACGACCGCTGGCCGATGGGCGATACCGGTGATGGCATCGCCTTACCACCTGCCTTCGATCCGGCCCAGGCGATGCAGCCTTATTGCCTGCCCTTGCCGCTGGAGCAGCAGCGAGACAAGGCCATGGCGATGGGAATGATGCACGACCTGCAGCCGGCGATGCCGTTCAAGCGTCGCTTGCGTCGGTTGATACAGCGCTTGTTGGCCGGCCGGTTGCCGCCCACCTATGGCCAGAACGAATTCTTTCGCAAGGCAGTCCGGCGCCACGAGCTTTTGTGGTCCATCAAGCACACACCAGGCAATGTTTCTCAGCGGGGAGAGTTATGAGTCAGCGGTCAAAGGTCCTGCAACTGCAGCCTGACTACAACGTCAAAGCCCATGATTTCGCCGACCTCGCGGAGCAAATCGTCAAGGCCCTGCCCAGTGATCGCTATGAAGTGACCGCTGCGTTTCTGCGCGGTAAGCCCGGGTCGGGCGAAGCGGTGAGCCGAGCCGACCGTTCGGTGTACTTCGAATTTTCAGACAAATCCCTCAAGGGCATGCGCCTGCGGGCCATGTGGCAGCTGTACAAGTTCTGCCGTCGGGAAAAATTCGATGTGGTGATCTGCAACCGCTTCAAGCCGGTGAACATGATGCTGGCGCTCAACCGCTGGTTGAAAGTGCCGTTATGCATCGGCATTTCCCACGGCTTTGGCGAGTACGACCGTTTTTACCGGCGCCGCCAGACCCAGCGCCTGATCGATCGTCACTGGCGCTTCGTCGGTGTGTCGCCTGCGGTGAAACAGTATCTGCTGGACTGTGACTGTGGCTTCACCGACCAGAATACCTACGCCATCACCAATGCCATCGACATCGAGCAGGCCGAAGGTCTGCAACACAGTCGTGAAAAGGCCCGTGAACTGTTGGGCATCGATCCGTCAGTGCGGCTGATCGGTGCGTTGGGGCGACTGGTGCCGGTCAAGGGCCATATCTATTTGCTGCAGGCCTTTGCCGCACTCAAGGACAAATACCCCAATACCCAGCTGGCGATCATTGGTGCCGGCCGTGAAGAGTCGCGCCTGGCGGCGGAAATCGACCGCCTCGGCCTCAGTGGTCGCGCCCATTTGCTGGGGTTCAAGGAAATTGCCCTGCAGTACATTCGCGCTTTCGATATCTGGACCATGCCCTCCCTGGCCGAAGGCCTCGGGCTGGCGCTGCTTGAAGGCATGAGCGGGCATTTGCCTGTCATTGCCTCGAACGTGCCGGCCATGTTGCCACTCATCGAGGGTGCCGGTGGCCTGGCGATTACGCCGAAGGATGTGCCGACGTTGCAGGCGGCGCTGGACACTTACCTTGGCCTTTCGGATGACGAACTCAAGGCCAAGGGCGAGCAAGCTTTCCGTTATCTGCAGCAACACCATGACATCGAGGAGTTCCGTCGCGAATACCTCAATCTGATCGAATCCGGCCTGGAACAGGCCCGCAAGGAACAGCCATGAACGACGCGCAACCCATCGTCACGGTCATTATCGCGTCGTACAACCACGCCCCTTACATCGAGGAAAGCATTCTCAGCGTCCTCAACCAGACCTATCAGAACATCGAGTTGCTGGTGGTCGACGATGGCTCGAAAGATGACAGCGTCGAGCGGATCAAGGCGTTGCAGGCCATCCATGGTTTCGACTTTCGGGTTCAGGAAAACCAGGGGCTGACCAATACCCTCAATGGTGCGATTGCCCGGGCCAAGGGCAGCCTGATCGTGCCGTTCGGTTCGGATGACATCATGTTGCCGGAGCGAATCGCCACCCAGGTCGCGCATATGGACGGCAAGCCCGAGGTCGGCATTTGCGCCGGTAACATCGAATTGATCGATGCCGACGGCAATCTCTATCCCGAGAAGCGCCAGCGCCGGGATGTGCCGTTCCGTCGCCTGGACTTCGATGACATGTTTCTGGAGCGCAAGCCCTATCCTCCGGCACCCACCCTGATGATCCGCCGCGAAGCGCTGGACAAGGTGGGCGGGTTCGACCCGACCATTCGCCTGGAAGACTTGCTGATCGAGTTGAAGGTGACCCATGCCGGTTACTTCATCGATGGTCTGAATGTATTGATGGCACGCTATCGCAAGCATGCCACCAACTCCTACAAGAACCACCGCTTCATGATCGACAGCATCCTGCGCACCTACGCGCTCTTCAGCGATCACCCGCTGTATGACGAGGTGCGCTACAAGTTTCTCAATTCCATGTTCCTCAAGACCGCCAACCGTGATCGCAAGCTGGCGCGCGAGTTGCTGGCGCAGATTCCGTTCAAGGCCTGGAACAAGAAAACCTGGCGTGGGCTGGGCCGGATGTATTTCTCACGGCTGGAGAAAGACTGAGCCAAAGACTGGATTCAAGGGGGGGGGAAGGCGGGGCATTGTCCTTGGTGACATGCCCCGGCAATGGCTCACCGTTATTGAGCCGTCTCCTCTGGAAGTTCTTTCCTCGGCTTCCTGGTCTGGCGCAACCAGTGCAGGGTTTTCTTGCCTGCATTGATACCGGGCTTTTCAATGTACAGGTAAGTCAGGCTGCTGATGATGATCAGCAGGCAGCTGCACACGGCCAGCAACGGCAGGAAGACCCAGGCTTGCCGGGCGTCCAGGTGCAATATCGGCGGCAGTCGCTGCACCAGTACCCAGAGCACGAATCCGTGCAGCAAATACGTGCTGTAGCTGATTTCCCCCAGCCAGCGAATGCTGCGTGGTCTCAGGGCGCCGAACAAGGTATTGCCGGACGCCACGATCACAAAGAATAGTGAAAGCAGCAGCAGCGCTACCAGGTTGAATGCCCGGTTGAACGCCGTAAAGGCGATCGTCAATGCGAGCAGGGCGATGATGCCCGCCAGCGGAGACAGGCTCCAGGCGACCCATTGTGGACGGCGAATCCAGTACGCCGCAGCGATGCCGCCGAGGAAGCTGGCCAGGTAGTGCTTCTTCAGCGAGTGTTCCCAGCCGACCACCTGGTACAGGGTGTAGATGCCGATCAGGCACAGCACCGTCTGCATCCAGCCGCCGCGGTATATGAACACCAAGGCGGCCAGTGGCAGGGCCAGGTAGAAAAACACCTCGTACCCCAGCGTCCAGGTGACGTTGGAGATCATCATGCCGGTCTGGTGGTATTGGTTGACGTCTGGCCGGTCGAAGGTCAGCCAGGCCAGGGCTTGGCCGATGACCTGGGCGCCGGAGTCCTTGAGTTCCCAGTCCTGCAAATAGAACACACAGACAAATACGGTCAACATCAGCGGCAGGTAGAGCGGATAGAGGCGAAACACCCGCGATACCGCAAATGCCAGCCAGTCGTGTTGCCGCCCGTGGGTGAGCAAGCGGTCCCAGAACAGAAAGCCGGTGATCATGAAAAAGAGGGCGACGCTGCCCTGGCCGAGCTGCGAGTAGAAGTTGCTCGGCGGAAAATCGATCACGCCGGTTTGCAGAAAGATCCACGTAATGATCGAGTGGTGAACGAACACGCCGAAGGCCAGATACCCGCGTAAGCCGTCGATGCCGGCAAAGCGGCTTTCGCCGGAATGTTCCAGCTGTCGGGTGATTCTCGGCACGTTGCGCAACAGTAGCGCAGCAGTCGCGATGGCGAGCAGGTAGGCCGTCATCGCGATAAGCGGGTTGGTTTCTATCATCCGTGAGCCCGGGCCGGAGGAATCCCGGCCAGCACGTGCCTGTTCAAATTATCCACGTCGGCTTTCGAAGCCGTCGCGGCGTATCCCTGCAGCAGCGCTTCGAAGTGATCCTCGAACAGCCAGTGCCGATCTGACGCATAGCGCTGCATGTGGCGCAGATTACGCCGACGCAGGGAAGGGCTCAATGATGATGGGTAAATTCGCAGGTCGGCCAGGTCGATCAGGCCGAACTCGCCGTCCTCCAGCACCAGTACATTGCCCAGGTGCAGGGAACGGAAGTAGACCCCTTGCTGGTGCAGTTGAGCCATGAATTTGCCGAAACGCTCCACCAGTGCCTGGCGTACCGCTGGCGCGGTGATACCTTGCAGGATCTGGCGCAGCGTGTTGCCCGGCAACGGGGAGTAATGCACAGCGCTGCTGCCGTCTTCGAACCGGTAAAGGTCGAGGATGTGCGGTGTCGGGATGCCCATGCTGCGCAGTTGCATGCTATTGACGGCAAAGCGATCGGAGTAGGGCGTGAAACTGCCCGAGGTATACCAGCGGCGGCGGCGGAACAGCTTGAGAAAACTGCCATCTGTCAGGCGCAGGACCTTGGGGCCCAGACCATCCTCTTCGATGATCCGGGCATCGGCAGTCAGCTGTTGCAGGGCGCTTGGTGTCGCGGTTTTGATCGGCATGTCCAGCAGGCGCCGGGCCCGTTGATTGATGCTCAATGCGGCAATCAGCGCCAAGGGGATCCACAGCAGGAACCAGTGCTCCTTGGGGCGAGAGATGATCCCGCCACCTTCAGTCAGGCCTGCACCGATACCGAAGGCCAGCCAGGCTGAGGCAA
Organism: Pseudomonas fluorescens; assembly: GCF_000967965.1. Classification (GTDB taxonomy): domain Bacteria; phylum Pseudomonadota; class Gammaproteobacteria; order Pseudomonadales; family Pseudomonadaceae; genus Aquipseudomonas; species Aquipseudomonas grandcourensis. The sequence continues at coordinate 159,347 of NZ_LACC01000012.1, forward strand.
TGATAAACAGCGGTTGCACGCGATGGCGCCGGCTGCTGATGAAGCCCCATGCGAGAAAGAACAGCCATGGCAGCAGGCCGATAAAACCGACGTAGTAGAGCACGCCCAAGGCAAAGCTATGGGGTTCCTGAAGGCTGTAGCCGACGCCGGGGTCCAGGGTCAGTTTGGCGTTGTAGCCGTGCCCGATCCATGGGTGTTCAGCGATCCTGCCCAGGGTCAATTGCCAGAGCTCGATGCGGAAGGAACTGCCTCTTTCGATGATCTTGTTCGAAAACAACGCGAACGTCGCCGTACCGGCGAAGAACATGGCGCCAAGCATGAAGGCCGAGCGTCGGCTCCAACAGATAAAGCACAGCCACAGCGTAGCCAGCGTCAGTGCAACCAGTGGCGTCCTGGAGCCGGTGGCCACTACTGTGGCGAACATGATCGCCATCGCCGGTACGCTCAGCCAAAGTACCTGGCGTCGCCTGCAGGTCATGCTCAGGCTCAGCCAGTAGGTACAAAAAAAGCCGAAAACGTGGGAGCTGAGCAGTGGGTTGTCGAAAGCGCCTAGACCGATCAGGCGCATTTCCGGTTGATAGATCTGGTCGAACCAGTACAGGTTGTAGACAGACATGACCAGCGCCACAGTCGCGGCGCAGAACAGCAGGGGCTGGATGATTTCGCTGCGATAGCGCACCAGCAGGTAGCAGCCAACGAACAGCAACAGGGTATGCAGTGGCGGTTTGAACTGACCAAAGTCGATTTCATCGCCTGGCCCCCAGGACAGGCTGAGCAATGCCCACGCCACAAACAGCAGGGCTGCAATGACGATCGGTTCGTGCAGCAGCTCTTTGCCGATCCGCGGACGCAAGCACAGTGCAATCAGTGCGGGAATGCTGAACAGGCCATAGTAAAGCTTGTGATGCACACTGCGCCCCGGCAGGAAAAACAGCGCACAAAGCAGTAATAAATAACCGAGCGGAAGGATCCACAAACAAATGAAATCGAAGATTCTGTTGGACGTGCTGTTCAAAGCGTTTAATTGCATGCTGGGTAACTTATTCCTGAATTGAGCGATCATACCAAGGCAGGGACATCTGGTGGCTATTTGACGCGTCACAATACACAGACTGTATGCGATTGCCAGAACCCAGGGGAAGCTGTGGTAAAGTCAGCGTCCTTTTCATCGACATTCGCGTGATATGGCCGACTCCAGTCTCTCCGCAAGCCCATCGAGCTTGAAAATCTACTTCCGCCTGCTCGGCTATGTCCGGCCGTATATCAGCCTGTTTCTGATCAGCATCGTCGGTTTTCTGATTTTCGCTTCGACGCAGCCAATGCTGGGCTACATCCTGAAGTACTTCGTCGACGGTCTATCCAACCCTGAAGCGGTGCTGTTTCCAAGTGTGCCCTATCTGCGGGATCTGCAACTGCTGCAGGCGGTGCCATTGTTGATTATCCTGATCGCCGCGTGGCAGGGGTTGGGGTCGTACCTGGGCAACTACTTCCTGGCCAAGGTTTCCCTCGGCCTGGTCCATGACTTGCGGGTCCAGTTGTTCAACAACCTGCTGGTGTTGCCAAACCGGTATTTCGACAAGCATAACTCGGGGCACCTGATTTCACGTATCACCTTCAACGTGACCATGGTCACGGGGGCGGCAACAGATGCGATCAAGGTCGTAATCCGTGAAGGCATGACGGTGATCTTCCTGTTTGCCTCGCTGTTGTTCATGAACTGGCGCCTGACGCTGGTCATGGTCGCCATCCTGCCGCTGATCGCCCTCATGGTGCGCACGGCCAGCAAGAAATTCCGCAAGCAGAGCAAGAAAATCCAGCTGGCCATGGGGGACGTGACGCATGTGGCGTCCGAAACGATCCAGGGCTATCGCGTGGTGCGCAGCTTCGGCGGTGAAAAGTACGAAGAGAAACGCTTCTTCGACGCCAGCCAGGGCAACACCGACAAGCAGTTGCGCATGACCCGCACCGGCGCCATCTACACGCCGCTGCTGCAATTGGTGATCTACACCGCCATGGCTGTGCTGATGTTCCTGGTGTTGTTCCTGCGTGGTGATGCGTCTGCCGGCGACATGGTGGCCTACATCACTCTGGCCGGCCTGCTGCCCAAGCCGATTCGCCAACTGTCCGAAGTCAGCTCGACCATCCAGAAGGGTGTGGCCGGTGCTGAGAGTATCTTCGAGCAACTGGATGTCGAGCCCGAAATCGATACCGGCACCATCGAGCGCGATGTCGTCAGCGGTCGCCTGGATGTGCGCAACCTCAGCTTCACCTACCCGGACACCGAGCGTCAGGTACTCAATGACATCAGTTTCTCGGTCGAACCCGGGCAAATGGTGGCACTGGTGGGACGTTCGGGCAGCGGCAAATCGACCCTGGCCAACCTGATTCCGCGTTTCTATCACCACGACAAGGGCGAAATCCTCATCGATGGCGTCGAAGTGGAGCAGTACAAGTTGTTGAACCTGCGTCGGCATATCGCCCAGGTGACTCAGCACGTGACCCTGTTCAGCGATACCGTGGCCAACAACATCGCCTATGGCGACCTGGCTGGCGCACCTCGTGAAGACATTGAAAAGGCGGCCAAGGATGCCTACGCGATGGACTTTATTGCTCAATTGCCTGAAGGCCTGGACACCCAGGTCGGGGAAAACGGCGTGCTGCTGTCCGGTGGCCAGCGTCAGCGCCTGGCGATTGCCCGGGCACTGTTGAAGAATGCTCCGCTGCTGATTCTCGATGAGGCGACTTCGGCACTCGATACCGAGTCCGAGCGGCATATTCAGGCAGCCCTGGATCAAGTCATGAAAGGTCGCACTACGCTGGTGATCGCTCACCGTCTGTCGACCATCGAGAAGGCCGACCTGATCCTGGTCATGGATCAAGGGAAAATCGTCGAGCGCGGCACCCATGAACAACTGCTGGCGCAAAACGGCTACTACTCGCGCCTCAATGCGATGGGCCTCGACGCCCCGGCTGAAGACATCGCCTGACCCCGAAAGGGCGAGCCTGGCTCGCCCTTTCGCACACCTGGCGTGCAACGCGTCAGGTGATTTGTATCCAGACCTTTACGCTTCTTGACCAAACCGGAATAAATCTCGGCAACGTGCTTGTTAAGGTTCCTGAACGAACTTTGACTTGAATCGAGAGGGCCCTCCCTTTCGTGCGGGTATCTGCATGTTGCAACGTTATCTCTGGAAGCTGTTGCCAAAATCGCAACGGGCTTTTTTGCTGGGGCGCCTGTCGGTCGTGGACCGTCAAGTGGTGAACAAGTCGATGTCGGCCAACGTCAGTTTCCCTGAGCCCTTCGAGCAGCGTTCCTGCCTGTTCATCCACGTCCCCAAATGTGCCGGCAGCAGCATCTGTGCGGCCATTTTTGACGACTGGAGCCCGGGCCACTTGCCGTTGTACTGGTACGAGCAGCAATTTCCCGAGCAGTTTGCCGCCAGCTTCAAGTTCGCGTTCGTTCGCGATCCCCTGGAAAGGGCCTACTCGGCCTACGCATTCCTGCGGGGCAACGCCTTGGGGAAGCGGGATCACGCGGCGCAGAAACTGGTCAGCCACTACCGTGACTTTGATGACTTCGTCGGCCGCTGGCTGCACTCCGAAACGATCCAGCGACAGTTGCACTTCGCCGCGCAAACGGATTTCCTGACGGATTCCATGGGGCATCTGGCGCTGGACTTCGTCGGCTACCAGGAGCACCTGGAGCGGGATTTCAGGCTGGTTTGCGAGCAATTGGGCTATCCGGTGGAGCTGCCCCACGTGAACAGGTCGCAGCAGCGGCGCCCGATGCTGGCGCGCGAGTTCTGCACGGTACGCACCCGCAGGCTGGTTCGGCGGGTCTATCAGCGTGATTACGAGGTGCTTGGATATGAATGAAGCCGTTTCGTTGTCCCGCCACTCGATCATGCCCTACCCGTTATTGCTGTCGAGCGAGGACCGTGCGGCCCTCAAGTCGCAGGCACCACGCTGTCTCTGGCTGACGGGGTTGTCAGGGGCCGGCAAGTCGACCCTGGCCAATGCCCTGGAGTTGCAACTCAATCTACAAGGGCTGCACACGTTCGTGCTCGATGGCGACAACCTGCGCGCCGGTCTGTGCCGTGACTTGGGGATGGGGGTTGAATGCCGTCGGGAAAATATCCGGCGCACCGCCGAGGTGGCACGCCTGATGGTCGACGCGGGGCTGATTGTGATCGTCGCGGCGATCTCGCCGTTCCGGGCCGAACGCGAGGCGGCGCGTCGATTGTTTGCCGACGGAGACTTCATCGAGGTGTTTGTGAGCACGCCGTTTGCGGTTTGTGCGCAACGAGATCCCAAGGGATTGTACCGGGCTGCCCGGGAAGGCCGGATCAAGGATTTCACCGGCATCGACAGTCCCTATGAGGCGCCGCTGCACGCGGAGTGCGAAATCGATACACAGGCGATGGATATGAGCGAGGCGTGCTGTCGTCTCGCGGGTTTTCTGCTCAAAAAATGAGCAATAAAACCCGGCGAATCATCCGGTTGCAGCCACCGCACAAGCCGACACCAACCCTGTGTTAATATCGCGCCCCTGTTCATTCTGTATGTGGGTTGCACCATGAAGTTGTCCATGCCGCGATTCGATCAAGCCCCTGTCTTGGTAGTCGGCGATGTCATGCTCGACCGTTACTGGCATGGTGGTACCTCACGGATTTCTCCTGAGGCACCGGTGCCGGTGGTCAAGGTCGATCACATCGAAGACCGCCCGGGCGGTGCTGCCAACGTTGCCTTGAACATTGCCGCCCTGGGGGCTCCGGCCTCGCTGGTCGGTGTCACCGGCGACGATGAAGCCGCCAACAGCCTGGTCAACAGCCTCAAGGGCGCAGGCGTGCGGGCCATCTTCCAGCGCATTGCGCACCAGCCGACCATCGTCAAGCTGCGGGTCATGAGCCGTCACCAGCAATTGCTGCGCATCGACTTCGAAGAACCCTTCGCCACCGACGCGCTGGCGCTGGCCGCGCAGGTCGATGAGTTGCTCGAAGGCATCAAGGTGCTGGTGCTGTCCGACTACGGCAAAGGCGCGCTGAAAAACCATCAGGCACTGATCCAGGCCGCCCGTGCCCGTGGCATTCCGGTGCTGGCCGATCCCAAGGGCAAGGACTTCTCGATCTACCGCGGTGCGAGCCTGATCACGCCAAACCTCAACGAATTCGAAACCATCGTCGGTGGTTGCGCCGATGAGCACGAATTGGTGAGCAAGGGCGCGCAGCTGATGCACGACCTGGACCTCGGTGCCTTGCTGGTGACCCGTGGCGAGCACGGCATGACCTTGCTGCGTCCGGATCATCCGGCGCTGCACTTGCCGGCCCGTGCCCGTGAAGTGTTCGACGTGACCGGTGCCGGCGACACAGTAATTTCCACCCTGGCGGCCGCGATTGCCGCTGGCGAAGAACTGCCACACGCGGTGGCCCTGGCCAACCTGGCGGCGGGTATCGTGGTCGGCAAGCTCGGTACGGCGGCCATCAGTGCGCCGGAATTGCGTCGTGCGATTCAGCGCGAGGAGGGTTCCGAGCGTGGAGTGCTCGGCCTTGAGCAGCTGTTGCTGGCGGTCGATGATGCCCGCGCGCACAACGAGCGGATCGTGTTCACCAACGGGTGCTTCGACATCCTGCACGCCGGTCACGTGACCTATCTGGAACAGGCGCGAGCTCAAGGCGATCGCCTGATCGTGGCGATCAACGACGATGCATCGGTCAGCCGCCTGAAAGGGCCGGGTCGTCCGATCAACAGTGTCGACCGACGCATGGCCGTACTGGCCGGTCTGGGTGCGGTGGACTGGGTCATCAGCTTCTCGGAAGGCACTCCGGAAAACCTGCTGAGCGCGGTCAAGCCGGACGTGCTGGTCAAGGGCGGCGACTACGGGATCGATCAGGTGGTCGGCGCGGACATCGTGACGGCCTACGGCGGTACCGTGAAAGTGCTGGGGCTGGTGGAAAACAGCTCCACTACTGCGATTGTCGAGAAGATCCGCAAGTCCTGATTGTGATGCGGGCTTGTTGTGGCGAGGGGGCTTTGTGGCGAGAGGGCTTGCCCCCGTTCGGCTGCGAAGCAGTCGTAGAACCATGCTCTGTGGTGTATCAGGTAGAACACGGTTGCAGGTTTTAGGGCCGCTTCGCGACCCAACGGGGGCAAGCCCCCTCGCCACAAAAGCCTCTTTGTCCCTCTTATCGTGCCGCCTTGCGCGGCACGATTTTCTTCAGCAGCAATTTTGCCTTGCCGCGCAACCGCGCCAGACCCGAATCCTTCCCCGGCGGGGTCAGACCCTGCTGCCTCACCCAGTCCTTCCAGCGAATTCGTTCATCGCGAACCAGCCAGCCTTCCTGTCGGGCAAAACTCTCGGCCAGGTACAGTCCGCGCGTGCTGGCCGGGTACAGCTGATCCTTTTTCAAGGTGTACAGCTCGGCCATGGGGTGGCCGTCCTGCAAGGGCATCAAGTACAGATCGGGGCGCTTGCGGTCGAGACGGGCGACGAGTTGATCGCCTTCCAGTCGTTCATCGACATGGAACAGGCTCAGGGATTTGGCTTCCTTGGGTACGTCCAGGCGCAAGTCGTAGATCAGTTGCAGCGAGGCCGTTGGCAAATGCACGTAAGCCCGCGGGCGCTCCATCAGCATCAGGTTGGCGCAGCGTACCGGCCGCGCCGAGCCGGACAGTGGTGACAAGCGAAACGGCAGGGCTTCACGGTAATGCAGGGCGGCCGAGTAGGGTGCCGGCAACCAGGTGTCGTTGAACCGCCCGCCGAGCCAACCTTCCGGGGTTTCCAGCAGGCATTCTTCGGCTATCTCCTGGATCGCTGTGTGCAAGGGCAGGTTCAGTTCATGGGCCGGCACGTACCCGGAGATCAGCTTGAGCACCACATCGCCACGGTCCTGCCGGCGTTGGCGCACCAGCACCCAATAGTCGCGATTCTGCCAATGCAGGGTCAGGCGCACCGAAACCCCAAGGTTGGCCAGTTCCAGGGCAAACCGTTCGCTGTCGCCGACCGTCACCGGGCGACGACGTTGCAGGGTCTGGGAGAAATTCAACGGCCTGCCGACGCTCTGGTAAGCCAGGCCTTCGGGGGTCGCTTCGACAAATAACGGTAGGGTCTTGAAGTTGCTCGGGTTCTTTCTGATGAGCGTACGCGACATGTCGGCTCCTGCTTAAGGCCGCGTGGGCGGCGTCAGTGGCTACGTAGGACCTGGGCAACGGTCGCGACATTGTGGGCGAGGTGCAGCGGATTGATGGTCCCGACAATAGCACTGGCAACACCCGGATGTTCAAACAACAACTCGAAACTGGCGCGCACCGGATCCACTCCCGGACTCAGGCAGACATGACCGCTGGCGAGGGCTTTCTTGACCAGAATGGCTTTGCCGTGTGCAGCAGCATAGTCAATGACGGCCTTTTCGTTTTGTTCGTTCAGATTGTAGGTGACCATCGCGCAGTCGCCTTGCTCCAGTGCCTTCAGGCCACCGTCGACGGTTTTGCCGGAAAAGCCGAAACCGCGAATCTTGCCTTCGGCCTTGAGCGTGGCGAGGGTCTCGTAGACTTCGCAGTCATTGAGGATCGCCAGGTCGTTACCATCGGAGTGCACCAGCACCAGGTCGATGAAGTCTGTTTCCAGGCGTTGCAGGCTGCGTTCCACCGACATACGTGTGTGTGCGGCGCTGAAATCGTGACGGGACTGACCGTCGGCAAACTCTTCGCCGACCTTGCTGACAATCACCCAATCCTGACGTTGACCGCGCAGCAACGGGCCCAGGCGTTCTTCGCTGCGACCATAGGCCGGGGCGGTGTCGATCAGGTTGATGCCCAGGTCGCGGGCGAGTTTGAGCAGCATGCGTGCTTCATCGTCATCGGGAATCTGGAAGCCGTTGGGGTACTTCACCCCTTGGTCGCGGCCCAGTTTCACCGTGCCCAGGCCCAGGGGGGAAACCAGCAGGCCGGTGCTGCCCAGCGGGCGATGCAAGTCGTGCAGGGTCGGTTGGCTCATGGCAGCAGTTGCTCCCAGGCCGGTACGCCCATCGGCGGCTTCGGCAGTTCAGGCAGTGCTGCCGGGTGGCTTGGCTGGATACCGTCGCGGGTCAGGCTGGCGATCACGCGGTCGGCGAAGTCCGGAGCCAGGGCGAGTTTGGTCGGCCAGCCCACCAGCAGTCGGCCTTCCTCGGCCACAAAGGCGTTGTCGGGACGGGTCAAACCTGATTGCAGCGGTTCGGCGCGATCCACGCGCAAGGTGGCCCATTGCACCGTGCTCAGGTCGATCCATGGCAGCAATTGGCCGAGTTCTTTCTGTGCGGTGGCGATCTGCTCGGCGGGCTCACGGGTCACGCCTTCGGATTCTGCGATATCGCCGCCCAGGTACCAGACCCATTGGCCATCCGCCGCCGGGTGCGTGGTCACAGTGATGCGCGGTTTGGTGCCACCGCCCAGGCAGTGGGCGTACAGCGGTTTGAGGCTTGGCCCCTTGGCGATGATCATGTGCAACGGGCGGCGCTGCATGGCGGGCTGGCTCAGGCCCAGCGTTTCAAGCAATGCCGCGGTTCCGGCACCGGCGCTCAGGACGATGCGCTGGGCACGGATCTCGCGCCCGTCCACCTTCAGGCCGACCAGCACGCCGCCTTCCAGCAACGGCTCGATCTTCTGCCCGGCGAGCAAGCCATCTCCGGCCAGGTCGGCCAGGCGCTGGATCAGGCTCGGCACGTCGACCACCAGTTCCGCCAAGCGATAGACCTTGCCCTTGAAGCGCTTGTCTTGCAGGGCCGGCGGCAATTGCTCGCCCTTGACCTGATCGACGCGACCGCGCACGGCTTTGCTGGCAAAGAAACTGGTGAGGTTGCCGGCGAGGGTGCCGGGGGACCAAAGGTAATGGGCTTCGGACAGCAGGCGTACGCCGGACAGGTCCAACTCGCCGTCACCGGCCAGGGCTTCACGCCAGCGGCGCGGCATGTCGGCGATGGCTTCCGAGGCGCCGGTCAGGGCGCCGTGCAGCGCGTATTTGGCGCCGCCGTGGATGATGCCCTGGGACTTCACACTCTGCCCGCCGCCGAGGCTGGCGCTTTCCACCAGCACGGTCGAAAAACCCTGGCGACGCAGTCGCGCATTCAGCCAGAGGCCGGCGACACCAGCGCCGACAATCAGCACGTCGGTGGAAATAACGGATGGCATGCAGCGACCTCTGTGTTCAAAGCGAAGCCGCAAGTTTCAAGCTTCAAGCTTCAAGCTGCAAGCAAGAGTGGGAGAATATCCCTCTTGCAGCTTATGGCTTGCAGCTTGTAGCTGCTCTTAATGCCCCGCAGTTTTGGAGAACAGCTGGATGACCACAACACCCAGCACAATCAACGCCATCCCCAGCATCGCCGGCACGTCCAGCTTCTGCCCATAGATAAACAGCGCCGCGACGCTGACCATCACGATCCCCATACCGGCCCACACGGCGTACGCTACGCCCACCGGAACGCTGCGCACCACCAGGGTCAGCATCCAGAAGGCGATGCCGTAACCGACGATGACCAACACCAGTGGCAGCGGGGTGCTGATGCCTTTGACCGCTTTCATCGAAACAGTGGCAATCACTTCGGCGCAGATGGCAATGGCCAGGTAGTAGTAAGCGGTCATGGGTCAATCCTCGTGTGAAGTGTTGCTCTCTGAGGTCGGCATTCTAGAGATTCGCCAGATGCGGTAAAGTCATTACCTATCTGTTTTGAAGATGGGTTGAGCCATGAGTATGCAATGGAATCTGGAGCAGCTGCGGTTGTTTGTCAGCGTAGCGGAGCAGCGGTCGTTTTCTGCCGTGGCGCGGGATCAGCGCAAGGCGCAGTCGGCGGTCAGCAGTTCGATAGCGTTACTGGAGGAAGACCTGGGCGTCAGCCTGTTCGACCGCAGCAGTGGCCGTCAGCCGAAACTCACTGAAGCCGGCACGGCTTTGCTGGACGAAGCACGGGAGGTGTTGCGCCAGTGCGAACGACTCAACGGCCGGGCGCTGGCGATGATGCGCGGGCAGGAGGCGCGACTGCGTGTGGCGCAGGATGAAGCGATGCCTTATCAGCCGATCATCGAGAGCTTCGAGGCCCTGGCGGAAAAATTCCCCAGCCTTGAAGTGCAACTGACCAGCGCGGCCCAAGGCGATGTTGCGCGCAAGCTGGTGGAGCGGCGCGCCGATCTGGGGCTGCTGTTCTTTCACGATCAGATTCCCGAGGCACTTGAGCGACGGGTGCTGGGCAGTGTGGAAATGGTGACGGTGTGCGGCAAGGATCATCCGTTGGCGCTCAAAGGCGCAGTGGACGGCCAACAACTGGCGCAACATCGGCAGTTGCTGATGTCCACGGAGTCGAGCATTTATCCCGGCAGTGATCCTGCCAGCCCGCAAGTCTGGCGCGCCGACAGTTTCTATGTGATGGCCGAATGGCTGGTGCGCGGCCTCGGCTGGGCCTGGTTGCCACGCCACGTGGTGCAGTACCCGACCTATCAGAACCAGATGGTCGAACTGGTCAGCGAATGGACCCCGCCGGCCCTGGTGGTGGAGCTGGTATGGCGCCGGGATGAACCGCTCGGCCCGGCCGCGCGCTGGCTCGCCGAACGTTTTGCCGTGCACTTGCAGGCGATTGGCGAAAAAAGCCGATAAACTCCGCCGCCATGAATAGAACTCTCTACACCGCGCTGTTTTATCTGGGGCTGCCATTGGTAGCGATTCGGCTTTGGCTGCGCGCGCGCAAGGCGCCGGCGTACGCCAGGCGCATCGGCGAGCGCTTTTCCTGCGGGATGCCGGCGATGAAACCGGGCGGTATCTGGGTGCACGCCGTGTCGGTGGGCGAAAGCATTGCGGCCGCACCGATGATTCGCGCCTTGCTGGCGCGTTATCCGGATCTGCCGATCACCGTGACCTGCATGACCCCGACCGGTTCGGAACGCATCCACGCACTGTTCGCCAATGAGCCGCGCATCCAGCACTGTTATCTGCCCTATGACTTGCCTTGCGCTGCCCGGCGCTTCCTCGATCGGGTCCAGCCGAAACTGGCGGTGATCATGGAAACCGAATTGTGGCCCAACCATATCCATCAATGTGCCAAACGCGGGATCCCCGTGGCGCTGGCCAATGCGCGGCTGTCCGAGCGTTCGGCCAAGGGTTACGGTCGGTTCCCCAAGCTGACCCAGCCAATGCTGGCCGAGATGAGTCTGTTCGCGGTGCAGACCGAGGCCGAGGCGCAACGCTTGCGCAACCTGGGCGCGCGGACCGAAACCGTCGAAGTGACCGGTTCGATCAAGTTCGACCTGACCATTGACCCGCAACTGCTGGAGCGCGCCGTTGAATTGCGCGGGCAATGGCAGGCGCTGGAGCGACCGGTGTGGATCGCGGCCAGTACCCATGACGGCGAAGACGAGGTGGTGCTGGCGGCCCACCGTCAGTTGTTGGCCAGTCACCCCGATGCCCTGCTGATTCTGGTGCCGCGTCATCCGGAACGCTTCAATTCGGTGTTCGGGTTGTGCCAGCAACAAGGGTTTGCCACGGTCCGGCGTTCCAGAGGCGATGCGGTCAGCGCGAATACTTCAGTGCTGCTTGGCGACACCATGGGCGAGTTGCTGTTTCTCTACGCCCTGGCTGACAGCGCATTCGTCGGTGGCAGCCTGGTGCCGAATGGCGGGCATAACCTGCTGGAACCGGCGGCCCTGGCTAAACCTGTGTTGAGCGGTCCGCATCTTTTCAACTTCCTCGAAATCGCCGCGCAGTTGCGCAGTGCCGGGGCGTTGCAGGAAGTGGAGGATGCCGAAGGGCTGGCGGTGGCGGTGCAGCGGCTGTTCGAACTGCCGCGAGATGCGCAGCGCATGGCAGAGGCCGGGTTGAAAGTGATGCGCGCCAATCAGGGGGCATTGCAGCGGTTGCTGGATGGGTTGGGGCGGTTGATCAAGCGGTAGACCGAGTCGTATTCATTCGCGAGCAGGCTCGCTCCCACACTCGAAACACTGTGGGAGTGAGCCTGCTCGCGAAGCTTTTGCTTTTACTGATCAGGCCGCGCTTTCAACTGCTCCTCTGCCGCCTTGGCCAGATCCGGTGGCAGGAAGTCCTTGTCCGGGTTGTAGTTCGGATTGAGCCAGCGTGCCAGGACTTGCAGGTCCCCCGGATTCAATGTGCCGGCCTGTTGCTTCAAGCGCAGGTTGTCGAGGATGTAGTCGTAGCGGGTGTTGTTGTAGTCGCGCACCGAGGTGTAGAGCTGACGCTGCGCATCCAGCACGTCGACGATGTTTCGCGTACCCACCTGATAGCCGATTTCAGTCGCTTCCACCGCGCTCTGGTTGGAGATGATCGATTGCTTGCGCGCCTGTACCTGCTCGACATCGGTGTTCACCGCGCGGTGCAGGTCGCGGGTGTTTTCCACGATCTGTCGGCGCAGGGATTCGCGTTGCTGCTCGGTCTGGTCCAGTTGTGCATAGGACTGACGCACCTGGGAGTTGATCAGGCCGCCGCTGTAGATCGGGATGTTCAGTTGCAGGCCCAAGGTCGTTTGCTCGACGTTGCCGCCGTATGCCTGGGGCAGGTTGTTCGGGTTGCTGAAGCCCAGTGCATCGTTGTCACCTTTCTCGTACTTGGCGACCGCATCAACCGTTGGCAAGTGCCCGGACCTGCGCTGCTTGAGGGTCTGCTCGGCGGCGCTGACGGCATAGTTGCTGGCCAACAGATTGAGGTTCTGCCTGCCCGCCGTTTCGACCCAGGCCTTGGCGTCGTTCGGTACTGGCGGCAGGATCGGCAGGTTATGGCTGATGCCCCAGATTGAGTTGTACTGACGGTTGGTCAGGGTGATCAATGCTTCAAAGGCGTCGTCCACCTGGCGCTGAGCAACGATGCGGTTGGCGCGCGCGGTGTCGTAGCTGGCCTGTGAGTTCAAGACGTCGGTCTTGTCCGAGAGGCCGACATCGAAACGTTCGTTGGATTGGTCGAGCTGGCGTTTGAACGCCGCTTCTTCGGCCTTGGTCGAGGCCAGGTTGTCCTGGCTGCGCAGCACGTTGAAATAGCTGTCAGCGGTTTGCAGGATCAGGTTTTGCTCGGTCGCCGAGAGCTGCAGGGCAGCCTGTTCGTTGACTTCCTTGGCGGCCTGGAACTGGAACCAGCGATCGGCGCGGAACAGCGGCTGCGCCAAAGTGGCCTGGTAGGAATGAGCATCGCGGTTGGTCGTGCCCGAAGGTTGATCGAGCGAGGTGCGCACCTCGGCAACATTGGCGCCGCCCGAGAGGTTCGGCAGCAGCCCGGCGCGGGCCTGGGGTACGACTTCTTTCTGCGCGCCGTATTGGGCGATGGCAGCCGCCAGGTCGGCGTTGTTGTTGACGGCTTCCTGATACACGCTGACCAGGTCCGTCTTGGCCGATAAGGGCACATCTGCTGCCCAGGCCATTCCGTTGGACGCACAAGACACGGCGAGGGCCAGTGAGAGTTTGCGCAGCATAGACGATCCCTAGAATTGATATTACAGAGGTAATTTGAGCGCCAAGGCTAAGGCCCCGCTTTGACAGCGTCAATGCCGGCTCAGCGTAGCGAGTGTAGTTGTGCATTGGGGCGGCAACAATCCTGATACTGCGTGTAATTACGCCATTCATCACGGTATTTGCAGTGGGGTTGGCGTTCTTTGCCAGTTGTGTCTAGACTGGCCGGGTTCTTGTCGGGGTGCCTTGCTATGAGGCTGAGATCGAATAATTTCGGATCCCGTTGAACCTGATCAGGTTAGCGCCTGCGTAGGGAACAAGATTTCTCGTCACCCGGCGAGTCCTCTTGTGCTTCGTCCGGGATGTTGTTCGACAATCGAACACCCCTCGAGCACTGAGCACAGCACAGCTGGTCTTCCCAGCGCCCGTGCGTCCATTCGTTTACAGGTTCGCTCCGACAAAAATCCACTGCCTGGATGTGTGTCTGGAGAGCCCGTGATGACTACAAAAGCAAAAATCGCCACTAACCTGAGTGACTCGGCCAAGGTCGATCAGCAATCGGTTCAGCCGTTTACCCGCTCGCAAAAAATCTATGTTCAGGGCACACGCCCGGACATCCTCGTGCCGATGCGCGAAATCAGCCTGGACGTGACGCCGACCGACTTCGGTGGCGAGGTCAACGCACCGGTAGTGGTGTACGACACTTCGGGCCCGTACACCGACCCCAATGTCATCATCGATGTGCGTAAAGGCCTGGCCGACGTGCGTTCGCCGTGGATCGAATCCCGTGGCGACACCGAGCGCCTGAGCGGCCTGAGCTCGAATTTCGGCCAGGAGCGCCTTGCCGATCCGGAGCTGACCAAGCTGCGCTTCGCCCACGTCAACAACCCGCGCCGCGCCAAGCCGGGTGCCAACGTCAGCCAGATGCACTACGCGCGCCAAGGCATCATCACCGCCGAGATGGAATACGTTGCCATCCGCGAAAACATGAAGCTGGAAGTGGCCCGCGCCGCCGGCCTGCTGGACCAGCAACACGCCGGCCACAGCTTCGGCGCCAGTGTGCCGAAAATCATCACCCCCGAATTCGTCCGTGACGAAATCGCCCGTGGCCGCGCGATCATTCCGGCCAACATCAACCACACCGAACTGGAACCGATGATCATCGGCCGTAACTTCCTGGTGAAGATCAACGGCAACATCGGCAACAGCGCACTGGGTTCGTCGATCGAAGAGGAAGTGGCGAAACTGACCTGGGGTATTCGCTGGGGTTCGGACACGGTCATGGACCTGTCCACCGGCAAGCACATCCACGAAACCCGCGAGTGGATCATCCGCAACTCGCCGGTGCCGATCGGTACGGTTCCGATCTACCAGGCCCTGGAAAAAGTCGGCGGCGCGGCCGAAGACCTGACCTGGGAGCTGTTCCGCGACACGCTGATCGAGCAGGCCGAGCAGGGCGTCGACTACTTCACCATCCACGCCGGCGTGCTGCTGCGCTACGTGCCGATGACCGCCAAGCGCGTGACCGGCATCGTCTCCCGTGGCGGTTCGATCATGGCCAAGTGGTGCCTGGCGCACCACAAAGAGAACTTCCTCTACACCCATTTCGAAGACATCTGCGAAATCATGAAGGCCTACGACGTCAGCTTCTCGCTGGGCGATGGCCTGCGTCCGGGCTCGATTGCCGACGCCAACGACGAAGCGCAGTTCGGCGAACTGGAGACCCTCGGCGAGCTGACCAAGATTGCCTGGAAGCACGACGTGCAGTGCATGATCGAAGGCCCGGGCCACGTGCCGATGCAGCTGATCAAAGAGAACATGGACAAGCAGCTGGAGTGCTGCGACGAGGCGCCGTTCTACACCCTCGGCCCGCTGACCACCGACATCGCGCCGGGCTACGATCACATCACCTCCGGTATCGGCGCGGCGATGATCGGCTGGTTCGGTTGCGCCATGCTCTGCTACGTGACGCCGAAGGAGCACTTGGGCCTGCCGAACAAGGATGACGTGAAGACCGGGATCATCACCTACAAGATCGCCGCGCATGCCGCCGATCTGGCGAAGGGGCACCCGGGCGCACAGATCCGCGACAATGCCTTGAGCAAGGCGCGTTTCGAGTTCCGTTGGGAAGACCAGTTCAACCTGGGGCTCGATCCGGACACCGCGCGTTCGTATCACGACGAAACCCTGCCGAAGGATTCGGCCAAGGTCGCGCACTTCTGCTCGATGTGCGGGCCGAAATTCTGCTCGATGAAGATCACCCAGGAAGTCCGCGAGTATGCGGCCAACCAACGGATCGAAGCGGTCGACGTGGACGTCGCCCAGGGCATGGCCGAACAGGCCGAGCGCTTCAAGCAGGAAGGCAGTCAGCTGTACCAGAAAGTTTGATTCGGCACTGATAACCCTGTGGCGAGGGGGCTTGTCGGGCCGCCGCACCGCCCCGTTCGGCCGCGAAGCGGTCGTAAATCCGGCGATGAGTTCTCACAGGCAGAATTCAGTTGTCTGTTTTGGGGCTGCTTCGCAGCCCAACGGGGGCAAGCCCCCTCGCCACAAGGGCGTGTGTGAACAACACAACAACAAATGTCCCTCTGAGATAACACCCTTGAGCATTCAACCCAGCACTTATTCTCCCGATATCGCAGTGCCGACCGACAAACGTGTCTTCGGCGGCCGCGACCTGTTTTCCCTGTGGTTCTCCCTCGGCATCGGCCTGATGGTCCTGCAGACCGGTGCATTGCTCGCGCCGGGCCTGGGCCTGTCCGGATCGTTGCTGGCAATTTTTCTCGGCACCCTGGTCGGCGTTCTGCTGCTGGCCACCGTCGGGGTGATCGGCAGTGACACCGGCCTGTCGTCGATGGCCGCGCTCAAGCTCAGCTTAGGCGCCAAAGGCGCGAGCCTGCCGGCGGTGTTGAACCTGCTGCAACTGATCGGCTGGGGTTCGTTCGAAATCATCGTCATGCGCGATGCCGCCAGCCTGTTGGGCGCGAAGGCTTTCAGCGAAGGCAGCCTGCTGTCCAATCCCGTGCTGTGGACGCTGTTCTTCGGCGCACTGGCGACCTTGCTGGCCGTCAGCGGTCCGCTGACTTTCGTGCGGCAGATCCTGCGCAAATGGGGCATCTGGCTGCTGCTGGCCGCGTGCACCTGGCTGACCTGGAACCTGTTCGCCAAGGCTGACCTGGCCGCGTTGTGGGCCCAGGCCGGTGACGGGTCGATGCCGTTCGCCGTGGGGTTCGACATCGCCATTGCCATGCCGCTCTCGTGGTTGCCGCTGATCGCCGACTACTCGCGCTTCGGCAAACGGGCGAAAAACGTCTTCGGTGGCACCGCCATCGGTTTCTTCATCGGTAATTTCTGGCTGATGAGCCTGGGCGTGGCCTACACCCTGGCGTTCGCGCCGAGCGGTGAAGTCAATGCCTTGCTGCTGGCGCTGGCCGGTGCCGGCCTGGGGATTCCGCTGCTGCTGATTCTTCTGGATGAATCGGAAAACGCCTTTGCCGATATTCACTCGGCGGCGGTGTCCAGCGGGATTCTGCTGCGCGCCAAAGTCGAGCACCTGGCACTGGCCATCGGCGTTATCTGCACGCTGATTGCCCTGCTGGCGCCATTGGCTCAGTACCAGAACTTCCTGTTGCTTATCGGTTCGGTGTTTGCGCCGTTGTTCGGCGTGGTGTTGGTGGATCACTTCATCCTGCGCAAGCGCAGCGCCCAGGTGGCCTCGGCCGCACTGCGCTGGCCGGCGCTGCTCGCCTGGCTGGGCGGGGTCAGCACCTATCACTTGTTGGCCAACCTGTATCCGGACATCGGTGCAACCCTGCCGGCACTGGTAGTGGCAGGGTTGCTCCAGCTCGTGCTGGGCCGGGCCTTCAGTTACGGCCGGGAAACAGCTCGGGCTTGATGATGCCGTTCAGGCGAGGGTAGGGGATCTTCAGTTCGACATGGCCCAGCGCGTAAGGCGCGATGGTGCTGGTTTCGTACTTGAGGATCACCCCTCCGTAGGTCAGCGCCACGTTCTGGGTTTTCTGGAACGGCCAGCTCTTCACGAACTCCGGTTCCTGATCGAGCTTGGTGCTGATCAGCCAGCTGTTGTGTGCCACTTGCGCGGCTTTCCAGAACGCGTCTTCCTGCCCTGGCACCAGCATGTCCGACAGCGTCAACACTTTATGCTGCTGGCGCGAATAGTTGATGAAACCTCGACCTGGGGTGCCATGGGCACCGCCAGTGTCCAGGTAGCTGGACAATTCGACGATCACCAAGCCGTCATGCTGCTCGCGTACCTTTGCCTGCAGATAGCTGCTGTTGCGCGGGCCGGCGGTGCGCAAAAACTCATCGCGATAGGCTGCCAGGGTCGGCGCGACGGGGGCGTCAGGCGAGGTACGGGTCAATTGCAGCAGGCGTTTTTCGATGATGCCGTCCAGTGCAGGCTCGTCCGGGAAGTGCAGGGTGTCGATGTTGACCAGCGGGCAATCCGGGTTGCTGCAACCGGGCTTGAGTTGCTCGGAGGCGTCGCGGGTGGTTTCCAGCGGCGTCCGGTAGTTGGGCTGGAACAGGCTCGCGCAAGCGCCCAGGGTCAGGGCGATAGCGGCCACGGAGGCGATTTTGAAAAGCGACATGAGCGTCCTTTCTGAAACAGGGGAAGGCAAAAAGTTACCGGCTTCGACTCTCAACAAAGCAGTCAGTTCGCCACTAAGCTAATTAGAGTGGGTTTCGCCCTCACCGTCTATCCCGCTGACGGGAAAGGGGCTGCATCAAACGTCACGGGCGCGTTAGGATGGCGCGAAGTCGAGGCCCAGGAAAAAAGCAACCTCGAACAGGATTTGCAGTAAAAGAGGATAGTCATGACGGATTTTGCCAACGCCATTCCGACCGCCGTTGATATCGTGCGGCGCGAAAAGTGCTACGAGGGCTTCTACAAACTCGAACGCGTGCACTTGCGCCACGAATTGTTCGCCGGGGGCATGAGCCGCGAGATCAATCGTGAAGTGTTCGTTCGCCATGACGCGGTCTGCATGCTGCCTTACGACCCGCAGCGCGATGAAGTGGTGCTGATCGAGCAGTTTCGCGTCGGTGCCATGGGCAAGACCGACAACCCGTGGCTGATCGAACTGGTCGCTGGTCTGATCGACAAGGATGAAGTGCCGGAAGCAGTTGCTCACCGCGAGGCGCAGGAGGAAGCTGGGCTGGTAATCGGGGCGCTCTGGCCGATGCTCAAATATTTTCCATCGCCGGGCGGCAGCAACGAGTTCGTGCATTTGTACCTGGGGCGTTGTGACACCACCGGGGTTGGCGGCCTGCATGGGCTGGAGGAAGAGGCAGAAGATATTCGCGTCACGGTCTGGGCTTTCGAAGATGCCCTGCAAGCCGTGCGCGACGGACGTATTGCCAACGCGGCGAGCATCATTGCCTTGCAATGGCTGGCTTTGAACCGTGTTGAAGTGAGGGGGTTATGGTCGTAAACAAGCTGCGCGATCGCTATCGGGTGGACCTGGTGGGGCTGCAAGCGTCCTGCGAGGCGAACTACGCGCGCCTGATGCGACTGCTGCCGGACATGCGCAGCGAGCCTGCCGCGCGGCGCATCGCCGTGACCCATGGCGACCAGATGCTCGGCGTGCTGGCCCTGGAAGTGCTGCTGACCTGTCCTTACACCACGACCCTGCAAGTGCGTCAGGAGCACAGCCTGCCCTGGCTGCCGGTGCCGCAACTGGAAGTGCAGGTCTATCACGACGCGCGCATGGCCGAAGTGGTCAGCGCCGAACATGCACGACGCTTTCGCGGCATCTATCCTTACCCGAATGCCTCGATGCACCAGCCGGACGAAAAGGCCCAGCTGAACATGTTTCTGGGCGAATGGCTGAGCCATTGCCTGGCGCTGGGGCATGAGTACGAAGTAGTACGTTAGTTGTGAAGCGCAGTTGTGAACTGTGTCAGGTTCACAGGTTTCCCCTTTTGATCGTCCCCCAGCATAATTGCGGCACTTATCCATCCCCGTGATCACGCCCTGGGAGAACGCCTTGCCGAGCGTATCCACATTGACCACCGCCGATCCGGCGTTGCTGGTGCAAATCTCCGACAGCCACCTGTTTGCCGAAGCGGACGGCGTGTTGCTGGGCATGAACACCCGCGACAGCCTGCAAAAGGTCATCGAACTGGTGCGCGCGCAACAGCCGCGGATTGACTTGATCCTGGCCACAGGTGACCTGTCCCAGGACGGGACGCTGGAGTCCTACCAGCTGTTTCGCGACATGACGCGCCAGCTCGATGCGCCGGCGCGCTGGATTCCCGGCAATCACGATGAGCCGCAGATCATGGCCGAGGCGGCGGTGCAGAGCGCTTTGCTGGAACCTGTGGTGGATATCGGCAACTGGCGGGTCACCTTGCTCGATTCGGCGGTGCCAGGCTCGGTGCCGGGTTATTTGCAGGATGAACAGCTGCAGTTGCTCGCCCGCTCGTTGAGCGAAGCGCCGGAACGCCATCATCTGGTGTGCTTCCACCATCACCCGGTGTCCATCGGTTGTGCATGGATGGAGCCGATTGGCTTGCGCAATCCCGAGGCGCTGTTCGCCGTGCTGGACCGTTTCGAACAGGTGCGTGCAGTGTTGTGGGGGCATGTGCATCAGGAAGTCGACCAGATGCGCAATGGTGTGCGGTTGATCGCCTCGCCCTCGACCTGCATCCAGTTCGAGCCGGGGAGCGAGGATTTCAAGGTCGGGGAACAGGCGCCGGGCTATCGCTGGTTGCGGTTGCTGCCCGACGGGCGGCTGGAAACCGGGGTGGAGCGGGTCACCGGGTTTGATTTCACCGTGGATTACGGTTCCAACGGCTACTGAAACACCCCCCCCTGTAGGAGCAGCCGGTCGACGCTCGATTGCTCGCGATTAGCCTGAGAGCGCCGCAGGGCGCCAGGTTTTCACCGTTATCGTTGACGACCATCGCGAGCAAGCTCGCTCCTACAGTAAACTCCGCCTCTTTAGCCGACGCACAGGGAGCTCAAATGTCCGGTTCGATCCTTTATATCCACGGCTTCAACAGCTCGCCGTTGTCGAAGAAGGCCTGCCAGTTGATCGACGTGATGGAGCGACTGGGCCTGAGCGAACACTTGCGTGTTCCGGCATTGCACCACCACCCGCGCCGCGCTATCGAGCAGCTGGAACAGGCGATCGCCGAGCTGGGGCGACCACTGCTGGTCGGCAGCTCGCTCGGCGGCTACTATGCCACTCACTTGGCTGAGCGCCTTGGCTTGAAAGCCCTGTTGATCAACCCTGCCGTCAGCCCGCACCGGATGTTCGACGGCTTTCTGGGGACGCAGAAAAACCTGTATACCGAAGAGACCTGGGAAATGACCCACGACCACGTGACGGCCCTGGCCGAACTGGAAGTGCCGGCACCCCAGGAACCGCAGCGTTATCAGGTATGGTTGCAGACAGCTGACGAAACGCTGGACTATCGCCTCGCCCAGCAGTATTACCGGGCATGCGCCTTGCGTATCCAGGCCGGCGGCGACCACAGTTTCCAGGGTTTTGCCACGCGACTGCCGGCCATGTTGAGTTTTGCCGGCATTGGCGCCGATTTGTATCAGGCAATCGATTTCACCGCATTGTGAGCGATAGCCCATGAATTCTTTTTTCACCGAACACTGACGACGAGACCCCATGGCCACTCCCAGCGCTAGCTCTTATAACGCAGACGCCATCGAAGTCCTCTCGGGCCTCGACCCGGTGCGCAAACGCCCCGGCATGTACACCGACACCAGTCGGCCGAACCACCTTGCCCAGGAAGTCATCGACAACAGTGTCGACGAAGCCTTGGCCGGGCATGCCACATCGGTACAGGTGATCCTGCATGCCGACCATTCCGTAGAAGTCAGCGACGACGGCCGTGGCATGCCGGTGGACATTCACCCCGAGGAAGGAGTTTCGGGCGTTGAGTTGATCCTCACCAAGCTGCATGCCGGTGGCAAGTTCTCCAACAAGAACTACCAGTTCTCCGGCGGTCTGCACGGGGTGGGTATTTCCGTGGTCAACGCCTTGTCCACCGAAGTGCGGGTGCGGGTAAAGCGTGACGGCAACGAATACCAGATGACCTTCAAGGATGGCTACAAGGCCACCGAGCTGGAGATCATCGGTACGGTCGGCAAGCGCAACACCGGCACCAGCGTGTTCTTTGCGCCGGATCCGAAATACTTCGACTCCCCAAAATTCTCCATCAGCCGCCTCAAGCATGTGCTCAAGGCCAAGGCCGTTCTGTGCCCGGGCTTGCTGGTCAGCTTTGAAGACAAGGCCACCGGCGAGAAAGTCGAATGGCATTACGAAGACGGCTTGCGTTCCTACCTGGTGGATGCGGTCAGCGAATTCGAGCGCCTGCCGAACGAACCGTTCTGCGGCGCTTTTGCCGGTAACAAAGAAGCCGTGGATTGGGCGCTGCTGTGGCTGCCGGAAGGCGGCGATGCGGTGCAGGAAAGTTACGTCAACCTGATCCCGACCGCCCAGGGCGGTACCCACGTCAACGGCTTGCGCCAAGGCCTGCTCGACGCCATGCGCGAGTTCTGCGAGTTCCGCAGCCTGCTGCCGCGTGGTGTGAAGCTGGCGCCGGAAGACGTCTGGGAGCGCATCGCCTTCGTGCTGTCGATGAAGATGCAGGAACCGCAATTCTCCGGCCAGACCAAGGAGCGCCTGTCTTCTCGTGAAGCGGCGGCGTTCGTCTCCGGTGTGGTCAAGGATGCGTTCAGCCTGTGGCTCAACGCCAACCCGGAAACCGGCATGCTGCTGGCGGAACTGGCGATCAACAACGCCGGTCGTCGCCTCAAGGCCAGCAAGAAGGTCGAGCGCAAACGCATTACCCAAGGCCCGGCGCTGCCGGGCAAGCTGGCCGATTGTGCCGGGCAAGACCCGATGCGTTCCGAGCTGTTCCTGGTCGAAGGTGATTCCGCTGGCGGCTCGGCCAAACAGGCGCGGGACAAGGAATTCCAGGCGATCCTGCCGTTGCGCGGCAAGATCCTCAACACCTGGGAAGTCGACGGCAGCGAAGTGCTCGCCAGTCAGGAAGTGCACAACATTGCCGTGGCCATCGGCGTCGATCCAGGCGCGGCGGACATGAGCCAGCTGCGCTACGGCAAGATCTGCATCCTCGCCGACGCCGACTCCGACGGTCTGCACATCGCAACTTTGCTGTGCGCCTTGTTCGTCCAGCATTTCCGCCCGTTGGTGGATGCCGGTCACGTCTACGTCGCGATGCCGCCGTTGTACCGCATCGACCTGGGCAAAGAGATCTACTACGCCCTCGATGAAGCCGAGCGCGATGGCATCCTCGATCGCCTGGTGGCCGAGAAGAAGCGCGGCAAGCCGCAAGTCACCCGATTCAAGGGGCTGGGCGAAATGAACCCGCCGCAGTTGCGCGAGACCACCATGGACCCGAACACTCGGCGTCTGGTGCAGTTGACCCTGGAAGATTTCGAGGCTACCTCGGAAATGATGGACATGCTGCTGGCGAAGAAACGCGCCGGTGACCGCAAGACCTGGCTGGAGTCCAAGGGCAACCTGGCCGAGGTGCTGGGCTGATGCGTCTGGGCTTTGCCCTGGCCTGTGGGTTGCTGCTGACGTCGATTACGGTATTTGCCGAGCCGGCGCCACAGCTGCGCCTGTTGTCCGGGCATGCCGTCGAAGGCATGCGCGGCGGCAACCTGTCCGGGCTGGCGCAGTGCGGCAATGACCTGTGGACGGTTTCCGACCGTGATGATGACCAGATCTACCGCCTCGATACCCGCGAATCCGTATGGCAGGCCGAAACGGTGCACATCGACGTACCGACGGTGCCTGACAGCGGTTTGCCTTGGGGGCTGAAGGCTCGCGTCTGGGGGGCTTCGTTTGTGCGTGGCGGTGATCTGGACTTCGAAGGCATCACCTGCGACAGCGCCGGCAATCGCTACATCGTCAGCGAAGGCCATGCCGCTGTCTTGCAAGTGCCGCCAACGGGGCCTGCCACCTGGCTGAAAGTTTCGCCGATGATGGTTCGCGAAGCACGGGCCAGAGGCCTGCTGTTGCAATTCAATGCGCTGTTCGAAGGGCTGGTGATCAATCCGGCGGGGGATCAGATGTGGCTCGCCGCCGAGCGTCAAGGCCGGGGACTGCTGATGATCAAGCGCCAGCAGACGTTGTGGGATTGCGACGGTGGTTGCGTGTTGCTGAGCGAGGCGGGCATGGAAATGCAGCCCGAGCAGTTTCCCCATGCCAAGCCTGTCCCGCGGGATTTTTCTGACCTGTCGCTGTTCAACGGCAAGCTGTTCACCCTTGAACGCAATGCCTTCCAGATCTGCCGCCGTGATGCACAGACGGCCAAGGTCGAGCGCTGCTGGTCGTACGCCGACGAGCTGTTGCAGGAAAACCGTCGTTATTCACAGAATTACGGGTTGGAAGAAGCGTTGATCGTGGATGCCGATGGCGCCTGGATCGGCGTTGACAATAACTTCGGCGCGCGCGCCGATGGCGAAGTCCGCCCGGTGGTCTGGCGCTTCGCTGCACCGGACGGTGGCTGGAGTGCCAATCCATGAGGCAACAAAGCCCGGGGCAGCGAATCGGCCGGGTGTTCATGGTGCTGGCCTGGTGTGCGGCGCTGTTTCTGGCCACGCGTTTTTTCGGCCAGTGGGAAGCGCGTCAGCAAAATCCGAATGTGGTAGTCAGTTCGGAGCAGGGCGAAGGTTTCATCGAGGTGAAACTGGTGAGCAATGTGCAGGGGCATTTCGTCGCCAGCGGCCAGATCAACGGCCAGCCGGTGGACTTCATGCTCGATACCGGGGCGACCGATGTATCGATCCCTCTGGACCTGGCCAAGCGTTTGAAGCTCGAAGAAGGATTCGGCGTGACCCTGAGCACGGCCAATGGCCTGAGCCAGGGCTATCGCACCCGTATCGAACGCCTGCAACTGGGCGACATCGTGCTGCGGGATGTACGCGCACTGGTGGCCCCGGGGCTGCATGGCGATCAGGTGTTGCTCGGCATGAGCGCACTGAACAAACTTGAATTTACCCAGCGCGGTGGCACCATGCTGCTGCGCCAGACAACGAACCGATGAGGCCCGCATGAGCGACTCCCTTGATCTCAGCCTGGACGGTGTAGAACGCCGGTCACTGGCTGACTTCACCGAAAATGCCTACCTCAACTACTCCATGTACGTGATCATGGACCGTGCCCTGCCGCATATCGGCGACGGCCTGAAACCGGTACAGCGTCGCATCATTTATGCGATGAGCGAGTTGGGGCTGGACGCCGATTCCAAGCACAAGAAATCGGCGCGTACCGTCGGTGACGTGCTCGGTAAGTTCCACCCCCACGGCGACTCGGCCTGCTACGAAGCCATGGTGCTGATGGCCCAGCCGTTCAGCTATCGCTACACGCTGGTCGACGGCCAGGGCAACTGGGGTGCGCCGGACGATCCCAAGTCCTTCGCCGCCATGCGTTATACCGAAGCGCGGCTGTCGCGTTATTCCGAAGTGCTGCTCAGCGAGCTGGGCCAGGGCACGGCGGACTGGGGCCCGAACTTCGACGGCACGCTGGACGAGCCACTGGTGTTGCCGGCCCGTCTGCCGAACATCCTGCTCAACGGCACCACGGGTATCGCCGTGGGCATGGCCACCGACGTTCCGCCGCACAACCTGCGGGAAGTCGCCACGGCGTGCGTGCGTTTGCTCGACGAGCCGAAGGCCACGGTCGAGCAGCTCTGTGAACACATCCAGGGCCCGGACTACCCGACCGAAGCGGAAATCATCACCCCGCGCGCCGACCTGCTGAAAATCTACGAAACCGGTCGTGGTTCGGTGCGCATGCGCGCCGTGTATCACATCGAAGACGGCGACATCATCGTCACCTCGCTGCCGCATCAGGTCTCGGGCGCCAAGGTGCTGGAGCAGATCGCCGCGATGATGCAGGCCAAGCCGTCCAAAGCGCCGCAAATTGCCGACCTGCGTGACGAATCCGACCACGAAAACCCGTGCCGGATCGTGATCATTCCGGGTGCGCGGAAAAACTTCGACCACGATGCGCTGATGCAGCACCTGTTCGCCAGCACCGAGCTGGAGTCGAGCTACCGGGTCAACATCAACATCATCGGCCTGGACGGCAAGCCGCAGCTGAAAAACCTGCGGGCGCTGCTGGTCGAATGGCTGGAGTTCCGGGTGCAGACCGTGCGTCGTCGCCTGCAATTCCGCCTCGACAAGGTCGAGCGTCGCCTGCACCTGTTGGATGGTTTGTTGATTGCCTACCTCAACCTGGATGAAGTGATCCACATCATCCGAACCGAGGAGCATCCGAAAGCTGCGCTGATCGAGCGTTTCGCCCTGAGCGAAATCCAGGCTGACTATATCCTCGACACCCGTCTGCGTCAGTTGGCGCGACTGGAAGAGATGAAGCTGCGTGCCGAGCAGGATGAACTGCTCAAGGAACAAGCCAAGCTGCAGGCCCTGCTGAGCAGCGAAACCAAGTTGAAAAAACTGGTGCGCAGCGAACTGATCAAGGACGCTGAAACCTACGGGGATGACCGTCGGTCGCCTATCGTCGAGCGCGCCGAAGCCAAGGCCCTGACCGAGCACGATCTACTGCCGAACGAGAAAGTGACGGTCGTGCTGTCGGAAAAAGGCTGGATTCGCTCCGCCAAGGGCCACGAGATCGACGCCACCGGGCTTTCCTACAAGGCCGGGGACGGTTTCAGGGCGCTGGCAGCCGGGCGCTCCAACCAGTTTGCCGTGTTTATCGACTCCACCGGCCGCAGTTATTCGGTGGCCGCCCACACCTTACCGTCGGCCCGTGGCCAGGGCGAGCCGCTGACCGGTCGCCTGACGCCGCCGCCAGGGGCGAGTTTCGAATGTGTGCTGATGCCGGAAGACGATGCGCTGTATGTGATTGCCTCCGACGCCGGCTACGGCTTCGTGGTCAAGGGTGAAGACCTGCAGGCCAAGAATAAGGCGGGCAAGGCCCTGCTGAGCCTGCCGAACAACGCCAAGGTCATGCTGCCGCGCCCTGTGGCCGATCGTGAGCAGAACTGGCTGGCGTCGGTGACGACCGAAGGTCGCCTGCTGATCTTCAAGATCAGCGACCTGCCACAATTAGGTAAGGGCAAAGGCAACAAGATCATCGGGATTCCCGGTGAGCGAGTGGCCAGTCGCGAAGAGTATGTGACGGACATCGCCGTATTGCCGGACGGTGCAACATTGGTGTTGCAGGCCGGGAAACGTACCTTGTCACTGAAAGCGGACGACCTCGAACACTACAAGGGTGAACGTGGCCGTCGTGGCAATAAGTTGCCGCGTGGCTTCCAGCGGGTAGATGCGCTGCTCGTCGAAAACCTCAATTAGGCGACCTAGGGGGCGTTCTCGACTGGTTTCACCACCGCGCCGGGTCTGCTGTTGAGCAGGGCAAGGCGCGAGAAGCGAGGTTTGGTCATTCCAAATAAGCTTCGAGCAACACAGCCCAGCACAACAGCAGGCCCGGCCCTTCGGGTTGTGCCTTAAAGCGGGCCAGGCTGCGTTGGAGGCCTTGGAAAGGGAACAACCATTACCAGCGGCCTGCGCCTTGCCTGGCCCGCTTTAAGGCGACAACGCGGTGGTGAAACCAGGCGAGAACGCCCCCTGGAAGCGCCGAACTACGAATTAACCCGTAGTTCGGCGCTTTGCGCTGGAGTCGGAACGCATATTCACGGATGATATGGCCTTTCAAACGCCGGCATTGCCGCGCGTTCTTCATATTTGTTGAGTATTTTCACTGTGGTCAGCCTTTTAGCAACCACCTGGATGGGACGATGACTGCTCTGCGCCTTCCTTTTATTCTTTTGCTCGCCGGCGTTCTTGGCCTGGCGGGTTGCAGCGTTCACCAACCGGTGTCGCTGTATCAGCTGGACGCTGGTAGTCCGGTTCAGCCTGCGCAGAACGCGGGCATGGCGGTATTGTTGGGGCCGGTCACGGTGGCCGACTACCTGCAACGCGAAACCCTGTTGCAGCGCCAGCCGGATGGCAGCCTGCAAGCCTCGACCGACGGTCGTTGGGCTGGCAGCCTTTCGTCGGATATCGATCAGCTGCTGCTGCGTCAGGTTGCAGGTCGCCTGGACAGCCAGCGCGTAGTGCTGGCCCCGGCGACAGTAGGCTTCACCCCAGACGTTCAGGTGCTGCTGACCATCACGCGCCTGGATTCAGGTGAAAAACAACCGGCGATTCTCGACGCGCAATGGCGCCTGATCGACCGTCGCGGGCAGGTTCGCGAAAACCGCATCATCCATTTGCAGGAGCAGCATGCCGGCAGTACGGCGGCTCAGGTTCAGGCACAGGGTGTGTTGTTGCAACGCCTGGCCGAACAACTGTCGGTGGCGCTCAAGCCCCTGGCCAATCAGCCACCGATCGCCGAAGTCCCGCGCAAGCCGGCAGCCAAGGCGGCAGCACCTGCGGTAGAACAGGAAAAACAGCCGAAGATTCCGATGGCCGCGCCTATTCGTACGGATATGGAAGTGTTCCGCTTCTAAGCCTGGATGGATTTGAAACAAAGCCCGCATTGATGCGGGCTTTGTTGTTTCTGCAGGTTGGAGATATCTGGTGTCAGTTCCGGCCTCTTCGCGGGCAAGCCCGCTCCCAGAATTATCTCTGTGAACACAGATCTTGTGTACGACCACGTCCCCTGTGGGAGCGGGCTTGCCCGCGAAGGCGTCATGACAGGCAACAAAAAAGCCCGCAGACGATCGCTCATCTGCGGGCTTCTTCACATCGGGGTCAAGGCTTAAGCGCGACGCTCGTGCATCCGCGCCAATTGCCGTTCAAGCATCGATGGATACGGCTCCATCAACCGTTCCACGCAGCACGCACCTTCAGGGCTGGCAATCGGGCGGATCCGTGCGCGTTGGCGGATCAACGCGTCGTCACTGATCTTGCGCTCCACCAGCAGCAGGTTGCGGCTGTGTTGCGACAGGGCCAGTGCGTCCTGGGCGGGATCAGTCAGCAGCAGGTCGATCTGGCTCAGGCCGAACAGTTCCTCACCCAGTGTCAGGCCCAGCTGCAATTGCAGGGTGATGCCGCTGTCCGCGACTTCGATCTGCAACTGGTGGCCCAGGGCCCGCAGCAGCTCGCCACAGCAAATGGCGTTGGTCAGGTAGTCGTCGCCGCTGTCTTCGGTGTGGAACAGCATCAACGTGCTGCCATCGTTCAAGGTTTCCACTTCGCCTTGATACAGCGACGCGGCCTGGTCGAGGCAGTCGCGATAGCGTTCGAGCAGTTCTTCAAGACGCGCCCGCGGCAGGCGTCGCAGTTGCTCCTGGGAGCCCAGTTGCACCGCCAGCACCGCGCTGTGTTGCGGCACGCTCGGTGTGGCCTTGCGAATCACCGGTTGCGGGGTGCTATCCAGCGACTCGTCGCGCAGATCGGCGAACGGGTCTTCATCATCGTCATCTTCGACGGTGCTGACGATCTGCCGTGGGGCTGGCTTGAGCGCCGCTACCGGGCGGCTCTCGTCGAAACTCGGATCGCGCAGGTTACGGACTTCGAAGGCCGGGTCGGCCTCGTCATCCATGTCGTCGAATTCCGGTTCCGGTTCCGGTTCCGGCACAGGGGCGGGCTCCGGGGCGAAGTTGGCGTGCAGCTGACGCGCCAGGTCGCCGATTTCGTCCTGGCGGTCGGTGGCCGGGGTGTATTCATCGATATTGCGCAGCCACACCCGCAATTGCAGCAGCGGCGTGGAGAGATAACGCCCCATGCGCAGGCTCAGTGCCAGGGACAAAGCCAGCAGGATGGCGCTCAGAATGCCCATGCTTTGCAGGCTGATGGTCATCGGTTGCTGGAACTGGTCCATGTCCAGGCTGATGCGCAATTGCCCGGCAGTCACGTCCTGGAAGGTGATCTTGCTCTGGTACATGCCCTCGGCTTCGCCCAGCAGGCCATGCTTGGGACGCTGGCCGGACTCGGCGAGGATGCGGTTGTCCGGGCTGTAGATGGCGGCGTGGGCCACCAGCTTGTTCTTGGTCAGGTTATTGAGCAGCACATTGAGGCTGAGGATGTCGTTGGACACCAGCAGCTCGGTGGCCGAGGTGGCCGTCTGCGTGGTCAGGCTTTCGCCCAGCGCATCCGCCTGCTCGTGCATGGCCTGCTTGAACTGCAGGCCCATCACACCGGCATAGATGACCAGGGCCAGGGCGACCAGGATCACGTTATGGCTGGCGATGCGCAATGCAATCGGTACACGGCGGTGGCGCAGTGCCCGGAAGATCAGCAGGAAGAAGTTGTCGGTTTTTACTGGCGTAGGCCGGTTCACTTGAGCTCGGCTCTTTTGTCCGTGGAGTTGACGCGCAGTATAGCGACAGGCCCTAGGCCGTCAAAGCGCTCACGGTGCCCGATGGTCACTGAAAGTGGGTAGAATGCGGTTTTTTTCCACCTGCGGGGGTGCGCCTTGCGCGAAATCGTCCTGATAAACATCACGGGAGTCGACCGTCCGGGTCTGACTGCGGCCATTACCGGCGTTCTGGCCCAGGGTGGTGTGAATATTCTCGACATCGGTCAGGCGGTGATCCACGACACCTTGTCGTTCGGCATCCTGGTTGAAATTCCCGACACCGAGCAAGGCAAGTCTGTGCTCAAGGACATCCTGTTCAAGGGTTACGAGCTCGATCAACAGGTGCGTTTCACGCCAGTGTCCGAAGTGGATTACCAGCAGTGGGTCGGCAACCAGGGCAAAAAGCGCCACATCGTGACCCTGTTGACCCGCAAGGTGACAGCCGGGCAGTTGCAGGCCGTGAGCTCGA
This sequence comes from Pseudomonas fluorescens, assembly GCF_000967965.1. Taxonomy (GTDB): domain Bacteria; phylum Pseudomonadota; class Gammaproteobacteria; order Pseudomonadales; family Pseudomonadaceae; genus Aquipseudomonas; species Aquipseudomonas grandcourensis. Next base: position 189,512 of record NZ_LACC01000012.1, read on the forward strand.
TCACCGCCAAATATGGCCTGAACATCGATCACATCGATCGTCTGTCCGGGCGCATGCCGCTGGACACCCCGGCCGACAAGGGCAAGGGCTGCATCGAGTTTTCCGTGCGTGGCGAAGCGGCTGATCCGCAGGCGCTGCGTGCCGAATTCCTCAGCGTCGCCCAGGAACTGAACGTCGACATCGCCTTCCAGGAAGATTCGCTGTTCCGTCGCAACCGTCGCCTGGCAGTGTTCGATATGGACTCAACGCTGATCGAAGCCGAAGTGATAGATGAGCTGGCCAAGGCTGCCGGCGTCGGCGACAAAGTGTCGGAAATCACCGAGCGGGCGATGGCAGGTGAACTGGACTTCCGCGCCAGCTTCAAGGAGCGCCTGGCCTTGCTCAAAGGTCTGGACGTCAATGTGCTGGATTCCATCGGCGCCTCGCTGCGCCTGACCGAAGGCGCCGAAACCCTGTTCGCCGAACTCAAGCGCCTGGGCTACAAGACTGCGATTCTGTCGGGCGGCTTCACTTACTTCGCCAAGCAATTGCAGGCCAAGCTGGGTATCGACTACGTGTTCGCCAACGAACTGGAAGTGGTCGACGGCAAAGTCACTGGCGTGGCGGTCGAGCCGATTGTCGATGCGCAGCGCAAGGCGGATTTGCTGAAGGAACTGGCACACAAGGAAGGCTTGCGCCTGGAGCAGACCATTGCGGTCGGCGATGGTGCCAATGACTTGCCGATGCTGGCGATTGCCGGGTTGGGCGTGGCGTTCCGCGCCAAGCCGCTGGTGAAGCAGTCGGCCAAGCAGGCGATTTCCACCTTGGGCCTGGATGGCGTGCTGTACCTGCTGGGCTTCCGCGATCGCGACGGCCAGCTCTGATACACCCGATACAAATGTGGGAGCGGCGGTGCGGCGATCCGACTTGCTCGCGAAGGCGTCATCACATTCAACATCTATGTTGACCGTAAGTCCGCTTTCGCGAGCAAGCCCGCTCCCACAGGGGTACAGCTCGGTCCTTAGGCTTTTGGAGAGCCCATGCCCTGCCCCATCTGCACGGCTGAACCGGCGGTCATTTCTTCAGCCCACTTCACCTGATCCGGCCCGAACAGCACGACGGCGGTCGAACCCAGCTTGAAGCGTCCCAGTTCCGCACCTTTTTCCAGATGGATCGGCGCGCGCGCGGCTTCGTCGTAGCGGAAGGTTTTCAGCTCGCGTTTCGGCGGCGTAACCAGGCCGGCCCACACGGTTTCAATCGACGCAACGATCATCGCACCCACCAGCACCACAGCCATCGGCCCGCGCTCGGTGTCGAAAATGCACGCCACGCGCTCGTTGCGGGCGAACAGTTCCGGAACGTTTTCAGCGGTGGTCTGGTTGACCGAGAACAGGCGACCCGGGATGTAGACCATCTCGCGCAGGGTGCCGGCCAGCGGCATGTGCACGCGGTGGTAGTCCTTCGGCGACAGGTAGATGGTCGCGAAGTCGCCACCCATGAACGGCGCAGCGTTTGCCGCGTCGCCACCCAACAATTCCAGCACGCTGAAGCTGTGGCCCTTGGCCTGGAACACGCGGCCGTGCTCGATCGGGCCGAGCTGGCTGATCGCGCCGTCGGCCGGGCTGAGGATCGCGCCCGGGGTTTCGTCCAGCGGACGGGCGCCGTCTTTCAGGGCGCGGGTGAAGAAGGCGTTGAAGTGCTCGTAGGCGGTCAGGTCTTCGACCAGCGCCAGGGACATGTCCACCTGATAACGCTTGGCGAACCAGGCGGTAAAGGCATTCTTGAACCAGCGCACGCGGCATTCGGCGATGCAGCCGGCCAGTCGCGAGAGCAGGTTGTGGGGCAGCAGGTACTGGCCGAGGAGAAACAGACGCTTGTTCATTAACGGTCCTTAAAAATCTTAAATTTCTACCGGGGTATCGGGATGGTTGCCCCATTCGCCCCAGGAGCCGGCGTAGCCCTTGACCCGCGGATAACCGAGAGCCTTGGCCACCAGATAGGTGAAGCCAGAGCGATGGTGTGTCTGGCAGTGGGTAATCACTTCTTTGTCTTTGCTGATCCCGAGTTGTTCGAGAATCTGCGGCATGTCGGTGCGGATGCGCAGCTGGCGCGTCTGATCCATGCCGGCGGTCCATTCGAAATTGACCGCGCCGGGAATGTGCCCGCCCTTGGCTGCCAGGACTTTCTCACCGGAGTACTCCAGCGGCCCGCGTGCATCCCAGATCGCCAGGTCGGCGGCGCCGAGACGGCTTTGCAGGTATTCGCGGGTGGCGGTGGGTTCGTCGTGCAAGGTCAGTGGAACCGGGCCGCCCACGGATGGCGGGATCTGGATCGACATGGGCAAGCCTTCCGCCAGCCAGGCCGGCAGGCCGCCATCTATATAGTGGTACTTGCTGTGGCCGATGACATCCAGCAGCCAGATGAAGCGCCCGGCCCAACCGCCGCCTTCGTCGTCATACACCACGTAGACCGCATCGGGGTTGTGTCCCAGCTCACCAAACAGCGCTTCGAGTGCTGCCTGCGGAGGCATCAGCCCCGGGGCGGGGGCCTGGCCGAGCTGCGTGCGTTTCGGATCGACAAAGCGCGCGCCGGGAATGTGCCCTTCGGCGTAGCGGGCGGGACTGGTCAAGTCCACGAGAATCAGTTCGCGGGCGTCGAGTCGAGGGAGCAAGTCGCTCGGCTCGATCACCAGCGGCAAGCCAGAGAAGTCAGACATGTGAGGTCTCCAGAGCACAAAAGGGAGGATTGTAACGCAGCTTATTGGCCTCGGTGGCTAAAGCTGTGCAGGGCTTTTTCGATGCACTGTGCGGTTTTACCGAAGGCCTGTACGGAAATTTCCGAAAATGGCCCGCCGCCCTGATCCGCCACGACGATCATGATCACCCGGCCATTGTTGACCAGCGAACGCAGCAGCAAGTGTTCGCCGCTGAACTGCGAACGCAGGCTGTTGGGCAACAGGGCCGAGAATTGCGCGTTGTTGGCGGGCGTCAGGCGCACCTGGGCCTGCTGCGCGAGCAGGCGCTGCAACACGTTGCTCTGGCTGACCACGAAATTCAACCCGGCTGCCTCCTTCGGCAGCCCGGCCGTCTGGTGCACGCGCAGGTTGGCGTGGGTGCGGTCGGCCATCAGGATCATCACCCGGCGCATGCCGCAGGCCACGAGGGCGTCCCGGGCGGCGATGGTCAAGTGCATGGCGTTGGTGAAGCGACTCGGCTCGACCAGTAATTCGGCGCATTGCTTGCGCCACTTCGCCAGGTCTTCGGCGGTGGGTGCCGCCGCCGGCAGCAAGCCTGCGTGGACACGGGTCATGCCCCATGGCCAGATCAGCGACTCGGCGGGGTGCCAGAGGTCGGGCATGGCGTGTTGGCGTGCGCTGTTTGCGGCCTGCTGGTGCAATTGTTGCTGCAGTTCGTCCATCGGCATTTGCAGGTAAAGGCTGGTCAGGTACTGCCAGCGCTCACTGTGGGGGCTGTCCCAGGCGTGTTGCGCCGACAGTGCCAGCCCGTTGGCCAGCAGCACCGTATTGGCTGGTTGATTGAGCCAGCGGCGAAGGGTCGGATCGTCATCGAGGCGGTTCTGCTGGCGCAGTGGATGCCCGCTGTCACGGGCAATGCGCAGCACTTTCACCAATTCCCGCTGCTCGGTGAGCAGCAGTCGATAGCCTTGCTGCACCCAGATCGGCAAGCGCCAGGCCTCCACCAGCGCCTGGCCGATGTCCAGCAGGCGTACGCCAAACAGTTGCTGCTCGACTTTGTGTGCCGACTCGCCTTTATGGATGACCCGCAGCTCCCAGTCTTCGAGCAGTTTTGGATGGGTCAGTGCCAGTGGCCACAGGGGCGAAAGAAACAGCAGGCTGCCCCAGTGGATGTCCTGCCACAGGCGCGCCAGGCGACTGGCAAAAAAACCGTTGGCCTGTTGCGTGGCGTGCTGGCTGATCATCTGCAACTGACGCAGGGCTTTGGGAATCTCGGACTGGGGTTCGGCGGGCAGGCGCGCGAGCAGTTCTTCGGTGCGTTTCAGGCCGAGGCGATTGATCGCGACCTCAAGGTTTTCCGCAGGCTCGGCCATGCCGCCATGGGGGTGCCGGTTGGCTTCGCGAATCACGCTCAAGGCCAGGGCCGGGCTGCTTTGCATGAGGTCGGCGATATCGCGTAGCGAGCTGCGATTGTCGCGGATGGCCCTGCAAACCAGGTCGTGGCTGGCTTGCGGAACCGGCAGGCGCACGCCATCGAGAAGCTTGACCCAGCCTTCGAGAGTGGTCGGTTTCGGGGTTGGGACGTTCGTTTCGTTAACCATGGTGGGAGGCGATCATCGTCAACATTACCTATGCCCGCAAGGGGTCAAATTAGCTTTTCGCCTGAACTGGCTATAGTCTGGCGCAGTTTTGCCGATAAGTAGAAGAAGAGATTTTTTAACTTCCGAATATGACCTTGAACCCGACTCAGTAAGTGCTCTCCTAACCTATGGCTAAAATTATCGGCATCATCGTCGTATTCGCGAGCGTGCTCGGCGGATACGTGCTTTCCCACGGCAAGATTGCCGCCCTGATCCAGCCTTTCGAGGTCATGATCATCGGCGGTGCGGCCCTCGGCGCCTTCTTGCAGGCCAACCCCGGCTACATGACGATGCACGTGCTCAAGAAGTCCCTGGGCATGTTCAGTTCGCGTTTCAACCACGCCTTCTACCTTGAAGTGCTGGGCCTGATCTACGAGATCCTCAACAAGAGCCGCCGCGAAGGCATGATGGCCATCGAAGGTGACATCGAAGATGCCGCCGCGAGCCCGATCTTCGCCAAGTACCCGACGGTGCTAAAGGACGAGCGCATGACTGCGTTCATCTGCGATTACCTGCGCATCATGTCCTCCGGCAATATGGCTCCCCACGAGCTGGAAGGCCTGTTCGACATGGAACTGTTCAGCCTCAAGGAAGACCTCGAACACCCATCCCACGCGGTCAACGGCATCGCCGACGCCATGCCTGGTTTCGGTATCGTCGCGGCGGTACTGGGGATCGTGGTGACCATGGCCTCGCTGGGTGAAGGCGACCAGAAGTCCATCGGCCTGCACGTGGGTGCGGCACTGGTGGGTACCTTCTTCGGTATTCTCGCCGCCTACGGCTTCTTCGGCCCGCTGGCCCATTCCCTGGCCCACGATGCCAAGGAAGAGCTGAACGTCTACGAAGCCATCAAGGCCTCGCTGGTGGCTTCGGCTTCCGGCATGCCGCCATCGCTGGCCGTGGAGTTCGGGCGCAAGGTCCTGTACCCGGCGCACCGTCCAAGCTTCGCCGAGCTGGAACAAGCGGTTCGCGGTCGTTAAGCCATGGAAAATAACCAGCCGATAATCATCAAGCGCGTCAAGCGCATCGCCGGCGGGCACCACGGGGGCGCCTGGAAAATCGCCTTCGCCGACTTCGCCACGGCGATGATGGCGTTCTTCCTGGTGTTGTGGCTGCTGTCCACCGCCACGCCGGAACAGAAGATTGCCATCGCCGGTTACTTCAAGGACCCGATCGGCTTTTCCGAAAGCGGCACGCCCTACATCATCGATCTGGGCGGCACGCCGACCCTGGCGCCGGAAAACACCCTCAACCCCGAGGTGAAGTCCCAGCCGCAGCCGGACAAGGTCACCGTCGATACCGATCAGGTCGAAGGCATGGCCGAGCAGGTCGAAAAAGAGCGCCTCGAACTGTTGCTGCAAGAACTGCAGAACAAGGTCGAAGAAAACCCGCAGATGCAGAAGTTCAAGGATCAGATCCTGTTCGAAATCACGCCGGACGGCCTGCGTATCCAGATCATGGACGCGGAAAACCGCCCGATGTTCGACTCTGGCTCAGCTCGCTTGAAGCCGTATTTCGAAGACATCCTGCTGGCTATGGCAGACACCATCAAGGCGGTGCCGAACAAGATCAGCATCAGCGGCCACACCGATGCCAAGCCATACACCGGCACCGGTGACTTCGGTAACTGGGAGCTTTCGGCCAACCGTGCCAACGCCGCACGGCGTGCGCTGGTGGCGGGCAGTTATCCGGATGCTCAGGTGGCGCGTGTGGTCGGCTATGCCTCGTCGGCGCTGTTCGATCGCGAGCATCCGTTCAACCCGGTGAACCGCCGTATTGACATCGTGGTGCTGACCAAGAAAGCCCAGCGTGCGATCGAAGGTTCGCAAGGGGCGGAGCCTGCTCCTGATGCGCCGCAAGGTTCGGCTGTTCCGGGGGCCGCACCGGCTGCACCGGCCGACCCGAACGCGTTGCCGGCGGACAAGGAACCGCTGCCGGCCCACGAACTGCGCGAGCGTCTAAACCTGTTCGACGACCCGGCACCGAAACCGGGCGAGCCAGCTAAACCGGCTGAACCGCCCAAGCAGTGACCCACAAAAAAGCCGACAGCGATGTCGGCTTTTTTGTCGGCGTTCTCTCCGTTAAAAGCCGCGGATGACTCGGGACTTGAGATCGGCGTGAAAACGATCCGCATTGGATTTGTTGACGCTGCGCGCCGACTCGCTGCCGGTCACTGATTCCAGTGACATCGAGCGCTTGAGTGTCGCTTCGTTGCGATAAGCATCGATAAAGAACTCGATGTCCCGGTCGCTGGTCAGCTTCGGCCATTTATCGAGGTACAGCGGCAGCTCTGTCGGGCCGGTCTTGAACGAGCATATGCGTCGGTTGGTAATGGTCGCCTCGCCGATTTCGAACGGCACCCACCAGGACAGCGCGGTTTTCTCCGACACCACTGCCAGCAGGTGCGTGCATTCGCTGATGTTGCGGGTGATCACCCCGGTGATGTCGTCGGTGGTCTGGGATTCGGCATCCAGTACGTCGAGGTAGGTCTTGATGTTGGCCTGGATCAGGCGCGCGTTGATCTTGACCGCGTGGGCGCGGTCCATGTGGCGGTAGCTGATAAACACTGGCATCAGAAATGTCCCTTGATCGCGAGTTCGCGGTAATAGGCACCGAGGGCGGTGAGGCGGCAACCGGTGGAGTGGATGGCGGCGTAGTACATGTGTTCGGCGTCCACCGGTTCGACCAGGCTGTGGCGGTTGCACTTTTGCAGTTGGGCGAAGACCTCGCCCTGTTCCGGGTTGAACTCGGGTTCGGTGGGCTCAAAGCTGGGGGCAAGGGGGTACACTGACTCTGCTTCGGCAAACCATTCGGGGAGTTTGCGCAGGATTTCCTTGGGGATCAGCGGTGACACTTCACGCAGGGAAATGAACTGCGAGACGTTGGTCTTGAACACCGGACGCTGTTCCCAGGCATCAAGGGCGTTGTCGACGAAGGAATAGAGGCTGCCGGGGGTGATCTTGCCCAGGATGTTCGCTGCTCCACCGTGCAGGGCCTGGAGCAGCAATCCGGTGAACACGCCGTGCTGCACGCCCTCCATTGCCGGCTCTTCCTTTTTGCAGGCGGTCAGAATCGTCATGCCTTCTCCGACCACGCTGCCCTCACTGCGCAAGGCGCGCAGTTCGCCGGCCGAGCCGCTCTGGCAGCAGTCGAGAATGATCACTTTGTTTTTGATCTTCGTGGCCTTGCTCGCCCAGTTGAGAATGTCGCTGAGGCGTATCCCGTCCTTGGCGCTCTTGTAATCCTGCGGGATCAACATGCCTTCGTCGGTGTCGGTATCGAAGCTGCCGTGGCCGGCGAAATACAGCAGCGCGACATTGCAGTCCCCGGAAAACAGCTCGACGATCTGGTCTTCGAGTTTTTCCCGGCTCAGGTAGTCCTCGGCGGAGGTCAGTACGATGTTCTTGAAGTTCGGATCGCCATTGGCGTCGGTCCTCAACACCGAGGCCATGGCCATGGCGTCATTGCTGCAACCGCTCAGGCGCGACACATGGGTGTAGTCGTTGATGCCGATAAACAGTCCCTTGCGCATGGTTACACCGCCGTATGCTTGCGAATCGCATCGATGATGCTGTTGGTGTTCCACGCACATTCGGCATGTGCCGCGTCACGCACCACCGTGGAAATGCGCTCGGCACCGAACGGCTTGATCGCAATGATCACCTTGCCCATGCGCTTGGCGATCTCGATTTCCTTGTTGATCCACTTGCTGTACGTGGAATACATCCCGGCCATGATCAATACCGCCGAACACGGGCGGATCTTGTTTTCGATAGCCTCCTCGAGTTGTTTGTCGGTTTTTGCGCCGACAATCGGGTTGTCCGGTGGCACCGAAAAATTCTTGTAGGTGAAACCGGGCTTGGCGTTGAGCAGGCGCACGAGATTGTCGTGGGCGTCGGAGTAGTTCCACGAATGGCTGATGAACAGGTGGTAGGTTTGCATGGGTGTCCCTCGGAGTCGCTGGAGTGCGAAGAGGGTCTGAAACTAGGCTATTGGCTGGCGGCTACAAGGGGATGTGATTTAAAGAGAAATGCCCTACAAGCGTCGGTGCGGGTGTCTTACAGAAAAGTCTGATGTTTAAGCGGGGGGGGGGCGATCCAGCCGCCGACCGCCCCGCTGCAGGCAGGGCGGTCGGCACGTCTGTTTAGTAGCCGTTTTCCGGCAGGCTGGCGATGATCGAGCGGTAGCTGTTCATCCGTTGCTGCTGCACGCGGCCGTCTTCAAGGGCCTTGAGCAGGGCGCAACCGGGTTCGCGGTCATGCTTGCAGTCACGGAAGCGGCAGGTGCCGAGCAGATCGTTGAACTCGATGAAGCCGGCTTCGACGTCGGCACGGCTGACGTGGCCCAAGCCGAATTCGCGGATACCCGGGGAGTCGATCAGCTCACCGCCGCCGGGGAAGTGGAACAGGCGCGCGGTCGTCGTGGTGTGCGTACCCTGGCCAGACAGTTCGGACAACGGACCGACGCGGGTTTCGACATCCGGCAGCAGGCTGTTGACCAGCGACGACTTGCCGACACCGGACTGGCCGACGAACACGCTGATGCGCCCGTCCAGTTGCGTCTGCAATTGCTCCATGCCGTTACCATGATGCGCCGACACTTCCAGCACCGGATAGCCGAGGGTGCGGTATACGGCGAGCAAGGCATTCAGCGCAGGAGCGTTGTTTTCGTCGATCAGGTCGAATTTGTTCAGCAGCAACAGCGGTTTGATGCCCGCATGCTCGGCCGCCACCAGATAGCGGTCGATCAGGTTGGCGTGGGGCTCGGGCAGCGGTGCAAACACGATGACGATCATGTCGACGTTCGCCGCAACAGGCTTGAGCTGACCACGGCTGTCCGGGCGACACAGCTCGGTGTTGCGCGGCAGTTGTGCCACGATCACGCCGATGCCCTGGTTGCCGGCACGCCAGACCACCTGATCACCGGTCACCAGCGCCGGCAGGTTGGCGCGCAGGTGACAACGGAATACCTGGCCGGCCAGTTCGCCGTCGCGGGCCTCGACTTCGACCTGCACACCGAAGTGCGCGATCACCAGGCCGTGCTGTTCCGGGCCCAGATCGCCGCCCTCAAGCGCCTCGACAGCCGAGGACTCGCGTTTGGCGGCGCGGGCAGCGCGTTCGCCCTGAATCTTTTCGATGCGCCAGTTTTGACGACGATTGAGTTGGCGTTTGGCCATGGGTGTTCCGTATCAAGAATGCAGCGATTAGGTAAAACGGCCGCGAGTTTAGCACGCCCGGCTACCGGCCTAGGCTAAACTGCGCAGCATTGCCTAGGAGCCGACACATGCAAAACCCACAGAACCTTATCTGGATCGACCTGGAAATGACCGGTCTGAACCCGGACACCGATGTCATCATCGAAATGGCCACCATCGTCACAGACAGTGACCTGAACACCCTGGCCGAAGGCCCGGTGATCGCCATTCACCACAGCGACGCAATCCTCGCCGGTATGGATGAGTGGAACACCCGTCAGCACGGCGGTTCCGGGCTGACCCAGCGGGTTCGCGACAGCCGCATCAGCATGGCCGAAGCCGAAGCCGAAACCATCGCCTTCCTGGAGAAGTGGGTGCCGAAGGGCAAATCGCCGATCTGCGGCAACAGCATCTGCCAGGACCGTCGCTTCCTTTATACCCACATGAAATCTTTGGAAAGCTATTTCCACTACCGTAACCTCGACGTGTCCACGCTCAAAGAGTTGGCTGCGCGCTGGGCACCGGACGTGCGTGACAGCTTCAAGAAGGGCAGCACCCACCTGGCGCTCGACGATATCCGTGAATCCATCGCTGAGTTGCAGCACTACCGCAAGCATTTCATCAAGGCTTGAAGATGCCCGGCGAGGGCTTCTGTGGCGAGGGGGCTTGCCCCCGTTGGGGCGCGCAGCGGCCCTAAACCAGCCAGCGTGTTCTATCAGGCAAGCCGCGCGTGCTGGTTTACGACTGCTTCGCAGCCGGACGGGAGCAAGCTCCCTCGCCACAGGGTGTGTCTGCCCTCTTTTGGTGCTCCAGCGAAGTCAGTAGACTGCGCGCCTTTCTGCAAGGACCGCCACTATGCTGCTGATGCTCTATCTGATTGCCATCACCACCGAAGCCATGACCGGAGCCCTGTCTGCCGGCCGTCGTGGCATGGACTGGTTTGGTGTGGTGCTGATCGCTTGCGTCACGGCGCTGGGTGGCGGGTCGGTGCGCGATGTGCTGCTCGGGCACTACCCGCTGACCTGGGTCAAACACCCGGAATACCTGGTGCTGACCACGGCTGCCGCCATGATCACGGTGTTCACGGCGCGCTGGATGCGGCATCTGCGTTCTCTGTTCCTGGTGCTCGATGCCATGGGCCTGGTGGCGTTCACCCTGATCGGCTGCATCACCGCCCTGGAAATGGGCCATGGCATGTTGGTCGCCTCCGTCAGTGGCGTGATCACCGGCGTCTTCGGCGGCATCCTGCGGGACATTTTCTGCAACGATATTCCGCTGATCTTCCGGCGTGAGCTCTATGCCAGCGTTTCGTTTGCGGCGGCATGGTGTTACATGCTGTGTATCTACCTGCAATTACCCGGTGAACAATCGATTCTGATCACCCTGTTCGGTGGATTTTTGCTGCGCTTGCTGGCGATCCGCTTTCACTGGGAAATGCCAAAGTTTGTTTATAACGACGAGCAGTGAGTGTTGTGACTCTTACTGCTTCAAGAAAATGTGCGGTAATTATTTAACACTTTATGAACTATTACTTTTTATAAACTGATTTTTCATTTCAGTTTATAGGCTACTTGTAATGGTTGATGCATGTTCAGAGAGTTGCACTGGTAATAGTCGTAATCGACTCATCGAAGAAAAAATCCCGGACTGGCTAATCCAGGCATCAGCTCACAGACGCTTGGCGCTGCGTCGAGCGCCTGTCGCCGTTGCTGATTGGTACAGAACCGCATCAGAGGCCTCTCACGCCACCCTGGCTCAAGCTATCAAGACTGCCTGGTTGTCGCAGTCCAGGCTGGATAGAGTGTTCGAGCCGCTTGCCGATGTCCGTCGGTTTGCCGAGCCTTTGCTCCAGAAGGCATTGAAAGATCGTTTTGGTGTTGAGCTGGATGTCTCCCGAACGTTTCTGCGACTCTACCTGCCAACGGGCATTGTGAAGGGGTATCAAGTTAAAACCCTTTCCCTGCTTGATGCCGCTCTGCATAACTTCGAAATGAAAGAATCGGCGGCGAATTACTTTGACAGTGCTTCCTGTTTTATCAGCGAGCCCGATACTCGTGGCCACTTCAATGTACTGTCGATTAATGAGCGAATAGGTATTGATGTTTTTATTTCGATTTGTCGCGACCTGGATATCGGTGGCCAGTACTCACAGCAATTGGAAGCCATATTATTACCGAAGGATGCGGTAGCCAAAGCCGGCCTTGAATACAGAGTCAAAAGCAGTCAAAAGGACGCGTTCAGAGCGGCTGTGTTGTTGGCGCGGATGAACGGGGATATCGGCGCGGATTCACAGGCCTTGCTGCTGCGCCTGCTTGATGGCGTGCGCAGCCCGGCCATGCATTGTTATCAATTGCAGATCATGACGGCCCGGCTGACCGGGATCATGCTGTTGGCGGGTGATCTGGAGCGTTCTTCCAGGGTTGAGCCGCTTTTGGTGTACATACCCGATGATCCACAGCACCCGATCAAGGAGTATCCGTCGACGCTGGCGTTCAAGGCAGTATTGACAGAGCAACTGCGCTCACCGGCCTACCAAAGGTTTTTTGCCCGGTTTATCGCCCATGAGCAGCGCGGGGCATTTTTTGCCGCGCTCGACCAGCAATTGAACGTTGTGAAGTGGCATCCCCCGCAACCAGCAGACCCACGACCTGCCTGGCGCAATACGCCAATTGATAAACCCGTACTGCGATTTCACGTGCATAAGGTTCAGAGTGACCCGTGGCAATGGCTGTACCAGGGCGCGCTCAACAAAATCCTCAACGATGCACGCACCATCGCTGTGCCCACGGCGGACGAAGACCGCCAGTCGCGCTGGGCGTTTTGGGACAGTGTGCAGAGGGTGGCATCCATCATCCTTCAGGTCGCCACCCTGGTAGCCATGCCGTTCGTGCCTTTCGCGGGCGAGTTGATGTTGGCCTACACAGCCTATCAACTGTTGGACGAGACCTTCACCGGCATTCTCGATTGGGCCGAGGGACAGGTCGCCGAGGCGGCCGATCATCTGCTGGGCATTGCCGAAAACCTGGCTCAGCTTGCGGCCTTCGGAACGGCGGCGGCCGTGGTTGGCAGAGTTCTGGCGGTCAAGCCATCGGCATTTGTCGAGGGGCTCAAACCGGTGATACTGCACGACAGCCGCACTCGTTTGTGGAGTCCCGACCTCGCGCCTTATGAGCAACCTCTCTCACTACCGACGGGAGGTGCTACGGACGAACTGGGGCTTGAGCATCACGCTGGCAAGACTTTCCTCACGCTTGAAAGTCGCACCTATGAAGTGGCTGTCGACCCTGACAGCAGCGCCTACCACGTGCGCCACCCGGAGCGGCCGAACGCCTATCGGCCGCGCCTGACCCACAACGGCGAAGGCGCCTGGGCCCATGAAGTCGAGCGCCCAATGGAGTGGCAAGGTGCACAACTGTTCCGGCGCCTGGGGCACTCGGTTGCGGAATTCTCCGACGAGACGGCGCGACGCATCCTGACGGTCAGCGGTATCGACGAAGCCATGTTGCGGCACTTGCATGTTCACGCACATCGCCCACCAGCCTTGCTGGAAGATACGATCCGACGGTTCAAACTCGATCAGCGCATTCAGGTTTTTCGAGAGCAAATGCTCAGCTCTGATCCGGACATCCATGCCAAGGCTGAAGTTCAACTGCAAAAACGTTTGTTGCAGATGCAGCAGGTCAGTCTGCCCGAAGGTCAGTCAGGCGATGGCCATCTATTGGAAGCCTTGTGGGACGTCCTTGACGAGCGCGAGCAGAAACATCTTCTGGGTTTGAGCCCGGCACCGGACGACCCGCTACCAGCGCGGCATGTTCGAGCCACGTTGCTGCGTAAGAGGATGGCTCGATGGACAGAGGAATTCCGAACGTCGCTGTTCACGTTTATGGAAGAGGTGTTCGAGTCGGCGGCGGATATGGATACTCAGCAGATGCGCCGGATTTTTCCGGATCTGCCTCGAACCATTGCTCAAGAGCTATGGCGTGAAGCCAGCGCCGCCGAACGACTGCACCTGCTGAACAGGCCGGGAATGCCTCGGCGCATAGCGCATGAGGCGTTGTTTTACTTGCGCGAGTTACGGCTTAACCGCGCCTGTGAAGGGCTTTACCTGCATGCGTTATCCAGCGCAGACACCGACAGACTGGCTTTGCACATGCTCGAGTCCCTGGAAGGCTGGAAAGCCGATATTCGCCTGGAGGTGCGTGACGGGCACTTCGAAGGCTTGCTGCTGGACAGTATTGGAGCGGTCGACACGCCGACTCGTAAAGTGTTGGTCAGGCGGGGTGGGCTATATGAGGCCCATGATGAGCGGGGCGAGCTACTGCACGGCCCCGACGATCTTTTTGGCGCGATCCAGCATGCACTTCCGCAGACATGGCGCGATGCTCTGGACCTGCCGCATGTAGGTCAGGGCCGCGATCTCGAACAAGCGCTCAGGCGTCTTCCCTTGCTGCCTCGCCCTGAAGTGAGGGCACTGTTTGGGCAGCCACCACTGGAGCCTGGCAGTCGCTCTCCCATGCGGCTGGCTATCGGTCGTACCGGTTATCTGCTGGGCGGTGGCGATAGTCCTCCAGCGGAGGCCGGGTCAATCACCCAGCGTCTTCGAAGGCTGTTTCCAACGCTTGACGAAGAGCAACTCGACATCATGCGTCGAGAGCACCTGTCCGGCGATCCATCAGGGGCGGTGGCTCGCCTGGAAGGTGAACTCCTTACATTGGTCAATGACCTGGAGACCTGGGCCGCGGATGTCCCTGCCGTTCACCCGCTGACCGGGACATCCCTGAATGCCGGAGAGGTCGCCGTGCAGCGCCAGCGCCGGACGCTGTTTGCTCAGACCGTGCAGGCGAGTTGGCGTCGGCAGCTCACTGATCACAATCGTTTTGATACCGGCCGGTTTTATTCCAGGCTGGATATGCTCGGCGAGCTACCGAAGGTGACGGCCGACTTCAGCCATGTTTCCGAGTTCCTGCTGATCAATGACAGTCCGTATCTGCTCATGGGCGATTTCCTCGAAAATTTCCCCAACCTGAGGTTTCTGGCCCTCAAAGGTTTGCGACTGGACAGGTTTCCAGGTGCAGCCTTGCGTATGCGCGAATTGGTCAGCCTGAGTCTCGAAGGTTGCCATCTGCGTTTGGACGAGGCGTCCGTGGACGGTCTGGCGCACATGGAGCGACTTGAACGGCTTGACCTGGACAACAACCCGTTGGGGGTGACGCTGCATGTGGGGCACATGAAGGGGCTGGAGGAGTTGCGACTCAGATCAACGGAGTTGACGGTAGTCCCTGAAGGGTTGTTTGACCTGGAAAAACTGCGCTATGCCGACTTGAGCGGCAATCAAATCGTGGAACTGCCGGACGAATTGTTCGAGGTCGAAGACGTGCGCGAGGTCGAATACAACTTTGCTGACAACCCATTGAGTGAGTCGAGCAAAATTCGTATTGCTGCATATGATGAAAACTCCAGTCTCGACAGAAAACTATTGATTCAGGTTGATGATGGAGTTGAGGGTTTTAGTGAAAGTGAATCATCGAGTGATTCCGAGGTTGATGATAGTGGGGTGGGTAGTCCCAGTGAGGTGTCCGATGAGGAAAATTGAATATTGTTGTTTGATGTTTATTTGGGTAGCTAAAGATGCATGGAAACAATGTTTTTGGTTTTGGAAATAACCTGTAGTTCAGTGTCTGGTTTTGTCTTCTGTAGGTGTTTAGGTCGTTAATTTTAGTCGGTTGAAATGACGCAGGCTGTTTGCTATTGGTTGTCAGCGTAATGCGGGTTCTGGGTTTTTTGTTAATGCCAGGGTCTGAATTAAATGACGTTGATAAATAATGAGGCTGACTTATGAACGATATGAAAAAACCAACAGTGGCGGGTTATTCGACCCAGGATGAAATTACGATATCGAGCCTGAAAGTAAGATTCGACGCTCCCGGAGTCGAGTCTAAAAGAATTTTTGCCAACGGCAGGATGCAAGTCCGGATCTTGGTATTTGTCGTCGCGGTCAACCAGTCCGGTGCGCCGGTGCCCTTGCAGTATTTTCCGGACTTGATCAGTACACGGCTGATTCGGTTTCATGACGGCCAGCCGTTGGCACAGGACGCCTATGCAGGCGTGCCAGTGCCAGGCTGGAGCGTAAGTGTACTGGAGAACAGATATGCCCATGACATGCCGGGAACGACTCCAGCCACTGGAGGGACTGGCGGAACTACGGGCACCCCGCTTGAGTTCTGGGTGTCATCTTCAGAGATAGGGCAATTGCATATTGCGGCTGAGGTGACGGTGCAGGGCAAGGTCTATAGAAGCAACAATACGGTGAACCCTGACGGTACAATGAATAATGAAAGCATTGTCGTTAGTGCTGAGCGGAGTCCGGAATACAGTCATGAACTGTTTTCCTGGAGGTCGCATGAAATCTTCGGTGCATGGAATGGTGTCCGGTTGTTCCGTTATGACCTTGGCCTGTACTTGGGCGGGCAACAAGTAAAGCTGATTGATTGGGATACTCATCAGTACGGTGAGTCGGGCCGATGGCCGGTCAAGTTTTGCTACACAGGCATGCTTACATCGCTTCGGGGCTCAAGGTCTTTTACGGGGATAATGCTTCCCGTACGAGCAGCAGAAGTTGATGTTGTCGGTGTCAGGTTGCCTGTTATTCAACGCGTCGGAGAACTGGTTGCTTTTAAAGGTATTCCTCCGGTGTATAAATTCAGTCGTGAAGAGCTGAGGCTGGACCCTTTCTTTTTTACCGCGTTGGATGAGTTTGGCAACACTCATCATCTGTCATTGGTTGTTGATATTCAAAGCAATGAGTTTTTGTTGGTTAGAGGTTGAGTCGAGGTTTCGGCGGTTTTTCAGCTTTATGAAGAACCATTCGCACATGACATTTGAAAGGAGTTCAAATGGCTGCTTTAAAACAGGAGAATTTTCATTCTGCGGCATTCAACTTTGAAGGTTTTCTGGCCGGGGGAGTCGATCCCCGTACGGGTATCTATACCTGTTCTCTGACGCTGGGCGAGTTGACCTCCGGAGTCATGAACGGCCCATCCTTGCCGGTCAGGCTTTTCTATAGCCCGCTCAATGGCGGCGATGACGGTTTGGGGCAGGGCTGGTCCCTGGCATTGACCCGTTACGACATCGTCAGTGGCATGTTCACGCTGTCGGCGGGGGAGCGTTACAAGGCGCGGCAGACATCAACGCAACTGGTGTTTGATGAGTTGAAGCTGGAGACGCTCAAAGTTCAGCGCTCCGGTCCAGGGCGCTTTGACGTTGTGCACAAGAGTGGTTTGCGTGAGCAGTTGCGTGTTTATGGCGACAGCGATCTGGCGGTGCCAATGAAGATCGTTGCCGCCAATGGTACGGCGATCCTGCTCGATTACACGGCGATCAATGGTGAGCCGGTCCTCGCGGCGGTGCGAGACGAACATCGGACGTTGCTGAGCATCACCCGCACCGCAGGGCAGGTGAGACTGACCCAGAATCCCGGTACTCCATGCGAAGCGACCTTTGTACTGAAGTTGGCTAACGATGCAGTGTCCACCATTCGTTTGCCGGACGGTGGGCTCTGGTCGATGACCTACGAGACCATCAAGGGGCTCGAGTGCCTGACACAAATGACCTCGCCATTGGGCGCCCGTGAGTTGATTCGCTACCAGAGTGACGGCCATCGCTTTCCTCCGGGAGCGCCGGTCCCCGCCATTCCCTATGTGATTTCACACACGGTGTTCCCCGGGCAAAAGCAGCCTGCAATCACGACGAACTACACCTACTCGCGACAGAATTTCCTGGGCTTTGATGACCCGGATATCCGCTGGTCCAAAGACGGCGATACGCTTTACCAGAGCTCGTCGGATTACCACTATGCCTCAACCGAAACGTTGATGAGGGGGCCCGTGGTGCACCGTTCCATCAAGCGAACCTACAACAAATACCATCTGCTGGTCGCGCAAGTGAGGACCTGCAATCAGAAGCTGACGTCCCAATCGATTGAGTACCACCTTGAGCCCGGCAAGAGCTTCGATCGGCAGCCGGCGCAGTTTCGGATGCCCAAGGCCCGGACGCTGCGCTATGACAATCGCAAGACCGGGGCCTCTCGCGAAGAAGTGATCAAGACCGAGTTTGACGCCTGGGGCAACCTGCTCAAACAGGTGGAAGCGAACGGCGTTGTCACCCTTTCGGAGTTTTATCCGGCGGCGGGTGCTGACGGTTGCCCTGCTGATCCTTTGGGTTTTGTGCGTTTTGAAAAGCAAAGAACCGTGCTCCCCGCATCAGGTTTTGCCGATGCCGCGACTATGCTGGTTCGCTTTCGCTACCGTTCGCTCGGGCAGGCCGGGCAGGCCGGTCACGATGTAGTCCTTGAGCAGAAAGTGCTTTATGAGCAGGCGACGGCCGGTGACCTCCGGTGTTCACAGGTCGACCTGATGTATGTCGATCAGCCAACGGACACCCTGCGTCACGGTCTGCTGAAAAAACAGACCACCACCCGTAACGGTATGGCCAATGAAACCGAGTTTTACTACACCTTCAACGATGTCTCGCTCGACCTGAAAACCATTGAGACCAGTTTTGATGGCGCCCGCAAAACATCGACCCTGACGTATTCGACACTCAACGGCTTGAAGTTGGCGGAGCAAAGCGAAGACGAAGGGCAAGTCGAATACACCTACGACGGCCTCGGTCGCGTGCTGAGTGAAACGGTCGCTTCCACATCGGCCTTCGCGGTGACGCGCAGTACGCAATATCAACTGCCGAGCATTGGTAATGTGCCGGCGGCGACGCTGACGACGGATGTCAACGGCGTACAGCAAAAGACCTGCTTCGACGGTCTTGGCCGGGTGATCTCGATCGATGAGCAGGATGCCGATCAATCAACACTGGGTGAGTTTCGCCAGGTTTATGCCACGCGCTACGACAGGCTAGGACAATTGACTGACGAAACGCTGACCGACTGGTGGCCGGGGCAGACGCGAATGCTCAACACTCATTTCGATTTCGATGACTGGGGGCAACTCAAAACCACAGTCCACCCCGATGGTCGCCAGGAACATTGCGATTATGATCCGGTCAGCAGGCAGGAGGCGAAATGGCAGGAGGGCATGGGCAAGTCGGTCACCACCTACAATGCATTCGGAAAACCCGACAGCGTTGAGCTGTTCGATACCGGTGGGCAACGCCAGGGCAAGCATCAGTATGAGTACGACGGACTGGGCCGCAGTGTCGGGCAGACCGACCCGGTCGGCAACCGGACGACTTTCGAGTATGACGTCTTCAATCGCCTGACCCGCAGCGTTCTACCCGATGCTCATGTGGTGCAGACTGAATATGCCGCTCATAGTGATGAGCCCTTGCCCATTGAGGTCACGCTGGCCGGTCGCAGTCTGGGGCAACAACGTTTTGACGGACTTGGGCGCCTGGTTCAGAGCCGTTGTGGCGGCCGGACGACCGATGCCGGATACGAGGCCGGTTTCAGCCAGCCAGCCTGGAAGCAGATGCCCAGCGGCGAGCGGATCGAGTTTCAATATGAGCACCACTTGGGTGGCCGCGTGAAGGAGCGCAAGGCGACCGGTCTGTTGGCCCGTTACGAGTATCACCCGCGACTCGGCGAATTGACCAAGTGCGTCGAGCAACAGCGCGAAACCCGACTGGAGTACTACCGGTCCGGGCGTCTCAAGCGTGAGACCTTGAAGGTGGAGGCGGTCGAGAAGAGCCTCTCCTACACGTATACGCTGCTCGGTCGGCCGCTCAGTTGCACCGATGTGCTGGGTGAGGAACACAAGACTGAATACGACGAACAAGGGCGCCCGAAATCCTTTGCGCAGCCTGCGCTCAAAGCCACGTTTGCCTACAACGCACTGGGGCAACTGTCGACCGTTGATGCACGAGCAACCGATGGCCAGGGTTCGATGGTGACCCGGTTGATCTACGATGATCTGGGGCGTGAAGTCACGCGCACATTCGAAGTGAGTGGTGGCATTACGCGGACCCTGTCGTCGAGCTACACCCTGGCGGGGAAGCTGGCGCAAAAGACCCTGAAGCAGGGAGATGAAGTCGTGCGCAGCGAGCAGTTCTCCTACGACTCGCGCGGCCGGCTTGGCAACTATTCCTGTACGGGCACACAACGACCGCTGGACGCCCAGGGCAAAGAAATCATCCGGCAGTGCTATGTGTTCGACGCCTTCGACAACATCGTGTCCCTGGAAACCGAATTTCCCGGTGGCCGCAATCTCGAGTTGTTCGAATTCAGCGCCAGTGATCCGACCCAATTGACGGGCATTCGCAACAGTCATGCGGATTACCCGGCGCCCGTCGTGTTGCAGTACGACGCCAACGGTCACTTGATCGTCGACGAACAAGCGCGTCGGCTGACTTACGATGCGTTAGGGCGCCTGACTCAGGTGGCGGGTGCCGTCGGGGCGGTGGTACGCAGCTATCACTACGATGCGCGGGATCAATTGGCGGAACTGTCGCAGCCGTCAGGCACGGCGATCCAGTGTTTCTACCGGGCCGGGCGGGCGATCAACGAAATCTGTGGTCCGGACGCCAGCACTTCATTGCGTCAGGACGACATTTTGCTGGGCCAGGACCGCAAGGGCGACGCTGCCGGCGTTCGCTTGCTGGGTATCGATCAGCAACAGACCACGCTGACCGAGCTTCTGGCTGGACAGAGTCGCCATGTGGCCTACAGCCCTTATGGACATAGTCCGTCAGAAGGCGGGCTGTTGAGCCTGTTGCGCTTCGCCGGCGAGCCACTCGATCCTCTGACCGGTTTGTATCTGCCGGGCAATGGCTATCGAGCCTACAGCCCAGCACTGATGCGCTTTATCAGCCCGGACAACCTCAGCCCCTTCGGCGCCGGTGGCTTGAACCCCTACGCCTACTGCGCGGGCGACCCGATTAATCGCATAGACCCGACCGGGCACATTTGGCAGTCGTTGCTTGGCATCACCCTGTCTGTTGTCGGCCTGGCACTCAGTGTTGCCACCCTGGGTGCGGCCACGCCCTTGGCATTGTTGAGCATATCGCTCGCGGCCACATCGACCGCGTTAGCAATTTCCGGGATTGTCGTGGATGAACTTGCGCCGGATTCTGGCGTTGGTGACGCACTGGGCTGGGCGAGTCTGGTCACGGGCGGGTTGTCCGCAGCCTGCGGGGTAGGTGCCTTGGGTCGAAGTGCGGTCAAGGCAGGCAACAGGCTGGCCGGGGCCTACAAGTCGGGGCTGAGCAGCGATCCAAAAGCGGCGGCCAAGGCGATGGCCAGCGGGATGGGAAAGGCCAAAAAAGCCTCGGGCATCGTCAAGGGCAAGGGGGCCAAAAAGGCCGCGAAGGCAGCCCAGGCCGGTGAAAGCGGTCCGAGTACCCCGACGCGGTGGACGCGAACCGGTATTGGTGACGAGTCAATCCCGTCAGACCTGAAGCCGGCCTACCGGGGCGAATGGGAGAAGTTCAAAGGCGGTCTGGATCAGGGGCTTCATCCCAAGCAGGCGGCCGAGCTGATGGATGACCCGTTTTTCAAGAAACTGAGTGGCGCCAATAATCAATGGACGGTGCGCATCGGAGGCAAGGACCGTGTTTCGTTCGCGATCCACGACAGAAGCCACGAAGTGCAGATCCTGCAAATCGGCGGGCATCCCTGATTTGTTTACATTGGCGCAGGTTACAGCGGCGTTGCCTGCCGCTCGGCATGCTGGCGTAGCGCCCACTCCACATGCTCCCTGACCAACTCCGACGGATACTCCCGTCGCGCCTTCAGCGCCTCCAGCACCGGGATCGTTGAAGGCGCATTCCCCAGCCCCACCGCCAGGTTGCGCAACCAGTTTTCGTAACCGGTCCGGCGCAGCGGCGAGCCTTCGGTGCTGCTGAGAAATTTCTCTTCATCCCACATGAACAGTTCCGCCAGCCCGGCATTGTCCAGATTGTGCCGCGGCTTGAAGTCGCTTTCACCGGACGGGCGGGCGAAGCGGTTCCATGGGCAGACGATCTGGCAGTCATCGCAACCGAACACCCGGTTGCCGATCAGCGGCCGCAAGTCTTCAGGGATCGCGCCTTTGAGTTCGATGGTCAGGTAGGAAATGCAGCGTCGGGCATCCAGCACATAGGGGCCGACGAAGGCGTTGGTTGGGCAGATGTCGAGGCAGGCGCTGCACCGCCCGCAGTGTTCGGTGGCGTGGGGCGGGTCGACCGGCAGCGGCAAGTCGACGAACAGTTCGGCGAGGAAGAAATAGCTGCCTGCCTTGCGATTCAAGACCAGGGTATTTTTGCCGATCCATCCAAGACCCGCCTGTTCGGCGATGGCTTTTTCCAGCACCGGCGCGCTGTCGACGAAGGCACGAAAGCCGAACGGGCCGATCTCGGCCTGAATTTTTTCCGCCAGTTGTTGCACGCGTTTGCGGATCAGCTTGTGGTAATCACGGCCCAGAGCATAACGGGAGACGTAGGCTTTTTCCGGTTGGGCCAACACTTTCGCCATTTGGGTGTCGCCGGCCAGGTAGTCCATGCGCAGCGAAACCACGCGCAACGTACCCGGCACCAGCTCTTCCGGGTGCGAGCGTTTGCTGCCGTGGGCGCCCATGTAGTCCATTTCGCCGTGGTAGCCGGCTTCGAGCCAGCGTTCCAGGTGCTGCTCATGCTCGGCCAGGTCGAGGCCGCTGATGCCGACTTGCTGGAAGCCCAGCTCGCGACCCCAGTCCTTGATGGATTGGGCGAGAGCAGGCAGGTCTGTGGTAATAGCGGGCATGAGACGAGAGAAACCGGAGCTGAGGTGCGTATAATTCTGCCAGACATCGGAGCCCGAAGACGCATGCCGCACACTAAAGATGAATTACCCGACGCGCTGTATAGCGCCGCCCAGGTACGAGCACTCGACGCGAGCCTGATTGCCGCCGGCACAGCGGGCTTCGAATTGATGCAGCGCGCGGCGCGAGCGACGTGGCGGGCGCTGGTGCGGCAATGGCCGACAGCGAACGAACTGAGCGTGCTGGCCGGACATGGCAACAACGCCGGGGACGGGTATCTGGTGGCCGTATTGGCCCAGCGTGCCGGTTGGTCGGTGCGGGTGCTGGCGGTAGGGGAACCGCAGCGCTTGCAGGGTGATGCGGCGTTGGCCCATGCCGAGGCGGTGTCTCAAAATGTGCTCATCGAGCCTTGGACGGCACAATCCGGATTGCGCGGCATTGTGCTGGATGCTTTGCTTGGCACTGGTCTGAGCGGCGATGTCCGTGAGCCGTATACCAGCGCCATCGCCGCGATCAATGCCAGCGGGCTGCCGGTTGCGGCGGTGGATATTCCGTCAGGATTGTGCGCGGATACGGGGCGCATCCTTGGTCATGCCGTGCATGCCGACCTGACGGTCACGTTCATTGGCTTGAAGGTGGGGTTGTTCACCGGCGAGGCGGCCAATGTGGTCGGTGAACTGCTGTTCAACGACTTGCACGCTGACCCACAGCTGATAGAAGGCGCTGCTTTCACCGCCCGTCGCCTGACCGCTGCTAACCTGCAGCGTCCAACGGCGCGGGCACAGGCTTCCCATAAAGGTAAGTTCGGCCATGTGTTGCTGATCGGTGGCGACCGTGGGTTGGGTGGCGCGATTCTGCTGAGCGCGCAAAGTGCGCTGCGCAGCGGGGCGGGCATGGTGTCGGTGGCGACTCGCAGCGAACATGTGTGCGCCGCGCTGGCGCGGATCCCCGAGGCGATGGTACTGGGCACTTCGTCGGCCAATCAGTTGATGGGTTTGCTTCAAAAAGTTTCTGTGTTGGTTGTCGGTCCGGGGCTGGGCCAGGCTGGCTGGGGGCGCAGCTTGTTGTCGGCCGCTGCCAATGCACCGCTGCCGCAAGTCTGGGACGCCGATGCGCTGAACATGTTGGCCGAGGAGCGTGTGAGTTTGCCCGGCAATTGCGTGATCACTCCGCATCCGGGCGAAGCGGCACGTTTGCTTGGGGTGAGCACTGCCGACGTTCAGTCTGACCGTCCCGCCGCAGCCCATGCCTTGAGTAAAAAATATACAGCTGTCGTCGTACTGAAAGGTGCCGGCAGCCTGATCGCTCATCCCGATGGGCGTCTGGCGCTGTGTCGTCAGGGGCACCCGGCCATGGCCACCGCTGGTTTGGGCGATGTGCTGGCCGGTTTGCTCGGCGCATTGCTGGCCCAGGGCATGGAGCCATTCGACGCAGCATGCCTGGCGGTCTGGTTGCACGCCAATGCCGGCGAGCAACAAGGAAAATTCGGCCGTGGGCTGGCGGCCAGTGATCTGATTCCAGCCATTCGTCAGTTGTTGGAGGAGCAAGCACCGTGTCTGAAGTAACCCTGTACCTGGCTGATGAGCAGGCCATGAGCGACTTTGGCGCACGCATTGCCCGAATCACCCAAGGCCATGGCCTGATTTTCCTTGAGGGCAACCTGGGGATGGGCAAAACCACGTTGTCCCGAGGCATCATCCGCGGTCTGGGGCATGTCGGGGCAGTCAAAAGCCCGACCTTCACCCTGGTCGAGCCTTACGAGATCGGCGACATTCGCGCCTTCCATTTCGATTTGTACCGTCTGGTCGATCCGGAAGAGCTAGAGTTCCTCGGTATCCGCGACTACTTCGAAGACGATGCCCTGTGTCTGATCGAATGGCCCGATAAAGGTGCAGGCTTTTTGCCAAAGCCTGACCTGACCATTACCATTAGCCCGCAAGACAGCGGGCGTTCGCTGAAAATTTTATCCCAGGGCTCGCGTGGCGAGGCCTGGTGTGCCGCTTTGGCATTGGAATCCAAATAGATGATGGGGTTAGGTATGCGCTTTCGCGCGTTGGTGGCTGCCGTAGGGGTGTTGTTTTTGGCGGTGACCGTCGACGCTGTGGCCGATTCGAAGGTCAACAGTGTTCGTCTGTGGCGGGCACCGGACAACACTCGACTGGTGTTTGACCTGACTGGCCCGGTGCAACACAGCGTCTTTACCCTGACGGCTCCGGATCGCCTGGTCATCGACATCAATGGCGCGACCCTCGGTGCGCCGCTCAACGTCAACACCTCGAACACCCCGATTACCGCCATGCGCTCGGCCCAACGCACACCGACCGACCTGCGGGTGGTCATCGACCTGAAAAAGGCCGTGACGCCGAAAAGCTTCTCCCTGGCGCCGAACGCCCAGTACGGCAACCGGTTGGTGGTCGATCTGTTCGATAACGCCGCAGACGCCGCGCCTCCTCCAGCACCGACACCGTCGGTCGCCACGGTGCCCGCCGTGCCGGTCTCGCCTGTGGAACCGGCGATCAAGCTGCCGCCGGCTCCGGCCGGCAAACGCGACATCATTGTGGTAATCGACGCCGGTCACGGCGGCGAAGACCCGGGTGCCTCGGGCTCCCGCGGTCAACGGGAAAAAGACGTGGTACTGGCCATCGCCCGTGAACTGCAACGGCAGGTCAGCGGTATGAAAGGCTTCCGCGCCGAACTGACCCGTACCGGCGACTACTTCATTCCGTTGCGCGGCCGTACTGAAATCGCCCGCAAGAAAGGCGCCGACCTGTTCGTCTCGATCCACGCCGACGCCGCACCCTCCGCTGCCGCGTTCGGTGCCTCGGTGTTTGCCCTGTCCGATCGCGGCGCGACTTCCGAGACCGCCCGCTGGCTGGCCGACAGCGAAAACCGTTCCGACTTGATCGGTGGTGCCGGCAACGTCAGCCTCGATGACAAGGACCGCATGCTCGCTGGCGTATTGCTCGATTTGTCGATGACGGCATCCCTGACCTCCAGCCTGAATGTCGGCCAGAAAGTTTTGAGCAACATTGGCCGGGTGACACCGTTGCACAAGCAACGGGTTGAGCAAGCCGGGTTCATGGTGCTGAAGTCGCCGGATATTCCGTCGATCCTGGTGGAAACCGGGTTCATCTCCAACGCCAACGAAGCCTCGAAGCTTGCGGCGTCGAGCCACCAGCAGGCGCTGGCGCGTTCGATCAGCAGTGGCGTGCGCCAGTTCTTCCAGCAGAACCCGCCGCCGGGCACTTACATTGCCTGGCTGCGCGATTCCGGCAAGATTGTGCAGGGGCCGCGTGACCACCGCGTCAACCCGGGCGAGACCCTGGCGATGATCGCCGTGCGCTATCAGGTATCGCCCGCGACCCTGCGCAGCGCCAACAACCTGTCGAGCGATGAACTCAAGATCGGTCAGCACCTGACGATTCCGGGCACTGAACTGGCGGCCAAAGAATGAATCAGGTTGTGAACAGCGGCGCTCGAATCGAGCTGCTCAGCCCGCGACTGGCGAACCAGATTGCCGCGGGTGAGGTGGTCGAGCGCCCGGCTTCGGTGATCAAGGAGCTGCTGGAAAACAGCCTCGACTCCGGCGCCAAACGCATCGACGTCGATGTGGAGCAGGGCGGCGTCAAGCTGCTGCGGGTGCGCGACGATGGCAGCGGCATTTCCGCCGATGACCTGCCGCTGGCCCTGGCCCGTCACGCCACCAGCAAGATCCGTAACCTGGAAGACCTCGAACAGGTCATGAGCCTGGGGTTTCGCGGCGAGGCCCTGGCATCGATCAGTTCCGTCGCGCGCCTGACCCTGACCTCCCGAACCCGCGACGCCGATCAGGCCTGGCAGGTCGAGACCGAGGGTCGTGACATGGCGCCCCGTGTGCAGCCTGCGGCCCACCCGGTGGGCACTTCGGTTGAAGTGCGCGACTTGTTTTTCAACACGCCGGCGCGGCGCAAGTTTCTCAAGACCGAAAAAACCGAATTCGATCACCTGCAAGAAGTGATCAGGCGCCTGGCCCTGGCGCGCTTCGATGTGGCGTTCCATCTGCGCCACAATGGCAAGACCATCCTCAGCCTGCACGAGGCCCATGATGATGCGGCCCGTGCCCGGCGCGTGGCGGCGATCTGCGGTCCGGGTTTCCTGGAGCAGGCACTGCCAATCGAAATCGAGCGCAACGGCCTGCATCTATGGGGCTGGGTCGGTTTGCCGACCTTCAACCGCAGCCAGGCGGATTTGCAGTATTTCTTCGTCAATGGCCGTGCCGTGCGCGACAAACTGGTGGCCCATGCAGTACGCCAGGCCTATCGCGACGTGCTGTTCAACGGCCGGCACCCGACCTTCGTGCTGTTTTTCGAAGTCGATCCGACCGGCGTCGACGTCAACGTGCACCCGACCAAGCACGAAGTGCGCTTCCGTGAAGGGCGCATGGTCCACGATTTCCTCTACGGCACCTTGCACCGCGCCTTGGGCGATGTGCGCCCCGACGATCAACTGGCGGCACCGGTTGCCACGGCCATCGTCCGGCCTACCGGCCTCGAAGCCGGTGAATTTGGGCCCCAGGGAGAAATGCGCCTGGCCGCCAATGCGCTGCTGGAACAGCCCCAGGCTCAGCCGTCGTTCAATGCACCGGCGGGTTCGGGAGCTGGCGCGGGTTATCAGTATCAATACACGCCGCGACCGCAGTCCGGTGTGCCTGTCGCCGAAGCACAGGCCGCCTATCGCGAGTTTTTTGCGCCGCTGCCCGAGGCCAATGCCGTCGCGCTGCCGGCCGGGCAGGACGACATCCCGCCGCTGGGTTATGCGCTGGCACAACTCAAGGGCATCTACATTCTTTCGGAAAACGCCCAGGGCCTGGTGCTGGTGGACATGCATGCGGCCCACGAGCGGATCATGTACGAGCGTCTGAAGGTGGCGATGGCCAGTGAGGGCCTTAGCGGCCAGCCATTGCTGGTGCCGGAGTCCCTGGCCGTCAGTCAGCGTGAAGCCGATTGTGCCGAGGAGCACGTCGCCTGGTTCCAGCGCCTGGGCTTTGAGTTGCAACGCCTGGGCCCGGAAACCCTGGCGATCCGGCAGATCCCGGCACTGCTCAAGCAGGCCGAAGCCAACCGGCTGGTCGCCGACGTCCTGGCTGATCTGATGGAGTTCGGCACCAGCGACCGCATTCAGGCGCACTTGAACGAATTGCTCGGGACCATGGCCTGCCACGGCGCGGTTCGTGCGAATCGGCGCCTGGCTCTGCCGGAAATGAACGGTCTGCTGCGTGACATGGAAAACACCGAGCGCAGCGGTCAATGCAACCATGGCCGACCGACCTGGACCCAGCTGGGCCTGGACGATCTGGACAAACTGTTCCTGCGCGGTCGTTGATGAGCCAGTTCCCACCTGCGATTTTCCTGATGGGCCCGACCGCCGCCGGCAAGACCGACCTGGCTATCGAACTCACCAAGGTCCTGCCTTGCGAGTTGATCAGTGTCGATTCGGCGCTGGTCTACCGTGGCATGGACATCGGCACCGCCAAGCCTTCCAAAGAGCTGCTGGCGCAATACCCGCATCGCCTGATCGATATTCTCGACCCGGCCGAGAGCTATTCGGCCGCGGATTTCCGCCGTGACGCCCTGGAAGCCATGGCCGATATCACCGCGCGCGGAAAAATTCCGCTGCTGGTGGGCGGCACCATGCTCTATTACAAGGCTTTGGTTGAAGGCCTGGCAGATATGCCGGCCGCCGATCCCGAGGTCCGCGCGCAAATCGAAGAAGAGGCTGCACGCCTTGGCTGGCAAGCCTTGCACGAACAATTGGCGGTGATCGATCCGGAGTCCGCGGCGCGAATACATCCGAACGATCCCCAGCGATTGAGTCGAGCACTGGAAGTTTATCGTGTCAGCGGTCAAAGCATGACCGCCCTACGATTGCAACAATCTGTGCAAAGTACTGAAGCAGCCGCTTCGGGACTGCAACAATTGCCCTATACTGTCGCGAACTTGGCCATTGCTCCGGCAAATCGCCAGGTACTGCATGAGCGAATTAAACAAAGATTCACTTTAATGTTGGAACAGGGATTCATTGACGAGGTCGTAGCCCTGCGTAATAGAGGTGACCTGCATGCCGGGTTGCCGTCTATACGTGCAGTAGGCTACCGCCAAGTCTGGGACTACCTGGATGGCAAGCTGACGTCAGCCGAGATGCAGGAGCGTGGAATCATTGCCACGCGCCAATTGGCGAAACGCCAGTTCACCTGGCTGCGCAGTTGGACTGATCTGCATTGGCTGGACAGTCTGGATTGCGACAATCTGCCGCGCGCCTTGAAATACCTTGGGACCATCTCCATATTGAGCTGAGTCCTTGCAATTGCCGTCTATCCTTGGGGGTGTGGCGGCCAAAGCCATCTGATTACCTATTTTTTTATATTGAATCCTTAAAGGAGTGCGGCACATGTCAAAAGGGCATTCGCTACAAGACCCTTACTTGAATACTTTACGTAAAGAGAAAGTTGGGGTGTCCATCTACCTGGTCAACGGTATCAAGCTGCAAGGCACGATCGAGTCTTTCGACCAGTTCGTTATCCTGCTGAAAAACACCGTCAGCCAGATGGTCTACAAACACGCTATCTCTACAGTGGTGCCGGTTCGTCCAATTCGTCTGCCTAGCGCAACCGAATCCGAAGCAGGTGATGCTGAGCCAGGTAACGCCTGATAGGAGTCTCCTTTGTTCTTTGAGCGCCACGGTGGTGGTGAGCGAGTAATCCTCGTTCACTTGGATGGACAGGACCCTGAGGCGCGCGAAGATCCGCAGGAGTTTCAGGAATTGGCTAATTCGGCGGGTGCCGAGACCGTCGCGTTTTTCAACGTGCCGCGTCATCGGCCAACCGCCAAGACCCTGATTGGCAGTGGCAAGGTCGAGGAACTGCGCGACCTGGTCAAAGCCGAACAGGCCGATCTGGTGATTTTCAATCACATCCTCACACCCAGTCAGGAACGTAACCTCGAACGTGTTTTCGAGTGTCGCGTGATCGACCGTACCGGTCTGATTCTCGATATTTTCGCCCAGCGCGCCCGTACCCATGAAGGCAAGCTCCAGGTCGAACTGGCCCAGCTTGACCACATGAGCACCCGGCTGGTTCGTGGTTGGACTCACCTTGAGCGCCAAGGTGGCGGTATCGGTATGCGTGGCCCGGGTGAAACCCAGCTGGAAACCGACCGCCGTTTGCTGCGGGTTCGCCTGCGGCAGATCAAGGGTCGGCTGGAGAAAGTGCGCAGCCAGCGAGAACAGTCGCGCCGTGGCCGATCGCGTGCGGATATTCCTACCGTGTCCCTGGTGGGGTACACCAACGCCGGTAAATCCACGCTCTTCAATAACGTGACGAAATCCGACGTCTACGCAGCTGACCAATTGTTCGCCACGCTGGACCCGACGCTGCGTCGTCTGGATATAGACGATTTGGGGCCGATTGTCCTGGCGGACACTGTGGGTTTCATTCGCCACTTGCCCCACAAGCTGGTCGAAGCATTTCGGTCTACCCTCGAAGAGTCGAGCAACTCCGATCTGTTGTTGCACGTGATCGATGCGGCCGAACCAGATCGCATGTTGCAGATCGAGCAGGTAATGGTGGTGCTCGGCGAGATTGGTGCTCAGGACTTGCCGATCCTCGAGGTCTATAACAAACTCGATTTGCTTGAAGGCGTTGAGCCACAAATCCAGCGTGACGAAAACGGCAAGCCCCAACGAGTTTGGCTTTCGGCGCGTGATGGCAGTGGTCTGGAATTGCTTGAGCAAGCCATTGCCGAGTTACTGGGCAGTGAATTGTTTGTCGGTACCTTGCGCTTGCCGCAACGATTCGCTCGACTGCGTGCGCAGTTCTTCGAACTCGGTGCGGTGCAGAAAGAAGAGCACGACGAAGAAGGCATCAGTTTGCTGGCCGTTCGTTTGCCCCGGGTCGAGTTGAATCGACTGGTAAGCCGCGAGGGATTGCAGCCGATGGAATTCATCGAGCAACACACTTTGCAATAAAAGCCTGGGAAAGCGGTTGTGCCGTGGTGACAGGCATTCTGTAGCATTGGTCGGCGCGCCGTGGGTGCGTCTTTGCTTTATCAGATGGAGAGCGCTATGGCTTGGAATGAGCCGGGTGGCAACTCGAATAATCAGGATCCTTGGGGTGGCAAGCGTCGTAACAACGGCGACCGCAAGGGGCCACCGGATCTCGACGAGGCCTTCCGAAAGCTGCAGGAAAGCCTGAACGGTTTGTTCGGTGGCGGTAAGAAACGTGGTGGCGACGACGGCGGTGGTCCGGGCAAGAGTGGCGGCTTTGGCGGCCTGCTCGGCATCGGTCTGGTCGTGTTGGCCGCCGTTTGGCTGTACAGCGCGGTTTATGTCGTCGACGAGCAGGAGCAGGCCGTGGTGCTGCGCTTCGGCAAGTACTACGAAACCGTGGGTCCGGGCCTGAACATCTACTTCCCGCCGATCGACAAGAAGTACATGGAGAACGTCACGCGTGAGCGTGCCTACACCAAGCAGGGCCAGATGCTGACTGAAGACGAGAACATCGTCGAAGTGCCGTTGACCGTGCAGTACAAGATCAGCAACCTGCAGGACTTCGTGCTGAGCGTCGATCAGCCGGAAATCAGCCTGCAGCACGCGACCGACAGCGCCTTGCGCCATGTGGTGGGTTCCACCGCGATGGACCAGGTACTGACCGAAGGTCGTGAGTTGATGGCTAGCGAGATCAAGGAGCGTCTGCAACGCTTCATGGACACCTATCGCACCGGTATCACCGTTACCCAGGTCAACGTGCAGAGCGCAGCGGCACCGCGTGAAGTCCAGGAAGCCTTCGATGACGTGATCCGTGCCCGTGAAGACGAGCAGCGTTCGCGCAACCAGGCCGAAACCTATGCCAACGGCGTCGTGCCGGAAGCTCGTGGTCAGGCCCAGCGCATCCTTGAGGATGCCAATGGCTACCGTGACGAGACCGTCTCGCGCGCCAAGGGTGAGGCCGATCGCTTCACCAAGCTGGTCGCCGAGTACCGCAAGGCTCCTGAAGTCACCCGCCAGCGTCTGTACCTCGACACCATGCAGGAAGTCTTCAGCAACACCAGCAAGGTTCTCGTGACCGGCAACAAGAACGGCCAGAGCAACCTGCTGTACCTGCCGCTGGACAAGATGGTCGAAAGTGGTCGCAACACCGGCACTCCGGTGACCAGTGCGGCAGCCACCGGCAATGAAGCGAATGCGCGTGCGGCAGCAGATCTGCAGCAACAGCAAGCACGTACCAGGGAGAGTCGCTGATGAGCAATAAATCGCTGATCGCCCTTATTGTCGGCGTCGTCGTGGCGATCGCTGCCTGGAACTGCTTCTACATCGTGGCTCAGACCGAGCGTGCGGTGTTGCTGCAGTTCGGTCGCGTGGTCCAGACCGATGTTCAGCCAGGCCTGCATGTGAAAGTGCCCTACGTTAACCAGGTGCGTAAATTCGACGCACGCCTGATGACGCTGGATGCACCGACACAACGCTTCCTTACGCTGGAAAAGAAAGCCGTGATGGTCGATGCCTACGCCAAGTGGCGCGTGAAGGACGCAGAGCGTTTCTACACCGCGACTTCCGGCCTCAAGCAGATCGCCGACGAGCGTCTGTCTCGTCGCTTGGAATCGGGCCTGCGTGACCAGTTCGGTAAGCGCACCCTGCACGAAGTGGTGTCGGGTGAACGTGATGCGCTGATGGCGGATATCACGGCTTCGCTGAACAAGATGGCCGAGAAAGAGCTGGGAATCGAAGTGGTCGATGTTCGGGTCAAGACCATCGACCTGCCGAAAGAAGTGAACCGCAGCGTGTTCGAACGTATGAGCACCGAGCGTGAGCGTGAAGCTCGCGAGCACCGCGCCAAGGGTAACGAACTGGCCGAAGGCATCCGTGCCGACGCCGATCGTCAACGCCGCGTGCTGCTGGCTGAAGCCTATCGTGAATCCGAAGAGGTTCGCGGTGACGGTGATGCCCAGGCTGCTGCGATCTACTCCAAGGCCTACGGTCAGGATCAGGAGTTCTACGCGTTCTACCGTAGCCTGCGCGCCTACCGTGAAAGCTTCGCGAACAAATCCGACGTCATGGTCCTCGACCCAAGCAGCGACTTCTTCCACTATCTGGAAAAAGCCAAGCCTTGATACGGCGTTGACCTGAATTATCCCCCGCCGGGCGGCTAAAACCTCTGGCGGGGTGATCCTTTGGGAAAACGTGTGTATGATGCGGCAGCCGGGAAATTCCCGGCTTTTTTGCGTCTGCATGTTTGATTGCTGTTTTAAAGCAGATGCCGGGCCGATTGGCTCGACAGTTTTTCGAGGAAAGTGGTTGGCGAAGCCGGTAGAAGGGCTTTTCGCTCCGTCGCTCATGCGCGTGGTTTGTGCGCAAGCCGATCATTTTCTGCTTCACTCAAGGCTCGCCGACAGGCTGGTCGCCCGGAGATAGGGGAAGGCGTAATGGCAACGGTAGACCGCTGGCTTCTGCCAGATGGCATCGAAGAAGTACTGCCACCGGAAGCTGCGCGTATTGAAATCGCGCGTCGTCAGGTGTTGGATCTGTTCCAGAGCTGGGGTTACGAGTTTGTCGTGACTCCCCATATCGAGTACCTGGAATCCCTGCTGACCGGTGCGGGCCAGGACCTGGATCTGCGCACCTTCAAGGTCATCGACCCGCAATCGGGCCGTCAGATGGGTTTCCGTGCCGACATCACGCCGCAAGTGGCGCGCATCGATGCGCATACCCTGCGCCGTGAAGGCCCAAGCCGCCTGTGCTATGCCGGTAGTGTCCTGCACGCTCAGCCTCGTGCCTTGTCGTCCTCGCGCAGCCCGATTCAACTGGGTGCCGAGTTGTACGGCGACGGCAGCCCGAGTAGCGACGTCGAAGTCATCAGCCTGATGCTGGCCATGCTGCAACTGGCCGATGTGCCGGATGTGCACATGGACCTCGGTCATGTTGGCATCTATCGCGGCCTGGCCCGTGCCGCCGGGTTGTCCGGTGAAGTCGAGCAGCAGTTGTTCGATGCCTTGCAACGTAAGGCCATCGACGAGGTCATTACCTTGACCGAAGGCTTGCCTGCCGATCTGTCGGGCATGCTGCGGGCGTTGGTTGATCTGTGTGGCGATCGTGAAGTGCTGGCTGCGGCCCGCGAGCGCTTGGCCAAGGCGCCGGCCCCTGTTCTGGCAGCGCTGGACGACTTGCTGGCGATTGCCGAGCGGCTGTCCGTGCGTTTCCCTGAGCTGCCGCTGTATTTCGACCTGGGCGAGCTGCGTGGTTACCACTACCACACCGGTGTGGTGTTCGCCGTGTTCGTGCCGGGCGTTGGCCAGTCCATTGCCCAGGGCGGTCGTTACGACGACATCGGCGCCGACTTCGGTCGCGCCCGTCCGGCGACCGGCTTTTCCACCGATTTGAAAACCCTGGTGACCCTGGGGCGTGCTGAGATCGAGCTACCGTCTGGCGGTATCTGGATGCCTGACAGTACGGATGCGGCACTCTGGCAGCAGGTTTGCCAGTTGCGCAGCGAGGGTCAGCGTGTCGTTCAGGCCTTGCCTGGACAACCTTTGGCCGCCGCCCGTGAAGCGGACTGCGACCGGCAATTGATTCAGCAGAACGGGCTTTGGCAAGTTTCGCCACTGGCTTCTTGAGTTTTCCCGCCGGCTGCCGCCGGCACCAAGTTTGCGCGAATGAGGACAAGTGTTATGGGTAAGAATGTCGTAGTCCTGGGCACCCAATGGGGTGATGAGGGCAAAGGCAAGATCGTTGATCTGCTGACCGAACATGCTGCCGCCGTAGTGCGCTACCAGGGTGGCCACAACGCTGGTCACACTCTGGTGATCGATGGCGAAAAAACTGTCTTGCACCTGATCCCGTCGGGCGTGCTGCGCGAAGGCGTGCAGTGCCTGATCGGCAACGGCGTGGTAGTTGCACCTGACGCTCTGCTGCGCGAGATCACCAAGCTGGAAGAAAAAGGTGTGCCAGTGCGCGAGCGCCTGCGTATCAGCCCGTCCTGCCCGCTGATCCTGTCCTTCCACGTTGCGCTGGACCAGGCCCGTGAAAAGGCCCGTGGCGAGCTGAAGATCGGTACCACCGGTCGCGGCATCGGCCCGGCCTACGAAGACAAGGTTGCACGTCGTGGCCTGCGTGTGGGCGACCTGCTCAACATGCCGCGCTTTGAAGACAAGCTGCGTGAACTGGTGGATTACCACAACTTCATGCTGGTGGGTTACTACAAAGAGCCAGCCATCGAATTCGACAAGACCCTGGCCGAATGCAAAGAATACGCTGAGCTGCTCAAGCCGCTGATGCTGGACGTGACTGCCGAGCTGCATGACCTGCGTCGCGCTGGCAAAGACATCATGTTCGAAGGCGCCCAGGGTTCGTTGCTGGACATCGACCACGGTACCTACCCGTACGTGACCAGCTCTAACACCACCGCTGGCGGCGTTGCTACCGGTTCGGGTGTTGGTCCTATGTTCCTGGACTACATCCTGGGCATCACCAAGGCTTACACCACGCGTGTAGGTTCGGGTCCATTCCCGACGGAGCTGTTCGACGAAGTCGGTGCGCACCTGGCCAAACAAGGTCACGAGTTCGGCGCGACTACCGGCCGTGCTCGTCGTTGTGGCTGGTTCGACGCTGTTATCCTGCGTCGCGCTATCGATGTGAACAGCATCTCGGGCATCTGCCTGACCAAGCTGGACGTACTCGACGGTCTGGAAACCATCAACATCTGCGTTGGCTACAAAGATGCAGAAGGCAAGGCCGTTGCCCCGACTGACGCTGACAGCTACGTGGGCCTGCAGCCTGTGTACGAAGAAGTGCCGGGCTGGACCGAATCGACCGTGGGTGCCAAAACCCTGGAAGAGCTGCCAGCCAACGCCCGTGCTTATATCAAGCGCGTTGAAGAGCTGATCGGCGCGCCGATCGACATTATTTCGACGGGCCCGGACCGCAACGAAACCATCGTTCTGCGCCATCCGTTTGCTTAATAAGCCGTTGATGTAAAACACAAAGGCCCCTTAATTGGGGCCTTTGTCGTTTATGCCTGTTGGACGGCATGACCTTTGCTGTGAACATAAAAAAAAGCATTGCTTCCGGCGTGCTATCAATTTAATGGCGCCAAAGCAGAGGGATTTCAGATGTCGGCCGTTCTCTCATTGTTACAAAGCCGTTTGTTGCGGCCCGTGTTCGTTACCCTTGGTATCGCCCTTTTGGTGCAGGTGCTGGTGGCTGTCGCTCTGACCCGGAGCACGGTGACCGCGCTGGAAGCCGATCTGGGCATGCGCCTGGGTGCGGACAGCCAAAAGCTTTCCGCTGAGCTTGAGCAGGCGGGGCGCGAAGTCACGTCGAGCCTCGACAGCCTCTCCACCAGCACGCGTCAACGCCTGACGGCCGGTTTGTCCTCGCGACTGAAGGACGAGCAGGCGCAGTTGCGCTCAACGCTGGAAAAAGACCTGAAGGACTCCGCCAGCGACATGGCGCAGCTTCTGGCTTCCGTCGCGCCCCGCGCCATGTGGGACAACGATGTTCCGACACTTTCCGAGTTCGCCCGCCGGGCCCAGCGCAATCCCAATGTGCTGTTCGTGGTGTATGACGACGCCACCGGCCAGCACCTGACGCGCTACCTCAACCGGGAAAACCCGATCAACAAGGCGCTGCTGGAAAAAGGCCAGGGCGAGCGTGCGCTGGACAAGGTGCTGGATGCTGCGAAGAACGATCCTTCGGTGTTCTACATCGAGGCCCCGATCAATCCTAACGGCGTAGAAATCGGCAAGGTCCTGATGGGGGTCTCGACGGCTTCGGTGGAGACTGACTTGGCGGCCCTCGACAAGCGCTTCTCGGCCTTGATCGCCAGCAGCGATCAACTGGTGGGCGACAGCCTCAAGGGCGCGGCCGCCGACAGCGCAGCGGCCATGCGCTCGCGGCTGCAGTCGGCGCAGTCCACGGCGGCTGAAATGAAGGCCAATACCACCAGCACCGTGCAGGAAGCCGCTACGACACTGCGCTGGCGCATCGGCGTGTGCCTGGCGGTGGTGGGCTTCGGTGTCCTGCTTTTGTTGGCGGTGGTGCTTGGTCGCCGAGTGGTCAATCGCCTGAAAATGCTGATCGTTGCCATGGATGACCTGGCGGCGGGCGAGGGCGATCTGACCAAGCGTGTGCAGATCAACAGCAAGGATGAAATCGGTGACATGGCCTCGGCGGTCAATCGCTTTGTGGATAAGTTGCAGCCGATCGTGCGCGAGGCGGGCGATGTAGCCCAGCGTACCGGTGTGGAAATCGGTGCCATGACCTTGCGCAACGCCGGTGCGGATGCGGCGGCTGGCATGCAGCGCGACGAGGTGGCGGAGAGTTTGCGCGCGCTGTCGCAAATGGCTGATGAAGCCCAGTCGGAAAGCCATGCCATGCAGGCGGCGCTGAAGCAGGTGGTGGACATTCGTCAGGCCACCGATGAAAACACCCGGACCTCGGCGAAAGTCGGCAGCCTGATCGAGGCGTTGGCCGGTCAGGTCGACACCGGGGCGCAAGTCATCGAGCGGCTGGCGCAACAAAGTGAACAGATTGAGGTGGTGCTGACGGTGATCCATGGCATCGCTGAGCAAACCAACCTGCTGGCGCTGAACGCGGCGATTGAAGCGGCACGTGCCGGCGAGACCGGGCGCGGGTTTGCGGTGGTGGCCGATGAGGTGCGGGCGCTGGCGAGCAAGACGCAGAGCTCCACCGGCGATATTCAGGCGCACATCGTGGCGTTGCAGCAGGGTGCGCGTGAAGCGGTGGCGGCAATCGGTCAGGCCGGGCGCCAGGCCAGTGAGGGTTTGCTGGTGCTGCGTGACAGTGCGCGGTTGCAGCAATCGGTGCAGGCATCGGTCGAGCAGGTCCATGCGGCGATCGGTCTGGCGACCCAGGCGGCGGCGCATCAGGCACAGGGCGCGCAGGCAGTGCGGGGGCGGGTCCAGACCATTCACGCCCAGGCCGAGAAAGCGGCGCAAGCTGTCGTGGAGACCACGGCGAGCGGCAAGGTGCTTGATGGTCTGGCGGCGCAGTTGAAGGCGAGCCTGGGGCAGTTCAGGGCTTAAAAGATCAAAGGGTCGCAGTCTTCGGCAGCTCCACAGGGGGCTTTGCGTTTCTCTGTAGGTGCTGCCGAAGGCTGCGATCTTTTGCTTTGTCAGCGGCTCAGATACATCCGGGTCGTGAGCAAATAGACCGGCAACCCCGACACCAATATCAACAACGCTGCATAAGGCGCAGCCGCCGCAAACTCCACATTCGCGGTGTGCGCCCAGACTTCCGTCGCCAGGGTGTTCAGCCCGGTGGGGCTCAACAGCAAGGTCGCCGTCAGTTCCTTCATCGCATCCAGGAACACCAACGCAAACGCCGCCCCCAACGCCGGGAAAATAATCGGCAGCGTCACTCGGCAGAAGGCGCTGAATGACGAGGCTCCCAGTGTGCGAGCGGCCTCCTCAAGCTGCGGTGCTGCTTTGTTCAGGGCGGTGCGGATTGGCGCCTGGGCCAGTGGCAGAAACAGCAGGGCGTAGGCGATCAGCAGCAATGCCGAAGTCTGGTAAAGCATCGGCACGTAGTGCAGGGCGAAATACACCAGGGTCAGGGCAATGACCAGTCCCGGCAGCGCATGCAGCAGATACGGCAGGCGCTCGGCCCAGATCGCCAGTTGGCCTTTGTAGCGCACGACCAGCAGGCCGACCGGCACCGCCAGCACCAGGCACAGTGCAGCGCCACCCAGCGACAGTGCGAGGGATGACATCAATGCCTCGCCGATTGCCGCCACGGGAAAGGCTGCCGATGATCCCACTGCCAGCCAGTAGGCGAGCATGCCCAGCGGAATCCCGCTGCCAATGATTGCCAGTAGCAGGCAATAAAGCTGTCCCGCCACTGCCCAGGGGCCCAGTTGAACCTGTTCCGCGCGTCGCGCCGCACCTTGGCCGGTGCGTACGTGTCGACCCTTGCCGCGAACGCGCAGCTCCAGCCACAGCAACGCCAGGCACAACATCAGCAGTACGGCGGAGAGCATCGCCGCGTTGGCATTGCTGAACTCCAGCTCGAACTGCTGATAGATCGCCGTGGTGAAGGTTTGCAGGCCGATGATCGACAAGGCGCCGAACTCCACCAGCATGTGCAGGGCAATCAGCAACGAGCCCGCCAGCAGCGAAGGCCAGAGCAGGGGCAGGGTGACCTTGAAAAATACGCCCCAACGATTCTGCCCCAGCGTGCGCGCGGACTCTTCGAGGGACGGGTCAAGGTTGCGCAGGGTCGCCGCCACGGGCAGAAAGATCAGCGGGTACTTGGACAGGCTCATCACCAGGATCGCCCCGCCAAGTCCCTCAAAATGAGCGCTGAGGGAAACCCAGGTGAAGCTGCTGACAAAGGCCGGAACGGCGAACGGCAGGCAGAGGATCACGCCCCACAATCGTCGGCCCGGCAAATTGCTGCGCTCCAGCAGCCAGGCCAGTGTCAAGCCGATTACCCCGCAAACAACGGTGACCCCGATCATCAACGCGAGTGTGTTGCGCAGCAGGCCGAACACATAAGGTCGCCATAGCAAATGCAGTGCTTCTGCCCAGCCTGCCTGCCAGGCTTTCAGGCCGACATACAGCAGAGGCAGGAGGCTGAGCGCTACCAACAGCAACACGGGCAGTATCAGCCAGATAGACGGCTGCTTGCGTCGTGGTGCGTATGCGTGATGCGCGGACAGTGAGGCGCCCATCAATTCAGGCCAACGTCACGTTCCAGGTCCAGCGCTTCTTCGGCGTTGCCGAGGTCGGCAGGCGTGACTTTTGGTGCTTCCAGTTCGCTGAATGGCTTGAGCCCGCGATCTGATTCCATGCCTTTGTGCAGCGGGTATTCGGCGGTGGTCTGGGTGATCACGCGCTGGCCTTCCTCGCTGGCCATGTAGGCGAGCAATTGCTGTGCTTCCTTGGGGTGTTTGCTGGATTTGAGCACGGCAGCACTGGAAACCGTGATGAGTCCACCGACGTCGCCGCCAGTGAAGTAATGCAGTTTCGAGTCGAGCTGGCCTTTTTCACGCTGCAGGGCGAACCAGTAGTAATTGTTTACCAGCACGGTGGCGACTTCGCCATTTTCCACTGCTTTCAATGCGACCATGTTGTTGCTGTAGGTCTTGCCGAATGCGCGCAGACCGGTCAGCCATTCTTCGGCTGCGTCCATGCCGTGCACCTTGATGATCGCTACCGCTTGCTCCTGGAAGGCACCGCTGGTGGGTACGAAGCCGACCTTGCCTTGCCATTTCGGATCGGAGAATTCCATCACCGAGGTCGGCAGGTCTTTTTCATCGATCAGCTTGGGGTTGAACGCAACGACGCGCACCCGGGCAGTCACGCCAATCCAGGTGCCGTTGCCGGCGACGTATTCCTTGGGCAGAACGGCCAGCGTGGCGTCATCCGTCTTGGCCAGCAGGCCTTGTTCGCCGAGTTTGTTCAGTGGTGGCGACTCTTCGGTGTAGATCACGTCGGCGGGGGAGCGATTGCCTTCTTCGACGATCTGGCTGGCGAGCTGGTTGCTGCTGCCTTTGCGCACATTGACGTGGATGCCGGTCTTGGCTTCGAAAGCTTTGGCGACCGCGTCGCCGACTTCTTTGTGCTGGCCGTTGTAGAGGGTCAGGGCAACCGGATCGGCGGCTTGGGTGAGGGGAGTGGCCAGTGCCAGGCCGAGCAGGGTGATTGTCAAGCCGCGGCGCAGGGTATTTCGAAACATCATTCGCAGGGTTCCTCACTGTCGCATTGCAAAAACTTGCAACAATGATAAACGATATTGTTTCTCAAATGCGCGCTGCGATGTTGAAGGGCGTTTGGTAAGTGCGGTAAATGGGGGGGCTTTTGTGGCGAGGGGGCTTGCCCCCGTTCGGCTGCGAAGCAGTCGTAAACTCGGCAAATGCGGTGTAGCGAAGTATGCGCTGGCGCCGCTTCGCGACCCAACGGGGGCAAGCCCCCTCGCCACATGAATGGTGGTGGTTCGAGCATTTTCAAATGCCAGAAACGCAAAAACCCGCTTTCGCGGGTTTTTGTGAAATCCAAGGTCGTAACCTTGAATTTGAATTGGTGCCCAGAAGAAGACTCGAACTTCCACGACCTTGCGGTCACCAGCACCTGAAGCTGGCGTGTCTACCAATTTCACCATCTGGGCATTCATCTTCAGCGTTGCCGCTGTTGATGTGGCGCACTATACGGAGAGCGTTTTGATCTGTAAACCCCTGATTCTAAAAATAATAAACCAGTGGTCAAAAATGCAAAAACCCGCTTTCGCGGGTTTTTGTGTGAGCCTTGAAATTGAACTAATCTCAAGCTCGAAATTGGTGCCCAGAAGAAGACTCGAACTTCCACGACCTTGCGGTCACCAGCACCTGAAGCTGGCGTGTCTACCAATTTCACCATCTGGGCAGTATCGGCAACGTTGTCCGTCGTCGATGGCGCGCACTATACGGAGCGTCTTTTTAACTGTAAACCCCCAGGGTCAAAAAAACCTGGAAAATTTCGCCAGTGGTCTTCAAAACAGCTTTGCGGTGTCGATACAGGGCTTTAGAAGGGGCGTCTTAGCCTGAAATTTCCCGTTTCATTACGCCTATGCCAAACTAACCCGCATATAGACAAGGTGAAAACTCTCTAATGGCCGATTGGCAGTCCCTCGATCCCGAGGCCGCTCGTGAAGCGGAAAAATATGAAAACCCTATTCCTAGCCGTGAACTGATCCTTCAGCACCTTGCTGATCGAGGTTCGCCTGCTAACCGCGAGCAACTGGTCGAAGAGTTTGGTCTGACCACAGAAGACCAGATCGAAGCCCTGCGCCGCCGTCTGCGCGCCATGGAGCGCGATGCTCAACTCATCTATACCCGCCGCGGCACTTATGCGCCGGTGGACAAGCTCGACCTGATCCTGGGCCGCATCAGCGGTCACCGCGATGGCTTCGGCTTCCTGGTGCCGGACGACGGCAGCGACGACCTGTTCATGAGCCCGGCGCAGATGCGCCTGGTGTTCGATGGTGACCGTGCGCTGGCCCGGGTTTCCGGTCTGGACCGT
Organism: Pseudomonas fluorescens; assembly: GCF_000967965.1. GTDB lineage: Bacteria > Pseudomonadota > Gammaproteobacteria > Pseudomonadales > Pseudomonadaceae > Aquipseudomonas > Aquipseudomonas grandcourensis. The sequence continues at coordinate 230,785 of NZ_LACC01000012.1, forward strand.
CGTGGTCGTCGCGAAGGCATGATCGTCGAAGTGGTGTCCCGCGCTCACGAAACCATTGTCGGCCGCTACTTCGAAGAGGGCGGCATCGGTTTCGTGGTTGCCGACAACCCGAAAATCCAGCAGGAAGTGCTGGTGACGCCAGGTCGTAACGCCAACGCGCAGATCGGTCAGTTCGTCGAAGTGAAGATCACTCACTGGCCGACGCCACGCTTTCAGCCGCAAGGCGACGTGGTTGAAGTCGTGGGCAACTACATGGCGCCGGGCATGGAAATCGATGTCGCCCTGCGCACCTACGACATTCCTCACGTCTGGCCTGACGCCGTGCTCAAGGAAGCCGGCAAGCTCAAGCCGGAAGTCGAAGAGAAAGACAAAGAGAAGCGCATCGACCTGCGTCATCTGCCGTTCGTCACCATCGACGGCGAAGATGCCCGCGACTTCGATGATGCGGTCTACTGCGAAGCCCGTCCGGGCAAGCTGCGTCTGTTCTCCGGCGGCTGGAAGTTGTACGTGGCGATTGCCGACGTATCCAGCTACGTGAAACTCGGTTCGGCGCTGGATGCCGAGGCCCAGGTTCGCGGCAACTCGGTGTACTTCCCTGAGCGCGTGATTCCGATGCTGCCTGAGCAGTTGTCCAACGGCCTGTGTTCGCTGAACCCGCAAGTCGATCGCCTGGCCATGGTTTGCGAGATGACCATCTCCAAAACCGGCGAAATGACCGACTACTGCTTCTACGAAGCGGTGATTCACTCCCATGCGCGTCTGACCTACAACAAGGTCAGCGCGATGCTGGAGACGCCGAAAGCCACCGAAGCGCGCAAGTTGCGCGGCGAATACACCGACGTGGTGCCGCACCTCAAGCAGCTCTACTCGCTGTACAAGGTATTGCTGGCGGCTCGCCATGTGCGTGGCGCGATCGATTTCGAAACCCAGGAAACCCGGATCATCTTCGGTTCCGAGCGCAAGATTGCCGAAATCCGTCCGACTATACGTAACGACGCGCACAAGCTGATCGAGGAATGCATGCTGGCGGCCAACGTGGCCACCGCCGAATTCCTGAAGAAGCACGAAATCCCTGCGCTGTATCGCGTTCACGATGGTCCGCCACCGGAGCGTCTGGAAAAGCTGCGCGCGTTCCTCGGCGAGCTCGGTCTGTCCCTGCACAAAGGCAAGGACGGTCCGTCACCGAAGGATTACCAGGCACTGCTGGCTGGTATCAAGGATCGTCCGGATTTCCACCTGATCCAGACCGTCATGCTGCGTTCGTTGAGCCAGGCGGTGTACAGCGCCGATAACCAGGGCCACTTCGGCCTGAATTACGAGGCGTACACCCACTTCACTTCGCCGATCCGCCGCTACCCGGACTTGCTCACGCACCGGGCGATCCGCAGCGTGATCCATTCGAAGCAGAACACCCCGCACGTTCGCCGTGCCGGTGCGATGACCATTCCGAAAGCGCGTATCTATCCGTACGACGAAGCGGCCCTGGAGCAGCTCGGCGAGCAGTGCTCGATGAGCGAGCGCCGTGCCGACGAAGCGACCCGCGACGTAGTGAACTGGCTCAAGTGCGAGTTCATGAAAGATCGCGTTGGCGAATCGTTCCCGGGTGTGATCACCGCCGTGACCGGTTTTGGTCTGTTCGTCGAGCTTACAGACATTTATGTCGAAGGCCTGGTGCACGTCACCGCGCTGCCGGGCGATTACTACCACTTCGATCCTGTGCACCACCGCCTGGCCGGTGAGCGTACCGGTCGCAGCTTCCGCTTGGGCGATACCGTGGAAGTGCGAGTCATGCGCGTCGACCTCGACGAACGCAAGATCGACTTCGAGATGGCTGAGAAGACCATCAGCGCGCCGATCGGCCGCAAGAAACGTGGCGCCGAAAGCACCGCCCCCGCGGCGAAAGTCGAAGCAGAGCCGGCCCCGGCGAAAACCGGCCGTCGTCCTGCCAAGGAAAAGGCTGTAGAAGCCTATCGCCCGAGCGATGCGGCGGCGAAAAACGCCGAAGTGCGCAAAAGTCGTGAAATGAAACAGGCGTTGCTGGCCGGTGCGAAAAGCGGCGGTAAAGCGGCGTCTGGGGGAAAGACCAGTCGGTCGACGCCTGACAAGGCCGTCGGCGGCAAGCCAGCCAAACCGAGCAAACATCGTAAAGGCCCGCCAAAAGCGGGCTCGGCTCCAGCCAAGAGTGGCGGGGCGCGTAAACCTAAGGCCAAGCCATGAGTCAGTTGGAAAAGATCTACGGCGTACATGCTGTAGAAGCGTTGTTGCGTCACCACCCGAAACGCGTGAAGCAGATCTGGTTGGCCGAAGGTCGCAATGACCCTCGGGTCCAGACGCTGATCGAACTGGCCAACGAAAACCGGGTCCAGGTCGGCCAGGCCGAGCGCCGCGAAATGGACGCCTGGGTTGATGGTGTGCACCAGGGTGTGGTCGCGGACGTGAGTCCGAGCCAGGTCTGGGGCGAGGCGATGCTCGACGAGTTGCTCGATCGCACCGATGGCGCGCCGTTGTTGCTGGTGCTCGACGGCGTGACCGATCCGCACAACCTCGGCGCTTGCCTGCGTTCGGCTGACGCAGCGGGTGCGCTGGCAGTGATCGTGCCGAAGGACAAGTCGGCGACCCTGACTCCGGTTGTACGAAAAATCGCCTGCGGTGCGGCGGAAGTGATTCCGCTGGTTGCCGTGACCAACCTGGCGCGCACCCTGGAAAAGCTCCAGCAGCGTGGCTTGTGGGTTGTCGGTACGGCCGGTGAAGCTGAGGTCAGCCTGTATGACCAGGACCTGACCGGCCCGACCATCCTGATCATGGGTGCCGAAGGCAAGGGTATGCGTCGCCTGACCCGCGAGCATTGCGACTACCTGGTGAACCTGCCGATGGGCGGTAGCGTCAGCAGTCTCAACGTTTCCGTGGCGACGGGTGTCTGCCTGTTCGAAGCGCAGCGTCAGCGTAGCGTCAAGGCCAAGGCTGCTGCCAAGAAGTCCTGATCCACACGCGCCCCAATGTAGGAGCTGGCTTGCCAGCGAAGGCGGAGTAACATTCAGCAACTATGTTGGATGTAATGCCGCTTTCGCGGGCAAGCCAGCTCCTACAGTGTTTTTTGGCAAGGCATGAATGGGTGGCTGTTCAAATAATCACCAATTACCTTGCGCCTCCCTCGCCCCTTCTCTACAATTGCGCCCCTTGCTGTGATGGCAGGCACCAACGTGTCTAGCGTCCGCAAGTCCATAAGTGTCATTCACTCCTTGTCTGACCGCTTTTGAGCGGCAGGCTACAACCCGTAAGGAGCATTCATGCGTCATTACGAAATCATCTTTTTGGTCCACCCGGATCAAAGCGAGCAAGTCGGCGGCATGGTTGAGCGTTACACCAAGCTGATCGAAGAAGACGGCGGCAAAATCCACCGTCTGGAAGATTGGGGCCGTCGTCAACTGGCCTACGCAATCAACAATGTTCACAAGGCTCACTACGTGATGCTGAACGTTGAGTGCACTGGCAAGGCCCTGGCCGAGCTGGAAGACAACTTCCGCTACAACGATGCAGTGATCCGTAACCTGGTCATCCGTCGCGACGAAGCCGTTACCGGCCAGTCCGAGATGCTCAAGGCTGAAGAAAACCGCAGTGAGCGCCGTGAGCGTCGCGACCGTCCTGAGCACGAAGGCGCTGAAAGCGCTGATAGTGATGACAGCGACAACAGCGATAACGCTGACGAGTAATCCACGGACCTTTTAAGGAGCCAATTACATGGCACGTTTCTTCCGTCGTCGTAAATTCTGCCGCTTCACCGCTGAAGACGTGAAAGAGATCGATTACAAAGATCTCAACACTCTGAAAGCCTACGTATCCGAGACCGGCAAAATCGTTCCAAGCCGCATCACCGGTACCAAAGCTCGTTATCAGCGTCAGCTGGCCACCGCTATCAAGCGCGCCCGCTTCCTGGCCCTGCTGGCCTACACCGACAGCCACGGCCGCTGAGACCGGGCAGTCGACACGTAGCAAAGGATTGAATGCATGCGGGCCATAGCTGAGTTCATCATGCGCGGCCGTATGCAGGCCACTCTCGTAGTGGCTGGATGCGCGGCATTGCCGTTGTTGTATTGGTTGGGTGCTGCCGCCGGATGCCTTGTGCTCCTGCGGCGCGGATTGAGGGACGCCCTGGGCGTTCTTGCTCTGGGACTGCTGCCGGCATTGGCCTGGTGGCTTTACTCCGACGACCCACGGGCACTTCTGGTGCTGCTGGGGTCTGCGAGCCTTGCGTTGGTTTTGCGCGCAAGCGAGTCCTGGAACCGCGTGCTGCTGGTCAGCATAGCGATGGGAGTGGTGTTTTCAGTGGTGTTGGGGACAGCTTTTGCTCCCCAGATCGAGATGCTGGCGCAGGCTTTGATCAAAGTCATGCCGTCGCTACTCGGCGATGTCTACCAGAAGTTGTCGGTAGACGAACAAGCGCGTTTCGCGTCCCTGATTGCACCGGTCCTGACCGGCCTGATTGCGGCATTGTTGCAAATCGTCAGCTTGCTGAGCCTGCTTGTCGGGCGTTACTGGCAGGCGTTGTTGTACAACCCGGGCGGTTTTGGTCGCGAGTTTCGCGCCATCCGCTTCCCGCTGTTGCCGGCGATGTTGCTGCTGGCGTGCATGCTTCTGGGGCCGAATCTCGGTTCGCAGATGGCCATGTTGACGCCGTTGTGCAGCGTACCGCTGGTGTTCGCCGGGCTGGCCCTGATTCACGGGCTGGTGGCGCAGAAGCGACTGGCCAGGTTCTGGCTGGTGGGGTTGTACGTGACGCTGTTGCTGTTCATGCAACTGATCTATCCGTTGCTGGTGGTCTTGGCCATCGTCGACAGCCTGATTGATTTTCGCGGTCGTTCGGCACCGAAAGATGCCGATAACGCGAACGGTGAAGGTTAAAAGTTAAGAGGATTTTCACATGCAACTGATCCTTCTGGAAAAAGTCACCAACCTGGGCAACCTGGGTGACAAAGTGAACGTTAAGGCTGGTTACGGTCGTAACTACCTGCTGCCTTACGGCAAAGCTACCGCTGCGACCCCAGCCAACCTGGCTGCGTTCGAAGAGCGTCGCGCTGAGCTGGAAAAAGCTGCAGCAGATCGCAAGACCTCGGCTGAAAGCCGCGCTGCCCAACTGGCCGAGCTGGAAGTGACTATCACTGCCACCGCTGGCGACGAAGGCAAGCTGTTCGGTTCGATCGGTACTCACGACATCGCTGACGCACTGACCGCCTCTGGCGTTGAAGTGCAGAAGAGCGAAGTTCGTCTGCCGAACGGCACTATCCGTAACGTAGGTGAATTCGACGTGGCCGTGCACCTGCACGCCGAAGTTGAAGCCACCGTACGCGTTGTCGTGGTAGCAGCTTAAGCAGCACTTGTCGGCTGGTACCCTCGGGTGCTTGCCGGTAACATCGGGCACGATCCTGTTTACAGGTCGTGCCCTTTGTCTTTCTGCGACCCCTGTTTTTTATCACCAAGAATCAAGTGGCCATGAACGATATCTCCGCTCCCGAGCAATACGATCTGCAAACCGCTGCCCTGAAGGTGCCGCCGCATTCCATCGAGGCCGAACAGGCCGTGCTCGGTGGTTTGATGCTGGACAACAACGCCTGGGAACGCGTGCTCGATCAAGTGTCGGACGGCGATTTCTATCGGCATGACCACCGCCTGATCTTCCGGGCGATCGCCAAACTGGCCGATCAGAACTCACCGATCGACGTCGTGACCCTTGCCGAGCAATTGGACAAGGAAGGTCAGACCTCGCAAGTCGGTGGCCTCGGTTACCTGGGTGAGCTGGCAAAAAATACGCCGTCTGTCGCCAACATCAAGGCGTATGCCCAGATCGTCCGCGCGCGAGCGACCTTGCGGCAGTTGATCGGTATCGCCAGCGAAATTGCTGACAGCGCGTTCAACCCGGAAGGCCGTACGGCAGAAGAGATTCTCGACGAAGCCGAACGGCAGATCTTCCAGATCGCCGAGGCCCGGCCGAAAACCGGTGGCCCGGTGGGCGTCAACGACCTGCTGGCCAAAGCCATCGACCGCATCGACACCCTGTTCAACACCGATAACGCCATCACTGGCCTGTCCACTGGCTACACCGACCTCGACGAGAAGACCAGCGGCCTGCAACCGGCCGACTTGATCATTGTTGCCGGCCGTCCTTCCATGGGTAAAACCACCTTTGCGATGAACCTGGTGGAAAATGCCGTGTTGCGCAGCGATAAGTGCGTACTGGTTTACTCGCTCGAGATGCCAGGCGAATCGCTGATCATGCGTATGTTGTCGTCCTTGGGCCGTATCGACCAGACCAAGGTCCGTGCCGGCCGCCTGGACGATGACGATTGGCCGCGCCTGACCTCGGCGGTCAACCTGCTCAACGATCGCAAGTTGTTCATCGACGATACGGCTGGCATCAGCCCATCGGAAATGCGCGCACGGACCCGTCGACTGGTGCGTGAGCACGGCGACGTCGCCCTGATCATGATCGACTACCTGCAGTTGATGCAGATCCCAGGTTCCGCCGGCGACAACCGGACCAACGAGATTTCCGAAATCTCCCGTTCCTTGAAGGCGTTGGCCAAAGAGTTCAACTGCCCGGTGGTGGCGTTGTCCCAGCTCAACCGTTCCCTGGAGCAGCGCCCGAACAAGCGCCCGATCAACTCCGACCTCCGGGAATCCGGAGCGATCGAGCAGGATGCTGACGTCATCATGTTCGTATACCGGGATGAGGTCTATCACCCGGAGACCGAGCACAAAGGCATCGCCGAGATCATCATCGGCAAGCAGCGGAACGGCCCGATCGGTACGTCACGGCTGGCGTTCATTGGCAAATACACGCGCTTCGAAAACCTCGCGCCAGGTAGCTATAACTTCGACGACGAATAACCCTGTGGGAGCGGGCTTGCTCGCGAAGAGGGAGTGTCGGTCGACATCAATGTCGACTGATGTATCGCTTTCGCGAGCAAGCCCGCTCCCACATGGGTTACGCGTAATTTCCGACCATAGCCGTCGGAATTGGTTGTTTTTTGTGCTATATTCCGCGCCCGCGATTTTTCATCTCAACACCGGTCATCGTCATGCAAACAGCCAAGCCGTTATTTGACTATCCCAAGTACTGGGCCGAATGCTTCGGTCCAGCGCCATTCCTGCCGATGAGCAGGGAGGAGATGGATCAGCTCGGCTGGGACTCCTGCGACATCATCATCGTCACCGGTGATGCCTACGTCGATCACCCGTCGTTTGGCATGGCGATCATCGGCCGGCTGCTGGAGTCCCAGGGCTTCCGCGTCGGGATCATTGCCCAGCCGAACTGGCAGTCCAAAGACGATTTCATGAAGCTCGGCGAGCCGAACCTGTTCTTCGGTGTCGCGGCCGGCAACATGGACTCGATGATCAACCGCTACACCGCGGACAAGAAAATCCGTTCCGACGATGCCTACACGCCAGGTGGCATGGCCGGTAAGCGTCCGGATCGTGCGAGTCTGGTCTACAGCCAGCGCTGCAAGGAAGCCTACAAGCACGTGCCGATCGTGCTCGGCGGAATCGAAGCCTCCCTGCGCCGCATCGCCCACTACGACTACTGGCAGGACCGTGTGCGCAACTCGATCTTGATCGACGCCAGCGCCGACATCCTGCTCTACGGCAACGCCGAGCGTGCGATTGTCGAAGTCGCCCAGCGTCTGTCCTACGGTCACAAGATCGAAGACATCACCGATGTGCGCGGCACCGCGTTCATTCGTCGCGACACGCCGCAAGGCTGGTACGAAGTCGACTCCACGCGCATCGACCGTCCGGGCAAGATCGACAAGATCATCAACCCGTACGTGAACACCCAGGACACCCAGGCCTGCGCCATCGAGCAGGAAAAAGGTCCGGTCGACGATCCGCAGGAAGCCAAGGTCGTGCAGATCCTGGCCAGCCCGCGCATGACCCGCGACAAGACCGTGATCCGTTTGCCGTCGGTTGAAAAAGTCCGTGGCGATGCGGTGCTTTATGCCCACGCCAACCGCGTGTTGCACCTGGAAACCAACCCGGGCAACGCCCGTGCACTGGTGCAGAAGCATGGCGAAGTGGACGTCTGGTTCAACCCACCACCGATTCCGATGACCACCGAAGAAATGGACTACGTGTTCGGCATGCCTTATGCGCGCATTCCGCACCCGGCGTACGGCAAGGAGAAGATCCCGGCCTACGACATGATCCGCTTCTCGGTGAACATCATGCGTGGCTGCTTCGGCGGCTGCACCTTCTGCTCGATCACCGAGCACGAAGGCCGGATCATCCAGAACCGTTCCCATGAGTCGATCATTCGCGAAATCGAAGAGATTCGTGACAAGGTCCCGGGTTTTACCGGCGTGATCTCCGACCTCGGCGGCCCGACCGCGAACATGTACCGCATTGCCTGCAAGAGCCCGGAAATCGAATCCGCGTGCCGCAAGCCATCGTGCGTGTTCCCTGGCATCTGCCCGAACCTGAACACCGACCACTCGGCGCTGATCCAGCTGTACCGCAGCGCCCGTGAGTTGCCGGGTGTGAAGAAAATCCTGATCGCTTCCGGCCTGCGCTATGACCTCGCGGTCGAGTCGCCGGAATACGTCAAGGAACTGGTGACCCACCACGTCGGTGGTTACCTGAAGATCGCCCCGGAACACACCGAGGAAGGTCCGCTCAACCAGATGATGAAACCGGGCATCGGCAGCTATGACAAGTTCAAGCGCATGTTCGAGAAGTACTCCAAGGAAGCGGGCAAGGAGCAGTACCTGATTCCGTACTTCATCGCCGCCCACCCGGGCACCACCGATGAAGACATGATGAACCTGGCCCTGTGGCTCAAGGGCAACGGCTTCCGTGCCGACCAGGTGCAGGCGTTCTACCCGTCGCCGATGGCCACCGCCACCGCGATGTATCACTCGGGCAAGAACCCGCTGCGCAAGGTCACCTACAAGAGTGACGCGGTGACCATCGTCAAGAGCGAGGAGCAGCGCCGTCTGCACAAGGCGTTCTTGCGTTATCACGACCCGAAAGGCTGGCCGATGCTGCGCGAGGCACTGACCCGCATGGGCCGTGCCGACCTGATCGGGCCGGGCAAGAACCAGTTGATTCCTTTGCATCAGCCGTCGACTGACAGCTACCAGAGCGCCCGTCGCAAGAACTCGACGCCGGCCGGCAGCCACAAGGTTGCAGGGGAAAAGACCACCAAGATCCTGACTCAGCATACCGGCCTGCCACCTCGTGCCAGCGATGGCGGCAATCCGTGGGACAAGCGCGAACAGGCCAAGGCTGCGGCGTTCGCCCGCAACCAGCAGGCGGCCAAGGAGCGCAAGGACGCGGCCAAGGGCAAAGGGCCAAAGCCGACCCGTAAGCCGGTCGTGCCGCGTTAAGCCGCGCTTGAGCTGAACAGAACGCCAACCTTCGGGTTGGCGTTTTGCATTCCAGGCTTGAAAAATGTACTGGAGCTGCTGGCCTCATCGCGAGCAGGCTCACTCCTACAATGAAATGCATTCCCCTGTAGGAGCGAGCCTGCTCGCGAAGAGGCCGGAGCTGCCAACCAATTTCTGGCTGATCGCCACATTTACGTGCACCTACGTCAAACCATTTTCCTGCATCGCCCGATTTTGGTGCTGTACTGCCTCAGGCAACCGAAGAAAGCGCCAGCGCTGCTGGATGGCATAAGTCTTGCGCGCTTTCCCATACGCTCAAGGCTCGCAGGAGGCACGCCGTGTCGATTCATGTCGCATTGCACCACGTCACGCATTACCGCTATGACCGCGCTGTCGAGCTCGGCCCGCAGATCGTTCGCCTGCGCCCCGCTGCTCACAGCCGCACGCGGATTCTGTCCTATGCGTTGAAAGTCTCTCCTGAGCAACACTTCATCAACTGGCAGCAGGACCCTCAGGGCAATTACCTGGCGCGACTGGTGTTCCCGGAAAAAACCGAAGAATTGCGAATCGAAGTCGATCTGCTGGCCGAAATGGCGATCTTCAATCCGTTCGACTTTTTCCTTGAGCCTTACGCGGAAAAGATCCCCTTCGCCTATGCCGCGGATGAGCGCAAGGAGCTGGCGCCGTATCTGGAAACCCTGCCCCTTACGCCGAAGTTCAAGGCCTACCTGGACGGCATCGACCGCACACCGTTGCCCGCCGTGGACTTTCTTGTCGCACTCAACCAGCGTTTGAGCGAAGACATCGATTACCTGATCCGCATGGAGCCCGGCGTACAAACACCTGAGCACACCCTCGACCAAGCCTCCGGCTCGTGCCGTGACTCCGCGTGGTTGCTGGTGCAACTGCTGCGCAACCTGGGGCTGGCGGCGCGTTTTGTGTCGGGCTACCTGATCCAGCTGACCGCCGACGTCAAAAGTCTCGACGGTCCGTCAGGAACCGAAGTGGATTTCACCGACCTGCATGCCTGGTGCGAGGTGTACTTGCCCGGAGCGGGCTGGATCGGCCTGGATGCGACCTCCGGGCTGTTTGCCGGTGAAGGACACATTCCGTTGGCCTGTAGTCCCGATCCGTCCTCTGCGGCGCCGATCAGTGGCTTGGTGGAACCGTGCGAGTGCGAATTCAGCCACGAAATGTCCGTGGAGCGGATTTGGGAGGCTCCACGGGTCACCAAGCCCTACACCGACGACCAGTGGCTGGCGATCCAAACCCTGGGCCGACAGATCGATGCCGACTTGCTGGAAGGCGATGTGCGCCTGACCATGGGCGGCGAGCCGACCTTTGTGTCCATCGATGACCCGGATGGCGCCGAGTGGAATACCGCGGCACTGGGGCCGGATAAACGGCGGTTGTCCGCCGAACTGTTCCAACGCATGCGTAAACACTACGCGCCCCAGGGGTTGGTGCATTTTGGGCAGGGCAAGTGGTACCCCGGCGAGCAACTGCCGCGCTGGTCGCTCAATTGCTACTGGCGCCGTGACGGTGTGCCGATCTGGCACAACAGCGCGCTGATCGCCGACGAACAGGAAGACTACGGCGCCGACGGGGCGCTGGCCGGGCGTTTTCTGGCGAGTGTCGCCGAACGGCTGAAGATTCCGACACGCTTTGTGTTTGCGGCCTACGAAGACAATTTCTATTACCTCTGGCGCGAAGGCATGCTGCCGCAAAACGTCAGCGCCGAAGACTCGCGTCTGGAAGAGCCGCTGGAACGAGCACGCCTGCGCAAAGTGTTCGGCCAAGGCCTGGACAAGATCATTGGTCAGGTCCTGCCGCTGGCGCGCACCGCCAAGGGCGATCAGTGGCAGAGCGGGCGCTGGTATCTGCGCGACGAGCACTGCCGACTGGTGCCGGGAGACTCACCGCTGGGGTATCGCTTGCCGTTGGGCTCGCAACCCTGGGTGAAAGCGGCGGAGTATCCGTTTATCCATCCGCAAGACCCGAATCAAGACTTCCCGCCGCTGCCCGACACCGCGCAACTGCAAAGCCAAAGCGAAGCTGCCGAGGTGCAGGAGCGCGCACCGAAGATCGACGAATCCGCCGACTATCTGACCCGCACCGCCTTCTGCGCCGAAGCGCGGGATGGCCGGTTGTACCTGTTCATGCCGCCGCTGGAGCGTGTCGAGGATTACCTCGAGCTGGTCGCTGCCATCGAAGCCACCGCCGAAGAGCTGATGTGCCCGGTGTTGCTGGAGGGCTATGAGCCGCCGAGCGATCCACGCCTGAGCAACTTCCGCATCACCCCGGATCCGGGGGTGATCGAGGTCAACGTGCAGCCGTCCGCGACCTGGGATGAGTTGGTCGAGCGCACCGAATTTCTCTACGAAGAAGCGCGCCAGACCCGGCTGACCACCGAGAAATTCATGATCGACGGCCGGCATACCGGCACGGGCGGCGGTAACCATTTCGTGTTGGGTGGCGCGACTCCGGGGGACTCGCCGTTTCTGCGTCGCCCGGATCTGCTGCGCAGCCTGATCAGCTACTGGCATAACCATCCGTCCCTTTCCTACCTGTTTTCCGGATTGTTCATCGGCCCGACGTCCCAGGCGCCCCGTGTCGACGAAGCGCGCAACGATGCCTTGTACGAACTGGAGATCGCTTTCGCGCAGATGCCTGAGCCGGGTGAGGAATGTCCGCCATGGCGGGTGGATCGACTGCTGCGCAATCTGCTGATCGATGTGACCGGCAACACCCACCGCGCCGAGTTCTGCATCGACAAACTCTATTCGCCGGACGGTGCCACCGGGCGCCTCGGATTGCTGGAGCTGCGTGCGTTCGAGATGCCGCCCCATGCGCGCATGAGCCTGGCGCAACAATTGTTGCTGCGGGCGCTGGTCGCGCGGTTCTGGCGCGAGCCCTATGCTCCGCCGAAACTGGCGCGCTGGGGCACGGAGCTGCACGATCGCTTCCTGTTGCCGCACTTTATCGAGCAAGACTTCGCCGATGTCATCGTCGACCTCAACGCCGCCGGTTATCCGGTACGGGCCGAATGGTTCGCCGCGCATCTGGAGTTCCGCTTCCCCAAGGTCGGCGACTACGCCGTCAGTGGCATTGCACTGGAGTTGCGTCAGGCGCTCGAGCCCTGGCACGTGCTGGGCGAAGAGGGCGCCATGGGCGGTACGGTGCGTTACGTGGATTCGTCGCTGGAGCGTTTGCAGGTCAAGCTCAGCGGCTTGCCGCCCCAGCGATATCTGCTGACCTGCAACGGCATTCCGGTGCCATTGCAGCCCACCGGGCGTGTAGGCGAATTCGTCGCGGGCGTGAGATTTCGTGCCTGGCAACCGGCCAACTGCCTGCAACCGACGATTCCGGTCCACGCGCCTCTGGTGTTCGACCTGCTCGACACCTGGATGCAGCGCTCGCTGGGTGGTTGCCAGTACCACGTCGCCCATCCGGGCGGGCGCAACTACGACAGCTTGCCGGTCAATGCCAATGAAGCGGAGAGCCGGCGAATGGCGCGTTTCTTCCGCATCGGACACACACCGGGAAAACTTCCTCTACCCAATCTGGAAATCAGCGACGAGTTGCCGATGACACTCGATTTGCGACGTTTCTAAACCGTACGCGACGCTCGGATTTTTCGTATATCCGGGTGTCACGAGCCTGCGTTAGTCTGACCGTTCATTGCTGTCTGCCGAGCCTTCCATGCCTGACCTGCTAGACCGCTACCCGCTGACGGCGGGCACCTATCACGAACTGCTCGACGACAGTGGCGCCGTGCGCCCGCACTGGTGCCGGCTGTTCGAGCAGTTGCAACGCAGCACGCCGGCACAATTGGTGCAGCGTCAGGCCCTGCTGACCCGGCAGATTCAGGAAAACGGCGTTACCTATAACGTCTATGCCGACCCCAAGGGCGCGGACCGGCCGTGGGAGCTGGACCTGCTGCCCCATGTCATCGCGGCCGATGAGTGGCAACAGTTGTCGGCCGGCATCGCTCAGCGGGCGCGCTTGCTCAATGCCGTGCTGGCTGATCTTTACGGTCCGCAACGGCTGATTGCCGAAGGTCTGCTGCCCGCCGAGCTGGTGTTCGGTCACAACAACTTCCTTTGGCCCTGCCAGGGCATCAGCCCGCCTGACGGAGCCTTTCTGCATCTGTATGCCGTGGATCTGGCGCGCACACCCGATGGCCGCTGGTGGGTGACGGCGGATCGTACCCAGGCGCCTTCGGGAGCCGGGTATGCGCTGGAAAACCGCACGATTGTGTCCCGGGCCTTTCCCGAGTTGTACCGCGATCTGAAAGTGCAGCACCTGGCCGGGTTCTTCCGCACCTTGCAGGAAACCCTGGCCCGTCAGGCCCCGAGTGACGGGGACGCGCCGTTGGTGGTGCTGCTGACACCGGGACGTTTCAACGAAAGCTATTTTGAACATCTGTATCTGGCTCGCCAGCTCGGTTATCCGCTGGTGGAGGGTGGTGACCTGACAGTGCGCGACGCCACGGTTTACTTGAAAACCCTGAGTGGCCTGCGACGGGTCCACGCGATCATGCGCCGGCTCGACGATGATTTCTGCGACCCGCTGGAGTTGCGCACCGATTCGGCCCTCGGCGTGCCGGGGCTGCTTGAGGCCGTGCGGCAGGGGCGGGTGCTGGTGGCCAACGCCCTCGGCAGCGGTGTGCTGGAATCGCCGGGCTTGTTGGGTTTCCTGCCGAGGATCAATCAATTTCTGTTCGGCGAAGAACTGATCCTGCCGTCCATCGCCACCTGGTGGTGCGGTGAAGCGCCGGTTCTGGCCCAGGCCCTGGAGAAACTGCCGGAGCTGCTGATCAAGCCGGCGTTTCCGTCCCAGAGCTTTGCGCCGGTCTTTGGCCGGGATTTGAGTGAGAAACAGCGTCAGGAACTCGCCGAGCGCATGCAGGCGCGGCCCTACGCCTATGTCGCGCAAGAACTCGCACAATTGTCCCAAGCGCCGATCTGGCAAGCCGAAGACGGTCAATTGCAACCCCGTGCCATCGGCATGCGCGTGTATGCGGTGGCCAGCCGTGAGGGGTATCGGGTACTGCCCGGCGGCCTGACCCGGGTCGCCGCCCAAGCCAATGCCGAAGTGGTGTCGATGCAGCGCGGCGGCGCCAGCAAGGACACCTGGGTGCTGGGCGCGCGTGCGCCCAGCGGCGAACAATGGAAGGCCCAGCGCAACATCGGCGTGCATGACCTGGTGCGGCGCGATCCGTACCTGCCGTCGCGGGTGGTGGAAAACCTGTTCTGGTTCGGCCGTTACTGCGAGCGTTGCGACGACAGTGCCCGTTTGCTGCGCATCATGCTGGCGCGCTATGTCGACGGCGACGACCCGCAAGCCTTGCAGGCCGCGGTGGATCTGGGCGAACGGCTGATGCTGCTGCCCGAGGAGGGCGAGTTGCCGGAACGCCTGTTGGCGGCGTTGCTCGGCGATGACTGGCCGTTCAGCCTGCGTTCCAATCTGCAACGCTTGCAGTGGGCCGCTTCACAGGTGCGCGGCAAGCTTTCGCGGGAAAACTGGCAGGCGCTCGTGGAGTTGCAGCGCGAAGCCATGGAGCTGGAAACCGAGGAGCCGGATTTCGGCGAGTTGCTGGATTTCCTCAACCGTCTGGTGATGTCCCTGGCGGCGCTGTCCGGCTTTGCCCTGGACGACATGACCCGGGACGAAGGCTGGCGATTCCTGATGATTGGCCGGCGGATCGAGCGCCTGCAATTTCTCAGCGGCAGCCTTGCGGCGTTCTTGCGGGGCGCCGGGGCTTTCGACCAGGCGGGGCTGGAATGGCTGCTGGAACTGGGCAACAGCAGCATCACCTACCGTTCTCGATACCTGGCGGTGGCGCAACTGATCCCGGTGCTCGACCTGTTATTGCTTGACGAGCAGAACCCCCACGCCGTGTTGTTCCAGTTGAAACTGGTGACCCGTACCCTCAAACGCCTCAACGATGACTTTGGTGTGCCACGCGAAGCAGCGCTGCCGCAACTGGTCGAGCGGCTGGCGCGATTCGATCTGGGCTGCCTGGAAAACCCGCTGTTTGGCGACGCCAGTGTTCGCGCCGCCATCGAGGGGCTGGCCGCGCTGCTGCAAGAGATCGCCGACGCCAGCGGGCAAGTTTCCGATCGCCTGGCGCTGCGGCATTTCGCCCATGTCGACGATGTCAGCCAGCGCACGGTGTCCGTCTGATGAGTGCTCATTACCAGATTTTTCACGACACCCATTATCACTACGACAGCCCGGTGTCCCTGGCCCAGCAACTGGCGCATTTGTGGCCACGGCCTTGTGCCTGGCAGCGCTGCACCGAACAGAAATTGCAGATCAGCCCCGAGCCGACCTCG
The DNA here is from genome assembly GCF_000967965.1 of Pseudomonas fluorescens. Taxonomy (GTDB): domain Bacteria; phylum Pseudomonadota; class Gammaproteobacteria; order Pseudomonadales; family Pseudomonadaceae; genus Aquipseudomonas; species Aquipseudomonas grandcourensis. The sequence continues at coordinate 246,503 of NZ_LACC01000012.1, forward strand.
CGTCGCGATGAGCTGGATGTGTTCGGCAATCCGTTGACCCGGCTGGCGTTCGAGCGTCCCCACGATGAATTGCTGGTCAACGCCAGCCTGACCATTGAAGTGCTGCCCCGGCCTGCGTTGGACTTCAATCGGTCACCGGCTTGGGAACAGACCCGTAGCGCGCTGACCTACAGCAGCCAACCGCTGTCGCCAGAATTGCTCGAAGCCTGCCGATACCGGTTTGAATCGCCGTATGTGCATTTGAAGAAAAACTTCGTCGAGTTTTCGCAAAGCTGTTTTCCGCCCGGTCGGGCGTTGTTGCTCGGTGTGCAGGCGTTGATGGAGAAAATCTTCAGCGAGTTCACCTTCGATGCCGAAGCGACCCAGGTGGCCACACCGCTGGTGGAGGTGCTGGAGCGCCGACGCGGGGTCTGCCAGGACTTTGCCCATCTGATGCTCGCCTGCGTGCGTTCCAGAGGGTTGGCGGCGCGTTACATCAGCGGTTACCTGCTGACCCAGCCGCCACCGGGCCAGCCACGGCTGATCGGCGCTGATGCGTCCCACGCCTGGGTCTCGGTGTTTTGCCCGGTGCTGGGGTGGGTGGATTTCGATCCGACCAACAATGTGCAACCGGCGCTGGAGCACATCACCCTGGCCTGGGGCCGGGATTTTTCCGATGTGTCGCCATTGCGGGGGGTGATTCTGGGAGGGGGCAATCACGATCCGGAGGTGCGAGTCACAGTGATGCCTTTGGAGTAATGAAGATCAACTGTAGGAGCGAGCCTGCTCGCGATGGCGGCAGCACATTCACCATCCAGTTGACTGTCATGCCGCTATCGCGAGCAGGCTCACTCCTACAGGAATTGCGGTGTTGTGGAGTCATTCGATTGGCCTGTGAGGGTCAGCAGCAAAGCTGCCAACCCTTTACACAGATCCGGTGGGCCTGATCAGGTTATCGGGCCCGGAGGTTCTCAGGCGTCGGGCGCCGAGTCTTTCGGTGCATCAACATCGTCTTCTGCCGCCACTTCACCCTCAGGGTTCAGTGCCGCTTCTTCAGCTGTAGCTTTCTTGCGCTGAAGCTTTTCCTCTTTCTTCTGCTCCTTGGCCAAGTCTCTCTGACGTTTGGCGAAGGAATAATTAGGTTTAGCCATGGGCGATCCTCTGGGGTCGAAGGTGAGGTTGAGCGGCGCATATTCTGCCCTGTATCGGTGCCGAGCCGTTAGTTGGGTTTTTGCTCGGCCCATTTTGGCGCTATGGAAGGTTGCCAGGCATCCAGAGCATCGAGCAGGGTTTGCGGTGATTCGCTCACTTGCAGCATGTCACGGTGCTGGCCGCGAACGAAGCCTTCGCCGACGATGTGATCAAGAAAAGACGTCAATTTGCTGTAGAAGCCATTCACTTCCAGCAAACCCAGCGGTTTGCCGTGGTAGCCGAGTTGGCCCCAGGTCCAGACTTCGAACAGCTCTTCGAGGGTGCCAAGGCCACCGGGCAGCGCGATAAAGGCATCGCTGAGCTCGGCCATCCGGGCCTTGCGCGCGTGCATGCCATCGACGACTTCCAGGCGAGTCAGGCCGCTGTGGCCGATTTCCTTGTCCTTGAGGCTTTGCGGGATGATGCCGATCACTTCACCGCCGGCCGCCAGGGCCGCATCGGCGACGATGCCCATCAGGCCCACGGCCCCACCGCCATACACCAGGGTCAGCTTGCGCTCGGCCAACGCCCGGCCAAGGGCCACGGCTGCTTCGCGGTAAGCTGGGTTGGTGCCGGTGCTGGCACCACAAAATACACAAACGGATGTTAAAGACATGCCTTGCTCCATGGTCGATCAGGGCCACAGAGTAAAGGCAGGCGCACGGCACTCCAAGGGCTAGACTTCGTGTTCTGGGGTTTCGTATGTACCGCTGGCGCCGCAGGCGTAGGCGGCCAGCAAACTGCACAACAGGTTGTTGATCGACATGACAGACGCTCCATTTGAAGGGGGACGGCCTGATGATAGGCCCGGGCCAGACACTTGGCTGGTAGATATTTCGCATCGGTGTCATAGCGCGAAAGTTGTATACAATTTTTGATTCAAGTCATATGAACTTGCGAAGTTTTCAGGCAGTCTTCTGTCCATTCGCGATTCTCGTTAACCCTGCCTTGGAGATTCACCATGTTTGCCAAACTTGTTGCGGTATCCCTGCTGACACTGGCCAGCAGCCAATTGATGGCTGCCGAGTGCAAGACCACCATTGACTCCACCGATCAAATGTCCTTCAGCACCAAGGCCATTGAAATCGACAAGAGCTGCAAGACGTTTACCGTGGAACTCAAGCACTCCGGCAGCTTGCCGAAGAACGTCATGGGCCATAACTGGGTGCTGAGTAAAGAAGCTGACATGCAGCCGATCGCCACCGACGGCCTGAGTGCCGGCATCGACAAGAACTACCTGAAAGAAGGCGACGCCCGCGTGATCGCCCACACCAAGATCATCGGCGCCAATGAAACCGATTCGGTGACCTTCGACGTGTCCAAGCTGGATGCGGCTGAAAAATACGGTTTCTTCTGCTCGTTCCCGGGCCATATCTCGATGATGAAAGGCACGGTTACCCTGAAGTAAGACTGTCCACCGCGTTATCGTTCATCGCGAGCAGGCTCACTCCTACAGGTACTGCGCTGTCCTTGTAGGAGTGAGCCTGCTCGCGAATGGGCCATCTGCATCAACAAATGTGCTGGCCAAAGAAAAGCCCGCTGAGGATCACTCTTCAGCGGGCTTTTTCATTCACTCACGCCTCAAGGCGCAAATGGCATCACGCGCTTGTGATGGGTCTTGTTGTACGTATCAACAATGATCCTGAACGCCTCTTCACGCACCGAATTGCCGTGCAGGAAGGCGTCGATCTCGGCGTAGGTCACGCCGTGGGAGGCTTCGTCCGGTTTACCCGGCGACAGATCCTCAAGGTCGGCGGTCGGGACTTTTTCCACCAGGGACTCTGGCGCGCCGAAGCTGCGGGCGATGGCGCGGACCTGGTTTTTCACCAGGCCACTCAGTGGCGCCAGATCGCAGGCGCCGTCACCGAACTTGGTGAAGAAGCCCATCACCGCTTCCGCCGCGTGATCGGTGCCAATCACCAGGCCATGGGCCGCGCCGGCGATGGTGTACTGGGCGACCATGCGCATGCGCGCCTTGGTGTTGCCGAGCACGAAGTCCACCGACACTGCATGTTTGCCTTCGAAGGCTGCCACTTCATTGGCCAGGGATTTGACGGCCGGGCCGATGTTCACGGTGTGGCGCTCGTCCGGCTTGATGAAATCCACCGAAGCCTGGGCGTCGTGCTCATCGAACTGGGTTTCGTAGGGCAGGCGCACGGCGATGAATTTGTACGCGGCATCACCGCTGCGCTGGCGCAGTTCACGGACGGCCCGTTGGGCCAGCAGACCGGCGGTCAGGGAGTCGACCCCGCCACTGATGCCCAGCACCAGGGTCTTGAGCCCGGAGTTGACCAGGCAGTCCTGAATGAAGGTCACCCGCCGGGCGACTTCGACCTCAAGGGCGGCCTCGTCGGCGAATGGCGGCTGGACCTTGAGCTGTTCAGCAATCTCACGCTGTACGGCTTGCATGAATTCACTCCTTGCTTGATGTACTGGAAAGGGCGGCAGGAACCTGGAAAACGTGTCGCAAGTAAGCGACGAAATTCGGGTCTTTGCAGTGCGTCTTGCCTGGCTCGTCGGATATCTTCGCCACCGGCTGGCCGTTGCAGGCGGCCATTTTAAGCACGATGCTCATCGGTTCGACACCCGGAATATCACAGGTCAGGTTGGTGCCGATGCCGAAGCTGACATTGATCCGACCGCGCAGCGCCCGGAATATTTCCAGGCACTTGGGCAATGTCAGGCTATCGGAGAAGGTCAGCGTCTTGCTCATCGGGTCGATGCCGAGCTTGTGATAGTGGGCGATGGCTTTTTCCGCCCAGATCACCGGGTCGCCCGAGTCGTGGCGCAAACCGTCAAAAAGCTTGGCGAAAAACAGATCGAAATCGCCGAGGAAGGCATCCATGGTGATGCAGTCGGTCAGGGCAATCCCCAGCAGGCCACGGTATTCACGGACCCAGCAATCGAGCGCGGCGATCTGGCTGTCGATCAGCCGCGGGCCGAGTTGCTGGTGCGCCATGATCCATTCGTGGGCCATGGTGCCCAGGGGTTTCATGTCCAGCTCCCGGGACAGGTGCACGTTGCTGGTGCCGACGAAGCGTCCTGGGAAGTCGTGCTTGAGCACATTCACCACTTCTTCCTGCACGCGGTAAGAAAAACGTCGGCGTGTGCCGAAATCGGCCACCTGCAATTCGGACAATTCATCACTGCTGGCATTGGCGCTCAGCCAGTCGAACTTGCGGTAGAGCTGCTCGCGGGCCTGCTCCAGCACGACCTCGCGGTAGCGATAGCGGTTGCGCACCTCGCTGACCAGCGCCAGCAGCGGCACTTCGAACAGGATCACGTGCAGCCAGGGGCCACGCAGGCGGATAAACAGCTCACCGTTTTCGAGGCCCGTGTGGATGTAGCGCAGGTTGAAGCGAAACAACCCGAGAAAACGCAGGAAGTCCGGCTTCAGGAAGCTGATGCGCTCCAGAAAGCTCAACTGGTCGGCGCTCAGGCTCAACTCGGCCAGGCGCTCGATCTGGAATCGGATTTCCGCCAGGTACGGGCGCAAGTCCTCGCCGTTACGGCAACGAAACTCCCATTCGACTTCGACGTTCGGGTAGTTGTGCAGCACCGCCTGCATCATCGTCAGTTTGTAGAAGTCGGTGTCGAGCAGGTTCTGCACGATGCGATCGGCAAACACACTCTCGCTCATAACGGGAATCTCCAGCGTTGCAGCAGTATTGATCAGTGGCGCTAGTGGCGCATATCAGCGGCAGGGATTGCCAGCAATTTTTTAGACCGCAGCAGATCCCTGCAGGTGTGAGCTTTTGTGGCGAGGGGGCTTGCCCCCGTTCGGCTGCGCAGCAGTCGCAATAGCTCCAGCTACGAAGTTGCAAATTTTGGGGCTGCTGCGCAACCCAACGGGGGCAAGCCCCCTCGCCACAGGGAAAGTGCAAGACGTTAGTGCTGCACCACATCCGGGCTATCAATCTGCTCCAGCATCCACTTCACAAAGTCCCGCACCTTGGGCACTTCCGCCGAGTGCTCCGGGTAGGCAAGGTAATAGGCGTCGGTGCTGGGCATTGCATGCTGCCAGGGAATGACCAGTTTGCCGTCGGCCAGTTCCTCTTCCACCAGAAACCGCGGCAGCAACGCCACGCCGCAGCCGACCTGAGCGGCACGGATGCACATATAAAAGGTTTCGAAGCGCGGGCCGTGGTAGCTGTGCTCGGTGTGGTAGCCCTGATGCTCGAACCAGTCGTGCCAGGCCTGGGGGCGGGAGGCGTTTTGCAGCAGTACCAGGTCGGACAGTTGCGTCGGATCGGTGAACGGTTGGGCAGGCAGGCTGCCCGGGGCGCATACCGGCACCAGCTCTTCGCCGAACAGCTTCAGGCATTCGGTACCCGGTCGCGAGCCCTGGCCGAAATAGAACGCCAGGTCACTGCGACCTTGCAGCAGATCGTCGGCTTCCTGCTCGCTGCACAGGTCCAGGTGAATCGACGGATGACGCAGGCGCCAGCCTTTCAGGCGCGGCACCAGCCAGCGCGCGCCGAAGGTCGGCGGTGTCGAGACGCGTAGTACTTCTGTTTCGCCACCGTAGGAACGCAGGTAATGGGTCGACATCTCGACCTGCGTGAGGATCTTTCGTACCTCAACCAGGTACAGATCGCCTGCCGGCGTCATCTGCAGGCGGCGGCGTACCCGGCGAAACAGCAGGTGCTGCAACAGCTCTTCGAGTTGCGCGACCTGCTTGCTCACGGCGCTTTGGGTCAGGTTCAACTCTTCGGCGGCGCGGGTGAAGCTCAAGTGCCGGGTGACGGCCTCGAAGCACTGCAACGCAGCGATCGATGGCAAGTAGCGTTTATTCAGCATGGGCGGTCCTTGGTTCTTGTCTCTTTATTGCCAGCAATGCACAGCATGAATAAACGGAATGATATCTCTCTTAATGGTCGTTTGTTGAGTAACCTCCGGGCAGCTAAAACTACAGGTCTGATCAGCCGTGAATTTCCGGCTGCACGTGTTCTGTCTTTTGCTTGAGGAGTGACCCATGGTTGCCGCATTGCTTGATCGTCTAGGTGTGAACCCGGCCCTGTACCAGAACGGCAAAGTGCCGGTGCATTCGCCGATCGATGGCAGCAGGATCGCCGCCGTGAACTGGGAAGGCGCTGCTGAAGTCGAGCAGCACATCAGTCGCGCAGATCATGCGTTCGATCTGTGGCGCAAGGTCCCGGCACCGCGCCGTGGCGAACTGGTGCGGCAACTGGGTGACATCCTGCGTGAATACAAGGCCGATCTCGGCGAGCTGGTGTCCTGGGAGGCCGGCAAGATCACCCAGGAAGGCCTGGGTGAAGTTCAGGAAATGATCGACATCTGCGATTTCGCCGTCGGCCTCTCCCGTCAGCTGTACGGTTTGACCATCGCCTCCGAGCGACCTGGCCACCACATGCGCGAAACCTGGCATCCGCTGGGCGTCGTCGGCGTGATCAGTGCGTTCAACTTCCCGGTCGCGGTCTGGGCCTGGAACGCCACGCTGGCGCTGGTCTGCGGCAACCCGGTGATCTGGAAACCGTCGGAAAAGACCCCGCTGACCGCACTGGCTTGCCAGGCGCTGTTCGATCGCGTGCTGAAGAATTTCAGCGATGCGCCACCGCACCTGAGCCAGGTGATCATTGGCGGTCGCGATGCCGGCGAAGCCCTGGTCGATGATCCGCGTGTCGCGCTGGTCAGCGCCACCGGCAGCACCCGCATGGGCCGTGAAGTGGCGCCGAAAATCGCCGCACGTTTCGCCCGCAGCATTCTGGAGCTGGGCGGCAACAACGCGATGATCCTCGGTCCAAGCGCCGATCTGGACATGGCCGTTCGCGCGATCCTGTTCAGCGCCGTCGGCACTGCCGGTCAGCGTTGCACCACCCTGCGTCGCCTGATCGCCCATGAGTCGGTGAAAGAAGAAATCGTCACCCGCCTGAAAGCCGCGTACTCGAAAGTGCGTATCGGCCATCCGCTGGAAGGCAATCTGATCGGCCCGCTGATCGACAAGCAAAGCTTCGACAACATGCAGGATGCTCTGGAACAGGCCTTGAGCGAAGGCGGACGGGTGTTTGGCGGTGAGCGTCAGCTGCAAGACAAGTTCGCGAATGCCTACTACGTGTCGCCGGCCATCGTTGAAATGCCGGAGCAGAGCGATGTGGTCTGCCACGAAACCTTCGCCCCGATCCTGTACGTGGTCGGCTACAGCGACTTCCAGGAAGCCCTGCGCCTGAACAACGCCGTGCCACAGGGCCTGTCCTCGTGCATCTTCACCACCGACGTGCGTGAAGCCGAGCAGTTCATGTCGGCGGTGGGCAGCGACTGCGGCATCGCCAACGTCAACATCGGCCCGAGCGGCGCGGAAATCGGCGGCGCGTTCGGTGGCGAGAAAGAAACCGGCGGTGGTCGTGAGTCCGGCTCCGATGCATGGCGCGGCTACATGCGCCGCCAGACCAACACCGTGAACTATTCGCTGGAGTTGCCGTTGGCGCAGGGTATTACGTTCGATTAAGCAGCTTCAAGCTACAAGCTACAAGCTTCAAGCAAACTGGCTTGCAGCTTGTAGCTTGCGGCTTGTAGCTGCTCCGACAGGAGCTTGCAATGCCGTTACGCGAAGAGTGTCTGTGGGAAAAACTGACGCCGCAAAGGCCGGACAATTCGGCTCTCAAGGGTGAGGTTTCGGTGGATGTCTGCGTCATCGGCGCCGGGTTTACCGGTTTGTCGGCGGCGGTGCATCTGCTGGAGCAAGGCAAGACCGTTTGTGTGCTGGAGGCTCATCGCGCCGGCCATGGTGGTTCGGGGCGCAACGTCGGGCTAGTCAATGCCGGGATGTGGATTCCACCGGACGAGATCGAAGCCGGGTTTGGCGAGGCGGTCGGCAGCCAGCTCAACCGCATGCTGGGGGCAGCGCCATCCCTGGTGTTCAGCCTTGTGGACAAGTACAACATCGATTGCCAGTTGCGTCGCGAAGGCACGCTGCACATGGCGCACAACGCCCGCGGCGAAGCCGATTTGCGCAGTCGTGAAGAACAATGGAAACGTCGCGGTGCACCGGTGGAATTGCTCACCGGCCAGGCCTGCGAGCAAGCCACCGGCACGAAAAAAATCGCCGCAGCATTGCTCGATCGCCGCGCCGGCACGCTCAACCCGATGGCCTACACCACGGGGCTGGCCAAAGCGGCCATCGGCCTGGGCGGTCAATTATTCGATCATTCCCCGGTCACCCGACTCGAACGACAGGGTCAGCGCTGGTCTGTGCAAACCGCCCAGGGCTCGGTCATGGCCGAGAAAGTGGTGATCGCCTCCAATGCCTACACCGAAGGTGACTGGACGGAGTTGCGGCGCAATTTCTTCCCCGGTTATTACTATCAAGTGGCTTCGGCCCCGCTGACCGAAGAAGCCGCCCGGCAAATCCTGCCCGGTGGCCAGGGTTCCTGGGACACCCGACAGGTGCTCAGCAGTATCCGTCGAGACAAAGACGGTCGCCTGCTGCTTGGCAGTCTGGGTAATGGCAATCAGAAACCGGCCTGGTTCCTCAAGGCTTGGGCCGATAGGGTGCAGCAACATTACTTCCCTTACCTGAAACCGGTGGAGTGGGAGTGCACGTGGACCGGCTGCATCGCATTTACCCCCGATCATTTGATGCGTCTGTTCGAACCGGCGCCCGGTTTAGTGGCAGTCACCGGTTACAACGGCCGGGGCGTGACCACGGGAACGGTGGTCGGCAAGGCCTTTGCCGATTACCTGTGTAACGGAAATCCTCAAGCGCTACCGATTCCTTTTGCGCCCATGCAGCCATTGGCCGGGGTGGGGTTGCGCAGCTGTCTGTATGAGGCGGGATTTTCGCTGTATCACGCAGGCCAGTGCCTGCGGATCGTGATCTGAAGGCTGATTTTTGCAGTGGGAAGCGGCGCTTTTTCGATCTGCAGCTAGCCTTTAGTGGTGCGGGTTGTAGCAGTCTCGCACCAGCAGTGTGCACTTCGGTGACGCACGTTGTTACAGGCTGGTTGCACTTCGTTTAAAGCCGCGGTTGCAATGATGGCGCGCTCGGGTTGCGCCTCAAAAAAATAATGGTTCTACCTTCCGCGGTTTAGACGGTTGCACGCCCAATGAAAATGGGATCGAAACAGTCGAAATAACAAGAAAGCAGCGACTTTTTTCAGAATAAAAAACCGATGGCACGGCCCTTGCTCTGAGCATTCAGTGAAGTCGCAGTGCCAATTAAAAAAACCATGGAGCACCACCTCATGTCCCAGACGTTTTACAAGAAAGGTTTTCTGGCCCTCGCAGTGGCAACTGCGCTGGGTGTTTCTGCGTTTGCTCAGGCTGACATCAAGATCGGCGTAGCGGGACCAATGACTGGCGCCAACGCGGCATTTGGCGAACAGTACATGAAGGGTGCACAAGCGGCGGCCGATGCGGTCAACGCGGCGGGCGGGGTAAACGGGGAAAAAATCGTACTGGTCAAGGGCGATGACGCCTGCGAACCGAAACAGGCTGTGACGGTCGCCAAAGACCTGACCAACCAAAAAGTCGCCGGCGTGGTCGGTCACTTCTGCTCCTCGTCGACCATCCCGGCCTCCGAGATCTACGACGAAGCGGGCATCATTGCCATCACTCCAGGCTCCACCAACCCGGCTGTGACCGAGCGCGGCCTGAGCGCCATGTTCCGTATGTGCGGGCGTGATGACCAACAAGGCATCGTGGCCGGCGACTACATTGTCGACGTGCTCAAGGGCAAGAAAGTGGTCGTGCTGCACGACAAGGACACCTACGGCCAGGGCCTGGCGGATGCCACCAAGGCTCAACTGGTCAAGCGCGGCGTAACGCCTGTGCTGTATGAAGGCCTGACCCGTGGCGAGAAAGACTTCAGCACCATCGTGACCAAGATCCGCGGCGCCGGCGCTGACGTCGTCTACTTCGGTGGCCTGCACCCGGAAGCCGGTCCTCTGGTGCGTCAACTGCGTGAACAAGGCCTGAAAGACGTCAAGTTCATGTCCGACGACGGCATCGTGACCGACGAATTGGTGACCACCGCTGGCGGTCCGCAATTCGTTGACGGCGTGCTGATGACCTTCGGCGCCGACCCACGCCTGCTGCCAGACAGCAAGACCGTGGTAGACGCCTTCCGCAAGGCCGGTACCGAGCCTGAAGGCTACACCCTGTACGCCTACGCTTCGGTCCAGACCCTGGCAGCAGCCTTCAACGGCGCCAAGTCCAACAAGGGCGAAGAAGCGGCTGCATGGCTGAAGAAGAACCCGGTCAAGACCGTCATGGGCGAGAAGACCTGGGACAGCAAGGGCGACCTGAAAATCTCCGACTACGTGGTTTACCAGTGGGACAAGGATGGCAAATACCACCAGCTGGAAAAACAGAAGTAAGGGCTGACTCAATCGGGTGAACCCCAAGGGTCCCCTGTGGGAGCGAGCTTGCTCGCGATGACGGACTGGCAGGCGACAACTTTGTTGAATGTTCAACCGCTATCGCAGGCAAGCCAGCTCCCACAGGGGCCGTGGTGGCTTGCCTGATCGTGGCTGACATTGCTCCGACGTAAATCTGTATTTTCCTTAGAAGAACCGCACAGCCACATGTGCAGGTTCTCATTGCGTGAGATTGCGTTATGGATGGTATTTTCCTGCAGCAACTGGTCAACGGCCTGACCCTCGGGTCGGTCTATGGCCTGATCGCCATCGGCTACACAATGGTCTATGGCATCATCGGCATGATCAACTTCGCCCACGGCGAGGTTTACATGATTTCCGCTTACCTCGCGGCAATCAGTCTGGCTCTGCTGGCTTACTTCGGTATCGAATCTTTCCCGCTGCTGATGCTTGGCACACTGATCTTCACCATCGTCGTCACGGCGGTGTATGGCTGGGTCATCGAGCGTGTCGCCTACAAACCCCTGCGTAACTCCACTCGACTCGCACCGCTGATCAGTGCGATCGGTATTTCCCTGATCCTGCAAAACTACGCACAGATCTCCCAGGGCGCGAAGCAACAAGGCGTTCCGACTCTGCTCACGGGTGCCTGGCGCGTTGATATCGGTACCGGTTTCGTTCAGTTGACCTACACCAGGGTCTTCATTCTGGTCGCCGCGTTTGTCGGGATGGCCGCGCTGACCTACATCATCAAGTACACCAAGCTCGGCCGCATGTGCCGTGCAACCCAGCAAGACCGCAAGATGGCTTCGATTCTGGGGATCAACACCGATCGGGTGATTTCCTACGTGTTCATCATCGGTGCAGCGATGGCGGCCCTGGCCGGCGTGCTGATCACCATGAACTACGGCACATTCGACTTCTATGCCGGCTTCATCATCGGGATCAAGGCGTTCACCGCCGCGGTGCTCGGCGGGATTGGTTCGCTGCCCGGCGCGATGCTTGGCGGGATCATCCTCGGGATTTCCGAGTCGCTGTTTTCCGGTCTGGTGAACTCAGACTACAAAGACGTTTTCAGCTTCTCGTTGCTGGTCCTCGTTCTGGTCTTTCGGCCTCAAGGCCTGCTCGGCCGTCCTCTTGTGTCGAAGGTGTAAGCGATGTCTTCAACCACTAAAAAAACCATTGATATCAAAAAAAGTCTGGTTGACGCGATTCTTGCCGGCCTCGTGGCTCTGATTGTGTTCGGCCCGATTGTCGGCATCGTCCTCGATGGCTACGGCTTCAATTTGCAGCCCACTCGCGTGGCGTGGATTGTCGCTATTGTCATGGCCGGTCGTTTTGCCCTGAGCATGTTCCTGCAGACACCCAAGGGCCTGAAAATCCTCGAAGGCTTTGAAACGACAGGCTCCGGGGTGCATGTGCTGGCGCCGGACTACAAGTCGCGGTTGCGCTGGATCATCCCGCTGATGATCGTCATTGCCGTGGTGCTGCCGTTTTTCTCCAACTCCTACCTGCTGGGCGTGGTCATCCTCGGGCTGATCTACGTGCTGCTGGGACTGGGACTGAACATCGTGGTCGGCCTGGCCGGCCTGCTCGACCTCGGTTACGTGGCGTTCTACGCCATCGGTGCCTACGGCCTGGCGCTCGGTTATCAATACCTTGGGTTGGGCTTCTGGACGGTGTTGCCGCTGGCGGCGATTACCGCCGGCCTGGCCGGTTGCATCCTCGGTTTCCCGGTGCTGCGCCTGCACGGTGACTACCTGGCGATCGTGACCCTGGGCTTCGGCGAAATCATTCGCCTGATCCTCAACAACTGGTTGTCGCTGACTGGCGGCCCGAACGGCATGCCGGCACCTCTGCCGACCTTCTTCGGCCTGGAGTTCGGCAAGCGGGCCAAGGACGGTGGAGTTCCATTCCATGAGTTCTTCGGCATCGCCTACAACCCCGACGTGAAGTACTACTTCATCTACGCGGTGCTGTTCCTGGTGGTGCTGGCCGTGCTGTACATCAAGCATCGCCTGACCCGCATGCCGGTCGGCCGCGCCTGGGAAGCCCTGCGCGAAGACGAAATCGCCTGCCGCTCCATGGGCCTGAACCACGTGCTGGTCAAGCTCTCGGCATTCACCATCGGCGCCTCTACAGCCGGTCTGGCCGGGGTGTTTTTCGCCACCTACCAGGGCTTCGTCAACCCGACCTCGTTCACCTTCTTCGAATCGGCGCTGATCCTCGCCATCGTGGTACTGGGTGGCATGGGTTCGACCATCGGCGTGGTGATTGCAGCCTTCGTGCTGACCGTCGCCCCGGAACTGCTGCGCGGCTTTGCCGAGTACCGCGTGCTGCTGTTCGGCATCCTGATGGTGTTGATGATGATCTGGCGACCGCGCGGTCTGATTCGGATCAGCCGTACCGGTGTGACCCCGCGTAAAGGAGTAGCGCCATGAGCGAAGTCGTACTCAGTGTAGAAAAGCTGATGATGCACTTCGGCGGCATCAAGGCGTTGAGCGATGTCAGCCTGAAAGTGCACCGTAACTCGATCTTCGCCCTGATCGGCCCTAACGGCGCCGGCAAGACCACGGTGTTCAACTGCCTGACCGGGTTCTACAAAGCTTCCGGCGGCAAGATCGAACTCAACATTCGTGGGCAACAGACCAACGTCATCAAGTTGCTGGGCGAGCCGTTCAAGCCAACGGATTTCGTTTCGCCGAAATCCTTCGCCAGTCGGCTGTTCTACAAGGCGTTCGGCGGCACCCACCTGGTGAACCGCGCAGGCCTGGCGCGGACCTTCCAGAACATTCGCCTGTTCAAGGAAATGTCGGTGCTGGAAAACCTGCTGGTGGCCCAGCACATGTGGGTCAACCGCAACATGCTGGCCGGCATCCTCAATACCAAGGGCTATCGCAAGGCCGAAAGCGATGCACTGGACCACGCGTTCTACTGGCTGGAAGTGGTGGACCTGGTGGACTGCGCCAACCGCCTGGCCGGTGAACTGTCCTACGGCCAGCAGCGTCGCCTGGAAATCGCCCGCGCCATGTGCACCCGTCCGCAGATCATCTGCCTCGACGAACCGGCCGCCGGCCTCAACCCTCAGGAAACCGAAGCGCTGAGCGCGATGATCCGGCTGCTGCGCGACGAGCACGATCTGACCGTGGTGCTGATCGAACACGACATGGGCATGGTTATGAGTATCTCCGACCACATCGTGGTGCTGGACCACGGTATCGTCATCGCCGAGGGTGGACCCGATGCGATTCGTCACGATCCGAAAGTGATTGCGGCCTACCTGGGCGCCGAAGAAGAGGAGGTGGTATGAGTAAACCCATCCTCGAACTCAAGGATCTGGACGTGTTTTACGGCCCGATCCAGGCCCTTAAAGGTGTCTCGCTGCACATCAACGAAGGGGAAACCGTCAGCCTGATCGGCTCCAACGGTGCCGGCAAGTCGACCCTGCTGATGTCGATCTTCGGCCAGCCACGGGCAGCCGACGGGCAGATCCTCTATCAGGGCGTGGACATTACCCATAAGTCGTCTCACTACATCGCCTCCAACGGCATCGCGCAATCGCCGGAAGGGCGGCGGGTGTTCCCCGACATGACCGTCGAGGAGAACCTGCTGATGGGCACCATCCCTATCGGTGACAAGTACGCCAAGGAGGACATGCAGCGCATGTTCGAGCTGTTCCCTCGGCTCGAAGAGCGGCGTACCCAGCGTGCGATGACCATGTCCGGCGGCGAGCAGCAAATGCTCGCCATCGCCCGTGCCCTGATGAGCCGGCCCAAGTTGTTGCTGCTCGATGAGCCAAGCCTGGGCCTGGCGCCGATTGTGGTGAAGCAAATCTTTGCAACACTGCGGGAACTGGCCAAGACCGGCATGACCATCTTCCTGGTGGAGCAGAACGCCAACCACGCGTTGCGGTTGTCGGACCGGGCGTACGTGATGGTCAACGGCGAAATCCGCATGACCGGCACCGGCAAGGAGTTGTTGGTCAACGAGGATGTGCGTAACGCCTATCTCGGCGGGCACTGAGTCTGCTTTGTTATGCACAAGCCCCGGCGCGCAATCGCCGGGGCTTTTTTACATCTCCAATACCCCGCTCCCACAGGGTTTTGGCATGCCTCTGGGAAATTGTGGAAAACAATATTCCCAAGCTCGTAAAGCGCGACATAAAGCCGCTGCAAATAGTTGTTTTGTCACGGTTTTGACTTGTCCCCGTTTGCTGTGGAACCGGCTGTGAATAACGTGGGAGTAGCTGGCTGGGGGCCTTTTAAACCGTGGCTTGCAGAGGTGTGGTTGTTTTTTGATCAGGCGTTTTTGCGCAGCTTGCAGACCGCTTTGTCAACCTTTTTGTTCGGGATGAAAAGGCATGGAATTGGCGTGGACAAGCCTGTGGATAAGTCTGTGACTAAACTCTGGAAAGACTCGGCTGAAGGCCGTGGTTACTGGCTTGGCGCCATCGTCGGTTTGACCCGTCAGTCATGAAAATGGCCAAGGGCTACACGGCAGGCGGTCGAGGGTCAAGCAAAAAAGTTTCAAAACCCCGCGCAAAGCCTTGTGGATAGCGGCTTGCAGCTTTTCCACTTGCCCCCAAAGACTGTGGACCGGCCTGTGGATAACGTGCGCGCACATGGCTGTAGGCCACGCTGGTCAAGGGCTTGCCGGGATTGAGCGTTTTTTGAACAGATTGAACGGTGGTTGCCGCTGTGAACAAGGCCGGGCATGCTGCCTGCTGATTTTCTATTCCAATGGCTGGCGATCAGCCGAAGCAAGGAGAACACGATGTCCAACACCCTGTTTATTACCGGAGCGACCTCCGGTTTTGGTGAAGCCTGTGCCCGTCGTTTTGCCGAGGCCGGCTGGAAACTGGTGCTGACAGGCCGTCGTGAAGAGCGCCTCAATGCGTTGTGCGCCGAGTTGTCGAAGCAGACCGAAGTCCATGGCCTGGTGCTCGATGTACGTGATCGCAAGGCTATGGAGGAGGCGATTGCCAATCTTCCGCCATCCTTTGCCAAACTGCGCGGGCTGATCAACAACGCCGGGCTGGCCCTGGGTGTTGATCCGGCGCCCAAGTGCGACCTGGACGACTGGGACACCATGGTCGATACCAACGTCAAAGGCCTGATGTACAGCACCCGTCTGCTGTTGCCGCGCCTGATCGCGCACGGTCGTGGTGCCGGTATCGTCAATCTGGGGTCCATCGCCGGCAACTACCCGTACCCGGGCAGCCATGTGTATGGCGCGACCAAGGCGTTCGTCAAACAGTTCTCCGTCAACCTGCGCTGCGACCTGCAGGGCACGGGCGTACGGGTCAGCAACATCGAACCGGGCCTGTGCGAGAGCGAGTTCTCGCTGGTGCGTTTTGCTGGTGACCAGGAGCGCTACAACGCCACTTATGCCGGTGCCGAGCCGATTCAGCCGCAGGACATCGCTGACACCATCTTCTGGGTGCTCAATGCCCCGGCGCACATCAACATCAACAGCCTGGAGCTGATGCCGGTCAGCCAGACTTGGGCCGGGTTTTCGATCGAGCGTAAGTCTTAATTGTGGCGAGGGGGCTTGTCGGACCGCCGCACCGCCCCGTTGGGCTGCGCAGCAGCCCCGAAACCATAGCGCTCAATTTTTCAGATGTACTTCATCCACCGGTTTTCGACTGCTCCGCAGCCCAACGGGGCGGTGCGGCGGTCCGACAAGCCCCCTCGCCACAAGAGCGGTCAAAACCGGACATCAGCTAGACTCCTCCCTCAAGCAACCCGCCACACCCGGCGGTCTAGAGGTTTTAGAGGAGATCAAGTGAGTAATCGAGGCGAGCAGTCGCTGCTCAAACAATCGACCTTCCTGATGCTCGCCGTGACATTCGCCGGGATCATCACCGGTTTTGTTTCGGGCGCCCAATCCATCCTGTTCGATGGCTTCTTTTCGCTGATCGCGGCCTTCATCAAGGTCCTGATGCTGATCACCGCCCGGCTGATCGCCAAGGAAAGCAACCAGCGCTTCCAGTTCGGCTCCTGGCACCTGGAACCCATGGTGCTGGTGATCGAGGGCAGCTTCATTTTCCTGGTCGCTATTTATGCCTTTCTCAACGGTGTGTTCGGCATCATCAGTGGTGGCCGCGAGGTCGAACTGGGGCTGGTGATCTTCTACGCGGCGTTCTTCACTGTCGTTGAGCTCATTTATTTTTTCTACGTCCGCGAGCGCAATCGCACGCTCAACTCATCGCTGATCCAGTTCGACAACATCAGTTGGCTGGTGGATGCGATGCTCTCGGCGGGACTGCTGGTGAGTTTCCTCATCGCGCTGCTGCTCAAAACTCAGGGTTACGACAAGTGGGCGGTGTATGTCGACCCGATGATCCTGATTCTGCTGGCCCTGGGCATGCTCCCCCCGGCGCTCCAAATCCTCGGGCCGGCCTTGCGCGATGTGTTGGGGATCGTCCCGGATCAACTGGACGACAAGGTGCGTCAGGTGATGGAGGTGGCGAAGGTCGAGCATGGTTTCGACGATTACATTTCCTACGTGCAGAAACACGGCAGGGCCTGTTTTATCGAGATTCACATCGTATTGCCGAAGGATTACTGGCTGGACGGTGTGGGGCAACTGGACAGTCTGCGCGAGGAAATTTCCACGAAGCTTGGCGAGCCGGATGCCGCGCGATGGCTGACCATCAGCTTTACCGGGGACCGCAAGTGGATTGAGTGATTGGATTTCACCTTGTGGCGAGATATTCCGCCAACCCGCGATAACAGGTCGCCAGGTGATAGGGCGTGGTCGACGGCATGTCGCGACGGCTGACTTCACCGTGCTCGTCACGGCATTCGTACCAGCCGCCGGAATGCAGCGAGCGCTGCTGCAACGCCTGCAACTGGCGCAGCACAGCGGCCTCGCTGTCAGGGCGCAGCGTCAACGCGCGCAGGTACTCGGCCTGGGCCCAGATACGCTGCGTGGCGTCCCGGACGCCGCCATCCGCTACGAAGTCGAGCATCGCCCGCACGGCGCCAGTCTGCTGATCGACACCCACTTGCTCGGTAAAGGCGAAGGCCCGCTCCAGATCGGCATGCAGTGTCGAATTGCGTAACAGCGCCGAGGATTCCAGCAGGAAATACCACTCGAACTGATGTCCCGGTTCAAACCAGTTATCCACAGAGCCCAGCGGCTTTTCCATCAACACGCCGTGCTGCGGATCGATGAAGCGTGCGTGCATGGCTGTGCATAACTCGACGAGCGCCTGTTGCACGTCGAGGTCTTCACGCACCGACAGGGTGGCGAGGAATGCTTCGGCCAGGTGCATCAGCGGATTCTGCAAAGGGCCGCTGTCTAGCGACGACCAGTCGCGGTCGAGGGTGGCTTCGTACAGACCGTCGTCCGTGGCGAAACGTTGCGCGACCACTTCCAGCGAGGCATCGAGCACCGACTCCACCAGCGGCTCGCGGACCTTGTCCCAGTAATGGGCGCAGGCGAACAGGATGAAGGCGTGGGTGTAGAGGTCCTTGCGCTGGTCCAGCGGCGCACCTTGAGCATCGACGCTGTAGAACCAGCCGCCGTGCTCGGCATCGTGGAAGTGCCGCTGCAAGGAGCGGAACAACGCGGCGGCACGCTCTTCGGCGCTCGGCACCTGACCGATCAGGCTGGCAAACAGGTACAACTGCCGCGCACAGGCCATGGCCCGGTAGCGTTGCGGTGGCAGCGGTTGGTGTTCGGCATCCAGCGCCTCGTAGGGCAACGCCATGTCGGCATTCCAGCCCGGACCTTGCCAGAGCGGCACGATGACGTTCAGGAAGTGCTGTTGCACCGAGGCGAACAGGGCGGTCAGTTCAGGCTGGGAGGCGGAGCGGGAAACAGGCGGCATTGGCTGGCGTCGTCACGGCAGGGGCGATTGCGCGACATGTTAGCAGAGAGGTCGGCCTGAGCGATGCGGTGTCTGTCAGGCCGCCTTCGCGAGCAAGCCCGCTTCCACAGGGACCCGCGGTGTAAATGCGATCGTAACCACACTTCAAAAACCTGTGGGAGCGGGCTTGCCCGCGAAGAGGCCAATTCAGGCGCTAGAGAACTAGCCTACCAGCAACCACACCCCGGTCGCCGCCGAAGCCGCGCCCGCCAGTCGCACCAGAGGCGCTGCGGCCTGCGGCAACACCCGCACCAGCGCATAACCCGCCGTGTGCAACACCGCCGTCGTCGCGACAAAACCAGTGGCATAGGTCCAGGGACTCGACATGTCCGGCAACTCAAGACCATGCGCCACGCCATGGAACAGCGCAAACAGCGCCGTCGCACCTACCGCCATGCTCAGCGGTGGGCGCACTGCCAACGCGACTGCCAGGCCCAACGCGAGCACCGACGCAGCAATCCCACTCTCCAGTGCCGGCAGGTTCAATCCTTCAAAACCCAACAGTCCGCCAATCAGCATGGTCCCGACGAAGGTGCACGGCAGCGCCCAACGCGCAGTACCTTGCTGCTGTGCGGCCCACAGACCGACCGCGAGCATCGCCAGCAAGTGATCGAGCCCGCCAAGCGGATGGCTGATGCCGGCGATCAAGCCGTTGTCGCCATGCCCCGGATGGGCGAAGGCGAGGGCCGGGGTCAGCAGCAGGGCCAGGGCGCCCAGAATGCGTTTGAGTGTCATGGATAAGCTTCCTTGTTGATAAGTCGTGATCAGGCTGCGGTCAGCAAACCCTGGCGTTCGATGAAGGCGATGATCTCTTCCAGGCCGAGGCCGGTTTTCTGATTGCTGAACACGAACGGCTTGCCGTTGCGCATGCGCTGGGTGTCGCTGTTCATCATCTCCAGCGAGGCACCGACCAGCGGCGCCAGGTCGATCTTGTTGATCACCAGCAGGTCGGATTTGCAGATTCCCGGTCCGCCCTTGCGCGGCAGCTTGTCGCCGGCCGAGACGTCGATCACGTAGATCGTCAGGTCGGACAGTTCCGGGCTGAAAGTGGCGGAGAGGTTGTCGCCCCCGGACTCCACGAGAATCAGGTCCAGCCCCGGAAAGCGGCGGTTGAGCTGATCCACGGCTTCGAGGTTGATCGAGGCGTCTTCGCGGATGGCTGTGTGCGGGCAGCCACCGGTTTCCACGCCGATGATGCGCTCCGGCGCCAGGGCTTCGTTGCGCACCAGAAAGTCGGCGTCTTCGCGGGTGTAGATGTCGTTGGTCACGACGGCCAGGTTGTAACGCTCGCGCAGGGCCAGGCACAGGGCCAGGGTCAGGGCGGTCTTGCCGGAGCCGACCGGGCCGCCGATGCCGACACGCAGGGGTTGTGTGTTCATGTGATTCTCCAAAATAAGGGCCCTAGGAACGGAACAGGCGGCTGTACTGGCGCTCGTGGGCCATACACGCCAGGGACAGGCCGAAAGCGGCGCTGCCGTAATGATCGGGGTCGATTCGGGTGGCGTTCTGTTGAGCTTGTTGAAGCAGCGGCAACAGTTCGCTGGTCAGGCGTTGGGCGGCTTGCTGACCCAGGGGCAGGGTCTTCATCAGCACGGCCAACTGGTTTTCCAGCCAGCTCCAGAGCCATGCAGCCAGGGCGTCCTGCGGGCTGATCTGCCAGGCGCGCGCGGCCAAGGCCCAACCCAGGGCCAGATGTGGCTCGCTGCGTTGTTCGAGAAAGGCGCGGGCGGGTGTGTCGAGTTCCGGCAAGCCATTGAGCAATTGTTGCAACGAGTAGCCCATCTGTCGGCTCTCCTGATGCAACTCGCGGGTTTCGCGACTGGCGCGATGCGCTTCGCAGTTCTGCAGCAATTCGTCCCAGTTTTCCTCGCTGGCGGCCATGCAATGGGCGAGCAGCAACGGCGCTTCGAAGCGTGCCAGATTAAAAAGCAACTGATCGCTGATCCAGCGTCGCGCACTGTCGGGGTCGTGAACCCGGCCGTTATCCACAGCCATTTCCAGCCCTTGGGAGTAGCTGTAGCCGCCAATCGGCAATTGCGGACTGGCCAGGCGCAACAGCGCCCAGGCCGGGTTCATGTGCGTACGCCGAACTGGTGCAGTTTCGGCGCGTAGTTGAAGTCTTCATCGCCGTGGCGCGAGTGGTGATGGCCACCGCCGTAGGCGCCATGTTCCGGCTGGAACGGCGCCTCGATGTTAGCGGCAACGGCACCGAGTTGTTCGAGCATGGCCTTGAGCACGTAATCGTCGAGCAGGCGTAACCAGCCGTCGCCGACTTGCAGGGCGACATGGCGGTTGCCCAGGTGATAGGCCGCGCGGGTCAGTTCGAAGGCATTGGCGCAGGTGACGTGCAGCAATTGCTCGGGGCGGGCGCAGACCCGCACGATTCGCCCGTCTTCGGCTTGCAGGCATTCGCCGTCATGCAACGGCGGCTGGCCGCGCTCCAAAAACAACCCGACGTCTTCGCCTTCGGCACTGAAACAGCGCAAACGGCTTTTGCTGCGGGCTTCGAACGTCAGGTGCAGTTCGGCGGCCCAAACGGGTTGAGGGTCGATTCTGCGATGAATCACCAGCATCGGAAGGCTTCCAGCAATGGACAATGCTCAGGCTAGAGCAAGGGGCTTGCCAATTGACTGATGTGTAGGAAATGGCTGACGGAGATGTGGGATGGGTGTCGATGGAGTGAGTTTTTTGACTGAAGTTGGTGCGTTGTTTTTGAGTTGCGCACCAAGTTGAAGCGATGAGCCTCAATGTGGGAGCGAGCTTGCTCGCGAAAGCGGAGTGTCTGTCACATCGACTCTCTATGTGCCGACGCTATCGTGAGCAAGCTCGCTCCCACAGGGGCCTGATCCAGACTGAAGGTTAAGGGTTACTCAGTACTTCCAAGCCCTTGCCAATGCTTGAGGCCGATAAAGATAAACCGCAACTGCTGGGTGATTTTCGCCTGGGGCGTCAGGTGCTCAGGCAGGGCCTCGGCTGGCGGGTCGATGATGTCCGGCAGAGTGGCGAACACGCTCTTGACGATCAGATCCGCCATGACGCTGAGATCGGCGATGTCCAGATGCTGCAGTTTCGGCATCAGTGACAAATCCGCCGCCAGGTCCGAGCTGATGTCTTCACGCAAACGGCCAATGGCCTGGCGCACCGGCAGCGAACCACCGTACTGCTCGCGGGCGAGAAACAGGAACTGCGAACGGTTGGCGCTGACCACGTCGAGAAAGATACGTACCGAGGCATCGATGATGCCGCCCATCACGAATTCGTTGTGTCGCACCAGGCGAATGGTTTCGCGGAATGTCTGGCCGACTTCGCTGACCAGCACCAGGCCCAATTCATCCATATCGGCAAAATGGCGGTAGAAACCGGTCGGCACGATCCCGGCGGTTTTCGCGACTTCGCGCAGGCTCAGGCTGCCGAATCCTCGGCCGCCATCCATCAGGCGCCGGGCAGCGTCCATCAGGGCGTTACGGGTTTGTTGTTTCTGTTCGGCGCGGGGCAGCATCGCAAGGGCGTTTTCTGGACAGTGACGCGGCGCACTCTAGCAAATCGGCTTTGCCGGCGTCGAACGACTGTGGGGGATCAAGCGGGGGAAGTGCGGCATCTATCAAGCGGAGCGCTGAAAAGTCAAAAGCCCAATCCGGGGATTGGGCTTTTTTTCAAGGCGGCCATAGGGCTTAGCTCACGGCGCTGTTGCGTTCGATTACACGGTCACCACCACCTTCAGCGAGGGTTTGACCTTGTGGAGTGCGATCCGCACCATCGGCAGCGAGGGTTTGGCCTTGTGGA
>NZ_LACC01000012.1:268750-349256 GCF_000967965.1 Pseudomonas fluorescens
GCCTTGTGGAGTACGATCCGAACCATCAGCGGCGAGGGTTTGGCCTTGTGGAGTACGGTCGGTGCCATCAGCGGCGAGGGTTTGGCCTTGTGGAGTACGGTCGGTGCCATCAGCAGCCAGGGTTTGGCCTTGTGGAGTACGATCCGAGCCATCTGCGGCGAGGGTCTGGCCTTGTGGGGTGCGGTCCGAGCCATCCTGAGTGATCAGGCCTTTTTCTTTCAGGCGATCATTACCACCTTCGGCGACGGTCTGGCTGAACACCGAGTGGTTTTGTTTCACTTGTGGAGTGGCCTGGTCAGCCGCTGGCAGGGCAAAAGCAGTGCTGGCCAGCATCGAGAGTGTAAGGCTGAGCAGTAGTTGGCGTTTCATGATTATTTTGCTCCTTGGGGGTGCGAATAAGTGGGTACGAGAGCAATGCTACTCTCGATAAATCGATATGAAAGTTCATAAACGCAATGGTAATAATCAATGGAATTGATTGTTTGCTGCGGAGGCCCTAGGCCGGGCGTTTCCGGAGAATTGTCTTTCGCTTTTATGGGTATTTTCGACCCACCTATGACGTGCAAAAGTGCAGGTCCGGTAACGCAGGCAGACTGGCTGGTCAGTATTGGACTGGATGAATCCGGCGAAATCGGTCTATCGATTAAACCTGCCGGGTTTTTATCAGTCGTAGTTTTCATGGTGGGCCGTTTGCGGCTCACCGTTTCACATGTGCGTCGCAGTCAGGGCGCTCAGTCGTATCAGGAGCCCCGTGCAATGACGCGCACTCAAAAGACGTTGGTCTGGACCCTTTCCACTTTCCTTACCTTATTGATGGTGCTGGTGCTGATCATCGTGTTCTTCGACTGGAATCGGATCAAACCGCCACTCAACGCCAAGGTTTCCGAAGAGCTGCACCGCGCTTTCGCCATCAACGGCAATCTGTCGGTGGTCTGGCAGCCCGAGCCCGATGAAAGCGGCTGGCGCGCCTGGGTGCCGTGGCCTCATGTGGTGGCCGAAGACTTGAGCCTGGGCAATCCCGACTGGTCGAAACAGCCGCAGATGGTCACTCTCAAGCGGGTGGAACTGCGTATTTCACCCCTGGCATTGCTGGCGCAGCGAGTGGAGATCCCACGTATCGATCTCACCGAGCCCAATGCCCAACTGCAACGCCTGGCTGACGGGCGCGCCAACTGGACCTTCAAATTCGACCCAAAGGACCCGAACGCCGAGCCTTCGAGTTGGGTGCTGGATATCGGTGCGATCGGCTTCGACAAGGGCCACGTCACCCTCGACGACCATAGCCTGAAGACACAACTCGACGTGCTGATCGATCCGTTGGGCAAACCGATTCCGTTCAGCGATATCGTTGGCGACAAAGCGGCGAAAGCTGCGCAGGAAAAGGGCTCGTCACCCCAGGATTATGCGTTCGCCCTCAAGGTCAACGGCCAGTACCACGGCCAGAAACTCGTGGGCCAGGGCAAGATTGGCGGGCTGTTGGCGTTGCAGGACGCGGCACGGCCGTTTCCGCTTCAGGCACAGGTGAAGATCGCCGATTCCAGCGTTGAACTGGCCGGCACCCTGACCGATCCGCTGAACCTTGGCGCCCTGGACCTGCGCCTGAAACTGGCCGGCACCAGCCTGGGCAACCTCTACCCGCTGACCGGTGTGATCCTGCCGGACACGCCACCTTATGCCACCGACGGCCATCTGATCGCCAAGTTGCACGAGGTGGGTGGCGCAGTGTTCCGCTATGAGGAATTCAACGGCAAGATCGGCGAAAGCGACATCCATGGCAATCTGACCTACGTGGCCAGCCAGCCACGGCCAAAACTCAGCGGCTCGCTGTTGTCCAATCAATTGCTGTTCGCTGACCTGGCACCGCTGATCGGTGCCGACTCCAACGCCGAACAGAAGGCCCGGGGCGGTGACAGCAAACAACCGGCGGACAAAGTGCTGCCGGTCGAAGAATTCAAGACCGATCGCTGGCGCGATATGGACGCCGATGTCGAGTTCACCGGTAAGCGCATCGTGCACAGCGAAAAACTGCCGTTCAACGACCTCTATACCCATCTGGTGCTCACCGACGGCGTACTCAGCCTCGAACCGCTGCGTTTCGGTGTGGCCGGCGGCAATCTGGATGCGCAGATTCGCCTGAACGGGCACACCGATCCACTGGAAGGCCAGGCCAGACTCACGGCGCGAGGCTTCAAGCTCAAGCAGTTGTTCCCCGGTTTTGAACCGATGAAAACCAGTTTCGGTGAGCTCAATGGCGACGCTGATCTCAGCGGGCGCGGAAATTCGGTGGCCAAACTGCTGGGCAGCGCTAATGGCAATCTGAAAATGCTGATCAACGATGGTGCCATCAGTCGCGAATTGATGGAGCTGGCGGGCCTGAACGTCGGCAACTACGTGGTCGGCAAGATCTTTGGCGACAAGGAAGTGAAGATCAACTGCGCCGCCGCCGACTTCGGCATCCAATCCGGCCTGGCGAGTACCCGCTTGTTTGTGTTCGACACCGAGAACGCCATCATCTACATCGACGGCACGGCGAACATGGCGACTGAACAACTGGACCTGACCATCACCCCGGAATCCAAGGGCTGGCGCCTGATTTCATTGCGCTCGCCGTTGTATGTGCGCGGCAAGTTCATCAAGCCCGATGCCGGGGTCAAGGCCGTACCGTTGATGTTGCGCGGAGCCGGGATGGTGGCGCTGGGCGTGATCGCCGCACCGGCCGCAGGTTTGCTGGCGCTGGTGGCGCCAAGCGGCGGCGAGACGAACCAGTGTGCGCCTTTGCTGGAGCAAATGAAGGCGGGCAAGGCGCCGAAGACCGTCAAAAACTGAATTTGTTGGTGAGCAGAGTTCAAGCGCCCAGACTCCGGGTCGCTTGAACGGCCTGCGAGGCTTGATTTTTCAACTCAATCCGGTGGGTGCATGGATTTGCAATAACTCCGTTTCCATCCTCTTACCCAGTTTCTTCAGGACGTCATCTCTTACGCGATTGTATTGGCGCCCATCCAGCAAGGTACTCATTAGCCAAACATTGGTCTTGTGTTCGTTGGTGGTGTTCAAAACCGGCTGGTCGAGAATATCTATTGCAATCTCTTGGGCTGTTTCGAGCGCCACTTGCAGGGTTACCACGGTTTTATCGTTGCGAATAATCGTCAGCAGAACAGCCGTTGAAACCAATATATCCGTGGTGGTGTTGCTCACAGTAGCGTTTCTTTGAAGTTTCTCGACGATTGTCCTGATCGCTGGCGAATCACTCTGGAGATTGACCAATTGAGCCAAAGCATTAGCGAGCGCTTGCCGTTCATCTTGTGGCAGGGCACTCCCGGCGCTTTGCTCAACAATATTCAAGAGATTACTGTTTTCAAACTCGAGTTGCTGATTCGCCCGGCTATTGACAGTCCAGCCAATTTTTTGAACGGTGTCTGTATAAGTGGGCCAGGAAACTTCACGGTTTTTGCTTTTTTTTTCTGCCACCAACTCGCCTAGCAGACTGGAGGCTAGAATGTCTTTTTTAAAACTGTCGGTGTGCGAACCACAGAAAATTGTTATGTTGCCATTGACCAGCCAGGTATCAATTGTTGTTTCTTTCATATTTTGACCTGCGCGCAGTGGGTGCGAAAAGTTGTTTAAATCGGCGCGCTATGGCCGATTTAAACATGTCAGTGGCTGTTAGAAGTCAGGCAGGTCTTCAATGAATTTCTTACCGCTGTCGCTGAACTTCTTGTACAGGTCGCCACGCAGGCCGGAAAAAGTCTTAGTGTCCAGGTAAGTGCGCACTGCGCCCGTTTTTATCGTGGTTGACTGGCGGGTCGATTTCCAGAACAGAATGCCGCGGGTGCTCTCCCTTGCATCCAGGGCGATGCAGTTGAGGACCATGTTTGGTTGCCCGCCGTTATCAAGCCAGATCGGTGCGATATCGAATTTTGCCTGAGTGCCCAGCTTGGAGTTGCGGTCAAAAATCTGAATGGCACCGGGATTTTTCTGTACTGCCTCAACGGCCTTTTTCGCAACGTCAGCCAGAGTTTTAGCAGCATTGCTGCCGATCAATCCTGCTGTCACTTCCAGGGCCACCTGATCCATCGTCAGGCCAACGCGCTTGATTGTGACTTCCTGGATGTTCCTGTTTTGAGTCACCCAGCCTAGTTTGCTCAGGCCGTCAACATAGTAGCGATACCATTCAAAGAGTTGCGCGTCTCCGGGGAAGAGTTTGGTAGCGGCGTTCTGCATGACCAGTTTGCACAAGTTGACGTCGTCGATGGTGTCTTGCGAAACACCGGGCAGAAACGCATCGATGGTGCCAGGCATTACACTGGCGGTGGGTTTGTTGACGTCATGTTCGGGTTGGTCAGAGAACGTACTAATGACAGGTGTCGAGCGTTGCGTGATGATAGGGAATGTTGGCAGGGAATCAATAAATTCGAGTCGTTGTTCAAGTAGCATGAAAGTAATCCTTTACTTGTTGGTGTGAACAGCCGGCTGGCTGTGGCTGTTAGAATAAGTATGTGGATTTTAAAGTCTAGTTGTGGATTGTAACTTCAGGTTTTAGTTGTGTTTGGTGTTTGGTGTTTGGTGTTGTTTTAATGCATGTGGTGAACTTAAGTTGTTGTTCAACTTGAAAGCACTTGAGCGGTTGTCGAACCTTGATCAGCGCACCGCATGCCCGGACAACAACGCTTCTTCACGCAACCACGCAAAAAAAGCCCGAACCGGTGGATGTCGCTCACGCCCCGGTACGCACAGTGCGCTGTAGCCGGCGCCATCGACCTGGGCTTCCCCCCGATACGGCAACAACAGACCACTGGCCACGCTCTCCGACACCAGAATATTGCTTGCCAATACCAGGCCTTGCCCGGCAATCGCCGCTTGCAGGGCGTAATGCTCTTCGTCGTATTCGCGCACGGCGGGCCGGCCGCTCAACCAGGTTTCGCCGGAGCGAGCGCACCAGGCCTCCCAGCCGTGGGCATAGAGTTTGGAGTTGTGCCAACGCACGCTGATCAGCGTCGGCGCGCGACTGGCGGCCAGGGCCACTTGTTCAGGCGAACCGTAGACGCCGAAGGATTCGTCGAACAGGCACTGGCCGTACAGGTTGGGGTAATCATCGAGGCTGTAGCGCAGCACCAGGTCGACACTGGCGTCCTGATGCAGGTCGATGACTTCGCAGTGGGTATCGAGGCGCACGTTGATGTTCGGGTGACGGGCGTAGAAGCGTCCCAATCGTGGTACCAGCCACAGGGCGGCGAAGGCGGCGGTGGTGGAGACCGTCAGGCTGGCGCTGCTGCGTTGTGGGCGCAGGGTATCGACACTTTGCGCCACTTCCAGAAAAGCCCCGTGCAGGCTCTGAAACAGCCGTTCGCCGCATTCGGTCAGGCGCACCTGGCGTGGCAGGCGCTCGAACAACGGCACGCCGAGCCAGCTCTCCAGGGAGCGGATCTGGTGGGACACCGCCGTCGGGGTGACGGACAGTTCTTCGGCGGCAGCCTTGAAGCTCAACAGGCGTGAGGCGGATTCAAAGGCCCGCAGGGCGGTCAACGGCAACGAGGCAAACATTGAACACTCCATGGATGAAATGGATTCATCCGGACTGATTTCTGCTCATTTGAACGAGGACGCTGGTGAGCTGCAAGCTGCAAGCTGCAAGCTTCAAGTTGCAAGCCACAAGCCGTTTGAGTTTAGCCCTGAGGAGAGACAGATGAGTAGAATTCTTGCTGTTCACGCCAGCCCACGTGGTGACCGTTCGCACTCCCGGCGTTTGGCCGAAGTGTTTCTGTCGGCCTGGCAGGCCCGCCATCCACACTCGCAGTTGACCCGACGCGAAATCGGTCGTGCCCTGATTCCGCCGGTAAACGAGGCATTCGTGGCCGCCGCGTTTTACCCCGAGCCCGACGCCCGGCCACTGTCGATGCAGGCCGACCTGGCACTCAGCGATGAACTGGTTGGCGAGCTGCTTGGCCACGATGTGTTGCTGATATCCACGCCGATGCACAACTTCAGCGTACCGAGCGGCCTCAAGGCCTGGATCGATCAGATCGTGCGGGTGGGGGTGACCTTCGATCACAGCCTGGACAATGGCGTGGCCCAGTACGAGCCGTTGGTACAGGGTAAAAAGGCCCTGATCATCACCAGCCGTGGCGGCTTCGGTTTTGGCCCGGGCGGCGAACTGGAAGCGATGAACCATGCCGACACGCTACTGCGCACGGTGCTCGGATTCATCGGCATCACGGATGTCACCGTGGTGGCTGCCGAGGGCGAAGAGTCCGCCGAGCGCAGCTTTGAGATCTCTGCCGCCGAGGCAGAGCAGCGCTTGTTGGCGCTGGCCGGGGAGTTCTAGATGGCCTGGCTGTTTCTGCTGGTCGCCGCCGGGTTCGAAGTCACCTTCGCCATGGGCATGAAGTACGCCGAGGGCTTCACCCGGCTCTGGCCTTCACTGGTCACCGTGGTGGCCGCTGTGGGCGGGATCTACTTCCTGACCCTGGCCATGCGCGAGTTGCCGGTGAGCATCGCGTACCCGATCTGGACCGCCATCGGTTCGCTGGGCACGGTGTTTCTCGGTTTCGCGCTGCTGGGTGAAAGCCTGACCGTGATCAAGCTGGTCTCGGTCGGGCTGATCGTGGCAGGCGTAGTGGGGTTGAAGTAGGGCGGATGACATAGACTTGTCGCTGAGTTGTCATCTTCGCTGGCGATGCTTGGCGGATGTCTTGCATCCCGCCTTGCGTCACCGTCCGACCACAAGGATGTCCGCCCATGTCGCAAGGTTCTGCCCCGCGCTACCCGCTGGTGCTGGTCCCGGGAATGCTCGGGTTCATCCGGTTGGTGCTTTATCCGTATTGGTACGGGATCGTCGAGGCGTTGCGCCATGGCGGTGCGGTGGTGTTCGCCGTGCAGGTCTCACCGCTCAATTCGAACGAAGTGCGCGGCGAGCAATTGCTGGCGCGCATCGACGAAATCCTGCGGGAAACCGGGGCCGCCAAGGTCAACCTGATCGGCCATAGCCAGGGCTCGCTGACCGCCCGTTATGCAGCGGCCAAGCGTCCTGACCTGATTGCTTCGGTGACCTCGGTGGCGGGGCCGAACCAAGGCTCGGAGCTCGCCGACTACCTGCACGAGCATTACCCCCATGACAGTGTCCGTGGTCGTCTGCTGTGCTTTTTGCTGCGAATGGTCAGCACCCTGATGGGGTGGCTGGACACCGGTTACCGCGGGCCGAAGTTGCCGGTGGATATCCATGCGTCCCATCACTCCCTCACCAGCGCAGGCGTTGCGCTGTTTAACCAGCGTTATCCACAGGGGCTGCCCGAGACCTGGGGTGGTCACGGGCCGGAAGAGGTCAATGGCGTGCGCTATTACTCCTGGTCCGGCACGTTGCAACCGGGCATAACGGATCGGGGGCGCAACCTGCTGGACGGCACCAACCGCAGCTGTCGGTTGTTCGCCAAAACCTTCGTCCGCGAAGTCGGGCATTGCGACGGCATGGTCGGGCGCTACAGCTCGCATCTGGGCACGGTGATTGGCGATGAATATCCGCTGGATCACTTCGATATCGTCAACCAGTCGTTGGGGCTGGTGGGCAAGGGGGGCGACCCGATCCGGTTGTTTGTCGAGCATGCGGCGCGGTTGAGCGCGGCAGGGCTTTAGACCGCCACAAAAAGCTAGGAGCGGCCCAACACCGTCGTCCAGCGCTCGGAAACAATCACTCCACCCAAGGTCAACACCCCGCCCACCAGGTGATACAGCGCCAGCTGTTCATGCAGCACCACCGCCGCAATCAATGCGGTAATCAGCGGCAGCAAATTGAAAAACTGCGTGGTCCGGCTCGGCCCCAGACGCACCACGGCCTGCATCCACGCCAGCGGCGCGACCATCGAAGCCAGCAGGCAGGCGTACAGCACCAGCGGAATGTTTTGCAGGGTCGGGCCGACTTTCGGCGAGGCGATGAACAATGGGAACAGCACCACCACGGCCACCAGCACCTGTAGATACAGGAGCACCAGCGGCGGCAGTTTCAGTTGCCATTTTTTCAACAGGGTGCTGTAGACCGCGTAGGCCAGGGTGGCGATCAGCATCATCGCGTCGCCCAGGTTGACCCCGTGTTCGAGCAATGCGCCAAGGCTGCCGGACGACACCACCACCAGAACGCCGGCGAATGACAGCACCGCACCGGCCAAGGCGCCCATGGTCAGGCGCTGGCCGAGGCTGATGATCGCCATGGCAAGCGACATCAGCGGCATCAGTGACAGGATGATGCCCATGTTGGTAGCCGAGGTCAGGCTCGCAGCGAAGTACGCCAGGCTTTGATAGACCGCCATGCCGAGAACGCCGAGGACAAAGATCTTGCCCAGTTTCGGGCGGATCAGCGGCCAATGGGCGAGCATCGGTTTGAGCATGAAGGGCGTGAACAGCAACCCGGCCAGTAGCCAGCGGTAGAAACCGATCTCGGCGGGGAAGATCGCCCCGGCCGACATTTTGGTGATCACGGTGTTGCCGGCCCAGATAAAAATGGCCAGCAGGGGATAAGCGTATTGCATCGGGAAAAACCAGAACGTTAATGAAGGGCAATTATCCGCTTGTCTGGATGCAAGCCTATACTTCAATCCAGACAACCGGCCCCTGATGACGGACAGCATGAGCAGTAAACACATCGACCTGCTGGATTTCAGCGAACTGCCGTCGGCGGTGTACTTCCGCTACGCCGATTTCGACGCCCACGAATACGCCGCGCCCCATCGACATCCGTGGGGGACGCTGGAATACGCCGCCCATGGCGTGCTGCACATGGACGTCGAGGGCAGCCGTTTCATGTCACCGCCGCAATACGCAGTGTGGGTGCCGCCGCAGATCGAGCACAGTTTCTACAGCCACCAACCGGTCAACTACCGTGCGGTGTGCCTGGCACCCAAAGTCTGCACCGATCTGCCGCCGCGGGCCTGCACCCTGGCCATCAGCGACATCCTCAAGGCGATCCTCAAGGACTTCGCCGCCCGCGACGTGAAAATCCCCGATCAGGCCGCCGACCAGCGTCTGGCCCAGGTATTGGTGGACCAGTTGCAACAGGCTCCGGTGCACGAGTGCTACCTGCCTTATGCCAGCAGCCCAAGGTTGCTCGGGATCCTGGAAGCGTTGCAGGCCGAGCCAGGGGATAACCGGCCGCTGTTGGAATGGGCCGCACGCATCCATGTCAGCGAGCGCACCCTCGCGCGGCAGTTCGTGCGGGAACTGGGCATGAGTTTCGGTGAGTGGCGTCAGCGCCTTCGTTTTCTGGCAGCGATCGAGGCGCTGGATAGTCAGCGCAGCATTCAGGAAATTGCCTTCGACATGGGCTACAGCACCGGCTCGGCGTTTATCGCGATGTTCCAGCGCCAGGCCGGATGTACGCCTGAGCAGTATCGCCGCAGCCATTTGGAGAACAGGAAGGTGTAACAGGGGTTGTCTACACTCCAGTACAAGGCCGCGCCCCTCGGCGTGGCGACCAGGAGAAAACTCCATGAAGATGATGCGTGCCCCTTTGTTGATGATCGGTTTGCTGCTGTGCTCCCAGGGATTTGCCGCCAATACGGCCCAGCAAGAGAAGATGACCACCTGCAATGCCGATGCTACGGCTAAAAGCCTCAAGGGCGACGAGCGCAAAGCCTTCATGAGCACCTGCCTGAAGGCGACTCCGGCGGCAAACGATGCCGGTAAGGCCTTGACCCCACAGCAAGAGAAGATGAAGACCTGCAACGCCGACGCCGCCACCAAAGCCCTCAAGGGTGACGAGCGCAAGGCATTCATGAGTGATTGCCTGAAGAAAAAATAAACCCGGTTCAGGAACTGTGGGGGCTGTGTTGGCCCCATCGCGAGGCACTGCAATCATCCAGAACCCCCACTAAGGTCGCCCCACACAATCCCTAGTGCTCGCACCGGATCGCTGGCAGACTGCCAATCCTTTTTACGCCGTTCGTTTTTGAGGCTGTATGCCAACGTTTTCTCAGCGTCAAGTCTTGCTGGTCATCAGCTGGGTCATCATTTTTGGCGGGCTACTGCTGGTCCTGCCGCTACGGTTGCTGCCCAGCCTGCTCGCCGGGCTGCTGGTGTTCGAACTGGTCAACATGCTCACCCCGCAACTGCAACGGCTGATCGAAGGCCGGCGCGCGCGCTGGCTGGCGGTGGCGTTGCTGGGGACTCTGATTGTCAGCGTGCTGTCGCTGATCTTTGCCGGTGCCTTCAGCTTCCTGCTGCACGAGGCGGAAAACCCCGGCGCGTCCCTCGACAAGTTCATGGGGGTGGTCGACCGCGCACGCGGGCAACTGCCACCGTTCATCGACGCCTACCTGCCGGCCAGTGCCGCGGAGTTCCGCGTGGCGATTGGCGAGTGGGTCAGCAAACACCTCAGTGATTTGCAATTGGTGGGCAAGGACGCGGCGCACATGTTCGTGACCTTGCTGATCGGCATGGTGCTGGGTGCGATCATTGCCTTGCAGCGTGTGCCGGACCTGACCAAGCGCAAACCGCTGGCTGCGGCTCTGTTCGAACGTCTGCACCTGCTGGTCCAGGCGTTTCGCAACATTGTGTTCGCCCAGATCAAGATTTCCTTGCTCAACACCTTCTTCACCGGGATTTTCCTGGCAGTGATCCTGCCGATGTTCGGTATCAAGCTGCCGCTGACCAAAACCCTGATCGTGCTGACGTTCCTGCTCGGCTTGCTGCCGGTGATCGGCAACCTGATGTCGAACACCCTGATTACCATCGTCGGTTTGTCGTTGTCGATCTGGGTCGCTGTGGCGGCGCTGGGTTACCTGATCTTTATCCACAAGCTCGAATACTTCCTCAACGCGCGCATCGTCGGCGGGCAGATCAGTGCCAAGTCGTGGGAGTTGCTGCTGGCGATGCTGGTGTTCGAGGCCGCGTTCGGCCTGCCGGGGGTGGTGGCGGGGCCGATTTACTACGCGTATCTGAAGAGTGAGTTGAAGCAGGTGGGGATGGTTTGATCTGCTTCAGATCTAGCTGTTGATCAAATTGTGGCGAGGGAGCTTGCTCCCGCTGGGGCGCGTAGCGGCCCCAAAAATGGGACTGCTGCGCAGTCCTACGGGAGCAAGCTCCCTCGCCACAGAGATTGTGTTCAGTCCATGGAGCCGTATCGCTTGGCCGCTTCAATCGCCAGACCGCTACCGATACTGCCAAAGATGTTCCCTTCCACATGCCGCGCCTTCGGCAACATCGCCGAAACACTGTTGCGCAGTGCCGGAATCCCGCTCGAACCACCTGTGAAGAACACCGTATCAACCTGATCGACCCGCACATTGGCGTCTGTCAGCAGTTGGGTGACGCTGTTGCGCACCCGCTCCAGCAGGCTGTCGATGGCCGACTCGAACAGTGCACGGCTCAGGTCCACGCTCAGGCCCGCTTCAATGCGGTCCAGTGGCACGTGGCGATTGTCGGCGTGGGTCAGCTGGATCTTGGTTTCTTCCACTTCCATAGCCAGCCAGTGCCCGGCGCGCTGTTCGATCAGCTTGAACAGACGGTCGATACCGCCGGTGTCCTCGATGTCGTAGCGCATGCTGCCCAGGGCCAGTTGCGACTTCTGTGAGTACACCGAGTTGATGGTGTGCCAGGTCGCCAGGTTCATGTGGTGACTGGTCGGCATGTAGGCGCCGCTCTTCATGCGGCTGCCGTAGCCGAACAGCGGCATCAGGCCTTGCAGGCTGAGCTGTTTGTCGAAGTCGGTTCCGCCGATGTGCACGCCGCCGGTGGCGAGGATGTCCTCGTGACGGTTATCCACGCCCCGACGCTCCGGCGACAGGCGCACCAGCGAGAAGTCGGAGGTACCACCGCCGATGTCGACGATCAGTACCAGCTCTTCTTTCTCGATGGTCGACTCGTAGTCGAACGCCGCGGCAATCGGTTCGTACTGGAACGAGACTTCCTTGAAGCCGATCTTGCGTGCCACGTCTACCAGGGTGTCCTCGGCTTCTTTGTCGGCCATCGGGTCATCGTCGACAAAAAACACCGGGCGGCCCAGCACCACTTCTTCGAATTCCCGACCGGCGGCGGCTTCGGCGCGGCTCTTGAGCTGGCCGATGAACAGCCCGAGCAGGTCCTTGAACGGCATTGCCGTGCCGAGGACGCTGGTGTCGTGCTTGATCAGCTTAGAACCCAGCAGGCTCTTGAGCGAGCGCATCAGGCGGCCTTCGTAGCCTTCCAGATACTCGTGCAGCGCCAGCCGGCCGTACACTGGGCGGCGCTCTTCGATATTGAAGAAGACCACCGACGGCAGGGTGATCTTGTCGTCCTCCAGCGCGATCAGCGTTT
The DNA here is from genome assembly GCF_000967965.1 of Pseudomonas fluorescens. Classification (GTDB taxonomy): domain Bacteria; phylum Pseudomonadota; class Gammaproteobacteria; order Pseudomonadales; family Pseudomonadaceae; genus Aquipseudomonas; species Aquipseudomonas grandcourensis. The sequence goes on from NZ_LACC01000012.1 coordinate 281,027, forward strand.
CCACGCCGGGGCGCAGCCAGCCGACAGTGGAGTTGGACGTGCCAAAGTCGATACCCAAGGCACGGGCTGGAGATGCGTTGTTCATGTCTTTCAGGTTCCGGTTAAAAAACGGCCGCGCAGTGTATGTCAGAGCGCGCCAGATTCGAAGGCCGGTTATCTGCTAATTCTTCGCAGACAATGCCTTGAAAGATGGGTCATCCCCCCCAAACTACCCTGCATCAACCGGACAGCCGCGGGAGTGCTCGCAAGAAGCCCCGCATGCTGCCGATAAACTTCTGCTGCGCCGCCCGGTCACAAACTTGAGATCGGTCAAACCAATGGCTGCAAACAAGCGCATGCTGTGGCCTGTGGCGCGATTCTGATAACGGATGGTGATTCCCTCGATGGACTTCAAAGACTATTACAAGATTCTCGGTGTGGAGCCGACCGCAGACGATAAGGCGATCAAGGCCGCCTATCGCAAGCTGGCGCGCAAATACCACCCCGACGTCAGCAAGGAAAAGGATGCCGAGGCGAAGTTCAAGGACGCTTCGGAAGCCTATGAAGCGCTGAAAAGCGCCGATAAACGCGCCGAATACGATGACTTGCGCCGCTATGGCCAGCACGGCCAGCCGTTCCAGGGACCACCGGGCTGGCAAAGCCGTGGCGGTTTCGGTGGCGGTGGCCAGGACACGGGCGATTTCTCGGACTTCTTCAGTTCGATCTTCGGCAACCGTGGGCCTGGTTTCAGTGGTGGTGGACAGTCGCGTCGCAGTACCGGACGTCGAGGGCAGGACGTGGAAATGGAGCTTGGGGTTTTTCTCGAAGAAACACTGTCGACCGAATCGAAGAAGGTCACCTTCCAGGTACCGCAGTACAACGCGGCCGGCCAGCATGTGAGCAACACCAGCAAGAGCCTGAACGTGAAGATTCCGGCCGGTGTAAGCGACGGCGAGCGTATTCGCCTCAAGGGGCAGGGCGCACCGGGTGCCGGTGGCGGGGCCAATGGCGACCTGTACCTGACGATCCGTTTTGCACCGCACCCGAAATTCGACGTCGAAGGCGAGAACCTGATCATCACCTTGCCACTGGCGCCGTGGGAACTGGCGCTGGGCGCTGAAGTCGCCGTGCCGACCCTGACCGGCAAGATCAACCTCAAGGTCCCGGCCGGCAGCCAGAACGGCCAGCGCATGCGCGCCAAGGGCCATGGCCTGATGAACAAGGCCGGTGAGCGTGGTTACCTGTTCGTGCAACTGAAAGCCGTGATGCCGAAGAAATCCGACGATGACATCAAGGCCCTGTGGCAGGAGCTGGCGAAAAAAGCCGCGTTCGACCCGCGAGAGCATTTCTGATCCCTTAGAACCAAGGAGTCACTGACTATGAGCAGTCCCCTGATCGTTCAACTGGACATGGCAGAATTCTGTGAGGCGGCCGAGCTGTCGGACGTCTACGTGATCGAAATCGTCGAGCACGGCATCCTCGAACCTCAGGGTTCTCAGCCCAAGGACTGGGTTTTCAACGACTACGAGCTGACTCTGGCCAAGCGCGCCGCCAAGCTGCGGCGCGACCTTGACCTGGAATGGGAAGGCGTCGCCCTGGCGCTGGACCTGCTCGAAGAGGTCCAGCAGTTGCGGGCCGAGAACCGGATGTTGAAGCAGCGGTTGGGGCGGTTGGTGGTGGAGTAACTCAAAGAGTGGCACCCAACCTGTGGCGAGGGAGCTTGCTCCCGCTGGGCTGCGCAGCGGCCCCAAACATATCCGGTCAGCGCATTTCAACAGGTTCAGCGCAATTGCAGAGCTTGCGACCGCTTCGCACTCGAGCGGGAGCAAGCGCCCTCGCCACAAAAGCCTCCCCTCGGCAAACGTCTAGACCTTCCTGGTCAACACCACGGTAAACGTCGTGCCATCAATCTCACGGGAACTGACCTCGATCGTCCCCTGATAGTAGTCCCTTTGCCTGAAAAAAAACGACCGCTCATGCCGAGGCACAGGCGGACATGTCGATGGCGGTAGATATATGTTTTTGGCTCCCTGATTTTCGATCACCCGGAGCCTTTTCAGGGGGCTGGCCAAGCAGCTATTTGGACTTTTTTTTCAGATGCGGGTGAATAAGCTGATGGTTCTTTTCTTGTCATCAAGGTGATTCAAAAGTGTCTGATTTGCATGGAAGCAACTCACAGAAAATACCGGATGGAGTGTCCATCGATAGTCACGGGATACATTACCGTCGTGCAAACGACGTGATCCCCGGGGCCATCAAGAATGCGCCGGTGGAGAGGTTGAAGTCCCTGCTGGCGCTCGAGCCGCAAATGCCCGAGTGGTATGGCGGCGCGCGGGAAATCGACCGTCAATACCTCAAGCAGTCGATGGATGAGCGCTGGCGTTTGCAAGACGTGCTGGACCAGACTCAGGGTGACTTGAAGCACGACATCAATGCCTTCGCCGAACCCTTGCTCAAAACGGCTTTGCAGTCGAAATTCAACACGGTCGAGAACTTCAATGAGCTCACCGTACAGCTTGAAGTGCCGAGCACGATCATTTTCGGCATCGATACCGGGGCCAGTCGTGTCCGCCAATCCACGTTGCTGGAAGCAGCGCTGCACAACTTCGAAGAGTCCGAGGCCACCGAAGGTGCGTTCCGAAACAGCTCCGGTATTTACCGCAAGGACACTCGAGGCAGTCTCAGTCTTGAACCGGCCATTACCCTCCCAGCGTTTGCAGCCTTGTGCCGAAGCCTGGACATCGGCGGGCAATACCAACGACACATCAAGTCCGTCCTGTTGCCCGATACCCCACAGGCACAGCGAACCTTGCAACAGGATTCGGTGGCCAGTGAAAAGGCGGCCTTCAATGTGGCCGCACTGATTGCCCGATTGAAGGGTGAAATCAGTGACCATGCCTTCGGAAAACTGGGCCAGGTGCGTGAGGGGCGGACAAACATCTCACTGTACGACCAGCCGTTGCATTGTCATCGGTTGTCGCTGATGGGCTTTCGAATGACTGGCATCGTGCTGTTCAGCGCAGTCACTGAGCCATCGCAAGTAAAGCGCGAAGTTGAAGCCTTGACGCCGGCCCTGTTGAGCTTTTGGATAGACTGGTCGCGCCGCCTTTCGGTACTGCCGGGCCAGGAATATGATCGATTCAAACTGCTGCAAGCCTTCTTTGCCAATGGACCGCAAGGCTTGAGTGATGAGCTGTTGCGTCGCGAAGACATATATCAACAGAGTCGATTGACCGGTCCGTTGATCGCCTATGTCCCGGATGATCCAGAGCATCCCCTCAAGGAATATCCGTCGCTGACCGCGTTCATGAAGGAGCTGCTCGGTCAGTTGAGAAACACGGATTACCAGACCTTTTTCAGCCGCTTTGTGGCGCAGAAGGACAAAGGACAGTTTTTCGCCAGGGTCAACGAACGTCTCACGACTTTCACCTGGCACGAGCGCGAGCCGCTCGACATGGGCCCGTGGTGGCGTGAAACAGCGGTTGAAAACCCCGAAGCAGAGCCCATCACCAACCAGGTGATGGGTGATCTGTGGGTGACGCTGTTTCTGCAGCGCCGGGACAAGGCCATTGCCGATGCCAGGCTCATCGCAGTGCCGACCGACGATGAGGATGCCAACGCACGCTTCAAACGCTTGACCGGTTACCTGTCGATCGGCTGGAACGTCTTCAATTTCGCCGCAATGCTGGTGCCCGGACTGGGCGAAGCCATGCTCGGCATCATGGTCGCGCAGATGCTCGCCGAGGTGGCCGAAGGCGTCGATGACTGGAGCAAGGGTGACAAGGAGCAAGCCTCTGCCTACTTCAACGGGGTCTTGATCAATTTCGCGCAATTGGCACTCATGGGCGTCGGACATGTACTGCCCGGCACCGGTGTCGCGCCGATCAAGGTGTCGCCGTTTGTCGAGGGCCTCAAACCCGTGGAGGTCGGCGGCAAGGAGCGTTTGTGGAACCCTGACCTCGGCCCCTATGAACAACCGGTCGTGTTGCCCGATGGATTGAAGGCCAGTGATACAGGGCTGTACCGTCATCAGGATCAGGACCTGCTGCGGCTCGATGACAAATGCTACGCCGTCAGGCAAGACCCGGACACTGGCCGGCACCGGCTTCAACACCCGACTCGCGCCGATGCATATCAGCCGCTGTTGGAGCACAACGGTGCCGGTAGTTGGAAGACGGAACTCGACCAACCGCTCGAATGGGACAAGGGGCAAATACTCAGGCGTCTGGGCGCTTCGGTGGACGGACTCTCCGATGAAACCCTGGAGCAGGTTCTGACCGCCAGCGGCGTGCACGAAAATGTGCTGCGCCGGCTTCACGTCGAACAGGAGACCCCTCCCTCTCTGTTGGCCGATACCCTCAAGCGCTTCAAGGCCCATGCCGATGCGCAAGCCTGCGCAGAGCTGATTCTGGCCAACCGGATCGGCGAGGAATGGGCCGATTACGCCGTGCGATCCATGACCGAAATGGGCGGCTGGCCTGGCGACAAGGCCATTGAAGTCTTCCAGGGGCCGGGACTGACGGGGGCGGCGATCAAGGACGGCTATGCCCAGGCGACACCGGCCAATACGTTGCAGATGACCTGGACTGACCTGCTGGCGGGGGCGCTGCCCGAGCGGGTGGTGGGGTTCCTTGACGAACAGGCGCTTCGAGAACTGCTCGACCAATGGTTATCCGGTGACGCGCAGATGCGTACCGAAGCATTGCGCGAGCAATGGGCGGCACAGATGGGCCAGCGCAAGCGGCAGTTGTTCGACCTTCTGTACAGTCGTCGGACCCGTTCGGACGATCCTTTGGTGAATTTGCTCAAGGAGGATTTTGCAGAGATCTCGATCAGCCAGGCGCAAGAACTGCTGGGTGAGGCGCACCCCTCGGACGTGCAACACCTGAGCGAAAAAAAACGCGTGCCTTTGCGGCTGGCGGAACACGCCCGCAAGGCCGCCGAACAACTGCGGATGACACGGGCCTATGAAGGCCTTTACCTCGACGCCTTGCACAGCGCTGACAGCGCGCGCCTGGAGTTGCACTCCCTGGCGGCCCTGCCAGGATGGCCGGCGGATTTGCGCCTGGAGGTTCGTGAGTATTCATTCGGGGGAGCGTTGAGCGACAGCCTGGGCCCCGTCGACGCGCCGATCCGCAAAGTGCTGATCCTGGATGAGGATGGCAAATACCAAGCGCGGGACGACAGCGATCAACACCTGCACGGCGCGGACAATGTGTATGCCGCGGTGCTGCATGCGTTGCCGGATTCGCAACGAACAGCCCTGGGCTTCGGTATCAACGAGGCTGCGCGGCTGGAGCAAGCGATAAAGGCACGTCCCCTGGACCGTCAGGTGTTTGAGCCGATTCTGCGGGACAACCCGAATTACAAGCCGAGCTACGATCCGACCAGCATGCGCCTGCGCGGCGGCATGCGTGGCTATGCCCGGCAAGCACCGCATGGCATGGGGCTGCGGCGACGGGCTCAGGCACTGTATCCGGATTTTACCTCGGAGGAGATCGAGACGTTGCTGGTGGAGTTCAGCCAGGGCGAAGGTACGGAGCATGAACGACTGGCCCTGCTCGAGACCGAATTCAACCAGTTGAACCGCACCCTGCAACGCTGGATGAACTTGCCGACGCAGTCCTCTCGTTTTACCCCGGCGGGCGTGGCGGAATGGCATGCGCGGAACAATATCTACAAAGCGCTCAGGCAATGTTGGCAGCGCACCGGGCCGGAGGGTATCGAGGCCTCCAGCGTAGTGCGACCACAGGCGTTGAGACTGGACAACATTCCCAGGCTGAGCCGACTGCTGGAAACCCTGCCGAAGCTGGAGGCGAACTTCGACCACGTCACCGCGTTGAGCCTGCGCAATTGCCGGTTGGGCTCCGAGCATCTGTCACTGCTCGACTCTTTTCATGAGGTGCGCTATCTCAATCTGCAAGACAATCTGCTGACGGCGCTTCCGCAGGCGGTGAAGGACATGCGTCATCTCGTTCACCTGCTTCTTGACGGCAATAATATTGAACTGGATTTAGCGGCGGTCGATCGCCTGAAGAATCTGATGCGCCTGACGTCCCTGCGCTTGCGCGGCAACCCGCTGAAGCTCATTCCGAACATCAGCCGAATGCCGCAATTACAGGTGCTGTTGCTGGGCGAAACGGGACTGGACAGCTGGCCTGTCGGGCTGTTTTCGCAATCGCGTCCGCGCAGTATCTATCTTGATCTGAGCGATAACCCGATCAGCCGGATACCCGAGGTCGCGCCCGGTTCATTTCGCGCAGAGATATTGGCGCGCACCGTGATCAGTCGGTCCCCGCGCTGGATCTCGCCGGAGAATCTCGAGATCCTCAAGTCTTACATCGAGTCGGTCGGCATGGACCCGGAGCGTCCTTATCCACCCCGTGGCGTAATCGATAGCGCGGAATGGGGGACGGGTATGTCCGAGCAAGAATGGCAGAAAAAGCAGGAAATCTGGGACGCGGTCGAGGATGAGTTCAATTCAATGCCGTTTTTCAATGAACTCGACAAACTCACAAATTCCGCTGACTTCAAGGCCGGTGGGACCTATCAGACAGAACTGACGACCAAGGTCTGGCGCATGCTCGAAGCCATGGCCCGTGACAGTGAACTGCGCATCAAGTTGTTCAACGAAGCCGCAACACCCACCGAATGCGTGGATGGCGTTACGCAACTGTTCAATGCCATGGGCGTGCAGGTGTTGGTCCACGAAGCTTACGCCCTGGAGCGTGCGGACCTGATCGAAACACAGTTGCTGGAACTGGCCCTGGGCAAGTCCCGGCTCGATGAACTCGCTGCCATTGCCCGTCGCCGGGTGTCAGAGCGGTTGGCGACGGGAGAGCGGTTTCGCCGTTACGACGCCGATGGCGAAGTGACCGGCACCATCGATGAAGTGGAAGTGCACCTGGCCTACATGACCGATCTGGCGGAGCGCCTGGATTTGCCGTGGCAGGCGCGGGGCATGCAGTTTCGCAGCATCGCCGAGGTCAGCAAAGAGATGATCGAGGCAGCGTTCCAGCGGATCAAGGCGCTGGAGGAAGGGGATCTGCTGATCGACCGGATCTTCGAGCAACGGCTCTGGAAAACCTGGCTGGAATCGACTTGCCGCGAGGAATTGAACGGCTTGAAACGCCGGATCGACGCCACCATCGATTTGCAGGATGCGTTGCAGCGCAGGGCCGAGGGTACGCGGCTCACCACTGAGGAAAAGGCTGCGGTGGAGGCTGAAATCAAGGGGCTGTGCAGTGAATTGGATAAAAGTGAAACTGACTTTGCCGATGGCAGGCTGATGACTGACGAGGAATATGTGCAAGCCTTGGATGACATCGATCTGCAGATTACGCAGTTGCTGAAAAAACTGACACAGGAAGCGATGACTCGGGCCAGGCTGGATCGGCTGCGGATTGAATCCACTCAATAGCAACGGAAAAAACAAAGGCCTCTACACGCTGCGTGTGAGGCCTTTGTCTGTCATGCGGTAACCGGTTCAGAACAGGAAGTAACGCTGGGCCATCGGCAAGGTTTGCGCCGGCTCACACCACAGCAACACACCGTCAGCCTTGACCTGATAGGTCTGCGGATCAACGTCGATGTCCGGCAGGTAATCGTTGTGAATCAGGTCGGTTTTCTGCACGTCACGGCAGCCTTTGACCACGGCGATTTTCTTCTTCAAACCCAGGGCTTCGGGCAAGCCTGCATCCTGTGCGGCCTGGCTGATGAAGGTCATGCTGGTGGCGTGCAGCGAGCCGCCGAAGCTGGCGAACATCGGGCGGTAGTGCACCGGTTGTGGCGTCGGGATCGAGGCATTGGCGTCACCCATCAGGCTGGCCGCAATGGCACCGCCCTTGAGAATCAGCGTCGGCTTCACGCCAAAAAACGCCGGGCGCCAGAGCACCAGGTCCGCCCATTTTCCCACTTCGACCGAACCCACTTCATGGCTGATGCCGTGGGTGATCGCCGGGTTGATGGTGTACTTGGCGATGTAGCGTTTGGCGCGGAAGTTGTCGTTGTCTTGACCATCGCCGGGCAGCGGCCCGCGTTGTTTTTTCATCTTGTCGGCGGTCTGCCAGGTGCGGGTGATGACCTCGCCGACACGCCCCATGGCCTGACTGTCGGAGCTGATCATCGAGAACGCACCGAGGTCGTGGAGGATGTCTTCGGCGGCAATCGTCTCGCGGCGAATGCGGCTTTCGGCGAAGGCCACATCCTCGGCAATGCTCGGGTCGAGGTGATGGCAGACCATCAGCATGTCGAGGTGTTCATCAATGGTGTTGCGGGTGAACGGCCGGGTCGGGTTGGTGGAACTGGGCAGCACGTTGGTAAAACCGCAGGCCTTGATGATGTCCGGCGCATGACCGCCACCGGCACCTTCGGTGTGATAGGTGTGAATGGTGCGGCCCTTGAAGGCGGCGAGGGTGGTTTCGACAAAACCGGATTCGTTGAGGGTGTCGGTGTGGATCGCCACCTGCACGTCGAACCGGTCGGCCACGTTCAGGCAGTTGTCGATACTCGCAGGTGTCGTGCCCCAGTCCTCATGCAACTTGAGGCCGATGGCCCCGGCCTTGACCTGTTCGATCAATGGTTCCGGCAGGCTGGCGTTACCCTTGCCGGTCAGGCCGATGTTCATCGGGAACGCGTCGGCGGCCTGGAGCATGCGCGCAAGGTGCCACGGCCCGGAGGTGCATGTGGTCGCATTGGTGCCGGTGGCCGGTCCGGTGCCGCCACCGATCATGGTGGTGACGCCGCTCATCAATGCCTCTTCGATCTGCTGCGGGCAGATGAAGTGGATGTGGGTGTCGATGCCGCCGGCGGTGAGGATCATGCCCTCACCGGCGATGACTTCGGTGCTGGCGCCAATGGCGATGTTGACGTTGGGCTGGATGTCCGGGTTGCCGGCCTTGCCGATCGCCGCGATGCGCCCGTCCTTGAGACCGACGTCGGCCTTGACGATGCCCCAATGGTCGATGATCAGCGCGTTGGTGATCAGCGTGTCGACCACCTCGGCGGCCAGCAACTGGCTCTGGCCCTGGCCGTCACGGATGACTTTACCGCCACCGAATTTCACTTCTTCACCGTAGGTGGTGAAGTCCTGTTCCACTTCGATCCACAACTCGGTGTCGGCCAGGCGCACCTTGTCACCGACAGTGGGACCGAACATGTCGGCGTAGGCTTGACGGCTGATTTTCATTTCCTCGTTCCTCGGAACTGAGCTGCAAGCTTCAAGCTGCAAGCCTCAAGTAAAAGCAAAATTGTGAGTGCCGCAAAACTGCTTTTTTCTTGCAGCTTGTGGCTTGCAGCTTGTGGCTGCTCCTCAGAGATCACCCATGACCCGACCGGCAAACCCGAACACCCGACGATGCCCCGCCAAATCCACCAACTCCACCTCGCGGCTCTGCCCCGGTTCGAAGCGCACCGCGGTACCGGCAGGAATATTCAAGCGCATGCCACGACTGGCGGCACGGTCGAAAGTCAGGGCGTCGTTGGTTTCGAAAAAGTGGTAGTGCGAGCCGACCTGGATCGGCCGATCACCACTGTTGGCCACTTTCAGGCTGATCGTGCGCCGGCCGACGTTGAGCTCGATCTCGCCAGGCTGGATCTGATATTCACCGGGAATCATCAATGGGCTCCTTGGAGAATCTTGTAGTACAGGGCCGTCGGCTTGTAGCGACCGTTTGGATCGCAGGCGTAGTCGGGGATTTCACCGGCGCGGGTATAGCCCAGTGATTGGTAGAAGTCTTCGGCGGGCGAGCCGGCCTCGGTGTCGAGGTAAAGCATGCCGCGCTTGTGCTGCAGGGCGGCTGTCTCCAGGGCACTCATCAGTTGCTGGCCCAGACCGCGACGTCGCGCATGTTCGCGCACCAGCAGCTTCTGCACTTCGGCGCGGTTCAGGCCGTTGGCTTTCTGGCACAGATTCAGCTGTACGCTGGCCTGCACCTGCTCGTCCTTGACCACCACCCACAGCAACACATTGCCCTTGTTCAGGTTGTCCTGGACCTCATCGAAATAGGCGTGGGCCTGGGTCGCATCGAGGTCAGCCATGAAGCCGACACTGGCGCCATAACCGACGGCATCGAGCAGCAGATCGATCAGGCCCTGACGATAATGCGCAAAGCTTTCGACATTGACGCGTCGCAATTGGGCGGGGTTCATGGGCGATCACTCCTTGTTGGCGGCGGGTGGTTGCGCGCCAGGATTGAGGTTCAGTTGCATGAAGGTCAGGTCCAGCCAGCGGCCGAACTTGGTACCGACCTGAGGCATTTGCCCGGTGGTGATAAAGCCGATGCGCTCATGCAAGCGAATGGAGGCGGCGTTACCGCTTTCGATGGCGGCGACCATCACGTGCTTGCCGCAGCCTTTGGCGCGTTCAATCAGCGATTCCATCAGTTGCGGACCGAGGCCGTTGCCGCGCTGGTCGCTGCGCACATAGACCGAGTGCTCGACGGTGTGGCGGAAACCGTCGAAGGGTCGCCAGTCGCCGAACGAGGCGTACCCGAGCACCGTGTTGTCGGCATCGACAATCACCAGAATCGGGTACGCCTGGGATTGCCGGGCGTTGAACCAGGCCTGGCGGTTACCGAGGTCGACCGCCTGCTCGTTCCAGATCGCTGTGGTGTTGAGTACCGCGTCGTTGTAGATGTCGCGGATGGCTGGCAAGTCGGCATGCACGGCATCGCGGATGTGGTAAGTCATGGCGCGGCCTCAGGCGATGGGTTGGTGGACGGTGACCAGTTTGGTGCCATCGGGAAAGGTGGCTTCGACCTGGATTTCCGGGATCATTTCCGGGATGCCTTCCATCACTTGTTCGCGGGTTAGCAGGGTGGTACCGAAGTGCATCAGGTCGGCCACTGTCTGGCCGTCGCGGGCGCCTTCAAGCAGCGCGGCGGAAATGTAGGCCATGGCCTCCGGGTAATTGAGTTTCACGCCACGAGCCAAACGCCGCTCGGCCACCAGGCCGGCGGTGAAGATCAGCAGCTTGTCTTTTTCGCGTGGGGTCAGGTCCATTGTTGCAATCCGTATTCGGCAGTTAAAAGGTCATTCAATCTGAGAGCACAATCCCTGTGGGAGCGCATTTCAAGTGTTCCAAATTCGTGGTGGCATGGCTTCGCGCCCCAGTAGTGTCGGACGCAACAAACGCCACAAGTCAATCAACCATCCTCGCGCCAACAACGCTTCACTGGCCAGACACCGTGCAACCAGCAACCCCGGCAATTGGGTCAGATCCCCGCGCACGTCGTTGGGCAATGAACGGCAGGTTTCCAGCAAGTCGCAATCGATTTCCCCTGTCACCAACAACGTCGCAAACACCGGTTGCCCATCGAGCCCGATGGGCGAATCCAGCAAGCCGTCCGCCCCGACAATGCGCTGGCGTTCATGCCAGAGCAACTGGCCGTCGCGACGGATATCCAGTTGCGCCTGGAAGTGCCCGAGATCGAAGCGTTCGCCGCTGGCCGGACGGCCCAGGGCCACGACGTCCCAGTAGAACAGTCGCGCATCGCCTTCAAGGTCGATGCAAGTGCTGAGTTCAGCCTGGGCAGCGCTGAAAATGATCGTCTCCTGGGGCAGCCATTCCAGTGTCGCACCGGCCGCCACCTTCAACTTCAGCTGCTGATAGGCGGGGCCGGCGGCGCGATACCACTTGGCCGCACCGGGGCTGGTGATTTGTGCCCAGGCATCGCGCTCGACGCTGGCCGAGATGTCCAGCCGATCGCCACCGGCAATACCGCCGGGCGGGTGGACGATGATGTGCTGGCAGACTTCTGGCCCTTCGGCATACAGGTGTTTTTGCACGCGCAAAGGGCCTTTGTGTCGACGCTGGACCGGGCGAGTGGTGTTGTCGAATCGGGCGTAGCCCAGCTCCAGTTCGGCGTGCCAACTGGGGGTAAACAAGGCGCCAGATGCGGGAAGAGTCATAGTCAGTGCTTATCGTGAGGTCGTCACGATGTTTGCAAAGGCTGTGCCGTAAGGTATCGCAGGCAGGAGGCGGCTATTGCCTGGTTTTACGCACCAACAGGGGGCGCCCCATGAAATATGGCGCAACAAATTGGTGCTTTACCCGTCTTTTAGACATACATATGTACCGCCATCTCTACTCCCGAAGAACTCAGTATCCAGGTGTACGCTCCCTCCTGTTGCGGGGCGACTGAATATTCTGGAGCTTCTTGATGACTAGCCATACAGATCGTGAAAATGCACGCAAACTGCTTGAGCTGCTTGCAAAACTACCATCTGAGCAACCCTCTTCGGCCGCACCCGTGTTGCCACCCTTGAGCCAACCCTTCAATTTTGCGGACGAAGCCGCGTTATGGCTGCACCATCATAAACGCGAGGGCGATAGAGAATATGGTGCGCTCGTCTTGCAGCGCCCTGATGGCAAGTATGTCGCCACAATGCCTATCGAAGGTGAGGCAACTTCATTTGATTTAGAACGTTTGCTGGCATACGACCGTGAGACCCGGACAATCAGTCATCCGGCGGGATATCTTTGCGTAGGCCGTTATCACAGCCATCCGGAATATGCAGAACAGACTGCCCGGTCTCACCCCCACTACAGCGCAGACCAGATCAAGTTGCATCAGGCGCTGCCTTCGACAGTCGATCTCGCTACAACTTTCAGGCATGTCGATGTCTTCAAAAACAATTACATTTCAAGTCACGATGGTTCTCTGGTGGCCTACTCCATCAATCCACAAAACGCATCCGGCAATCCTGGATTCGGACTGGGTTCCACGCCCGAAAGTCGAATCAAGAGGATCGTGACCATTGGCCAGTTGCGTGTCCTTGATCCAGGCACGGTCTGGAGTGGATTTCGCGGCCAGATCACGTCTGATTGGGTTCCTCACCGGGCTGGCGGACAGTGATCGACTCAGATCGTGACGAGCCCACGCACACCTTCGGCCTCCATGTTTTCACCGCGCCCCTGCTGCACGATTTCGCCCCGGGACATCACCAGGTACTGGTCGGCCAGTTCGGCGGCGAAGTCGTAGAACTGCTCCACCAGTAGAATGGCCATGTCGCCCCGGGCCGCGAGTTTTTTGATCACGGCACCGATCTCCTTGATCACCGACGGCTGGATGCCTTCGGTGGGTTCGTCGAGGATCAGCAGGCGAGGGCGGCTGGCCAGCGCACGACCGATGGCCAGTTGTTGTTGCTGGCCGCCGGAAAGATCACCCCCCCGGCGTTGCTTCATTTGCAGCAGCACCGGGAACAGCTCGTAGATGAACGCCGGCACTTCCTTCGCTTCGCTGCCGGGAAAGCGCGACAGGCCCATCAGCAGGTTTTCCTCGACGGTCAGGCGGCCGAAGATCTCCCGGCCCTGCGGCACGTAGGCGATTCCGGCATGCACACGCTGGTGCGGCTTGAATGTGGTGATCGGCTTGCCTTCCCAGTTCACGGCGCCTTCCTTCGCTGGCAGCAGGCCCATCAGGCATTTGAGCAGGGTGGTCTTGCCCACGCCGTTACGCCCGAGCAGGCAGGTAACTTCGCCGACCTTCACGTCAAACGTCAGGCCGCGCAGGATGTGGCTTCCGCCGTAGTACTGGTGCAGTTTTTCGACTTGAAGCATAGGCCCTCCGGGCAGTTGTAAGCAGCAAGCTTCAAGCTGCAAGAAAAAGCCGGATATGACCCAGCTTTAACTTGCCGCTTGTAGCTAAAAGCTTGTAGCTGTCGCGTCAGCGACCGAGATACACCTCGATCACCCGCTCGTTGTCCTGTACCTGCTCCAGCGACCCTTCGGCCAGCACGCTGCCCTGATGCAACACCGTGACGTGGTCGGCAATCGAACCGACGAAGCCCATGTCGTGCTCCACCACCATCAGCGAGTGCTTGCCGGCCAGGCTCTTGAACAGCTCGGCGGTGAATTCGGTTTCGGCGTCGGTCATGCCCGCCACCGGCTCATCGAGCAGTAGCAATTGCGGGTCCTGCATCAGCAACATGCCGATCTCCAGGAACTGCTTCTGACCGTGGGACAGCAAACCGGCGGGGCGATTGACTGAGGAGGTCAGGCGAATGGTCTCCAGCACTTGGGCGATGCGGTCTTTCTGTTCGCCGTTCAGGCGAGCCCGCAGGCTGGCCCACACTGACTTGTCGGTTTTCTGCGCCAGTTCCAGGTTCTCGAACACGCTCAAGGCTTCGAACACCGTGGGTTTCTGGAACTTGCGACCGATGCCGGCCTGGGCGATCTGCACTTCGCTCATTTGCGTCAGGTCCAGGGTTTCGCCGAACCAGGCCTTGCCGTGGCTGGGGCGGGTCTTGCCGGTGATCACGTCCATCAGCGTGGTCTTGCCTGCGCCGTTGGGGCCGATGATGCAACGCAACTCACCGACGCCGATGTACAGGTTCAGATTGTTCAGGGCGCGGAAGCCGTCGAAGCTGACACTGATATCTTCCAGGGTCAGGATGGTGCCGTGGCGGGTGTTCAGGCCTGGACCGACGCGTTGGCCAAGGCCGATGGCATCGCGGCTGCTGCCGGCGTCCTTGTTGGGCTCCACAGGAAAAAAAGCTGGTTCGAGCATGAATTCAGCCGTCGCAGTGACTCTCATAGTTCACCTCTTTTCTTCAGTAGGCCGATCACGCCTTTGGGCAGGTACAGGGTCACGACGATGAATAGCGCGCCGAGGAAGAACAGCCAGTACTCGGGAAACGCCACGGTGAACCAGCTCTTCATGCCGTTGACCACGCCGGCGCCGAGCAACGGACCGATCAAGGTGCCACGCCCACCCAGTGCCACCCAGACTGCCGCTTCGATGGAGTTGGTCGGCGACATTTCACTCGGGTTGATGATCCCCACTTGCGGCACGTACAACGCACCGGCCAAGCCGCACAACACCGCACTCAATACCCACACGAACAACTTGAAACCACGCGGATCGTAGCCGCAGAACATCAGGCGGTTTTCCGCATCGCGCAGGGCAGTCAGCACCCGTCCGAACTTGCTTTGCGCCAGGCGCCAGCCGATGTACAGGCTCGCCACCAGCAACAGCACCGTGGCGAAAAACAGCACGGCGCGGGTGCCGGGTTCAGTGATGCCAAAGCCAAGAATGGTGCGGAAGTTGGTGAAGCCGTTGTTGCCGCCGAAGCCGGTTTCGTTGCGGAAAAACAGCAGCATCCCGGCGAAGGTCAGGGCCTGGGTCATGATCGAGAAGTACACGCCCTTGATCCGCGAACGGAAGGCGAAGAAACCGAACACCAAGGCCAGCAACCCCGGCGCCAAAACCACCAGGCACAGGGTCCAGAGGAAGCTGCTGGTGCCGGTCCAGAACCACGGCATTTCGGTCCACGACAGGAAGGTCATGAACGCCGGCAAGCCATCGCCCGAGGCCTGGCGCATCAGGTACATGCCCATGGCATAGCCGCCGAGGGCGAAGAATAGGCCGTGCCCCAAGGACAGCAGCCCGGCGTAACCCCAGACCAGATCCAGTGCCAGGGCGACGATGGCGTAGCAAAGAATCTTGCCCACCAGCGTCAACGTATAGGCTGAAATATGCAGCGTGCTGTCCACCGGTAACAATGACAGCAGCGGTAGCGCCAACAGCAGAACGAGGATCATTGCACCGACAGCAATCGAGACTTTAGGGCCGGCTTTTTGGGTCGCGGTAACGAGCAGGGGCTGGTTCATCAGTCGATCACCCGTCCTTTGAGTGCGAAGAGACCTTGCGGACGTTTCTGGATGAACAGAATGATCAGCGCGAGGATGAGGATCTTGCCGAGCACGGCACCGATCTGCGGTTCGAGAATCTTGTTGGCGATCCCCAGGCCGAACGCTGCCAGCACGCTACCGGCCAACTGACCGACACCGCCGAGCACCACCACCAGGAACGAGTCGATGATGTAGCTTTGGCCGAGGTCCGGGCCGACGTTGCCGATCTGGCTCAGGGCCACGCCACCGAGGCCGGCGATGCCCGAGCCGAGGCCGAAGGCGAGCATGTCCACGCGCCCGGTGGGTACGCCGCAGCAGGCGGCCATGTTGCGGTTCTGGGTGACGGCACGAACGTTCAGGCCGAGGCGAGTCTTGTTCAGCAGCAGCCAGGTCAGCACCACCACAAACAGCGCAAAGGCAATGATGACGATGCGGTTGTACGGCAGCACCAGGTTCGGCAGCACTTGAATGCCGCCCGACAGCCACGCCGGGTTGGCCACTTCGACGTTCTGCGCGCCGAACACCAGGCGAACCAGTTGAATCAGCATCAGGCTGATGCCCCAGGTGGCGAGCAGGGTTTCCAGCGGACGGCCGTAGAGGTGGCGAATCACCGTGCGCTCCAGCGCCATGCCGATGGCTGCTGTGACGAAAAACGCCACCGGCAGCGCGATCAGCGGATAGAACTCGATGGCCTGCGGTGCGAAGCGCTGGAACATCAGTTGCACCACATAGGTCGAGTAGGCGCCGAGCATCAGCATCTCGCCGTGGGCCATGTTGATCACGCCGAGCAGGCCGAAGGTGATCGCAAGACCCAGGGCGGCGAGCAGCAGTATCGAGCCCAGCGACATACCGCTGAATGCCTGGCCGAGCATCTCGCCAACCAGCAGTTTGCGTTTGACTTGAGCGAGGCTGGTTTCGGCCGCCGTGCGCACATTGGCATCGGCCTCAACGCTAGGTTCGAGCAAGCCTTCGAGGCGTGTGCGGGCTAGCGGATCACCGGTTTCGCCGAGCAAGCGCACAGCGGCCAGCCGTACAGCCGGGTCGGCATCCACCAATTGCAGGTTGGCCAGGGCGAGGCTCAGTGCGGCATGAACGCTCTCGTCCTTCTCGCCCGCCAGTTGTTGGTCGAGGAATTTCAACTGCGCCGGCTTGGCGCTTTTCTGTAGTTGCTGCGCGGCGGTCAGACGGAGTTTGGCATCGGTGGCGAGCAACTGGTGACTGGCCATGGCCGTGTCGATCAGACCCCGCAGGCGGTTGTTCAGACGCAAGGATTTCGGCTGGCCGTCGACGCTCAACTCGCCTTGTTGCAGGGCGTTGATCAGTTCGATACGGGCCGGATCGGGTTGCGCGGCCCAAGCTTCCAACAGCCTGGCTTGCTGCACGGGATTGGCGGCGACGAAGTCTTCGGCGTCACCGGCGTGAGTGGCCATCGGCAGTAAAAATGCGATGGCCAAGATGAGACGATAAAGGGCGGTGGGCATAGATAGTCGCCTTGAAGCGGACATTGTAGGAGCGAGCCTGCTCGCGATAGCGGTTGTTCAGTCACAGAAGTGTTGAACGTGCCGCCGTCATCGCGAGCAGGCTCGCTCCTACAGGGATTTGTGTCGGGCCCGAATGCTTGGGCCCGACATCCAATGGCTCAGTTGCTCTTCACCGCATACTCCGGTTTCTTGTCGTTGCCCGGGATGAACGGGCTCCACGGCTGGGCGCGGATCGGCCCTTCGGTCTGCCACACCACGTTGAACTGACCGTCGGCCTGGATCTCGCCGATCATCACCGGCTTGTGCAGGTGGTGATTGGTCTTGTCCATGGTCAGGATGTAGCCGGACGGCGCGGCAAAGGTCTGGCCGGCCAGGGCTTCGCGGACTTTGTCGACGTCGGTGGATTTGGCTTTTTCTGCCGCTTGCGCCCACATGTGGATACCGACGTAAGTGGCTTCCATCGGATCGTTGGTCACCGCTTTGTCGGCGCCCGGCAGGTTGTGTTTCTTGGCGTAGGCTTTCCAGTCATCGACGAACTTCTTGTTCACCGGATTCTCGACCGACTCGAAGTAGTTCCACGCCGCCAGGTTGCCCACCAGTGGCTTGGTGTCGATGCCGCGCAGTTCTTCTTCGCCGACCGAGAACGCCACGACCGGAACGTCGGTGGCTTTCAGGCCCTGGTTGGCCAGTTCTTTATAGAACGGCACGTTGGAGTCGCCGTTGACGGTGGAGATAACCGCCGTCTTGCCACCGGCCGAGAACTTCTTGATGTTGGCGACGATGGTCTGGTAGTCGCTGTGGCCGAACGGGGCGTAGACCTCTTCGATGTCCTTGTCGGCCACGCCTTTGGAGTGCAGGAACGAACGCAGGATCTTGTTGGTGGTGCGTGGGTAGACGTAGTCGGTGCCGAGCAGGAAGTAGCGCTTGGCGCTGCCGCCTTCTTCGCTCATCAGGTATTCAACGGCAGGGATCGCCTGCTGGTTCGGCGCTGCGCCGGTGTAGAAGACGTTTGGCGACATCTCTTCGCCTTCGTATTGCACCGGGTAGAACAGCAGGCCGTTGAGTTCTTCGAACACCGGCAGTACCGATTTGCGCGACACGGAAGTCCAGCAACCGAACACCACGGCGACCTTGTCCTGGGTCAGCAATTGACGGCCCTTCTCGGCGAACAGCGGCCAGTTCGATGCAGGGTCGACCACCACTGGCTCCAGCATCTTGCCGTTCACGCCACCCTTGGCGTTGATCTCATCGATGGTCATCAGCGCCATGTCTTTGAGCGACGTCTCGGAGATCGCCATGGTTCCGGACAACGAATGCAGAATACCGACCTTGATGGTCTCGGCGGCCTGGACAGTCCAGGTCATGCCCATCGCGGCAATGGATGCCGAGAGTGTGAAAGCCTTGATCAAACTGCGACGCTTCATTGTGCGATCTCCATGAACTTATGAGTTTTCTTGGTTGGCAGATGCGGACTACTGAAGGTGTGTTTTGCAAGGGCTGTGCCCGGTCGGCAAAAGGCAGGGAAATGTCGTTTTAGAGCGGTTGAACGGTTTGATGGCGCACCATGAAGGATCGCGTCTGGCGCGTTGGTGCGAAGAGTTGCGCCAGATTGGGGCGGGTAGCATCGATCAATTGTGGGAGCGAGCCTGCTCTCGATAGCGCTGGGTCAGTCAACATTGGCATTACCTGAAATACCGCAATCGCGAGCAGGCTCGCTGCCACAGGATTCAACAATGGGTATCAGTTTTGTAAGCGACGAATGTCAGCTTTTAATGCAGGTTTCAAAACCATGTCCGCCACCTTCGTACTCCGGGCCGTAGTAGTACTTGGTAAATGAAGTCTTTCCGTCAGGGGTTGAAGCAATTTTCGCAATCCCGACGCCGTAATCCTTGAGCGACGGATCCGTATGGGCAAAGTAAATCGCCAGGGAACTCAAGTTGGCGGCAGCAAACCCGTCATACCGGGAGTTGTCGAGCAACGTCAGCGTAAAGCCGTAGGCACCGTGTTCGCCGGTACTCTGTTCGGCATTGAGCTTCATTTCGACAACACCTTCAAAAGGACCGATATGGCTGTCCATTCCGGTGCATTGATACCGGCCGCTGTAGTCGACGCCAGTAAAGGGTGGCTGCACTGCCCATGCGGGCGCTGAAACAAGTGCAATGGATGCGATGAACTTCTTGAACATGTTTACCTCTTCCGCTCTTGTAGGAGTTGTGGCGATTAGGTTGTAGGAATAATCGTCATTGAAGTGCGCGAGCGTTTTATAGTTGAACTCGCGAGTGCGGAGTATGAACATGATAGTGAACTTGTTAAGCGTTAACTCAATACGAGGTTTTTCCAGGCGTAAATGCAGCTTTGAAACTTTTTAATTAAATACGGCGTTAACGACGTCGCATCAAGCCGATGAAGAACACCCCACCAATTGCTGCAGTGGCAACACCGATGGGCAAGTCTTCGGGGGCGATCAGTGTCCGGGCGGCGACATCGACCCAGACGAGAAACACGCTGCCGAGCAACACGCACACCGGCAGTAATCTTCGGTGTTCAGCCCCGACCAGGCGCCGCGCAATGTGCGGCACCATCAGCCCGACAAAACCGATCGAGCCGCTGATCGACACCAGAACCCCGGTCATCAATGACGCAATCAGAAACACCCGCAGGCGCACGGTGCGTGCATTCAGGCCCAGGGTCACCGCAGTCTGTTCGCCGGCCATCAGCGCATTCAGCGGACGCGCCATGCCCAACAGCAACATCAGCCCGAGCAACACACTGGCTGTCGGCACCGCCAGCAGCTCCCAGCGTGCCAACCCGAGCCCGCCGAGCATCCAGAACATCACCGCTGAACTGGCCCGATGGTCGCCCATGAACAGCAGCAAATTGGCAATCGCCATCATCACGAACGACACCGCCACGCCGCACAGCAGCAAGCGGTCACTGTCGAGGCGACCATGACGACTGGCGATCATCAGCACCACCAGCATGCTCAGCAATGCCCCGATGAATGCGGCGATCGGCAAGGTCAGCAGGCCAACGATTTCACCGACATGCAGCACCACGATCACTGCGCCAAGTGTGGCACCGGAAGTCACGCCGAGCAGGTGCGGGTCAGCCAACGGGTTGCGCGTGACCGCTTGCAGCACCGCGCCGATCAGCGCCAGGCCGGCGCCCACCAGCGCGCCGAGTAGCATGCGCGGGACGCGGATCAGCCAGACGATATGTTCCTGTCCGGGGGGCCAGTCCGACACACCGAAACCGAACAGCTTGTGCAACAGGATGCGCCACACAACATCCAGCGGCACCCGCGCCGGGCCGAAACCCAAGGACACCACGCACGACACCAGCAACAGGGCACCGAGGGCGATCAGCAACAGGGCGTAGCGACGGTTGATCATTCGCCGTGGAAACCCTTGGCCAGGGTGGCGACTGCCAGCACGTTATCGATCCCCGGCGTAGCCTGCACGTAAGGGATGACGATGAAGCGCCGGTGCTTGATCGCATCCACCGATTGCAGGGCCTTGTTGCTCAGCAGGAATTGAATCTTCTGATCGGCAGTGATTTCGCTGTAATCGACGATCACGATCACCTGCGGGTTGCGCTCAACCACGGTTTCCCAATTGACCCGGGTCCAGCTCGCGTCGACATCCTCCAGGACATTGCGCCCGCCAGCGGCGTCGATCAGCGCTTGCGGCATGCCCAGGCGGCCCGAAGTCATGGCGCGGTCTTCGCCGCTGTCGTACAGGAAGACCCGCGGTTTTTCCGCAGGCAGGTCTTTGCGAATATTCGCGACTTGCGCCTGCATGTCGGCAATCAGGGCATTGGCGCGGTCCTGCACGTCAAAGATTCTGCCGAGGTTGCGCAGGTCGTTGTAGGTGTCTTCGAGACTGGCTGGTGGGCGTTTCATCACGAAGGCGCAGGATTCGCTCAGCTCATACACATTGATGCCCAGTGGTTGCAGGGTTTGTGGCGTGAGGTCGCCGCCGATACGCATGCCGTAGTCCCAGCCGGCGAAGAAGAAATCGACGTTGGCATTGAGCAGGGTTTCCACCGACGGGTACTTGGCCGCCAGTTCCGGCAAGCCTTCGAGAATGCTCTGCATCTCGGGCGTCACGGCCTTCCAGCCACTGATGCCGCTGTAACCGGCCATCTGCGGCTTGAGGCCGAGGGCGAGCATCATCTGAGTCATGTTGATGTCGTGGCTGAGGGCGTGTTTTGGTGCCTGCTTGAAGGTTACCTCGCGGTTGCAGCTTTTGATTGTCAGCGGGTAGCGGGTGGCTTCGGCCAATGCCTGGGCGCTGCCCAGCAGCATCGCGAGACAGAGACAGGAGCGCAGCAGGGAACGCAAAGTCATGGTTGGGTTATCCAGGTGATTCGTGGGTAGCTGTGCAGCGGATGTTTATCGATCAGCGCTTCGACGCCGAACACACTGCGCAGCAGCGCAGCCGTCAGGACTTCTTTCGGTGTGCCGCTGGCGACGATACGACCATGGTTGATCACGTACAGCCGATCACAGAAAGCCGCCGCCAGATTGAGATCATGGATGCTCGCCAGGGTGCCGATGTTCAAGCGCTTGACCAACTGCAAAAGCTCAAGCTGATAGCGCGGGTCGAGGTGGTTGGTCGGCTCGTCGAGGATCAGTAACTGTGGTTGCTGGGCCAGGGCGCGGGCGAGGATGACTCGCTGTTTTTCACCACCGGAGAGGGTGGCGAACCCGTGGTCTTCGAAGCCCTTGAGGCCGACGGATTCCAGGGCCTGATTGATCAGGTCGCGGTCTTCAAGGGTGTCGCCATCGAACAGGCCTTTGTGCGGCGTGCGGCCCATGGCGACCACCTCGAAGACGGTCAGGCCGAAGGCATCAGGGAATTCCTGCAACACCACGGCGATGCGTTGTGCGCACCAACGTGAGGATTGTTTCCAGACGTTCTGGTGATCGAGCCTGACCTCGCCGCTTTCCGGTTTATTGAAGCGCCAGGCACAGCGCAACAGGCTGGTCTTGCCGCTGCCGTTGGGGCCGATCAGCCCGACGAACTCACCGGCGGCAACGTGCAGCGAGGCATCACGCAGCTGGAATTGGTGATGGCAATGGCCGTGACCCAGTGGGGACCAGGTGAGGTTTGTGAGGTTCAGCGAGGTCATGCAGTGGCTCTTGAGGTGATGCCAAGGGCCCCATCGCGAGCAAGCTCGCTCCCACAGGTCTTACGCAATCCCTGTGGGAGCGAGCTTGCTCGCGATGGGGCTGAGTTGATGCGCGGGGAGTTTACAGTGCCTTTCGCCCCGCGCATCTCGCCTGTTTCAAGATGAAGATGAGGCCGATTCAGTTTGCCGGGTGAAGCGCGAAAGCAGCACACGATCCAGCACCCACACCACCACCAGCGAAGCGCCCACCAACGGGAAGGCCACCGCCAGCGCGAACATGATCACCATCGCGGTTTTCCATTTCGGCAGGTCGTGGCGCAGCGGCGGCACACCGAGTTTTCCCTGCGGGCGGCGCTTCCACCAGATCACCACGCCGCTGACCGCGCTGAGCAAAATCATCAGGCATATCAGCAACACCACGATCTGATTGAACACGCCGAACATCTTACCTTCGTGCAGCATCACACCGATTTCCGTGGCTCGGGCGACGGTGCCGTACTGCTCGAAACGTACATCGGCCAGGACCTTGCCGGTGTACTGATCGATGTGCAGCGTGGCGTCATTGCGCGGGTCATCGGCGAACACGGCGATGGTGAACACGCCGGTTGCAGTGGTCGGCAGGGTGATGCTGTAACCCGGTTCGACCTTGCGTTCGCTGGCGATGTTTTGTACGTCTTGCAGGCGGATGGTCGGCGAGGCCGGACCGGCCGCTGCGGCGTCGTGGGCCATGTGCTCGGCATGGTCGCCGGACATCGGCATCGGCGTGTTTTCCATGGCCCACGGCACGGTCTGGCGGGTGGCGGTGTTGAGGCTGCGCGCCTCGACGTCGGACTTCGGCACGTCATCCCACATGGCAGCCGGGAACACGTTCCACACTTCGGCGTACTGTTTGCCCCAGAAGCCGGTCCAGGTCATGCCGCTGAGCAGCATCACCAGCAGCAGGGACGCGCCCCAAAAGCCGGTGACCGCGTGCAGGTCGCGCCACAATACGCGACCCCGACTGTTCAAACGTGGCCATAAAATGCCGGCGGCCTGCCCGCGCGGCCACCACAGGAAAATGCCCGACACCACCAGCACCACGCCCCAACCGGCGGCCAGTTCGATCAGTCGATCACCAACGGTGCCGATCATCAGCTCGCCGTGAATCGACCGGGCAATGGCTTGCAGGTTCTTCTTGGCGTCTTGCTCACCGAGGATGTCGCCGTGGTACGGATCGACGAAAACGTTCAGCTCCTTGCCGCCATTGAGCACGACAAACTGCGCGCTGCGTTCGGCGTTGACCGGTGGCAGGTACTGCTTGATCGTGGCTTGTGGGTACGCGTCTTTCACGCGCTTGAGCAGGTCGTCGGCCGGGACCGTGTGATGACCGGCCGGGACGTTGAGCAGGCTGCTGTACATCAGCGAGTCAAGTTGCGGTTTGAACAGATAGATGGTGCCGGTCAGGGCCAGCATCACCATGAATGGCGCAACGAATAATCCTGCATAGAAATGCCAGCGCCAGGCCAGGTTGTAGAAATTCACTTTGGGCTGTTTCATCACGTGTGCTCCGCTAGGCTGGATCTTTTAGTTGTTTGTTTTGCGGTTGCTGCGCAACCGATCGCGGGCAGGCTCGCTCCCCTGTAGGAGCGAGCTTGCTCGCGAAGCTTTTAGAAACTCATGTCCACCTTGGTCCAGAGCGTTCGCCCCGGTTCCTTGATGGCTTGCGGGTCATTGGCCGGGTAGCCGAAACCGGCGTTGCCGGCCAGGTTCAAGTGCTCGGCGTAAGCCTTGCCGAACAGGTTGTCGACGCCGCTGCTGACCTTCCAGTTGCTGTTGATCCGATAGGCACCATTGAGGGAGAACACGCCGAAGCCCGGCGTCTTGCCGAAATCCTTGCCGACCACGTTGCCCTTGTTCTGGTCGATGCGGTTTTGCGCGGCGACCACTCTCCACAGTGCGCCGGCGCTCCAGTTATCTTCGCTGTAGGTCAGACCGAAACGGGCATCCAGCGGCGGCATTTGCGGCAATGCACTGCCATCGCTGCTGTTCTTGCCCCAGGCGTAGGCCAGGGTCGCGTCGGCTTTCCAGTTGTCAGTGAGGTTGTAGGCGGCGCCCAGTTCGCCGCCCATGATTCGCGCGTCGATGTTTTCGGCTTGCGAGGTCGTACCCATCATCGTCGGGGTGTAGTTGAACAGGATGTAATCGCGCACCTGCCCGACGTAAGCCGAGGCCCAGGCTTCGAGGTCTTCGGTCTTGTATTGCAGGCCGAAATCGAGCTGGGTGGTTTTTTCCGGCTTGATCGAATCGAAGGCATTCACCGAACCGGCGGGGCCGGACTTGGGTGAAAACAGCTCCCAGTAATCCGGGAATCGCTGGGTGTGACCGAGGCCGGCATACAAGGTGGTCGGGCTGTCGGCCAGGTCATGCTCGTAGCGGATGAAACCGCTCGGCAGGGTATCGGCGCGGGTGTCGTCGGCGGTCGGATTCGGGCGGGTCATCATGCCCGAGCCGATGGTCTGCCGATAATCCTTGGCCGAGGCGCGGTCCAGGCGTGCGCCACTGATCAGGCGGTCACGGTCGGCGGCGTACCAGGTCAGTTCGCCGAACACACCGTAGTTATGGAAGTCGGCATCCTTGGTGTACGGCAGGTCCTTGTAAGTGTCGACACCCATGGCGCCGCGCTGGCGATGCTCGTTGGTCTGCGCATCGATGCCGCTGATCAGCTGCACATCAGCCCAGCGCCAGGTGGCCTTGACCCGGGCGCCGAGGGTGCGGCGGTCGACGTTGGAGGCCATGGGACCGGCCATCATCCCGGTGCCGGATGGCGTGCGCAGGGTGTAGTTGTCCATCACGTGGTCGGCGTAGTTGTAGTAGACCTGCGCCTCGACCTTATCCAGCACCTCGCCGATGTTGGACTGTTCGAAGCGCAGGCCGAGGCTTTCGCGCAGGAACTGCGAACCGTCCATGCCGCGCCCGGCGTAGCGGGCTTCACCATCGCCACGGCCGGCGGTCAGTTCCAGCAAGGTGTCGGTATTCGGCGTCCAGCCGACGGCCACGTCACCGTTCCATTTGTCATAGCGCGACGCCACGGTGTCGTTGTTGCCGTCCTGGTAGTCGTCGGAGTGCGCGGTGTTGCCGATGACCCGCACATAACCCGATTGTCCACCGGCTGCGGCATCCACCAGTTTGTCGAAGCGACCGTAGGAACCAGCCAGCACGCTGGCGTTGACCCGTGTGCCGAGTTCACCGAAGTGCTCCGGCTCACGGTCGAACAGAATGGTCCCGGCCGAAGAACCCGGTCCCCACAGCACGGTTTGCGGGCCTTTGATCACGGTGAGCTTGTCGTAGGTTTCCGGCGAGATGTAGGAGGTCGGTGCATCCATCCGGCCCGGGCAAGCGCCGAGCATCATGCTGCCGTTGGTGAGGATGTTCAGGCGCGAACCGAACATGCCGCGCAGCACCGGATCGCCATTGGTGCCGCCATTGCGCACCATGGCGAAGCCCGGAATGGTCTTCAGGTAATCGGCACCGTCACTGGCCGGCACGGGTTGGCGCGGGTCCTTGGGGTTTGTGACGATGGTCAAGGGCGAACTGGGTGCAACGGCGGTAATCACCGTCGGGCTCAGTTCTTCAGTGTGACCGGCATGGTCATCGGCCAGTGCAGAAGGCGCCAGCAAAGCACCGCACAGGATCGCGGTGGCGTACCTGAAACGAATGCCGGATTCGTTCAGGGCAATAGAGGCTTGGGCAGGGCTCAAGCACGGGACAGCGGAAAACCTGGACATGACAATTTCCATCGAACAGTCGTAAACGACACGGCCGGCAGCCAGCGCAATCCCTGTGGAATTGAGCGTTGGTTGTCTTGCGGACCGTGTGAAATCAGAAGTAAGTGTTTACGCGACGACGGGCGGGGCGCGGGTGCGGGCGCCGGGGAAGAAGGTTTGCCGGGCATGGCCCAGGCGTGGGGAGGGGGTGGTGAAGGTGTTGACGGACGGGATGACGAAGTTGGCGAAAGACACGCCACCGGTCAGCGCCGGGCAATTGAACAGCAGGCTGCAATAGCCGCACTTTTCCCACAGCACATGGTGCCCCGGGGCTGGCGGGCAATGCTCTGCGGTGGCTTGCGTGGAATGGTCGGCATGCTCCATCGCCGACATGTCCATCGGCATGTCCATGCTCATACCGGCAGGCATGCTCATCGACATGGCGCGCGAATCCATCGGCATCGACTGAGAAATCAGCGGACCGATAAAGATCATCAGCATGGCGAACAGGCTGACCCAGCTGCCGCGTGTCAGGCTCAATGCCTGATTGCGTGACCTGGATGACCTGGCGCTAAGCGGGCGCATGGGCGTTTTCAGTTCAGGCGATTACGGCTTGTGCACGTGCGCTTGCATGGCGTCCTGCGCCTGCTTCTGCACCGCGACTTCGACCGTCACGTCACCAGACTTCTCGAAGTGCAGCGTCATGGGGAAGCGCTTGCCATCAACTAGCAGGCTGCGGTCCTTGAGGCCCAGCAACATCACGTGATAGGCCATGGGGGCGAAAGTAACCTCGCCACCGGCGGGCACTTCCACGCTCGGTACGTGCTGCATTTTCATCATGTCGCCTTGCATCACGTGCTCATGCAATTGCGCTTCGCCCGCAATGGGGGTGTCGACGCTGAGCAGGCGGTCGGCGGTCTTGCCTTGATTGTTGATCACGAAATACGCCGCAACGGTGGGTGCATTGGGCGGCAACTCCTGGGACCACGGATGAGCGATTTCCAGTGTGCCGACCTTGTATTCGTGGGCATTGGCAAAGCACGCAGGCAGCAGCAACGCAGCCAGAACGATGAGTTTGTTCAACATGGCAGTTCTCCGGAACGATTTAAAAACGCAGTCAATTGCGAGAAAAAATCACACCAGAGGGGACGCGCGGGGGTTGAGACTCGGCCATTGCTGGCGCGGTGAGGGGCTTTCGAGCGAGGTGGCGGGCAGGCTTCGGTTGGATTCGAAGTGCGCGAAATACAGCTGTGGCGAATGTCCCGGCAACGCCACCAATGGCGCAGAACCCGAGCAGCACCAGCAATGCTGCATGTTGGAATGATCGTCGTTTTGCGGGGCTTTCTGTTCAAGGTCCCCGATGGAAATCGCCACCATACGGGTGCCGCTGGAACTGCAGAAACTGCCCCACAACAACTGTTCGGCTGGTGACTTCGCCGTTTGCGCCATCGCTCCGGACATCGGCATGGCGAGCATGTTGAACAGCACTGCGAAGCAGGCTATCCAGGCAATTGCGAGCCGTTGTCGGGACATGGGACAAAATCCGTTTGGGTGGGCGATCAGGCGCGGGCTATTTAGCCTGATCAGGGCCGATAAGTAAAAAGACGGCGTGCGGTTTGGTGTCGCAGCACAAAGACGTCAGCTCAGTGCGCACGTACCGCATGTACTTGTATTTCTACTCCAAGCGTAGCGCGAATTACGGCGAATATTGCAGCCAGGTTGTCCATGCTTGGGTTGCCTTTGGCGGACAACATTCGATGGAGGCTTTTGCTGGGCTTTGCCGTTTCCTTTGCCAGTTCTTCAAAACCAACGGTGGCGTTGATGAGGTCGCGAAGGATGATCCGCGCCATTTCGGGTTCGCCGTTAAGAAACAGAGTAGCAGCCTCATCCAACAGTGCCTGGGCGAACTCGGGATCACGTTGGGCGCGCTCGGCAATGGTGTGTTTGTAGCTTCTGGTGAGCGCCATGACGTTATCTCCGGTGTCGTTCAGTCTTTTTTCGGGATCGAAACTCGGCTATCAGTACTTTCGCCTGCTTGATGTCAGTTTTTTGTGTGGACTTGTCACCGCCACCAAAAAGGATGATCAGGTGCTTCCCTTCTTGAACGAGATAGATTCTATAGCCCGGCCCCCAATTTATCCGGTACTCGCCGAGCCCGTCGAACCACTTGATGTTTGATGTGTTTCCTAACTCGAGGCGCAGCAACGCGGTGGATACCTTAAGCGCTGCTTGCGCATCCAAGCTGGAAAACCAGCGACCAAAGGGGCTGGTTTCGTTGTCCTGTACGTATTCTTCGAGTGTGATCACAGGCAGCCCTGACGGTAACAAATAGGTTACTTATCATGCAAGCCAATGATCCTGACCTAATGAGCGAAGACCGACAACGCGCCAAGTGTTTCCTCAGGCGTCAGGAACTCCCGATCAACCCCCGGCAACACCGGCCGCTTCAAAACAATTACCGGTACCCCACGCTCACGTGCCACTTCCAGCTTCGGCTCGGTCGCCGTGCTGCCGCTGTTTTTGCTGATCAGCACGTCGATGTTTCGCCGTTCGAACAACTCACGTTCATCGTCGATCAGGAAGGGCCCACGTGCGCCGATCACTTCGCAGCGCTCGTTGCCCGGATACACATCCAGTGCGCGCAGGGTCCAGAATTGCTCCGCGGGAATTTCGTCCAGGTGTTGCAGGGGCTCGCGGCCGAGGGTGAACAGCGGTCGACGGAAGGGCTTCAGGGCGTCGATCAGTTCGGCCCAATCGCGGACTTCCCGCCAGTCATCACCCGCCTGGGCTTGCCAGGCCGGACGGCGCAGCGCCCAGCAGGGGATGCCGCTCAAGCGCGCGGCAGTCGCGGCGTTCTGGCTGATGCGGGCGGCGTAGGGGTGAGTAGCGTCGAGCAGCAGATCGATGCCTTCATCGTCAATGAATTGCGCCAGGCCTTCGGCACCGCCGTAGCCGCCGACGCGCACCTGGCATTGCAGATCGGTCGGCACCCGACCGATACCGGCCAGGCTGTAGATATGCTGCGGTCCCAGCGTGCGGGCAATGGCCATGGCCTCGGTCACGCCGCCGAGCAGCAGGATGCGCTTCATTGAAATACTCCCGCATGGCCAACGATCCCGCCCTGGCGATCGATGGCAAAGACTTCCACCTGAACCTGTGCCGGCACCACGCTACGGGCAAAATCCAGAGCGTGCTGACAGACTGCATCACCCAGGGCGACCCCGGCCGCGGCGGCCATGGCCAGTGCCTGCTGGCTGGTGTTGGCCTCGCGGATATTCTGCTGCAACGCCGCATCGGCGCCGACCTGCGCCGCCCATAGCGCCAGTTGCGGCAGGTCGATACTCGAATGACGACTGTGCAAATCCATGTGCCCGGCCGCCAGTTTGCTGATCTTGCCGAAACCGCCGCACAGGCTGAGTTTATCCACCGGTACTTTGCGCAGGTGCTTGAGCACGGCACCAACGAAGTCTCCCATTTCGATCAGGGCGATTTCCGGCAGGTTGTAGACCCGGCGCATGGTGTCTTCGCTGGCGTTGCCGGTGCAGGCGGCGATGTGCAGGTAACCGTTGGTTTTCGCCACGTCGATACCCTGGTGGATCGAGGCGATGTAGGCCGCACAGGAAAACGGCCGGACGATGCCACTGGTGCCGAGGATCGACAGGCCGCCAAGAATGCCCAGGCGCGGGTTCATGGTCTTCAGTGCCAGTGCCTCGCCGTTCTCGACATTGACCGTGACCTCGAAACCACCGCTGTAGCCGAGTTCGTCGGCCAGTCGGGCCAGGTGTTCGCTGATCATTTTGCGCGGCACCGGGTTGATTGCGGGCTCGCCGACACCCAGCACCAGCCCGGGCCGGGTCACGGTACCGACGCCGCAACCGGCCTTGAAGCGCGTCCCCGGTTCGGCGCTCAGGCGCACCTGGGAGTAGAGCAGGGCTCCGTGGGTCACGTCCGGATCGTCACCGGCGTCCTTGAGGGTTCCCGCTTCGGCGCCGTCCTCTGTGAGGCGGCAAAACTCCAGACGCATCTGTACCTGTTTGCCCTTGGGCAACACGATTTCCACCGCATCGGTCGATGTTCCATCCAGCAGCAGACGCGCGGCGGCGAGGCTGGTGGCCGTGGCGCAACTGCCGGTGGTCAGGCCACTGCGCAGGGGGGCAGGTTGTTCGGCGGTTTCGTCACGCATCGAAGGGTTTCGTCACTTCCAGCAAGGTAATCGGCAAGGCCTGGCGCCAGGTGTCGAAGTCGCCCAGCGGTTGTGCTTGCGCGATATGAATTCGCGTCAGCTCCCCACCGTGTTGCTCGCGCCAGGCCATCAGGGTCATTTCACTTTGCAGGGTGACTGCGTTGGCGATCAGCCGGCCACCGGGTTTGAGTTCGGCCCAGCAGGTATCGAGCACGCCCTCGCGGGTGACACCGCCGCCGATGAAAATCGCATCCGGCCGCTCGAGTCCCGCCAATGCCTGCGGCGCGCTGCCGCGAACCAGCTGCAGGCCGGGTACGCCAAGGGCATCGCTGTTGTGTTCGATCAACGCTTGCCGGCCCGCATCTGCCTCGATGGCCAGTGCGCGGCAAGCGGGGTGGGCGCGCATCCATTCGATGCCGATCGAGCCGCTGCCGGCACCGACGTCCCACAACAGTTCGCCGGGGATCGGGGCCAGGCGCGCGAGGGTGATGGCGCGCACATCGCGTTTGGTCAGTTGGCCGTCGTGCTTGAAGGCGGAGTCCGGCAGGCCGGCCAGTCGCGACAGACGCAGCGTGTTTGGCTCGGCGATGCACTCGATGGCGACCAGGTTCAGGTCGGCGATCACAGGATCGCTCCAGTCATTGGCGATGCCGTCGATACGCCGCTCTGCTTCACCGCCCAAATGTTCGAGCACAGTCATCCGGCTCGGACCGAAACCACGTTCACGCAGCAGTGCGGCGATGGCGGCGGGGCTGCTGCCGTCGTTACTCAACACCAGCAAGCGCACGCCACTGGACCATTGCGCATTGAGTGCGACGACGGGGCGGGCAACCACCGACAACGTGACCACTTCCTGCAACGGCCAACCCATACGCGCTGCGGCGAGCGAGCAGGAAGAGGGAGCGGGCAGAATAAGCATTTCATCGCTGGATAAATGTCGGGAGAGACTGGCACCCACCCCGAAAAACATCGGATCACCGCTGGCCAGGACGCAAACGGGTTCTCCCTGTTTCGTCAAAACCGGTTCAAGGGCAAAAGGACTGGGCCACAATTGCCGTACACCGCGGATGCAGGCTGGCAACAAGTCCAGCTGCCGTTGACCGCCAATGATCCGGGTAGCGTTCAGCAGAGCGTGTCGGGCATTTTTGCCAAGCCCCTTGAAGCCTTCTTCTCCAATGCCTACCACTGTCAGCCAGGGGGTCATGCCGTTCCTCTTCTATCAATCGAAGCCAAATCATCACGCTGCCGGTCTGTGTCGACCTGGCGGTTGTGCATCATAGCGCGGTGTGGATTGAATTCGCCTGTCGCCAGTGTCTGTAAAGGTGGTCGGGGCTTATCCCGTTAATGGTTCTTTTTCAGGTCGAATCTCTTCATTATGATTTCGAGCCGCTTGCGTTCCATGAGCGGCCTTTTGCTTTCGAGTATGTTTTTGTCCAGTTTAAGATAAGCGCGTTGCTGGATGATTTTTGCAGCGTGGTCTTCCATGTTAAAAAATAGAAAGCCACTTTTTTTGATCGTGGTAACTAATTCAAGATTAAAGACTGCGATTTCAAGAAACCCCTTTGAATCGTAGCGTGTGGGTATTACTTGAAAGCGCTCTCCCAGGGAACTTTGTTGGTCCAGTGAATAAAGCGCCGGCTGGTTGGGTTTCAGTGCGTCGAGCGTGTCAATCATGGCGTTCCCTTGCCGGCGATCCGGCATGGTTTGAGCGCTTTGCACCAGAAACTCGGCAATGCTTTTCGAAACAGAGTGTTGAGTGCGGGTGAAGATGGCATCCTGATAGACAGACCAGCCGAAGAAATTCAACGTCGTAACGTATTCATTCAGCCACGTTGTCGAGTCGGCGAAGCGACTGCCGACCATGTCAGCGGACTGGGTGGCTATCTGTGTGCAATGGGTGAAGTCGTCGTAATCTTGCAGCGAAAGTTCTTCGGTGCACGAAATAAGATTGTGGGCAGTCAGTATTCCATTCGGTTTTTCAATGTTCATTTTTTTCCTTTGATATAGATGATTTTTTGCTGTTGTTTTTCTTCGGGTCGCGGTGAAAAGTACAAGAGTTGGTGTGTGGTTTAAATAAGTCTGGTTGGTTGAATTGATTCTTGCTGTTAGCGTTTTCGCTGAGTGTTCAATTAGAACTTGCGATGGCGGTCCACGCTTGAAGCGAAAAGCCTGGGCCCGGGATCACGCGCTTTTCGTCGTCAACCTGCCAGGGTTTTTCATCCGGCCGGACAAAGCAGGCATAATGCTGTCCTTCGTCTTGTGCCGGTCGTCCTGTGAAGTCACGTCAGATACCCAACCGCTTGCGCCCTTCCGCCTGTCCCGGGTTGTTGCGTGTCGTCCAGGCATTGGATGGTGGTATTTGCCGGATCAAACTCGACGGTGGTGCCATCGGTGCGCACCAGGCAATCGCTGTGGCCGATGCCGCCGAGCGATATGCCAGCGGAGCGATCGAGGCGACCAACCGGGCCAACCTGCAGATCCGCGGCATTGGCAACGAGCAAGCGGCGTTGATCGACAGCCTGCTGGCTGCCGATCTGGGGCCGCGCACGGCGGCTGGCGACGATGTGCGCAACCTGATGCTCAGCCCCGGCGCCGGGATCGATCGGCGCATGCTGTTCGACACTCGCCCGCTGGCCGGGCAGATCCTCGCCACACTGCAAAGCCACGAAGCCTTCTACGACCTCAGTGCCAAGTTCGCTGTGCAACTTGATGGCGGCGAAGACCTGGCGATGCTCGAACATCCCCATGACCTGTGGCTCTCGGCGTTTGAGCAAGACGGCGAACAACGGCTGGCGTTCGGTCTGGCGGGATGCCCGACGGACAGCCCCGCCGGTTCGGTTGCGCTGGCTGACGGGCACACACTGGTGGTCGCGGTTCTTGAGTTGTTCCTTGAACTGGCGCGCCCCGAGCAGGCGCGAATGCGCCATTTGCTGGACGAGTACCCGATAGAGGACGTTCTGCTTCGGCTGGCCGAGCGAGTGCCGCTGCAAGCCGTTGTCGGTTGGCAGCGGGTTTCGGGCTTCAGTGATTTGCACCTGGGTGCCCATCCCCAGGCCGAGTCCGGTGTTATCTATGTGGGGGCCGTCCCGCCGCTGGGGCGGCTTGATCCGGCGATGCTGCGGGGGGTGGCATACCTGGCACGCGAGTTTGGTGATTCCAGCCTGCGCTTCACACCCTGGCAAAGCTTGCTGCTGCCCAATGTCCGCATGGACAATGCCGCCGAAGTCATGGGGCGTTTGCAACGCTTGGGCTTGTCCTGTGAAGCCGGTCAGCCATTGTCCAGGTTGATCGCCTGCACCGGTTCCAGCGGTTGCGCCAAGGGGTTGGCCGAGACCAAGGGCGATGCCCTGCAACTGGCCGCGCTGCTGCACAGCCATGGACCGGCACTGAACATGCACCTGAGCGGTTGCCCGCGCTCCTGCGCCGCCGCGCATACGGCGCCCGTCACATTACTGGCCGTCGCCCACGGTCACTACGATCTCTATTTTCGCGATGCAGCGCAGCCGGGTTTCGGCGCGCTGCACGCACGCAACCTTACTATTGAAGCGGTCGCGGCCCTGCTCGACGCCCGCTCACGGAGCCCCCTTGATGCTTGATTACATCCGCGATGGTCAGGAGATCTATCGCAACTCCTTCGCGATCATTCGCGCCGAGGCCAACCTCGAGCGAATCCCGGCCGATCTGGAGAAACTCGCGGTCCGTGTCATTCACGCCTGCGGTATGGTCGAGGCCATCGACGGCCTGCAGTTTTCCGCAGGGGCGGGCAAGGCCGGGCGTGATGCGCTGGCGGCCGGCGCGCCGATTTTGTGCGATGCGCGGATGGTCTCAGAAGGCGTGACCCGCGCGCGGTTGCCGGCGAACAATCCGGTGATCTGTACCCTGCGCGACGAGAGTGTTCCGGAACTGGCCCGTGAATTGGGTAACACCCGCTCAGCCGCTGCGCTGGAACTGTGGCGTCCGCACCTGGAAGGCAGCGTGGTAGTCATCGGCAACGCCCCGACGGCACTGTTTTACTTGCTGGAAATGCTCGACGCCGGTGCGCCGAAACCGGCGCTGATCCTCGGTTTTCCAGTGGGCTTCGTCGGTGCCGCCGAATCCAAGGCCGCGCTGGCAGCCGACAGTCGTGGCGTGCCTTTTGTCATCATGCAGGGTCGCCTGGGCGGTAGCGCCATGGCCGCCGCCGCCGTCAATGCCCTCGCCACGGAGATCGAATGATGCAGCAACCTGGACGTTTGATCGGCCTCGGCGTCGGCCCTGGTGATCCGGAACTGATTACCGTCAAGGCCCTGCGCTTGCTGCGCGAATCGCCGGTAGTGGCGTACTTCGTGGCCAAGGGCAAGAAAGGCAACGCCTTCGGCATCATCGAGGCGCATCTGCAGGATGCACAGAATCTGTTGCCGCTGGTGTACCCGGTGACCACCGAAGCGTTGCCGGCACCGTTGTCCTACGAACAAGTGATCAGCGACTTCTACGATGACGCCGCCGACGAACTGGCGACGCATCTCGATGCCGGTCGCGACGTGGCGGTGATCTGCGAAGGCGATCCGTTCTTCTACGGCTCCTACATGTACTTGCACGACCGGCTCGCCGAACGTTATCAGGCTGAAGTCGTGCCCGGTGTGTGCTCGATGCTCGGCGGGGCCTCGGTGCTCGGTGCGCCGCTGGTGTATCGCAATCAGAGTCTGTCGGTGTTGTCCGGTGTGCTGCCGCACGACGAACTCAAGCGTCGCCTGGCCGATGCCGATGCGGCGGTGATCATGAAACTGGGGCGCAACTTTCCCAAGGTTCGCCAGGTACTGGAAGAACTCGGCCTGGCCGAGCGCGCTTTGTACGTCGAGCGCGCGACCATGGCCAATCAGAAGATCGTGCCGCTGGACCAGGTCGAGCCGATGTCCTCGCCGTATTTCTCGCTGATCATCGTTCCCGGCGAAAGGTGGCAAGGCTGATGACCCGTCCAGTTCCGGCGATTGTCATTCTTGGCAATGGCAGCCTCGCTACCGCACGCAGCATTCAGCAGCTGTATCCCGACGCCCTGATCCACGGCCTGGCCGAACGGGTCGAAGGCGCGGATCGGGTCTATCACGAATTCGGTGCGACCCTGCGCGAGCTCTATCAACAGGGTGCACCGATCATTGCCCTGTGCGCGGCCGGGATCGTGATCCGCACGCTGGCGCCCTTGCTGCTGGAAAAAGGCGCCGAACCACCGGTATTGGCAGTGGCCGAAGACGGCAGCGCCGTGGTTCCACTGTTGGGTGGTCTTGGCGGAGTAAACGTGATGGCGCGGGAGATTGCCGCCACGCTGGAAGTCGCGGCGGCGATCACCACCAGCGGCGAGTTGCGTTTCGGCACGTGCCTGCTCAACCCGCCTAGTGGTTATGCCCTTGGCGACCTGGAACTGGGCAAGCGTTTCGTTTCCGATCTGCTCGCCGGCGAAACGGTGCGTATTGAGGGTGAGGCCCCGTGGTTGGCGCAGGCGCAATTGCCCGAAGACGCGCTGGCCCGACTGGCGGTTCATGTCGGTCATGCCGAACGGGCACCTGCGGCCAACGAATTGTTGATCTACCCGCGCAATGTGGTGGTCGCCGTGGACGCTGGCCTGGTGAGCGTCGCAGAGGCGGTGCGCGAGGCGTTGCATCAGGTAAGAATTGCCGTGCAGTCGCTGGCCTGCCTGTTGGCCGCCGATACCGAAATGGCCAATCCGGCGTTGCGTGAGGCAGCACTTGAACTGGGCGTGCCGTTGCGCTTTGCCCACGCAGGGCAGGTACTTGGCGAACGTCTGCGTACTGCCATGGGTCGGCCCGTTTCCATGCTTGGTAACGACACTGTTGCCATTGCAGTCGCAGACCAGCCGCTGGACCCGTTGCAGATCGGCCGCCCGCGTGGACGGCTGGCGGTGATCGGCCTCGGGCCGGGGGCCGCCGAACTGATGGTGCCGGCCGTGAAGGCTGAACTGGCCCGCGCCAACGATGTATTGGGCTACGAAACCTACGTGCGCATGGCCGGGCCGTTTCGCGACGATCAGGTGCTGCATTGCACCGACAACCGCGAAGAGATGCAGCGCGCCCGTCACGCTTTCGAGTTGGCGGCCCAAGGGCGTTCGGTGGTGGTGGTTTCTTCAGGTGATCCGGGTGTTTTCGCCATGGCCGCGGCGGTGCTTGAGGCGCTGCACGAGTCCACCGACGTCCATTGGCACAACGTCGATCTCGAGATTTTGCCGGGGGTTTCCGCCTCGCTGGCGACGGCCGCCCAGGCTGGTGCGCCGCTGGGTCATGACTTCTGTGTGCTGTCGCTGTCGGATAACCTCAAGCCCTGGTCGATCATTGAAAAACGTCTGGATCTGGCAGCGCAAGCTGATCTGGCAATGGCGTTCTACAATCCGATCTCGCGTTCCCGACCTTGGCAATTGGGGCGTGCGCTGGAGATCGTCGCTCAGCATCGCGCACCTGAAACGCCAGTTGTGCTAGGGCGTGATGTCGGACGCCCGGG
Source organism: Pseudomonas fluorescens (assembly GCF_000967965.1). Taxonomy (GTDB): domain Bacteria; phylum Pseudomonadota; class Gammaproteobacteria; order Pseudomonadales; family Pseudomonadaceae; genus Aquipseudomonas; species Aquipseudomonas grandcourensis. The sequence continues at coordinate 317,666 of NZ_LACC01000012.1, forward strand.
GCAGACACTACGCGTGACGACGCTTTCTCAATTGACTCCAGACCAGGTCGACATGCGGACCATGGTGTTGATTGGTTCATCCACGACTCGCGTGTTTCATCGCTCCCAAGGAATGCCGTGGGTTTATACGCCGCGTAGTTATGGTGATAAATTAAGCGATATTAACTAATTTAATATCACTGTTTGGTGCAGTGTTGTTCGGGCTGAGCGGCTCGACAACTGCTGCATGGTTGATGGGTGCTTACATATGTCGACATTCAATCGGGTTTGATAGCAGAGTTGGGGTGATTTAGATTCGTTTTGTCTCTGCAGGAGACTTAAACGAATTTAAAAGGAGTAGTTCGATATGGAAATCGTGGAAGGTTTTGTCACTCATAAACAATGCACCGATATTGGGAAGGCGCGTCTTGCCAGGTCAAAGGCGTTGTTGAGCAGTGCTCCTCGTGCAAAAGCGTTAATGTCGACCACTGCGTCGAGTTCACCCAAGGCATTGAACGATTCGAGTCCTACCAAGGAATTGGATGCTTTGGTTTTGGGCAATACGCTCATTGGTTATGGCGATAATATTTCGCTTGAAAATATGACGATTATCGAAAACCTCATAAAGTTTTCGAAGTTGGAGGCCGATCGCGAGACTAAAGACAGTCATAGCCCCGCCGCCTGGCACCGAGCCTTTCTCCAGTGCATGGAGGATATGGGGTGTTCTGTTCCCATCAACGCGAGTATCGAATACAAAAAAAGGTCTGGTAGCGGGACAATGAAAAATGTTGTCACCTCTATTATCCAGGCGGGCGTTGAAGCGGCAAAAGCTGCCATTCCCGGTGCGACCGTGCTAAGTGCCGTCGCCGACAGCACATTGTCAGCATTGGAAAAAGAGCCTGAAACAATCAAGGTTTTCAACTATGAAGTTACCAAGGCCAAGGGTATAAAGCTGGCCTTGCTGCCTTGCGAGCAAACGAAAAACGGATTGGTTATGGTTTCGTTTTCATCCGTTAATCATGTCGGAGATCAAGTGGGTGGCGGGGTTTTGTTTTTGGATTTGAAAATTGCAAGTCTCGATATTTACCAGGGCTCCAACTTTCTCGCCTTTAATCCTGCTGCTTACGCCGAAGTAAAAGATGATGTCGAATTTATCCTGGCGCAGAATCGGAAAGAAGTGTTGGCTAAAAGATTTGTGCGTCGCAGGCAGTGAACTCAATCAAGCCGGTTCAGAGGCTGATAGTCTTTGGTCTGTTTGAAATCTGTAGGGGTGTAGAAGGGGAAGGGTTAACCGGTTTGAATCAATGGTTGCGAGGAGTACGAAGCAGGCGCCGTGCAGCGATGAGGCACACGGCGACATCCTGGATGCTTGGAGTCCGCTAGCCCCACGATTTGCCAGAACCGGAGTGCTTTATGTTCAAGGCACCAGATAACCCTTCACGCCGGTGAAGATGATCTGCGCCGCCAGTGCGCACACGAACAACCCCATCAATCGGCTGACGATCTGTAGCCCCTGGTCGCCGAGAATGCGCTCGATGCGGCCGGACAAAAACAGCACCACGCCCACGGTAAAACTGGCCAGGGCAATGCTGACAATGGCCGTGAGCTTGTCGTCCCAGTGCGGCTGGCTCACGCCCATCACTAGCAAGGCGCCGATCGTACCGGGACCGACTGTCAGCGGGATGGTCAGCGGAACGATGGTGACATCCTGCTGCACGTTGTCGGTCTGTACCGCCGATTTGCCTTGTGCCATGCCCAGCGCCGAGATGAACAGCACACTGCCGGCGCCAATGCGGAATGCGTCCACGGTAATGCCGAACACGCTGAAAATCACCCGTCCGAACAAGTACAGCAGAACGCTGGAGACCAGGGTGGCGACCGCTACTTTCCAGGCCAGTCGACGCTGTTCCTTGCGCGAATAACCACGGGTCAGGCTGATGAAACAGGACAACACGAAGAATGGGCTATAGAGCACCAGCATCTTCAGATAAACGCTGAACAACACATGGAGCATGGTGCCGGGCTCACTGGCGAGGGAAGTCGAGGGGGGAGTCTATCAGGGGTTGCGAAGTCTGTCGGCTCAGGACGTTTGGGTTGTCGTGCGATTCTGCTGGTCACGCTGGGCAACCCAGTGCTCGATCAGTTCGCGCAACTGCGACAGTTCCACCGGCTTGGCCATGTGTCCGTCCATGCCAGCCTGGCGCGCACGCTCTTTGTGTTCGGCAAGGATATGGGCGGTCAACGCCACCACAGGGGTGCGAACCCGCTGGTTGCCGACTTCCCAGGCGCGCAATTGCTGGGTGGCCGAGAAGCCGTCGAGGATCGGCATTTCGCAGTCCATCAGCACCAGGTCGTAACGCTGGGCTTTCATCGCCTGCAGGGCTTCTTCGCCGTTGCAGGCGGTATCCGGTTGCAGATTGAGCTTGCTCAGCATGCCGCGGATCACCTTGGTCGAGATGCTGTTGTCTTCAGCCACCAGAATGCGGAAGTCGCAGGGGACCTTGATCGGCAAAGCCGGGCCGCTTGGTACGGGCTGGGTCGCGACGAGCCCTTTGTTGCGCTGGGTCAGTTCGTCGGCCAGGGTAGTCTTGAGGGTGTAGCCGGCCACCGGCTTGGCGAGGATGCGCTTGATCCCGGAGTTGCGCGCGATGATCTTGCTCGGTGCGTTGCTGATGCCGGTGAGCATGATCAGCAGGATGTCATGGTTCAGGCTCGGGTCTTCCTTGATCTTGGCCGCCAGTTGCATGCCGGTCATGCCTGGCATGTTCTGGTCCAGCAGGACCACATCGAAGTAATCGCGCAAATGAGCCTTGGTGCGCAGCAGGGCCAGCGCTTCCTTGCCGGAAGACGCGGCGCTGACGTTCAGGCCCCAGGCGCTGCATTGCTGCACCAGCACCTTGCGACAGGTGTCATTGTCGTCCACCACCAATACCCGCGCACCCTGCAGTGGGCCGTCGAGGTCGGAGGTCGGGTGTTCGAGGCGATCCGGGTCCAGCGGCAGGGTCAGCCACAGGGTGCTGCCCTGGTTGTTGCCGCTCTTGATTCCGAATTCACCCTGCATCAAGCGGATCAGCTGGCGGGCAATCACCAGCCCCAGGTTGCCGCCCAACTGGGTGGCCGAAAGAAAATGCCGGCTGTGCAGTTCGGTGTGCATCAGGGCGTCGCGTTCTTCGGCGTCCATGGGCTCGCCGCTGTCCTGCACGGCGATGCGCAGGCGTGGTTTGGTGTTGCGCTCGTCGAGCGCCACGACGATCAGGATTTCACCTTCATCGGTTTTTTTCAGGGCGTTTTCAAGCAGGCTCAACAGCGTCTGGCGCAAGCGTGTAGGGTCACCGCTGATCACCCGCGGCACTTGCGGCTGGATGAAGCTGATCAACTCGACGTTTTGCTGCTCGGCCTTGGCGCGGAAGATGCTCAGGCAGTCTTCGATCAGCGCGTTGAGGTCGAACTGCACATCGTCCAGCTCGATCTGTCCGGACTCGAGTTTGGAAATGTCGAGAATTTCGTTGATCAGTGTCAGCAGTTCGTTGCCGGCGCTGTGGATCGTCTGCACATAGTCGCGTTGCTTGACCGATAGCGGCGTGCCCAGCAGCAGCTCGGTCATGCCGAGGACGCCGTTCATCGGGGTGCGGATCTCATGGCTGATCTTCGCCAGGAACTCGGCCTTGGCGTTGATCTCGGCGTTGCTGGCCGCCAGGTCACGGCTGATGCTGAAGCGGTCTTCGGTGATGCGGCGCTGGCGCTCGCTCAACGCAATGCTCATCAACAGGCCGCTGATGCAGATGAACGCCAGCAATGTGGTGATCAGGCCATGGGGTTCGATCAGGGTCAGCCCCAACAGCGCGGGCAGGATGACCAGTGTCCCAAGATTGAACACCACCATGGCCGCCACGAAGAAGCGAGCCGGGCGATAACCTTTTTGCCAGTGATAGGCGCTGATGAACAGCATGGTCAGGCCAGCCAGGGCTACCAGGCCGTAGGTAATGAAGTTCAGCGGCAAGGTATTGACGAACAGCAGCATCAGCCCGCAGGCGGTGATGAGCAGGACCTCGCCAAGCAGCAACCGGTTCAGCGGATGCGGCCCGAGCGGGGCGAAGAAGCGATAGGCAAGCATCAGGCCGCAGGGCGCAGTCATTATCAATGCCAGGTAAGCCCCCGGCGTTTGCAGTGCATGCCAGTCCGGAAGCCAGGGGCCGGCGAGGTTCAGCAACAACAGCAGGCTGAGCATCAACAACCCTTCGCACGTCGCTAACCAGAGGGCGCTGCGCGAGCGGGTGTAGGTGTAGCGGATGAGGTTGTGCAGGATCAGCATGGCGATGCAACCGAACAACAGGCCATAGACCAGCGTCTGGTTCTGGTTGGCGGCCGAGATGATCGCCGATTGCAGGGTGATATAGGGCCGTAACTGGTGGTCGGAGGCCAGTCGCAGGTATACGTCGAGAGGGTTGTCGCTTTGCGGCAGGGCCAGCATGAAGTCGCTACTGGGCAATGGTCGCTCGGATTGGGGGCGTTCGTTGCCCGTGCTGGATTGATCGATCAGCGTGTCGCCGTCCAGTACGTACATGTTGAACTGACGCAGGTCAGGCGCGAACACCCGCAGCAATTGTTCGTGTTTGCCCGGTGCAAGCCTGAATCGCAACCATAGCGCGCCATCGGGTTCGGCTGCGGTAATGCGGTCGAGTTCTATGGGGCTGAATTGATTGGTGTAGCGTGCGGAGCGGATGTCGCTCAGTTGCAGATCGCCCTGTTCGTCGAGCAATACCGCCCAGCCACTGCCTTGCGCGGCCTGGGCCGGTAGCATGCAGAGCAAGGTCAGCAACGTGACGGTCAAGCTTATGGCAATCCTGAGCCAGCGCACGGCGAAATCCCTTCGTTAGGTTGATGCCAGAATATAACGATGCGCGGCGCCGGAATAGCCAGGCAATAAACGGTGTTCATTGCCTGGCGCGGTGTTTACCTTATTCCTGGTTTTCGCCACGCTCGCGGGCAATGGCGCGGTAGCCAATGTCCTTGCGATAGAAACAGCCTTCCCAATCAATCGAAGCCGCCAGCTTGTAGGCTTGTTGTTGTGCAGCGTCGACGCTGGCACCCATGGCCGTGGCGCAAAGCACCCGACCACCGGCCGTTACGACTTGACCGTCATTGAGCGCAGTACCGGCGTGGAAGACTTTGCCTTCCAGTGCGGCGGCTGCATCCAGCCCCTTGATGGCCACGCCTTTGGCGTAGTCACCAGGATAGCCGCCAGCGGCCAGGACGATGCCGACGCTCGGGCGTGGATCCCATTGTGCTTCTACTTTGTCCAGCGCCTGGGCCAGGGCGGCCTCGACCAGCAGCACCAGGCTCGACTGCAGGCGCAGCATCACCGGTTGGGTCTCAGGGTCGCCGAAGCGGCAGTTGAATTCGATGACTTTTGGGTTACCAGCCTTGTCGATCATCAGACCGGCGTACAGGAAACCAGTGTAGACGTTGCCTTCCTCGGCCATGCCGCGCACGGTCGGCCAGATCACCAGGTCCATGACGCGCTTGTGCACTTCGGCGGTGACCACTGGCGCCGGGGAGTAAGCACCCATGCCACCGGTGTTTGGACCGGTATCGCCGTCACCGACGCGTTTGTGATCCTGGCTGGTGGCCATCGGCAGTACGTTCTTGCCGTCGACCATGACAATGAAACTGGCTTCTTCGCCGTCCAGGAACTCTTCGATGACCACGCGCGAACCCGCATCGCCAAAGGCATTGCCCGCCAGCATGTCACGCACGGCGTCTTCGGCTTCGGCCAGGGTCATGGCGACGATCACGCCTTTACCGGCGGCCAGGCCATCGGCCTTGATCACGATCGGAGCGCCTTTTTCACGCAGATAAGCCAGGGCCGGCTCGATCTCGGTGAAGTTCTGGTAGTCGGCAGTCGGGATCTTGTGGCGAGCCAGGAAGTCCTTGGTGAAGGCTTTGGAACCTTCCAGCTGCGCAGCGCCAGCGGTCGGACCGAAGCAATCCAGGCCGCGGCTGCGGAACAGGTCCACAACACCGGCAACCAGTGGCACTTCAGGGCCAACGATGGTCAGGGAAACGTTTTTCTCGGCAAAGTCTGCCAGTTGCTCAAGCGCCAGTACGTCGATGGCGACGTTCTCGCACTTGGCTTCGATGGCGGTACCGGCGTTGCCCGGAGCTACGAAAACCTTCTGCACGCGCGGATCCTGAGCCACTTTCCAGGCCAGTGCGTGTTCACGGCCACCGCTGCCAATGATCAAAACATTCATTTCAAAAACCTCGGATGACGCTAATTCTGTTTAGGACCCAAAGCGCTTCACGCCCTGGGAGGTTGCAATGACGCCGGTAGATGCAAAGCGGAGCCCACCTCGATGAGCGGAGTTGCCTTCTGGCAATGAGCATCATCGAGGTGGGCTCCAACGCAGCAGATGCCGGCGTCAGTGCGACCGTTGCCGTATTAGTGACGGAAGTGGCGCATGCCGGTGAATACCATCGCGATGCCGGCTTCGTCGGCAGCAGCAATCACTTCGGCATCACGCATCGAGCCGCCTGGTTGGATCACGGCAGTCACGCCCGCCTTGGCCGCATTGTCCAGACCGTCGCGGAACGGGAAGAAAGCGTCGGAAGCCATCACCGAACCGGCTACCTGCAGGCCAGCGTGCTCAGCCTTGATGGCCGCAATACGTGCCGAGTTCACGCGGCTCATCTGGCCGGCGCCGACACCGATGGTCTGGCGATTCTTGGCGTAGACGATGGCGTTGGACTTGACGTACTTGGCAACTTTCCAGGCAAAGATCAGGTCGTGGATTTCTTGCTCGCTCGGTGCGCGCTTGGTCACTACTTTCAGGTCGTCGGCGCCGATCATGCCGATGTCGCGGCTCTGTACCAGCAGGCCACCGTTAACGCGCTTGTAGTCCCAGGCAGCAGCGCGGTCAGCCGACCACTCGCCGCAGGCCAGCAGGCGTACGTTGGCTTTGGCAGCGACGATGGCGCGGGCCTCTTCGCTGACCGACGGAGCGATGATCACTTCGACGAACTGACGCTCGACGATGGCCTTGGCGGTCTCAGCGTCCAGTTCGCGGTTGAAGGCGATGATGCCGCCGAATGCCGATTCGGTGTCGGTGGCGTAGGCCAGGTCGTAGGCCTTGCGGATGCCGCCTTCGGCATCAGGGCTGACAGCCACGCCGCACGGGTTGGCGTGCTTGACGATTACGCAAGCCGGCTTGACGAAGCTCTTCACGCATTCCAGCGCGGCGTCGGTGTCGGCCACGTTGTTGTACGACAGTTCCTTGCCTTGCAGCTGGGTCGCGGTGGCGATGCCGACTTCGGCAGGCTTGGCTTCAACATAGAACGCCGCGCTCTGGTGCGGGTTCTCGCCGTAGCGCATTTCCTGGGCCTTGATGAACTGGCTGTTGAAGGTGCGCGGGAACTCGCTGCGGCCTTCGGTGCTCAGGGTTTCAGCCGTCTGGTTCACGGTGCCCATGTAGTTGGCGATCATGCCGTCGTAGGCGGCAGTGTGTTCGAAGGCCTTGAGCATCAGGTCGAAACGCTGGGCGTAGGTCAGGCCGCCGGCTTTCAGGTTTTCCAGTACGTTGGCGTAATCGCCGGCGTTCACCACGATCGCTACGTCTTTATGGTTTTTCGCTGCCGAACGAACCATGGTCGGGCCACCGATGTCGATGTTCTCGATGGCGGTCGGCAGGTCGCAGCCTGGCTTGTTGATGGTGGCTTCGAACGGGTACAGGTTGACCGCTACCAGGTCGATCGGCTTGATGCCGTGCTCGTTCATGATGGCGTCGTCGATACCGCGACGACCGAGGATCCCACCGTGGATTTTCGGGTGCAGGGTCTTCACCCGGCCGTCCATCATTTCGGCAAAGCCTGTGTAATCCGCGACTTCCACTGCGGCAACGCCGTTGTCCTGCAGCAGCTTGAACGTCCCACCGGTGGAGAGGATCTCGACGCCCAGGGCTTCAAGCTCCTTGGCGAATTCGAGGATCCCGGTCTTGTCGGAAACGCTGATCAAGGCGCGGCGGATCGGCAGGCGGGTAGTCTGGTCGGTCATCTCAATTTCCATCAAAAGCAAAGGAAGTCAGCAAAAAAGGCGACCGGTTTTACGCGGGCGCCTTTCTGGTTTGATTGAATGCTTACAGCAAATCGTACTGCTTGAGTTTCTTGCGCAGCGTGCCCCGGTTCAGCCCGAGCATCTCACTGGCCTTGGTCTGGTTGCCCTTGACGTAATTCATTACGCACTCGAGCAGGGGGGCCTCGACTTCGGAGAGCACCAGGTTGTACACATCCGTGACGGCAGCGCCCTCAAGGTGGGCGAAATAATTGTGCAGCGCCTTCTCGACACTCCCGCGAAGGGTCTGGCCTTCTTCGCTTGGCGTATTGAGGTGCTGTTTCAAATTCACGTTGTCGCTCACGGGTGTTGTTCCACTCACTAAAGTCTCGGTCATCATCGTCATGCGGCCACCCACTCTCCGTCCCCTGTCAGGCTCTTGTAACGCTCGGCGAAAAACGCCCGAACGTTGGCGCATTGTGTATCCGTACCATCCAAACGATTGAAGTGGGCGCGAAACTCCCTGGCGCCCGGCAGGGTTGCGAGATACCAGCCCACATGCTTTCGAGCAATGCGCACGCCCATGACATCGCCATAGAAGGCGTGCAGGGCGGCCAGATGCTCTAGCAGAATGCGTTCCACCTCGATCAGTTCCAACGCCGGGAGTTTCTCGCCGGTACGCAGGAAATGGTCGATCTCGCGAAAAATCCATGGCCGCCCCTGGGCAGCCCGGCCAATCAACAGGCCATCGGCACCGGTCGCGTCGAGCACGTACCGGGCTTTTTCCGGCGAATCGATATCGCCATTGGCGAAGACCGGGATCGACACTGCCTGCTTGATCGCGGCAATGGTGTCGTACTCGGCTTCACCGGTGTACAGGTCGGCACGGGTGCGGCCATGCACCGCCAGCGCCGTAATGCCTGCCTGCTCGGCGATCTTCGCCACCGTCAGGCCATTCTTGTTGTCCCGGTCCCAACCGGTCCGGATCTTCAGGGTAACCGGCACATCGACCGCAGCCACGACGGCCTGCAGGATCTCGGTTACCAGGAGTTCATCCTTCAACAGTGCGGAACCGGCAGCCTTGTTGCAGACTTTTTTTGCCGGACAGCCCATGTTGATATCAATGATCTGCGCACCCATTTCAACGTTGGCACGGGCGGCGTCCGCCAGCATCTGCGCGTCCCCACCGGCGATCTGTACCGAGCGTGGCTCGGGATCACCTTCGTGGATCATGCGCATGCGCGACTTGCGGGTGTTCCACAAACTCATGTCGCTGGTGACCATTTCCGAGACGACCAGTCCCGCACCCAAGCGCTTGCACAGCTGACGAAAGGGCTGGTCGGTGACTCCCGCCATGGGGGCGAGAATCAAGCTGTTATGTAATGTGTATGGGCCGATGCGTACCGCCGACATAGGACTTCCCTGTTGTGGGGCCGGATCATGAGAGTTCGAAAAAGGGTTGGCATGATACCCGCTCTCGATGACTGGATAAAGGCTGAATTGAACAAATTCTGAACAGTTATTCTGTTATTACCCGTGGTTTGGTTCGCCCGGGGCAGTCAGAAAGCCGGCGTTAATCCGGGAACAATGAAGCGTTTCACTCCGGAGAGTGAAAGCTCAGACTGTAGTTCACGGCCTTGGCACCTGGGTCGAGAATGTCCAGGGCGATGTGGATCGGCGTTTGCGGAGGCATCTCCGCCATGCCTTCGAGATCGCCATTGAGGTATTCGCCAGGCTTGAAGCGACGACTGGCGATCAGATGGCCATTGAGGTCGGCGAAGCGCAGTTCCAGCAGCGGGAAGGGCTGGGAGAAGGGCGCGCGGTTATAGATGATCGCATCGACCACCAGGGCGCCATTGAACTCGGGATGGCTGCGCACCACCAGGTTGCTGCTCTTGATTTTCGCGATGTCGACTTTGGAGGGCACGATGCAGCCGATTTGCGGGCACAGTTGCTGGAACCACGGGCGATATTGATCCTGTCGCGCCAGTTCGTCGAAATGGTAGGCGATGTACTGGCCGGCGAGGGCGCCAGCGGCAATCAGCACCAGTAGCAGCCACAACAACCGTCGGCCCCAGGGCGAGCGGCGTTTTTGCCAGTCCAGTTGCAGCGGATCGTCGGTCAGGTCTTGCAGCACTTCGGCACGCACGCCCGGCTCGCTGCGTTCGCGTCGCTTGCGCAGCGGTTCGATCGAGGGCAGGTTGTCGTCGATTTCGCTCTCGTCGGCGGCCGACAGGCGTTCGCGGTTCAGCGGCGCATCGAGAGGGTCGTGCAGTCGCAAATGGGGTGGCTGCGGTTCGTCGTCGAGATCAACCGGTTCCAGGGACAGCGAAGGTTCGGTGCGCGAGGCTTTGCTCGGTTCGACCATCGGCTCTGGCGTTTCAAGGCTGTCGAGCGGTTCGTCGAGTTGCGCGCGATCGGCCGCCGACTCACTGAACAGGCTGTCGGACCACGGCTCCTCGTCGTCATGCTCGTTGCTGTCGCGACGGGCACTCAGCGAGTCCTCGCGATGGCGGCCGAGTTCGGTAGTCGGCTGGATTTCCCGCTGTTCGAGCCGGGCGAGTTCTTCGTCGAGGTCGAGGCTGTCCAGGTCCAGTTCAGTCGCGCTCCATTGCTTTTGGCTGATGGCGCGCGGCGCTGATGACTCAGGGGGTTCCTCAGGCTGCACAGGCGGGAGCGGCATCGCGACCGGTGCTTCCTTGCCGGCCTGCTCAAGCAGCTGCCTGGCGGCATTGAACACCTGCAGGCAGGAGCCGCAACGAACTACCCCGCGAGCCACGCTCAATTGGGCATGGCTAACGCGGAAGCTGGTTTGGCAATGCGGGCACTGGGTGACGAAGCTGTCGGTCATGCGGCGATCCGGATTATGCAGGCAATCATTCTAGCGCCGACGGCCAGTGATGCGCACCCAGCCATCGCGATTGGCGATCGGATCCAGATCGAAGTCCTTGGCGTAGGCGGCAGCGACTTCGTCACCCTGTTCGGCGAGGATGCCCGACAGCGCCAGGCGACCGCCCGACTTGACCAGGCCGGACAGCTGTGGCGCCAGGGACACCAGAGGGCCGGCAAGAATGTTGGCCACCAGCACGTCGGCCTGCACCTGCGGCAGGTCTTCCGGCAAATACAATGGGAACAGTTCATCGGCGATACCGTTGCGCCCGGCGTTGTCGCGGGAGGCTTCCAGCGCCTGCACGTCGATATCGGTGCCCACGGCCTCTTTGGCGCCCAGCAACAGGGCGGCGATCGCCAGAATCCCCGAGCCGCAGCCGAAGTCCAGCACGTTGCAGTCTTTCAGGTCCTGACCGTCGAGCCATTCCAGGCACAGTGCGGTGGTCGGGTGGGTGCCGGTGCCGAACGCCAGGCCCGGATCCAGCAGCAGGTTCACCGCGTCAGGTTCTGGTGCGGCGTGCCAGCTCGGCACGATCCACAGGCGCTGGCCGAATTGCATTGGCTGGAAACCATCCATCCAGCTGCGCTCCCAGTCCTGGTCTTCGATCACTTCGCTGTGGTGCTCGGGCAGCGGGCTGCCGGTCAGCAGTTCCAGATGGGCCAGTACCGGGCCTGGCTCGGTGCCGCCTTCGAACAGGGCCAGCAGGTGCGTGTGGGACCACAGCGGCGTGGTGTTGAGTTCCGGCTCGAAGATCGGCTGATCTTCGGCGTCCATGAAGGTCACCGACACGGCGCCCACTTCAAGGAAAGCGTCTTCATAGGTTTCGGCTTGTTCTGGGCTGATGGCGAGACGTACTTGCAGCCAAGGCATGGCGGGCACCTTTGAAAAATATTGATTGCAGCCTGGTGGGCTGCGAGAAGGACGCAAGTTTACGCGAGCGCGGGGCAGATGACGACCGGGTTGGTAGAGTTCAGGTGTGAACGAAAGACCTGTGGCGAGGGAGCTTGCTCCCGCTGGAGCGCGAAGCGGTCCCAAAACGGCAGGCACGGTTCTGTCTGGTCTGGCCCGGCTTGATGGTTTTGCGGTTGCTGTGCAACCGAGCGGGAGCAAGCTCCCTCGCCACAGAGATACGGTGCGCAGTAATGTCCAGATACAACAAAGCCGCCCGAAGGCGGCTTTGTCGATGGGGTCGAAGCTTAGTGCTTCTCGCCAGCCAGCTTGTGCTCGAGGTAGTGAATGTTCACGCCCCCTTTGCAGAAGCCTTCATCGCGGGTCAGGTCGCGGTGCAGCGGGATGTTGGTCTTGATCCCGTCGACCACGATCTCGTCCAGCGCATTGCGCATGCGCGCCATGGCTTCGTCGCGAGTTGCGCCGTAGGTGATCAGCTTGCCGATCAACGAATCGTAGTTCGGCGGAACGGCATAACCACTGTACAGGTGCGAGTCGACGCGAACGCCGTTGCCGCCTGGGGCGTGGAAATGCTTGACCGTGCCCGGGCTCGGCATGAAGGTTTTCGGGTCTTCGGCGTTGATCCGGCATTCCAGCGCGTGACCGCGGATGACCACGTCATCCTGGGTGAACGACAGCTTGTTGCCGGCGGCGATGCTGAGCATCTCCTTGACGATGTCGATGCCGGTGACCATTTCCGAAACCGGGTGCTCTACCTGGACACGAGTGTTCATCTCGATGAAGTAGAAGTGACCGTTTTCGTACAGGAACTCGAAAGTGCCTGCGCCACGGTAACCGATATCGATGCAAGCCTTGACGCAGCGTGCGAGTACTTCCTCACGTGCGTTCTCGTCGATGCCCGGTGCCGGCGCTTCTTCGAGAACCTTCTGGTGACGACGTTGCAGCGAGCAGTCGCGGTCGCCCAGATGGATAGCGTGGCCCTGGCCATCGGAAAGTACCTGAACTTCCACGTGGCGTGGGTTGGTCAGGAATTTTTCCAGATAGACCATCGGGTTGCCGAACGCCGCGCCAGCTTCGGAGCGGGTCAGTTTGGCCGAGGAAATCAGGTCTTCTTCTTTATGCACAACGCGCATGCCGCGACCACCGCCGCCGCCAGCGGCCTTGATGATCACCGGGTAACCGACTTCGCGACCAATGCGCAGAGCGGTTTCTTCGTCTTCCGGCAGCGGGCCGTCAGAGCCCGGAACAGTCGGAACGCCGGCGGCGATCATGGCGTGCTTGGCCGATACCTTGTCGCCCATCAGGCGAATGGTTTCGGCTTTCGGGCCAATGAACGCGAAGCCGGAGTTCTCGACCTGTTCGGCGAAGTCGGCGTTTTCCGCAAGGAAGCCGTAGCCCGGGTGAATGGCGGTGGCGCCAGTCACTTCGGCCGCAGCAATGATTGCCGGAATGTGCAGGTAGGAGTGGGCGGCCGATGCCGGACCGATGCAGACGGATTCGTCTGCCAGGCCCAGGTGCATCAGTTCCTTGTCAGCCTTGGAGTAAACGGCGACGGTCTTGATGCCCATCTCTTTGCAGGCGCGCAGGATCCGCAGGGCGATCTCACCGCGGTTGGCGATCAGAACTTTTTCCAACTTCGCAGTCATCAAAGGCTCTCCGCGGTTCAAACGATGGTGAACAGCGGTTGGTCGTACTCAACCGGCTGGCCGTCTTCGACGAGGATGGATTCGATCACACCGCTGGTTTCAGCTTCGATGTGGTTCATCATCTTCATGGCTTCAACGATGCACAGGGTGTCGCCTTTCTTCACGGTCTGGCCGACTTCCACGAAGGACGGCGAGCTTGGCGAAGACTTGCGATAGAAAGTACCGACCATCGGCGAACGGGCAACGGTGCCGTTCAGTGCTGGCGCGGCGGCAGCAGCAGGTGCAGCAGCAGCCGGAGCGGCGGCAGCGACAGGCGCGGCAACCGGAGCATGCATTGGAGCTGGCGCGTAGTACTGCTGAGCCGGGGTCTTGCTATGACGGCTGATGCGTACGGACTCTTCGCCTTCCTTGATCTCGAGCTCGTCGATGCCGGACTCTTCCAGCAATTCGATCAGTTTCTTAACTTTACGGATATCCATGAATCATCAACTCCCAAGGGTCGGTCAGGGGCGGTTAACTTGTTGTTCAAGCTGTTCCAGGGCGGCCTCCAGGGCCAGTCGATAACCGCTGGCGCCAAGGCCGCAGATCACTCCCACCGCTACGTCGGAGAAGTAAGAGTGATGGCGGAAAGGTTCGCGTTTGTGCACGTTAGACAAATGCACTTCGATGAATGGGATGCTCACCGCCAGCAGCGCGTCACGTAATGCGACACTTGTATGTGTAAAAGCTGCTGGGTTGATCAAAATGAAGTCCACGCCTTCGCTGCGGGCAGCGTGGATGCGGTCGATCAATTCGTACTCGGCGTTGCTTTGCAGGTGCAGCAAATGGTGACCGGCTTCGCGGGCACGGCGTTCCAGGTCCTGGTTGATCTGCGCCAGCGTCGTGGCGCCGTAGGTGCCCGGTTCACGAGTGCCGAGCAGGTTCAGGTTGGGTCCGTGCAGAACGAGTAGCGTCGCCATCGGCGGTTCCTATGTTATCTGTGAGCAATTGTCAGAACCCGGCGACTATGCCGCAAAGCCTTTATGACTGTCCAGTTCTCTGCAATAGCCAGCACGATGACCGATGTTTGCGCGAAATATATGACTGCTTGATTAAATATGGTCATTCGCCCTGGTTACACGTTCGGCGAAGTCTTTGGCGTTGATCTCGCCGATCACCCTCACTTCGGCGCGTTCGACACCGTCCTTGCCGAAAAACATCAGCGCCGGAGGACCGAACAACTGGTAGCGGTCGAGCAGGGCGCGTTGCTCGGCGTTGCTGGCGGTGATGTCGAAGCGGATCAGCCGGTAGCCCTTGAGGCGTTCGATGACGACAGGGTCGTCCAGCACCTCATGCTCGATGACTTTGCAACTGATGCACCAGTCGGCGTACCAGTCGAGCAGCAGCGGTGTGCCGGATGAGCGTGCGTCGGCGAGTGCGCGGTCCAGATCGGCCGGCGTGCTCACGGTTTGCCAGGTGCTGGTGTTTGGCGCGGGGCCGCTGTTGGCAACGATACGGGGCTGGCCGATCGGGTTGAACGGGTCGGTCTGGCCGCTGAAGGCGCCGTACCAGCAGGCCAGCGCGTAAAACAGCAGGAACATGCCGAGCAATTGGCCCAGGCGTTTGCGCGGTGGTTTATAGACGAACTCCAGCGCCCCCATGAACAAGCCGACACCGCCGGCCAGCAAGCCGATCAGCAACAAGGTGACCTGACCCGGCAGAACGCGGCTGAGCAGGCCGACGGCCAACCCGAGCAACAACACACCAATCGCGTTTTTCACGTACACCAGCCACGGACCGCTTTTCGGCAGCCAGGCTGCGCCACCGGTGGCCACCAGCAACAGCGGTGCGCCCATGCCGAGGCCGAGCATGAACAGTTTCAAACCGCCGCCCAGCGCATCGCCACTGGCGCTGATGTACAGCAGCGCCCCGGCCAATGGCGCCGAAACGCAGGGTGAAACCAGCAAGCTGGAGACCACGCCCAACACCGCGGCGCCCCACAGTGACCCGCCTTCGGTGCGGCCGGCGATGCGGTCCAGGCGACTGCTGATGGCATGCGGCAACTTGAGTTCGAAGACGCCGAACATCGCCAAGGCAAACACGGCGAAAAACATCGCGAACGGCACCAGCACCCAGGCCGATTGCAGTCGCGCCTGTAGATTGAGCTGGGCACCGAACAGGCCCATCAGGGCTCCGAGCAGGGCAAAGCAGGCGGCCATCGGCAGCACATAGGCCAGCGACAGATTGAAACCGCGCCAGCCACCGACCTGACCGCGCAGCACCACGCCGGACAGGATCGGCAGCATAGGCAGCACGCATGGCGTGAACGTCAGGCCCAGGCCCGCGAGGAAGAACAACGCCAGTTCGCGCCAGTTCCATGGATAAGCCGTCGCCGGAGCGCCGCTACCGTCGATGCCGTCGATGCTCAGGCGCTCGGTTTCCGGCGGATAGCACAGGCCTTTGTCGGCGCATCCCTGATAGGTCACGGCCAGGGTGAACGCGCGTTGGTCGGTGCGCGGCAACTCGACGTCGAGAATGCCGTGGTAGACCTCGACATCGCCGAAGTATTCATCGTGCTTTTTCTGGCCGTCAGGCAGTTTCGCCGCGCCGAGGACAACATCGGCCGGATCGGCGCGAAATTGAAAGCGGTGGCGGTAGAGGTAATAACCTTCGGTGGCGACGAAACGCAGCTTGATCGATTGCGGTGTGCTGTCTACCAGGCTCAGCTGGAAAGCTTCGCGCACCGGCAGGAAGTCGGCGCTGTTGTTGATCGAGCCCAGGCTTGAGCTGGGTCGGTTTTCCAGCAAGCCAGTGGCGCTGGCCGGCAGGGCGAACACTAAAAATAGCAGGCAAAGCAAACGGCGCATGACGATCTCGCGTATCGGAATTGGGGGGATGATAGCGGACGGCAGTGCAGTGTGCAGAGCCAAGGATGTGTGGTGATTGATCTGACGTCATCGCGGGCAAGCCCGCTCCCACAAGTATTGATGGTGCTCACAAGATCTGTGAACACTCCCTACCCTGTGGGAGCGGGCTTGCCCGCGATAGCGGTGGATCAGACGCGAAAGGCTTGAACGGCGGTGTGCAGTCGCCCACCCAGCACCAGCAAGTTCTCCCCTTGCTCACGCCCTTCGCCAATGCGCAGCAGGTTATCCCCACCCAACTGGTGAATCCTCTCGCTGTGGTCACGGATTTCGCTGACAGCGCCGCTTTGCTGGGCGGTGACATCGGCGATACGTACCGCCGTGTCGGAAATTGTCCGGATCGCCCCGACGATTTTATCCAGCGCACCATCGGCTGCCTGTGCCTGGCTGGCCGTGGCTTCGGCGTGTTCGACCTGGGCGCGCATGCCTTCCACCGATTGCCGAGCCGCGGTTTGCAGCCCTGCGATCAGCGTCTGGATTTCTGCCGTGGCCCCGGCGGTACGTTGCGCCAGTGAGCGCACCTCTTCGGCCACCACTGCAAAGCCTCGGCCCATTTCCCCGGCCCGGGCCGCCTCGATGGCGGCGTTCAAGGCCAGCAGGTTGGTTTGGTCGGCAATCGATCGGATCACCGTCAACACGCCGCCGATGGTGGCCGACTCTTCGGCCAGGTGTTCGATCATTTGCGCATTGCCTTGCACTTCATCCACCAGCGCATGCAGGCCGGTGAGGCTCAGGCCGATGACTTTCTGTCCGTGCTCCACGGCCAGGCCGGCGTGGCGGCTGGCGTCGGCGGCCTGGCTGGCGTCGCCGGCGACTTGTTGAATGGTCGCTTCCAGTTCGCTGAGGGAGTCGCGGATCAGTGCCGTGTCGCCGGCCTGATGCTCGGCGCCTTCATGCAGGTCGTTGCTCAGGTCGGCCAGGGTGCGGCTGCTGCCGGCCACCTGCTCGGCATTGCGGCGAATGGTCCCCACCAGGTCCACCAGATAGGCGCGCAAGCGGTTGAGCGAGGCTTCAATGTCATGCAATTCGCGGTTGGTGTTGCCCAGTTGAATGTCGCGACTGAAGTCGCCTTCGGCCCAGGTCGAGAGGGCCGGGGCGAGGTTGGTCAGGGTCCGCGCCAGTTTGCGCTGCAGGGTGTCGATCAGCAGGGCGATCAACAGAATCAAGCCGATCATCACGCCTTGCATCAGCCGCACTTCACTCTGGATCTGCCCGTGCTGGGCGCGCACTACCGGTTCCAGCCCGGCAATGGCCTGTTGCACGTCGGCGATTTTCAGGTGGGTCGCCGCGCTGAGGTCGGCGCGTTTGCGGATCTGATCGCGAGTGCGCGAGAGCTCGGCCGGGTAGCGGGTGAGCAGGCTGTTGAACTCGCGCTTGAGGCCGACGCCGGCATCTTCGGCAACGGCTTTTTCCTTTGTCTCAAGGCCCATCATCGAGGCGAAATCATCGGTGATCGATTCGCTGCTGGTGGTTACGCCCAGCAAAGGCAGGGCGTCGAGTTTCTCTGCCTGGGTGCGGATGTTGGCCACTTCGCGTTCGACATCGGCGGCCAGTTCACTGCGGCCGCTGCTGACCAGTTTGTCCCGGGCCAGGGACAATTTCCCCAAATGTTGCGATGCCGTGAGCAGCGGCGTCAGGTAGGCCGCATTGCCACTGGCGTACTGGCTGAGCTGATCGAGACTGGCCCCCAGCTCGCGCTCGGCCTGTAGCAGCAAGGCCTGCGGATCGCCCGCCAGTTTGCCGGCGGCCAGCAGGTCGGTTTTGCTGAATTCTTCAAGGGTCGACAGGCTGGGGCGCAATGTCTCGGCCAGGGCCGGCGGCAATTCGTCGAGTTCTTTTTTCAGGCTGTCGATGCCTTGGGCGGCACTGCTCAAGCGTAGCGCGTCGCCGCTGCCCAGGTAATCCTCGACGCTGCGGGCGACGTCATTCTGAAACTGCTGCGACAGGCCCAGGTAGCGCTCCATTAATAGATACGGACGCTCGAGGGCTTTTTGGGACCACCACAGCGTAGCGCCGAGGGCCACGCACACGGCCACCAGAAGGAGGGTATTGAGATTGGTCAGCAGCTTCAGGCGCATTACGGACTACCAACGGCAGAAATGGTAAGTGCCTGAAGTTATTGCGTTTCTGTTACAGGGTTATGACCGTATCGGTCGATTCCGATAAAAAAGTGGCACTTTGCTTTGACGTCCGCGCAGCCTGGACGCGATTGCGTCCGCCGTGTTTGGCGCGATACAGCGCTTCGTCCGCCTGGCTGGCCATCATCAGGCTGTCGGAGCTTTCGCAAAGCTCAACCACTCCGGCGCTGAAGGTGCACCACAGATCCTCGGGTTGCGCAGGATAGTGAATCTCGGCAAAGCGCTGACGGATTTCATTGAGCACGTTGTAGGCCGCGTCGATATCGGTGTCCGGCATGACGATGGCGAATTCCTCACCACCGTAGCGGCCGATGAAGTCGGTTTTGCGCAGGCGTTGCTTGAGAAACAGCGCCAGGCTCTTGATCACCCGGTCGCCCATGGGGTGGCCGTGGCTGTCATTGACCCGTTTGAAGTGGTCGATGTCGAGCATGGCAAAGCTCAGCGGCTTGCTTTCGCGGCGGGCGCGGAACGAGCAGTCTTCGAGCAATTGCAGAATGTGCGTGTGGTTGTACAGCCCAGTGAGGCTGTCGCGGACCATCCGTGCCTTGAGGTTGCGTGCTCGCGCTGCGCGGTTGCGCACGGTGGTGATCAGGTGTCGGGGCTTGATCGGTTTGGTCAGGAAGTCATCGCCGCCTTCGCTCATGGCGTCGAGTTGCTTGTCCAGGTCGTCTTCGGCCGACAAGTAAATGATCGGTACGCTGACGTAACGGTCGTTATGGCGAATCACCTTGGCCAGTTCCGTACCGGTGCAGGCCGGCATGTACATGTCGAGGATGATCAGGTCCGGCTGGAAGTCCGCCAGTTCGGCCATGGCCTGGATCGGCTCGATCAAGGTCCGGGTGACGATCCCGGCGCTGTTGAGCAGGCGCTCGGTATGCAGGGCCTGCGCGCGGGAGTCGTCGATGATCAGCACTTTATAAGGCTCGTACTGGGCGACGCAGGTCAGGACTTCGATCTTCTCCAGCAGGCTCGACGCTTCGAGGGTGCCGGTAAGGAACTCCTGGCCACCGGCACGCACGGCGGCCAGGCGGGTCGGGGTATCGGTTTCGTGCAGGCTGAAGAACAGCAGCGGCAGCTGATGATCGAGGCCTTCCTGGGCTTCGGCAGCCAGCTTCAGGCCGACGCCGGTGCCACTGAAATCCACGTCCATGACAATCGCGGCCGGCAGGCGCTCGACCATCGATGAGCGAAACGCATCTACGCTGTCCAGGGACTGGGCGCTGAGGCCGAAGAACTCCAGCTGCTTAGCCAGACGCTCGGCACGGTCGTGATCCTGCAGCATCACGTAGATGGGCTTGCGCAGCGGTGGCAGGAAGGTTTGATCGAGTTGGTCGCCATGGCGCAGGCCAGTGCGTGACAGGCGCTGCATCAAGCGATTGAGGTCGGTGATCAGGCCGCTGCTCAGGCGTCCACGATTGGCGTCGACCGCCTCCAGGGACTGACCGATGTGGCGTGCCAGTTGCGTGTGTTCCGGTTGTTCGAAACGCTCGGCGAAACGCAGCAGGCGCAGATTGGCCTCGCTCAGTTCCGAAAGGTCGGCGGTGGACCACTCACTGCGTTGCAGGCGCTGCCATATCTCAAGAATCTGACGAGCCTGATGAATTACCCGCTGGGCAAAGTGGTGCTTGAGGCGCTCGCGGCTGGGGTCTTCTGGCTCGGTCATATCCTGACTACTAGTTAGGGTGCACACTGAGGTCGAGTGGTGGCTCTATGCTAGCACCACTTTTCCATTGCATGAGTGCTGTACGTCAATAATCTGCAATGTGACTTCATTCAGTTTGTGACTGAACGGTCTTGTTCGAGCCTTTCTAGTCGCGGTTTACAGGGGGCGAAGTGCTTGAATCAGGGCACTTGGCGGGTATGAGGTGGAAATGGGCAAGTGGCTGACAACCGGCCATTCATGATTTTTTGCCGGTGCTGATCGGCACGTTTTTTTGGGTTTCAGGGGGTCGGGGATTCCCTTAGCCTGGCAATCCAAACCATTAGGGGTGGATTTCGATGGCCGCGGCGTCGTCGGGTGCACAGGCACTCGTTTGATTCGCAAGCCCGGTAATTTTCCGCATCGGTGCGATGGCGGGTGCCGGGCCAAGGCACGTTGTTGTATGGTTGTGGTCGAACCGTTGAACTCAAGAGCTTGAAAGGATATCGCCATGCTGGACTGGAAGAACCGCACAGACAGTGCGCCTGAACGTGCCGCTGAACCGAAGTCGGAGACCCGCAGTTATCTGGGCGGTCTGTTGTTCAGCCGGGCGCTGGCCACTCTGCTGGGCATCTACCTGTTGGTGGCGAGTGTCCTGGGCTGGTACTGGAGCCAGGAGCCGGCGCTGTTCCCGGTCCAGCAAACCGCTCAACTGGCGGCCGAGAAAGAAGGCAAGCAGATGGTTGTCGGCTACACCACGGTGGAAACCCTCAAGACCGTCGCTGGCACCTTGTTGACCAAGCCGGGCGGCTATATCTCCAACGACCGATTCCCGCCAGGCCTGTGGATGGACAACATGCCGAGCTGGGAATATGGCGTGCTGGTGCAGGTCCGCGACCTGAGCCGCGCACTGCGTAAAGACTTCGCCCGTTCGCAGTCGCAGTCCGCCGAAGATGCCGACCTGGCCAAGGCCGAGCCGCGTTTCAACTTCGACAACAAGAGCTGGGTGCTGCCGTCCAGTGAGTCCGAGTACCAGGAAGGCATCAATTCCCTGAGCCGCTATCAGGCGCGCCTGTCCGATCCGAACCAGAAGAGCGCGTTGTTCTATGCCCGCGCCGACAACCTGAACAACTGGCTGGGTGACGTCGGCACCCGTCTCGGCTCGCTGTCGCAACGGCTGTCGGCCAGTGTCGGCCGGGTCAAGCTCAACACTGCGCTGAAGACCGAGGTGGTGACGCCGGGTGTGGCGCCGCAAGTCGATGAGGAAATCGTCGAAACTCCATGGCTGCAGATCGACAACGTGTTCTACGAGGCTCGCGGCCAGGCCTGGGCCTTGTCGCACTTGCTGCGCGCCATCGAAGTCGATTTCGCCGATGTGCTGGCCAAGAAGAACGCCACGGTCAGCGTGCGCCAGATCATTCGTGAACTGGAAGCGTCGCAGGAGCCGGTGTGGAGCCCGATGATCCTCAACGGCAGCGGCTTCGGCGTACTGGCGAACCACTCGTTGGTCATGGCCAACTACATTTCCCGGGCCAACGCCGCGGTGATCGATTTGCGTCAATTGCTCAATCAGGGCTGAGTCATGGTCGATAATGCAAGGGAGGCTGCGCATCGTGCGGCCTCCGATGCCGAACAGATCGCCTGGGTCGACGAGCAGGACAACCTGCTCGGCGCCCTGGTCCGTTCCGATTTGCGCGAGCGCGGGCTGATCGGGCGCGGCACCTACATTATGTTGTTCAACTCCGCTGGCGAACTGTGCGTGCACCGGCGCACCCTGAGCAAGGCGATCTATCCCGGTTACTGGGACGTGGCGGCGGGGGGCATGGTGCTCGCCAGTGAAACCTACGCCGAGTCGGCGGCAAGGGAGCTGGAGGAAGAACTGGGCGTGAGTGGCGTGGAGCTGACCGCCCATGACCACTTTTTCTTCGAGGACACCGGCAATCGCCTGTGGTGTTCGGCGTTCTCGGCGGTGTGGGACGGCCCGTTGATCCTGCAACCGGAAGAGGTGCTCGAAGCGCGCTTTATCCCCATCGATCAGGTCATGCTGGAAATCGAGCAAAAGCCTTATTGCCCGGACTCTCTGGCCGCGTTGAAGCGCTATTTGCGCTCACGCCGGATCGACGTCGCAAAACAGCTATAAATTGGCGCCGATTGGCTCTTAGCAATCGGCGTTTTTGCCGTTACACTGCGCGACCTTTTTAAACTGAACCGGCGCTCCTTTTTGTAGGGCATCCGGTTCAGTAGCGCTGCCCCTGCCTGAGTGGGGCTTCGCGGTCGATAGCCTTCCCAAGTGCTGCGACCAGTCTTTGTCCTCCGAAGAGGATTGCCGGTGGCCAAAAAAGCCGCATCCTTCGCCGCCCTGGGCGGCCTGGTATTTTCCACCGACGCAGGTCGTCATTGCCCGGAATGCAGTAAACCGGTGGACGCCTGCATCTGCAAACAGACCGTTATCCCGGCCGGCGACGGCATCGCTCGCGTGCGTCGCGAAAGCAAGGGCCGTGGCGGCAAGACGGTGACCACCATCACCGGCGTGCCATTGGCTGAAGACGCGCTCAAGGACCTGGCCACGACGTTGAAGAAACGTTGCGGTACCGGTGGGGCGCTGAAAGACGGTGTCATCGAAATCCAGGGTGATCATGTCGAGCTACTCTTGGCAGAACTGATCAAGCTCGGTTTCAAGGCGAAGAAGTCCGGCGGCTAGCAGCCTCTGTGAAAACCACCCTCGGCTTGATCCGGTCCTGATGACATTCAGGTCCGGCATCGTCTACATGGTTTTCACAGAGCCTGTTCATGACCGGTTTCTAAACTCACTGCGGTCGGCGGGGTCTATTGCCTCGTTGACGAACCGTCATTTTCATTCTTTAGACTGCGCCGGCCTGAACCCAGGCGACGCACTATGACTTCTTTATAGGGGACTTCGATGTCCGTACGACGCACACGCAAAGACGATGGCAGCCAATGGACAGTTGCGGACAGCCGCAGTGTTTACGGGATTCGCCATTGGGGGGCCGGGTATTTCGCGATCAATGACGCCGGTCGCGTCGAAGTTCGTCCGAACGGTCCGAGCAGCTCGCCTATCGACCTGTACGAGCAAGTCGACCAGCTGCGCAAAAGCGGCCTGTCCTTGCCGTTGCTGGTCCGTTTCCCGGACATCCTGCAAGACCGCGTGCGTCAGCTGACCGGCGCGTTCGATTCGAACATCGAGCGCCTGGAATACCAGAGCAAGTACACCGCGCTGTACCCGATCAAGGTGAACCAGCAGGAAGCGGTGATCGAGAACATCATCGCCACCCAGAACGTTTCCATCGGCCTGGAAGCCGGGTCCAAGCCTGAACTGCTGGCAGTGCTGGCACTGGCGCCGAAGGGCGGCACCATCGTCTGCAACGGCTACAAGGACCGCGAATTCATTCGCCTGGCGTTGATGGGCCAGAAGCTCGGTCACAACGTGTTCATCGTGATCGAGAAAGAATCCGAAGTCGGCCTGGTGATCGAAGAAGCCAACTCGCTCAAGGTCAAGCCTCAGGTCGGCCTGCGCGTGCGCCTGTCATCCCTGGCCTCGAGCAAGTGGGCGGACACCGGCGGCGAGAAATCCAAGTTCGGCCTGTCGGCGGCGCAACTGCTGTCGGTGGTCGAGCGTTTCCGCGCAGCCGGCCTGGACCAGGGCATTCGCCTACTGCACTTCCACATGGGTTCGCAGATCGCCAACCTGGCGGACTACCAGCACGGTTTCAAGGAAGCGATCCGTTACTACGGCGAGTTGCGCAACCTCGGCCTGCCGGTGGACCACATCGACGTCGGCGGTGGCCTGGGCGTGGACTACGACGGCACACACTCGCGTAACGCCAGTTCGATCAACTACGACATGGACGACTACGCGGGCGTCGTGGTCGGGATGCTCAAGGAGTTCTGCGATGCGCAGAGCCTGCCGCACCCGAACATCTTCTCCGAAAGCGGCCGCTCCCTGACCGCGCACCACGCCATGCTGGTGATCCAGGTGACCGACGTCGAGAAACACAACGACGACGTGCCGCAGATCGAGAACAAGGAAGCGCTGCCGGAAACCGTGCAGTGGCTGGTGGACCTGCTGGGTCCGACCGACATCGAGATGGTCACCGAAACCTACTGGCGCGCCACGCACTACATGAGTGATATTGCCTCCCAGTACGCCGACGGCAAGCTGACCCTGGCCGAGAAAGCCTTGGCCGAGCAGTGCTACTTCGCCGTGTGCCGTCGCCTGCACAATTCGTTGAAGGCCCGCCAGCGTTCCCACCGTCAGGTGCTGGACGAACTCAACGACAAGCTGGCCGACAAGTACATCTGCAACTTCTCGGTGTTCCAGAGCCTGCCGGACACCTGGGCCATCGACCAGGTCCTGCCGATCATCCCGCTGCACCGTCTCGACGAAGAGCCGCTGCGTCGTGCGGTACTGCAAGACCTGACCTGTGACTCCGACGGCAAGATCAACCAGTACGTCGACGAGCAGAGCATCGAGACCAGCTTGCCGGTGCACGCGCTGAACGCAGGTGAAGACTACTTGCTGGGTGTGTTCCTGGTCGGTGCCTACCAGGAAATTCTTGGCGACATGCACAACCTGTTCGGTGATACCGACTCGGTGAACATCTACCAGAACGCCGACGGCAGCGTGTACCACGCCGGTATCGAAACCCACGACACCATCGAAGACATGCTGCGCTACGTGCACTTGTCGCCGGAAGAACTGATGACTCACTACCGCGACAAGTGCGCCAATGCCCGTATCAGCGCAACCGAGCGCACGCAGTTCCTCGATGCCTTGCGTCTGGGGCTGACCCGTTCGTCTTACCTGTCTTCTTGAGGTAAGGCGCCGCACACATCAGGTTGTCTGAAAAATTTCCGTTCGCTGCGGAAATTTCAGATGACCTGGTGCGGCAATTCTCCTGTTCCAGGCGAAATTTCCAGCATCTTCGACAACTCAGCGCATTTGGTCCTCTTTTCGCGTAGGTTATTTCCTAATTTGTATTTCGGCACTCTACTCGGCCATGTCTCTCAGCGAGAATCCCCGGCCGCCCCTCCTGTAGAGAAACGCCGATGTTCAATCCAGTCAGCGAACCTTCATTTCGTCTGGATGTAGCAGGTCTGCCCGATTCCTTAGAGGTTCTGGCCTTTACCGGCAGAGAAGCCATCAGCGAGCCGTTCGCGTTCGACCTGGAACTGCTGATCGAAGACCCGGTGCTTGACCTTGCCAGTTTGCTGTACCGCCCGGCCTCGTTGCATTTCGGACCAGCCGGAAGCCGCGTGCATGGACAATTGCATGAGCTCGTCCAGCACGACCACGCCAGCGGACCCAGACTCTGCCAGGTGCGACTGGGGCCAAGGCTGGCTTGTCTGGCCCAGCGCTTCAGCCAACGAATCTTCAGTGCCCGCTCAGTGCCGCAAATCCTCGACCAGGTGCTCAAGGAGCACGGCATTACCGGCAAGGATCGACGTCTGGAGCTAAGCGGCGAATACCTGCCCCGGGATTTTTGCACGCAATATCGAGAGTCAGACCTGCAATTTCTCCAGCGACTGTGCGCCCAGGAAGGGCTTCACTACCACTTCGAACACCGGGCCCGCGGGCACTGTGTGGTGTTTGGGGATGACCGGCAGCATTTTCCAACCGGCGAACCTGCGGTCGTGCGCAGCGGAGGCGATCGGCCGGCGGTGCGGCAGTTCGAACGTCAGTGCAGCGGTGGGACAGCGGTGCAGAGCGCCGAATGCCGGACGGACCTGGCGACCTTGCGCAGCGGTCGGCTGATGCCGCTGTCCGGTCATCCGGTTGCCGATTGCAATCGGCTCTGGCTGCTGACACGCGTTGAGCATTGGGGCAGCCAGGATACGATGAAGCCTTACCACAATCAGGCCCGTGCCCTGCACTGGCCGGCACCCATCGAGCCGCCCTGTGCGACGGTCAAACCAAGGATGCATGGCCCGCAACGGGCGTGGGTCGTCGAGGTCGATGAGCCAGGCCCCGACCCGGCAAGGCCGGTACCGGTGCAATTCGACTGGCTTTATCAAGGCGAAGGGGCTGCGCCTAGTCATTGCTGGCTGCCCCTGGCCAGGCAGTTGCAGGCCTCGACGCTCTCGCCATTGCGGGAAGGGACTGAGCTGGTCGTGAGTTTTGTCGAGGGCGATCCCGATCAACCGCAGATAACCGGGTTGCTGCATGCACCGGCAATGATCGAGGATACACCCCAGCCCACCTGCGCCCATGAAGAGGGCCTGGAACAATGGTTGCGCTCGGGGGAGCCATTGCTGATGTTGTGCCTGCTACCCGGTGGCGGCAGCTTCAACCATTGCGCACAGGCTTTGTGCACCTGTCGTCTGGCGACGCAGCTTGGCCAGAGCTCTGGAGCATGATCGCCACACGCACGCCTGAGGTACCCCCGCAATGGCTGTTGCTGGATGTGCCGGGCACGCCACAGGCGGGTGTCAATCTTCGGCAGATGTTTGCCCAGACCCGATGGTTCGGGTTGTTCGACGGCACGGAGTGGCATGCTCTGCACGAACAGGGGCCGGTCCTGGTCGATCTGCGCACCTGCCCGGCACTGGCCGATTTATGCATCGTTGACGGACAACGCTGGCCCGGATTGCTGATGACCAGCGAGGCCGGCGCTGCGTCGTTGCTGGCACAATTGCGGCGCATGCTCACGGTCACGCTGGGCCTGCACCGGGCCCTTTTGAGTTACTACAACCCAACTACGGCCAGTTATTTTTTCGATGCCTGCGATGCCGTTGAACTGAGTCGCTGGCTAGGGCCTATCCACCAGTTACGCTGGTTCGGCGGCAGTTGGGCCGACCGTGCGATGGGATGTGAGGGCTGGCAGCGCTTGTCCAACCCGGGGTTGGCGGTCAGAACGTTGGCAGTCGAGGAAAGCCTCAGCGCCGGGCAGCAGGGAAAATTGCAAACCTGCCTGCTGGAACAGCATGCCTGGCGTTGGAACCGATCCACCGGTGTCGACTTTCCCCGTCTGTGGACCTATGTGGAGGAAGGGCTGGCGCTGGGTTTCAGCGAGCGCCCGGTGCTTGATGGCTGGATATGGCTACGCCTGCAGTATCCCGACGCCGTGCCCGTGCAGCCGCTGCCGGGTGGGACTCAACAGGAGCGACTCGATAGCCTGCGTCGCCTGTGGCAGAACGATCGACCCTGGACATGAGGTCGAATATTGTCGGGGCTACGCCCGTTCAGTGAGTGCTACCGACGAACCAGCCATCGTTGCGGCGCAGGCGCCAGGCGATCACACCGAGGGTCAGACTGCGCAGCAGCATGAACAACAGAAAGGTTATCCACAGGCCATGGTTGCCCCCGCCTTGCAGTACCCAGCCGAAGGGCAGCACCAGTGCCACGGTCAGCAGC
Source organism: Pseudomonas fluorescens (assembly GCF_000967965.1). Classification (GTDB taxonomy): domain Bacteria; phylum Pseudomonadota; class Gammaproteobacteria; order Pseudomonadales; family Pseudomonadaceae; genus Aquipseudomonas; species Aquipseudomonas grandcourensis. The sequence goes on from NZ_LACC01000012.1 coordinate 345,189, forward strand.
ATGCCGTTGCGCATTTCCCGGGCGCGGGTGGCGCCGATGAACAGGCCGTCGAGCAGGTAACTCCAGACGGCAATCAGCGGCAGTACGGCGAGATAGGGCAGGTAGATGAACGCGGTGTCACGCACACTCTGAATGTCGGTCTGCATCTCGATGAACAGATGCCCGGCGAACAGAAACAGCGCGGCAAAGCCCAGGCTTGCCAGCAACGACCAGCCACCGGCCACCACCAATGAACGGCGCAGGGCATCGCGGTCACGGGCGCCAAGGGCATGTCCGCACAGGGCTTCGACGGCGTGGGCCAGGCCATCGAGGGCGTGGGCGGTCAGCAGCAGGCCATTGAGCAAAAGAGCGTTGGCCGCAACCGTGGCATCGCCCAGCCGTGCGCCTTGCACCGTGATCAGGAAGAACACCGATTGCAGCGCCAGGCTGCGGATGAAGATGTCGCGGTTGACCGCCAGCAGTGGCCGCCAACTCTGCCACAGCGCCAATGCTGCCCAAGCGATATGCCCGGGGTAGGCGCGCAGGGCTTTGCGGGTCATCAGCAAGCCGATCAGTGCACCGGTCCATTCGGCAATCACCGAGGCCCTGGCTGCACCGACGACGCCCCATTCCAGGCCGAGGACGAACCACAGGTTCAGGGCAATGTTGACCAGATTGGTGCTCAGCAAAATCGCCAGGGGCGCCCGGGCATTCTGGGTGCCGAGAAACCAGCCGACCAGTGCATAGCTGGCGAGCGCCGCTGGCAGGCCGAACAGGCGGGTGTGGAAGAACTCGCGGGTCAGTTGATCGAGCTCAGCGGACGGTTGCATGAAGTGCAATGCGACCCCACTCAATGGCACGCCCACCGCCCCCAACACCACAGCCAGGCCCATGGCGAGCAGTAGGCCTTGCAACAGAATCTGCCGCAAGGCCGCGCCATCCCCGCGCCCCGCTGCCTGGGCGGCGAACCCGGTGGAGCCCATGCGCAGAAAGCCCATGGCCCAGGCAAGGAAGGTGTACAGGCTGGCCCCGACCGCTACGGCGCCGAGTTGATGGGCGTGGGGCAGGTGACCGATGACGGTGCTGTCGACCAATGCCACCAGCGGTACGGAAATGTTCGAAAGAATCATCGGCGCAGCGAGTGCCCAGACCCGGCGATGGGTAGGGCGGTCGCGCCAGTCGGCGGTCAGGTTGGACATGCAGGCTCCTTGGGAGCAGGCATTGTAGCGGTGAAAACGGATTGGCTAAGTGAGCTCAATCCATAAAACACCAGAGATCCAATGTGGTGTCAGTGGATGATCCAGCTGAGTAACCAAAGCCCCAGCACCAACCAGATGAAACCCATGATGAACGACGCATTGAGAAAGGCGCGGATCGCCGACCACAGCAGGACCAGCCCGAGGATCAAGGTCACGATACTGATGACCGAGGTATCCATGCCCAGCGCCTGGGACAGGCCTTCGACAAAGTTGCTGCTGGCGTTGCCCAACAGATTGAACAGCCCGCTGAGGCCATCAACGATGAAACGGATGATCGAGCCGAGTACCTGGCCGAGCCATTCGGAAAAACCTTCTACCTGCATGGAATGAACGTCCTGATTAAAGAGAATTGAGTCTTGGGCTATTGATCACGCTGCCGAGTTCCCACAAGCATAGAGGGTTGCACACAGAGCATGCATCTTCTGCCCCTTGCCTTCACCTGTGATCCCCCCGAAGCTATACGCCTTCAGGAGAGCCCGATGAACCTTGTTGAACTGACCGAACGCCTGCACGCCATCCGTGACCGCAATGACTGGCGGCAATTTCACAGCCCGAAAAACCTGGCCATGGCCGCGAGCGTGGAAATGTCCGAGCTGGTGGAAATTTTCCAGTGGCTGTCCGAAGACCAGTCCCGCCAGTTGCCGGCGGAAAAACTCGCCCACGCCGGGCAGGAAGTCGGTGACATCGTGCTTTATCTGTTGCTGTTGTGCAGCGAGCTGGGCCTGGACATGGAAGCAGTAGTGCGCAGCAAACTGGCGGACAGCGAACGGAGGTTCAGCTGATGAGCGACCGTCATTTCGATCAACTGGCGACCCGTTTCGCCGAAAAAATCTACGGCGGTGCCAAAGGCGCGATCCGTCTGGCGGTGTTGCAGGCCGATCTGACCGAAATCCTGCCCGACCGGCCGCTGCGCGTGCTGGACATCGGCGCCGGCCTTGGCCACATGTCGTTGTGGCTGGCCCAGCGCGGCCATCAGGTGACTCTCGCCGAGCCTGCCGAGCCGATGCTCGAAGGCGCCCGCCAGCGCTTTGCCGAAGCCGGGCAGAACGCCACGTTCATTCAGGCACCGTGGCAGGAGCTGCTGGGGCAGCTCACCGAGCCCTACGACCTGGTGCTGTGCCACGCCGTGCTGGAATGGCTGGCCGACCCCCACGCCATCCTGCCGGTGTTGCATCAACTGACCAAGGCGGACGGCTGGCTGTCCCTGGCGTTCTACAACCGCGATGCGCTGATTTATCGCAACTTGCTCAAGGGCCATTTCCGCAAGATGCGCAAGAACGACATGGCCGGCGAAAAGCAGAGCCTGACCCCGCAACAGCCCCTTGATCCGCGCGAGCTGGCGACGCAACTTGAAGGTCTGTGGCAGGTCGAAACCATGAGTGGCGTGCGGGTTTTTCACGATTACATGCCAGTGGAGTTCCAGGCTCGCGTCGAGCTGGCAGACCTGCTGGAAATGGAGCTGGCCCACCGTCGTCATCCGAGCTTTGCCGGGCTTGGGCGTTATTTGCACTGGATCTGTCGGCCTGTCTGATCGGAGCACGCAATGAAAAGTCATTCAGGTGTACTGGTGTTCTGCCTGGGGCTGGCTGCCTGTCAGGGCAGCAACCCCTATGTCGCCACGTCCAACCCTTTGCCACCAGCGCCGCCCCAGGCCGCCAAGACCTTTGACCGCAGCGCTTACCCGGCAGCGCCGCGTGACTATGGGCGCTACCGCAGTTGGGCCTGGCTCGACGGGCATCTGCCACCGGGCACCGCCTGGGCCGACTCGGCGCAGATCGCCGAAGCGGTCAGCAATGCGCTGGATCAACGCGGCTTGCGCCCGCTGCACGACAATCGCCCGGCCGACCTGTTTGTCAGCGCCGACCTGCGGATGGAAACCCGCTTGCGTCAGGTTCAGGACGATTATTACGGCGGCGGTTATGGTGGCTACAACGGCTACGGCCCTGGATATGGCGGGTACGCCACCGTACCGGTCGTTCGTACCTATCAGGAGCAAGTCGTAGTGGTTCAGGTGGATATGTATGACGCCAAGAGCGGCCAGCCGGTGTGGAGCGCCAGCGCTGAAACGGGCAACCGGGGCAGCGAAAGCGAGCGGGCCGATGCCATACGGAAGGCTGTGGAAAAGGCAATGTCGGCGTATCCTCCTAGTTAGCTTCTTGTAGATAAGAAGCATTCCACAGGATCATGTCTTCAACCGGAGAATCATCATGTTCCGCCGTTTTGTTTTACTGGCAGTGGCCGCGCTGCTCAGTGCCTGTGCGGCCAACCAGGTCAATCATGACTTCGACGCCAGCCGCGACTTTGCTGCCTATCGCAGCTGGACCTGGAAAGAACCCGCCCTGCAATACCGTCCCGACGATCCACGGATCAAGAGCGACCTGACCGAACAGCGCATCCGTCAGGCGGTCGCCGATCAACTGGATCAGCGCGGTTTGCGCCCGGCCGCCGCAGGCGCCAAGGGCGATCTGAATGTGCAGACCTACCTGGTTGTCGAAGAGCGGCAACAACAGGTGACCACCAATTACGGCGGCGGCTGGGGTAACCCGTGGTATGGCTACTACGGCGCCCCCATGTATAACGAAACCCGCAGCGTCAGTTACAAAGTGGCGACCATCCAGATCGACCTGCTCGATGGCAAGGACGGCAAACTGGTGTGGCGCGGCAGTGACGAACAGATACTCAGCCGCACGCCAAACCCGACGGATCGTCACGATGCCATCTGGGAAACGGTCACGCGGATATTGGCCAACTATCCACCGCACGCCTCCTAGAATCAGCCAGTCTCTCAACCCCTGTGCCCCCACAGGGGTTTTTTATTGGTGCGCCAGGC
>NZ_LACC01000013.1 GCF_000967965.1 Pseudomonas fluorescens
CCATTGCCTGAGCGTGCATTTCGGGATCGACCCTACGTTCTCCCATCATGACTTCTACGGGGTCGCCCGGGATCATGCGAATCAACGCGAAAGTCAGCAAGGTGATGCCGAAGAACGTGGGGATCAGTAACCCCAGTCGGCGGGCAATAAAACTAAACATCGTGTGTTGTACCTCATCAGCCGGTTAGGCGTGCCCGGCATGCCTGGGTCAGGAATGCCGGGAGTTTTCTTATTACTTCACCTGGGTGGTGGCGAAGTTATTCGTGGTGAGGGGGCTAATGTGATAGCCCTCTACGTTGTTGCGCATTGCGGTAAACATTCTAGTGTGTGCCATGCTGATCCACGGCTGGTCCTGGTTAAAAATAACCTGGGCCTGTTCGTAGAGCGCTGCACGCTCGGCCGGGTCGGTTTTTTCGCGAGCCTGGTCGATCAGCGCCTGGAACTTGTCATTGCACCAGCGGGCGTAGTTTTCTCCGTTCTTGGCGGCTTCACAACTGAGCATAGGCGTCAGGAAGTTATCCGGGTCGCCGTTATCGCCCGCCCATCCGGCGGAAACCATGTCGTGCTCGCCGTTTTTGGCGCGTTTGAGCATTTCGCCCCATTCCATCACGCGAATGTCGATCTTGATCCCGACCTTGGCCAGGTCGGCTTGCATCATCTGCGCGCCGAGCATCGGGTTCGGGTTGGTCGGACCGCCACCGTTACGGGTGAACAGGGTGAAGGTGGTGCCTTCCGGTACGCCGGCTTCCTTGAGCAGGGCGCGAGCCTTGTCCAGGTCATGGGCCGGGTTCTTCAGGCTGTGGTTGTAGCCCAGCAGGGTGTCCGGGTACGGGTTGACCGCGGCGGTTGCATTGCCCTTGCCGAACAACGCATTGACGTACGCCTCTTTGTCGAAGGCGATGTCGATGGCTTTGCGCACCCGCACATCACTCATGTACTTGTGCGTGGTGTTCATGGCGACGTAGGAAACGGTCATCGCGTTCAGTTCATCGACTTTCAGCTTGTCGTCTTTCTTGATGCTCGGGATGTCATCCGGTTTTGGATACAGCGCGACCTGGCACTCGTTGGCCTTGAGCTTCTGCAGGCGCACGTTGTTGTCGGTGGCGATGGCCAGGATCAGCGAGTCTGCCGGTGGCTTGCCACGGAAGTACTCCGGGTTGGCCTTGAAGCGTACCTGGGCGTCCTTGTTGTAGCGCTGGAAGACGAACGGGCCGGTGCCGACTGGCTTGTTGTTCAGGTCGCCGGTTTTGTTGGCCTTGAGCAACTGATCGGCGTACTCGGCGGAGTAGATCGAGGAGAAGGCCATGGCAATGTCGGCCAGGAAAGGCGCTTCACGGCGGGTCAGGGTGAACTTGACCGTGTTGTCGTCGACTTTCTCGACGCTCTTGAGCAGCTCCTTGAAGCCCATGCTTTCAAAGTACGGGAAGCCTACGCTCGACAGCTTGTGCCACGGATGATTCGGGTCCAGCTGGCGCTGGAAGCTCCAGACCACGTCGTCGGCATTCATGTCGCGGGTCGGCTTGAAGTAGTCGGTGGTGTGGAACTTGACGCCTTTACGCAGATGGAAGGTGTAGCTCAGGCCGTCTTCGCTGATGTCCCAGGAATCGGCCAGTGCCGGAATCACGTCGGTGGTTCCGGGCTTGAAGTCTGCCAGGCGGTTGAAGATGGTTTCGGCCACGGCATCGGCGGTGACTGCAGTCGTGTACTGGACCATGTCGAAGCCTTCGGGGCTGGCCTCGGTGCAAACCACCAGGGGCTTGGCCGAAACGCCGACAGCGACACTGAGCAACGCGGCCGCGATGGCCGCACGTAGGGGAAGCATTTTCATCAAGAACCCTCTGCAATCAGTTAAAGGACAAAAGCCGAACGGCCGATTCGTCATTGAATCAGCCGTCAGGCGCGTGCATTACAGGATGTTGAACGGAACCGTGGTCACGAGACGGAACTCGTTGATGCTGCCGTCAGCCTGGTTTTCGCTGGCACGGTGAGCGGTGTAGGTGCCGCGGATCGTGGTGGCCTTGAGCGGGCCGCTCTGCACGGCGTAGGTCGCGCCGATGCCGTATTCATAGTGGGTTTCGCCATCCTGGGACTGGATGCCGTCGTAACCCTTGCCTGCCACGCCGCCGTTGCCGGTGTAGTGAGTACCGTCGATACCCCAGCCGCGAGCCTGGTAGATGTTGAACTTCAGGCCTGGCACGCCGTATTCGGCCATGTTCAGACCGTAGGCAACCTGGAACGATTTTTCGTTCGGGCCGTTGAAGTCCGACAGCAGGGAGTTGGCCAGGTAGATGCCGTTGGTTTCGTGCAGGTAGTCGAAGTACTCGTTACCGTTCACTTCCTGGTACGAGAAGGTCAGGGTGTGGGCCTGGTGGGTCAGGCCGAACGACAGGGAGTAGGTGTCGTTGTCGATATCGCCGATCAGGGCTTTACCGGTTTCCTTGGTTTTGTAGTAGTTCAGGCCGGTGGTCAGGCTCAGTACCTGGCTGTCGCCCAGTACGTGAGAGGCGCCGAAATAGTACTGGTTCCAGATGTCTTCAGCCTGGGTCGCCCAGAGGCTGGTGGTCAGGCTGGCGAGCGGGTTGTAGGTGATACCGCCGGTGTAGATGTGGTCGGTTTCGACGATGCCGTTGGCGTATTCGGTGCGGAATTTGCGCTGGCTTTCTTCGGTACGCGGTGAGTTGCGGTCGAAGGTGGCGAGGTCGAAGGCCAGGTTGTTCAGCTCTTCGCTGTGGATGGCCACACCTTCGAAGCTCGAAGGCAGTGCACGGTTACCGATCACGTCGACCATCGGGCTGCTGAAGTTCATGCGGCCGGCGGTCAGGGTGCTGTTGGAAATACGGGCCTTGACGTTGGCCAGGCCCAGTTTGCTCCACTGGCCTTGAGCGTCGCCGCCTTCCTTGGTCAGGGTACGGTTGTTGCCCGCGCCAGGACGAGAGCCCGGTGCTCCGCCGTTGTTGGACGCAAGGTCTTTGCGGTCCCGGTCCAGGGCAACGGCATTGTAGGCGGCGACTTCAGTGCTGAAACCGACAGTGCCTTCGGTGAAGCCCGAGTTGTACTTGAGGATGGTGCCCTGGACCCAGTTGATCCGGCGATCGGTCGGGGTCGAAACGCCGTCCTTCTTGTAGGCGAACTTGGCGCCGCGTTGCAGTTGCTCGTTGGCGTACCAGTTACGCGTGGTGCCGGTGATCGACTGGCCTTCGACAAAGCCGGTGGCTTCGCTTTGGGCGCTTTTCTCGTTCACGGTAACCGGGGTGAAAGCCTGGCTTTGGGTTTCTGCGTAAGCCGTGGCGGTTACGCTGCTTATGGCCAAGGCCAATAACGCGGTGCTGCTCAGTTTCATGGGTAAAGCTCCTTACTTTCTTTTTTTATGCCGGTCTTTTTTTGTGATCCGGCTATTGGTTTAGAACTCATTCACGGCATCGCAAACGTTTGCTGTCAGCCAAATTGGCAAAAGACGGCAAAGCGTCTGCGTGAGGGCGGAAAATCCGCCCCCCGGCATTTCTGGCTAATCGGCTATTTTTCTATGCTGACACCCGAGAAAACGTTGCGACCGAACGGGCTCACCTTGAACCCTTCGATTTTGGCGCTCAGCGGCTGGTTGACCGTTGAGTGGGCGACTGGCGTGATCGGCACTTGCTGCTTGAGCAACTGCTGCGCCTGTTTGTAGAGCAGGGTGCGCTGGTCGCGGTCGGTGACGACCTTGGCCTGCTTGATCAGCTTGTCGTAAGCCGGATCACACCACATCGAGTAGTTGTTACCGCCAATGGCGTCGCAGCTATAGAGCGTGCCCAGCCAGTTGTCCGGATCACCGTTGTCACCGGTCCAGCCAATCAGGCTGATGTCGTGTTCGCCATTCTTGGTGCGCTTGATGTACTCGCCCCACTCATAGCTGACGATCTTGACCTTGAGGCCGATTTTCGCCCAGTCAGCCTGGAGCATCTCGGCCATCAACTTGGCGTTGGGGTTGTACGGACGCTGGACCGGCATGGCCCAGAGGGTGATTTCGGTGCCTTCCTTGACGCCGGCAGCCTTGAGCAACTCCTTGGCTTTTTCCGGGTTGTAGGCGGCGTCCTTGATGGTCTCGTCGTAGGACCATTGGGTCGGCGGCATGGCGTTGACCGCCAGTTGCCCCGCGCCCTGGTAGACGGCATTGAGAATGCCTTGTTTGTTCACCGCCATGTCCAGCGCCTGGCGTACTTCGAGCTGGTCGAAGGGTTTGTGGCGCACGTTGTAGGCGATGTAGCCGAGGTTGAAACCAGGCTTCTCGATCAGTTGCAGGGCCGGGTCGCTCTTCAGTGCGGTTACATCGGCAGGGCGTGGATGCAAGGTGATCTGACACTCGCCGGCCTTGAGTTTCTGCACGCGCACCGAGGCGTCGGTGTTGATGGCGAAAATCAGGTTGTCGAGCTTGACCCGGCTCGGGTCCCAGTAATGCTTGTTGCCGGTGTAACGGATGTTCGAGTCTTTCTGGTAGCTCTTGAACACGAACGGCCCGGTGCCGATCGGCTTCTGGTTGATGTCGCTCGGCTTGCCTTCGGCCAGCAGCTTGTCGGCGTACTCGGCCGAAAGGATGGCGGCGAAGCTCATGGCGATGTTCTGGATGAACGCGGCGTCCACACTATTGAGCGTAAAGACCACGGTCAGCGGCCCGGTCTTTTCGACCTTGGCGATGTTCTTGTTCAGGCTCATGCCGTTGAAGTACGGAAACTCTGTCGGATAAGCCTTACGGAAGGGGTGTTGCGGATCGAGCATGCGATTGAAGGTGAACAGCACGTCATCGGCGTTGAAGTCGCGGGTCGGCGTGAAGTATTTGGTGGTATGAAACTTTACCCCTTCGCGCAGGTGAAACGTGTATTTGAGGCCGTCCTCGGAAATATCCCAGCTCATGGCCAGGCCCGGTACGACGTTGGTCGCGCCTTTTTCAAACTCTGCCAACCGGTTGTACAGCGGCTCGGCGGCGTCGTTGTCGGTCGCAGTGGTGTACTGCGCCGTGTCGAAACCGGCGGGGCTGCCTTCGGAGCAGAACACCAGGCTGTTGTTGGCGGCCTGGGTGATGGAAGTGGCGGCCAACAGGCCGGTGCCCAGCAATGCGGATAAAACCAAGGTATGGCGCATAACGCTCCCTCTTTTCTCAAAGTGTTGTCAATGAGCCGCCGTCCCGTCCGCGGACGTAGGGGCATCACTGATTTCAAGCCATGCACACAGCAGTAACCGATGACCCACGCGTGCACTGGTCAGATCCCGACGGTATGAGCCATGGGTCCGGCAGTAAATGCGTAGAGTCCTAAAGACTCGTAGGAAATGGCAACGCGTCCTCGCCCGATGCTGTAGTCAGCTGCGGATTAGGATGTAGGCGAATTCCTGCTTTCTCGGAAGATAAAGCAACGGCGACGTCAGGAACGCCGCCGTTGCAAAACCTTATTTGCTGACGCTGACGCCGTAGAAGGAGTTCAAGCCAAATGGGCTGATCTTGAAGTCCTGCACGTTGGCGCGCATGGGTTGGAACACCGTCGAGTGAGCGATAGGTGTCATAGGCACAGCGTCTTTGAGGACGTGTTGCGCCTGTTTGTACAGTTCGGTGCGTTTGCCTTGGTCCGAAGTGCGCTTGGCTTGCTTGACGATGTCGTCAAACTTCTTGTCGCACCATTTGGAGAAGTTGTTGCCTTCCAGCGAGTCGCAGCCGAACAGTACGTTCAGCCAGTTGTCCGGATCACCATTGTCACCGCTCCAGCCAATCAGCATCGCCTGGTTCTCGCCACCTTTGGAGCGCTTGATGTACTCGCCCCACTCGTAGCTCTGGATCTTGACCTTGAGGCCGATCTTGGACCAGTCGGACTGCAGCATTTCTGCCATCAGCTTGGCGTTCGGGTTGTATGGACGCTGTACCGGCATCGCCCATAGAACGATTTCGGTGCCCTCTTTCACGCCGGCTTCCTTGAGCAGCTCTTTGGCTTTCTCAGGGTTGTACGGCGCATCCTTGATGGTGGTGTCGTAGGACCACTGGGTCGGAGGCATGGCGTTGACGGCCAGCTGGCCGGCGCCCTGATACACGGAGTCGATGATCTGTTGCTTGTTGACCGCCATGTCCATTGCCTGGCGTACCTTCAGGTCAGCCAACGGGTTCGCATCCGTTTGCCCCTTGACCTTGGGCATCACGTTGTAGGCGATGTAACCGAGGTTGAAACCAGCCTGGTCAGGCAGTTTCAAGTCCTTGTCTTCCTTGAGCGCCTTCAGGTCGGCCGGACGAGGGAACAGGGTGACCTGGCACTCGTTCTTCTTCAGCTTCTGGATACGTACCGACGGGTCGGTGGTGATGGCGAAGATCAGGTTGTCGATCTTCACGTCGTCAGGCTTCCAGTAGTCCTTGTTCCCGGTGTAGCGGATGTTGGAGTCTTTCTGGTAGCTCTTGAACACGAACGGGCCGGTGCCGATCGGCTTCTGGTTGATGTCGGCAGTCTTGCCTTCCTTGAGCAGTTGGGCAGCGTACTCGGCGGACTGGATCGAGGCGAAGCTCATGGCCATGTTCTGGATGAACGCGGCATCAACGTCTTTGAGGGTGAACTTGACCGTGTGGTCGTCGACTTTATCGATCTTGGTGATGTTGGTATCCATCCCCATGTCGGTGAAGTACGGGAATTCGGTCGGGTACGCTTTGCGGAACGGGTCATCCTTGTTAATCATGCGATTAAAGGTGAACAGCACGTCGTCGGCGTTGAACTCACGAGTCGGCTTGAAATACGGGGTAGTGTGGAACTTGACGCCTTCACGCAGGTGGAAGGTGTAGCTCAGGCCGTCATCGGAGATGTCCCACTTGGTCGCCAGCCCAGGAATAACGGCGGTGCCGCCGCGCTCGAACTGGGTGAGGCGGTTGAACATGGTTTCTGCAGAGGCGTCGAAGTCGGTTCCGGTGGTGTATTGACCTGGATCGAAACCGGCCGGGCTCCCTTCGGAGCAGAACACCAGGTTAGTCGCTGCTTGGGCGAACGGTGCGCTGGCTAACAAGCTTGCGCCAACTAAGAACGGAATGACCGCGTGTTTAAGCATGGTGGCCTCATGATTTGTTGTCATTTTTGGAATTAGAGGACGACCTCGTGAGTCGTGCCTGCGGATACTTATGCAGGGGCCATACCCAATGCAAGATCCAGAGTGACTACAAGCCTTAAACGGTGGCACGAACGTACCTTAATGTCGCATTTGTGTAATTCCTGACGTATTTGACCGTTTGCGCGGCGTTTTTACGGTGCAAATGACGCACTTTCAAGGTGCATCCCGAACGCTGAGTGCTCCCGATCAGGGCGAGGTGTTACTTATTTATACCCCGTTTTGGGCGGTGGGTATGGCGTGAATAAGAGTGGTTATTGTTGCACCGATGGTGGCCAATCAATTTCAGTTGCACCCGGTGCAACTGCCGGCTTTTTCCGGTGGTCTCTCCAGTTATAGCTCATGCCTGAAAACTGCCCAAAAAAAACGGCGATCATCTGAGTGATCGCCGTCTTTTGTTTACGGGCTATCGATTCAAGGCATCAGCACTTCAATCGAGCCATCCGCGGTCATGCTGACCTGGCTGGTGCCGGCCTCGACATCCGGCGTCACCGGGGCGCTATCCATGGCGGCGGCTTTCATCATCATTGGAGCGCGCAGGTAAGGCTGTGGATAACCGTTGCTGTTGAGGTTCAGGTTGACGATTTTGTAGCTCTTGCCGCCCAGGGCGTCGGTGGCCAGTTGGGCGCGGGCCTTGAAGGCGGTCACGGCGTCCTTGAGCAGGGCGTCTTCGCTGGCCTTGCGCGTCGGGGTGGCGATGGCGAAGTCCATGCCACCCATTTTCAGGTCGGTGAGCAGTTCGCCGGTCAGCTTCGACAGCGCGGCGAAGTCCGAACTCTCCAGGCGCAATTCGGCGCGCTCGCGCCAACCAGTGATTTTCTGGCCCTTGGTGTCGTAGATCGGATAGCTGTTACGGCTGCCCTGGCGCAGGGTGATGTTCTTGACTTGCTTGGCCTGGGCCAGTGCCTTGTTCATGGTGGTGCTGACATCGGCGGCGAGTTTGGCAGGGTCGGTGTTCTGTTCTTCGGTGTAGAGGGTCACGATCATCAGGTCGCGGGCCACTTCCTGACTGACTTCGGCGCGCAGGGAAATCTGGTTGTAATGTAGCTCGTCGGCGGCCAGGGCCGGGAGGCTGGCGACGGTGCCAACGCTCAGGGCGAGGAGGGCGGCGCTGCGGCGGAATGTGTGCATGAAGGCTCCTTGAAAGGTGCGCAGGGGTATGATCCGGGCCTGCGTGAAACCATCAGACTCTATGGAGCAGCCGCAAGTTTCAAGCTGCAAGCCACAAGTAAAAGCTTGCGGCTTGCAGCTGCTTCACTGTGGCCGTTTGCCGCACTTTTGCCTGTCAGCCCCCGCGCTTGGTTATACTCCCTGCGATCCGCCTGGAGCGCTCATCAGGAGAGCTCATGCTCGCCCCCGTTCAAATCACTTCCGCCACTCGCCAGAACCTCTGGCGGCTGACGTTCATCCGCACGTTGGTGCTGGCCGCCCAGGCCGGTTCTGTTGGCCTGGCCTACTGGCTCGAATTGCTGCCACTGCCCTGGTTTCAATTGGCGGCGACGCTCGCATGTTCAATGCTGCTGTGCGTGTTCACGGCGATTCGCCTGCGCACCTCGTGGCCGGTGACCGAGCTCGAATACGCCGTGCAACTGGCCTGCGACCTGTTTATCCACAGTGCCTTGCTGTATTTCTCCGGCGGCTCGACCAACCCCTTCGTCTCCTATTACCTGGTGCCGCTGACCATTGCCGCGGTGACGTTGCCATGGCGTTATTCGGTGATCCTGTCTGGTATCGCGCTGATGATGTACACGCTGTTGCTGGCGCAGTTCTACCCGCTGCAAACCTTCCCGATTGCCCGGGAAAACCTGCAGGTGTACGGGATGTGGTTGAGCTTCGCCCTTGCCGCCGCAGTGATCACCTTCTTCGCCGCACGCATGGCCGAAGAGCTGCGTCGTCAGGAAGAGCTGCGCGCCATTCGTCGCGAAGAAGGCCTGCGCGATCAGCAACTGCTGGCCGTCGCCACCCAGGCGGCCGGCGCGGCCCATGAACTGGGCACGCCGCTGGCGACCATGAGTGTGCTACTCAAGGAAATGCGTCAGGACCACCATGATCCGATGTTGCAGGACGACCTGAGCGTGCTGCAGGATCAGGTCAAGCTGTGCAAGCAAACCTTGCAACAACTGGTGCGCGCCGCCGAGGCCAATCGTCGGTTGGCGGTGGAGATGCAGGACGTCACCGATTGGCTCGATGAAGCCCTCAATCGCTGGCACCTGATGCGCCCGGAAGCCAGTTATCGCTTCCAGCGCCTCGGCCAGGGCCCGGTCCCCCGCATGGCGCCGCCGCCGGACCTGACCCAGGCTTTGCTGAATCTGTTGAACAACGCTGCCGATGCCTGCCCCGAAGGGCTGCAAGTGACGCTGGACTGGGATTGGGAAAACCTCACCATCAGCATTCGTGACCATGGCGCCGGTGTGCCGCTGGCCATCGCCGAGCAAATCGGCAAACCGTTTTTTACCACCAAGGGCAAAGGTTTCGGCCTGGGCCTGTTTTTGAGCAAGGCCAGCGTGACACGCGCCGGCGGCTCAGTGAAACTCTACAGTCATGAGGAAGGTGGCACGCTCACCGAGCTGCGCCTGCCCCGTGTCGCCCGAGGAGACGAACATGAGTGAAGAGATCCAAGTCGAAGGCGAAGAACTGCCGCATTTGTTGCTGGTCGATGACGACGCCACATTCACCCGCGTCATGGCCCGTGCCATGGCCCGCCGTGGTTTTCGCGTCAGCACTGCCGGTTCCGCCGAGGAAGGTCTGGAACTGGCCAAGGCCGATCTGCCGGATTACGCCGCCCTGGACCTGAAGATGGACGGCGATTCCGGCCTGGTGCTGCTGCCAAAATTGCTGGAAATGGACCCGGAAATGCGCGTGGTGATCCTCACCGGTTATTCGAGCATTGCCACTGCCGTCGAGGCGATCAAGCGCGGTGCCTGCAACTACCTGTGCAAGCCGGCGGACGCCGACGACGTGCTGGCGGCGCTGCTGTCCGAGCACGCCGACCTCGACAGTCTGGTGCCGGAAAACCCGATGTCCGTGGACCGCTTGCAGTGGGAGCACATCCAGCGCGTGCTGACCGAGCACGAAGGCAATATCTCCGCCACGGCCCGTGCCCTGGGCATGCACCGCCGCACCCTGCAGCGAAAACTGCAGAAGCGTCCGGTTCGCCGCTGAACCAGCGCTGAACGAATGCGGGCCGTATCTCGCGACAAACCGGACCGATCATCTATGATCGGTTCGTGTGCGTACTTTTCTCTATCGAGCCTTATCCATGAATCAGAACGCTGAGTATTCCGCGGTCAACGACGCCGTGCGCGGGCAGTTTTTTCGCAAAGTGTGGGCGATGATCACGCCTTACTGGCGCAGTGAAGAGAAGGTCAAGGCCTGGACGCTGCTGATCGCGGTGATTGCGCTGTCGCTGATCAGCGTGGGGATCTCGGTGTGGTTCAACACCTGGTACAAGGACTTCTACAACGCCCTGCAAAAGAAGGACGAGGCGGCGTTCTGGCAACTGATCCTGTACTTCTGCGCGATTGCGGCGGTGGCGATCGTCGGCGCGGTGTACCGGCTGTACCTGACGCAGATGCTAACGATCCGCTGGCGGGCGTGGCTTACTGAAAAGCACTTTGCACGCTGGTTGGGTGACAAAAATTACTACCAACTGGAGCAGGGCGGTTACACCGATAACCCGGACCAGCGGATTTCCGAAGACCTCAACAACTTCACTTCCAACACCCTTGAACTGGGTATCGGGCTGCTGCGCAATATCGTCAGCCTGGTGTCGTTTTCGATCATTCTGTGGGGCGTGTCGGGCAGCATTGAAGTATTCGGTATCACCATTCCCGGCTACATGTTCTGGTGTGTGCTGGTTTACGCGGTGGTCGGCAGTTGGCTGACGCATTTGATCGGTCGTCGCCTGATCGGCCTGAACAACCAGCAACAACGCTTCGAAGCCGACCTGCGTTTCTCCATGGTGCGAATTCGCGAGAATGCCGAAAGCATCGCGTTGTACAACGGCGAACCGAACGAAAACCGTCGGTTGAGCAGCCGCTTCGGGATGGTCTGGCATAACTTCTGGGACATCATGAAAGTGTCCAAGCGCCTGACGTTCTTCACCGCCGGTTACAGCCAGGCCGCCATCATCTTCCCCTTCATGGTTGCCGCGCCGCGTTACCTTTCCGGCAAGATCGAACTGGGCGAGCTGATGCAAATCAGCTCGGCATTCGGCAATGTGCAGGAAAGCTTCAGCTGGTTTATCAGTGCGTACCAGAGCCTCGCTTCCTGGCGCGCCACCTGCGATCGTCTGTTGAGCTTCCACCAGGCCATGCGTGACAACGAAGAGCGTGCGCCGGCCATCGACGTACAGAATTCGGGCTCGGCGCTGAAGGTGCACAACCTCGGTCTCGACCTGGCTGAAGGTCGTCACCTGCTGACCAACGCCGACATGACCGTGAAGGAGGGCGAGCGTGTAATGCTCAGCGGTCGTTCCGGCAGCGGCAAGTCGACCCTGCTGCGGGCGATGGGACATCTGTGGCCAACCGGCCACGGCAGCATTCGCCTGCCATCGGCGCGCTACCTGTTCCTGCCGCAAAAACCGTATTTGCCGATTGGCACCCTGCGTGATGTCCTCAGTTATCCACAGCCCGGCGATACCTATCCGAAGGAGCGCTACGCGCAGGTGCTGGAAACCTGCCGCTTGCCGCACCTGATTGCCCGTCTCGACGAAGCCAACCACTGGCAGCGCATGTTGTCGCCAGGTGAGCAGCAGCGCCTGGCCTTCGCCCGTGCGCTGCTTTATGCACCGCAATGGCTGTATATGGACGAAGCCACCTCGGCGATGGACGAAGAAGACGAGGCCACGCTGTATCAGGCGCTGATCGACGAGTTGCCGGGGCTGAGCATCGTCAGTGTCGGCCATCGCAGCAGCCTGAAGCGCTTCCATCCGCGGCACATTCGTATCGAGAATGGCCATCTGGTGGATCAGGCTGTGACCGCCTGAAGACCTTGGATCCCTGTGGGAGCGAGCCTGCTCGCGATGCGGAGTGTCAGACATTTAAATATTGAATGTCGTACCGCTATCGCGAGCAGGCTCGCTCCTACAAGGTGATCGTACAACCGCGTTGCGCTATGATGCGCTTTCAGCCGCCGAATTTTTCGAGACAGATGTTCACCATGGAAAACCCGAACGACGCACCACGCCTCCCACGCAAGCGCCGCAGCCTCGCTCAGGAACTGGTGACGGTGCTGTCCGAGCAGATCCGGGACGGTCATCTCAAGCGTGGCGACAAGTTGCCCACCGAGTCGGCCATCATGGATGCCCATGGCGTCAGCCGCACGGTGGTGCGCGAGGCGATTTCCCGTTTGCAGGCGGCAGGGCAGGTGGAAACCCGCCACGGCATCGGCACCTTCGTGCTCGATACGCCGAGCCCGTGCGGTTTCCGTATCGACCCGGCGACCGTGGTGACCTTGCGCGATGTACTGGCGATCCTGGAACTGCGCATCAGCCTGGAAGTGGAGTCCGCCGGGCTGGCGGCGCAACGTCGCAGTCCGGAACAGTTGGCCAACATGCGCGCCGCCCTCGATGCGTTGAATGAAAGCGCCGCTCACGCCAGTGACGCCGTGGCTTCGGACTTCGCCTTCCACCTCGAAATCGCGCTGTCCACCGGCAACCGCTACTTCACCGACATCATGACCCACCTGGGCACCAGCATCATTCCGCGCACACGGCTGAACTCCGCGCGCCTGGCCCATGACGACCAGCAGCACTACATGGGTCGCCTGAGCCGTGAGCACGAAGAAATCTACGACGCCATTGCCCGTCAGGATTCCGATGCGGCGCGGGCCGCCATGCGTTTGCACCTGACCAACAGCCGTGAGCGGTTGCGTCATGCCCATGAAGAGGCTGAGGCGCAGCGGGGGTAAGTAATTTGCCCTTGTCCTCCATCGTCTGAACTACCGCTATCGCGAGCAGGCTCGCTCCTACAGTGGATCTCGCAACACTGAAGATCACTGTAGGAGCGAGCCTGCTCGCGATAGGGCCGTAACCTATAAAACAAATCCAGTAGTTTTCCCGCATCTTCCGACAACGTATCTCTCAAGCGACCGTTTATCACGGTGCTCGCAACTGTCCTTCTTCCGCTGAAACCCGCTAAAAATCAGGCCAACAGCCTTTCTTGTCGAACAATTTTCATCCCCTGGCGATGAAATGCAGTTGACGGTTGTATTTTAAGTTGTACGATGACCTACAACTTCAGCGCAGGCTGAACGGTTTTCTCACACAACGTCGTTATCCAGGGTGTTCGAATAATGAATCCACAAGAACTGAAGTCCATCCTCTCTTCCGGTCTGCTGTCTTTCCCCGTTACCGATTTCAATGCCCTGGGCGACTTCAATCGCGCGGGTTACATCAAGCGTCTCGAATGGCTGGCCCCATACGGCGCCTCGGCACTGTTCGCCGCGGGCGGCACCGGTGAGTTCTTCTCTCTGGCGGCCAGCGAATATTCGGAAATCATCAAGACTGCGGTCGACACTTGTGCCACCAGCGTGCCAATCCTGGCCGGTGTGGGCGGTTCGACCCGCCAGGCCATCGAATACGCACAGGAAGCCGAGCGTCTGGGCGCCAAGGGCCTGTTGCTGCTACCGCACTACCTGACCGAAGCCAGCCAGGACGGCGTTGCCGCCCACGTTGAAGCCGTGTGCAAATCGGTCAACATCGGCGTGGTGGTCTACAACCGTAACGTCTGCCGCCTGACCGCGCCGCTGCTGGAACGTCTGGCCGAGCGCTGCCCGAACCTGATCGGCTACAAGGATGGCCTGGGTGATATCGAGTTGATGGTGTCGATCCGTCGCCGCCTCGGTGATCGCTTCAGCTACCTGGGTGGCTTGCCGACCGCCGAAGTCTACGCCGCGGCCTACAAGGCCCTGGGCGTACCGGTCTACTCCTCGGCGGTGTTCAACTTCATCCCGAAAACCGCGATGGATTTCTACCACGCGATCGCTCGTGAAGATCACGCCACCGTTGGCAAGATCATCGACGACTTCTTCCTGCCGTACCTGGACATCCGTAACCGCAAGGCCGGTTATGCCGTGAGCATCGTCAAGGCCGGGGCAAAAATTGCCGGCTACGACGCAGGTCCTGTGCGTGCACCGCTGACCGATCTGACCGGCGAGGAGTATGAAATGCTCGCTGCGTTGATCGACAAGCAGGGTGCGCAGTAACACATCCGATTAAGTAAGGCCGCTGAGCAATCAGCGGCCTTTTGCGTGAGGAGATCTCAAAGTGGCAGATGCAAAGTGTTTCGATAACTACATCAACGGCGAATGGGTTGCCGGTGGCGACTATTCGACCAACATCAACCCGTCCGAACTGAGCGACGCCATCGGCGACTACGCCAAGGCTGATCTGGCTCAGGTCCACGCCGCCATCGACGCCGCCCGTGCCGCGTTCCCGGCCTGGTCCACTTCCGGCATTCAGGCGCGTCACGATTCCCTGGATAAAGTCGGTACTGAAATCCTCGCCCGTCGCGAAGAGCTCGGCACCCTGCTGGCCCGGGAAGAGGGCAAGACCCTGCCTGAAGCCATCGGTGAAGTGACCCGCGCCGGTAACATCTTCAAGTTCTTCGCCGGTGAATGCCTGCGTCTGTCCGGCGACTACCTGCCTTCGGTGCGTCCGGGCGTCAACGTTGAAGTCACTCGCGAAGCCCTGGGCGTGGTCGGTCTGATTACCCCATGGAACTTCCCGATTGCCATCCCGGCATGGAAAATCGCCCCGGCCCTGGCCTACGGCAATTGCGTCGTGCTCAAACCCGCGGACCTGGTTCCAGGTTGCGCCTGGGCCCTGGCCGAAATCATCTCCCGCGCAGGCTTCCCGGCCGGTGTGTTCAACCTGGTGATGGGCAGCGGTCGTGTGGTTGGCGATGCGCTGGTCCACAGCCCGAAAGTCGACGGCATCAGCTTCACCGGTTCCGTGGGCGTGGGTCGTCAGATCGCCGTCAGCTGCGTATCGCGCCAGGCCAAGGTCCAGCTGGAAATGGGAGGCAAGAATCCGCAGATCATTCTCGACGACGCCGACCTCAAGCAAGCGGTCGAGCTGTCGGTACAGAGCGCGTTCTACTCCACCGGCCAGCGTTGCACCGCTTCCAGCCGCTTTATCGTCACCGCTGGCATCCACGACCAGTTCGTCGAAGCCATGGCCGAGCGCATGAAGTCGATCAAGGTCGGCCATGCATTGAAGGCGGGTACCGATATCGGTCCGGTGGTCTCGCAAGCGCAGCTTGAGCAGGACATGAAGTACATCGACATCGGCCAGTCCGAAGGTGCGCGTCTGGTCAGCGGCGGTGGTCTGGTGACGTGCGACACCGAGGGTTACTTCCTCGCGCCAACCTTGTTTGCCGACAGCGAAGCTTCGATGCGCATCAGCCGGGAAGAGATCTTCGGCCCGGTGGCCAACATCGTCCGCGTGGCCGATTACGAAGCTGCGCTGGCCATGGCCAACGACACCGAATTCGGGCTGTCGGCGGGCATCGCTACCACGTCCCTGAAGTACGCCAACCACTTCAAACGCCACTCCCAGGCCGGGATGGTGATGGTCAACCTGCCGACCGCCGGTGTGGATTACCACGTTCCGTTCGGTGGGCGTAAAGGTTCATCCTATGGATCACGTGAGCAAGGTCGCTATGCGCAAGAGTTTTACACGGTCGTAAAAACTGCCTACATCGGATCGTAACCCCGCTGCACCCGCGCAAGGTCCTTGCCTAAGGCCTTGCGCGGCACATGACTCTTGAATGTTTTACCCGCATAAAAATAATCAGTGGGAGTACATCTACATGCAATCGACCAAGCCGACTCACGTCCGCTATTTGATCCTGCTCATGCTGTTTCTGGTGACCACGATCAACTACGCCGACCGCGCTACCATCGCAATCGCCGGCTCCAGCCTGCAAAAAGACCTCGGCATCGACGCCGTTACCCTCGGCTACATCTTCTCCGCATTCGGTTGGGCCTACGTGGCCGGGCAAATCCCCGGTGGCTGGCTGCTGGACCGCTTCGGCTCGAAAAAAATCTATGCACTGAGCATCTTCACCTGGTCGCTGTTCACCGTGCTGCAGGGCTATGTCGGCGAGTTCGGCATGTCTACCGCAGTGGTCGCGCTGTTCATGCTGCGCTTTTTGGTGGGCCTGGCCGAAGCGCCATCCTTCCCCGGCAACGCGCGCATCGTGGCGGCCTGGTTCCCGACCGCTGAACGCGGTACTGCCTCGGCTATCTTCAACTCCGCGCAGTACTTCGCCACCGTGCTGTTCGCACCGCTGATGGGCTGGATTGTCTTCACCTTCGGCTGGCAGCACGTGTTCATTGTCATGGGCGTGATCGGCATTGTGTTCTCGCTGATCTGGCTGAAAGTTATCCACAGCCCGCGCCAACACCCGATGATCAACGATGCCGAGTTCAAGCACATCGCCGACAATGGTGGCATGGTCGACATGGATCAGGACAAGGCCAAACGCAGCGAAGGTCCGAAATGGGACTACGTGCGCCAGTTGCTGACCAACCGCATGATGCTGGGCGTGTACCTGAGCCAGTATTGCATCAACGCCATCACTTATTTCTTCCTGACCTGGTTCCCGGTGTACCTGGTGCAGGAACGCGGCATGACCATTCTCAAGGCCGGTTTTATCGCCTCCTTGCCGGCGATCTGCGGCTTCATCGGTGGTGTGCTCGGCGGGGTGATTTCCGATTACCTGCTGCGCAAGGGCCATTCCCTGACCTTCGCCCGCAAAGCGCCGATCATTGCCGGCCTGCTGGTGTCCAGCAGCATTGTGGCTTGCAACTATGTGGACATCGAATGGATGGTCGTGGGCTTCATGGCTCTGGCGTTCTTCGGTAAAGGCGTGGGCGCGCTGGGCTGGGCCGTGGTCTCCGACACCTCGCCGAAGCAGATCGCCGGTCTGAGTGGCGGCCTGTTCAACATGTTCGGCAACATCGCCTCGATCACCACCCCGATCGTCATCGGTTACATCATCAGCTCCACCGGTTCGTTCAAATGGGCGTTGGTGTTCGTCGGTTGCAACGCTTTGGTCGCGGTGTTCAGCTATCTGGTGATCGTGGGCCCGATCAAGCGCGTGGTGCTAAAAGAGCCGCCAGCGAACGGTACTGAAGCCCCTGGCAAATTGTCTCAAGCGCATTCCTGAGGAGCGGCGTCATGCAGTTGATTGAACATTCCGACTCGCCGCGCTACATCCGCCTGCACGAGCGGGATAACGTAGTGATCGTGGTCAATGATCAGGGTGTACCGGCCGGTACCAAGTTTGCGGACGGCCTGGTTACCGTGGACTTCGTGCCACAGAGCCACAAGGTCACCCTGGAAGACATTCCCGAAGGTGGCCAGGTGATTCGTTACGGCCAGGTCATTGGCTATGCCTTGCAGCCGATTCCCCGCGGCAGTTGGGTCAAGGAAGATCAACTGCGCATGCCGACCGCGCCACCGCTGGACAGCCTGCCGCTGTCCACCGATGTGCCGGCCGCGCAGGCACCGCTGGAAGGCTTCACTTTCGAGGGTTATCGCAACGCCGACGGCACCGTCGGCACGCGCAACATTCTCGGCATCACTACCACCGTGCAGTGCGTGACCGGGGTGCTCGATCATGCGGTCAAGCGCATCAAGGACGAGTTGTTGCCCAAGTACCCGCACGTCGACGACGTGGTGGCGCTGACCCACAGCTACGGCTGTGGCGTGGCTATCACTGCGACTGACGCGTACATCCCGATCCGCACCGTGCGCAACCTGGCACGCAACCCCAACCTGGGCGGCGAAGCCTTGGTTATCAGCCTGGGCTGCGAGAAATTGCAGGCCGGGCAGGTGATGCACGACAACGACAGCTCGGTGGACCTGAGCGAGCCATGGCTGTACCGCTTGCAGGATTCCAGTCACGGCTTCACCGAGATGATCGAGCAGATCATGGAACTGGCCGAGACACGCTTGAAGAAGCTCGATCAACGTCGCCGGGAAACCGTGCCGGCGTCCGAGCTGATCCTTGGCATGCAATGCGGCGGCAGTGATGCGTTCTCCGGCATCACCGCCAACCCGGCGCTCGGTTATGCCTCGGACCTGCTGCTGCGGGCCGGTGCGACGGTGATGTTTTCCGAAGTCACCGAAGTGCGCGATGCCATTTATCTGCTGACCTCCCGTGCGGAAAACCAGGACGTCGCCCAGGAACTGGTGCGGGAAATGGACTGGTACGACCGTTACCTGGCCAAGGGCGAGGCGGATCGCAGTGCCAACACCACGCCGGGCAACAAGAAGGGCGGGTTGTCGAACATTGTCGAGAAATCCCTGGGATCGATCGTCAAGTCCGGCAGCAGCGCGATCAACGGCGTGCTTGGCCCTGGCGAGCGTTTCAAGCGCAAAGGCCTGATCTTCTGTGCGACCCCGGCCAGTGACTTTGTCTGCGGGACGCTGCAACTGGCGGCGGGGATGAACCTGCATGTGTTCACTACCGGTCGCGGCACGCCTTACGGGCTGGCCATGGCGCCGGTCGTGAAGGTTTCGACCCGGACCGAACTGGCGCAACGCTGGCCGGACCTGATCGACATTGACGCCGGGCGCATTGCCACC
Source organism: Pseudomonas fluorescens (assembly GCF_000967965.1). Classification (GTDB taxonomy): domain Bacteria; phylum Pseudomonadota; class Gammaproteobacteria; order Pseudomonadales; family Pseudomonadaceae; genus Aquipseudomonas; species Aquipseudomonas grandcourensis. The sequence continues at coordinate 18,701 of NZ_LACC01000013.1, forward strand.
GGCCGTGCATCGATCGAGGAGCTGGGCTGGGAGCTGTTCCACTACTACCTGGACGTGGCCAGCGGCAAGAAACAGACCTGGGCCGAGCAGCACAAGCTGCATAACGACATCACCCTGTTCAACCCGGCGCCGATTACCTGATACCGCGTTATCGTTCATCGCGAGCAATCTCGCTCCCATATTTGGAATGCATTCCCCTGTGGGAGCGAGCTTGCTCGCGATGGCGGTCGACCAGACGCCAACGTCCTTGGTGGCTTATCATTAGCCCCCTAACGACGCTCACCCCCAAGGTCCTCCCGGCATGCTGGCAATTTTCCTCGAAACCCTGAACATCACCGCGCCGGTGTTTGCCATGCTGTTTCTGGGTGTGCTGCTCAAGCGCATCGACTGGATCAACGACAACTTCATCCATACGGCGTCGGCCCTGGTGTTCAACGTCACCATGCCGGCGTTGCTGTTTCTGGGCATCCTGCATGCCGACCTGCACGCGGCATTGCAGCCGGCGCTGCTGATCTATTTCTCCCTCGCGACCCTGGTGTGTTTTGCCATCGCCTGGGGCTGGGCGATCTGGAAGTGCCCGCGGGAAGATCGGGGGATCTACACCCAAGGTGCCTTTCGCGGTAATAACGGGGTCATCGGCCTGGCGCTGGCGGCAAGCATGTATGGCGACTACGGGATTTCCCTCGGGGCGATCCTCGCGGCGCTGGTGATCCTGTTCTACAACACCCTCTCGACCATCGTGCTGGCGGTGTACAGCCCGGTGATCAAGTCCGATCCGTGGAGCATCTGCAAAAGCGTGTTCAGCAATCCGCTGATCATCAGTGTGATTGCGGCTGCACCCTTCGCCTATTTCAAGATCGGCTTGCCGGGCTGGCTGGAAACCTCAGGCCAGTACCTGGCGCAAACCACCTTGCCGCTAGCGCTGATCTGCATCGGCGGCACGCTGTCCCTGGCAGCACTGCGCAAAAGCGGCAGCATGGCGCTCAGTTCAAGCCTGGTGAAGATGATCAGCTTGCCGGTACTGGCGACACTGGGGGCGTGGTTGTGGGGCTTTCGTGGGGCGGAGTTGGGAATTCTGTTCCTGTACTTCGGCAGCCCGACCGCCGCAGCCAGTTTCGTCATGGCCCGGGCGGCGGATGGCAATCACGAGCTGGCGGCGGCGATTATCGTGATCACCACGCTGATGGCGGCGGTCACCACCAATGTCGGGATCTTCTTTTTGCAGTGGGGTGGGTGGATCTGACCCTGGAATTCGTGGAGTTCTTCAGGGCGCCATCGCGAGCAAGCTCGCGATGGCGCCAGATCAGGCAGCCTGAATTTCAATGACTCACTCCGGCTTCTGGTAACTGTCGATCACTTCCTGCGCCGCCCGAAACGCATCGATCGCCGCCGGCACACCGGCATACACCGCGCAATGCAGCAGCGCCTCGCGAATCTCATCCACAGTGCAGCCGTTGTTCAGCGCACCGCGCACATGTCCTTTCAATTCCTGCGGGCACTTGAGTGCAGTCAGGGCGGCAAGGGTGATCAGGCTGCGGGTTTTCAGCGGCAGGCCTTCGCGATTCCACACGCCGCCCCAGGCGTGTTCATTGACGAAATCCTGCAGCGGCTGGGTGAATTCGGTGGCATTGCCCAGTGCGCGGTCGACAAAGGCGTCGCCCATCACTTGGCGGCGGACTTCAACGCCGGGTTTTTTATTCTCGGTCATGGGGCTTCCCTCTTATGGTGTTGGCGATGCCAGGCGCGTAGCGACGTAAACAGCAAAAACGCCACCAACGCCGGCAGGACGAAAAACAGCATCAAGTGTTCCAGCTTGCCGGCCAGTGGCATGCCGGTGGTGAACGACACCACGTGCAGCCCATACGCCAGGTACAAACCCAGAAACAGCAGGCCTTCGGCGCGGGTCACCCGGTAGCCGGAGTAGAACACCGGCAGGCACAGCGCCGCGACGCCGAGCATCACCGGCAGGTCGAAATCCAGGGCGTTGGGCGACACCGACAGCGGCGACGGCGCCACCAGCGCGGTAAAGCCGAGCACGCCCAGGAGGTTGAACAGGTTGCTGCCAATCACGTTGCCCACGGCAATCTCGCGCTCACCGCGCATTGCCGCGATCAACGAAGTGGCCAGCTCAGGCAGTGATGTGCTGACGGCGACGATGGTCAGGCCGATGATCCGCTCCGACAACCCAAGATCGGTGGCGACCGCAACCGCTGCACCCAGCAGCAAGTGCCCGGCGTACACCAGCATCGCCAGCCCGGCGATGATCATCAGCACGCTGCTCAGCCATGACGCTTGCACGGCGTGATCATGGCTCGATACCGGGCGTGCCGAGTGTCGTGACTGGCGCAGCAACAAGCCCAGGTAAATCGCCAGTGCTGTCAGCAACATCACGCCGTCGGCACGGGTCAGTTCTTCATTCCAGGCGAGTACGAACACCAACAGGCTGGCGCCGATCATCAATGGAATATCCAGGCGCACCAATTGCCGGGAAACCCGCAAAGGAATGATCAGCGCGGACAACCCGAGGGTGACGAGGATGTTGAAAATGCTGCTGCCGATCACACTGCCGACGGCGATGTCGGCATTGTGCGCCAGGGTCGCTTGCAGGCTGATCGCCATCTGCGGTGCGCTGCTGCCGAGGGCGACGATGGTCAGGCCGATGATCAGTGGTCGTACGTGCAACCGCGCGGCGATGCGTACGGCGGCGCGCACCATCAATTCGGCGCCGACAATCAGCAGGAACAATCCGCTGACTAATTCGATCACACTGATCAGGGGTAAATCGGCTAGTCCGAAAATGGTCGGGGCTCCATCGGTCAGTCGTCGAGGGCTTGCACGCGAACCCGTGCGGTGCCGCTGCTCAGCATGCCCAGGCGCTCGGCGGCTTCCCGGGACAGGTCGATCAGGCGGCCACGGGTGTGCGGCCCGCGATCATTGATGCGTACCACGCAGGATTTGTCGTTATTCAGATTGGTGACCTTCACCCGTGTACCAAAGGGTAGCTGGCGATGGGCGGCGGTCATGGAATTCATGTTGAAACGCTCGCCGTTGGCGGTGCGTTTGCCTTGGTGTTTGGCGCCGTAGTACGAAGCCACGCCGGTTTTATCGTAGCCGTGCGGATCGACGGTGTCGGTGCTGGCGCAACCAGCCAACAGAGAGAGCAGGGCGCAGGCGCCGAACAGACGTTTCATTCAAGGTTTTCCCGAAACAATTGTGGGAGTAGAGCCAATGTGGCGAGGGGCTTGCCCCCGTTGGACTGCGCAGCAGTCCCAAAATTTCGAACACGATTTGTCAGATACAAACCGAATCCGGAAATTGGGGCCGCTTCGCGACCCAACGGGGCGATGCGGCGTTCCGACAAGCCCCCTCGCCACAAAAGCTCGCTCCCACAGGAGATGGAGCCAGATTTAAGAGCTGGCTCCATCCTCATCAGCCTTCGAGCTTGCTTTTGAGCAGTTCGTTGACCTGTTGCGGGTTGGCCTTGCCTTTGGAGGCTTTCATGGCCTGGCCGACGAAGAAGCCGAACATCTTGCCGCGCTTGGTTTCGTCTGCCGCGCGGTATTGTTCGACCTGCTCGGCGTTGGCCGCGAGCATTTCGTCCAGCACCGCCGAGATGGCACCGGTGTCGGTCACTTGCTTGAGGCCGCGCTTGTCGATGATCTCGTCCGCGCTGCCTTCGCCGTTGGCCATCGCTTCAAACACCACCTTGGCGATCTTGCCGGAGATGGTGTTGTCCTTGATGCGCAACAGCATGCCGCCCAGAAGCTCTGCGGAAACCGGAGACTCTTCGATGTCCAGGCCTTGCTTGTTGAGCAGGCTGCCCAACTCGACCATCACCCAGTTCGCCGCCAGTTTGGCGTCGCCGCCGATGCTCGCGACTTTCTCGAAGTAGTCGGCTTGCTCGCGGCTGGTGGCCAGGACGCTGGCGTCATAGACCGACAGACCAAATTGCTCCTGGAAACGCTCGCGTTTTTGCGGTGGCAATTCCGGTAGGGTGGCGCGCACGTCGTCGAGGAACGAGTTCTCGATGACCACCGGCAGCAGGTCCGGATCGGGGAAGTAACGGTAGTCGTTGGCTTCCTCTTTGCTGCGCATCGGACGGGTTTCGTCCTTGTTCGGATCGTACAGGCGCGTCTGCTGGATCACCTTGCCGCCGTCTTCGATCAATTCGATCTGACGCTGGATTTCGCTGTTGATCGCCTTCTCGATGAAGCGGAACGAGTTGACGTTCTTGATCTCGCAGCGGGTGCCGAATTCGACCTGGCCTTTCGGGCGGATCGACACGTTGCAGTCGCAACGCAGCGAGCCTTCGGCCATGTTGCCGTCGCAGATGCCCAGGTAGCGCACCAGCGCGTGGATCGCCTTGACGTAGGCCACGGCTTCCTTGGCGCTGCGCATGTCCGGCTCGGAAACGATTTCCAGCAGCGGCGTGCCGGCACGGTTCAGGTCGATGCCGCTGGCGCCGCTGAATTCTTCGTGCAGGCTCTTGCCGGCGTCTTCTTCCAGGTGCGCGCGGGTGATGCCGACACGTTTGACCGTGCCGTCTTCCAGGGCGATGTCCAGATGGCCCTTGCCGACGATCGGCAACTCCATCTGGCTGATCTGGTAGCCCTTGGGCAGGTCCGGGTAGAAGTAGTTCTTGCGGGCGAACACGTTGTGCTGGCCGATCTCGGCGTCAATCGCCAGACCGAACATCACCGCCATGCGCACTGCTTCCTGGTTCAGTACCGGCAGAACGCCAGGCATGCCCAGATCGATCAGGCTGGCCTGGGTGTTCGGCTCGGAACCGAACGTGGTGGAACTACCGGAAAAGATTTTCGACCGGGTGGTGAGCTGGGTGTGAATCTCCAGCCCGATCACGACTTCCCATTGCATGTGTGTCTCCTCAGAAGCCGGTTGGGGTGCGGGTGTGCCAGTCAGTGTTCAACTGGTACTGGTGCGCAACGTTGAGCAAGCGGCCTTCCTGGAAATACGGGGCGAGCAGTTGCACGCCGACCGGCAGACCGTCGACAAAACCTGCTGGCATGGACAGGCCCGGCAAACCCGCGAGGTTGGCGGTGATGGTGTAGACGTCTTCCAGGTACGCAGCGACCGGGTCGCTGTTCTTGGCGCCAAGCTTCCAGGCCGGGTTCGGCGTGGTTGGGCCGAGGATGATGTCGACCTCATTGAAGGCCGCCATGAAGTCGTTCTTGATCAAACGACGAATCTTCTGCGCCTTCAGGTAGTAGGCGTCGTAGTAACCGGCGGACAGCGCGTAGGCACCGACCATGATCCGGCGCTGTACTTCCGGGCCGAAGCCTTCGCCACGCGAGCGTTTGTACAGGTCTTCGAGGTTTTTCGGGTCTTCGCAGCGATAGCCAAAGCGCACGCCGTCAAAACGCGACAGGTTGGACGAGGCTTCCGCCGGGGCGATCACGTAGTACGCAGGGATCGCGTGCTGCATGTTCGGCAGGCTGATTTCCTTGATTACGGCGCCGAGCTTTTCCAGCTCCTTGACGCTGTTGTGGATCAGCTCGGCGATGCGCGGGTCGAGACCGGCGCTGAAGTATTCCTTCGGCACGCCGATGCGCAGGCCTTGCAGCGAACCGTTGAGGCTGGCGCTGTAGTCCGGCACGGGCTCATCGATGCTGGTTGAGTCGTTCGGATCGAAGCCGGCCATACCTTGCAACAATATTGCGCAGTCTTCGGCGGTGCGTGCCATCGGGCCGCCCTGGTCGAGGCTGGACGCGTAGGCAATCATGCCCCAGCGCGAAACACGACCGTAGGTCGGTTTCAGGCCGGTGAGGTTGGTCAGGGCCGCAGGCTGACGGATCGAACCGCCAGTGTCGGTGCCGGTGGCTGCCGGCAACAGACGAGCGGCAACCGCCGCAGCGGAGCCGCCGGACGAACCGCCCGGCACGTGTTCCAGGTTCCACGGGTTTTTCACCGCGCCGTAGTAGCTCGACTCGTTGGCCGAACCCATGGCGAATTCGTCCATGTTGGTCTTGCCCAGGGTCACGGCCCCGGCAGCGGCCAGCTTGGCGACGACGGTGGCGTCGTACGGTGCCTTGAAGTTGTCGAGCATCTTCGAGCCGCAGCTGGTGCGAATGCCCTGGGTGCAGAACAGGTCTTTGTGGGCGATCGGCGCGCCGAGCAGGGCGCCGCTCTCACCATTGGCCCGGCGGGCGTCAGCGGCTTTCGCCTGCGTCAGCGCCAGGTCTTCGGTGAGGCTGATGAAACTGTTGAGCTGTGGATCGAGCTGGACGATGCGCGCCAGCAGGACCTTGGTCAGCTCTTCGGAGGAAAACTTTTTATCGGCGAGTCCGCGGGCGATCTCGGCCAGAGTCAATTGATGCATTGCAGGCTCTTTCCCTATTAGTCGATGACTTTCGGAACCAGGTACAGGCCGTTTTCGACCGCTGGTGCGATGGACTGGTAGGCCTCGCGGTGATTGGTCTCGGTCACGACGTCTGCGCGCAGGCGCTGGTTGGCTTCCAGTGGGTGGGCCAGCGGTTCGATACCGTCGGTATTGACCGCCTGCATTTCGTCGACCAGCCCGAGAATGCTGTTGAGGGCCGAAGTGATGTGTGGAAGATCGGCATCATTGAGGCCAAGGCAGGCCAGATGAGCGATTTTTTCCACGTCGGAGCGTTCAAGCGCCATAGGGATTCTCCAGTGGAAAACAAAACGGACGGCGTCCGTGTGTTAGATTGTCGGAACACTACCGCACTTCTACGGTCATAAGGCCGCGATTGTGGGGCTTGGTGCACAGAAAAGCGGCCAATTTAACATATTGGCGCCTTGCCCAAAATCCCTGTCGTTGTTAGAGTTTGCCGCACTTTTTTACCCACGCGTTGCCTAGGGTCCCTTTCCCATGTTCAAGAAACTGCGTGGCATGTTTTCCAGCGATCTTTCCATTGACCTGGGCACTGCCAACACCCTTATTTACGTGCGCGAGCGCGGTATCGTCCTGAATGAGCCCTCCGTTGTGGCCATTCGGACACACGGTAACCAGAAAAGTGTCGTTGCTGTCGGCACCGAAGCCAAGCGCATGCTGGGCCGTACGCCGGGCAACATTGCTGCCATTCGTCCGATGAAGGACGGCGTGATCGCCGACTTCAGCGTTTGCGAAAAAATGCTGCAGTACTTTATCAACAAGGTTCACGAAAACAGCTTCCTGCAGCCTAGCCCTCGCGTGTTGATCTGCGTTCCGTGCAAATCCACCCAGGTTGAGCGTCGTGCCATCCGTGAATCGGCCCTTGGTGCCGGTGCCCGTGAAGTATTCCTGATCGAAGAGCCAATGGCCGCTGCGATCGGTGCCGGCCTGCCGGTAGAAGAAGCTCGCGGTTCGATGGTCGTGGATATCGGTGGCGGTACCACTGAAATCGCGCTGATCTCCCTGAACGGTGTGGTTTACGCCGAATCCGTCCGCGTTGGCGGCGACCGCTTCGACGAAGCGATCATCACCTACGTGCGTCGCAACTACGGCAGCCTGATCGGTGAGTCCACCGCCGAGCGCATCAAGCAGGAAATCGGTACCGCCTACCCGGGCGGCGAAGTTCGCGAAGTCGACGTTCGTGGCCGTAACCTGGCCGAAGGCGTTCCACGTGCATTCACCCTGAACTCCAACGAAGTGCTGGAAGCTCTGCAAGAGTCCCTGGCTACCATCGTTCAGGCCGTGAAAAGCGCCCTGGAGCAATCGCCGCCAGAACTGGCTTCCGACATCGCCGAGCGTGGCCTGGTACTGACCGGTGGTGGCGCCTTGCTGCGTGACCTGGACAAATTGCTGGCCCAGGAGACTGGTCTGCCGGTGATCGTTGCCGAAGACCCGCTGACCTGCGTTGCTCGCGGCGGTGGCCGTGCATTGGAAATGATGGATAAACACACCATGGACCTGCTTTCCAGCGAGTAAGTCGCCGGATTGCCTCTATGCTGTTGAGCGCGCAGGCGGCACTTTGCAGTGCTGCCTGTTCGCGTTTATCTTCTGTCAGTCTGCATCCAGGCCGGATTGCCGCCGTATGAATAAACAGAACATTTGCCTGGGAGGAGCGGCTTATTAAACCGCTTTTCACCAAGGGCCCTTCACTGGGCGTGCGCCTGTTGGTGCTGGTCGTGCTATCGGTCGCGCTGATGGTGGTCGATGCCCGTTTCAGTCTGCTCAAGCCTGCACGCAGCCAGATGTCGCTGGTGCTGATGGACGCTTACTGGATCACCGACCTGCCTGGACGATTGTGGGAAGGCGTTGCCAGTCAGTTTGGCAGCCGGACCGAGCTCGTCGCCGAAAACGAAAAACTCAAGACCGAGAACCTGCTGTTGCAGGGGCGCATGCAGAAGCTGGCCGCCCTGACCGAGCAGAACGTTCGGCTGCGCGAGTTGCTCAACTCTTCGGCCCTGGTCAACGAGAAGGTCGAAGTGGCCGAGTTGATCGGCATGGACCCCAACCCCTTCACCCATCGCATCATCATCAATAAAGGTGAGCGCGACGGCGTGGTCCTCGGTCAGCCGGTACTCGATGCCCGTGGCCTGATGGGCCAGGTGGTCGAGTTGATGCCTTACACCTCCCGCGTCTTGCTGCTGACCGATACCACCCACAGCATTCCGGTGCAGGTGAACCGTAACGGTTTGCGGGCGATTGCCAGCGGCACCGGCAACCCGGAGCGTCTCGAGTTGCGGCATGTGGCCGATACCGCCGACATCAAGGAGGGCGACTTGCTGGTCAGCTCCGGCCTCGGTCAGCGTTTCCCGGCCGGTTATCCGGTGGCGACGGTCAAGGAAGTGATTCACGATTCCGGCCAGCCGTTTGCCATTGTCCGCGCCGTTCCGACCGCCGCCTTGAACCGTAGCCGTTACCTGCTGCTGGTGTTCAGCGACAACCGGACTGCCGAGGAGCGCGTCAACGCTGCCGCCCAGGCCCAGGAAAGCCTGGATGCACAGGGTGGTGGACCGATCATTCCGGCGACGGTTCCGAAACTGGTCAGCCCTGCGGTCCCCGCTGCACCGGCCGCCGCACCGGCGATTCCTGCCACGGCGGTGCCTGCGGCCACCGCGCCAGCCAAGCCAGCCAAGCCAGTCACCACGCCAGCCAAGCCTGCGGCAGCTAAACCGCCGGCGGCGCAACCCGCTGCCGCGAAGCCTGCCGCCAAACCGCCAGTCTCCGCGCCGGCCACTCCAGTGGAGAGAGAATAATGGGCGGTGTAAAAGCATCCCGAAACGGCTGGATAGTCTGGCTGACGTTCGCCGTCGGCCTGCTGCTGAGCGTTTCACCTCTGCCGCAATTCATGGAAATACTGCGCCCGCTGTGGCTGGCCTTGTTGCTGGCATTCTGGGCGTTGAACCTGCCGCAGACCGTCGGGATGGTGACGGCGTTTTGCCTGGGGCTGGCTGAAGACGTGCTCTACGGTACCTTGCTGGGTCAGAATGCCTTGATCCTGACACTCATCACCTATCTGGTGCTGGCGCTGCAGCAACGCCTGCGGATGTTCCCGATGTGGCAGCAGAGCCTGGTGATCCTGGTGATCTTCGGCCTCGCCCAGCTGGTACAACTGTGGCTCAGTGCCTTGACCGGCAATCGTCAGCCGACGCTGGCGCTGGTGCTGCCGGCACTGGTCAGCGCATTGCTCTGGCCCTGGATCAGTTTCGGTTTGCGCGGACTGCGTCGACGCTACAAAATCAATTAATTCGCTCAGGCATTGGACAGGGAGAGGTCTTGATGAAACGGTTGTACCTCGCCTCTGGTTCGCCGCGTCGACGTGAACTGCTCACGCAGATCGGTGTTCCGTTCTCCGCCATCAGTGCGGATATCGATGAAACTCCTTTAGCTCAAGAATCCCCGTCGGCCTACGCCGAGCGCCTGGCGCGTGGCAAGGCCGAGATCGGGCGCGGCAGCATCGTGTCTGACGAACCGTTCTGCGTGCTCGGCGCCGATACCGCCGTGGTGCTCGATGGAAAAATTCTCGGCAAACCAGTTGATCAAGCGGATGCGTGCGCCATGCTGATGATGCTGTCAGGGTGTGAGCATGAAGTCCTGACCGCGATTGCCGTGCTCGATGGCGAACGTTGCGAATCCCGGGTTGTCACCAGTCGCGTGCGTTTTCGGGATATCGGCCGTGAAGAAGCCGTGGCCTACTGGGCCAGCGGTGAACCGCGGGACAAGGCGGGCGGTTATGGCATTCAAGGACTGGGTGCGGTGTTTGTCGCCGGGCTCGATGGAAGTTATTCAGCGGTGGTCGGACTGCCGCTTTGCGAAACCGCGGAACTGCTCGGCCATTTCGGCATACCCTGTTGGCAACCCCGGAACGCGCTTTAAGCGTCTTCCTGAACAGATGCGGCCATTATCGTGAACATGCCTGAACGAGACCCTGCCATGAGTGAAGAGATCCTGATCAACATCACGCCGATGGAGTCGCGCGTGGCGGTGGTCGAAAACGGTGTCCTGCAAGAGGTCCACGTCGAGCGTACGCAAAAGCGCGGGATCGTCGGCAACATCTATAAAGGCAAAGTCGTGCGGGTATTGCCGGGAATGCAGGCGGCATTCGTCGATATCGGCCTGGACCGTGCCGCGTTCATTCATGCGTCGGAAATTTCCCTGCGTGAAGGCCCCGCGGTCGAGAGCATCAGTGCACTGGTGCACGAAGGCCAGAGCCTGGTGGTGCAAGTGACCAAGGACCCAATCGGTTCCAAAGGCGCACGCCTGACCACCCAGCTTTCGATTCCTTCGCGTTACCTGGTGTACATGCCGCGCACCGCTCACGTCGGCATTTCCCTGAAGATCGAAGACGAAGCCGAGCGCGAACGCCTCAAGCAAGTGGTCACCGACTGCGTGGCCAAGGAAGGGATCAAGGAGGCCGGCGGTTTCATCCTGCGCACGGCAGCCGAAGGTGCCGGTGCGGATGAAATCCTCATGGACATCCGTTACCTGCGCCGTCTCTGGGATCAGATCAACGCCCAGATCAAAACCATCAGTGCGCCTAGCGTGATCTACGAAGACCTCGGTCTGGCGCTGCGCACCCTGCGTGACCTGGTGAGCCCGAAAATCGAGAAGATCCGCATCGACTCCCGGGAAACTTTCCAGAAAACCACGCAATTCGTCGCCGAACTGATGCCCGAGATTGCCGACCGCCTGGAGCATTACCCGGGCGAGCGGCCGATTTTCGACCTGTATGGCGTCGAAGACGAAATCCAGAAGGCACTCGAGCGCAAGGTCCCGCTCAAGTCCGGCGGTTATCTGGTGGTCGATCCGGCGGAAGCCATGAGCACCATCGACGTCAATACCGGGGCATTTGTCGGCCATCGCAATCTCGAAGAGACCATCTTCAAGACCAACCTCGAAGCCGCGACGGCCATCGCCCGTCAATTGCGCCTGCGTAACCTGGGCGGAATCATCATCATCGACTTCATCGACATGGAAGATGAAGAACACCAGCGCCAGGTGTTGCGCACCCTCGAAAAGCAACTGGAACGCGATCACGCCAAGACCAACATCATCGGTATCACTGAGTTGGGCCTGGTGCAGATGACCCGCAAGCGCACCCGCGAAAGCCTTGAACAAGTGCTGTGTGAGCCGTGCAATGCCTGTCAGGGGCGGGGCAAGCTCAAGACCCCGGAAACCGTCTGCTACGAAATCTTCCGTGAAATCCTGCGCGAGGCTCGCGCCTATCAGGCGGAAGGCTATCGTGTATTGGCAAACCAGAAAGTGGTGGACCGCCTGCTCGACGAAGAGTCGGGCAACGTCGCGGAGCTCGAAGGGTTTATCGGGCGTACCATCCGTTTTCAGGTCGAAACCATGTATTCCCAGGAACAATACGACGTGGTGTTGCTCTGAAGCATTTCGTTTTGATTGTTCGAGAAGGGCTGGCCTCAGCTTTTTGCAAAACTTTTGCCATGGGAGCCACCTGACATGGATCGTCTGACACGCATTTTGGCCGCACTGACCCGCTGGGGTCTGGGCCTGTGCGCGTTGGTTTTGGTGTTGATGGCGCTCTACGTCAGCCTGGGCCGGGAGCTGACGCCCTTAGTCGCCGAGTACCGTGCCGACATCGAAACCAAAGCCAGCGATGCCTTGGGCATGCCGTTGCAGATCGGCGAGCTCGAAGGCAACTGGAGTGGATTCGCCCCCATATTGATGGCCCGCGACGTGACGGTCGGCGAGGGCGCCAATGCCTTGCGCCTGGATCAGGTGCGCGCGGTACCGGACCTTTGGGCCAGCCTGTTGGCCCGTCAGGTACGCATCGCTCATCTGGAATTCAGCGGCCTGAAGATCAACCTCAAGCAAGCTGAGGACGGTCAGTGGGCGCTGGAAGGTTTGCCGGTGCAGCAGGACCAGCCAACCGATCCGGAACAACTGCTCAATCGCATGCAGATGATCCAGCAACTGTCGGTGCTCGACAGCCAGGTGACCTTGCAGCCGTTTGGCGAATCGCCGCTGACCCTGACTTATGTCGGCCTGAATCTGAAAACCGGGGCGTCACGGCAGCGGCTCGACGCACGACTGACCCTGCCTGACGGGCAACCGGTGGCCATGAGCCTGCGTACCCGTATTCGCGCCAGCGAATGGAAGGACGGTGAAGCCGAGGCCTACCTGAGCCTGCCGCAAAGCGACTGGTCGAAGTGGTTGCCTGAACATCTGACCCAAGAGTGGAATTTTTCCGAGATCAAGGCTGGTGGCGAGCTGTGGGTGACCTGGGGCAAAGGCACCTTGCAAAGCGCTGCAGTGCGATTGAACGCGCCACAACTCAAGGGCGCGTACGATGAGCGCAAGCCGATCCAGATCGATAACCTGGCGCTCAATGGATACTTCCAGCGCAGTGCCAAAGGCGCGTCGGTGACTCTGGACTCCCTGGCGATGAACCTTGGCGAGACCCGCTGGGAGACGCATTTGCAGCTCACGCAAAGCGCCGCCACTGATAAAACCGTAGAGCTCTGGCAGCTGCAAGCCGACCGGGTTGATCTCACTCCACTTACCCCGCTGCTCAACGCCCTGGCGCCGTTGCCAGAAGGTTTGGCCACGGTCGTCGAGCGGCTCAAAGTCACGGGTAGCCTGCGTAACGTGCTGGTCGACTTCCGCCCCAATGCCACTGACGACAGCAAGTTCGGGTTCGCCGCCAACCTTGATCAGGTAGGCTTCGACGCCTATCACGGTGCTCCGGCGGCGCGGAATGTCAGTGGCAGCATCAGCGGTGACCTGGGGCAAGGCGAGCTGCGCATGGACAGCAAGGATTTCATGCTGCACCTGGACCCGATTTTCGCCAAGCCGTGGCAGTACATTCAGGCCAATGCGCGGCTGACCTGGAAACTCGATAAAGAAAGTTTCACCCTGATCGCGCCGTATCTGAAAGTGCTGGGCGAGGAAGGCAAGATCGCCGGCGACTTCCTGATTCGCCTGCATTTCGATCACACCCAGGAAGACTACATGGACCTGCGGGTCGGCATGGTGGACGGCGACGGTCGCTACACCGCCAAGTACTTGCCGACGGTCCTCAGCCCGGCGCTGGACGAATGGCTGCGCACGGCGATACTCAAGGGCGCGGTGGATCAGGGTTTCTTCCAGTATCAGGGGTCGCTCAACCACGGTGCCGCGGATGTCGATCGCAGCATCAGCCTGTTCTTCAAGGTTCACGATGCCGAACTGGCCTTCCAGCCGGGCTGGCCCCATGTCAGCAAGGTCAGCGGCGATGTGTTTGTCGAAGACAGCGGCGTGCGGATTCTGGCCAGCAAGGGCCAGTTGCTCGACACCCAGGTCAACGATATCTACGTCAACATTCCCCATGTGCCGGCCGGGCAGAACTCTCATTTGTTCCTCGATGGCGGATTTGCCGGCGGTTTGGGCGATGGCCTGAAAATCCTCCAGGAAGCGCCGATCGGCACCGGGGCAACCTTTGCCGGCTGGGAAGGTGAGGGTGACCTGCAGGGTAAGTTGAAGCTGGATATTCCCCTGGCGAAAGGCGAGGAGCCGAAGATCCTCGTCGATTTCAAGACCGCCAAGGCACGCTTGAAACTGGCCGAACCTGTGCTGGAACTGACCCAGCTCAAAGGTGATTTCCGCTTCGATAGCGGCAAAGGCCTGAGCGGGCAGAACATCAGCGCCCGGGCGTTCGACAAGCCGGTCACTGCACAGATTTTTGCCGATGGCAGCCCGGGCAAGCTCAATACCCGGGTGGCCGCGTCAGGGCAGGTCGAGGTCAAGAAACTGACCGACTGGCTGAAGGTGACCCAGCCTCTGCCGGTGAGTGGCGTAATCCCTTATCAACTGCAACTGACCCTGGACGGCGCCGACAGCCAGTTGAGGGTCAATTCCAACCTCAGGGGCGTGGCCGTCGATTTGCCTGCACCGTTTGGCATGACCTCCGAGACTGGGCGCGACACAACGTTCCGCATGACCTTGCAGGGCGACGAGCGGCGCTATTGGCTCAACTACGGGGACCTGGCGAGTTTCATGTTCGCGGCCCCGGCCAACAATTTCGCCGATGGTCGCGGGGACTTGTTCCTCGGTGGCGGCGAGGCCGTGTTGCCTGGCACCAAAGGCCTGCGGATACGGGGCGTGCTGTCGGAGCTGGACGTTGGCCCGTGGAAGGACCTGGTGGATAAATACGCCGGACAGGACCCCGGCGGAAGTGCCAAGCAATTGCTCAGCGGCGCGGATTTCAAGGTGGGCAAGCTCAGCGGTATCGGTACCACACTCGATCAGGCTTCGATCCAGCTGACGCGCAAGCCTTCCGCCTGGGCGCTGCAACTCGACAGCCAGCAGATCAAGGGCAGCGCCAGCCTTCCCGATTCGAAGGCCACGCCAATCACGATCAATCTGCAAACCGTGCGCCTGCCTGCACCGGACCCGACCGTGCTGGCCGATGAAAACTCGCCGGATCCACTGGCGTCGGTGGACCCGACGAAAATCCCCGCGATGGACATCATCATCAATCGGCTATTCCAGGGCCAGGATCTGGTGGGGGGCTGGTCGCTGAAGATTCGTCCGACGCCCAAGGGCATCGTGTTCAACTCCCTGGATTTGGGCCTCAAGGGCATGCTGTTGGTGGGCAGCGGTGGCTGGGAGGGTGTGCCGGGTGCCAGCAACAGCTGGTACAAGGGCCGCATCAGCGGCAAGAACCTGGCCGACGTGCTCAAGGGCTGGGGTTTTGCACCGAGCGTCACCAGCCAGGACTTCTATATGGATGTCGATGGCCGCTGGCCCGGCTCGCCGGCCTGGGTGGCGACCAAGCGTTTCTCCGGCTCGCTCGATGCGACGCTCAATCAGGGCCAGTTCGTCGAAGTTGAGGGCAGTGCCCAGGCGTTGCGGGTATTTGGCTTGCTCAACTTCAACTCCATCGGCCGGCGCCTGCGCCTGGACTTCTCCGACCTGTTCGGCAAAGGTCTGAGTTATGACCGGGTGAAGGGGCTGCTGGTCGGGACCAATGGTGTGTACGTCACCCGTGAGCCAATTCGGCTGACGGGTCCGTCGAGCACTATTGAACTCGACGGCACCCTGGACATGGTGGCCGATCAGATCGATGCGAAACTGATGGTGACCTTGCCGGTGACCAACAACCTGCCGATTGCCGCACTGATCGTCGGTGCACCCGCGGTCGGCGGGGCGCTGTTCCTGATCGACAAGCTGATCGGTGACCGCGTCTCCCGTTTCGCCAGTGTGAAGTACACCGTCCAGGGGCCGTGGAAAGAACCGAAAATCATCTTCGACAAGGCTTTTTGAGATCCTTTTGAAAAGGCGCTCGGCAAGTCTATGGAGTAGCATGGCCGCATACGATTCCAGGAGTGCGCCATGTCTGTAGCGGTGATTCAAATGGTCAGCCAGAGCGATGTGCTGGCCAACCTGGCCCAGGCCCGTCGGCTGCTCGAGCAAGCGGCCGTCGGTGGCGCGAAACTGGCCGTATTGCCGGAAAACTTCGCCGCCATGGGCCGGCGTGACATTGCCGACATCGGGCGCGCCGAAGCACTGGGCGAAGGCCCGATCCTGCCGTGGTTAAAACAGACCGCACGCGACCTCAAGTTATGGATTGTGGCCGGCACATTGCCGTTGCCGCCGGTGGATCAGCCAACGGCCAAAGTGCATGCCTGTTCGTTGCTGGTCGATGACCAGGGCGAAACGGTGGCGCGCTACGACAAGCTGCACCTGTTCGACGTCGACGTGGCCGACAATCGCGGCCGTTATCGGGAATCCGATGACTATGCTTATGGCAGTGGGGTCGTGGTGGCGGACACACCGGTTGGGCGGGTTGGCCTGACGGTCTGTTACGACTTGCGCTTCCCGGAACTGTACAGTGAATTGCGCGCGGCCGGCGCGGAGCTGATTACTGCCCCTTCGGCCTTCACGGCGGTCACCGGCGCGGCGCATTGGGATGTGCTGATTCGTGCGCGAGCCATAGAGACGCAATGTTACGTGCTCGCGGCTGCCCAGGGCGGGACGCATCCGGGGCCGCGGGAAACCTTCGGGCATGCCGCCATCGTCGACCCGTGGGGGCGTGTGCTGGCACAACAGGATCAAGGCGAGGCCGTGCTGCTGGCCGAACGCGACAGCAGCGAACAGGCGTCCATCAGGGCGCGGATGCCGGTGTCCAGTCACCGGCGCTTTTTCTCGCAGGGCGCCCAGCGACCTGCATCAGAACGACGAATTTAAGGCGTAAAGCATATGAGCGAGTTGTTGTCCTCAGTCAGTGAACACCTGCTGGCGCCCGGTGGCGTCACGATCGAGAGCCTGCAAGGCGTGCTCGGCGATCTGGCCGGGCCGGGCATCGATGCGGCCGACCTGTATTTCCAGGGGCAGATTTCCGAGTCCTGGGCGCTGGAAGACGGCATCGTCAAGGAAGGCAGCTTCAACCTTGACCAAGGTGTGGGCGTGCGCGCGCAATCGGGCGAAAAAACCGGCTTTGCCTACAGCAATGCCATCACCCTGGAAGCCCTTGGCGCGGCGGCGCGTGCCGCCCGTTCGATTTCCCGGGCCGGACAACACGGCACCGTACAGGCATTCACCAGCCAGGATGTCGCGCAGTTGTATGCGCCGGACAATCCCCTGGAAGTGCTGACCCGTGCCGAGAAGGTCGATTTGCTCAAGCGAGTCGACGCCGCGACCCGCGCCCTCGACCCGCGCATCCAGCAGGTCACCGTGAGCATGGCCGGTGTCTGGGAGCGGATTCTGGTGGCTTCCACCGACGGCGGCCTGGCGGCGGATGTGCGCCCGCTGGTGCGTTTCAACGTCAGCGTGATCGTCGAGCAGAACGGTCGCCGCGAGCGTGGCGGTCATGGCGGTGGTGGTCGGACCGATTACCGTTATTTCCTCGGCGAAGACCGCGCCATGGGCTATGCCCGTGAAGCGTTGCGCCAGGCGCTGGTCAATCTCGAAGCCATCCCGGCACCGGCCGGTACCTTGCCGGTGGTGCTCGGTTCCGGTTGGTCGGGCGTGCTGTTGCACGAAGCCGTTGGTCATGGTCTGGAGGGCGACTTCAACCGCAAGGGCAGTTCGGCCTACAGCGGGCGCATGGGTGAGATGGTTGCGTCGAAGCTTTGCACCATTGTCGATGACGGCACCCTGGCCGGTCGCCGTGGCTCGTTGAGCGTCGATGACGAAGGCACGCCGACCGAGTGCACCACGCTGATCGAAAACGGCGTGCTCAAAGGCTACATGCAGGACAAGCTCAACGCCCGCCTGATGGGCGTGGCGCGCACCGGTAACGGTCGTCGCGAATCCTACGCGCACTTGCCGATGCCGCGCATGACCAACACCTACATGCTAGCCGGCGAAAGCGACCCGGCGGAAATCATCGCCTCGGTGAAGCGCGGCATCTACTGCGCCAACCTGGGTGGCGGTCAGGTGGACATCACCAGCGGCAAGTTCGTGTTCTCCACCAGCGAGGCGTACCTGATCGAGGACGGCAAGATCACTGCTCCGGTCAAAGGCGCGACGCTGATCGGCAACGGGCCGGAAGCCATGAGCAAGGTGTCTATGGTTGGTAATGATCTGTCGCTGGACAGCGGCGTGGGCACGTGTGGCAAGGATGGGCAGTCGGTGCCGGTGGGTGTCGGCCAGCCAACGCTGAAGATTGATGCGATCACCGTGGGTGGCACGGGCTCGTAAGAGGTGAGGCTGCGGGTGAGCTGCGAGGCAGCTCACCCGATTCGAGAATTAACGCAGACCGCGTTGAGTCTCGTCCAGCTCACGGATGTACTTGAAGATTTTACGGCTGGAAGCAGGAGGCTTGTTTTGCGCAAGCTCATGCTGGGCCTGACGGATCAGGGAACGCAATTGCTGGCGGTCCGCGTCCGGGTAGTCGACGACGAATTTTTCCAGAACGGCATCGTCGCCGGCGATCAGACGATCGCGCCAGCGCTCCAGGTTATGGAAGCGTTCGTTGTATTGACGGGTGGAGGCATCGAGTTGATCGAGCAGAACCAGAATGGCGGCAGTGTCCTGATCGCGCATCAGTTTGCCGATGAACTGAAGGTGCCGTTTACGCGCGATGTTCGCGGTGTGCTTGGGCGCATCGGCCAGAGCCCGACGCATTCCGTCGGTCAAGGGCAGTTTTGCCAGCAAGTCAGGCTTGAGTGTTGTAAGGCGCTCGCCAAGGTCAACCAGAGCATGCAGCTCGCGTTTAACCTGGGATTTGCTTTTTTCTCCCGTATCGAGGGAGTCGTCGTAAGAATCAACCATGGTGGCCGTCCGCAAAGAAACGCCGCCATGATAACCAGTCGGGGGCCGCTTGTCCGGCCCGGTCGCTCGATGACCGTTACCGAAAGCAGAATTTGAGTGGAGAACAGCATGAGTGCAGTTGAAAGCGTCGGCCCACAAGCGTTGCCGGCACTGCAGGAACAAGTCGAGCAGATCATCGCTGAAGCCAAACGCCAGGGCGCCAGTGCCTGTGAAGTGGCAGTGTCCCTGGAGCAGGGCTTGTCGACCACGGTGCGCCAGCGTGAAGTCGAAACCGTTGAATTCAACCGCGATCAGGGTTTCGGCATCACCTTGTACGTTGGCCAGCGCAAAGGCTCCGCCAGCACCTCGGCCAGTGGACCGGAGGCGATTCGCGAAACAGTCGCCGCTGCACTGGCCATCGCCAAGCACACCTCGGAAGACGAAGCCTCGGGCCTTGCGGATGCCGCGCTGATGGCGCGGGATATTCAGGATTTCGACCTGTTCCACCAATGGGACATCACTCCGGAACAAGCCATCGAACAGGCCCTGGCCTGCGAAGCCGCGGCGTTTGCCGCCGACAGCCGGATCAAGAACGCCGACGGCACCACCCTTAGCACCCATCAGGGCTGCCGCGTTTATGGCAATAGCCACGGGTTTATCGGCGGTTACGCGTCGACTCGTCACAGCTTGAGCTGCGTGATGATCGCCGAGGCCGATGGCCAGATGCAGCGCGATTACTGGTACGACGTGAACCGCCAGGGCAATCTGCTGGCCGACCCGGTCAGCATCGGCCAGCGCGCTGCTCAACGGGCGGCAAGCCGTCTGGGCGCACGTCCGGTGCCGACTTGCGAGGTGCCGGTGCTGTTTTCCGCAGAGTTGGCCGGGGGGCTGTTCGGCAGTTTCCTGTCGGCGATTTCCGGCGGCAGCCTGTATCGCAAGTCTTCGTTCCTTGAGGGCACACTCGGGCAGAAGCTGTTTCCGGAGTGGCTGACCATCGACGAGCGTCCGCATCTGATGCAGGCATTGGGCAGTGCGGCGTTCGATGGCGATGGCCTGGCAACCTACGCCAAACCGTTCGTCGAAAAAGGCGAGTTGGTGTCGTACATCCTCGGCACCTATTCCGGCCGCAAGCTCGGCATGCCGAGCACGGCTAACGCCGGCGGCGTGCACAACCTGTTCGTCACCCATGGCGACGAAGACCAGGCCGCCTTGCTGCGGCGCATGGGGCGCGGTTTGCTGGTGACCGAATTGATGGGGCAGGGCCTAAACATGGTGACCGGCGATTACTCCCGTGGTGCGGCGGGTTACTGGGTCGAGAACGGTGAAATCCAGTTTGCGGTGCAGGAAGTGACCATCGCCGGGAACATGCGCGACATGTTCAAACAGATCGTTGCCGTGGGTAATGATCTTGAGTTGCGCAGCAACATTCGCACCGGTTCGGTGCTGATCGAGCGGATGACGGTGGCGGGCAGCTAAGCCAGGGCCGCTGTACAAAAAGGCGCGCTACCCAATGGGAGCGCGCCTTTTTTATTGACCACAACACAGGTCCTCCTGTGGGAGCGAGCTACTGGCGGGGGGCGATACTGCTGGGGGGGCGCGAAGTCAGTCCCGAATCGCGCGGCAATGGTCATGACCAGCTTGCCAGCCTTGGGCTGCTGATGGGGTTCTGTTTGATGATGGTGATGGATACGGCGCTGGCTTTATTTGTGGCAAAGAGCCTTTGTGGCGAGGGGGTTTACCCCCGTTCGGCTGCGTAGCAGTCGTAAATCCGGCGAACACAGGATCCACGTTGAATCTCGATTGCAGTTTTTTGGGGCGGCTTCGCCACCCAACGGGGGCAAGCCCCCTCGCCACAGGTTACTCGCCTTCGTCGAAGAAATTGTTGATCAACGCCACCAGCGCATTCAGCGCTTCCTGTTCCTGCTCGCCTTCTGTGCTCAAGTGGATCGTGGTGCCTTTGCCGGCGGCCAGCATCATCATCGCCATGATGCTTTTGCCATCGACCATGGACTCTGGCGTACGGCCGGCCCGGATCTGGCACGGGAACTGACCCGCCACCCCAACGAATTTTGCAGAAGCGCGAGCGTGCAGGCCCAACTTATTGATGATTTCGATTTCCAGAGCAGGCATCGCGATGTGAATCCTTTAGCTGAGGTCGCGGTGGCGGACCTGGACGTTCTTCAGGGTTTTTTGCAGCGCCTGCCCCAGACGCTCGGTCAGGTAGACGGAACGGTGATGTCCGCCAGTGCAGCCAATGGCAATGGTGACGTAGGCGCGGTTGCTGGCGGCAAAACGAGGCAGCCACTTTAGCAGGTATGTGGAAATGTCCTGGAACATCTCTTCGACATCCGGCTGTGCAGCCAGATAGTCGGCAACCGGTTGGTCGAGCCCGGACTGCTCGCGCAATTCCGGTTTCCAGTAAGGGTTGGGCAGGCAGCGCACATCGAACACCAGGTCGGCGTCCACCGGCATGCCACGCTTGAACCCGAAGGACTCCACCAGGAACGCAGTGCCCGGCTCGGGCTGATTCAGCAGACGCAGTTTGATGGCGTCACGCAACTGGTACAGGTTCAGGCTGGTGGTGTTGATCTTGAGATCGGCGAGGTCGGCAATCGGCCCGAGCAGGTCGCTCTCGACGCTGATGGCTTCGGCCAGCGAGCGGTTGGCGTTGCTCAGTGGGTGACGTCGGCGGGTTTCCGAGAAGCGCTTGAGCAGGGTTTCTTCGTCGGCGTCCAGATACAGCACATCGCACTGGATGTGGCGGCTGCGGACTTCTTCGAGCAGCTCGGGGAAGCGTGACAGGTGGCTGGGCAGGTTGCGCGCGTCAATGGAAACGGCGACCAGCGGCTGTAACAGCTCGGTATGAACCAGGGCGCGTTCGGCCAGCTCCGGCAGCAAGCCGGCTGGCAAATTGTCGATGCAGTAGTAGCCGTTGTCCTCAAGAACGTCGAGGGCGGTACTTTTACCTGAGCCGGAACGGCCACTGACGATGATCAAGCGCATGATTACTGACCGTTCTGCTCGTCCAGGACAACCTGATACAGGGCTTCGTTGCTTGCAGCACTACGCAGCTTTTCGCGAACTTCCTTGCGGTCGAGCATGCTGGCGATCTGTCGCAGCAGCTCAAGGTGCGCATCGGTGGCGGCTTCCGGGACCAGCAGCACGAACAGCAGGTCAACCGGCGCGCCATCGATGGCGTCGAAATCGATAGGGGCGTCCAGGTGCATCAATGCACTGATGGGCGAAACACAGCCCTTGAGACGGCAATGTGGAATGGCGATGCCATTGCCAAACCCGGTGGAGCCGAGTTTTTCACGGGCAATCAGTGCCTCGAAGACATCTTGCATCTCCAGGGCCGGCACTTCGCGGGCGATCAGATTGGCAATTTGTTCGAGGGCTTTCTTTTTACTGCCTCCCGGCACGTTCACCAGGGAACGGCCGGGGGTCAGGATACTTTCAAGTCGGATCATGGGTAGGGAGTGTTAACGACCGGTTGCGCCCTGGAGGAGGCTCTGGGTCTTTTCCTTATGCTTTTTGAGTTGTTTATCCAGCTTGTCGGTGAGTGCGTCGATCGCGGCGTACATATCGGTATGCTCCGCGTTGGCGACGACTTCATTCCCGGGAATATGCAGCGTGGCTTCGATTTTCTGCTTCAGTTTTTCGACGGTCATCGTGACCTGCACATTAGTGATCTTGTCGAAATGTCGCTCCAATCGTTCGAGTTTTTCGCCGATGTAGGTGCGAAGAGGTTCGGTCACTTCCAGTTGGTGTCCACTGATGTTGACTTGCATACAGCTTCTCCTTCGTTGCCAGTGCATAAAGCGGTAGATCAGATGATCTACCACTGGAACGCTGTGGCGTGGCTCTACATCAACCGCTTGCGTTCGCTCGAAGGCGCGATCCCGAGGGATTCGCGGTACTTGGCGACGGTGCGGCGAGCCACCTGAATGCCTTGTGCCTCCAGTAAACCAGCGATCTTGCTGTCACTCAACGGCTTTTTCTGATTTTCCGCGGCAACCAGTTTTTTGATGATCGCCCGGATCGCCGTGGACGAGCATTCGCCGCCTTCGGAGGTGCTTACGTGACTGGAGAAAAAGTACTTCAGTTCATAAATGCCCCGGGGGGTGTGCATGAACTTCTGGGTGGTCACCCGTGAAATCGTCGATTCATGCATGCCGACCGCTTCGGCGATGTCATGCAGGACCAGCGGCTTCATGGCTTCGTCGCCGTACTCCAGAAAGCCGCGCTGATGCTCGACGATCTGGGTGGCAACCTTCATCAGGGTTTCATTGCGGCTTTGCAGGCTCTTGATGAACCAGCGGGCCTCCTGCAACTGATTGCGCATGAAGGTATTGTCGGCGCTGGTGTCGGCGCGGCGCACGAAACCTGCGTACTGGGCGTTGACCCGCAGCCGTGGCACCGACTCCTGATTGAGCTCCACCAGCCAGCGCTCGTTGTCCTTGCGCACGATGACGTCAGGAACGACGTACTCGGCTTCAGTGGACTCGATTTGCGAGCCCGGGCGCGGGTTGAGGCTCTGGACCAGTTCGATGACCTGGCGCAGCTCGTCTTCCTTGAGCTTCATGCGACGCATCAACTGGCTGTAATCGCGGCTGCCCAGCAGGTCAATGTAATCGGTGACCAGGCGCTTGGCCTCGGCCAGCCAAGGGGTCTTGGCAGGCAACTGGCGCAATTGCAGCAGCAGGCATTCGCCCAGGTTGCGGGCGCCGATGCCGGCGGGCTCGAATTGCTGGATGCGGTGCAGGACGGCTTCGATTTCGTCCAGTTCGATGTCCAGTTCCGGGTCGAAGGCTTCGAGGATTTCCTCTAGGGTTTCGTCCAGGTAGCCCTGATTGTTGATGCAGTCGATCAGGGTCACGGCGATCAGGCGATCGGTGTCGGACATCGGGGCCAGGTTCAGTTGCCACAGCAAATGGCTCTGCAGGCTTTCGCCGGCCGAGGTGCGGGTGGTGAAGTCCCACTCGTCATCATCATTGCTGGGCAGGCTGCTGGCGCTGGTCTGGTAAACGTCTTCCCACGCGGTGTCGACGGGGAGTTCGTTTGGGATACGCTCGTTCCAGTCACCTTCATCGAGGTTATCAACCGTCGGGGCGCTTTCCTGGTAGGAGGGCTCCTGGATGTCAGTGTTGGGCTTTTGTTCGGCGTTGTCGGCCAAGGGGTCGGAATTGTCGAAGTCGTCGCCTTCTTCCTGGCGTTCGAGCATCGGATTTGACTCCAGGGCCTCCTGGATTTCCTGTTGCAGGTCCAGGGTCGACAATTGGAGCAGGCGGATGGCCTGTTGCAGCTGCGGTGTCATCGTCAGCTGCTGGCCCATTCTCAAGACTAGCGATGGTTTCATGGCTGGGGCTTAACACCTTATTCGCCGGCGCACATGCGCCATCCACTACAGGGCGCCGGGGCGCCAAACTTAAGCAAATTATATGCCTGAAACTAAAGGGTTTGCCTAGAGCGCTGTAACAATAAAAAACTATAAAGCTGTGTTGCTGCGCTGCCCTTGTTGAGGGCTGACCACGCTTGTCGGCACGAGGCGCCGGTGAGTGGCTGGTCAGGTGCCCGGGCAACTGCCCGGGCACGGCTCAGCGATTACAGGCGGAACTCGTGGCCCAGGTACACTTCCTTGACCAGGTTGTTGGCCAGGATGGTCTCTGCGTCGCCTTCGGCGATCAGTTGGCCGTCATTGACGATATAGGCGGTTTCACAGATATCCAGGGTTTCACGAACGTTGTGGTCCGTGATCAGCACGCCAATGCCTTTGGCCTTGAGGTGGTAAATGATCTGCTTGATGTCGCCGACCGAAATCGGGTCCACGCCGGCGAAGGGTTCGTCGAGGAGGATGAATTTCGGGTTGGTGGCCAGGGCGCGGGCGATTTCCACGCGACGGCGCTCGCCACCGGACAGGCTCATGCCCAGGTTGTCGCGGATGTGGCTGATGTGGAATTCCTGCAGCAGGCTTTCCAGCTCTTTGCGACGACCTGCCTTGTCGAGTTCCTTGCGGGTCTCGAGGATGGCCATGATGTTGTCGGCCACCGACAGTTTGCGGAAGATCGATGCTTCCTGCGGCAAGTAGCCGATACCGGCCTTTGCGCGACCGTGCATCGGCTGGTGGCTGACGTCCAGGTCATCAATCAGGACGCGGCCCTGGTCGGCTTGCACCAGGCCGACGATCATGTAGAAGCAGGTGGTCTTGCCGGCGCCGTTCGGGCCAAGCAGGCCGACGATCTGGCCGCTGTCGATGGACAGGCTGACATCACGCACGACCTGGCGGCTCTTGTAGCTCTTTGCCAGATGCTGAGCTTTCAGAGTTGCCATTACTGGGCCTTTTTCTCGTCGGTTTTCTTCTTCGGCTGGATCACCATGTCGATACGCGGGCGCGCCTCGGTGACCTTGCTGCCTGTGGCGCGACCGGCGCTGGCGAGCTTCTTGTTCGTGTCGTAGACAATTTTCTCGCCTTGGGTGACGTTGTTGTCCTTGTCGACAACTTTGGCCTTGTCGATCAGTACGACGCGATTTTGCGCGGCGTGATACTGGATCGTCACGCCCCAACCCTGAACAGGCTTGGTATCGCCAGCCGTTTGCAACTGCTCGAAGTACGCCAGGTTGCCCACCGAGGTCACTACGTCAATGTCGCCAGTCGGGGTGCGGGTGATGGTAACGGTGTTGCCTGTCACCTTCATCGAACCTTGGGTGATGATCACGTCACCCTTATAGGTAGCAATACCTTGCTTGTCGTCCAGTTGGGCGTCGTCGGCCTGAATGCGGATAGGCTGCTGTTGATCTTCCGGCAGAGCCCAGGCGCTCACGCTTCCCAGTGCTGCGCCCAGACTGAGCAAAATCGGGAGGGTTTTAACGAGCCTCATACTGTCCTCTTACGTTCGATAGCAGGTGTATCCTGCTTTCTTTCAAATACGCTTTCATTCCCTTGCCAGTCGATACACCGCCAGCGCCGTCGATTCTAACGTCTTGCTCGGTCTGCGCATATTGCTGCTGCGGGAACACGGTCATGCGGGTGCTGGTGATCAGGGTTTTACGGTTTTTCTCGTCGAAGCGCGTGATGCGCACGTCATCGATCAGTTCGACCTGTGTGCCATCAGGATTGACCTCGCCGTGCAAGCTCTGGACGTGCCACGGAAATTCAGTGCCGCGGAACACGTTCAGGTCGGGGTTGGTCAGCAATGTCACCTCGGTCGCTTTCAGGTGCTCGACCTTGTCGGACACCAGATCATATTGCAGCTTGCCGTCGGGCAGGTACTGCACGCTGTGAGCGTTGATGGCGTAATAGTCGATCGCGCTTTCATCGACCGGCGTTACCGGCTTGTCGAGGAAGCGTTCCGGGCTGATGTTCCAGTAGCCAACCGCGGCGAATATCGCTGCGATGCAACTGTACATCAGGGTGTTGCGAAACTTTTTGCTCAGCATAATGGGCTCACAGGTACGCCGCATTGGCCGCGTCGAGGCGGTCCTGGGCGCGCAGGATCAATTCGCAGAATTCGCGAGCGGCACCTTCACCGCCACGGGCGAGGGTGATGCCGTGAGCGTGTTCACGCACGAAGCTGGCGGCATTGGCCACCGCCATGCCCAGGCCGACGCGGCGAATCACCGGCAGGTCCGGCAGGTCATCGCCGAGGTAGGCCACCTGTTCATAGCTCAGGTTGAGTTGGGCCAGTAGCTCGTCGAGTACCACCAGTTTGTCTTCGCGTCCCTGATACAGATGCGGGATTCCGAGATTTCTGGCTCTCCGTTCGACCACCGGGGTCTTGCGGCCACTGATGATGGCCGTCTGCACGCCGGCAGCCATCAGCATCTTGATGCCCTGGCCGTCGAGGGTGTTGAACGTCTTGAATTCGCTGCCGTCTTCGAGGAAGTACAGGCGCCCATCGGTCAGCACGCCATCGACATCGAACACCGCCAGCTTGATCTGTTTGCCGCGTTGCAGCAGGTCCGCACTCATTACATTACTCCTGCACGCAGCAAGTCGTGCATGTTCAAGGCACCGACCGGGCGGTCTTCGCGGTCGACCACGACCAGCGCGTTGATTTTATGATCTTCCATGATTTTCAGCGCTTCGGCGGCGAGCATCTCGGCGCGGGCAGTCTTGCCGTGTGCAGTCATGACCTGGTCGATGGTGGCGCTATGGATGTCGATGCTACGGTCCAGCGTGCGACGCAAGTCGCCGTCGGTAAAGATCCCGGCCAGCTTTCCATCGGCTTCCAGGATCACGGTCATGCCCAGGCCTTTGCGGGTCATTTCCATTAGCGCGTCCTTCAGCAGGGTGCCGCGCTGTACTTGCGGCAACTCTTGCCCTGCGTGCATGACATTTTCCACCTTCAGCAGCAGGCGTCGGCCCAGGGCGCCGCCGGGATGGGAAAATGCGAAGTCTTCGGCGGTAAAGCCACGGGCTTCCAGCAGCGCGACAGCCAAGGCGTCGCCCATGACCAGGGCGGCAGTGGTCGACGAGGTGGGGGCGAGGTTCAACGGACAGGCTTCGTGCTCGACGTGAACATTCAGGTTGACCTCGGCGGCCTTGGCCAGCGGCGAGTCAGGGTTGCCGGTCACGCTGATCAACTGAATGCCCAGGCGCTTGATCAGTGGCAGCAGGGTCACGATTTCATTGGTGGAGCCCGAATTCGAGAGCGCCAGAATGATGTCGTCGCGGGTAATCATGCCCATGTCACCGTGGCTGGCTTCAGCCGGATGCACAAAAAACGCCGTGGTGCCGGTGCTGGCCAGGGTCGCGGCAATCTTGTTGCCGATGTGCCCCGACTTGCCCATGCCGACCACGACCACGCGACCTTTGCTGGCCAGAATCATCTCGCAAGCGCGTACGAAATCTGCGTCGATATGGGGTAGCAGGCCTTGCACGGCTTCTACCTCGAGGCGGATGGTGCGTTGTGCTGATTGAATCAGGTCGCTGGATTGGCTCATGTCAGAAATCGTATAGCCTGATGAAAAGGCGGCGATTATAGCGGTTATGATCGAATCCCTCACGCTTGTTCGTAGCGCATTGTCATCCTTGTTGCCGGAAACCTTCTAAACGGGGCTTTCTACCTGTGATGCAGTTGAACATGACCTGGCTTTGGTCTTGGGCGCGCAGCCTTTGCAGTGATATAGTTCGCCGCCAGTTCGGCCTGCCCGGGAGGTATGTGCTTTCGTGAGAAAGCCAGGCGTCCGAGTGAGAGGCTGCATCGCAAGGAGTTTAGATGAGTGCCGATAACGCCTACGCGGTCGAGCTGAAGGGACTGTCCTTCAAGCGCGGTGCGCGCAGCATTTTCAATAATGTCGATATCCGTATCCCGCGCGGCAAGGTCACCGGCATCATGGGGCCTTCCGGGTGTGGCAAGACCACGCTCTTGCGTCTGATGGGCGCCCAGTTGCGGCCCACCAAGGGCGAAGTCTGGGTCAACGGTCAGAACCTGCCGAAGCTGTCGCGCAGCGACCTGTTCGATGCGCGCAAGCATATGGGCGTGCTGTTTCAGAGCGGCGCACTGTTTACCGACCTCGATGTTTTCGAGAACGTCGCGTTTCCGCTACGGGTTCATACGCAACTGCCGGAAGAGATGATCCGCGACATCGTTCTGCTCAAACTGCAGGCCGTGGGCTTGCGCGGAGCCATCGAACTGATGCCCGACGAGCTTTCCGGCGGCATGAAACGCCGTGTTGCGCTGGCTCGGGCGATTGCGCTCGACCCGCAGATCCTCATGTACGACGAGCCCTTTGTCGGCCAGGACCCCATCGCAATGGGCGTTCTGGTGCGGCTCATCCGGTTGCTCAACGATGCGCTGGGCATCACCAGCATCGTGGTATCCCACGACCTGGCCGAGACCGCGAGCATTGCCGATTACATTTATGTGGTGGGCGATGGTCAGGTGTTGGGGCAGGGTACGCCGGACGAATTGATGAACTCGGATGAACCGCGCATTCGCCAGTTCATGACCGGTGAACCCGACGGCCCGGTTCCGTACCACTTTCCAGCGACGGATTACCGCGCAGATCTTCTGGGGAAGCGCTGATGCGCAGAATTTCATTGATAGAACGCGTTCGTCGCTTCGGCCAGGCCGGCATCGATGTGTTGGCGGTGTTCGGGCGTTCGAGCTTGTTCCTGTTCCATGCCTTGCTTGGTCGGGGCGGCATCGGTGGCGGTTTCGGGCTGCTGGTCAAGCAGTTGCATTCGGTGGGCGTGATGTCCCTGGTGATCATCGTGGTCTCCGGGGTGTTCATCGGCATGGTGCTGGCGCTGCAGGGCTTCAACATTCTTTCCAGCTATGGTTCAGAACAGGCTGTCGGGCAGATGGTTGCCCTGACGCTGCTGCGTGAACTTGGGCCGGTGGTGACCGCCTTGCTGTTCGCCGGGCGCGCAGGTTCGGCGTTGACCGCCGAAATCGGCAACATGAAGTCCACCGAGCAGTTGTCCAGCCTGGAAATGATCGGGGTCGACCCGCTCAAGTACATCATCGCGCCACGCTTGTGGGCCGGTTTCATTTCCCTGCCGGTGCTGGCGATGATTTTCAGCGTGGTGGGGATCTGGGGCGGCTCGTGGGTGGCGGTCGACTGGCTGGGAGTCTACGAAGGTTCCTACTGGTCGAACATGCAGAACAGTGTGACGTTCACCGATGACGTGCTCAACGGGATCGTCAAAAGCATTGTCTTTGCCTTTGTGGTGACCTGGATCGCCGTATTCCAAGGCTATGACTGCGAACCCACTTCCGAGGGGATCAGTCGTGCCACTACCAAGACCGTTGTGTATGCCTCGTTGGCAGTACTCGGCCTGGACTTTATTCTGACCGCCTTGATGTTTGGAGATTTCTGATGCAAAACCGCACCCTGGAAATCGGTGTCGGCCTTTTCTTGCTGGCTGGCATCCTGGCTTTGCTCCTGTTGGCGTTGCGGGTCAGTGGCCTGTCCCCGACTCCGAGCACCGACACATATAAACTTTACGCCTACTTCGACAATATCGCCGGTTTGACGGTCAGAGCAAAGGTGACCATGGCCGGTGTGACCATCGGCAAGGTCACGGCCATCGATCTGGATCGCGACAGTTTCACCGGTCGGGTGACCATGCAGCTGGAAAAACGCATCGATAATCTGCCGGCGGACTCCACTGCATCTATCCTGACTGCTGGCCTGTTGGGCGAGAAGTACATCGGTATCAGCGTGGGCGGGGAAGACACCCTGCTCAAGGATGGTGGAACCATCCATGACACGCAGTCATCGCTGGTGCTCGAAGACCTGATCGGTAAATTCCTGCTCAATACCGTTAGCAAAGAAGCTAAATGAGGAACAGTTAAATGATCTCTACCTTGCGACGTGGCCTGTTGGTAATGCTCGCGGTGTTTCCGTTGGTGTCCCATGCCGTAGCGGCGCCTTCGGCGCACGATCTGGTGCAGGACACAACCAACCGTATGCTCGCGGACCTGGCGGCAAACAAAGAGAAGTACAAGCAGGACCCGCAGGACTTCTATACGGCGCTGGACAACATCGTCGGGCCGGTTGTGGATGCCGAGGGTATTTCCAAGAGCATCATGACGGTCAAATACTCGAAGAAAGCTACGCCTGCGCAGATGAAAACCTTCGAAGTAAACTTCAAGAAGGGCCTGTTCCAGTTCTATGGCAATGCCTTGCTTGAGTACAACAACCAGGGCATCACCGTTGAACCGGCCAAAGACGAGTCGGGCGACCGTACCAGCGTTGGCATGACCGTCAAGGGCAGCAGCGGCGCGATCTACCCAGTGTCCTACACGCTGGAAAAGATCAACGGCGAGTGGAAACTGCGTAACGTCATCATCAACGGCATCAACATTGGCAAGCTGTTCCGCGATCAGTTCGCCGATGCGATGCAGCGCAATGGCAACGACCTGGACAAGACCATCAATGGTTGGGCCGGGGAAGTCGCCAAGGCCAAGGAAGCCACCGACAAGAAGCCAGAGCAGTCAGCCCAATGAGTGAGTCGGCAGTCCAGATGGACGAAGCGGGCGAGCTGCGACTCAGTGGTGTGCTGGATTACCGCACCGGCCCTGGCCTGCGCGAGCAGGGCAAGGCGCTGATCAAGGCCAGCAAGGCTGCGGCGCTGGTGGTCGATTGCTCGGCGGTGACCAAGTCCAGCAGTGTCGGTTTGTCGTTGCTGCTGTGCTTTATCCGCGATGCACAGGCGGCCGGCAAGGCCCTGAGCATCCACGGGATGCCGGAAGACATGCGTGAAATCGCTCAGGTCAGTGAGCTGACCGAGCTGTTGGCGCATCCCTAACCCGCATCTATGAACAAGCCCCCCGTCCGAGTCCTGCTTGGCGGGGTTCGCAGGCGCGGGGCTTTTTTGTATGATGTCCGACCCGCGCGCACAGGGCGCCGATTGAGGTTGAGCATGCAGGCCAACGAAGTTAAGAGCTTTCTTGAAGGAAAGCTGCCCGGAACGAAAGTAGAAGTCGAGGGCGAAGGCTGCAATTTCCAGCTGAACGTGATTAGCGATGAACTGGCGGCATTGAGCCCGGTCAAGCGTCAGCAGCAGGTCTATGCCCATTTGAACCCGTGGATCACCGATGGCAGCATCCATGCGGTCACTATGAAATTTTTCAGCAGCGCGGCCTGGGCCGAGCGCACCTGAGCCCAAGGGCGTCGAGATTCTTATGGATAAATTGATTATTACTGGTGGTGCTCGTCTTGACGGCGAAATCCGCATCTCCGGGGCAAAGAACTCTGCCCTGCCGATCCTGGCCGCCACTTTGCTGTGCGATGGCCCGGTGACCGTGGCCAACCTGCCGCACCTGCACGACATCACCACCATGATCGAGCTGTTCGGGCGCATGGGCATTGAGCCTGTGATCGACGAGAAACTCTCCGTCGAAATCGACCCGCGCACCATCAAGACCCTGGTCGCACCGTACGAACTGGTTAAAACCATGCGTGCGTCGATTCTGGTGCTCGGTCCGATGGTTGCCCGTTTCGGTGAAGCCGAAGTCGCCTTGCCTGGCGGTTGCGCCATCGGTTCGCGTCCAGTTGACCTGCACATCCGTGGCCTGGAAGCCATGGGCGCAGTCATCGACGTCGAAGGCGGCTACATCAAGGCCAAGGCGCCTGAAGGCGGCCTGCGCGGCGCGCACTTCTTCTTCGACACCGTCAGCGTGACCGGTACCGAAAACATCATGATGGCCGCGGCCCTGGCAAAAGGCCGCAGCGTCCTGCAAAACGCCGCTCGCGAGCCTGAAGTGGTCGACCTGGCGAACTTCCTGAACGCCATGGGTGCCAAGGTTTCCGGCGCCGGTACCGATACCATCACCATCGATGGCGTCGAGCGACTGCACACCACTACTTATAAAGTAATGCCCGACCGTATCGAAACCGGCACCTACCTGGTGGCGGCGGCGGTGACCGGTGGTCGCGTGAAGGTCAAGGATACCGATCCGACCATCCTCGAAGCCGTTCTGGAAAAACTCCGTGAGTCCGGTGCCGAAATCACCTGCGGCGAAGACTGGATCGAGCTGAACATGCACGGCAAGCGTCCGAAAGCCGTCAATGTGCGGACCGCTCCGTACCCGGCGTTCCCGACCGACATGCAGGCGCAGTTCATCTCCCTCAACGCCATTGCCGAAGGCACCGGTGCTGTGATCGAGACGATCTTCGAAAACCGCTTCATGCACGTCTACGAACTGCACCGCATGGGTGCCAAGATCCAGGTTGAAGGCAACACCGCCATCGTCACCGGCACCGAAAAACTCAAGGGCGCGCCAGTGATGGCGACCGACCTGCGTGCTTCGGCCAGCCTGGTGATCTCGGCCCTGGTCGCCGACGGCGACACGCTGATCGACCGCATCTACCACATAGACCGTGGCTACGAGTGCATCGAAGAAAAACTGCAGATGCTGGGCGCCAAGATCCGTCGCGTTCCGGGCTAGTACCTGCTGCATGGGCATAAGGACATGCCCGTTGATTTGTTGAAGTCGAGCCGTTTTCGGCTCGATGTGTGTCCGGCGCCATTTGCGACCGGGCATGAGTACCTTGATAAGGACTGACGTTTCCCATGTTGACCATCGCACTGTCCAAGGGCCGCATCCTTGACGACACCCTGCCGCTTCTGGCTGAAGCGGGCATCGTGCCGACCGAGAATCCGGACAAGAGCCGCAAGCTGATCATTCCCACGACCCAGGAAGATGTACGCCTGCTGATCGTGCGTGCTACCGATGTGCCGACCTATGTCGAACATGGTGCTGCCGACCTCGGTGTCGCCGGTAAAGATGTGCTGATGGAATATGGCGGCCAGGGCCTGTACGAGCCACTGGACCTGCAAATTGCCCAGTGCAAGTTGATGACGGCCGGCAAGGTCGGTGCGGTCGAGCCCAAGGGTCGCCTGCGCATCGCCACCAAGTTCGTCAACGTTGCCAAGCGTTATTACGCCGAACAGGGTCGTCAGGTCGACATCATCAAGCTGTACGGCTCGATGGAGCTGGCACCGCTGATCGGCCTTGCCGACAAGATCATCGACGTGGTCGACACCGGTAACACGCTGCGGGCCAACGGCCTGGAGCCACAGGATTTCATTGCTGCCATCAGCTCCCGGCTGATCGTCAACAAAGCTTCGATGAAGATGCAGCACGCCCGTATCCAGGCGTTGATCGACACCTTGCGCAAGGCAGTGGAGTCTCGACACCGCGGCTGATTCACCTGCGCGACGTTAAGTCGCGCCCGTCTATCCGCCTCATAGCCAGAATTCTCAGGTGCCCAAGCGGAAACGACTGCTAAGTTAGGGCGCCTGAGTTTTTGCCATTCCTATGAGGCTCTCGCTATGACCGCACCGACTGCAATTCGCCGACTCAACGCTGCTGACCCGGATTTCGCGCATCATCTGGATCATCTGCTGAGCTGGGAAAGTGTGTCTGACGACTCGGTCAATCAGCGGGTGCTGGACATCATCAAGGCCGTGCGTGAGCGTGGCGACGCGGCACTGGTGGACTTTACCCGCCAGTTCGACGGCCTGGACGTGAAGTCCATGGCCGACCTGATCCTGCCGCGCGAGCGTCTGGAACTGGCGCTCACCCGCATCTCCGTGCCTCAGCGTGAAGCCCTGGAAGTCGCTGCGGCTCGTGTGCGCAGCTACCACGAAAAACAGAAGCAGGATTCCTGGAGCTACACCGAGGCCGACGGCACCGTGCTGGGCCAGAAAGTCACGCCGCTGGATCGCGCCGGTCTATATGTGCCAGGCGGCAAGGCATCGTACCCGTCGTCGGTATTGATGAACGCGATTCCGGCCAAGGTCGCCGGCGTCACCGAAGTGGTCATGGTGGTACCGACCCCGCGGGGTGAAATCAACGAGCTGGTGCTGGCCGCTGCTTGCATCGCCGGTGTCGACCGCGTGTTCACCATCGGTGGCGCTCAAGCCGTTGCTGCGTTGGCTTACGGCACCGAAAGCGTGCCGAAGGTCGACAAGGTCGTCGGTCCGGGCAACATTTATGTCGCCACCGCCAAGCGCCACGTGTTTGGCCAGGTCGGTATCGATATGATCGCCGGTCCCTCCGAGATCCTCGTGGTGTGCGACGGCCAGACCGATCCGGACTGGATCGCCATGGACCTGTTCTCCCAGGCCGAGCACGACGAAGACGCCCAGGCGATTCTTGTCAGCCCCGACGCCGAGTTCCTCGACAAGGTCGCCGCCAGCATCGCCAAGCTGATGCCGACCATGGAGCGCGCCGCGATCATCGAAACCTCGATCAATGGCCGTGGTGCACTGATCAAGGTTCGCGACATGGAGCAAGCCATCGAAGTGGCCAACCGCATCGCGCCGGAGCACCTCGAATTGTCCGTTGCCGATCCACAGGCCTGGCTGCCGAAAATCCGCCACGCCGGCGCGATCTTCATGGGGCGTCACACTTCCGAAGCCCTGGGCGACTACTGCGCAGGTCCTAACCACGTATTGCCGACTTCCGGTACTGCGCGCTTCTCTTCGCCGCTGGGTGTGTACGACTTCCAGAAGCGTTCGTCGATCATCTTCTGCTCTGAGCAGGGCGCGTCCGTACTGGGCAAGACCGCTTCCGTGCTGGCCCGTGGCGAGTCGCTGACCGCCCACGCTCGCAGTGCCGAATATCGCATCGTTGACGAGCTCTTTAATGAAGAGCAGGGGGAGTGAGCATGAGTAAATTCTGGAGCCCGTTCGTCAAGAATCTGGTGCCTTACGTGCCGGGCGAACAGCCGAAACTGGCGAAACTGGTGAAGCTCAACACCAACGAAAACCCGTACGGTCCATCGCCGAAAGCCTTGGCTGCGATGCAAACCGAACTCAA
Source organism: Pseudomonas fluorescens (assembly GCF_000967965.1). Classification (GTDB taxonomy): domain Bacteria; phylum Pseudomonadota; class Gammaproteobacteria; order Pseudomonadales; family Pseudomonadaceae; genus Aquipseudomonas; species Aquipseudomonas grandcourensis. The sequence goes on from NZ_LACC01000013.1 coordinate 53,591, forward strand.
TGACAATCTGCGCCTGTACCCGGACCCGAACAGCGACCTGCTCAAGCAAGCCGTTGCCAGGTACTACGGCGTACAGAGCAATCAGGTGTTCCTCGGCAACGGTTCCGATGAAGTGCTGGCGCACATCTTCCACGGTTTGCTGCAGCACGATCAGCCGCTGCTGTTCCCGGACATCAGCTACAGCTTTTACCCGGTCTACTGCGGGTTGTACGGCATCACCTTCGACGCGGTGCCGCTGGACGAGCAATTCCAGATCAACCCGGCGGACTACGCCAAACCGAACGGCGGGATCATCTTCCCTAACCCGAACGCACCGACCGGCTGCCTGTTGGCGCTGGAGGCGGTGGAGCAGATTCTCAAGGCCAGCCCGGATTCGGTGGTGGTGGTCGACGAGGCCTACATCGACTTCGGCGGCGAGACGGCAATCACCCTGGTGGACCGCTATCCGAACCTGCTGGTGACCCAGACCCTGTCCAAGTCCCGTTCCCTGGCCGGTCTGCGGGTAGGCCTGGCGGTGGGGCATCCGGACCTGATCGAGGCGCTGGAGCGGATCAAGAACAGCTTCAACTCCTATCCGCTGGATCGTATGGCGAATGTCGGCGCTGCCGCAGCGTTCGACGATCGCGAGTATTTCGACAAGACCTGCGCGTTGGTGATCGAGAATCGCGAGAAGGTCGTTGCACAGCTAAAGGAGAAGGGTTTTGAAGTGCTGCCATCGGCGGCGAACTTCATTTTCGCCCGTCACCCCCAGCACGATGCGGCGGGGCTTGCGGCGAAGTTGCGCGAGCAAGGCGTGATCGTCCGGCACTTCAAGCAGGAGCGGATCGCCCAGTTCCTGCGGATCTCCATCGGCACGCCAGAGCAGAATCAGGCGCTGATCGACGGCCTCGGCGACCTGTAAACCACCGCTGCCCCCTGTAGGCGCGAGCAAGCTCGCTCCTACAAGGGTTTGTATTAGCCGCTTACTCTTCTTCTTTATCCTTGACCGGAGCCGGCGGTGGGCGCAGGCCGACTTCCGCCGTCAGTTTGAGCTCCTTGCCGTTGCGCATCACCTGGATCGCGACCTTGTCGGTCGGCTTGATCCGCGCCACCTGATTCATCGAGCGACGGCCATCACCGGCCGGTTCGCCATCGATGGAAAGAATCACATCACCCAGTTGCAGGCCGGCCTTCTGTGCCGGACCATCGCGGAAAATCCCCGCCACGACAATGCCAGGGCGTCCGGACAAACCGAACGACTCGGCCAGTTCCTGGGTCAGCGGCTGCACTTCGATACCCAGCCAGCCACGAATCACCTGGCCGTGCTCGATGATCGACTTCATCACTTCCATCGCCAGCTTCACCGGGATCGCGAAACCAATGCCCTGGGAGCCCCCGGACTTGGAAAAGATTGCCGTGTTGATGCCGGTCAGGTTGCCGATGGCATCCACCAGCGCACCACCTGAGTTGCCGGGGTTGATCGCCGCATCGGTCTGGATGAAGTCTTCGTAGTTGTTCAGGCCCAGTTGGTTGCGCCCGGTGGCGCTGATGATGCCCATGGTCACAGTCTGGCCGACGCCGAACGGGTTGCCGATGGCCAATGCAACGTCGCCGATGCGGATGTTGTCGGAACGCCCCACGGTGATCGATGGCAGGTTTTTCAGGTCGATTTTCAGAACCGCGAGGTCAGTCTCCGGGTCGCTGCCGATCACCCGTGCCAGGGTTTCCCGGCCGTCCTTGAGGGCCACCACGATCTGGTCGGCACCGCTGGTCACGTGGTTGTTGGTCAGGATGTAGCCTTCCGGGCTCATGATCACGCCGGAACCGAGGCTCGACTCCATACGTTTCTGCTTGGGCGAATTATCGCCGAAGAAGCGACGGAACTGCGGATCTTCGAACAACGGATGGTTGGGTTTGTTGATGACTTTGGTGGTGTACAGGTTCACCACCGACGGCGCCGCGGTGGATACCGCTTCGGCATAAGACACCGGGCCCTGCTGCATGCTGGTGGTTTGCGGCGCTTGTTGCAGATTGACGTCGAGGCTCGGGAGCCCGACCCACTGCGGGTAACGCTGGATTATCAAAAGAGCGACAAGCACGCCGGCCAACAGCGGCCAGCCGGAAAAACGCAGCGCCTTGAGCATTAAGCAGTTCCTGAGAGAGTTGCAGGCGGTATGAGACCGCTCATAATGACGCGCATTATACGAGGCCGCACGCGCCTCTGAACGGGATATTTAGGAGTCTTTTATGGCCGTCGCCCTGTGCACCCTGGTCGAAGAAGCCGACCGCTACCTCAACAGCGCCAGAATCGCTGATTACTGCCCCAACGGCCTGCAGGTCGAGGGGCGGCCGCAAGTGATGCGCATTGTCAGCGGCGTCACCGCCAGCCAGGCCTTGCTCGATGCGGCCGTGGAAGCCAATGCCGACCTGGTGTTGGTGCATCACGGCTACTTCTGGAAAGGCGAGAACCCGTGCATCACCGGCATGAAGCAGCGCCGCTTGAAGACCCTGCTCAAGCACGATATCAGCCTGTTGTCCTATCACCTGCCGCTGGACCTGCACCCGGACGTCGGCAATAACGTGCAGCTCGCACGGCAGCTCGACATCACCGTCGAAGGCCCACTGGACCCGGACAACCTGAAGATTGTCGGCCTGGTTGGCTCGCTGAATGAGCCGATGATGCCCCGGGATTTCGCTCGCCGCGTCCAGGAAGTGATGGGGCGTGAGCCGCTGTTGATCGAAGGCAATGCCATGATCCGCCGCGTCGGCTGGTGCACCGGTGGTGGCCAGGGTTACATCGATCAAGCCATTCTGGCAGGCGTCGATCTGTACCTCAGCGGCGAGGCCTCCGAGCAAACCTTCCACAGCGCCCGGGAAAACGACATCAGCTTCATCGCCGCCGGTCACCATGCGACCGAGCGCTACGGCGTTCAGGCGCTGGGGGATTATCTGGCCCGTCGGTTTGCGCTGGAGCACATCTTCATCGATTGCCCGAATCCGATTTGAGGTACACCATCGATCAAAATGTGGGAGCGGGCTTGCTCCGGGCGGCGTTCCGACGAAGGCGGCGTGTCATTCAACCTGATGCTGACTGATCCACCGCCTTCGCGAGCAAGCCCGCTCCCACAAAGGGTCTGCGATGCCCAAACGGGCAGGCATATTCATATGCTCTTTCGATCTAGTTGGTGTCCTGATTAGAAGAGGTCGCTGTGCTAGGATCCCCGCTCGAACACGGCCCGCTGGCCGTTCATAAGAAAGCCTTCGTGAGTAGCCATGGTCGACAAACTGACGCATCTGAAACAGCTGGAGGCGGAAAGCATCCACATCATCCGCGAGGTGGCCGCCGAGTTCGACAACCCGGTGATGCTGTACTCCATCGGTAAAGACTCCGCCGTGATGCTGCATCTGGCACGCAAGGCGTTCTTCCCGGGCAAGCTGCCGTTTCCGGTGATGCACGTCGACACTCGCTGGAAATTCAAGGAGATGTACAGCTTCCGCGACAAGATGGTCGCCGAGCTGGGCCTCGACCTGATCACCCACGTCAACCCGGACGGCGTGGCGCAGGACATCAACCCGTTCACCCACGGCAGCGCCAAGCACACCGACATCATGAAGACCGAGGGCCTGAAGCAGGCACTCGACAAGTATGGTTTCGACGCAGCATTCGGCGGCGCCCGTCGCGATGAAGAGAAATCCCGCGCGAAAGAGCGAGTGTACTCGTTCCGCGACAGCAAGCACCGCTGGGATCCGAAAAACCAGCGTCCCGAGCTGTGGAACGTCTACAACGGCAAGGTCAACAAGGGCGAGTCGATCCGCGTCTTCCCGCTGTCGAACTGGACCGAGCTGGACATCTGGCAGTACATCTACCTTGAAGGCATCCCGATCGTTCCGCTGTACTTCGCCGCCGAGCGTGAAGTCATCGAGAAGAACGGCACGCTGATCATGATCGACGACGAGCGCATCCTCGAGCACCTGAGCGATGAAGACAAAGCGCGCATCGTCAAAAAGAAAGTGCGTTTCCGTACCCTTGGTTGCTACCCGTTGACGGGCGCGGTGGAGTCCGAGGCCGAAAGCCTCACGGACATCATTCAGGAAATGCTCCTGACGCGAACTTCCGAGCGCCAGGGCCGTGTCATCGACCACGATGGCGCCGGCTCGATGGAAGACAAAAAACGTCAGGGTTATTTCTAAGAAGCAGTTGCAAGCTTCAAGCGGCAAGCTGCAAGCGAATCAAAAGCGGGTTTCGAAATGGATTTCGAGAAACTGATTGTTTGGCAAAGAGCCAAAGCATTGGCAGTCAACCTCTACAAGGAACTGGCTGAGTGCAGTGATCTGGCCTTTAGAAGTCAGATCACTCGTTCAGGGCTTTCGATTCCCAGCAATATTGCCGAGGGAATGGAACGTTTCACTGCAGAAGAAAAATGTCGGTTTCTGTCGATAGCTAAGGCCTCCTGCGGGGAGCTGCGGACACAGATAATCATTGGCAGTGAAATTGGTTACATCAGAGAACCGTTGGCGGCACTTTGGATTTCAGAATCTCGCGAGCTTTCAAAAATGCTTAGCGGGTTGATCAATAAAATTTCTGACTAGCTGTACGCCGACAAGCTTGCCGCTTGAAGCTTACAGCTTGGAGCTTGAATGCAATGAGCCACCAATCTGATTTGATCAGCGAGGACATCCTCGCCTACCTGGGCCAGCACGAACGTAAAGAGCTGCTGCGCTTTCTGACCTGCGGTAACGTCGACGACGGCAAGAGCACCCTGATCGGGCGCCTGCTGCACGACTCCAAGATGATCTACGAAGATCACCTGGAAGCCATTACCCGCGACTCGAAAAAAGTCGGCACCACCGGTGAAGACATCGACCTGGCATTGCTGGTCGACGGCCTGCAGGCCGAGCGTGAGCAAGGCATCACCATCGATGTCGCGTACCGCTATTTCTCCACCGCCAAGCGCAAATTCATCATCGCCGACACCCCGGGCCATGAGCAGTACACCCGCAACATGGCCACCGGTGCCTCCACCTGTGACCTGGCGATCATCCTGGTCGACGCCCGTTACGGTGTGCAGACCCAGACTCGTCGCCACAGCTTCATCGCCTCGCTGCTGGGCATCAAGCACATCGTTGTTGCCATCAACAAGATGGACCTCAAGGACTTCGACCAGGGCGTGTTCGAGTCGATCAAGGCCGACTACCTGCAGTTCGCTGAAGGCCTGAAGCTCAAGCCGACCAGCATGCACTTCGTGCCGATGTCGGCTTTGAAGGGCGACAACGTGGTGAACAAGTCCGAGCGTTCGCCGTGGTACACCGGCCAGTCGCTGATGGAAATCCTCGAGACCGTGGAAGTGGCGGGCGATCGCAACTTCACCGACCTGCGTTTCCCGGTGCAGTACGTCAACCGTCCGAACCTGAACTTCCGTGGCTTCGCCGGTACGCTGGCCAGCGGCATCGTCAAGAAAGGCGACGAAGTCGTCGTGCTGCCGTCGGGCAAGAGCAGCCGGGTGAAGTCCATCGTCACCTTCGAAGGTGAACTGGAGCACGCAGGTCCTGGTCAGGCAGTCACGCTGACCATGGAAGACGAAATCGACATCTCCCGTGGCGATCTGTTGGTTCACGCCGACAACGTGCCGCCGGTGACCGACAGCTTCGAAGCGATGCTGGTATGGATGGCTGAAGAGCCGATGCTGCCGGGCAAGAAATACGACATCAAACGCGCCACCAGTTACGTGCCGGGCTCCATCGCCAGCATCGTCAACAAGGTCGACGTGAACACCCTGGAAGAGGGTCCGGCCAGCGCGTTGCAGCTGAACGAAATCGGCAAGGTCAAGATCGCGCTCGATGCGCCGATTGCCCTCGACGGTTACGACAGCAACCGCACCACCGGCGCCTTCATCATCATCGACCGCTTGACCAACGGCACCGTTGGCGCGGGCATGATCGTCGCCCAGCCTTTGGCCCATGGCACCAGCACGCACCACGGCAAACTGGCTCACGTCGCCACCGAAGAACGCGCACAGCGCTTCGGCCAGCAACCTGCCACCGTGTTGTTCAGCGGCTTGTCGGGCGCGGGCAAAAGCACCCTGGCGTATGCGGTTGAACGCAAGTTGTTCGACCTGGGTCGCGCGGTGTTCGTACTCGATGGCCAGAACCTGCGTCACGATCTGAACAAAGGTCTGCCACAGGATCGCGCCGGGCGTACCGAGAACTGGCGTCGTGCCGCCCACGTCGCGCGTCAGTTCAACGAGGCCGGTCTGCTGACCCTCGCTGCGTTCGTTGCCCCGAATGCCGAAGGCCGTGAACAAGCCCGGGAACTGATCGGCAAGGAGCGTCTGCTGACGGTCTACGTCCAGGCTTCGCCGACGGTCTGCGCCGAGCGTGATCCGCAAGGTTTGTACGCGGCGGCCGGGGATAACATCCCGGGCGAGTCCTTCCCGTACGACGTGCCGCTGGATGCCGACCTGGTGATCGACACCCAGTCCGTGTCGCTGGAGGAAAGCGTCAAGCAAGTGCTGGGTCTGCTGCGTGAGCGTGGGGCGATCTAAGGCAATAGCAGCGACAAGCTTCTAGCTTCAAGCTGCAAGGAAAAGCCCGCAGACAAGTGATTGTCTGCGGGCTTTTTTGTGTCTGTTCCGACGCTTTCGCGGGCAAGTCGGATCGCCGCACCGCCGCTCCCACAGTTTTTGGGTTGTTCATGCCATTTGTATACGACGCGAATCCTGTGGGAGCGGGCTTGCCCGCGAAGAGGCCGGTACAGGCACCTCAAGACTTCGCTGGATACTCGCGATGCATCTGTTCCAGCAACGCATCCTTGTCCTGCCACAACTGGTTGATCCAGCCCTGAAACTGCAGGCGGTATTCGCCGTCCTGGTCGTAGTTCTTGCCAATGAACTGCGGCGGAATCTTCAGCTCTTCAAGGTGCACCACGACGTCCGCAACGTTCCCGCACAACAAATCCCAAAAACCAGGACGCCCGGCTGGGTAGTGGATGGTCACGTTGACCAGGGATTCAAGCTGCTCGCCCATCGCATCCAGCACAAAGGCAATGCCGCCGGCCTTGGGCTTGAGCAGGTACTTGAAGGGTGACTGTTGTTGCTTGTGCTTGCCCTCGGTGAAGCGTGTGCCTTCGACGAAGTTGAAAATACCCACCGGGTTGTCGCGGAATTTCGCACAGGTCTTGCGGGTGGTTTCCAGGTCCTTGCCTTTCTTCTCCGGGTGCTTCTCCAGATAGGCCTTGGAGTAGCGTTTCATGAATGGAAAGCCCAGTGCCCACCAGGCCAGACCGATCACCGGGACCCAGATCAGCTCCTGCTTGAGAAAGAACTTCAGCGGTTGAATGCGCCGGTTGAGCACATATTGCAGTACCAAGATGTCGACCCAGCTCTGGTGGTTGCTGGTGATCAGGTACGAGTGCTGATAGTCGAGACCTTGCAGGCCGCTGATGTGCCAGCGCGTGCGGCGCACCAGGTTCATCCAGCCTTTGTTGAGGCTGATCCAGGCTTCGTGGGTATGACTCATCAGCCAGCCCGCGAGGCGCTGGGTGAGGGCGAACGGCAGTACCTTGACGAGCGCCACGCAGAACAGGAACGAGCAGAGAAGAATCGTGTTCAGTGCCAACAGCAGCGAGGCGATCACGCCCCGCAGCGGAGCAGGTAGGAAGTCCAGCATTTACACATCCATAGGTCGGTTGGCAGCTTGAATCGCGGTCAACGCGATGGTGTAGACGATGTCATCGACCTGCGCGCCGCGCGGTAAATCATTCACCGGTTTGCGCAAGCCTTGCAGCATCGGCCCGAGGCTGACGCAGTCGGCGCTGCGCTGTACGGCCTTGTGCGTGGTGTTGCCGGTGTTGAGGTCGGGGAACACGTACACCGTGGCACGACCGGCCACCTGACTGTTCGGCGCCAATTGCCGGGCCACGCTTTCGTTGGCGGCGGCGTCGTACTGCAAGGGGCCGTCGATCAGCAGCGAGTGCTGTTGTTCATGGGCGAGCAGGGTCGCCTCGCGGACCTTCTCGACTTCTTCGCCGCTGGCCGACTCGCCGCTGGAGTAGCTGATCATCGCCACCCGTGGCGTGATGCCGAAGGCGGAGGCCGAATCAGCGCTTTGCAGGGCGATCTCGGCCAGTTCGCTGGCACTCGGGTGCGGGTTCATCACGCAGTCGCCGTAGACGAGCACCTCTTCCGGGAACAGCATGAAGAACACCGACGACACCAGGGTGCAGCCCGGCGCGGTTTTAATCAGCTGCAGGGCCGGGCGGATGGTGTTGGCGGTGGTGTTGATCACGCCCGACACGAGGCCGTCGACTTCATCCAGGGCCAGCATCATGGTGCCGATCACCACGGTGTCTTCCAGTTGTTGCTCGGCCATCGGCGCGTTAAGGCTTTTGCTTTTGCGTAGCGCGACCATGGGCTCGACATAGCGTTCGCGGATCAAGTCCGGATCGATGATTTCCAGGCCCGGTGGCAACTCGATGCCCTGGGCGCGGGCGACGGCTTGCACGTCCTCGGGCTTGGCCAGCAACACACAGCGAGCGATGCCTCGGGCCTGGCAGATCGCGGCGGCCTGCACGGTCAGCGGCTCGCTGCCTTCGGGCAGGACGATGCGCTTGTTGGCCGCCTGGGCGCGCTGGATCAATTGATAGCGGAAAACCGCTGGCGACAGGCGCATCTCCCGTGGCGTGCCGCAGCGCTGATGCAACCAGTTGGCGTCGAGATGACCGGCGATGAAATCGGTGATGATTTCTGCGCGCTCGCGGTCGTCGATGGGGATTTCCTTGTTCAGGCCATTGAGCAGGTTGGCGGTGTCATAGGAGCCGGTGCTCACCGACAGCACCGGCAACCCGGCCTGCAGGGCGCCGCGGCACAGGTCCATGATGCGTGGGTCGGGCAGGGTGTCGCTGGTCAGCAGCAGGCCGGCCAGCGGCACGCCGTTCAAAGCCGCGAGGCTGACGGCGAGGATGATGTCGTCGCGGTCGCCGGGGGTCACCACCAGCACGCCGGGCTTGAGCAGCTCCACGGTGTTGCGCATGGTGCGGGCGCAAATGATGATTTTGGTCATGCGCCGGGTTTCGTAATCACCGGCGTTGAGCACTTGCGCGCCCATCAGGTCGGCGACGTCGCGGGTGCGCGGGGCGTTCAGTTCCGGCTGGAACGGAATGCAGCCGAGCAAGCGGAAATCACCGCTGCGCAGCAACGGCGAATGCTCCTTCAGGCGCGTGGCGAAGGCCTCCATGCTTTCCTCGGTCTTGACCTTGTTGAGGATCACACCGAGGACTTTCGGGTCTTTCGGGCCGCCGAACAATTGCGCCTGCAATTCGACGCGGCCGGAGAGTTCGGTCAGCACTTCGTTTTCCGGCGCCGAGACCAGGATCACCTCGGCGTCGAGGCTCTTGGCCAGGTGCAGGTTGACCCGCGCGGCGTAACTGGCGCTGCGGGTCGGCACCATGCCTTCGACGATCAGCACGTCCTTGCCGATGGCCGCCTGCTGATAAAGGGCGATGATTTCTTCGAGCAACTCATCGAGCTGGCCGTCGCCGAGCATGCGCTCGACATGGGCCAGACCCAGTGGCTGGGGCGGTTTCAAACCGTGAGTGCGCGCCACCAGCTCGGTGGAACGTTCCGGGCCGGTGTCGCCCGGATGCGGTTGGGCAATCGGCTTGAAAAAGCCGACCTTGAGCCCGGCCCGCTCAAGGGTACGCACCAGCCCGAGGCTGATGGAGGTCAGACCCACACCAAAATCGGTGGGCGCGATAAAAAAAGTTTGCATGCGGATTCTCTAAAGGTGCATGGCAATGGTGAAAGCCTATATCTGGCCAACTACCGAAATTCAGTCGCCAAGGTTATCGCTAACCGAGCCTTGTGCGCACCAACCGCAGGCAAAGGGTTGGCCTATTTTTTCCTGGCGCTGCGCAGAGTCCATGACCCAAGCGCGGGATTGCCAGGGCGGCTGGTGCCGCAGGTGCTGGGTGTGGCCGCAGGAAAGCTCGGCCACCCAGTGTCCGTCCTCGTCCTGGTGGAAGCCTGTGATCGTCGAATCCCGTCTGTCCGGGTTGTGTTCGCTTTCGGACGATTGCTTCGCTAAACTTGGCCTTTCAATCTTCTTATGCAAAAGGTCTCGCCCCATGCTGATCGCCGCCAATAAGGCTGTCTCCATCGACTATACCCTGACCAACGACGCTGGTGAGGTCATCGACAGCTCCGCCGGCGGCGCGCCGCTGGTCTACCTGCAAGGCGCAGGCAACATCATCCCGGGCCTGGAAAAGGCTCTGGAAGGCAAGGCTGTCGGCGACGAGCTGACTGTAGCCGTAGAACCTGAAGACGCTTACGGCGAATACGCTGCTGAACTGGTCAGCACCCTGAGCCGCAGCATGTTCGAAGGCGTCGACGAACTGGAAGTGGGCATGCAGTTCCACGCTTCCGCTCCGGACGGCCAGATGCAGATCGTGACCATCCGTGATCTGGACGGCGACGACGTTACCGTTGACGGCAACCACCCGTTGGCTGGTCAACGCCTGAATTTCCAGGTCAAGATCATCGACATCCGTGACGCCAGCCAGGAAGAAATCGCTCATGGCCACGTCCATGGCGAAGGTGGCCATCACCACTGATTTCTGCGCTAAGCTCAGATAACTGGAGAGGCGCCCTGTGGGCGCCTTTTTAGTCTGCGGCCGTCCCTGACGACACCGCCAAGTGGCTGTTTCGAGAAGAACACGGGAATCTGGAGTACGCCATGAGTGCTTTTCACGACCTTAAATTGACAGCCCTGGATGGACAGGAGCTACCTCTGGCGCCTTTCAAAGGCCAAGTCGTATTGGTGGTCAACGTCGCCTCCAAATGCGGCCTGACCCCGCAGTACGCGGCGCTGGAAAACCTCTACCAGCAATTCAAGGCCAAGGGCTTCAGCGTCCTGGGCTTGCCGTGCAACCAGTTTGCGGGGCAGGAACCGGGCACCGAACAAGAGATCAAGGATTTCTGCAGCCTCAACTATGGCGTGACCTTTCCGTTGTCCAGCAAGCTGGAAGTCAACGGGCATGACCGTCATCAGTTGTACCGCTTGCTGGCGGGCGAGGGCGCGGAATTTCCCGGCGACATCACCTGGAACTTCGAGAAGTTCCTGCTGGGCAAGGACGGCCGTGTACTGGCTCGGTTCTCGCCACGCACGGCACCGGATGATCCGACCATCGTTCATGCGATTGAAAAAGCGCTGAGCTGATTCCCCCCTGTAGGAGCGAGCCTGCTCGCGATGAACCTGAGAGCGCCGCGGTGTGTCTGGCTTGCTACGTTATCGTTGACGAACATCGCGAGCAGTCGAGCGTCGACCGGCTGCTCCTACAGTACTCCTGCCTTTTGACCCTTAATCACGCTGATCAATAATGCTGTTCAAGGCGTCAGACTCTCCATATTATCGCCGTCATAAAATTACTTCCCGTGGAGCGTCCCATGCCCGTCAAAGCCCTGTTCAAACCGTTCCACCTCGGCACCCTCGAACTGCCGACCCGCGTTGTCATGGCGCCGATGACCCGTTCCTTTTCCCCGGGCGGCGTGCCTAATTCCAAAGTGATCGAATACTACCGTCGTCGCGCCGCTGCGGGCGTTGGCCTGATCATCACCGAAGGCACCACCGTCGGTCACAAGGCATCCAACGGCTATCCGAACGTTCCGCATTTCTACGGTGAAGCGGCCCTGGCCGGCTGGAAGAAAGTCGTCGACGCCGTTCACGCCGAAGGCGGCAAGATCGTTCCGCAGCTGTGGCACGTGGGCAGCGTGCGCCGTATCGGCACCGAGCCAGACGCCAGCGTGCCGGGTTATGGCCCGTCAGAAAAAGTGAAGGAAGGTCAGGTCGTGGTGCACGGCATGAGCAGACAAGACATCCAGGACGTGATCGCCGCATTCGCCCAGGCCGCCAAGGATGCCCAGAGCATCGGCATGGACGGCGTGGAAATTCACGGCGCCCACGGTTACCTGGTGGACCAGTTCTTCTGGGAAGGCAGCAACCAGCGTACCGACGAATACGGCGGCAGCCTGGCCAATCGTTCGCGCTTCGCCATTGAATTGATTCAGGCCGTGCGTGCCGCGGTCGGTGAAGGTTTCCCGATCATCTTCCGTTTCTCCCAGTGGAAGCAGCAGGACTACACCGCACGTCTGGTGCAAACCCCGGAAGCCTTGGGCGAGTTCCTCAAGCCGTTGGCCGACGCGGGCGTGGATATTTTCCACTGCTCGACCCGCCGCTTCTGGGAGCCGGAGTTCGATGGTTCCGAGTTGAACCTGGCCGGCTGGACCCGCCAACTCACCGGCAAGCCAACCATCACCGTGGGCAGCGTCGGCCTGGATGGCGAGTTCCTGCAGTTCATGGTTAATACCGACAAGGTCGCGCAGCCCGCCAGCCTGGAGAGACTGCTGGAGCGCTTGAACAACGATGAGTTCGACCTGGTGGCGGTCGGTCGTGCCTTGCTGGTGGACCCGGACTGGGCGCAAAAAGTGCGCGACGGCCGTGAGGAAGACATTCTGCCGTTCAGCCGTGAGGCGTTGATGACGCTGGTTTAAGCGGCGTCTGCATCGACGCCATCGCCGGCTTGCCGGCGATGGCAATCTCAATGACACCAAGGATTCAAGGTACGGTGGGTGCATTCGGCACCACCATCTCCCCAGCACACGCCCCGCGCAACTGCCCCTCGAACTGTTCGATGATCGTCGCCCAGCCCTGGCGACTTGCATGCTGGCGCGCATTGAGCCGCACATTGCGCAAGGCTTCCCTTTCCTCCAGCAGCCATGCCGCTGCATCGCAAAACGCTTCTTCATCCCCCGGCATCGCCAGCACGCCGTTGTAGCCATGACGAATATGCTGGGCGGCTGCCGCCTGGTCGTAGGCCACCACGCCAAGCCCCGAAGCGAGTGCTTCAAGCACCACATTGCCGAAGGTTTCAGTCAGGCTCGGAAACAGAAACACGTCGCCCGAGGCATAGTGACAGGCCAGGGCTTCACCCCGTTGCGCGCCGCAGAAAATCGCCTCGGGCATTTCGTTTTCCAGTTCCTGGCGCTGCGGGCCATCGCCGACCACGATCAGTTTCAGCGTGCGCTGGGGATAACTCGCCTTGAGGGTATTGAAAGTGCGTTTGAGCAGGCCAAGGTTTTTTTCCGGGGCCAGGCGCCCGACATGAATGACGGCGATGTCTACCTCGGCCAGTCCCCATTGCTCGCGCAGGGCATTCAAGCGTTTGGTCGGGTGAAACAATTCGCTGTCGACCCCACGGGACAGCAACGCCAGCCGCTCGAAATGACGTCGCTCCAGTTCCAGGCGCTGGCTGACGCTGGGCACCAGGGTCATGGTCGAACGATTGTGGAACCAGCGCAGGTAGTGAGTCAGCAGGCGCGTGAGCAAACCAAGCCCGTACTGGTTGGAGTACTGCTGGAAATTGGTGTGGAAACCGCTGACCACGGAAATTCCCAGTCGCCGTGCCGCACGCAACGCAGAGAGGCCCAGCGGGCCCTCGGTGGCGATGTAGAGCACATCCGGGCGGTGACGCGTCCAGCGCCGCAGCAGTTTGTGCATCGACGACTGACCCCATTGCAGGCCGGGATAGCCCGGTAGTGGCCAGCCGCGGCACAGCAGCAACTCATCGTCGCTGCCCAACTGCTGGTCGCAGCCCTGACGCGGTCGCACCAGCTCCACTTGATGCCCGCGTGCGCGCAATCCATCGCACAAGCGACCCAGGGTATTGGCCACGCCGTTGATTTCCGGTGGGAAGGTTTCGGTGATCAGGGTGATATGCAGAGCTGTCGTCATGACCCGAGTGTCGGCTGGGGCCATGTCGTCAGTGTGACGTCAGGATGATGGATTTGTGACTGCGGTACCGGCGCTGATGGCTCAGCGCTGCGTCACCAGGTTTTCCGCGCCGCGCTCACGCACCCAGAACAGCGTCGCGCCAGCCACGGCGGCCGGCATCATCAGGATGTTGACCACCGGAATCAGCAGCACCAGATAAACACTGCCGCCGAAACTCATGCTCTGCCAGCGCTTCGCGCGCAGCCAGGCGAGCATCTCGTTCCAGCCCAGTTTGTGGTTATCCGCCGGGTAGTCGATGTACTGGATTGCCATCATCCACACCCCGAACAACAGCCACAGCGGCGCGGCGATGATGTTCACCACCGGGATGAACGAGAGGATGAACAGCCCGATGGCCCGCGGCAGGAAATAGCCGAGCTTGCGCATCTCCCGGGCCAGGGTGCGCGGAATCATGGCGATCAGTTCGCCCCAGCTGAAGGCCGGGAAGTCATCGGTGCCGCGCACCACCACTTCGACTTTTTCCGCGAGGAAGCCATTGAACGGCGCGGCAATGACGTTGGCGAGCATGGTGAAGGTGAAGAACACCATCAGCACGACGAGCACCACGAACAGCGGCCAGAGGATGTAGCTGAGAAAACTCAGCCAGTCGGGCAGGGACGGCATCAAGGTGTTGACCCACAGGCTGAATTGATGGCCGGCCAGGTAGATCAATCCGACGAACAGCACCAGGTTGATTGCCAGCGGTAACAGCACAAACAAACGCAGGCTGGGGCTCAACACCAGCTTGAGGCCTTCGCGCAGGTATTGCGGGCCGGACAGAACAGGGGCGGGCATAAGAGGCTCCGTGCAGAGGGAAAACGCGCCGACCTTACCGGCTTTGCTTCACAGGCGAAAGCGCGATGGTGGTATCGACATTCACTGTAACAAAGACGTCGATATCATCGGCGAGATGGCATAGAGACCACCTATGAGCTGGATTGTTAAACCGTATTTCCTTAATCTTCGCCCCCTCGATACGCTGCACCCAATCTTTTTACAGGACGGTCGGGTTCAAGCCTTCCCCAAGTGCTTTCAACCGTTCTTTTTTATTCCAGCCGGCAATCCGGCGTTCCGCGCCAGGGATTCCGGGCCGGTCAACAGGAGCAGGTCATGTCTGAAGTCCGTCATTCGCGAGTGATTATTCTCGGTTCCGGCCCTGCCGGTTACAGCGCCGCGGTCTATGCCGCCCGTGCCAACCTCAAGCCACTGCTGATCACCGGCATGCAGGCCGGCGGTCAATTGACCACCACCACCGAAGTCGACAACTGGCCGGGCGACGTCCACGGCCTGACCGGCCCGGCGCTGATGGAGCGGATGCGCGAGCACGCCGAGCGCTTTGAAACCGAGATCGTTTTCGATCACATCAATGCCGTGGACTTCGCTGCCAAGCCTTACACCCTGACCGGCGACAGCGCGACTTACACCTGCGACGCACTGATCATCGCCACCGGCGCCAGCGCTCGTTACCTGGGCCTGCCATCGGAAGAAACCTTCATGGGCAAAGGCGTTTCGGCCTGCGCGACCTGCGACGGTTTCTTCTACCGCAACAAGCCTGTGGCTGTGGTCGGCGGCGGCAACACCGCTGTTGAAGAAGCCCTGTACCTGGCCAACATCGCCAGCAAGGTCACCCTGATCCACCGTCGCGAGACCTTCCGCGCCGAGAAGATCCTGATCGACAAGCTGAATGCCCGTGTTGCCGAAGGCAAGATCGAGCTGAAGCTGAACGCGACCCTGGACGAAGTGCTGGGTGACAACATGGGCGTGACCGGTGCCCGCCTGAAGAACAACGACGGCAGCTTCGACGAAGTAAAAGTCGACGGCGTGTTCATCGCCATCGGCCACACCCCGAACACTTCGCTGTTCGAAGGCCAACTGACCCTGAAAGACGGTTATCTGGTTGTGCAGGGCGGCCGTGACGGCAACGCCACTGCGACCAACCTCGAAGGTATCTTCGCCGCCGGTGACGTGGCTGATCACGTGTACCGTCAGGCCATCACCTCCGCTGGCGCCGGTTGCATGGCGGCACTGGATGCCGAGCGTTACCTCGACAATCTGCAGAACGCTTGATTCTGCTTTCGTCGAAATGAAAAAACCGGCTTCGGCCGGTTTTTTTGTGCCTTCGAAAAATGCGATGACCTTGTAGGAGCGAGCCTGCTCGCGATTGCGGTGATTCAGTCGACATCAATCTTGAATGAAAAATCGCTATCGCGAGCAGGCTCGCTCCTACAGGGATTGTGCGTTCAAATCAGTTTTGCCAGGCACGCCTCAAGGATATCCAGGCCTTCCTCCAGTACCGCAGCCTCGATGGTCAACGGCGCCAGCAAGCGAATGATGTGCCGCGATTTTCCGCTGGGCATCAGTAGCAGGCCCGCATCCCGCGCCAGAGCCAGCAGTTGGGTCAATTGTGCCGGTGCGGGCGAGCCATCGGCGTTGATCAACTCGATACCCCGCATGGCGCCGACGCCGGTCAGGCGTCCCAGGTATGGCGTCAGGTTGTTCGCGCGCCAGGTTGCATGGCGGCCGACAATCGCTTCTTCCTGTTGGGTGCCCCAGGCATGCAGGTTGGCATCGGTCATTTCGTCCAGGGTTGCCAGTGCCGCTGCGCAGGCGATGGGGTTGCCGGAGTAAGTGCCACCGAGTCCGCCCTTGGGCAAGTTGTCCAGCAGCGACTTGCGCCCGACCACCGCACCCAGCGGCACACCGCCGGCGATGCTTTTGCCGAGCAGGATCAGGTCCGGCTCGATGCCCAGTCGCGAGAACGCGAAGCGCTGGCCGGTACGGCCGAAACCGGACTGGATTTCATCGGCAATCAGCACAATGCCCTTGTCGTCGCAGAACTTGCGCAGCGCCTGGGCGAACTCGACCTCCATGGCCAGGAAGCCCGCTTCGCCCTGCACCGGTTCGACGATAAAACAGGCGACGTCTTCGACATCAATCTCGACGCTGAACAGGCGCTCCATGGCTTTGAGGGCCTCGGCACAGGTGACACCGTTGTCCTGGCTAGGGAAGGGCAGGTGAAACACCGGCCCCGGCAGCACGCCGACTTTCTGTTTGTACGGCGCGACTTTGCCATTGAGGTTGAGGGTGGCCAGTGTGCGACCGTGGAAAGCGCCGTCGAAGGCGATGACCGCGCTACGGCCGGTGGCGCCACGGACGATCTTCAGGGCGTTTTCCGCCGCTTCCGCGCCGCTGTTGGTGAGCATGCCGCTGACCGGGTAATCCACCGGGATGAACGTGCTCAGGCGATCCATCAGCTCGAGGTAAGGCACATGGGGAGCAGCGTTGAACGCGTAGTGGGTCAGTCGGGTGGCTTGTTCGCGAATGGCCTCGACGATGCGCGGATGGCAATGGCCGAGGTTGAGTACGCCGATGCCACCGACGAAGTCGATGTAGCGTTTGCCATCGGTGTCCCAGACCTCGGCGTTTTTGCCGTGGCTGAGCGTGACAGGGTGAACGATGTTGATCGACTGGCTGATGGTTTCGCTGCGCATGAATGACCGGCTCGGAAGAAGGAGGGCTTCTTTTTATCTAAGCCGTGAGCGGCGCTACGGGGCAAACGAAATAAAGTTGCCGGGTCAATCTTAAAAGTCGGGTTGTGTTTCTGATCAGTTCCGCGCCGTGAACGCAGAACCTGTAGGAGAGAGCCTGCTCGCGATGGTGGTGAACGATTACGCGTAAACCAGAGGCCCAGCAGTGCTCTTGAGTTTTTCGCGAGCAGGCTCGCTCCTACAATTTGAATCAGCGGCGGGTCAGCGGCGGCTGAGCGAACTTCACGCCAGCCAGTCCATGGGTAATCAACGCCCGGATGTTGCCGTGATCGCTGCCTTCAGGTGTGGCAACAACCGAACGGTAATGCTCGCCAAAAGCCAGCAGCGCTTCTTCATCGCTCAAGCCTTCGAGCAGCGCCAGACCCAATGTCTTGCACGAACCTTCGTTCTGCCCGGCCGCGTTTTCGACTCCACCGTTGTTGAAGGCCTGGGGCTGGTAGTCGTAACCGGCGGCAATAAACGCCAGGGTGTCGGCGAAGGCATGATCGCCGGTCTTGAGGCTGGCGCGCAGGGTGTTCAAATCACTCATTGGGTTTTCCTTTGGCGAACGCCGCTTGCTGGTCGGCGCTGGCTTCTTGCTGATATTGGGCTTTCCATTCGGCGTACGGCATGCCGTAAACCACTTCGCGGGCTTCGTCGAGGCTGACCTCGATCTGGCGGTCGTCGGCCGCCGCCTTGTACCACTTGGACAGGCAGTTGCGGCAAAAACCCGAGAGGTTCATCAGGTCGATGTTCTGCACATCCTTGCGGCTGTCCAGGTGGGCCACCAGCCGGCGAAAGGCGGCGGCTTCGAGTTCCAGGCGTTGTTGATCGGTCATGGGGGCTCTCGCACGCTATGAGGCAAAGTTATTGAAAGGACGGGACTATAAAGGCGCGGGGTCGGCGTCGGTAAAGATGTTCACCGAGTTGCGTTCGGCAGTCCGGATGAACGACTGCGTCATCATTGCGATGTCCTGAATGATGAACAGTTTCTTATCCGGACTGTTGAGCAGGTCAGTGGAAATGTTAGTGCCATCCTGCATACCTGGCCATGTGCACCAGATGGACAGCACTTGCTCGCCGGAGTTTTTGATAGTGGCTTGCTCGAAATTGACTTTGTAACCCACCGACTCTGCACCGCCGAAGGTGTACTGGAAGATGTCCTTGATGGTCTCTACCGACTCAGTGGTTTTCAGGAAGTAGGCAACGATGATCCGGTCAACATTGAAGCCGACCCACATTTTGGTTTTGGTATTTTTGTTGTGCAGACGATAGTTGGCACCAAAGATGTTGTTGATCGCAGATACCGCGACTTCAAGTTTTTGCCCATGCGAATCTTCGATGTTAGCCAGGGTTTTCGGCATGTTTTTGAGCAGCAGCGTTTCGGTCTTGCTGATCAGGTAGTGCAGGTTGGCCTCGCGCTCGCCAAAAATCAGTATCAGGCTGATGACCAGTGCGGTGGCTGCCAGTTGTGCCAGCGACAAGGACAACAGGATCCAGTCGCTGTGATCGGGAACACCGACAAAGGACAAAGACACATAAACCGCGGCCAACAGACACAGCGTCAACGCTGAAACAATGGTCATTTTTATCCAGCGCGGCAGATAGATCAGCTTTTTCGAGTCAATCATTGATGATTCCTTTCTTGATGTGGCGCCCGCCATTAATGACGACGCTGGTTCCAGTGCTGTAGTTGGTGTTGAGCAAGAACATGACGGCGTCGATCAACGGTTGTGCGCCGGGCTCAAACTCGAGAAGGGCTTTCTTCAAGGTCCGCTGGGAGTATTCCTGAGTGCTGTTTTCCTTGAGGATGAGCAGGCCGGGAAGAATGGCGTTCACCCTGATCGTGGGGGCGTATTTCTCTGCGAAAGACAACACCATGTTTTGCAGTGCCGACTTGGTGGCCGCATATCCGATATGGCTCTTGCTACCCCGTGTTGAGGTTTCGTCGCAGATATGGATGATGTCGGATCTTTCCAGCCGCAGCAGATGCTCGCCAAGTTCCAGGTTCAAATGATAGGGCGCCTCGACATGAAGCTTGAACATGCTGTTCAGATTTTCCAGGCCATCGTCGAGCCACAGAGACGCGTTGTGGATCACCGCCCGCAAACTGTCGAAATTGGTTTTGATGTATGCGATCAGCGCCTCGCGATCGCTCTGGAGCTCAAGGTTTGCTTGGAACGGCAACATGTTCGGGTGCGGTGTCACTGGGTTTAAGGAGCGGCTGACGCAGATAACGGTATTGCCGGCCTCCGCCAGAGTAGTGGCAAGTTGGAGGCCGACGCGCTTGCTGGTACCGGTGACAAGTATTGGACTATTCATAGTTGTGCGATCAGCTTCAGTAGGTCTATGCACGGGCTAAATGCGTGCAGCATAACTGAAGTTTTCCCGCTAGCGGCCAGCTTCTCCCGCCCGTTGCGATCCCGATGTTATCGGTCTGTAGATCGATGAACGAAAGAAACGCTAGTGATCGCTGACCGAATTGACCGTCAATGAGGGTGATTGGGTTTTTTTATGCAGCCAGTCTGCAAGCGCATGGGTCGACAGGGGGATGAAGAAATACACCATCAACGGCGTCAGGCACAGGGTGCTGACGAACACGCGGGGCAGCAGCGCCATCTCGCTCAGCAGCGGTCCCAGCACAAAGTTGAACAGCAGCGAGACCGGAAAGAACGCCAGCCAGATTGCCACGGCCTGTTTCCAGCGCGGCGGGCGTTGACCGACGGCGCCGAACCAACCCTCGATGCCGCTGACCCGATGTTCTGTCGGGTGGGCGAACAGGTCGCTGCCACGTGCCAGCCAGGTAGTGCGCGAGGCCGAATGCTCCCAGGCGTGCAGGGTCTGTTCGTCGGCGAAGCGGAAAATGATCTGGAATTCGTCGTCCTCGGGCGGCGGAGCGAGCACACCGGAGCCGAGATAACCGGGAAAATCGGTGGCCAGTTGTTCGCCTTCGCGCAGCCAGGCAATCAGGTCCTGGTAACGTCCATTGGCAACGCGGCGCGCAACCATCAGCGTGACGGGTGGGGTAGACATTGTGTATCTCCGTAAGGCATTTGCGTCGCTCCGGATAGGAACTTCGCCAGGCACAGCGCCGGGGTGGTGGGCTGCGACTCGAAACAAGCAAGGATTATTCCTGATTCCGCCCGTGGCGTCTGCGACGTTTATCCGCTCATTCATTGCATCGATTTTTTACGGAAACTTTACGGGGCAGGGGCGTTAAAATAACGCTCGGACGATACAGAGATGTTTCAACAGGATGCCCATACTTACAGACGTTGCTTCAGGCTCCACGCAGGCCGTCGCTCTTGAACAGGAAGAACTCTTCCCTATTCGCGAGGTGGCGCGACTGACAGGTGTCAACCCGGTCACGCTTCGAGCCTGGGAACGACGATATGGCCTGATTGTTCCAACACGCACCGATAGTGGGCATCGCCTGTATTCGATGTCCGATATCGAGCGTGTCCACAGCATCCTCGGCTGGATCGAGCGCGGGGTTGCCGTCAGCAAGATCGGCAAGATCCTGGCCAGGACCGAGCCGCTCCAGCCGTTGTCGCACATCATCCCCAACAGTCTTGTGGAAGCCGATTACGCGCAGTGGCGGCAGCAGGTGCTTGCTGCGGTCAACGGGTTTGACGACATTCGGCTGGAGCAGGTCTACGGTCAGATCTTTTCCAGTTACTCCCTGCCGGTGGTGTTTCAGGACATTCTGATGCCCATCTGGAAGCAGTTATTGCAACGCCAGGACCAGTTCGGTGGAACCAGCGAGTGGCTGTTCCTGGATGGCTTTCTGCGTTCCCGGGTGGTGCAGCGTTTGTTGTTGATTCGCGAAAAACAGCCGCGTCGCGTGGTCATCTGTGCCCTGGTTGGCCAGTGCCGGGAACTGGAACTGCTGGTCGCCGCCCTGTTCCTGAGTTCCGGGCCAGTGGCCGTTCGCGTGCTGAACATGGGCCAGCCATTCGAGGAACTGGCGCTGATGTGTGAAAGGATCAAACCCTTGGCGCTGGTGCTGTTTTCCAATCATGTGCCGGCTCCCGAGTTGCCGCGGCGCCTGAATCGCCTGGCCACGAGTCTGGAGTGCCGATTGTTGTTGGCCGGCGATGCTTGCGACCTGGTACAGGAAAGCCTGGCCGGGTCATCGATCGGTTGCCTGGGCAATGAAGGGGAGGTTATGAGCCAGCGTCTGAAGCAGTTCCTGGCGGGTACTCTGGATACTTGAGGTTCAGAGATGCAGCGCAGGATGAGTCAAACGATGCTGTTGCAGGATGAACTGGCGCAGGCGCTCGGTTTCGTCCGTATCGCTCTGGCTCAGTTGATAGGCGTAGAAGCCCTTTTCGTTTTCTTTCTCGAAGGTGCCGCGCAAGGCAATCCGCTCGTAGCCTGAGGGGCTGAACCACAAGGCGAAATGCTTCGGCGGTTTGGTCTTGTTGCGAGCTTCCAGCAAAACCCCTTTACACGACACTTCGTGTACCCACAGGGTGCCGGGTTGACCCTTGGCGTTTTCCAGGGCTACCGGTTCGTCCAGCACCAGGCGCCAAGGCCGGACCATCGGCCCGTCTTCATAGATGCTTGGCACGCCGAGACGCAAATGCAGCGCATGGAACTCGTCTTCCACCAGGTGCAGGGGGAAGGTCATTTGCTGGTTTTCGAAGCTGGCTTGAATGGTGACCTGCTCATGGGCCGCCAGGCGGGTGAGCAGGTCACGGATTTGCGAACCACCGTTGACGAGCAGGCTCGACGTCGCGTCCCGCACATTGAGTTGCGGGTTGTGTTGCATGGTGTGGATGAAATCCAGCTCATCCTGGGTCAGGAGCGCGTCGCGTTGCATGGCCAGCTCGAAAGATATAGTTACAAAGTCATTGGTGATTGTAGTTACTGACCATTAATTCTGAATTTCGTTTGCGCCGTTCGTCGCCTTGAGCGCGGCAAGCTCGGCCTGAAGTTCAGCCAACTGCCCCTCCAGCTGTGCCACGCGCTGTTGCGCCTTGACCTGCGCGGTGACGTCTTTCTGCACACCGACAAAATAGGTTTGCCCGTCCGCCGGATTT
Organism: Pseudomonas fluorescens; assembly: GCF_000967965.1. Taxonomy (GTDB): domain Bacteria; phylum Pseudomonadota; class Gammaproteobacteria; order Pseudomonadales; family Pseudomonadaceae; genus Aquipseudomonas; species Aquipseudomonas grandcourensis. Next base: position 75,963 of record NZ_LACC01000013.1, read on the forward strand.
TTCACCGTTGAAAGGGACAATTCGTTCCAGAACGGTGTGCCGTCCTTGCGGTAGTTGCGCAGTATTTCCCGGCAGGATCCTTCACGGTTCAATGCATCGCGAATCAGCGGCAGGGCTTCCTGATCGCGGTCCCCCGACTGCAGGAAGCGACAATCCTGATAGAGGATTTCTTCACTGGAGTACCCCGTCAGGCGTTCGAACGCGGGGTTGACGTAAATGAGGATTTTGTCCTGATCGCCTTCCTTTTCGGCAATCACGATACCGTCATTGGAGGCATTGATCACCATTTGCAGCAGCTGTGCATTAATCATCGGAGTATCCTTTCCTGATTGATTGTCGATTGCATTCTAAAAGAACTATCACGACCGTGCTGTTAATATCCGGGTCTTTTACTCGGATTCAGGATCAGATTGATGAAAGTCGCCATCATTTCCGGCTCGGTGTACGGCACGGCCGAAGAAGTTGCCCGCCACGCCGCCAGCCTGTTGAAAGCCGCCGGTTTCGAAACCTGGCACAACCCCCGAGCGACCCTCGCCGACGTCCAGGCGTTTGGCCCCGAAGCCTTTCTGGCGGTGACCTCCACTACCGGCATGGGTGAGCTGCCGGACAACCTGCAACCGCTGTATTCGAGCATTCGTGACCAATTGCCAGCAGCCTGGCGCGGTTTGCCGGGCGCGGTGATCGGGTTGGGCGATGCGAGCTATGGCGATACTTTTTGTGGCGGCGGCGAGCAGATGCGCGAATTGTTCGGTGAACTGGGCATTCGCGAAGTACTGCCGATGCTGCGCCTGGATGCCAGTGAAAGCGTGACCCCTGAGACGGACGCCGAGCCTTGGCTGGCGGACCTGATCAGCGCACTGCGCGACTGAGCGTTGCCCCGGTACCAACGGCAGTCAGGGATCTGACAGTGCGCTGAAAGCTGCCTGTCAGACCTTTGCTGACGCCGGTCATTTGACATGGATCCAGGGCAGCAGGGCGGCTGACCCGCTGGGCCATCAAGCTGGCTGCCAACGCAACTACACGAACCTCAAGGGCTGACTAGACTCGGTAAACATAGGAAACACTCCATAATAAAAACATCGAGGCTTCTTGCCGTGACCGTCGCTCCCGTCCAATCGCCACCCAGTGTCAAAGACCAGGTCAGTGCTGCCGAGTGGCAGACCCGCGTCGATCTGGCGGCCTGTTATCGCCTGGTCGCCCAACATGGCTGGGATGACCTGATCTTCACCCATATCTCCGCCAAGGTGCCCGGCACCGAAGATTTCCTGATCAACCCGTTCGGGTTGATGTTTCACGAAATTACCGCGTCGAGCCTGGTCAAGGTAGATCAGGCCGGCAACAAGCTGATGGACAGTCCTTACGAGATCAATCCGGCGGGCTACACCATCCACAGCGCGGTGCATGAAGTTCGTCACGATGTCGTCTGCGTGCTCCATACCCACACGGCTTCGGGGGTGGCGGTGTCCGCACAGAAGCAGGGCGTTCTGCCGATAAGCCAACAGTCGTTGTTCGTGCTTTCCAGCCTGGCCTACCATGCCTACGAAGGCGTGGCGCTCAACCATGAAGAGAAAGTGCGTCTGCAGGCCGACCTCGGTGAAAACAATTTCCTGATGTTGCACAACCACGGTCTGCTGACCTGCGGCAGCACCATCGCCGATACGTTCCTGATGATGTTCACCTTTCAGCGTGCCTGCGACATTCAGGTCATGGCGCAAAACGGTGCCGCTGAACTGATCGCCATCGAACCGCAGATTCTGGCCGGCGCCAAAGCCATGATCGCGGGTGTCACCCGAAGTGCTCAAGGAATGGGCGGAGCGCTGGCCTGGCCGGCGCTGCTGCGCAAACTCGATAAACTGGACCCGGGTTATAAACTCTAATGGAACTCGCCGAGATCCCCCTGTGTGTCTGGCGCAAACGCAGCCAGACGTTCGTGTTCCGTGGCCAGAGCATCCGTTACTGGACAGCAGGACAGGGCGAGCCGCTGTTGCTCATTCACGGCTTTCCTTCCGCCAGTTGGGACTGGCATTACCTGTGGCAGCCATTGACCCAGCGTTTTCGCGTGATCGCTTGCGACATGCTGGGCTTCGGCGATTCGTCCAAACCGGTGAATCACGAATACAGCCTGCTGGAGCAAGCGGATCTGCAACAGGCACTGCTTGAACACCTGAATGTCGAACAGCCAGTGCACCTGCTCACCCACGATTATGGCGACAGCGTGGCCCAGGAACTGCTGGCCCGGCATTACGAATCGCGGTTGGAACTGGCCAGTTGCGTGTTTCTCAACGGCGGGCTGTTTCCGGAAACCCACCACCCGCTACTGATGCAAAAACTCTTGCTCAGTCCTTTGGGCTGGATGATTGGCCGCGCCTTCAGTCGTGAAGGCTTGGTGAGAAGCTTTCGGCAGATTTTCGGTCCGCAAACCCGTCCCAGTGAAAGCCAGATGGATGATTTCTGGAGTCTGGTCGAAAGCCAGCGTGGGCCACGGATCATGCACAAATTGATCGCCTACATCCCGGAGCGACGCGTCTGGCGCAACCGCTGGGTGAGCGCGATGCAACGCGGTGAAGTGCCGCTGCGAGTGATCGATGGCGGGGTCGATCCGGTCTCCGGCGTGCACATGGTCGAGCGTTACCGGGAGCTGATCCCGGATGCGGACACAGTGGTGTTGCCCGACATTGGCCACTACCCGCAGATCGAGGCCCCCGGCGAGGTGCTTAAGCACTACCTGGCGTTTCGCGATCAATTGCTCTTGCCGCCGCGCAAGGTGGCATGTTCCTGAACCTTAAAGTGAACTGTTGTGGCGAGGGGGCTTGCCCCCGTTCGGCTGCGAGGCAGTCGTAAACCTGCTAAACGCGTTATACCTGAATCACTGCGCTGTATGGTTTGGGGCCGCTGCGCAGCCCAACGGGGGCAAGCCCCCTCGCCACAGGGTTTCGTGTCCATTTTCTCTATCAATCATCCCCCAGCCTTATCGCGCACCATTCAGCCTCCCCCGTGTTCATTGTGACCCGCTGCGCCGTGCCTGAAACTCGGACTCACTGTCCATTGGCCTGCTGGAGTCCCCCCATGAATGAGTCTGTGCGCTTCGAAGATAAAGTCGTGATCATCACCGGAGCCGGTGGCGGTCTGGGACGGACGCATGCACTTCTGTTCGCCAGGCAGGGCGCCAAGGTACTGGTCAACGATCTTGGCGGCTCGGCCCAGGGCGAAGGCGCCAATGCCTCGGCCGCTGACCGCGTGGTCGCGGAGATCCGCGAGGCTGGCGGCATTGCCGAAGCCAACCATGACTCGGTCACTGACGGTGACAAACTGGTCCAGCACGCCCTGGACGTCTTCGGTCGCGTCGACGTGGTGGTCAACAACGCCGGGATCCTGCGTGACAAGACCTTCCACAAAATGGATGACGCCGACTGGGACCTGGTTTACCGCGTCCACGTCGAAGGTGCCTACAAAGTCACCCGTGCCGCCTGGCCGCACATGCGCGAGCAGAACTACGGCCGGGTGATTTTCACTGCGTCGACCTCGGGCATCTATGGCAACTTCGGCCAGTCCAACTACGGCATGGCCAAGCTCGGTCTCTACGGCCTGACGCGCACCCTGGCCATCGAAGGCCGCAAGAACAACATCCTGGTCAACGCCATCGCCCCCACCGGTGGCACGCGCATGACCGAAGGCCTGATCCCGCCGCAGGTCTTCGAGCAGCTCAAGCCGGAACTGGTCAGCCCGCTGGTGGTGTACCTGGCCAGCGAGAACTGCGAGGAAACCTCCGGTTTGTTTGAAGTCGGCGGCGGCTGGATGGGCAAGGTCCGCTGGGAGCGCAGCCTCGGCATCGGCTTCGATCCACGGGCCGGTTTCTCCCCGGAAGACGTGGCGGCGCACTGGCAGCAGATTTGCGACTTCGAAGGCGCGGCGCATCCGAAGGACAACATCGAAGCGCTGAAGGAAATGATGGGGAATTTGCAGAGGTATTCGCTCTGATAGCGCCGGCAAGGCCACATTGACTGACCTTGCCGGTTGTTGCATTGTCGGCTGCAAAGCCGTTTGCCAAGGGTCAGCCGGGGAAGTATTTGACAACCAACGACTTCAAATTGGCGGCTGTCTGTGCATCCATTTTTCCATCGAAGTTTTCCGGGCGAAAATGCATCTGGAATGCCCGCACCAACTGTTGAAAGCCGCCGTCCGTTGACGCGCCCGAAACATCGTATCCATAGGATTTGAACAGTCCCAGCAATTCGCTTCGGGCTGGAGTGCCGGATGTGTTGTATTGGCGCAGATACTCGTCCCGAGTGCTTTCATCGAACCAGGCGCCGACACCTTTCAAGTAAAGCTCCCGCCAGGGAAACATCGGTCCCGGGTCACTTTTGCGGCCGATCGAAACATCGGAGTGGCCCAGAACTTGGGTCGGCGTGATATCCGGGTAACGCATGAGTATATTCAGCGCCAGTTGTTCAATCGCAGCAATCTGCTCAGGGTGATACGGCGGAAAGGTGAAGTCGCCTTTGTTGTCGGTCGCCAGGTTGACGACTTCAATGCCGATGGACGTGTCATTCAGATTGCTGCGGCTGCCCCACTGACTGACACCCGCGTGCCACGCACGATGGATTTCATCCACCAGGTTGAAAACTTCCTGCCCGGTATAGCCGGCTTTCAGGTAGCTGGGGTCCGTGATATCTGGAACCAGATAGTGCGCGCTGACATTCGGGCCGGTCAGGGCACTGACAGAGTTCGCAAAGTCTGCGGCCGTGTAGTGAAGAATCAGAAAGCGTATTCGACTGTTGAAACTTTTGGTTGAGCGATAGTGGTTGTAGATGATGGGTTTCATTGTTGCACTCGCAATAAGTAAGTTTGAAGCCGTACGAAGATAAAAGTCGTTCGCCGACTTGCTGTTCAACTTAATGACTCGAGTGCTTTTGGTGTTTACCTATGCTTGTAGGCGCTTTCTGAAAGAAATGTAGGAATGCGAAAGTTTGACTGTATGGTCAGGGGTTACCGACTGGCAGCCGTTACTCATCAAGAACCATCGCCCATAAAAAAGGCCGCTGCAAACGCAGCGGCCAAAGTAAGACGTTGGATCAGGAGCTACAAATCAACGTCAGTGAACACGGGGTGATGAACCGAATCTTCAATTCATCTGAAATCTTTCAGTCACGGTGCAGGCCGGTACAGGGTGCCTGCGGTGGTTTACCGTGACAGCCAGACAAGAATAAGCCCTTGGTGTCGTAGGAAAAATACCAATTACGGACATGCACTGTTGCAGCCCCGGCAACAGTCAGGATTCGGCTGCTCGTCGTCCGGGTGATGACCTGTACCAGTCATCCTTTAGAGGTACACCACGAATACCTCCTTGGTGCGCTTATCGGCCCCGATGCCCGGCAGTAGGGTGAGGCCTTCTGTCACTCACCGGGGAAGACGCATGACAAAAACAACAATGCGCGCCATCTTCACACCACAGGCGCTGGCGGCTGCGGTCGCCTTGGGTTGCTGTGCCCAGACGCAGGCCATTTCGTTCAACATCGGGGAAATCGAGGGGACATTCGACTCCTCGCTGTCGGTCGGCGCGAGCTGGGGCATGCGTGATGCGGATAGCGCGCTGGTGGGCACCGTCAACGGCGGTTCCGGCCAGTCTTCGACCGGCGACGACGGGCGATTGAATTTCAAGAAGGGTGAAACCTTCTCGAAGATCTTCAAGGGTATTCACGACCTCGAACTGAAGTACGGCGACACCGGTGGGTTTGTGCGTGGCAAGTACTGGTACGACTTTGAACTCAAGGATGAAAGCCGCCCATTCAAGGACATCAGCGATCACAACCGCAAAGAAGGCGCCAAGTCTTCAGGCGGACAAATCCTCGACGCTTTCGTCTATCACAACTACTCCCTCGCCGATTTGCCGGGCACGGTCCGCGCCGGCAAGCAGGTGGTCAGTTGGGGCGAGAGCACGTTCATCGGCAACTCGATCAACAGCATCAATCCGGTTGACGTGTCCGCGTTCCGTCGTCCTGGCGCCGAGATCAAGGAAGGCCTGATCCCGGTCAACATGCTGTTCGCCTCCCAGGGTCTGACGGATAAGTTGACCGTGGAAGGCTTCTATCAACTGGAATGGGACCAGACGGTCGTCGATAACTGCGGCACTTTCTTTGGTGTCGATGTGGTGGCGGACGGCTGCAACAAGGGCTACACCGTCGCCAACCCGGCCATCGCACCGCTGCAGCCGATTGCGGCTGCTTTTGGCCAGGGCTTCGAGGTCAGCAAGGAGGGGGTGATCGTTCCCCGTGGCGGCGACCGCGATGCCCGGGATTCCGGGCAGTGGGGTACGGCGTTGCGCTGGCTGGGGGACGACACCGAGTACGGCCTGTACTTCATGAACTACCACAGCCGTTCGCCGAATGTCGGGACCACCACCGCCGGCCTCAGTACGCTGGCAAGCATTCCGGGGATCGTTGCCGCCGCCAACCGCATCGCCCCCGGCAGCGGTTCGGGCCTGGCCCAAAGTGTGATGCTCGGTCGCGGCCAGTATTACCTCGAATACCCGGAGGACATCCGCCTCTACGGCGCGAGCTTCTCCACCACCTTATCCACCGGCACCGCGTGGAACGGGGAAATCAGCTACCGCCCCAACCTCCCGGTGCAGGTCAACACCAATGACCTGACCCTGGCCATGCTCAATCCGATCGCGGGTGGTGCGGCATCGCCCATCGCCACGTCCCCCGGGGCTGACAACAAGGGTTATCGCCGCAAGGAAGTGACGCAGATCCAGAGCACCCTGACGCACTTCATCGATCAGGTCGCCGGTGCGGATCGTCTGACCCTGGTGGGCGAGGCCGCAGTGGTTCGGGTCGGTGGTCTGGAGTCGCGCACCAAACTGCGCTACGGCCGCGACTCGGTGTATGGCCAATATGGTTTCGGCGGCGACACCGGCGGCTTCGTGACCTCGACTTCATGGGGTTATCGCGGCCGGGCCATCCTCGACTACAACAACCTCATCGCCGGGATCAACGTCAGGCCCAACCTCTCGTGGTCCCACGATGTCTCTGGCTATGGCCCCAACGGTCTGTTCAACGAAGGCGCCAAGGCGATCAGCCTCGGTGTCGATGCGGACTATCGCAACACCTACACCGCGAGCCTCAGTTACACCGACTTTTTCGGCGGGAACTACAACGTCCTCACCGACCGTGACTTCGTGGCGTTGAGCTTTGGTGTGAACTTCTGATCTGGCTGAAAAGGATGAATTCAATGCGCAAGATGATTCTGCAATTGGGCACCGTTCTGGCCCTGAGTCTGCTGGCCGCCAATGTGATGGCCGCGGTGTCGCCGGAAGAAGCCAGCAAGCTCGGCACCAGCCTTACACCGCTCGGTGCCGAGAAGACCGGCAATGCCGATGGCTCGATTCCGGCCTGGACCGGCGGCATCTCGAAAAACGCTGGCGCGGTGGATAGCAAAGGTTTCCTGGCCGACCCGTTCGCCAACGAAAAACCCTTGTTCGTGATCACCGCGGCGACCGTCGACAAGTACAAGGACAAGCTCTCCGACGGCCAGATCGCGATGTTCAAGCGCTATCCAGAGACTTACAGGATTCCGGTCTATCCCAGCCATCGCACCGTGGCGTTACCGGCAGAAATCTATGAGTCGGCCAAGCGCAGTGCACTGAACGTAACACCGATCAACGACGGTAACGGTCTGGCCAACTTCACCGGCAATCGCTACTACGCGTTCCCGATCCCGAAGAATGGCGTGGAAGTGATCTGGAACCATGTCACTCGTTACCACGGCGGCAATCTGCGCCGCACCATCACCCAGGCGACACCGCAGTCCAATGGCGACTTCACCGTGATCCGCTTCAAGGACGAGGTCGCCGTGCCGTCGTTGCTCAGCGATCTGAAACCGGGCAGCGACGATAACGTCCTCAACTACTTCAAGCAGGAAGTGACCGCGCCGGCGCGGCTGGCGGGCAACGTGTTGCTGGTCCACGAGACCCTCGACCAGGTCAAGGAGCCGCGCAAGGCCTGGATCTACAACGCAGGCCAGCGCCGGGTACGGCGTGCGCCACAGGTCGCTTATGACGGCGTCGGCACCTCATCCGACGGCCTGCGCACCACCGACAACTTCGACATGTTTTCCGGCGCGCCGGATCGCTACGACTGGAAACTGATCGGCAAGAAGGAGATGTACATCCCTTACAACAGCTACAAGCTCGACTCGCCAGACCTCAAGTACACCGATGTGATCAAGGCCGGGCACATCAATCAGGACCTGACTCGCTATGAGTTGCACCGGGTCTGGGAGGTTGTCGCCACGGTCAAGCCGAGCGAACGGCACGTGTACGCCAAGCGCCACATGTACATCGATGAAGACAGCTGGCAAGTGGCGCTGGCCGACCACTACGACGGGCGTGGCCAGCTCTGGCGTGTCGCCGAAGGGCATGCCCAGTTCTACTACGATCACCAGGTTCCGGCCTATACCGTCGAAGCGCTGTATGACCTGATCGCCGGCCGCTATATCGCCTTGGGAATGAAGAACGAAGAGAAGCGCAGCTTCGAATTCAACATCGATGCAAAAGCGGGGGACTACACGCCAGCAGCCTTGCGTAGCACGGGGGTTCGGTAGGTTTCCTACAGGCTCCTACACAAAAGGGTGACTTTGCGGTCACCTTTTTTATAGCGGTCGATCAGTGTGTTGAATACTTCTTCAACAAGCGCTCGGGAGGGGGCTAGGGTGGCGCCAGAATTATAAAAAAGGCGCACCACAATGACTGCAATGACGCACTGTCTGGACCGCCCTGGCTTTCTGCCCCGACTGTCGTCCCATCATTTGTCCCGCGAGCGGCTGATCGAGCCCATGCTGGTTTCGACCGCGCGGGTGAAGTTGCTTTGCGCACCGGCCGGTAGTGGCAAGAGCGCGTTGCTCACCGAATGCCTGCTACGGGCGCCGGAACACTTCCGGGTCTGTTGGCTGCCGCTGGCGGGGGCGTCCTTGAGCACAGTCGATTTTCTGTTGCGCCTGACGCAAGCGCTGGGCCTGCCCTCGACGGATGAGCCCGGGCTGCTGGCGCATCTGGCCCGATTACAGGCGCCGGTCTGGCTGTTTATCGATGATTACTGCCGGGCACCCAATCCGGAACTCGACCGGATGCTCGATCGCCTGTTGGCCGTCGCCAGCCCGGCACTGACCTGGTGGATGAGTTCCCGTCGACGACCACCCTGCAACTGGCCGCGGCTGCTGCTCGATGATGAGTTGTACGAGTGCGAGGGCCGGACGCTGGCGTTTAACGAGGCCGAGGTCGGGCAGTTGCTCGGTCATGTCGAGCCGACCCTGGCGGCACAAACCGCCAAAAGGGTGGTTCAGCGCAGCGGTGGCTGGTGCGCTGGCGTGCGGATCGCGTTGCTCAATGGTTGTCCGTGGTCGGGTGAGCAAGGGCGTTCGGCGACATTGCTCGATTATCTGCAACACGAGTTGTTCAACACCTTGCCGCCGGAGTTGGTCGAGGTCTGGAAGGTGCTGGTTCATCTGCCACGGTTCAACGCCAGCTTGTGCGAGCATCTTTTCGGTACGGGTGAGGGCGCGCAGTGGCTACACGCGTTGCAGGACATGGGCTGCTTCATTGAACCATGGGAAGACTCCGTCGAGTGGTTGCGGGTCTTCGAACCACTGGCCAGGGAGATGCGTGAAGAACCGACCCCGGCCGGGCGATCCTGGCATCGCCGCGCGTGCCAATGGTTCAGCGCCGAAGAAGACTGGCAGGGGGCCTTCGAGCAGGCGTTGCTGGCGCAAGAGCATGAGGTCGCGGTCAGTCTGTTGCAACACTTCAGTTTTGAGCATCTATTCAAGCGTCAGAACGTCAGCTGGTTACTCAAGCTGCACGAGCAACTGGGTGAACAGTTGACCCTGGGCACGCCGCAACGGGTGGGGTTGATCACTGCAGCATTGCTGTTTGCCGGGCGTTTCGAGCAGGCGGCTGCCTGCATCGGGCAACTGTCCCGATTTGCCCCGCAACCGACGGCATCCTTGCAACGGCAACTGCTGGCGCGTTGGCAGGCGCAACAGGGTTGGTTGCTGCATTTGCAGGGGCGCCTGCCGGCGGCACGGGCTCATTTTATCGAGGCACTGGACGAACTGGCGGCGGAGGCGTGGCCCGCACGGTTGCTGTGTCTGTCCGGGTTGACCCAGCAAGCGCTGCTCAACGCCGACCTCGATGCCGCTCAGGCCTTCAATCGTGACGCACTGTGCTTGGCGCGGGCACAAGGTTCGTTGCTGTTTGAAGGCTTGCTTGAACTCGATCATGCACAGTTGCTGGAACAGCGTGGTGCACCGCGGCGAGCGGGGCAGTTGCTGGCCGACATCCATGAAATGCTCGGACGGCAGGCTGATCGACCGATGCCGTTGCTGGGACGAATCGCCTTGCGGCGTGGGCGGTTGGCCCTCTGCCAGGGCCAGGATGAATTGGCCGGTGAATGTTTCCAGGCGGGCCTTGATGACTGCCTGCACAGTCAGGACAAACACGTGTTGTACGGGTTTCTCGGGCAGGCGCAACTGGCGGCCAATGAACGTGATTACGCCCAAGCATTTGATCGTCTGCGCGAGGCCGAACGGTTGATGCAGCAACGGCAGATCCCCGACACTGTTTATCGCGGCGTGCTGCTGCAAATCAGCAGTCATTTCTGGCTGCAACAAGGGCGACCGGAGCTGGCGCGGGAGGCGCTGACCCGGGTCTTGCGTCATTACCGCGGGGCCCACGCGCGCCAGGCACCGCCGGCTACACTGCAACTGATTGCGCGTATCGAATACCAGTTGGTGTTGGCCGAGACTCAACTGCAACTGGTGCAACGTCCACTGGATCGACTCAAGGCGTTACTCGAGCACGCGCAACAACACGCCATGGTGGCGCTGGAAACGGAGCTGCAATTGGCCATCTGCGAAGTGGCGGACCTGACGGGTGAACCGGACATGGCCCACGCAGCACTGGAGGCCGGACTGGCGTTGGTCAAACGTTGTCAGGGGCAACAGGCATTGCGTGATTTGAACTTGCGTCAGCCGAGCCTGATCAGTCGTTTACAAGGCGAGGAGACGGTGACCGCGCGGGCCCTGGATGCCAGCCTGCTGAGTATTCGGGAACTGGAAGTGCTCGGCCTGATTGCCCAGGGCAGTTCCAATCAGCAAATTGCCGAGCAGTTGTTCATTTCGTTGCATACGGTGAAAACCCATGCCCGGCGCATTCACAGTAAGTTGGGTGTGGAACGGCGTACACAGGCAGTTGCCATGGCGAAGAAGTTGGGGTTGATAATGCAGGTCTGATAGTTGTTGGTTTTTAGTCGGGAAATTAATTAAAACATACTGTCGCGTGCATAAATAACTGTGTTGATTAGTATGGTCAGTGGCGCTGGCAAATAAGCAATTGGTTGCGATGTCAGTACATTGAACGACAGGTCGAGCAGGATGCTCGGCTCTTAACGTGACAGGAAGTCTGTATGAGTGACAGTTTTTTTTCTAACAGTAAGATTGTGCTATTGAAGCGTATTCGTGCGGATTTCGCCGTCGAGGTGCTGTTGACTGAACGCTTGGGGGAACTCGGGATCAACCCGTTCAAGACCTATCTGAATACGCTGGTTGATATTCTTGGCACTGACGTCAGCGAGTCCAGGACGTTATTCGATGAGACGCTGGAGTGGGTTGAGAAAGAGTCACTGCCTAATTATATTCAGGGTATCAATGGGGTCTTCAATCGGCCATATACTTTTGAGCGGGAACATCAGGTTGAAGGACTGGATCTGATAGAGTTTGAAAGAATAGTAATGGATACCGTCCGTTGGTTGATCGATGCGCCCTCAATCAATCTTTCAAAACGCTCGATCAAGGTTTCTGGTCTTGAACAGGTCCATGCAGCGTTAAAGTATCAGATCCCGGAAATCAATATTGATAACGTGTACTTGACCAGCTTTGTGACTGAGCCGGACGGGCGAAAGATACTTCAATCCAGAAGTCTGGCCGAAGATATCTTTGCTCATTTTCAACATGATGAAATTCCTTACTATCACGGCGAAGGACTGGGCGTTTATTCGGTCGCCTACAGTTCCCGGGAATCTGATGTGCATCCGCAACTCACGATCAAGGACATCAGCGACCTGGTGATCGAAATTGCTCCGGATTTCCTGATCTGAAACTCAGGGACTTTCGTAGCCCATTCTCCAACTGATGGCCCGTGTCGCAGCCAGTAACCGCTGCGCCGCCGGGCCGTTTTCATCGGCATGGAACAGCGAGGTCGGCCCGACCACGGTCAGTACTGCCGCGATCCTGCCCATGGCGTTGAACACCGGTGCCGACAGGGCATCCACTCCCGGCATCAACAATCCATGCACATGATGCAGGCCCCGATGGCGAATCTGTTCGCTCATCGTTGTATAGGCCTGATCATCCGCCAGGGCGTGGGCGGTAACGTTTTGCAGTTCCTGTTTACGCAGATCCACGGTTTCACGCGCAGGCAAGTAAGCGCCAAACACCAGTCCCGTCGAAGAACTGAGCAATGGCAACACCGAGCCCAGTTGTGTCACCACAGTCACTGCACGCACCGCCGGTTCGATATGCACCACGGTCGCGCCCTGATTGCCCCACACCGCCAGAAAACAGGTTTCGTTCAAGTCATCGCGCAGTTCAGCCAGGGGCAGGGCGGCGACTTTCAGCACGTCCATACTGTTGAGTGCCGCCAACCCTACGCGCAAGGCTTCGCGGCCCAGGCCGTAATGGTTGGTGGCGGCGTTCTGTTCGGCGAATCCGCTGGCGATCAAGGCCTGCAAATAGCGGTGAACCTTGCTCGCCGGCATCTGCACGTGTTCGGCCAGGCGCGACAGCGAAGTCGAGGGCGACAACTCGGCCAGAGCCTTGAGGATGTCGGTGCCAACCTCGGCCGAGCGGACTTTCTGTTTGCCGTTGCTGTCGCTGGTCTTTTCCATGGTGGTGCTGTGATCCCGGGACGAATGGGCGTCTTTATAGCTTGACGGTCAATACCAATCAAATTACGTTATGCGTAATTAGATTACGATAAAAACAACCCAGGCGTGCCTCGACCTCTGCAACAGAGCGAGCGGCCACTGCCGACTCCCTGTTCAGGAGGCTCCATGAACCCCGATTCAACGACGCCAGCGCTGGCCTACCAGTCAGGCTTCGGCAACGAATTCAGCAGCGAAGCGTTGCCCGGCGCACTGCCTGTCGGCCAGAACTCCCCGCAAAAAGCCCCGTACGGCCTTTACACCGAACTGTTCTCCGGCACGGCGTTCACCATGGCGCGCAGCGAGGCGCGGCGGACCTGGATGTACCGCATTCAACCGTCGGCCAATCACCCGGCATTCGTCAAACTGGACCGGCAACTGGCTGGCGGCCCGCTGGGTGAGGTGACTCCCAACCGCCTGCGCTGGAACCCGCTGGATATTCCCGCCGAGCCGACCGATTTCATCGACGGCCTGGTGAGCATGGCCGCCAACTCGGGCGCAGAAAAACCGGCCGGGATCAGCATCTATAACTACCGCGCCAACCGTTCCATGGAGCGCGTGTTCTTCAATGCTGACGGCGAGATGTTGCTGGTGCCTGAACTGGGGCGCCTGCGCATTGCCACCGAACTCGGCGTGCTTGAACTGGAGCCTTTGGAAATTGCCGTACTGCCTCGCGGCCTTAAATTCCGCATCGAACTGCTCGACCCGCAAGCCCGCGGTTACGTCGCCGAAAACCATGGTGCGCCGCTGCGGCTGCCGGACCTGGGGCCGATTGGCAGCAATGGCCTGGCCAATCCGCGGGACTTCCTGACCCCGGTGGCGGCCTACGAAAACCTGCAACAACCCACCACGCTGGTGCAGAAGTTCCTCGGCGAGTTGTGGGCCTGCGAGCTCAATCATTCGCCGCTCAACGTGGTCGCCTGGCACGGTAACAACGTGCCGTACAAATATGACCTACGCCGCTTCAATACCATCGGCACTGTCAGTTTCGATCACCCCGATCCGTCGATCTTCACCGTGCTGACTTCGCCAACGAGCGTACACGGCCTGGCCAACCTCGACTTCGTGATCTTCCCGCCACGCTGGATGGTGGCCGAGAAAACCTTCCGTCCACCGTGGTTTCATCGCAACCTGATGAACGAGTACATGGGTTTGATCCAGGGCGAATATGACGCCAAGGCCGAAGGCTTTGTGCCCGGCGGTGCTTCGTTGCACAGCTGCATGAGCGCCCACGGTCCCGACGGAGAGACTTGCACCAAGGCGATCAACGCTGACCTCAAACCGGCGAAAATCGACAACACCATGGCGTTCATGTTCGAGACCAGCCAGGTGTTGCGCCCAAGCCGTTTCGCCCTCGACTGTCCGCAACTGCAAAACACTTACGACGCCTGTTGGGCCACGCTGCCCGCCACTTTCGACCCGACCCGGAGATAACCCATGACGCAGACTTCCATCACTCGCAGCTGGGTTGCATCCGCTAACGGCCACGCGGATTTCCCCCTGCAAAACCTGCCACTGGGCGTGTTCAGCGTCAATGGCTCGGCACCGCGCAGTGGCGTGGCCATTGGCGAACATGTCTTTGACCTGCAAGCGGCCCTTGAGGCCGGGTTGTTCGATGGCGCCGCGAAAGCGGCGGTCGAAGCCACCCGTGGCGGCCAGCTGAATGCGTTCTTCGAACTGGGCCGCGAGGCTCGCGTCGCGTTGCGCGAGCGTTTGCTGGAACTGTTTGCCGAGGGCAGCACCCTGCACGGCAAGATCGAAGCCCAGGGCGCAAAACTGCTGCCGTTGGCGGCGGATTGCGAGATGCACCTGCCGGCGAAAATCAACGATTACACCGATTTCTATGTCGGCATCGAGCATGCGCAGAACGTCGGCAAACTGTTCCGTCCGGACAACCCGCTGCTGCCGAACTACAAGTACGTGCCAATCGGCTACCACGGTCGTGCGTCGACCATTCGCCCGTCCGGTACCGACGTACGCCGCCCGAAAGGCCAGACATTGCCGGCCGGACAGAGCGAACCGACCTTTGGCCCTTGCGCGCGCCTGGACTACGAACTGGAGCTGGGCATCTGGATCGGCCAGGGCAACGACATGGGCGACTCGATTGCCATTGGCGACGCCGCCGATCACATCGCCGGTTTCTGCCTGCTCAACGACTGGTCGGCACGGGACATCCAGGCCTGGGAATACCAGCCGCTGGGGCCGTTCCTGTCGAAAAGCTTCATCACCAGCATCTCGCCGTGGGTGGTCACCGCCGAAGCGCTGGAGCCGTTCCGTCGTGCCCAACCTGCGCGTCCCCAGGGCGATCCACAGCCACTGCCGTACCTGCTCGACAAACGCGATCAGGCCGCTGGCGCATTCGACATCGAACTGGAAGTGTTGCTGCTCACCGAGGCCATGCGCGAACAGAACCTGCCAGCCCATCGCCTGACTCTGAGCAACACCGGGCACATGTACTGGACCGTGGCGCAAATGGTTGCTCATCACAGCGTCAACGGTTGCCAATTGCAGGCCGGTGACCTGTTCGGCTCGGGCACCTTGTCGGGGCCGGAAAACGGTCAGTTCGGCAGCCTGCTGGAAATCTCCGAAGGCGGTAAAAAGCCGATCGAGCTGGCTTCGGGCGAAGTGCGTAAATTCCTTGAAGACGGTGATGAAATCATCCTGCGCGGCCGTTGCCGCCGCGACGGTTTTGCTTCCATCGGTTTCGGCGAATGCCGCGGTAAAGTGCTGCCGGCGCGTTAACAGGAGCGGGGCATGGACCTCTATACCTACTACCGTTCGACATCTTCGTACCGGGTGCGTATCGCGTTGGTGCTCAAGGGCCTGGATTATCAATCCTTGCCGGTCAACCTGATCGCACCGCAGGGTGGCGAGCATCGACAGCCGTCTTATCTGGGCATCAACCCGCAGGGCCGCGTACCGGCCTTGCGTACCGATGAAGGCGAGTTGCTGATCCAGTCTCCCGCGATCATCGAGTACCTGGAGGAACGTTATCCACAGGTGCCACTGCTGTCCAAAGACCTGGCTGCTCGTGCTCACGAGCGCGGCGTGGCGGCAGTGATCGGCTGCGATGTGCACCCGCTGCACAACGTCAGCGTGCTCAATCGGCTGCGCCAGTCGGGCCACGACGAACCGCAGGTGGTGGAGTGGATTGGCCACTGGATCAGCCAGGGGCTGGCCACGGTGGAGCAGTTGATCGGTGATGACGGTTATTGCTTCGGTCCCGAACCTGGGCTGGCGGACGTCTACCTGATCCCGCAGCTGTACGCGGCCGAGCGTTTCAACGTATCCCTTGAGGCTTATCCGCGAATCCGGCGAGTGGCGGCATTGGCGGCGACTCACCCGGCGTTCATCAAGGCGCATCCGGCGAATCAGCCAGATACGCCTTAAGTCAGAAGCAGGATCAAAAGATCGCTGCCTGCGGCATTTCCTACCCCGATCCTCGGAGCTGCCGCAGGCTGCGATCTTTTGCTTTTAATGGACGATGGAATTGGGCGGCAAATGCCCCAGTCGTTCCGTCAGGCGAATCCGCTGGATCGGGTCGTCGCTGAGCAGCAGCGCATGCTCCAGGTCAAAACGCTCGGCGTTCGGGCAGTCCAGCCGTTGGTACAGGCTGGCCCGGGCCAGATAGTCGGCGGCAGTGGCATTGCCCAGTTCCAGGACGCGCTCGGCGTCGATCAAGGCATTGATGAAATCTTCGTGGGACAGGTACAGCTGGCGCAGGTTGCGCGACAGCCGTTGCAGCATCTGCACCGGCTCGGCGGTTACCAGGTGCTCGGCGCTGAGCTTAATGTTCGGGCCATACTGGCGGTGCAGCAGTTCCCGACAATCGTTCGGATAAAGGCGACGGCCGCCGCAGGGGTCGAGCAAATGATCGGCGCCCGGCACCCGCAGCAGGAAATGCCCGGGGAAGTTGACCCCGACCATGGGAATCTCCAGGCCCTTGGCCAACTCCAGCGCAATCAGCCCCAACGTCAAGGGTTGCCCTCGTCGGCGCTCCAGTACCTTGTCAAGCAGTGCCACTTGCGGGCGCAAAGGTGTGAAGTCGTCCTGGGCGAAGCCAATATCATTCATGCGCCGCAGCAGTGGCTGGGCCAGTTCACTGACCGGCAGCATCGGCAAGCCGCCGCTGACTCGTTGTTGCAACTCCTGGAAATCGGCCATCAACGCTTGCGGCTGCACCTCGCTGTCGTGCTCGGCCGCAATCCACAGTGCCGCCTCGAACAGCGCGGGCGGTGAACGTTGCAGGCAGGCGAAGAACGATTGGCGCGGGGTCATCAAAATCTCCGGGCAATGCCTCGTTTTAGCCCCCTCTCCGGCATTCGTCCAGTGCTGCAAAAGGGCGACCACAGGTTATTTCCGAAAGCCTGCTTCGGGGCCGTGCTTATTCCGGTGCGCTTCTGCAATTTTTGGGCGCAAGCCTATACTGGCGTCTACAAGACGTGATTCGGGAGCCTTACGATGTTCGCTCTCATGCAAAGCACTCGCCTTGAATCGCTGCATCTGAGCGTCGACTCGGTCACCGGGTTGAAGGCGGTCATTGCCATTCATAACAGCCGGCTGGGGCCTGCCCTGGGTGGTTGCCGTTACCTTGCCTACCCCAACGACGAATCGGCGGTCGAGGATGCTGTGCGCCTGGCCCAAGGCATGAGCTACAAGGCTGCGCTGGCCGGTTTGGCCCAGGGCGGCGGCGTGGCGGTGATCGTGCGCCCGGCCCATGTGGAAAACCGTGCGGCGCTGTTCGAAGCCTTCGGACGCTGCATCGAACAGCTCGAGGGCCGTTACATCACTGCCATCGACAGTGGCACGTCAGTGGCGGACATGGATTGCATCGCCCAGCAGACCCAGCACGTCACCAGCACCACCTCGGCGGGCGACCCCGCGCCACACGCGGCGATGGGGGTGTTCACCGGCATCCGCAGTACCGCCATGGCCCGGCTCGGCAGCGACAACCTCGAAGGCCTGCGCGTGGCCATCCAGGGCCTGGGTAATGTCGGGTATGCATTGGCCGAACAGCTGCACGCCGCCGGTGCCGAACTGCTGGTCAGCGACATCGATCACGGCAAGGTGCAACTGGCCATGGAGCAACTCGGCGCGCACCCGATTGCCAACGAAGCACTGCTCAGCACACCTTGCGACATCCTCGCGCCCTGCGGCCTGGGCGGTGTACTCAACAGCCATACCGTGACGCAGTTGCGCTGCTCGGCGGTGGCCGGTTCGGCGAACAATCAGCTGACGCATCTGGATGTCGCCGACCAACTGGAACGCCGCGGCATCCTGTATGCGCCGGATTACGTGATCAACGCCGGTGGGCTGATTTACGTGTCGCTCAAGCACCGCGGCGAAGAACTGTCGACCATCACCGCACACCTGTCGAAAATAAGCTCGCGCCTGACCGAAGTGTTCGCCCACGCCCAGGCGGAAAAACGTTCCCCAGCACGGGTGGCCGACGAGTTGGCGGAGAAAGTGTTGTACCGCTGAATCGGGCATGCGTTATCCACAGGCATGAAAAAGGCCCTGGGTCATTCGACTCAGGGCCTGTTCAATTCGGACTTTGCCTACTTGGCGGCTTTGGGGGCCTTGGCAGGCTTGGCCGGGGTGATCTGCTCTGCGGCCTCAACGACCTCGGTCGCTGCAACAGGTTGTGCGACTTCAACCGGTGCGCTGAGCAGTTCGGACAGGGCGTCCGGCTGGCTCTTGAACGCCTTGGCGAACACATCGCGATTCTTCGCCATGTAGATCCCGGCTTCTTCCACTTGCTGCTCGGTCAGGGACGGAACGGCTTTTTGCAACACTTCAGCCAGCAGTTCGGCCAGTTCGAGCATTTTGTCATGACGGTCAGCTTCGGCTTTATCCATGAACAAGCGCTCCAGATCTCGGCTGCTGCGGTATACCACTTCGACGGCCATTCACCACCTCACATGCCTTCACATTGGTTGTCGATTTCGACTACTGTATCTATATACAGCTAAAGGATAAGCGAAACCCTGCCTTTTGGGTAGTGGCTTTTTAATGTAGACCGGATTCGAGATTTGTCAGGCGAGGCGCTGCACAGGTGCGACCAAACGCCACGGCGCGTAATCCAGAGCGGCTCGCCATCATGGGCTGGCCTTTTTTCTGCATGCAGGAAAACCGTCACGTCCAACCCGCATCATCCGGTCGAATCGACCTAAGGAAGCAGCATCGTGAAAATCAACTGGGCCGAAAAACTGCGGCAGAACGTGCATGAACTGGCCGAGTCCCTGGGCAATCTGTTTGTCGAAACCTTTCACTACATGGCGCTGTTCGCCATTGGTGCGGTGACCGCGTGGGCGGCGGTGATGGAATTTCTCGGGATGATCGAAGAAGGGCACATCAAGATCGATGACATCTTGCTGCTGTTCATCTACCTGGAACTGGGGGCGATGGTCGGGATTTACTTCAAGACCAACCACATGCCCGTGCGCTTCCTGATCTACGTGGCGATCACCGCGCTGACGCGGCTGCTGATTTCCAACGTTTCGCACCACAACCCGCCGGACCTGGGGATCATCTACCTGTGCGGCGGGATTCTGCTGTTGGCGTTTGCGATTCTGGTGGTGCGTTACGCTTCGTCGCAATTTCCTTCGGTGAAGATCGAGAACCCACACCGCAAGACAGGTGCGGGCTCCAGTGAACATCCGGAAGTAGAAAAGGGCGAGCTCTAAAGCCCCATGGCGGGTCGGGGACGGCCATTGGCTGATGGTGGCGGCAGGCTGCGCGTGCCGTCATCGGTCATGGATTCGAGGATGGCCACGGCGCTGTGGCCCTGCTCGATGGCAATGCCGAACTGAATGCTTTGCACCAGTCGTTTCAGGCGCTCGGGGTCATTGCGTTGTTCGGCGCTGATCATGCGCTTTGCGACTACGTGTCCACTGTTGGACAGGGTCAGCATGATGCTGCCATCCAGGCCCTGAATGCTCAGGTTGATCTGGTAATCCGCTGCAAAGGCATCGGTAATGAGCTGGAAAGGGTTGTCCATGATGCGTCACCGCCTGATTGAACGTGCAGTTGTTGACCAGCCGTGATCGGGTTGGTTCGCAATGCCAGACCACCGGCCATCTCGCCATCATTGTTCCAGCAGGGAAGTAGCAAGGCCCATGCCGGAAAATTGTTGGACAAAAAACCGGTAACAAAAAGGCGGGCACTGAGGCCCGCCTGGTTTTTGTCTGCCTTTTGCCTGCCCGTTTCAGGGCAATAACGGCTGGCGTGCAACCTAAACGGTCAACACTCCACCCAGTTCACCGCCAGGCCGCCCCGCGATGTCTCTTTGTACTTGTCGTGCATGTCGGCCCCGGTATCGCGCATGGTGCGGATCACCCGGTCCAGGGAAATGAAGTGTTTGCCGTCGCCGCGCAGGGCCATTTGCGTGGCGTTGATGGCCTTCACGGCAGCGATCGCGTTGCGCTCGATACACGGCACTTGCACCAGTCCGCCAACCGGGTCGCAGGTGAGGCCGAGGTTGTGTTCCAGACCGATTTCGGCGGCGTTTTCCAGTTGCTCCGGGGTGGCGCCAAGCACCTCTGCCAGGCCGGCGGCGGCCATGGCGCAGGCGGAGCCGACTTCACCCTGGCAGCCGACTTCGGCCCCGGAGATCGAGGCGTTTTTCTTGCACAGGATGCCGACCGCAGCGGCGCCCAGGAAAAATGCGACCACGTCATCGTCAGACGCATCGGCATTGAATTTCATGTAGTAGTGCAGCACCGCCGGAATGATCCCCGCCGCACCGTTGGTCGGTGCCGTGACCATACGCCCGCCGGCGGCGTTTTCTTCGTTCACGGCAAGGGCGTACAGGTTGACCCATTCCATTGCCGACAAGGTGGACGTAATGACGTTCGGCTTGCCGATTTCCTGCAGGCTGCGATGCAGTTTCGCCGCTCGACGCGGAACATTCAGACCGCCGGGCAAGATGCCTTCGTGGCGCAAGCCCTGCTCGACGCATTCGCGCATCACCGACCAGATATGCAACAGGCCCTGGCTAATATCTGCGTCACTGCGCCATGCCCGTTCGTTGGCCATCATCAGTTCGCTCACCCGCAGCCCGTGCTGGTTGCAGAGCTTGAGCAGTTCGGCGGCGCTGGAGAAATCGTAAGGCAGCACCACATCCCCGGTCGGTGCGATCCCGGATTCGGCTTCGGCCGCTTCGATGATGAAACCGCCACCCACCGAGTAATAGGTTTGCTCGAACAGTTCGCCGGTTTCACCCAAGGCTGTCAGGGACATGGCATTGGGGTGGTAGGGCAGGCTCTCGTTTAGCAGCAGGAGATCGCGTTGCCAGTCGAAGGCAATTTCCACAGCGCCTGCCAGACACAATTTGCCGGTTTCGCGCAGGGTGTGAATGCGGCTGTCGATGGTGGTGGGATCGATGCGGTCGGGCCATTCGCCCATCAGGCCCATGACGCAGGCGCGGTCCGTTGCGTGGCCGACACCGGTCGCCGACAGAGAACCGTAAAGGCGAATTTCCACGCGTCGCACGTCAGCCAGAAGACCGTGATCGACCAGCGCTTGGGCAAAGGTTGCGGCAGCGCGCATCGGACCGACGGTATGGGAACTGGACGGGCCGATGCCGACTTTGAAGAGATCGAAAACACTGATAGCCATGCTAAAGCCTGCACATTCAATGGAAGGGAAATCGCTGCCATTTCTGTAGGACAAGCGCAATTTGGGCGATACTGCCTGTCACGATCCTGCGTGACCAACGAAAACTCCTAAGACATCCTTTAGCAGGACTAAACGATGAGTCGTCAATTACACGCCCAGACGTATGTCTGGCTGAACGTGTTTGCCTGTGCCGCACGGCACCTGTCGTTCACCCGATGCGCCGAAGAGCTGCACATCACACCGGGAGCGGTCAGCCAGCAGATCCGCCAGCTGGAAGAGCGCCTGGGCTTTCGCCTGTTTCACCGCCGCGCCCGCGGAGTTGAGCTGAGCGCAGAGGGCCAGCGCCTGGCCATTACCGTCAACGAGGCCTTTGGCAGCATCGACGCGGAATTGCGGCGACTGGACGCGGGCATGATCAGCGGGATTCTGCGGGTGCGTTCGATTCCGTCGTTCCTGAGCAAATGGCTGACGCCGCGCCTGCCGCGTTTGCAGCAGCGTTTTCCGGACATTCAGTTGCGCCTGGTGGCCGAGGACAGCAGCGTGCCGTTGCATGAAGGCGACTTCGACCTGGCGATCGACCTGAACGACGGCAGCTACCCGGGCCTGTTATCCACCGCCTTGCTGGATGAACAGATTTTTCCGGTGTGCGCGCCGAGCCTGTTGCGAGGTCGTCCGCCGCTGCACGGTCCGGCAGACCTGATGCACTTTCCCTTGCTGCACGACATCACCGCCTGGCGCGGCAGCTATGAGTACGCGGAATGGGAGTTTTACCTCAATGCCATCGGCTTCGAGGGGGCGGATGTGCGACGCGGGCATACGTTCAATCGCAATCACCTGACGATCGAAGCAGCCATCGCCGGGATGGGCGTGGCGATTGCGCGACGAACGTTGCTCAATGATGAGTTGGAGCGTGGTGCCTTGATCGTGCCGTTTGGCCTGGCGGTGCCCAATCACAAGCGTTACATGCTGCTTTACGCACCGGGGGCGTTGAGCCATCCGGGTGTGCGCGCGGTGCACGATTGGTTGGTGGAGGAGGCGGGTGCTTTTCGCAGCATGCACCCGTTGGGGGAGCGGCAAATGTGAGCAATTATTACGTAAGAGCAGGGCGACCCAACTCCCGACCTTAACAGCGCTTTTACCGGTTGTCCGGCTTTTTTTGCGATTGAAAATTTATCTTTTTTAGGGGGTTGAATTGTTCAGCGTACAGACCGATTGTGTAAGTAAGAGGTCACGGTGATGACGCCCAAGGGCTTAGCTGACCGGCCTCTCGCGAGCTAGCTGAAATAAGGGATGAACTATGCAAATCCAAGTCAATAGCGATAACCATATTCAAGGCAGTAAACGACTGGAGGAGTGGGTACGTACGACCATTGAGAGCACGCTCGAACGCTACGAAGAGGACCTGACACGAGTCGAGGTTCACCTGCGGGACGAGAACGGCGATAAGCCCGGTCCCCACGACATGCGCTGCCAACTGGAGGCGCGGC
This sequence comes from Pseudomonas fluorescens, assembly GCF_000967965.1. GTDB lineage: Bacteria > Pseudomonadota > Gammaproteobacteria > Pseudomonadales > Pseudomonadaceae > Aquipseudomonas > Aquipseudomonas grandcourensis. The sequence continues at coordinate 99,043 of NZ_LACC01000013.1, forward strand.
CAAAAGGCCATCAGCCGGTTTCCGTCACCCATAAGGCCTCCACCATGGAGCAGGCGATCGACGGAGCGGCCACCAAACTTGAACATGCGCTGGAGCATATGTTCGGCAAATTACGCGGCAAACGAGCTAATGTGGTGCCCATCGAGAGTGACGCCCATGCCGACCAGCTGCTGGAAGAAGAGTTTCTTGAGAACGAACAGGCAGCGCTTAACGGCTGACACCTGATTCACTTTTTTACCTTCCCATGAAAACGGGCCTGCATTGCAGGCCCGTTTTGTTTTCGGTGGCTTTTGGATTCCATGGCCATTGGCTGGCTCCGGGGGCAGCCAGGTTTGCGGTGCAGCCAACGGGCGAAATAGGGGCTACACTCGATCCTTTTGCATATGAGAATATTTATCATTAGTATTGCGACCTTGCCGGCCCCCTGACGCTGTCGTGGCCTCACCGGTTTTCAGATCGAAACATGAACGATGATCACTCTGCCCCCCGATTCCCACGATATCGAGTGCGATGAACAGCGCGGCGACCGTGCGCATTTTCTCCAGGTGTTTCTCTCCCAGCGTTCGCAAATGGAAGCACTGGTGAGTCGGCGTGTCGGTTGCCGGGCGACGGCGGCTGACCTGGTACAGGATTTGTTCCTGCGTTTCTGGCGGCGGCCGCTGGTGCAAGTCGAGGAACTCAGCACCTACCTGCTGCGCTGCGCCGGCAACATCGCCATCGACCATTTGCGCAGTGAAGGCACGCGAGTCCGGGCCAGCGAAGGCTTGATGGTCGAGCCGCCGGACAGTCATGGCAGCGGGCCACAAGCGGCGCTGGAGGCGGGCAACGATTTGCGTCACGTCGAAGCCGCGTTGCGCGCCTTGCCGGAGCGTACGCGGCAGATCTTTTTGCTCAATCGCATTCACGGCCGCAAGTACGCCGAGATCGCCAAGGCCATGGGCTTGTCCCAAAGTTCCGTGGAAAAACATATGATGCGCGCCCTCGAAGCCTGCAAGGCCAGCCTTCGGGAACCCGAATCGCGTACGCCAGGGAAAGCATCGTGAACCACCTCGAACGCGTCACCCCGACGCCCGCGCAGGAGCGGGCCGCGCTGGCCTGGCTGAGTCTGTTGCATGACCAGCCCAGCAGCGGTGACCAGGCGACGTTCAGCCAGTGGTTGCAAGCCGACCCCGCCCATGCCGAGGCCTATGCCCGGGCGCAGGTCTTGTGGGAGTTGAGCGAAGGGCCGGCGCGCGCGCTCGCCAATGAAGACGCTTTTGCCTTGCAGGGGTATCTCAACGCCATGGACAAGTCGCGGCGCAGCACGGTCGGGCGCTGGTCCGGTGTGCTGGCGATGGCCGCGTGCCTGCTGTTGATGATCAGTGTCGGCACAGGCTGGCAGCCGATGCGCTGGATTGATGACCTGGGGGCGGATTACGTCTCGGCACAGGGGGAAATCCGCACCGTCACCCTGGCCGATCAGTCGCAGGTGACACTGGATGCCGACAGCGCTATCGCCGTAGATTTCAGTCGTGGTGAGCGGCATGTGCAACTGCGTCGCGGCGCCGGTTTTTTCAGCGTGACGCATACGGGGGAACCCTTTGTGGTGGACGCCGAGAAAGGCCAGGCGCGGGTCCTGGGTACGCAGTTCGAGGTCCGTTTGCAGCCCCACGGCGTGCAGGTCACGGTGCTGTCAGGACGGGTTGGCGTGACGGCGCAGCAGAACGCCGAACAGCAAATTCTCACCGCCGGCCAGCAAGTGGCCTATGGCGAAGGCTCGGCGGAAAAACTCCACGCGGTGGACAGCGAAGCGCAGTTGGCATGGCGCCAGGGCTGGCTCAATTACTACAAGGCGACGTTGGCCGATGTGGTGCAGGATTTGGCGCGCTATTACCCCGGTCGGATTGTGATACTGAACGATGGACTGGCGACGCGCCGGGTCAGTGGCAGCTTTCCGAGCAGGAACCCGCAGGCAGTGTTGAGTTCGTTGCAGGGCGTGTTGGGGTTTGAGCAGCATCAGGTGTTGGGGCACCTGATTATTTTGCGTTAAAGCTGCTGGCCTCTTCGCGAGCAGGTTCGCTCCCACAGGGAAATGCATTCCAAATGTGGGAGCGAGCCTGCTCATGAAGTCGGTGGGTCAAACGCCACTTTTCTTTCAATAAAAATATTTTCAAATTTCTGCTGAGGTAAACCCGATTGCCATCCGTGTAGTGACTGAAACTGCGAGTCATTCGCATCCGTTGCGGTTCTACACAGGTCATGAGTCATGAAGTCCAGGGCAAAGTCGGGTTCGGTCAAACAATGGTTGGGTGTGTCTGCGTTGAGCTTTTCGGCATTGGCGTTGTTGCCGCTGAGCGTGGCGCTGGCCGCGGAGGCGGGCAGCAGTCAGCCCCGTGGGCAATTCAATTTCGCGCTGGCCGCCAAACCGTTGCCCCAGGCCCTGAGTGATTTCAGCCGGATGACCGGCATCAGCGTCGTCTACACCGACGAAGCGCCGTACGGCGTCAATGCGCCGGCCATCAACGGCCAGATGAGCGCCGAACAGGCCCTGCAACGTCTGCTCACCGGTTCGGGTTTGACCTTCCGTCGCACCGACGGCCACACCTTCGCACTGGAACCGCGGCCAACCGACGGCGCATTGAATCTCGGCGCGACCACCATCACCTCGTCGATGGATGAATCCATGAGCTACCAGCCGCCACCGACCTCTTCGGTGATGCGCTCTTCGGCCCCGATTCAGGAAATCCCGCAGACCATCAACGTCGTCCCGGCCCAGGTCATTCGCGACCAGGCGCCGCGCAATCTCGATGACGCCCTGGCCAATGTCAGCGGCATCACCCAGGCCAACACCTTGGGCAGCACCCAGGACTCAGTGATGGTCCGTGGCTTTGGCGACAACCGTAACGGCTCGATCATGCGCGACGGCATGCCGATCGTGCAGGGCCGTGGCCTCAACGCCAGTGTCGACCGGGTCGAAGTGCTCAAGGGCCCGGCCTCGTTGCTCTATGGCATCCAGGATCCGGGGGGCGTGGTCAATATGGTCAGCAAGAAGCCCGAACTTGAGCAGTACAACGCACTGACCGCGCGCGGTTCGAGCTATGGCGACGGCAAGAACGGCAGCGGCGGCGGTCTCGACAGCACCGGTGCCCTCGGCGGTTCCAGGTTGGCCTACCGCATGGTGCTGGACTACGAAGACGAAGATTACTGGCGCAACTTCGGTGTGCATCGCGAGAGCCTGATCGCGCCGTCGCTGGCCTGGTACGGCGAAAGCACCAGCCTGTTGTTCTCCTATGAGCACCGCGAATTCCTCACGCCGTTCGACCGTGGCACGCTGATTGATCCACGGACCAACCATCCGCTGGACATCTCGCGCAACGAGCGCCTCGACGAGCCGTTCAACAACATGGAAGGGCGCTCGGACCTCTATCACTTCGAGGCCGATCACGAACTCAACGACAACTGGAAAGCCCATTTCGGCTACAGCTGGAACCGCGAAACCTACGATGCCAGCCAGGTGCGCGTGACCGCCATCGACACCAAAAAGGGCACCCTGACCCGCAGCATGGACGGCACCCGGAATGCGATCAGCACCGACCGTTTCACCACCGCCAGCCTCGAAGGCAATGTGAACGTACTCGGCATGCAGCATGACCTGCTGTTCGGCATCGACGACGAATACCGCAAGATCTTCCGCGAAGACCTGATCCGCCAGAAAAGCCGCACCCAGTTCAGCTACGTGAACCCGATCTATGGTCAGGAAGTGCCGGGCACCACCGTCAGTGCGCCCGACAGTGCGCAGACCGATGAACTGCGCAGCGATTCGGTCTTCCTGCAAGACTCCATCCACCTCACTGACCAATGGGTTCTGGTGGCCGGTGCGCGTTTCCAGGCGTACGACCAATACGCCGGCAAAGGCGTGCCATTCCACGCCAACACCGACAGCAACGGGCAGAAATGGGTGCCGCGCGCCGGCCTTGTGTACAAATACACCGATGCCTTGTCGTTCTATGGCAGCTACACCGAGTCGTTCAAACCCAACTCCACCATCGCGCCTCTGAGCGGCAGCAGTACCGTGCTTGACGGCGGCATCGCACCGGAAGAAGCCAAGTCCTGGGAGCTGGGTGCCAAGCTTGATCTGCCGGGCCGCGTCACCGGCAACATTGCACTGTTCGACATCAAGAAACGCAATGTGCTGGTGGCCAACGCCGAAGGCCCGACCACGATTTACAGTGCCGCTGGCGAAGTGCGTTCCCGTGGCCTGGAAGTGGATTTGAGCGGTCAGCTCAGCGATCACTGGAGCATGATCGGCAGCTATGCCTACACCGATGCCGAGGTCACCGAAGACCCTGTTTACCAAGGCAATCAACTGCAAAACGTGGCGAAGAACAGCGGCTCGTTGTCGGCCGTCTATGACTTCGGTAGAGTCATTGGCGGTGATCAACTGCGAGTCGGCGCCGGGGCGCGTTATGTGGGTGAGCGCGCGGGCAACGCGGTGAACGATTTCGACCTGCCGAGCTACACCGTGGCCGATGCGTTCGCCACCTACGACACCAGGGTCGAAGGGCAGAAGGTCAAGTTTCAGCTCAACGTGAAGAACCTGTTCGACCGCACTTACTACACCTCGGCGGCGAGTCGGTTCTTTGTTTCCATGGGGGATTCGCGGCAGATTTCGCTGTCCAGCACGCTGGAGTTCTGACGAAGGCGGTAATACAGACCACAAAAAATCTCGGGCCTAGCGCAAAAACGCCTGCCGATACTCACCGGGCGTCCCGCCGAGTGACTGGCGAAACCGGTTGGTGAAATGGCTGGCACTGGAAAAACCGCAAGCCAGCGCAATCTCCCCCAGTGGCTGCGAGGTCGTGCGCAGCAACTCCCGCGCCCGCTCAAGGCGCCGAGCCAGCACGTACTGGTGGGGTGGCAAGCCGAAGCTTTCGCGGAACATCCGCGCGAAGTGGTATTCGGACAACGCGCACAACGCCGCCAACTGACCGAGGCTGATGGCCTCGTCCAGATGGCTGTCGATGAACTCCACCAGATGCCGACGCTGATGCGCGGCCAATCCACCTTTAAGGCGCAGACCCTGACACACATTCACTTGGCTGAGCAGGGCATGGCTGAGCAATTCGTGAGCCAGGCTGCTGGTGAGCAGGCGCTCGCCCGGCTCGTCCCAGTTCAAGGTGATCAACTGCCGAAAGCGCAGCGCCTGCTGCGGATCATCGAGAAAGGTCTGCTCGCGCAGCTGCATTTCCCGTGGTTCGCGATCGAGCAAGGTGACGCAGCCGAGGGCAAACTGTTCGGGGCTGAAATACAGGTGTGCCAGGCGAATATTGCCGTTGATCACCCAGCCTGACTGGTGATCGGCCGGGAGGATGCACAGTTTGTCCGGGCCGCCCTTGTTGGCGGGCTGGTCGCGGCGAAAGGTGCCGGTGCCGCCGGCGAGGTAACAGGACAAGGTGTGATGACTCGGCGCTTCGTATTCCTGGGCGTCGTGGTAATTGCTCCACAAGGCTGCAGACAAGCCGTCACCGAGCTCGGCACTGTGCTCGAGGCGAGCATTCGGCGAGCGGTTGAGGGCTTGAAAGACTTGCAGGTTGTCCAGTGCGGCCATATGGGTTCTCTCCAACGCCTTGCATCCTACTCCGTAGACGTGCGCCTGCCAGCCTGTCGCCAGACAAAAGCGCAAGTTTATGCAAGTGCGCCCAGGCGTTGCGCCGGACACTGGGCTCCTATCGAGGAGCCTTAGTCATGAACCTTTCTTTGTACCTGCTGACCGTGCTGATCTGGGGTACCACCTGGATTGCCTTGAAATGGCAACTGGGCGTGGTGGCCATTCCCGTGTCGATCGTCTATCGCTTCGGCCTCGCCGCGCTGGTGCTGTTCGTGATCCTGCTGCTCAGCCGACGCCTGCAAGTGATGAACCGTCGCGGGCACCTGATCTGCCTGGCTCAAGGTTTGTGTCTGTTCTGCGTCAACTTCATGTGCTTCCTCACGGCGAGCCAGTGGATCCCCAGCGGTCTGGTGGCGGTGGTGTTTTCCACCGTCACCTTGTGGAATGCCCTCAATGCGCGGGTGTTTTTCGGTCAGAAAATCGCCCGCAATGTGCTGATGGGCGGTGCGTTGGGCCTGCTGGGGCTGGGACTGCTGTTCTGGCCGGAGCTGGCCGGGCATACCGCGAGTCCGGAAACCTTGCTCGGTCTCGGCCTGGCCCTGTGCGGCACCTTGTGTTTCTCGGCGGGCAACATGCTTTCGAGCCTGCAGCAGAAGGCCGGTCTCAAGCCACTGACCACCAATGCCTGGGGCATGGCTTACGGGGCGGCGATGCTCTCGGTGTGGTGCCTGGTCAAAGGCATTCCCTTCGACATGGAGATGAGCGCGCGTTACATCGGGTCACTGTTGTACCTGGTGATTCCGGGATCGGTGATCGGTTTCACCGCATACCTGACCCTGGTCGGACGCATGGGGCCTGAACGGGCTGCGTACTGCACGGTGCTGTTTCCGGTGGTGGCGCTCAACGTGTCAGCGTTCGCCGAGGGTTACCAATGGACGGTGCCGGCGTTGTTGGGGCTGGTGTTGGTGATGTTGGGTAACGTACTGGTGTTTCGCAAGCCAAAACCACGCTTGGTACAGGGAAGTAGCAAGCTCGCTTGAAACGATGCTCATTGAGCACTGAAGTCCTCAGTGCTCGACTTTTATCACAATATAAATCAGCAGCGGAAGTATGAAGTCGACAATGTGTCGGGTCCAGTCTTTGTAACTCCAGGCTTGTGATTGGTCCATGTTGAACCATTCCACTCCGATAACTTGAAAGCCGACATAGTAAAGCGAGAGTGCAATGAATAATCCAATGATCGCGGGCTTTTTGGCTTCGTGAAATTCTTCAGCGCTGCTATTCATGTTTTTATAAAGATAACAGGTTCCGATCATGAAGAAGAGCGTATAGATAAGTTCAAGTGTAATGATGAACCAGTAGATTCGGTGATGGAATATGTGCGAGGTAATGGCCCTGTAGCTGTACCTCCCGTCGTCATCAGTGGTCTCCATGCTCAGGATGTGACTGATGTTTTCGTAGTTGGTTGTATAGTCTGTAAAGTTGCTGTACATCACCAGCAATCCAAAAAAGCTAATGAATAACATTAGTGTGGCTTTACTGAAGCGTATGACTTTATTTGTCGTGAGTGGGTTCAAGGTGATGGTCTCCTTTGTTGTTCCCGTTGTTGCTGGAAAAGTAAGGAGAGTCTAGCGCGTGGTTTTATTGAATGTTTATTGACTGAATTGCAGGGTGTGTATCCAGACAGCTTTTTACAGGTTGAGAGTGATATTGTTTTTGTTCTTTGTATTAAAGGGCAGGCGCTTATAACGCCTGCCCTTTTTTTAACCCTTCCAGACTTGCGGGTTGACCAGGTCCTGCGGTCGTTCCCCCAACAGCGCACTGCGCAAGTTGGCCAGGGCACGGTTGGCCATGGCATCGCGGGTCTCATGGGTGGCCGAGCCGATGTGCGGCAAGGTCACGGCGTTTTTCAGCTGGAACAGTGGCGACTCGACCAGCGGTTCTTTTTCGTATACGTCCAGCCCGGCACCACGAATGCGGTTGTTTTGCAGCGCCTCGATCAGCGCCGGTTCATCCACCACCGGACCACGGGAAATGTTTACCAGAATGGCACTCGGCTTCATCAGCGCCAGTTCGCGATGGCTGATCAGGTGTTTGGTCTTCTCGCTGAGCGGCACCACCAGGCACACGAAATCGGCCTCGGCCAGCAATTGATCGAGGCTGCGGTACTGTGCGCCGAGTTCCTGTTCCAGCTCGGTCTTGCGGCTGTTGCCGCTGTAGATGACCGGCATGTTGAACCCCAGGCGACCGCGTCGGGCGATGGCCGCACCGATATTGCCCATGCCGACAATGCCCAGGGTCTTGCCATGCACATCGCAACCGAACAGCTGCGCACCGACAGTGGCCTGCCATTGCCCGGCCTTGGTCCAGTCGTCAAGTTCGGCGACGCGACGGGCGCTGCTCATCAACAGGGCAAACGCCAGGTCGGCGGTGCTTTCGGTGAGCACATCCGGCGTGTTGGTCAGCATGATCCCGCGTTCGTTGAAGTAGGCCAGGTCATAGTTGTCGTAGCCCACCGAGACACTGGACACCACTTCCAGGCTGGCGGCGTTCTCCAGTTGCGCACGACCGAGTTTGCGGCCTACACCAATCAAGCCATGGGCATGGGGCAGGGCTTCGTTGAACTGGGCGTTGATGTCGCCGTTTTTCGGATTCGGCACGATGACGTCGAAGTCTTGTTGCAGGCGTTCAACCATTTGTGGAGTGACGCGGCTGAATGCCAGGACAGTCTTTTTCATAGGGGGGGCTCGTCGGGCGGTGAAGAATGATGAGCACGCTAACATTCTTCACGGGATTTGTGCGAGTCGCTCAGCGGTCGTTGCAAGCTTGCAGCTTGTGCTGCTCCATCCAGTTATACTGCGGCACTTCTTATACTGTGGCATGCGGCCCACTCACCGGGCCCGACATTTCATGCACCACCCGGAGCTTTCATGACATCCCCGAAACAACCGCCGGTAGCCGACGCCTTGAGCGACGCACAGGCAGAGCTGCCAGACAGCGTCGACTCCAGCGCCGACAGCGAATCCAAAGCCGAGATCCCGACCTTCAAATTCCCGTTCAAGCCGGGTGAGTTGGCGGCCGCCAAGGGTTCCAACCAGCCGTGGTACAAGAACGGCGCCAAGAACGGCCACACCAAGACACCGGGCATGGCACCGCCGGGGACTCGTCGGTCGATGGGCAAGCGCTAGGCCTTCATGCTGCGGTGCTTGACCTGGCCTCATCGCGAGCAGGCTCGCTCCCACAATTTGATCGCATTTTCATGAAAGAGCGCATTCACCTGTGGGAGCGAGCTTGCTCGCGATGGGGCCATTACAAGTGACGAATCCTTCGGATCAAACCGCCCGCAACGAAATAAACGAGTAATTCGCCGACGTATCCGCCGCCAATTGCGCACCTGCGGCCAACACTTGCTCGGCAATGCCATCGCCGGACACATGAAACAGCCATTCGCTGCCCCACTCTGGCAACGTTTGCCCGGCCAGGTCGTCAATGAGCGCGGCGAACTCCGCCATATCCGGAAGATAGGCGGTAAACCCGTCGCCCTTCAGCGCCGTCGTACGAATCCCCAGCAACGCACAAATCGCATCCTTCATCAGAATGTCATCACGATCCGCCTGACGGGAGCGCTGGATCAACTCCGACAATTCCCGGTCGACCAACTCACCACCGACAATCAGGTCCGGTCCTTTTTCCCACGACTCAGGCGGACATTCCTTCACGGCGGTGTTCAGAGGTATGTGCGGATTGATTTCCATCGGATAGATACGGCACACCAGCGGCCGGCGTTCGTAGATGCGGCAGAGGTTGTCTTCGTCAAGATTCCGGCAGGGGCCGACATTGTAGGCGGCGAAGGTGATGGCCACGTACACCTCGGATTCACCGCTGCGCACCGCCGCCGAACGGCGTTCGGCGTGTTCGCGTTGGTGCATCGGCAGACCCAGGCCATTGCCCAGATACGCTTCCACCAGCACGATCACCTGACCGCCATCGGCTGCCCACATCCGGGCTTCGCCCAGGGTCAGGGGCACATGGTGGTCGTTGCAGCATTTGCCGCAGCCTACACAGGAAAAGGTTGTATTCATCGAGCGTTCATTCGCATCACAGGGCATGAAACGGCGACAGAATGCCGCCGCAAAGGTCGCGATCGAAGCAAGTTATGCGCCACTCAGTTTGCCTTGCCGGCCGGGCGGATGGAGTCCCATTCGGTGACGTACGCGGTTTTGCTCTTTTTGTTGTACAGGCACAACTCGGTGCCTTGTGCGCCTTTCATGTGCTTTTGCGGGTACTGACCCTGGAGCAGGAGCGCGGTATAGCCGACCCGGTCATCGAATTGCGCGGCGGTGCCGACCGGTTTGCTGTCCTTCAGGCCACTGGCTTTGGTGCAGTTGGTGAGTACGGCTTTATCGTAGGTGGCCCAGGCGCCGGGGCTGGAGGCGTGGGCCTGGGTGGCGAGGGCAGTGAGGCAGAGAATAGTCAGGGTTGCTGCTTTCATGGTTCAGGCATCCTTGGTGCTGTGACCGAAAGGTGAGTATGCCTGAAGGTTTTGAGGTGGTTGTGCCGGCCCCATCGCGAGCAAGCTCGCTCCCACATTTGGAATGCAATCCCCTGTGGGAGCGAGCTTGCTCGCAATGGCGGTTTGTCAGAGCGGAACCGGTTCCCGGCGGACGGCGCGCATCCCGACGCTTTCATACAAGCGCCGCGCCCGAAGGTTGTCTTCACGTACCTTCAGGTCCACGAAACCTTCACGTCGCTGCTGGAACACCTTGAACGCCTGTAACAGCAGCGCACGGCCCAACCCCCGGCCCTGAAACCGCGGATGCACCACCAGGTTCTTGATATAGGCACTGGTCCAGCACTGGCAAACGCCCACCACTTCCCCGGCATCCAGGGCAATGAAGCACAGGGCCGGGTCATATTCCGGGTCGGTTTCGAACTGCCGTTGCCACATCTCCAGCGCAGCTACGCGACCACCGCCGTCGAGATAACCGAACTCCATCAACCGGTGCACGGCGGCGCCCAGTTCGGGACGGTATTCGCTCAGTTGCAGGCCGGCTGGCCACTCGGGGGAGGGCACGACAACAGAGAGGTCGCGCCGCATCAGCCAGCAGAATTCTTCGGTCAACATTCAATAACCCTGTTCGGCGACAGCCTTGGCCGCGGTGATCAGGCACTGGGTCAATTCCGGCGAAGAGAATTTGGTCAGCACCGCGTTCGCCCCCGCCAGTCGTGCTTTCTCGGCGTTCATCGCACTGTCCAGCGAGGTGTGCAGCAGTACATAAAGATGCGCGAAATCCGGGGTTTCCCGCAGGGTGCGGGTGAAGGCGTAGCCGTCCATCTCCGACATTTCGATGTCCGAGACGATCAGGTTGATCTGCTGCGCGGTGCCTTGCAGGTCCAGCAGGCAGTCGATGGCTTCCTTGGCGCTGCGGGCGGTATGGCATTGCAGGCCAAGGTTACGCAGGGTGTGCACCGATTGCTGCAAGGCGACCTGGCTGTCGTCGACCACCAGGATGCGCGCGTTGCCGAGCAGCTCGGCGTCTTCCATGCTCAGTTCGGTCGGCGCCATTTCGATTTGTGCCGGGGCGATGCCGTGGATGACTTTTTCGATGTCCAGCACTTGCACCAGGGTGCCATCGACCGACGTCACGCCGGTGATATAGGCACGCAAACCACCAGAGCCGAAGGGCGGTGGGTGGATGTCGGTGGTCAGGCAATGGACGATCTTGCTCACGGCCTGCACGTGCAGGCCCTGCTTGGAACGGCTGACGTCGGTGACGATCAGGCAGCCGCCGTTCGGGTCTTCCAGCGGACGCTCGCCAATGGCACGGCTGAGGTCGATCACCGACAGCGAGGCACCGCGCAGGGTGGCGATACCTTTTACGTGAGGGTGCGACTCCGGCAGCCTGGTCAGCGGCGGGCAGGGAATGATTTCACTGACCTTGAGCAGGTTGATCGCCATCAGCTTGCCGCTGCGCAAGGTAAACAGCAGAAGCGAAAGTGAGTCTGCGCGGGCTTTGGTGGAGGACATAGGAACCTTCTCTGGAAAAAGGTGACGGGCAATCCCGGGATCGCCAATGACTTCGATGCCGGGTTATCGACTTGTCGGGGGCAGGCTTTAGGGTGAATTCCCATCTTGGACCAAACGGTGGACCTTTGTGGCGAGGGAGCTTGATTGTGGCGAGGGGGCTTGTCGGATCGCCGCACCGCCCCGTTGGGTCGCGAAGCGGCCCTTGGCTTTCCACTGTCAAACCGAGTCGCCGGATTTACGACCGCTTCGCGGCCGAACGGGGGCAAGCCCCCTCGCCACAAAGACTCCACTCACCCTATAGCGACGCTATTTCATCCCCAACCGCTTGGCCATCCGCCCCAGGTTCGCCCGATCCAAGCCTAGCTCACGGGCCGCGCTTGCCCAGTTGTTGTTGTGCCGCTCCAGGCAGGCACCGATCAATTGGCGCTGATAATGCTCGGTGGCCTCGCGTAAATCGCCGGTCACCGCTTGCGTGATGGTGGCGACGGGTTGCTCGGCGGCGGCTTCAACGCTGGCGTTGGGCAAGTCGAAATCGGCTGCGCTCAAGCTGAGAATCTTCGGCCGTTCCTTGCAATTGCCCAAGGCCTTCAAGGCGCTACGGCCGATCAAGTGTTCAAGCTCGCGCACATTGCCGGGCCAGTCGTAGGCCAATAGCGCGGCCTGGGCGTCGCTGTTCAGGCGCAGGCTGTTGAGGCCCATGCGTGAGCGGTTCTGCTCCAGGAAGTAACCGCTGAGCAGCAGCACATCACGCCCGCGATCGCGCAGGGCCGGTACCAGCAGCGGATAAACGCTGAGGCGATGGTAGAAGTCGGCGCGGTAACGGCCGCTGCGCACTTCTTCGGCGAGGTCACGGTTGGTCGCCGCGATCAGGCGCACGTCGACCTGATGCTCCTGGTCCGAACCCAGTCGCTGCAGTTGACCGCTCTGCAACACCCGCAGCAACTTGGCCTGCACGGTCAGCGACAACTCACCGACTTCATCGAGGAACAGCGTGCCGCCGTTGGCCAGTTCGAATTTGCCGCGGCGGTCGTTCATCGCCCCGGTAAAGGCGCCGCGGACATGGCCGAACAACTCGCTTTCCACCAATGTGTCGGGCAGCGCGGCGCAGTTGAGGCTGATGATCGGCTTGTCGGCGCGGGGCGAGGCCGCGTGAATTGCCTGGGCCACCAACTCCTTGCCGACCCCGGTTTCGCCAGTGATCAACACGGTCAGGTCGCTGCCGCCCACCAGGCTGATTTCTTCGACCAGACGCTTGTGGGCCTTGCTCTGGCCAATCATCTCGCGATTCTGCTGGCCGCTGGCCTGGCGGTAGACCTCGGCGCGTTGATGTTCATCTTCGACCCGGTTGTTCAAGCGTTCGATGCGCTCGGCGGCGTTGACCGTGGCCGCCGCGAGGCTGGCGAAGGCTTGCAGGGCATCCAGTTCGATCGGTTCGAAGCGCTCTGGGTCTAGGGCGTCGAGGGTCAGCAGACCCCAGGGGCGCTCGTCGATGAACAACGGGCAACCCATGCAGTCGTGGACTTCCAGATGATCATCGAGGCCATCGACCAGACCGTCATAGGGGTCCGGCAAGTCGCTGTCGGCAGCGAAACGGGTCGGGCCGGGGCCGCTGAGCAGCGCTTCGAAACGCGGGTGCTCGCTGACCTTGAAGCGCCGACCGAGGGTGTCGGTACTCAAGCCGTCGACGGCCAGCGGCACCAGCCATTCACCATCAAGGCGCAGCAGGGCGGCGGCGTCGCACGGGAGCAGGGCGCGCATGGCTTCCAGCAGGCGGCGATAACGTTCGCCCTCGGGCAATTCGCGGGACAGGTCGGAGACCAGGGGCAGCAGGGCAGTGAGCAGGGATTTTGCAGTCATAGTGACTCCGTGTAGTCGGTATGACTATAAGGTAGGTCGTGTCGAAATGACTATTAAGTTGTTAACTTGTTGATTTACAACGATTAAATAGTTGGCACGAAAGCTGATAAGCATAGGGTAATCCGTTAGCAATCCAAGAAGACCAGGAGTCACCTTATGCTGAGCGCTCAAGACCGTGCCATCGTCAAATCCACCGTGCCGCTGCTCGAAAGCGGTGGTGAGGCGCTGATCACGCACTTCTACCGCATGATGCTCTCCGAATACCCGGAAGTCCGCCCGCTGTTCAACCAGGCCCACCAGGCTAGTGGTGATCAGCCGCGTGCGTTGGCCAACGGCGTATTGATGTATGCGCGCCATATCGACCAGCTCGACCAGTTGGGCGACCTGGTGGCCAAAATCATCAACAAGCATGTGGCCCTGCAGATTCTGCCGGAGCACTACCCGATTGTCGGCACCTGCCTGCTGCGGGCCATCGCCGAAGTATTGGGCGAAGAGATCGCCACCCCGGAAGTGATCGCAGCCTGGGGCGCGGCCTACGGCCAACTGGCGGACATCCTGATCGGTGCCGAAACCAGCATCTACGACCAGAAGGAACAGGCACCGGGCGGCTGGCGCGGGGCGCGGGAATTCATCGTGACCGGCAAGGTCGAGGAGAGCGCCGAGATCACTTCGTTCTACTTCGAGCCCGCGGACAAAGGCCCGATCCTGGTGGCAGAACCCGGCCAGTACATCGGCATGAAACTGATCCTCGACGGTGAAGAGATCCGTCGTAACTACTCGCTGTCGGCGCTGGCAAACAAAGGCCAGTACCGTATCAGCGTCAAACGTGAGGACGGTGGCCGCGCTTCCAACTTCCTGCACGACCAGTTGCAGGTCGGCGCCAGCATCCAGTTGTTCCCGCCATCGGGCGAGTTCGTCCTGACCGCCAGCGACAAGCCACTGGTGCTGATCAGCGGTGGCGTCGGCATCACCCCGACCCTGGCGATGCTCGAAGCGGCGCTGGAGACCCAGCGGCCGGTGCATTTCATCCACTGCGCGCGCAACGGCAGCGTCCACGCTTTCCGCGACTGGATCGACGGCCTGGCCGAGCGTCACCCGCAACTCAAGCGTTTCTATTGCTACTCCGAAGACGACGGCGTGAGCCCGGCGGCGCACAAGGTCGGTTTGTTGAGCCAGCAGCAGTTGCATGCATGGCTGCCGGAGCAGCGTGACCTGGATGTTTACTTCCTGGGGCCGAAAGGTTTCATGGCGTCCATCAAGCGCCACCTCAAGGCACTGGGTGTGCCGGAGAAGCAAAGCCGTTATGAGTTCTTCGGGCCTGCTGCGGCGCTGGAGTAAGGGGGGCGCGGTGAGCCAGCCTCACCGCGTCGCCTTCATCGCGAGCAGGCTCGCTCCCACATTGGTCCGTGTCGTACGCAGATCAAATTGTGGGAGCGAGCCTGCTCGCGAATGCCACACCTCAGTCCTGAACTGAAAAAAGCCAGAAAGTTAATCCCTCCTTAACCGCCTTATCGTCTATTCCCCCCGAATCCCCCTCACATGCTCCAGACTCTCAAAGGTCCGGGCCAGCGTGTAGACTGGCGGGCAATCGAAATCTTGAAGGGAAACGCGATGAGCGATGAATCCATGCGGTTGGGGCGTGAACGGCGCTACCTGGTGTTGTTGGGCATCATTTGCCTGGCGCTGATCGGCGGTGCGCTGTACATGCAAATTGTTCTGGGCGAGGCCCCTTGCCCGCTGTGCATCCTGCAACGTTACGCGTTGCTGCTGATCGCGATCTTCGCCTTCATCGGCGCCGCCATGCGCACCCGCCGCAGCATCACAGTGTTTGAAACCCTGGTGGTGATCTGTGCAGTGGCAGGTGCAGGCGTTGCCGGGCATCACGTCTTTACGCAGTTCTATCCGGCGGTCAGCTGCGGCATCGATGTGCTGCAACCGATTGTCGATGACTTGCCGCTGGCGAAGATCTTCCCGCTGGGTTTCCAGGTCGATGGTTTCTGCTCCACGCCCTACCCGCCGATCCTCGGTCTGTCGCTGGCGCAGTGGGCGCTGGTCGCCTTCGTGCTGATCGTGGTGCTGGTGCCGTTGCTGACCTCGCGTA
Organism: Pseudomonas fluorescens; assembly: GCF_000967965.1. Classification (GTDB taxonomy): domain Bacteria; phylum Pseudomonadota; class Gammaproteobacteria; order Pseudomonadales; family Pseudomonadaceae; genus Aquipseudomonas; species Aquipseudomonas grandcourensis. The sequence continues at coordinate 114,616 of NZ_LACC01000013.1, forward strand.
ACCGCAAAGCGCTGCGCTGAGGTCATCTGCCGCTACGCATTGTCGGACAAAAAAGCCCCGTTCCTCGAAGAGAGGACCGGGGCTTTTTTTGGCTTGCAGAGCACATTTCAGAGGCTGGGTAAAAAGACTGTGACGGGCGGCAATCAAGGGTGCGACACATGTGCGACATGTTGTCACAGAGCGAGTGTCGCAGGGCGTTCGAGGAAGCCGGATTGGTGCATGGAAACGTAACGAAATTGGGCTGTTTTGCAGGCTTGCGGTTTTTTCCGTTGCGAGCACGAACAGGCAGTTTTAACAGGCTCTGGCGAATGGCCAGAGCCCCCGTCATATCGGGCCTTGGGCAAGGTCAGGGGCAGAGAGGAGGGACAGGATACTGTCTGAACCGTGGGTGGAAGACCTACTTATTTTGGTGTTTTTGTTGAGAATGAATTTCGATAAGATGCGCCACTTTTGCGAAAACGGTTAATGATTGTTGCCGGTTCGGATAAAAATTATTTCGGGATGAGACATGGTTTATAAAACATTACATATCTACAATCGCCCGCACTGAATTCCCGGCACTGCTCAAATCTTAACCAGGGGTGAGCAGAAACAGGGTGTCGAGAGGTCTGGTGGCTTCATGCGATTCCCAGGTGTCGGAGCCTCCAACTACCCGCACCAAATGGAATTGGTCTGTAACAAGGCCTTTGACCACGTATTCGAATAAGAACTCACCGCAGGCCCGGGATTTGTCGTACAGCGTCTGACGCGCGACGGGCATGCCCTTATTCAATCCAAGAAAAATGCCAACCCTTGGCAGGGTGAAGTGTTGGCGATCAAAACCCAACTGCATTGCGCAAGCTGCTTTAGAGGTCGTGAGATGAGTAAAAACAGGTACCCCAGACTACTAGGCTTATTGCCGCTGATCGGCACGTTGTTGCTGTCAGGCTGCAACATGACCTTGCTCAATCCCAAGGGCCAGGTTGGTCTGGACGAGCGAAACCTGATCATCACCGCAACGCTGCTGATGCTGTTGGTCGTGGTTCCGGTCATCGTGATGACCTTCCTGTTCGCCTGGAAATACCGCGCGTCCAACACCAACGCCACCTACACCCCGAAATGGAACCACTCCACCAAGATCGAGATCGCGGTGTGGGCTGTTCCGGTGCTGATCATCATTGCCCTGGGTTACGTCACCTACAAGTCGACCCACGCCCTTGACCCGTACAAGCCGCTGGAATCCGACGTCAAGCCTGTGACCATCGAAGTGGTCGCGCTGGACTGGAAGTGGCTGTTCATCTACCCGGAACAAGGCATCGCCACGGTCAACAAGATCGTGTTCCCGGCGCACACCCCGATCAACTTCAAGATCACTTCCGACGCCGTGATGAACTCGTTCTTCATCCCTGCGCTGGGTGGCCAGATCTACGCGATGGCGGGCATGCAGACCAAGCTGCACCTGATCGCCAACGAGAACGCTGAAATGGACGGTATCTCCGCCAACTACAGCGGCGCGGGTTTCACCGGTATGAAATTCAAAGCGATCGCAACTTCCCAGGAAGATTTCGACGCCTGGGTAAGTGAAGTCAAAAAGGCACCTAAACAGCTTGAACAAGCTGAATACGCAGCCCTTTCCAAGCAGAGCCAGAACAACCCAGTCGAGCTCTACTCCTCGGTGACGCCGAACCTGTTCCAGACCATCGTCGACAAGTACGAAGGCATGAAACCAGGCCCTAAGGTCAAGCACGAGAAAGAAGAGAAAGAAGTGGCCCAGATGGAAGGGATGGACTCGAGTTCGCATTCAGCTGCCGGGGCAGAGGAGTAAACGATGTTTGGTAAATTAAGTTGGGAAGCGATCCCGTTCCACGAACCGATCGTGATGATAACCATCTCCATGATCGCGCTCGGTGGTCTGTCGCTGTTCGCTGCAATCACCTACTTCAAGAAGTGGACCTACCTGTGGACCGAGTGGCTGACGTCGGTCGACCACAAGAAAATCGGCGTGATGTACATCATCGTCGCCATGGTCATGCTGCTGCGCGGTTTTGCCGACGCCATCATGATGCGTACCCAGCTGGCCATGGCCACCGAGGGTTCGCCTGGCTACCTGCCACCTGAACACTATGACCAGATCTTCACCGCCCACGGTGTGATCATGATCATCTTCATGGCGATGCCATTCTTCACCGGCCTGATGAACCTTGCAGTGCCGCTGCAGATCGGCGCGCGTGACGTTGCCTACCCGTTCCTGAACTCCCTGAGCTTCTGGCTGCTGGTTTCCGGCGTGGTGCTGATCAACCTGTCCCTGGGCGTCGGCGAATTCGCCAAGACCGGCTGGGTTGCCTATCCGCCGCTGTCGGGCCTGCAATACAGCCCTGGCGTGGGGATGGACTACTACATCTGGGCGCTACAGCTATCGGGTCTGGGGACAACGCTGACGGGGGTCAACTTCCTGGCCACCGTGCTGAAAATGCGTACCCCTGGCATGAAACTGATGGACATGCCGATCTTCACCTGGACTTGCACCTGGGCCAACGTCCTGATCGTGGCTTCGTTCCCGATCCTGACCGCTACCCTGGCACTGCTGACGCTTGACCGTTACATGGATTTCCACATTTTCACCAATGAACTTGGTGGTAATCCGATGATGTACGTGAACCTGTTCTGGGCATGGGGTCACCCTGAGGTGTACATCCTGATCCTGCCAGCGTTCGGTATCTTCTCCGAAGTCATCTCGACCTTCACCGGCAAGAAACTGTTCGGCCACCACTCGATGGTCTACGCATCGGGCGCGATCTCGATCCTGGGCTTCATGGTTTGGCTGCACCACTTCTTCACCATGGGTTCGGGTGCCAGCGTCAACGCCTTCTTCGGTCTGGCGACGATGCTGATTTCCATCCCGACGGGTGTGAAGCTGTTCAACTGGCTGTTCACCATCTACCAGGGCCGTCTGCGCTTCACCAGCCAGGTGATGTGGACCCTGGGCTTCATGGTGACCTTCGCCATCGGCGGCATGACCGGCGTACTGTTGGCCATTCCGGGTGCCGACTTCGTTCTGCACAACAGCCTGTTCGTGATCGCGCACTTCCATAACGTGATCATCGGCGGTGCGGTATTCGGTTACATCGCCGGTTTCGGTTTCTACTTCCCTAAAGCGTTCGGCTTCAAGCTGCACGAAGGCTGGGGCAAGGCAGCATTCTGGTTCTGGATCAGCGGCTTCTTCGTCGCGTTCATGCCGCTCTACGCTCTGGGCTTCATGGGCATGACCCGTCGCCTGAACGCCACCACCAACCCTGAGTGGGTGCCGTACCTGTACGTCGCCATGTTCGGTGCGGTGATGATCGCCGTGGGTATCGCTTGCCAGTTGATCCAGCTGTACGTCAGCGTGCGTGACCGCAACAAGCCGGAAAACATCTGCGAACACGGCGACCCGTGGAATGCACACACCCTGGAATGGTCGACCTCGTCGCCACCACCGTTCTACAACTTCGCCGTGCTGCCGAAAGCCGATGGCGTCGACCCGTTCAGCGAAGCCAAGGAAAACGGTACCGCATACAAGGCTCCGGCCAGGTACGAACCGATCCACATGCCAAACAACACCGCGACCGGTGTGGTCATGGGTGCTCTGTTGACCGTGTTCGGCTTCGCGATGATCTGGCACATCTGGTGGCTGGCAATCGCTGGTCTGGCCGGCACCGTGATCTACTTCGTGATCCACGCGGCCCGTGATGATCAAGGCTATATGGTGCCGGTCGACGTGATCGAGCGCATCGAAGCCGAGCAGCACAAGCGTCTGGTAGCGGCAGGGAAGATCCCGGCCACCGCCACCCGTGTTGAAACCTCGTTGGAACAGGCTTAAACCATGTCGAACTTAGTGACCAATGCTGGACACACCCATGTCGATGGACATGGGCATGATGACCATCACCACGACTCGGGCGAGATGACCGTATTCGGTTTCTGGCTCTACCTGATGACCGACTGCATTCTGTTTGCGTCGATCTTCGCGGCGTACGCGGTACTGGTTAACAACGTAGCGGGTGGCCCGTCGGGCCACGACATCTTCGAACTGCCATACGTACTGGGCGAAACCGCTCTGCTGCTGTTCAGTTCGATCACCTACGGCTTCGCCATGCTGGCGTTCTTCCGTGGCAACAAGAAGCAGGTCCTGGGCTGGCTGGCCATGACCTTCGTGTTCGGTGCCGGCTTCATCGGCATGGAGATCAACGAGTTCCACATGTTGATCTCCGAGGGCTACGGCCCTAGCCGTTCCGGCTTCCTGTCCGGGTTCTTCACCTTGGTCGGCACCCACGGTCTGCACGTGACCAGCGGTCTGATCTGGATGGCGATCATGATGTATCAGGTGCAGAAAAACGGCCTGACGGCGACCAACAAGACCCGTCTGAGCTGCCTGAGCCTGTTCTGGCACTTCCTGGACGTCGTGTGGATCTGCGTATTCACCGTTGTTTACCTGATGGGGACTATGTAAATGGCTAACACACACTCCCATGACAGCCACGACGCCGGTCACGGCAGCGTCAAGTCCTACGGCATCGGTTTCATCCTGTCGGTGATCCTGACCCTGATCCCGTTCGGTCTGGTGATGTACCCGACGCTGCCGAAGTCGATCACCCTGATGATCGTCGTCGCGTTCGCCGTCATCCAGGTGCTGGTGCACCTGGTGTACTTCCTGCACCTGGACCGTTCGGCCGCGCAGCGTAACAACGTGATTGCGTTTGTCTTCGCCGCGATCGTGATCGTCCTGCTGGTTGGCCTGTCGCTGTGGATCATGTTCAGCATCCACACGTTCATGATGGCGAAGTGAGGTAAGTCCGCATGTCCCTCAAGCACTTTATCCAAATCACCAAACCGGGGATCATTTTCGGTAACGTGCTTTCTGTGGCAGGCGGATTTTTCCTGGCCTCCAAAGGGCATGTCGATCTGGCCATCTTCCTGGCCGCCATGATCGGCACGTCCCTGGTGGTTGCCTCCGGTTGCGTGTTCAACAACTGCATCGACCGCGACATCGACCTGAAGATGGAACGCACCAAGAACCGGGTGCTGGTCCAGGGCTTGATCTCCCTGAAACTGGCCCTGATCTATGCGACCGTCCTGGGTGTCGCCGGCGTTGCGCTGTTGTACAAGGTGGCCAACCCGTTGGCCGCGTTGTTCGCGGTGATCGGCTTCGTGATCTACGTCGGCTTCTACAGCCTGTACCTCAAGCGCAAGTCGGTTCACGGCACGCTGGTGGGCAGTCTGTCGGGCGCCATGCCGCCGGTGATTGGCTACGTCGCAGTCAGCAACACCTTCGACATGGCCGCGCTGACCCTGCTGGTGATGTTCAGCCTGTGGCAGATGCCGCATTCCTATGCCATCGCGATCTTCCGCTTCAACGATTACCTGGCCGCATCGATTCCGGTGCTGCCAGTGAAGCGCGGCATCCAGGTGGCCAAGAAGCACATCCTGATCTACATTCTGGCCTTCCTCGTGGCGACCTTGATGCTGACCTTCAGCGGCTACGCTGGCATGAGCTACCTCGCCGTCGCCTCGGCCATGGGCATGTACTGGCTGTACATGGCCTGGACCGGCTACAAGGCAGTGGATGACACGGTCTGGGCACGCAAGCTGTTCGTGTTCTCGATCTTCACCATTACCGCGTTGAGCGTGATGATGTCCCTGGACTTCAAAGTGCCGAGCGAGTTGCTGCTGACGTACGCGCCTTAAACGTCGGATGCTGAATCGAAAAGCCCCGCCTTCGAGAGAAGCGCGGGGCTTTTTGTTGGTGGAATTCTGACGAACCGTGGTGCCGCCATCGCGAGCAGGCTCACTCCTACATTGGATTGAGTGCACACCGATCCCTGTAGGAGTGAGCCTGCTCGCGATGGCCGCGACGCGGACTAACAGGCGAATTCGATATCTGTCCGCTTAAGAAAAAATTGAGAAAATCCCAAATTATTAAGATTTTCTTGGCCCACTTAAGAAAAAATGCGCGGTCAGACCCAATAAATGGGGTAAGGCGGATGGTTCCGAGGTCTTGGGGGGATTTGTCATTGGGTTTCCATCTCCTGTGTTTCGTCCGTTGCCGCCATCGCGACCAAGCTCGCTTACGATAGGGAGACCTGACCGGCAAAACTGCCTACGGATTTGCCTGAACTTTCCCACGAGTTTTTCAGGTTGAGGGTCGGAAGTTGCCTATCTAGCCTCGGGATGTCGTTATTACAAGCATCCCAGAGGATCTACGATGGAACTGCCAGAGGTAATCACCCCGCGTGTTAATACGAATACAGCGTTGGGGCAGGCTTTGATTTCGATGTTCAAATCTGTCGAAGCGGAACTGGAGCTTGAGAACGCAGTACCAGGGGCGGTCAAAATTATCCTGTTCGGTGGCTGCGCGGTTCACCTTTATACCCATCATCGCGTTTCCACCGACGTCGATGCAGAAATTTATGAGGCTAATGTTCCCAAAGGTCTTCACTTACAAACAATGCTCGCAGAGATACCCGAACAGTTTGTTGATGAGCGATCCGGTCGCTTGATGGAGCTGAACTACGACCTGCAATACAACACCAGTTTTGGCCCAATTCATGAGGACTATTGGGAACGGAGCCTTCCCTTTACAGAGTTCCCGGTTGAGTCCCCGCTGCACGTTCATATCGCGGCACCTGTCGACATTGCCATTTCCAAGCTGGGCAGAGCGACCGATCAGGACATTGGTGATATCAAGGCACTTCTCAGGGCTGGTTTCATCCTGACTACCGAGTTTCGTCGACTGGCATTGCAGGCGATTGATGTATATGTTGGCAACAAGGAGTCACCAATCTCCGTCCTCACGAATATTTTGCATGATTATCTGGAGAGCACAGATGACGAAGCCCCATAGCGGCCACGTCCTCTCATCCGCCTTGGACACGCTGGTAAAAAGACCTTTGAATCAAGCGGATGACGCTGCCTTGGTGAGCGCCGCCAAGGCTGTCTGGTACTCGGACTCAAATCTTGAAAGCGAGATAAGCGTTTTTTTGAATCGTCATTCTGACGAAGTGGAGGTTCGGCGTGCTGGCTATCTGCTCGAGCGATTCACTCGATTTACTTGCTTATCCGATCTCCGGGTGTCGGAAACTCTCAATGTCCTCGAGCTTTTTGCTCATTCGACTTGCGTGCAAGCCGTGACGCTACAAACCGTCACGCCATTGCGTCGACGCCGTGATGAACTCGCTGTCTCTTGGGGGTTAAGTGAGGGCCTCGGCCTGAAAGCCCAAGCCCTCATGCCTTTCCAGACCCGGCATTACGAAGCTGAGCAACGCGCCATGTTTTCCTGAACGCTGGTTGCCGCGAAGAGGTCGCATCGTATGGTCCAAACGCTGTAACGGCCTGCATCGTAAAAGCCCCGCATTCAAAAGAATCGCGGGGCTTTTTCATTTACGCGCGGTTGTTACACGGTGCGTCGAGCACTTTCACCACGTCATCGATGATTGCCTTGCTCATGTCCTGCAAAAAGTGCGAGGCCCAGGCGTGTCGGTCGGAGTCGCGGACCATGGCGGCGTCTGAGGCGAGCAGTTTGGCGAGGTGGAGCAGGTCGGAGGCGTGGGAGAGGGCCTGAATGATCGAGACTCCACGGTTGATGCGGAACAGTGGTTCGTTAGCGTGGTAGGAGAAGGGGGTGAGGCCGATGGTTTTCAGGTCTTGGGGAATGGTCATTGGACTTCACCTCCTGTTGGTTGGTAGGTGGTGAATGACGTTTGAAGCAGACAGACCAATAGCATTCATGAGTAAAGCTCCCGAATCAAATTGAGAGCTACCACGTTCGTTCTCAGGCGAATGGGTGGCAGCTATGCGCGGGCTGAGAAACCGGAGATACAGGAATCCGGCAGACCCGAAGGTCTCCCACGCACAGCCGCCATTGCACGAATGTACTGGCATAAAAAAAGCGCCGGCAATCGTGATTGGTGGCGCTTGTGCGCCCGTATCTTACCCGGGTTCTCAGGCCCGGTCGCTGAATTGGCAGCGACCGGGCGAAGTTAGCCGGCAAGGATGAGGTCGGCAATCGTAGCGATCTGGTGGCCGGGGATGGCCGGGACACCGCAGACCCTGTGGGAGCGGGCTTGCCCGCGATGGCAGTGTGTTAGGCGACATTGATGCTGGATGTGACGGCCCCATCGCGGGCAAGCCCGCTCCCACAGGATTTGAGGCGTGTCGGTTATTTTTGGGCAGTGTCGAGCAACCGGAAAAACCGCTCGCGCACCTGCAAGCTGTCGCTGTGAGCCACGTTGAATCGCAGGAACTGGCTGGCATCCGGCCCTTTGCTCAGCAAGGTGCCCGGCGCCAATACCATATTGTTCTCCAGCCCCTGGCGAGCCAGGTTCTCGGCGTGTAAACCCTCCGGCAACCGCGCCCAGATAAACACGCCTTCGCCGGGCAACGAGGAAAGCGAGCACCCAGCCTCCGCCAACCAACTCGCCACACGACTATTGGATTCATACAGCCGATCCACCGTGCGCCGCGCATGCTTGGCATAGCTGCCGTCGCTGAGCATGGTGCAGGTGATCTGCTCCGCCAGCTCCGACGTCACCCCGCCGCAGGCCATTTTCAGGGCGACCATGCGTGCCGCCAATTGTGGCGAGAGCACGGTGTAGCTGACGCGGCTGTTGGCGGTCAGGGTCTTGGAGAAGCCCGACACATAACTCACGTTGTCCAGCCCGCTGGCGGCCAGGCGCGGGGTGCGACGTTGCTGGATGTCGCAGTACAGATCGTCTTCGACGATGTGGAAGCCATAACGGTGGCTCAGTTCCAGCAAACGGTAGACTTGGGCCGGGGTGAACGAGTGTCCGGTAGGGTTATGCAGCGTGCTGTTGGTCATGTACAGCACGGGTTTGTGGGCGATCAACAGTTGCTCGAACGCGTCGAGGTCCATGCCGTCGCAATCCCGGGCGATGGTGATGACCTTGGCCCCGTGCAGCGCCAGGTTGGCGTGCATGTTGAAGTAGCAGGGGTCGTCGAGCAGCACGGTGTCGCCGGGTTTGACCAGCAGGCGCATCAGCAGGTCGATGGCCTGCATGGTGTTGGCTGTGGTGATGATCTGGTCCACCGGCGCTTCGATGCCGAAGGTCGCCAGTTTCACCCGCAGGGCCTGGCGCAACGGCAAGTAACCGCCGGCCACGCCGTACTCGCCCATGCGCAACGACGTAGCTCGCAAGGTGCTGCGCACGGCTTTCTGCAATTCTTCGGCGGGTAGCCACGAGGTTGGCAGAAAACCGCAGCCGGGGCGCAGCGTGCCGTTGTCCAGTAGCAAGGCGCGACGAATTACGCTCAGGGTGTCCTGGGGTTGCAGGTCCGGGCCGGTGCCGCTTTTCAGCGCCGCTTCTGAGCGATGCACGTAATGCCCGGAGCCCTGGCGAGACACCACCAGCCCCTTGGCCCGCATGCGGTCCAGGGCATCGACCACCGTGGACTTGCCCACGTTCATCAAGTCGGAGAGTTCGCGAATCGGCGGCAGCTTGACGCCGTGGGGCAGGCCACCGGTGCTGATGGCTTGCGTCAGCTGATCGACGATCTGTTGCACCAGCGGCACGCCGGGCTGGAATTCAATGGCGGCGATGACTGCGCGTTGAACCTGCATTTTACTGGTCTCTCCGGCAGTAAAGTTCGTTGGATTCTATACGAACTTGCCCTGATCAGGACAAGCCTCTCTCTCTACCATGCCCTTACAGACTTTTCTGGATGTCGGCCTTTGTCGGCGGGCATTCACCCGGTTCCTGAGGTGCTGCATGAGTGTCGAAACAACGGTCGCGGTAGCCAAACCGGTCATTAACCTGCGGTTATTCACGATCCGGATCATCACTGCTGTCTCGCTGTTCGCGGTGCTGGGCAAGGCCAACGTCTGGCTCGACACGGCCACCAACAGCATCCTGGCCCTTGGATATCGCGCCTTGTTGCTGTTGTTGCCCCTGACTTTACTGGTGCTTGGCCGCCGTTCCCTGAGCGTCACGCTGCTGTGTGCCGGCCTTGGCCTGGTGCTGCTGGCGCTGACCAGCCATCAAGGCATGGTGATGTTTGCAGCCGCGTTGTTTGCCTACGGCATTGCCATTGCCGGTTACCTGATCAAGAGCGAAGCGGCCCAGACCAAGGAAGGCGCGGCCTACAACCGCGTGGCCATGAACATGGGCAGCCTGGTGGCCGGTTTGATCCTGCTGTCGCCGCTGCTCACGCCGACGATGTTTTTCCTCGGCGCGGCAGCGTTCGTGTTGCTGTGCCTGCCGATCGCCCTCGGCGCGACCTTCACCACCGAGCCGGGTGTAGCCCGCCCGGCCACCCAGGCCGGCAGCAACTGGGGCAGCAAACTGCCGTGGGTGATCGCCGGCATCATTATGGGCATCAAGCTGTTCGGGGTGTTCTCGATCCTGCCACAGGCGATCCTGCTCAAGACCGGCGAGTTGCCGGCCTGGTACGGCTTGATGCTGATCCTCAACAGCGCCGTGGTGGTTTTCGCCCAAGTGCCGGTGATGAAGCTGATCGAGCGCACCGGGCGCTTCAAGGTCGTGGCGGTGATCGGGATCATCGTCGGCGGTTTTGCGGTGCTGTCTTCGCCTGCCGCGTTCCACGTCGAAACCCTCGCCGGGGCGCTGGTCTGGGTGGCGCTGCTGTCCATTGCCGAATGCGCCTTCAGCTACCTCGATTACTTCTCGGTCAAGCAAAACAACATGTTCGTCAAGGAAGTGTCCCTGGGAGTGGGGGCCGGGCTGACCGTGTTGATCATGCGGGTGGTGCCGGCGCCGTACAACGCGCTGGTGCTGGCCGCCATCGGTGCCGCAGGGATCCTGGCCTGGTATTGGCTCAACCGTAAATCCAATGCGTCGTTGCATGACTGAGTCATCGCCGTTGCGGTTTTCACTTTGCAGGTCGGGGGCAATATGAATACGACTTCATGCGTAATAGTGGTCGGTTACAACGGCAATCGGGTTCACGACATCCAGAAGCTGCGCGAGTTGTGCAAGTCGCTCTACAACGCCAGGCTTATCCTGCTGGTCGAGAAAGTTCAGCCCCATGACGACCAGGTGGCCGATCACGTCTGCAGCACTTCACTGGCCGAAGACGATGTGGCGACGTCCCTTGAACTGGTGGTGGGGTGCTTGAATGCCGACAGCTGGAAGCTGATCGGCGTACTGCCGTTCTCCGATCGCGGCGTACTGCTCGGTGCAGCGCTGGCCAGTCATTTCGGCCTGCCGGGCATTACCCCGGGCGAAGCGCGGGCGGGCCTGGACAAGCAGATCTTCCGCCAGCTCGAAGCTGCGGCCAGCACCGCTCCCGGAGAATACCGACCGGTGTTTTCCGCGCGGGTCGAAAGCCTGTCGGAACTGCGCCAGCGCGTCGTCGAACTGGGCGGAAAAGCCTTCATCAAGCCGGCCTGCGAAGGCGCGAGCCGGGGCTGTCGCGTCATCCATCACCCTTCGGAATGCGATGACGCCTGGCTCGCCCTGAAGCCTTACCGCGAAGGCGGTATCGTCCTTGAAGCGCTGGTGCAGAACGCCCGCGAATACAGCTGGGACTACGTGGCCGGAAGCACCTGGGTGACTGAAAAAACCACCACCGAAGGCGCCTACCGCGCAGAGATCCAACAAGTCGTCCCCGCGCCGCTTGCGGCTGAGGTACAGGCACGTTTGATGGCAGCCGGTCGGCATATGTCGGGCTTGGTATCCCAGGCCAATGGTGCCTGGCACAACGAAGTGTTCCTGCGCAGCGACAACCTGACCTCCGCCGTGGAAACCAACATGCGCCCCGGCGGTATGCACATCTGGGACCTGGCGAAACGCGCCTTCGTCAATTTCGATCCGTGGGAACGCTGGGTGCGCTGGGCGGTGGAGGGCAAGACCGAACAGCATGAGCCAGTGGCCCGCGGCTACTGCGGCATTCGCCTGCTCCGGGCGCCGGCCGGCGGCATCCTGCGCGCGACGCCTGACATCGAGGCCCTGGCCAGCGCCCTGCGTATCGACCTGGTGGAGGGCCAGTACGCCAAGCGTATCGGCGACTCGGTCAGCGCACTGGTCAAAGACAATTTTTCATTCATCGGCCACATCGTGTTGTTCAACGAACACTACGGACAACTGCGCAACGACCTGTTGCGTCTGGCCGAGGTGATTGAGTCACGCATCGAGGTGACTTGCCTGGCACCGGCCACCCGCGCCGTGTGCTGAGCCCGCAAGCACCCGTTTTTTGCATTACCGATCAAGAGGGTTCGATCAATGATCCAGCACATGACCTGCGATGAACGCTTCATCGCCCTGGCCAAAGAGTTTGGTTATGACATCTACGGCGAAAACACCGCAGGCGGGCATTACGCGCCGCTGATCCGTCATCACGATGAGCTGTACATCAGCGGCCTGGTGCCGCGCATGAACGGCAAGATCCATTACCCCGGCCGCGTCGGGCTGGACCTCAGCATGGCCGATGCGCAAGCGGCCGCCAGCATCAGCGCGATGCGCGGGCTGGCGTTGATCGTCGATGCCATTGGTTCGCTGGACAAGATCAAGTCATTGATCCGGGTAACGGTCTATGTGAAGTCCACGGCGGACTTTGTCGATTTGAGTGAAGTAGCCAACGGTGCCTCGGATGTGTTCAGCCATGTGCTGGGCGATGCCGGTAAGCATACGCGCACTACAGTGGGTGTTTATCAGCTACCCAAGAACGCCGCGATAGAAGTGGACATGATCGCCGCCTTGCGTCCATCGGTTTTGTAAGTTGTTTCCCGACTTTACAGCGCTGAACCCTTAACTTAAGGTTTAGCGCTAAAGTATGGGGAATAATAAGAAAAGGACGTGCGAATGGATAACTTTCAAGGTGCGTTTTTTTCATATAAGGACTTCCGTCAGAGCCTGCATCATCGAACGCCAGGTCCCAAGGTATGGAAAGGCACTGAACTGGCGGGTATGCGTCAGACCCTTGAAGCCAGCGACGTTGATATTGTCGCGTTGGCTCACGACAAGAGCATTGAAGGTTGTGAGGTGACGCCTGGCATGGCGATCGCCATGCAATGGCTGAACCCCGGCGTGACGCTCAACGGTCATGCCCATTCCTGGTGGCATCTGTTTGTCATCCAGTGCGGCAGCGGCGTGTTGACCCTCGGCGATGCCGATGGGGTCAACGTCAGCAGCGGCGACGTGCTGCTGGTGCCGGCGTGGACCAGACACGGCTTCGTCAACGCCAGCAGACACGAGCCTTTAGCGATGCTGAATATGAGCAACATGCCGCAAATGGCACTGCTTTCGAACTTCGCCGACAGCCATGGCCTGATCACCACCCAGCCGTAATTTCCCACTGCAACAGCCCAGGGAGCCAACTTTCGTCGGCTCCCTTTTTTTGTTTTTCAGACCTGCTCCGTAGCTCTTTTTGCAGCAGTTTTGCCGAGATTCTGGCTGCGTGTCTGCCGGTGAAAAACAACTTTCTGTATCGATAGAAACGGACAAATTCTGTATCTATTCAGCCTTCATTCAACTAACTACGATCACTTCCAATGCATGTCAATTCCTGCAGTTGGTCAATGGAGTGTTCTATGGAAAACAGGAAGCTAAAACTGTATGTCGGCGCCGACCATGTCAGCGCTTTTGCGATGTCGGCTTTTGTGGCGCTCAAGGAAAAGCAACTTTCATTTGAACTTGTTACGGTTGATCTAAAAGCACGCGAAAATTATCTGGTGAGTTATCGCGAGCTTTCGCTGAGCTGCAAGATTCCAACGTTAGTTCACGACGATTTTGCCTTGTCGGAATCATCGGCGATTGCCGAATACCTCGATGAACTCGCCCCGGGGGATAAAAAACTCTACCCGCAGGACCTCCAGCTGCGCGCCCGTGCCCGTCAATTGCAGGCCTGGTTGCGCAGTGACTTGCTGGTGGTGCGCAAGGAGCGCCCGTTTGACCTGGTGTACTTCGGCAAGAAAAACACCGCGCTGTCCGACGATGCCCAAACCGCCGTCGAGCGCTTGTTCTTCGTCGCCGACCATTTGCTGGAGGAGGGCGCCGAGCATCTGTTCGGTGACTGGAGCATTGCCGACACCGACCTGGCAATCATGCTCAACCGATTGGTTGCCAACGACGATCCGGTGCCGGCGCGGCTCGCGGCGTATGTGCACCGCCAGTGGGGTCGCGACAGCGTCCGGGCGTGGATGGACATAGAGCGCAAAGCGCCGGCCATCGCGTAACAACACTCAGGGCAATCACCAGGAGCGCGGCCATGCAAGGACTGTCGGAGCACGAACGCTACAAACCCTATAACTCACGCACCATCCGCGACTCACCCTACTGGCACAAGCTGACGCCGGCGTTGCAGGAGGCCATGACCGTGGTGGCCCGGGTCATGCCGTTTCGCACCAACGAATACGTGCTGGGCACGCTGATCGACTGGAACAACATTCCGGACGACCCGATTTTCCGCATGACCTTCCCCCACAAGGACATGTTGTTTCCGGAGGAGTATGCCTCGCTCAAACAATTGATCGAACTGGAGGACAGCGCGGCGATCAAGCGTCGGATCGAGGCGATCTGGCGGCGCATGAACCCGCATCCGGCCGGGCAGTTGACCCACAACGGAGTCACCCTCAACGGCAAAGTCCTGCCAGGCATCCAGCACAAGTACCGCGAGACCGTGCTGTTTTTCCCCGGTGCCGGTCAGACCTGTCACGCGTACTGCACCTTCTGTTTCCGCTGGGCGCAGTTCATCGGCGAGGAAGAACTCAAGTTCAACGCCCGCGAGTCCCAGGAGCTGGTCAGCTATCTGAGGGTGCACAGCGAAGTGACCGACGTGCTGATTACCGGCGGCGACCCGATGATCATGAACACCCGCTCACTGGCCGGTTACATCGAGCCGCTGCTGGCGTTGCCACACCTGAAGAACATCCGCATCGGCACCAAATCCGTGGCGTACTGGCCCCAGCGTTTTGTCAGCGACAAGGATGCGCCTGAGCTGCTGGAACTGTTCCGACGCATCGTCGCGGCGGGGAAAAACCTGTCGATCATGGGCCACTACAACCACCCAGTGGAGATCCGCCAGGCCATCGCCCACCAGGCCATCGAGCGCATTCGCTCGACGGGCGCGACGGTGCGCATGCAGGCGCCGCTGATCCGCCATATCAACGAAAACCCCGCCGATTGGGCCGCACTGTGGACCGAAGGTGTACGGCTCGGGGCCGTGCCTTATTACATGTTCGTCGAGCGCGATACCGGCCCCAGTCACTACTTCGCGATGCCGCTGGCCCGGGCCTTCGAGATCTTCCAGGCGGCGTACCGCACGGTGTCGGGGCTGGCGCGCACGGTGCGCGGGCCGTCCATGAGCACCTTCTACGGCAAGGTGTTGATCAACGGCATCGAGACCGTCGCCGGGGAAAAGGTCTTCGTCCTGCAGTTCCTCCAGGCACGCGATCCGCAATGGGTGTTGCGCACGTTCTACGCGCGCTTCGACCCGCAAGTGACCTGGTTCGATGACCTGCAACCGGCCTTCGGCGAGCGAGCGTTTTTCTTTCAGACCGAGCTCACCGCCGTGCCGGAATTGATACCCGTGTTGCTGGAAACGGCGTAGGAAAATTCATGAACAATGGGGAGATATGGATATGAGCAGTATCCCGTTTGATCAGCGCGAGGGCGTTATCTGGCTCGACGGCGAGCTCGTCGAGTGGTCCCGGGCGCAGTTGCATGTGTTGACCCATGGCCTGCATTACGCGAGCACCGTGTATGAAGGCGAGCGGGTCTACAACGGCAGGATCTTCAAGCTGCGCGAACACAGCGAGCGCTTGTATCGCTCGGCGCAACTGATGGACTTTGCCATCCCCTTTGAGCTGACTGACCTGGAGGCGGCCAGCCACGAACTGCTGCAACGCAACAAGGTCGTCGATGGCTACCTGCGCCCGGTGGCCTGGCGCGGCAGCGAGATGATTTCCACCTCGGCGCGTTTCAACCGTGTGCACGTGGCCATCGCGTGCTGGCAGTGGCCGAGCTATTTCGACCCGGCGGCGCGCATGGCCGGCATCCGCTTGAAAACCGCGACCTGGCGTCGCCCGCCTCCCAGCAGTAGCCCGTTCGAAGCCAAGGCCTCCGGGCATTACCAGATCGCCACGCTGAGCAAGCATGATGCCGAGAACACGGGCTACCACGATGCGCTGATGCTCGACTGGCGCGGCCACGTGGCCGAAGCCACCAGTGCCAATGTGTTCTTCGTCAAAGGCCGAATGCTGCACACCCCGGCACCGGATTGCTTCCTCAACGGCATCACCCGCCAGACGGTGATCGAACTGGCCAAGGCACTGGACTACCAGGTGGTCGAACGCACGATTTTGCCTACGGAACTTGGCGACTTCGACGAGTGTTTTCTCACTGGCACCGCCGCCGAAATCACCCCGGTGCAGAGCATCGACGAGCAGCGTTACCGACCGGGCGACGCCTGCCGCGACTTCATTGCCGCGTACACCTCAACCGTCAACGCCGGATAACCCGCCAGGAATGTCGCCATGTCAGATCAAGGGATAGTTGCGTCTCAACCTTACATTTCTCTCGGCCATCGTCATGAAGAACTGTCGACGTTGGGCTGGACAGTGCTGACCCCGGACGAATTTTCCGATGATGTCGTAGGCACCTTGTGCGAATTCGGCCCGATCATTCCGCAGTTCAACGGCCAGATGGCCTTTCCCATTACCCGCAAGCCGGGTTACGAAGACTTGCCGTATTCCCAGAGCATGAACGGCATCGGCCCGCACACTGAAGCGCCGGTGTACGGACCGCCGCCGCGCTACCTGGCGTTGCATTGCCATAAACAAGCCACGTGCGGTGGCGGGCATACCGGGCTGGTGGATGGGTACGAGTTTCTCAAGTCTCTGGAGCGTAGCGAACCGCAACTGCGTGAGTGGCTGGATGACACGCCGGTAGAGTTTGTCGCCACCGCCAAACCCGGCGAACCGGCGCAACGGCGGGTCAAGGAATACATCCTCACGCCTACAGAGGACGGGGATATTTTCCGCTTCAGCTACAACCAGTTTCACTACGGCGACGTGAACCCGTCCAAGGAAGCGTTGCAGCAATCGCTGGTGACCAACAGCACCTCACCGCTGGCCAGGTTTGCCGTGCTTGGCGAAGCGTACTTCGTCGAGCACAACGTTCCGGTGCTGATTCCCGACGGATGCCTGCTGATTTGGGACAACTGGCGAATGATCCACGCCCGCAGTCGTTACACTGACCCGGCGCGCAACCTGACCCGCTATTGGCTGGCCTGAATTTTCCGGCGCCCTTCATTCTTTTGGCGTACCCCTTGGCGGGTACGCGTCTTACAGGTATCGCGTCATGCAAACAGCAATCGAGATCGCCCAGGTCGATCATCAACTGATCGTGCGGCTCAACCAGGCCTGGACCAAGCGCGCCACGGTGTGTTCGCCGGACAGGGGCCAGGTCAACGAAGCATACGACCCGGCGCGCCCGGATTACCCGGAGTGCATGGTGCCGTTCTTCCATCATCCGAAATTCCAGGCCTTGAGCGACGAGCTCAAGAGCCGCGTGGTGACCTGGGGCTGGATCGGCTACAACCTGCGCACCGTCACAGCCGAAGAACATGTGGTCAATCCGGCGCTGAGCGTCATCGCCAATCAGTACCTGGGCAAGGACGACTGGCATTTTCGCGAGGCCATGCAACAGACCCTGATCGACGAGCACTACCACACGCTGATGCACTTGCGCGCCATCGAGCGGACCAAGCTGGACCGGGCGCTGGATCAGGACCTGGACTTGCCGCCCTCCGTCACTTACCTGCGCCTGAAAGCCCAGCGTGAAGCACTGCCCGAGCAATGGCAGCGGGATCTGGCGGCGATCACTTTTGCGGTGGTGGCCGAGATCAGCGTCAACGCCTATCTGGACCTGCTGGCAGACGACCAGACCATCCAGCCGCAGAACCGCCGGGTGGCCGAACTGCACAACCGCGACGAATATGCTCACAGCAAGGTGCTGGCCGAAGTGTCCAAGGTCATGTACGCGAACATGCAGCCCATCCAGCGGGAATTTTTCGCACGCAATCTGTCGGTGGCGCTGAGTGCTTTTATCGCCCAGGACTACTCGATGTGGGAGGCGATTCTGACGCAGCTCGGGGTCGAGGATGCGGCGCTGATCATTGCCGACACCCGCGAGAGCAACAAGAACGCGACCATCATGCGCGACTACAGCGGCCTGCATAAGCTGGCTCAGGACCTGGGCATCAGCGACCAGATCGATTTCGATTTCCGCCCGACCCTCAAAACCACGACGGTCGCCTGAACCCGGAGGTGTCCATGTCTGCTCCTGTGTACGAAGTGTTCGCTATTCGTGTCGGCGCAAATGCCCAGCGCACCGCCAGGGAGAACTTTCTCTACGACGCCTGCTGCGGTGATCCGAATGCGCCGATGCCGCTGGACTACTATTTCTGGGTTATCCGCAACGAGCAGCAGGTGATCGTGGTCGACACCTGTTTCCAACCGGCCACGGCGGACCGGCGCAATCGCCAGATGTACCGCCTGCCGGAAGAATCCCTGCGGCAACTGGACATCGATCCGGCGCAAGTCGAGCACCTGATCCTCACCCATTTGCACTGGGATCATGCCGGCAACCTCGGGCTGTTCCCGAAGGCGACCGTGCATTTGCAGGAAGCGGAACTGCGTTTCTGCACCGGGCCGAAAATGGCCCATCGCACGGTGAACAAAACCTACGAGGTCGAGGACGTGATGTCGGCGCTGCCGCCGCTGTTCGAAGGGCGGATGCGTTTGCACAATGGTGTTGTCGAGGTCGTTCCCGGCGTGACCCTGCACCCGGTGGGCGGGCATACGCCGGGCAGCCAGGTAGTGCGGGTGAATACCGGACGCGGCTGGATTGTGCTGGCCTCGGATGCCGCGCATTTGTGGATCAATATTCGCGAGCGCAGTCCGTTTCCGATTCTCGATGACCTGGCGCAAACCCTCGAAGCCTTCACCGAGATCGACCGCCTGGCCGACAGCGAAGACCACGTCATCCCCGGCCACGACCCGCTGATCGCCGAGCGCTTCCCGCACTGGAATGACGACCCGCATATCATTTGCCTGCACCAGAATCCGCTCTGATGATCACCCCAAAACCTGTGGGAGCGGTCAACCCTGATGTAGCAAGCGGCCCAAGGTCTGCAAGGCCTCATCAATCCGCGGCGAATATGGCGCGCCACAGCCAATGCGCACAAAGTGATCGAAACGCCTGGCATTGGAAAAGATATCCCCAGGTGAAATCTGGATACCGACGTTCAACGCATCATGAAAAAACGCCATGGACGAATGCCGGCGAGGCAGTTCCACCCATAACAGCGTGCCGCCCTGGGGGTTGGTCACATGGGTGCCGAGGGGGAAGTAGCGGGTAATCGCTTCGCTCATCTGTTGACGTTGTTGGGTCAGGGTTTTCCTCAACCGCCGCAGGTAACGCTCGTAGGACGGTGTACGCATGAATTCGCTGGCCGCCAATTGCGATAACGCCTCGCACCCCCGTGACTGCGCATGCTTGAGCATCTCCACGCGGTCGTGCCATTTGCCGGCGCTGATCCAGCCCAGGCGCATGCCCGGTGCCAGGGTTTTGTTCAGCGAGGCGCAATAGATCACGTTGTCGGTGCTATCCCAATGTTTGAGGGTAGACAGCGGCTGCTCGGTGTCCACCAGGTCGCCATAGGTGTCGTCCTCGATCAGTACGGTTTCGTGCTCGGCACACAGTTTCACCAGCCGTGCCTTGTTGGCGTCGGGCATGATGCTGCCCAACGGGTTTTGCAGGTTGGGGATGACGATCAGCGCCTTGACCCGTTCGGGGCCTTGCAGCAGTAGTTGCAAGGCCGCCAGATTGAGCCCGGTGTGGGCCGAGGCCGGGACTTCCAGCACCCGCAGGTTCAGGCTTTCGAGAATTTGCAGCAGACCGTAGAAGGTCGGCGATTCCACCGCCACGGTGTCGCCGTGGCGGGTGACCGCACGCAAGGCCAGGTTGATCGCTTCGGTGGCGCCGTTGGTGATCACGATCCGCTCGGGGGGCAGGTGGGTCTTGCTGGCCAGTGCCCGCCGGGCCAGGATGTTGCGCAGTGCGCTGTTGCCACAGGCGCTGCCTGCGGTGCCGAACAGGCAGGCGTCGTAGCGCAGCGCCTTGATCATGTGGTCTTGCAAGGTCTTGAGTGGATAAAGCTCCGGCGCGCAGTAGGCGCTGGCGAAGTTGACCTTGATCGTCGCGCGCTGACTGGCCTTGAGCACCGCGCAGACCTGTTCATGAATGCCAATATACGCGCGGGTATCCAGCGCTGGCGCCAAGGCAATCGGGGCGGGCCTGGGCAGGGTGTCGGGCTGGCGAATGTAGTTGCCGGAGCGTGGCCGGGCTTCCAGCACACCGCAGTCTTCCAGTTCCCGGCACACCTGCACGGCGGTCGACAGGCTGACGGCGTGTTTTTCCATCATCAACCGGATCGAGGGCAGGCGCTCTCCGGTTTTCAGGGTGCCGCTGCGGATAGCGTCCAGGTAGTGGTTGGCCAACTGGCGATACAAGGGGGGCGTGTTCATGATGACCTCGGCAGTTGCACCACTGAGGTCTGGGCTGGAAAGTGAGTTGGCGCTCCCCGCAGGCGGACCCGTGGTGCTCATGGGTGAAGGGAAGTGGTGTTCTGCGTCGATACTGGAAGAGTAATCGCGGTTTTGCCCGAATCACGGACAATAAAAAGCCCCGCTCTGATGGCGGGGCTCTTGAGTGGGGCTGTGAAGTATCTGTGGCGAGGGAGCTTGCTCCCGCTTGAGTGCGGAGCACTCACAAAATGTCGGCAAGTGTTGTCAGATTTTTGGGGCCGCTACGCAGCCCAGCGCGAGCAAGCTCGCTCGCCACAGGCAGCCCACTCACCACGGATCAGGGTGGGTCGCCTTATTGCGCGGCGATGTTGTACCCGTCGAACGCAGTCTGCTGCTGCAAGGCGGTGATGATGTTCTTGCGGTTGACCGCTTGCTCGGCGCCGCTGTTGTCCAGGAATGTCTCGCTTTCCAGTTCCGCCTCTTCGCCTTCGCCAACGAAGGTGAAACCGAGGAATTCCAGGGCTTCACGGTCGACATTCAGGCGCGAGCGCGGAGTGCGCAACGGCAAGGTGACGCTCATGCCGTCCTTGGTGATGGTGAACACTTCGACTTCTTTCTTGGCCTTGGCGGCTTTGCTCTTGCCGCCGCTCGGGTTGCTGATGGCCAGGTGGGTCTGGTTCAGCACCTTCAGGGCCAGGCCGTAGACGATTTCCTGGAACGCCGGGTCGTCCTTGAAGCTGGACAGGATGCGGCTGATCGGGAATTTGCTGCTCAGGTCTTCGAGGGCGGCGATGTCCGCGGCCTCGGCGTCCTTGAGCTGCTTGAGCTGGCCCATCAGCTCGTAGGCTTTGTCATCGTCGAAGCTGTCGTGGGCCTGGCGGATCGCGGCACGCAGTTCGCGGATCTGGTCGCTTTCGCGGGTGGACTGGAAGGCGTCCAGCACCATCTCGCTGATGTTTTTTGCCTGAGGCACGTGTTGTGAAAGATTGATGGAGTTTTCGTATTCCGCTTTGGACGACAAGGTGACTAGGGTTTCAGCGGTATTGGAATCGGACATTGAAATTTCACTACTTCTATAACTTGAATAGGGGCGAGAAAGCCCGGGGGCTTTTTCAGGTCGCCTAATCTATTGGACCGGGGCGGCGTTGTCACGGATCAACGGGCGGCTGGTCATTTATTTGCTCCCTGTAGGAGCGAGCCTGCTCGCGATGGACGTTAACGATAACGCATTCATTCTGTATGAACGCGTTGCCCTTGAGACCATCGCGAGCAGGCTCGCTCCTACAGGGTGTGTCAGGAATGCTGCAGCTTTTGCGCCCGTTTATCCGCCAGATGCTGAACCACCAGCCTGCCGATCAGCACCAGCAAGGTCAGGCTGATCAGCAACACCGAAATCGCCGCGACGCTCGGGTCGACGTTATCGCGCAAGCCGCTCCAGATGCGTTTGGGCAAGGTGTCGACATTGACGCTGGTGATGAACAGCGTCACCGCGACCTCTTCCCAGGACAGGGCGAAACCCAGCAGGGCGGTGGAGGCCAGGCCCAGTTTCAGGTTTGGCAAAATCACCATGAACGTGGTCTGCATCAGGCTGGCGCCGAGGTTGCGCGAGGCCAGTTCGATGCGCCGGTCGATCTGGCTGAGGGCAACCAGCATGGTCACCACGCCGTACGGCACCACCATGATCACGTGGGCAATCACCACGCCGGTCAGGGTGTCGTAGCCCATGCCCGGTGCGAAGCGGCCGAGCTTGGTCTCCATGAAGTACAGCACCAGTGCCGAAATCACCGGCGGAATTGCCATCGGCAATAGCACCAGGCCCATCAGCGCCGTGGCCCATTTGGAGCGCATGTACCAGATGCCGAGGCTGAAACTGGCCGCCAGCAACGTGGCGATAATGCTGGTGGCGAAGGCGATGGTCAGGCTCTGGCTGATGGCGTGGAACCAGTCAGGGTTGCTCACCAGCGCCTCGTAGTGGCGCAGCGACCAGTTGCCTTCGGGCATCGACAGGAAGCGTTTGCTGGTGAACGACACCGGAATGACCGTCAGCAGCGGGAACAGCATGAAGGCCATGGCGACCACGGCCAGCAGCCGGGTACTCAGGCTTGTGCGATGGGTATTCATAGTGATCTCAGCCTACCAGTCGGTTCACGCGGGTCATTTTCAACAGCACCCAGATCAGCGCGCTGACCAGGGCCAGCAACACCACGCTGAGCGCAGCCCCCAGGCCCCAGTTGCTGGTCTGGAACATTTGCAGGAACACGTATTCGGCGATCATCACCGTTTGCCCGCCACCCAACAGCACCGGGGTGATGAAGAAGCCCAGGCAGAACACGAAGACCATGATGAACGCGCCAAGAATGCCCGGCAGGGTCTGCGGCAGCAGCACTTGCCAGAAGGTGCGCAAGGCACCGGCACCCAGGCCCCGTGACGCCATGAGCACACGCTGATCCAGTTGACGCATGGTCGACAGCAGCGGGAATACCGCGTACGGAATCATCACGTGGAGCATGCCGATGACCACGCCGATTTCATTGCGGCTCAATTGCAGCGGTTGATCGATCAACCCCATGCCCATCAGCCCATTGTTGAGCACGCCGTTGCTGCGCAGGGCGATCAACCAGCCGAAGGCCCGCACCAGTACGGAAATCCAGAACGGGATGAAGATGCAGATCTCCACCACGCGCTGCCAGAACGGCGGGCTGAACACCCAGCAGTAGGCCAGCAGATAACCGATCACCAACGCCAGGCAGCTGACGGTCAGGCACAGGCGCATGGTGCGCCAGAGCATTTCGTGGATCGCCGGGTCCGTGGCGATGCGCTGGTACTGCTCGATGCCCGGTGTCGGCAGCGAGAAGCTCCAGCCGACCACGCCGAGAAACGGCAGCACGTAGAAGACCAGCAGCAACACCGGCAGCGGAAACAGCAGCAGGCCGCGCTCCAGGCCCGGCGAGCTGAACCGGGGCTTGGGGTGGGTCAGGGTTGAGGCCAGGGTGGTAGTCATGGTCACAGGCTCACTTGGACAACCGCGTCAGGTACTCTTCCAGGGCTTTTGAGTAGTTGTCGGCGTACCACTGGGCGTTGAGGGCGATCTGCTTTTTCAGGTTTTCTTCGGAGGCGCAGTTGGCTTCCAGTTGCTTGGCCGACATCAGTTTTTGCGTGGCGCTGTTGGAAGGCCCGTTGCCCAGCAGTTCGAACAGCTTGAGCTGGCCTTCGGGTTGCAACGCTTGCTGAATGAACTGCATGGTCGGTTGCGTGCCGCCGGGGTTGCCGTTCAACACCGCCCAACTGCTGGAGTTGATGAAACCGTTGTCGAAGCTCCAGCGCACGCGGTTGTCGGTGTCTTCGCTGAGCAGCTTGGCGCGGGTGTGCCAGATCGCGCCGATCGACACTTCGCCTTCGACCATCAGTTGCTGGCTCTCGGCACCCGAGCTCCAGAACGACAGGACGTGAGGCTTGATCTCGTCGATCTTCTTCATCGCCCGTGGCACGTCCAGCGGGTACAGCTGATCAGGCGGAACGCCGTCGGCCAGCAGTGCGGCTTCGAGCATGCCGTTCATCCACTTGTACAGCGTGCGTTTGCCGGGGAATTTCTTCACGTCCCAGAAATCGGCCCAGGTCTTGGGTCCGTTTTCGCCGAACTTTTCGCTGTCCCAGGCCATGACGTAGCTGAACTGATAGCTGGCGATACCGAAATCGGAGGACAGCGCCGGGGCCACCTGATCGCGCTTGATGGTGTTGTAGTCCAGCGGTTGCAGGATCTTTTCCCGGCCCAGCACGAGGGCGCTGTAGCTCTCGACATCGACCACGTCCCAGCTCGGTTGCCCGCTGGCCAGTTGCGAGCGGATCGCGCCTTCGGTCGGGCCGGCGCCATCGATGCGCACCTGGATGCCGGTGTTTTTGGTGAAGGTGTCAGTCCACGCCGAACGGAACGCGTTCAGGGCATCGCCGCCCCAGTTGACCACCACCAGCGGCTTGTCCGCCGACCAGCTGATGCCGCTGCGCAGCGCCAATGGCACCGCGGCCAGCAGGCCCATGGCCTGGATAAAGGTGCGGCGGTTGATCTGACCGTCACGGGTCTTTTCGATAAGCACTTCGATGCAGTCTTGTTGGTGATCCTGGCGCATGGGCAAGTCCTCAAGCGGCGGGTGTGGCAGCGCACACCGACCTTTTTTGTTGTCGTTGGAAGAGAGCTTTGTGACGCAGTTTTTTGGGGTCAGGCCTGCAGCAGGAAGCTTTGCTGCACCGGCCAGCTCAGCCACACCGGCGCGCCGCTGGACATCAGCGCGCCCGGGTGATTGCCGGGCACGGACAGGTTGATCGGCAGCGTATCGCCGCCGACCTTGAGCGCCAGATGGGTACTGGAGCCCTGGTAGACCTTGTCGGTAAGTTGCGCGGGCATCACGTTGTAGCCCTCCGTGGTCGGGCACTCGCTGTGCAGTTCCATGTGCTCCGGGCGCACGGCCAGCACGATCGGTGCCGCGCTCAGTGCGTTCGGGGCCTGGGCGTGCAATACGTTGGTGCCGCAGCGGCCGCTGGCGGTCTGGCCGTTGCGGGTCAGGTTGTCCAGCGGGAACAGGTTCATCTTGCCCAGGAACTCGGCGACGAAACGGCTCTCGGGGCGGTTGTAGATGTTTTCCGGGGTGTCGACCTGGGTCAGCTTGCCGTGGTTGAAAATCGCGATGCGCGAGGACAGGGCCAGGGCTTCGTTCTGGTCGTGGGTGACGAACACGAAACTGGTGCCGACCTGACGGTGGATGCGTTGCAACTCGGTTTGCAGTTGTTCGCGCAGGTTCTTGTCCAGCGCCGACAGCGGCTCGTCGAGCAACAGCAGTTCGGGTTCGAACACCAGCGCCCGGGCAATCGCCACACGCTGCTGCTGGCCGCCGGACATCTCGGCGGGCTTCTTGTGCATGTGCGCACCGAGGCCGACCACTTCAAGAATGTGCTTGACCCGGCGATTGCGTTCTTCGGCCGGGACTTTACGGATGCGCAGCGGATAGGCCACGTTGTCGGCCACGCTCATGTGCGGGAACAGCGCATAACCCTGGAACACCATGCCGTAGTTCCGCTTCTCGGCGGAGCGCCGGATAATGTCGACGCCTTGCTCCATCAGCTTGCCCGAAGTCGGGCTGAGGAAGCCGGCCAGTATCATCAGCAAGGTGGTCTTGCCCGAGCCGGACGGACCCAGCAGGGTCAGAAACTCGCCTTGGCGAACGTCGAGGTCGACGTTATCCAGCGCCGCGAAACGGCCGTAATACTGGCTGATACCTTGAGCGCTGAGCTGGATCGCTGAACGGCTGGACACAATGAGGTTCCTCTTTTTATTGCCCATAGACGTGCGAGGACGGATGTGAATCCGAAATGGGCTTTGGGTTCATTATTGTTAAAAGTATCGCTACATCAATGGAATTATTTTGCCCGTATTGGTTAGTTTAATTACCCAATTAACACAGCCTCTGTAGGAGCGAGCTTGCTCGCGATGGTCGATAACGATGATGCGAAAAACCTGACACACAAAGGTGCTCTCTGGTTTTTCGCGAGCAAGCTCGCTCCTACAGGGGGATGTGTTGTTACAGGGTGTCCTGCCAGGTCTGGCGGGACGATTGCAGCTGTGTCTTGACCCAGTTGCTGAAGGCCTGGACCACCGCGCGGTCAGCTTTCTGCGGGTCGGTGGCCAGGTAATAACCACGGTGCAGATCGATGCCGATGTCGAACGGCCGCACCAGCAAACCCTTGGACAAGGCATCGCCGCTGATCAGGTTGTCGCCGATGGCGATGCCCTGGCCGGCAATGCAGGCGGACTGTGCGCAGTGGGCATCGGAGAACAGGATGCCGCTCAACGCATTGACCCCCGAAGCGCCGGCGGCGGTCAGCCAGATGCGCCAGTCCGAGTAGTCGGTCATGTGCAGCAAGGGGTAAGTGCTGAGCTCCTGCGGGTTTTTCAGTCCGCCCAGGGCGTTGATCAGGCGAGGGCTGCATACCGGGAAGAAGCGCAGAGCCACAATCTCTTCAACATTCATTTCCGGCCAGTCGCCAATCCCATAGGCGATGAACAGGTCGACGTTGGGGTTGTTGGTGTCGTCCGGTGTGCGTGGGGAAATCAGCTGCAACTGCACTTGCGGGTACTGCCGCAAAAATGCACCGATGTGGTGGCACAGCCAATAGGTGGCGAACCCCGGCGCACAACTGACGCACAGCCGGCCGGAGATTTCCTGATCGTCGATCAACTGCCCGGCATCGAGCAGGTTCAGCAGAATCCCGTGCACCTCCCGCGCATAGCGCTCGCCTTGGTACGTCAGGCCAATGCCACGGCCAATCCGTTCGGTCAGGGCGAAGCCGACGCATTCCTCCAGCTTGCTGATCTGGTGGCTGATGGCGCTGCGGGTCAGGTTCAGTTCACGGGCCGCGACCGACACGCTGCCTGTGCGGGCAACCGCATCCAGCGCACGAAGGGCTGTCATCGAAGGAAATCGCATAAATCATCCCGTTCAAAGGTTAAAGGAACACGAAAGCACGACGCTGCCCCTGTGGCGAGGGAGCTTGCTCCCGTTGGGTCGCGTAGCGGCCCCAATTACATCGGTTGTCGAGCTTTGCGCCTGCTGCGCAGTCGAGCGGGAGCAAGCTCCCTCGCCTCAAGGTCAGTGTTTGTTCTCATATATGGTGACTTAAATCGAACAGTCAGGCCAAAAAAAATCGATTGTTGTATCGGTTGATTCAACAATACTAGCGCTAATTGTCATCGAAATGCTCCGGCCCACAATCAAAAGGTGCTGCCTGCGACATTGCCGGTTGACTAGAACAACAACAGTTATTTCAGGTTCCCGACCCGCCTGGCGCCCGGTGGACCTTTCAATCTCCTGAACTCAAAGGTGGCTTACATGGCTGAGTCCGATAACTTTTCCTCTACCCATTCCGTGCAGGGGACCTACGCCGACCTGATCCTCGCCAACGGGCGTATCTACACCCAGGACCCCGCTAATCCATGGGCCGAGGCCGTGGCCATCCGCGACGGCAAGTTGATCGGTGTCGCCAGACTCGGCCAGATCGAGATGTTCAAGGGCCCGAACACCCGCGTGCATGACCTGCAAGGCGCGTTCTGCATGCCCGGCCTGCACGATATGCACACGCATCCCGACCTCGCGTTGGCGCCGCGCTACAGCGACGACCTTGACGTCGGCATCGAAGACCCGACCCCGGAACAACTGCGCGAAAGCATCCTCGCTTATGCCGACAGCCATCCCGGCGACGGCTGGATCTACGGTCAGTACTGGGTGCGCTACACCTTCCGCGAAGCCGGTTTGACCCCGGGCCGCGCCTGGCTCGACAGCGTGATGCCGGACCGCCCGGTAGCGCTGCTCGACCGCATGTGGGGCACCATGATGGTCAACTCCAAAGCACTGGAACTGGCCGGGATCGATGGCAACACCTCCGACCCGCGCAACGGCTATTTCGAGCGTGATGAACTGACCGGCGAACCCACCGGCCTGATGATCGACGGCGCCTACGCGATGATTCACGCCGCGATGCCACCGACCCCGGTCAGCGTGCTGCGCCGCGCCTATCGCGATGGCGTGCACTTCCAGAGCTCGCGCGGCGTTACTGCGAGCAAGTATGTGCACGTCTGCGAACAGCGCTTGCAGGCCCTCAAGGAACTGGACGACAGCGGCGAACTGACGGTGCGCATCGAAGCGGCGATCAGTTGGCAGGACGACATTTTCCCGGTGCGTCGTCGCTGGGAACTGCTGGCCGGTGAGCGTCACTACTACCGCAGCGCGCGCCTGAGCGCCAACGCGGTGAAGTTCCACTTCGACGGTACCGTTGAGCCGAAGTCTTCGTACCTGCTGACCCCATGGCCGCAGGAAAAAAGCTGGCGCGGCAAGCTCAACCTGACCCCGGAACACATCACCGACATGGTGGTGGACATGGACCGCAAGGGCATCCGCGTGATTGCCCACTGCACCGGCGACGGCGCGTCGGACGTGTTCCTCGATGCCGTGGCCGAGGCCCGTCGTCGCAACGGTTTCAGCGGCGTACGCCACCAGTGCGCCCACAGCACCTTGCTGCATCCGGGCAACCTGCCGCGCTTCAAGGAGCTCAACGTCATCGCCGAATTCTCCCCGGCTGCCTGGTACCCGACACCGTTCGCCAGCGGTGCGCGTTCCGGCTATGGTCAGGAACGTCTCAAGCGCATCTACGATTTCAAAGGCGTGCTCGCCGCCGGTGGCACCGCGGTGATGGGCACCGACTGGCCGGTGGCGTCCATCGACCCGTGGCTGGCGCTGGAAACCATGATCACCCGGCAGAACCCGTGGAACGATGACCCGGCCTGCTTCGGCGACCCGATCAGCCTTGAACAGGCGCTGACCGTGATCACCAGCAACGGCGCCGTTGCCATGGGCCTGGAACACAGCACCGGCAGCCTGCAAGTGGGCAAGGCGGCGGACCTGATCGTCATCGACCGCGACCTGTTCGCCAAGCCTGCGCGCAACTACATCCACAAGACCCAGGTGCTGCTGACCTTTGTTGAAGGGCAACTGGTCTACGACCGCCATTCGACGCTCGAAGCAGTCGGCCTCAAGGCCGTGTGGCAGGGCGAGCCACCGGTGCTGGAGGGCAAGGCAGAATGACGTCCCCACGCATCGCCGTGACCGTCGTCTCGGGGTTTCTCGGCGCCGGCAAAACCACGCTACTCAACCGCATGGTGCGCCGTGCCGAAGGCAGTCGACTGGCGGTGATCGTCAACGATTTCGGCGAGCTGAACATCGATGCAGCCATCGTTTCCGAAGTCACCGACGCGGTGTACAGCCTGCAGAACGGCTGCATCTGCTGCACCGTACAGGAAGACCTGCTGGCGCAACTGGGCAGCCTGGCGCAATTGGAGCCACGGCTGGAGCGCATCGTCATCGAGTGCAGCGGCGTGTCCGACCCGCAGCGCATCGTGCAGACCCTGGCTTATCCACAGCTGCGCAGCCAGATGCAACTGGACATGGTCATCACCGTGGTCGACGCCACCCGTCATCTGCAACTCGACGGCGAATACGCGCGGCTGGCCAGGGCGCAGGTGGCGGCTGCCGATTTGCTGTTGTTGAACAAGACCGATCTAGTCGACGAGACGCAATTGCGGGCGTTGCGCGAAGCTCTGGGACTGCGGACACGAATCCACGAAAGCGTGCAGGCGCAGTTGCCGGATGCGCTGTGGCTCGACACCGATCTGGACCTTGAGCCGCGCACAGTGAAACCGCTGACACGGGTGTCCGATGGCGATCACGGCGAGATGTTCAGCAGTTGGCTGTGGCAGAGCGACGTGGCGCTTGATGCCGAGGGATTGCGTGGCTGGTTGCAGGCGCTGCCCGGCGATGTGTTCCGGGTCAAGGGGCTGGTGAAGCTGGCGCAGGGCAACAAGGCGCATTGGCTGCAACACGTCGGCACCCGCAGTCAGTTTCTGCCGGCCACGGATGAAGCCCAAGCAAAGACCACACGCCTGGTGTTTATCGCCCGCCGTGGTTTCGACGGCTGGGAAGCGTTGGGGCAGGGGCTTGAGGCCTGCACCGTGAAGGTGAGCGCATGACTGCGACCGAACAACGTTTGCGTGAAGAACTCGCTGCCTGCTATCGGCTGGTGGCGCACTTTCGCATGACCGATCTGATCTTCACTCACATTTCGGTGCGCATCCCGGGGCCGGAGCATCACTTTCTGATCAACCCTTACGGGCTGATGTTCGATGAGATCACTGCGTCCAACCTGGTGAAGATCAACCTCGATGGTCACGCCGTGGAGCCTTCGGCGTACCCGGTCAACCCGGCCGGTTTCGTGATCCACAGCGCCATCCACGGCGCCCGTGAAGATGCGCAATGCGTGCTGCACACCCACACCAAATCCGGTTGTGCGGTGGCGGCGTTGAAGTGCGGGTTGTTGCCAGTGAACCAGATTTCCATGGAGTTCTATGGTCGGGTCGCTTACCACGACTACGAAGGTGTCGCGCTGGACCTGAGCGAGCAAAAAAGGTTGGTGGCGGACCTGGGCGACAAGTCGGTACTGATGCTGCGCAACCATGGTTTGCTGACGGTGGGCGAGACCGTGAGCCAGGCATTCCTGCGCATGTACTACCTGGAAAAAGCCTGTGAAATCCAGTTGGCCGCCCAAGCCGCCGGTGAAGTTGTTCTGCCGTCGCACGAGGTCTGCGCGCATACCGAACGGCAGTTCAATGATCTGGGGCGGCCGTTGGAGGAGGGGGAGCTGAGTGATCCGGATGCCATGCAACTGGCCTGGGCGGCGTTGTTGAGGATGCTGGATCGGGTGGCGCCGGGTTACCGCGACTGATCTGAGTCCTGTGTTGTTTCGGCTGGCCCCTTCGCGGGCAAGTCGGATCGCCGCACCGCCGCTCCCACAGGGTCAGTGGGTGGATGAAAAATCCGCGAACAACCGAGAACCTGTGGGAGCGTGGCTTGCCCGCGATGCAGGCGCCTCGGACTGTCAGGCCTGTCGCGGTGTATTCAAGTTCATCGACCGCACCGCCAACGCAGACGCTGTCTCTTCATCAATCGGCAACGAAAAACGAAAGGTCGCACCCCGCCCCGGCACATCGATCAACTGAATCTCGCGCCCATGCAATTGCAGGATGCGATGCACGATCCGCAGCCCCAACCCGCCATCACGCCGTGCGCCGCCGATATTGAACGGACGCAGGAACAACCCTTCGCGCAGTTCCGGGGCGATGCCGGGGCCGGTATCGCTGACCGTGACTTCGATGAATGAACCTTGCGGGCGCAGGCCTAGCTCGACTTCGCCACCGACCGGGGTATGGCGCAGGGCGTTGTCGAACAGGTTGGTCAGCACCCGCTCGATCAACCCGAGGTCCGCGCAGGCCGCCGAGGCATTCGGCGCAAAGGTGGCCTTGAGTTCGACTTTGCGCGCCTCGGCGGTGAGTTCGAATTTCTGGAAGATGTCCTGGGCCAGGTCGGTCAGGGAAAAGCGTTCCAGCACCGGTTGCACAAAACCATGTTCCAGCCGCACCAGTTCCAGCAGCGACTGCGCCAGACCGCCGACCTTGCGGCTCTGGTCCAGGGCGATGCCGAGGTAGCGACGGCGGTCGGCAGGGGACAGCGTGGCGTCCTTGAGCGACAGGGTTTCCAGATAACCGTGCAACGAGGCCAGCGGCGTGCGCAAGTCGTGGGAGATGTTCGCCACCAGTTCGCGGCGTTCCTGATCCTGGCGGGTCAATGAGCGCCATTGTTCGCCCAGGCGTGCCTGCATCTGCCGGAACGCCGCATCGAGCACAGCGATTTCATCGTGGCTGGCGGCTTTTTCCACCGCGACGGGCAGGGCTGGTGTGACCGGGACGCCATCGATGTCGAACTGGCTGACGGTTTCGGTCAGGCGACGCAACGGCCGGGTAATCAAGGCAAACGCCGTGAGACCGGCGATCAGGCACAGCAGCGCCACCAGGCCGATGGACAACAGCGCTGTGTTGAGCGCCGCGCTGGTCGCACCGCGTTCGGCCAGGCGGTCGTGATCCTCGCCGAGCAACACCACGTAGAGATATCCGGCCGGCTTGCCGTCGACCTTCAGCGGTGCCGCGCTGAACACCTTGCGTGTATCGACGCTGCGCGGGTCGTCGCCGAGAATCGGCAGGGCATCGCCCCGCAACAGGCGCTGGATCGGTGCCAGGTCGATCCGCTCACGACGGATCCGGCCCTCGGGCGCGGCGCTGCCGACAATCTTGCCTGCGGAATCGAGCAGGTACACCTCGACGCTCGGATTAACCTGCATCAGTTTGCTGAACAGGTCACGCACGGCATTGGGCATCAGGCCCTGGGTGTCCATCAGCACCGTGTCGCTGGCGATGTGCTGCGCCAGGTCCCGGGACAAGCCTTGCACCACTTCCTGCTCATGCATCTGGTTGGAGCGCACTTGCAACCACGCCGAGGTGCCGCAGCACACCAGCAGCAGCACGGCGAACACCAGGGACAGGCGTTGCGTCAGGGTCAGCCTCATGGCTGCGGCTCCTCGCCTGTGGCGAATTTGTAGCCTCGCCCCCAGACCGTGAGGATGCGCACCGGTTGCGCCGGGTCGGCCTCGATCTTGGCGCGCAGGCGGTTGATGTGGGTGTTGACCGTGTGCTCGTAGCCTTCGTGGCTGTAGCCCCACACGGCATTGAGCAGGTCCATGCGCGAAAACACCTTGCCGGGCTGGCGGGCGAAGAAGTACAGCAAGTCGAATTCCCGTGGCGTGAGGTCCAGGCGTCGTCCGTCGAGGGCCACTTCGCGGGTGATCGGGTCGATGGCCAGGCCGTCAAGGAGCAGGCTGCCGGCGTCCATCTTCAGGTTGCGCGCCATGGCATCGACCCGGCGCAGCAACGCTTTGACCCGGGCCACCAGCTCAAGCATGGAAAAGGGCTTGGCCAGATAGTCGTCGGCACCCAGTTCCAGGCCGAGAATCCGGTGCACTTCGCTGGAGCGCGCGCTGGTGATGATGATCGGCGTGTAGCGGGCCATGGCCCGGGCGCGGCGGCAGATTTCCAGGCCGTCGACACCGGGCAGCATCAGGTCGAGGACCAGTGCGTCCCAGTTGCCCTGTTGCAGCAGGCGCATGCCCTCATCGCCATCGGCGCTGTGCACCACCTCGAACTGCTCATCGCGAAGATGCAGGCAGATCAGGTCGGCGATGTGCTGGTCATCCTCGACCACGAGGACGCGTTTGGTCTGTTCCATACAGCTCAATCCTTCGGCGCAATGGGCGCATTGTGCGGGTTTTTCGGCGCCCGAGTTATCACGAATTGTTTAACTTCCCGTGAGGATTTGGCGATCACCCAAAGCCTAGGCTGTGTTCCATGAAACACCCCTGGATTTTTTGGAGACGAGCATGTTTTCACGACGGCAATTTCTTCTAGTGAGCGGCGGACTGGGGGTGGCAACCCTGGCGATCGGCCTGTTGCCGAAGTTTTCCACAGGCAGCGCATTAATCAGCGAGGCCAGCGCAGCGGAGGCATTCGAAGTGACCCACAGTGACAAAGAATGGCACGCCATCCTCAGCGATGAGCAGTACGACATCCTGCGCGAAGAGGGCACCGAACGGGCCTACAGCAGCCCGCTGAACAACGAGCACCGCGATGGCACCTTCGCCTGCGCCGGTTGCGACCTGCCGCTGTTTTCCTCGGCGACCAAATTCGACAGCCGCACCGGTTGGCCGAGTTTCTGGGCACCCCTGGACAAGGCCGTGGCCACCCGCCAGGACCGTGCGTTCGGCATGGTCCGCGAAGAGGTTCATTGCCGGCGCTGCGGCGGGCATCTGGGGCATGTCTTCGACGACGGCCCGAAACCCACCGGCCTGCGTTACTGCATGAACGGCCTGGCGATGAAATTCGTGCCCAAGACGGTGTGATTCCCTACCACTCACTTTTTGCAGGTAATCGCCATGTGGCTGCTGGTCCTCGCTTATCTCGGTGGTGTGCTGACGATTGTCAGCCCGTGCATTCTGCCGGTGTTGCCGTTTGTCTTCGCCCGCACCGGGCAACCCTTCGTCAAAAGCGGATTGCCGCTGCTGGTGGGCATGGCGCTGACGTTCGCGTTGGTCGCCACATTGGCGGCGGTGGGCGGTGGCTGGGTGGTGCAACTCAATCAGTACGGGCGCTGGCTGGCGCTGGTGTTCGTGGCGTTGTTCGGACTGACGTTGTTGCTGCCGCAATTGGCCGAGCGCCTGACCCGGCCGCTGGTGGCGGCGGGCAGTCGTTTGTCGGAAGCGGCGGGTGCCGATGCGCGGCCACGTCCTGGTGCTTCGTTCCTCATTGGCGTGGCCACCGGCCTGTTGTGGGCGCCCTGCGCCGGGCCGATCCTCGGTTTGCTGCTGACCGGTGCGGCGCTGCAAGGCGCCAGCATTCAAACCACCTTTTTGCTGCTGGCGTATGCCGCCGGCGCTGCCACGTCCCTCGCGCTGGCCTTGTTGTTGGGCGGTAAAGTCTTTGCGGCGATGAAGCGTTCGATTGGTGCCGGCGAATGGGTACGTCGCGGTCTCGGTGCGGCGATGCTGGCCGGAGTGGCGGCGATTGCCTTGGGGCTGGATACCGGCGTTCTGGCTCGGTTTTCCACGGCGTCGACCGGCGGAATCGAGCAAACGTTGGTGGAGAAACTGAGCGGCAAGTCGCCGCGTAACAGTGCGGCGCCGAATTCGATCGCCGAGGGTGCGGTGCAAGTGGCTGACAAAACCCCGAGTACCTTGCCGGTCGAAGGCAACCTGCCGCCGCTGGACGGCGCCGTGCAGTGGCTCAACTCGCCACCCCTCGATGCCCAGGCCTTGAAAGGCAAGGTCGTGCTGGTGGATTTCTGGACCTACTCCTGCATCAACTGCCTGCGTTCGCTGCCCTATGTGAAGGCCTGGGCCGAGAAGTATCGCGATCAGGGCCTGGTGGTGATCGGCGTGCATGCGCCGGAGTTTGCCTTCGAGCGCGACGTCAGCAACGTCACCAAGGCCATGAAAGACTTGGGCATCACCTACCCGGTGGCCATCGATAACGAGTTCAAGATCTGGCGCGCCTTCAACAACGAGTACTGGCCGGCGCATTACTTTGCCGACGCCCAGGGGCGCATTCGTTATCACCACTTCGGCGAAGGTGCGTACGCCGAATCGGAGCGAGTCATCCAGCAATTGCTGCGCGAGGCCGGTGCGGCCAAGGTCGCCGACGGGCTGATCAGTGCCCAGACCGACGGCGTGCAAATGGCCCCGGACAACGACGCCGTGCAGTCGCCGGAAACCTATGTCGGTTACCAGCGCGCGGAACATTTCGTACCGGAAACCGCGCTGGTGCCGGACAAGGTCGCGGCCTACAACCCGCCGGCGCAACTGGCCCTCAACGACTGGAGCCTGGGCGGCCAGTGGCATGTCGGCCCGGAGCGGGCCACCGCCAGTGCACCGGCCAGTCGCATCGTCTATCGCTTCCACGCCCGTGATTTGCATTTGGTGCTCGGCCCTGGCGCCGATGGCAAACCGGTGCGCTTCAAGGTGCTGATCGACGGCAAGGCCCCCGGCGATGCCCACGGCATGGACGTGGCACCCGATGGCAGCGGCACCGTGACCGACCAGCGTTTGTATCAACTGGTGCGCCAGAGCGACGGCGTGACGGACCGGACTTTCAGTATCGAGTTTCTTGATCCGGGTGCGTCGGCTTACGCCTTCACCTTCGGCTGATTACTTTCCAACGCTTCAGGAGTTCGCCCCATGAAAACACTCTTTACCTGGCGCCGTACCCTGCTGGGGCTGGCAGCTGCCGGCATCATCAGCCAATGCTCGGCCTTCTCCTTCGGTGGCGCCGAAGAGGCGGTAGTCCTCCCACCGCCGGCCCTTGACGAAACCACCCAGGCCCACAGCGAAACCGCGGTGTTCGCCGGCGGCTGCTTCTGGGGCGTCCAAGGGGTGTTCCAGCATGTCAAAGGCGTGAAGAACGCCGTCTCCGGCTACGCGGGCGGGGCGGCCAATACCGCGCAATACGAGCGCGTCAGCAACGGCAATACCGGCCATGCGGAATCGGTCGAAGTCACTTTCGATCCAGCCCAGGTCAGCTACGGCACCTTGCTGCAGATCTACTTTTCGGTGGCACACAACCCGACCGAACTCAACCGTCAGGGGCCGGACAGCGGCACCCAGTATCGCTCGGCGGTCTTTATCAAAAGTGCCGAGCAGCAGCGGGTCGCACAGGCCTACATCACCCAGCTCGACGCCGCCCATGCCTTCGACAAGCCGATCGTGACCAAGCTGGAAACCTTCAACGGTTTCTACCCGGCGGAGGAGGAACATCAGGATTTCCTGACCGAGCATCCGACCTATCCGTACATCGTGATCAATGACTTGCCGAAAGTGGCGCAGTTGAAGCAGCTGTACCCCAATCGTTATCAGGAACAGCCGGTGTTGGTGAAGGCGGGGATGTAAATGCATGGCCTATTCGGCCGACGGGTGCTTGCCCCACCTCTGGACAGCGAATTCGACGAAGCGCCGCAGCTTCGGCAAACGGTGGCGATCCTGGGCATAGACCAGGTGCATCGGCCGGCTGGGCGGGCAGTAGTCGGGCATCAGGGCGAGCAGCTTTCCGTCTTTGAGATCTTGTTCGACCAAGGCGTCGGGCATCATCACGATGCCCATGCCGGTGCGCGCCGCTTGATGCAACCCCGCCGAACTGTTGATCAACATTGGTCCGCTGACTCCGACGCTGACTTCGCCGTTGGGACCGGCCAGGCGCCATTCCTTTTGCACCGATTGCCAGTCATCCCCGGCCGGATAGGCAAAGGACAGGCAGTCGTGGTGTCGCAGGTCTTCAGGAGTCTGCGGTGTGCCGCGCCGGGCCAGGTACTCCGGTGACGCGCACATGGTCAGGGTGTAGTCGATCAGCGGGCGGGCGATCAGGTTGGAGGGCTCAAGCGCGCCGAGGCGAAACGCTACGTCCAGACCGTTTTCCAGCAGATCCGGGCGTCGGTTGGTCAGGACCACGTCGAGTTTCACCCGCGGGTTTTGCAGGCTGAACTCACTCAGTGCCGGCGCCAGGCGTTCGGTACCGAAGGTCAGGGGCGCGGTGATGCGCAAGATGCCGCTCGGTTCGTCCAGCGCCTGCTCGGCCAGCCGCTCGGAATCGGCCACCAACCCCAGCACTTCCAAACAGCGTTGGTAATACGCGGTGCCGAACTCGGTCAGCCGCTGGCGCCGCGTCGTGCGGTTGAGCAGGCGCACACCCAGCCGTTGCTCCAGGGCCTTGAGGTGGTTGCCGACCATGGTCGTGGACATATCACACTGCAAGGCGGCGGCGGTCATGCTGCCGGTCTCCACCACTTTCACGTAGACGGTCATTGCCTGGAACAGATCCATTATCAAGCTCGGCTTTTAAATGATTGAAGTTTTACGGTGTTTATCCAGCTCGGGTGGCTAACCATACTGCAAAAACACCGACCCTTGCTGGAGCTTGATGTCATGACCGCCGCCTGCCTGATGAGCACTTACCAACCCTTGGCCTTGAGTTTCAACAAGGGCCTGGGCACTCGCCTGTGGGATCAGGCTGGTCGCGAATACCTGGATGCGGTCGCCGGAGTGGCTGTGACCAATGTCGGCCACTCCCACCCGAAAATCGTCGCCGCCATCACTGAACAGGCCGGGTTGCTGCTGCACACCTCGAACCTCTACAGCATCGACTGGCAACAGCGGCTGGCGCAGAAACTGACACGGCTGGCGGGCATGGACCGGGCGTTCTTCAACAACTCCGGGGCCGAAGCCAACGAAACCGCACTGAAAATCGCCCGGCTGCATGGCTGGCACAAGGGCATCGAGCAGCCGCTGGTGGTGGTCATGGAGAACGCGTTCCATGGCCGCACCCTCGGCACCTTGTCGGCCAGCGATGGCCCGGCGGTACGCCTGGGTTTCAACAAGCTGCCGGGGGACTTCGTCAAAGTGCCGTTCGGCGACCTCGACGCGCTAGACAAGGTGCAACAGGTTCACGGTTCGCGGATCGTGGCGATCCTGATGGAGCCGATCCAGGGCGAAAGCGGCGTGCAACTGGCGCCACCGGGCTATCTCAAGGCCGTGCGCGAACTGTGCAACCGGCGCTCATGGTTGTTGATGCTCGATGAAATCCAGACCGGCATCGGCCGCACCGGCCAGTGGTTCGCGTTCCAGCACGAAGGCATCGTCCCGGACGTCATGACCCTGGCCAAGGGCCTGGGCAACGGCGTGCCGATTGGCGCGTGCCTGGCCCGTGGCAAGGCGGCCGAACTCTTCACGCCGGGCAGCCACGGCAGCACCTTCGGCGGTAATCCGTTGGCCTGCCGGGTCGGATGCACCGTGCTGGATATCGTTGAAGAACAAGGCCTGCTGGAAAACGCCCGGCTTCAGGGGGAACGCCTGCTCGATAGATTGCGCACAGAACTGGCGGGCAACCCGAACGTCTCGCAAATCCGCGGCCAGGGTCTGATGATCGGCATCGAACTCAAGCAACCGATCCGCGACCTGAGCCTGATCGCGGCCCGGGATCACGGCTTGTTGATCAACGTCACGCGAGGCAAGACCATTCGCCTGCTACCGCCGCTGACCATTGATGAGCGGGAGGTGGAGATGATTGTCAGAGGGGTGAGTGGGGTGGTGAAAGAGGCTTGAAATACGCTCCTTGGGCACCGCAATACCTGTGGGAGCGAGCTTGCTCGCGATGGCGATTACACAGTCAATATCGTCGTTGACAGACACTCCGCTATCGCGAGCAAGCTCGCTCCCACAGGTTTGCGTCTTAACTGATCGGTATCACTCCGACTTGCGAGGCGAAGTCGGTGATTTCTTTCCGATCCATCAGTTGAATCCTGGAATCGGCAAATTCTTCGAACAACCGCTGATGCGCAGCAAATCCACTTGAGTCATCACGCGTGCGATAGCTGCCCGCCCACTCCAGCAATGCCTCCAACCGTTCACCATCCTGTGTTTCCCGTTGGTGAATGTTGGCGACGCAATCCTCGTCATCGATATACAGCCAGATCAACGCTGTGGCGCGGTGGAGGATTTCGCTGGCGATCCAGCCGTAAACCCCTTCGATCACCCAGCGCTCCTCTTCGGCCGCGATCCGCGCCAGGCACAGTGCCTGTGAGCGGGGGCGGGCGAGGCTATGTTCGTCCGACAGCCAGTGAATCGAATCCAGATCGATCCATGGCGCCTGCAACTGTCTGGCCATTCGCTCGGCCAGCCAGCTCTTGCCAGAACCGGAGTTGCCGATGATCAAAGTCCGAGTCAGATCCACTTCATGTGCATTGAGAAATTTCATCTTCATTCGCTGGCGTCCCACCGAGAGAACCCACAGAATCGACCCTCACTCAAGGGGAAGGAGCTCCATCAGGTGTGGGTTCGAATTGCGTTATTCATGACGTTGGGCATGGTTTCAGGCGTAAATGCTGCAACGCAGACACCGGGCATTGCCGGGCATTACACGCTGCAGGCCAGGGAAATCGTTTCCAGGCTATTGCTCAAGCCTGACAACACCTTTGAAGCCATGATCGAGTATGCCGGTGCCGAAGGCTCCGCCAAAGGGCAGTGGAAGCTGGTCGACAACACCCTGACCTTGAGCAGTGACGCGGTCGAGCCGCCCGCTGAAAACCTGCTGTTCAATTTAAGTCGTACCCACAGTCTGGCAGACCTGCAGGACGCGCATCAGCCCGACGGCGGCGACAGGTTCAAGCAGGCGCAAAACAATTATGTGCTGAACCTGCGTTATGCCCGCTCCAGCCCCGTGCCGAGCATCGCACCGGTGATGGTGTCGTTCGAGTTCAACCAGGGGCCAGCCGCCCAATTGTTGTGGAATAACGCGGTGGGCCGGCAGCTTTACCTGCCATATTCCGACCAGCGAACCCTGACCCGGGTTGGCCTGCAAAGCAGTGCCGAGCAACCGCCGCAATGGTTTGCCGTCGCCCCCCAGACACGCACTCTTTCCTTGAGCTGGAAGGTTGATCGCACGACCGGGCAAATGACGTATGACAAGCCGGATGAGCTTGGCCTGAAGCAGTCGCAACAGTTCTTTCGCAACGCCCCCAAAGCGCTGGCGCAGATTGATCACAACTACATCTTGACCCTGCTCTACGGAGTAACTGCCGAACCGCCGGCGATCAAGCCTGTGGATATCTATTGGTCGTTCGATGACGGTTCACAAACGTCGCAACGCTGGACGGATTCTCGGCAACAGCAACTGCTCATGCCGGCACCCGCGGGCAAGACCCTGAAAAGACTCGGTGTGAAGTTGAGCAACGAACAGAGCCCGCAATGGTTCGAGGTCGCGGCAGACAGCCGGGCAATCGACCTGATGTGGGATGAACGCGTCAACCCCGCACAGATGCGCGACTTGTCCGGGGTCTTCAAAACCCTGGAGCTGGACGTCAAGGGTGATTGCCTGGCGGTGGACCTGGGCAATGGCATGGCGTGTTATCGCCAGTAGGTTCAGTCGCTGTGCTCGGGGGCAATCATCCGGGTCTTCGGTGCGCCGTTCGAGTTGTGCTGATAGATGGTCTGCGGCTGCCCCAGGTCATTGAAATACACCTGGCCGATCCCCGCCGAGTTCCATAGCCGCTCACCGGCTTCGGCGTGCTCGGGCACGTGGGGCACGATGCGCATGCGTCGCCGCTTGGTCAGCCAGTTCAGCGGTGAACGTGGCGAGTACAGCCAGCGGTTGAGGCGGTCGAACCACTCGAGCAGGGTGGCGGGGAATTCGTTCTTGATGCCGCTGCTGGTGATCTGCCAGATGCGCGGCCCGGCCTTGCGGTGGCGGATCAGCACTTCGTAGACGAAGGAATAGTGCACATCGCCCGACAGCACCACGTAGTTACCCGGTGTGCGCGAGTGCCGGAAAATGTTCAGGATCACCTGTGCCGCGCCGCGATGGGCCATCCAGTTTTCCGCGTCCACCAGCAGTGGATAACCGCACCAGCTGAATACCCGCTGCACGGTTTCAATCAGCTTGACGCCGAAGATCGGCGCCGGCGAAACGATGATCGCACTCGGGTGGTCCAGCAGTTCCTGTTGCAGCTCGCTCAGGGCTTCCCAGTCGAGCAAACCGGAAGGCTGCTTGAGGTTCATCTCGCTGCGCCAGCGTCGGGTGCGGGTGTCGATCACCACCACGGCCGGGGTGGTCGGCAGCACGTAATGCCAGTGCTGAAACTTCAGCAGATCACCGATCAAGTCATCCTGAGCCGTGCTGTCGAGGTGACGGTCGCGTGCGCTGTCGCTCAATGCGCCGGCCTTATCCAGCACAGCGGCGAAAGCATCCGGATTGTTGCCCCAGCCCTGGCACAACATGTACGCCAGCAGCGCGTTGCCGATGATGCGCCGGGAGAACGGATGGCCGTAGGCCGTTTCCTCCCACTGCGCGCTAAGGTTCCAGTCATCGGTGATGTCGTGGTCGTCGAAAATCATCAGCGTCGGCAGATGCGCCAGTGCCCGCGCGACGTTGCCAAGGCCTGCCTTGAAAGCATCGATGCGCGTCTGTTCAAGGGCGTAGCGCTTGAGCCTTTCCGGCGTCAGCGTCGGTGCCTGGGGCGCGATCAGGGTCCAGGGCACTGGCGACCAGACCAACAAGTACATGGCCATGACTTCGGCGAAGGTCACCAGGTGATTGTCGGCACTGCTGCTGGTGAAAATCGGCTTGCGCGCGCCACCGAAAAATCGCTCGCGCAGGGTTTCATTGCTTTGCAGTGCCGGCAGCAGATCCGCGCGGTGGTAGTAACTGGCCGGATGCTCGTAGAGCCTGGCGCTGTCACTGACCACGGCGCCTTCGAGGTGTTCTCCGAACAGGCCCAAGCGCTCGATCAAGGCGTGAATCGCCCGCAACATCGGCCCCGCGACATCGTCGGCGTAGACCTGATCGCCCGTCATCATCAGCAGT
This sequence comes from Pseudomonas fluorescens, assembly GCF_000967965.1. GTDB lineage: Bacteria > Pseudomonadota > Gammaproteobacteria > Pseudomonadales > Pseudomonadaceae > Aquipseudomonas > Aquipseudomonas grandcourensis. Next base: position 156,513 of record NZ_LACC01000013.1, read on the forward strand.
GCCGGGCGGTCCTTTGCCACGTGTTCCTGCGCCAGCAACTGGTCGACGCACAGCAAGCCGTCTGTCGCCGGGTGATGCGGCTTGCGGCAAGAGCCATGCAGCAACTGATCGACCCGTGCGCGCAGGACGAAGTTCGGGCAACGGGCAGCGCCATACAGCAGGTGCGGCGCCCAGTCGGCGATGCCTTGTTCTGTGCCATCGATCAGCAGGTCATAGTCGATCGACTCATCCCAGGGCAGGGCGCCATCGAGTTGCACATCGATCAAGTGCACAAAGGCATGAGCCCCCACTGCAATCACCGTGCATTGCCCGGCATCGAGACGGATATCGCCGACGCCCTGCACGCGCAAGGTCAGCGCCAGCGCCCGGGATCCCACCAGCCACAGCACCAGCCGCGTGGGCTCCAGACGCCGCAACAGCGGGCCGGCCAGGACCGGCGGCAGGGCTGGGTGATCGTCGGGCAGTGGCAGCGTGTCGGGCATCCGGGTTCAAGACTCTTGGGGCGTGGAAGCGGGCGATGATAGCGCAGGTGACGGCGGGACCGGCTAGACGATCCCGTTTCTGCCTGTCACCAAATGAAAAGCCATTGTCGTCTGATGAGAAGCGTCTCAACAGGCCTCGTCCTACAGTCCAATCAGCGCAATTCGATGCAACACGCCCATATTGCAGATTGGAGAATAAGAAAAATGGCCAAAGCCGTACGCTTCTACGAAACCGGTGGTCCCGAAGTTCTACGTTATGAGGACGTCGAAGTCGGCGAACCCGGTCCGGGTCAGGTTCGCCTTCGTCATGTGGCGGTTGGCCTGAACTATGCCGACACCTATTTCCGTAACGGTACCTACCCGATTCCGATGCCCAACGGCATGGGCGTCGAGGCCTCTGGCGTAGTCCAGGCCGTTGGTGAAGGGGTCACCAACGTCGAAGTCGGTGATCGCGTCACCTACACCGGTTTCCTCAACACCCTCGGCGCCTACAGCACCGAGCGCCTGATCCCGGCCGCGCCGCTGATCAAGCTGCCGGAAACCATCAGTTTCGAAACGGCCGCCGCGATGACCATGCGTGGCCTGACGTCTTCGTACCTGATGCGCCGCATCTACGACTTCAAGCCGGGCGACAGCATCCTGTTGCATGCCGCCGCTGGCGGTGTCGGCCTGATCGTTTCGCAGTGGGCCAAACTGTTGGGCTTGAACGTGATCGGCACGGTGTCGACCGAGCAAAAGGCGGAAATCGCCCGGGCTCACGGTTGCGACCATACGATCAATTACAGCCATGAAGACGTCGCCGCTCGCGTTCGCGAATTGACCGACGGTGTGGGCGTCAACGTGGTGTTCGACAGCGTTGGCAAGAACACCTTCATGGGTTCGCTGGATTCGTTGAAACCCCGTGGCCTGATGGTCTGCGTGGGTACTGCATCCGGTCCGATCCCGGCGTTCGACCCGGTGATGCTGGCGATGAAAGGTTCGCTGTTCCTGACCCGTCCGGCCCTGGCCAACTACATCAGCGACCCGGCCGAAAAAGCCGCCCTGGCCGGTGAGTTGTTCGACCATGTCGGCAGCGGCCGGATCAAGATCGAGATCAACCAGCACTACGCCTTGCAGGATGCCGTGCAGGCCCATCGCGACCTTGAATCTCGCAAGACTACCGGCTCGTCGATTTTCGTCGTTTAAGGAGCGGCCAGCCATGAAAGTCGAACAATTGACCTGCAGCATTGGCGCCGAACTGATCGGCGTCAACCTGGCCGACGCGGTGCATGACGACGGTCTGTTTGCCGAGATTCGTGCCCAGTTGCTCAAGCACCGCGTGGTGTTCCTGCGTGACCAGGACATCACCCGCGCCGAGCACGTGGCCTTCGCCCGGCGCTTCGGCGAGCTGGAAGATCATCCGGTGGCCGGCAGTGATCCGGATCATCCGGGGCTGGTGCGGATCTACAAGAATCCGGACCAGCCGATGGACCGCTACGAAAACGCCTGGCACACCGATGCTACCTGGCGTGAAGCACCGCCGATGGGCTGCGTGCTGCGTTGCGTGGAATGCCCGCCAGTGGGCGGCGACACCATGTGGACCAACATGGTCCAGGCCTATGCGAACTTGCCGGAAGACGTAAAGGTCAAGATCGCCGACCTGCGTGCCCGCCACAGCATCGAAGCGAGCTTCGGTGCCGCCATGCCGATTGAAAAACGCCTGGCGCTCAAGGCGATGTACCCGGACGCCGAACACCCGGTGGTGCGCACCCATCCGGAAACCGGCGAGAAGGTGCTGTTCGTCAACGCCTTCACCACCCACTTCAGCAACTACCACACCCCCGAGCGGGTGCGTTTCGGCCAGGACGCCAACCCCGGCGCCGGCGAGTTGCTGCGTTACCTGATCAGCCAGGCGTACATCCCTGAGTATCAGGTGCGCTGGCGCTGGAAGCCCAACAGCATCGCCATCTGGGACAACCGCAGTACCCAGCATTACGCCGTCATGGATTACCCGCCGTGCCATCGCAAGATGGAGCGTGCCGGGATTATCGGCGACAAGACGTTCTGATCGAACGCCACCTGCATTCGCACTCGTAAACACGTCTGCCCGGCACGACCCCGGGTGGGCGAGACAATCATAAGAACTGGCATAAGAACTGGAGTAACCATGCAATTTTTCGACGATTCTCTGCACCCGGAAAACATGGAAAAGGTAGTCATTACCGTGGCCCCGTACGGCCCGGAGTGGATGCCTGAAGACTTCCCGGAAGACATCCCGTTGACCATGGATGAGCAAGTCCAGAAAGCGGTCGAATGCTACGAAGCCGGCGCCACCGTGCTGCACCTGCATGTGCGTGAACTGGACGGCAAGGGCTCCAAGCGCCTGTCGAAGTTCAACGAGCTGATCGCCGGTGTGCGTGAAGCCGTGCCAGACATGATCATCCAGGTCGGCGGCTCGATTTCCTTCGCCCCCGAAAGCGATGGTGAAGCGGCCAAGTGGCTGTCCGACGACACTCGCCACATGCTGGCCGAGCTGACGCCGAAACCGGATCAGGTCACGGTCGCGATCAACACCACCCAGATGAACATCATGGAGCTGTTGTATCCGGAGTACCTGAAAGGCACCTCTCTGGACAACCCGTTGATCCACGCCGCCTACAGCGAAATGACCGTACCGGCAGGTCCGGGCTGGGTTGCCGAGCACCTCAAGCGCCTGATGGACAACGGCATCCAGCCACACTTCCAGTTGACCGGCATGCATGCCATGGAAACCCTCGAGCGCCTGGTGCGCCGTGGCGTTTACAAAGGCCCGCTGAACCTGACCTGGATCGGCATCGGCGGCGGTTTCGACGGCCCGAACCCGTTCAACTTCTTCAACTTCATCCACCGCGCGCCGGACGGTTGCACCCTGACATCCGAGTCGCTGCTCAAGAACGTCATGCCGTTCAACACCATGTCGATGGCCATGGGCATGCACCCGCGTGTGGGCAATGAAGACACTATCATTGACCACAAGGGCGACCGTTTCGGCTCGGTTGCACAGATCCAGCAAACCGTGCGAATTGCCCATGAACTGGGCCGTGAAATCGCCACCGGCAAAGAAGCCCGCGAGATCTACCGCATCGGCGTGCAGTACGAAACCATCGAAGAAACCCTGTTGGCCAATGGCATGGCCCCCAACCGCAAGGCTGGGCAGAAAGGTACTCCGCAACGCGGTTGACCGAGGGTCGGGACGAGAGGCCGTGACCTCTCGTCCGCCTGACCGTTACACGCTTGATAACAAAAATAAAACAAAGCTCTTGAGGAGGCTGCATGGCCTTTCACCCAATAGCCGCTGACGATGACGACTCCAGCGGAGTCGGCGTTGCGCGCCAATATGCCTGGATCGTCTTTGCCTTGACGTTCGGCCTGTTGATTTCCGATTACATGTCGCGTCAGGTACTGAACGCGGTATTCCCCCTGCTCAAGACTGAGTGGTCGTTGAGCGACGGACAGCTCGGTTTGCTCAGCGGCATCGTTGCCCTGATGGTCGGCCTGCTGACGTTTCCCCTGTCGTTGATGGCCGACCGTTTCGGCCGGGTCAAGAGCCTGGCACTGATGGCGTTCCTGTGGAGCGTGGCGACCCTGGGTTGCGCGCTGGCCCAGGACTACCAGCAGATGTTCATCGCGCGATTCATGGTCGGCGTCGGCGAAGCCGCCTACGGCAGCGTGGGCATCGCGGTGGTGATTTCGGTGTTCCCCAAACACATGCGCGCCACCCTGGCCAGTGCCTTCATGGCTGGCGGGATGTTCGGTTCGGTGTTGGGCATGGCTTTGGGCGGTGCGATTGCCGCCAAGCTGGGCTGGCGCTGGTCGTTCGCCGGCATGTCGCTGTTTGGCCTGTTTCTGGCGGTGCTCTATCCGCTCATCGTCAAGGAAGCGCGCATTGCGCCACAACGTGCCGCGCAGATTGCGAACAAGACGGCCGCGGCGGTCAAGCGCCCACTGCGCACGCTGTGGTCCAGCCGTTCGGTGGTGGCGACCTACATCGGCAGCGGCTTGCAGTTGTTCGTCGGCGGTACGGTGATGGTGTGGATTCCCAGCTACCTCAATCGCTACTACGACATGCCTACCGACAAGGCCGGTGGCATGGCGGCGATCATCGTGTTGTGCAGCGGCGCGGGGATGATCCTGTGCGGCATGCTCAGCGATCGGCTGTGCCGCAACTCGCCGGAGCGCAAGGTCAGCCTGGCCATCGGCTTTTGCCTGGGCAGTTGCCTGTTGCTGTCGGCGGCCTTTGCCTTGCAGGCAGGGCCAGTGCAACTGCTGCTGATCTGCCTGGGCATGCTGATTGCCACCGGTACCACTGGCCCCGCCGGTGCGATGGTCGCCAACCTGACCCATTACTCGGTGCACGGTACGGCGTTCGCCACGCTGACCCTGGCCAACAACATGCTGGGGCTGGCGCCGGGGCCGTTCATCACCGGCCGGGTGTCGGACCTCATCGGTCTGCATGCCGCGTTTCAACTGGTGCCACTGGTCAGCCTCGCGGCGGCAGCGGTGTTCTTTTATGCCAAGTGTCATTACCACAAAGATATTGCCCGCCTTCAGGGTCAGAGCGTGCCTGACCCTGTCAGTGAAGCCGGGATAGAGGTGAAGTTGTGAGTCGTCGTTTACGTATTGATGTGTTTTTCGATTTTATCTGCCCCTGGTGCCTGATCGGCAAACGCCAACTGGAGCATGCGCAGGTGCAGTTTCGCAGTCGCCACCCGGATGTGCAGATCACCACGGTGTGGCATGGCGTGCAGTTGCTGCCCCAGATACCGGTAGAAGGTGAACCTTTCGCCGATTTCTACCGCAAGCGTCTGGGCAATGCTGACGCCGTGGCCATACGTCAGGCCCAGGTCCAGCAGGCGGCTTCGGCAGTCGGGCTGGCCATCGACTTGACCCGCATCGCGACGATGCCCAACACCGCCGACGCCCATCGTTTGCTCGAGCGTGCCAGCACGCTAGGCAATGTTGTCCAGCGTGACGTCTTGCTCGAGCGCCTGTTCGCCGCTTACTTCCAGAAGGGCGAAGACCTCGGCTGCCGTGAGACCTTGCTCGCCATCGCTCGCTCCTGCGGCTTTGATGCAGAGACCATGGCCGATTGCCTGATGGGCGACACCACGCCGTTTGAAGGCTTGCCTGGGGCGAGCAGTGGCGTGCCTAGTTTTCAGTTCGACCGCCGCATGACGGTCGTGGGCGCGCAACCTGCCGAGGCATTGCTCGGGGCCATGAGCCAGGCACTGAAAGAAAGTGATCGCGAGCGGCAGCCAGCATGACCCGGCGCATTCCCGTGCCAGCCGGCAAGCACCCGCAGGCCGGTGGCCGGGCGCTGTTCGAGTTCGAAGACAAAAGCCTGGCGCTGTTCAACGTCGACGGGCAGTTGTTTGCCATTGACGACAGCTGCCCGCACCAAGGCTCCTCGCTTTGCGGAGGGCGTCTTGAAGGCCGGGTGATTCAATGCCTCGCCCATGGTTTGCGCTTCGATTTGCACAGCGGTTACCTGCTCAATTCCAGGCAGGTCAAAGTCACCAACTACCCGGTCGAGATCATCGACGGCCAGGCGTTTATCATCATCGCATCCGAGGAGTCCGCGCCATGAGCGCCATTGCTCTCACCCGTATCCACAGTCGCACGCGCGAACTGGCACCGGGGTTTATCGTCAGTCTGATTGTCGCGGCCGCCGCGTCGTTTCTGTCCGAGCACTACGGTGCGCCGGTCATGCTGTTTGCCTTGCTGCTGGGCATGGCCCTGAATTTTCTCGCCGATGACGGCCCCTGCAAGGCCGGTATCGAGTTCACCGCCCGCACGGTGCTGCGCATCGGCGTGGCACTGCTGGGCATGCGCATTACCCTGGAGCAAATGGCGGCGCTAGGCTGGAAGCCGATAGCGCTGGTGGTGATCCTGGTGGTAGTGACCATCAGCGTGTCTGTGATCGCCGCCAAGGCCCTGGGCTTTCAGCGGCTGTTCGGCATGCTCACCGGTGGCGCGACGGCCATCTGTGGCGCCTCAGCGGCCCTGGCATTGGCAGCGGCGCTGCCGAACCATCCGCAGAAAGAGCGCGCCACACTGTTCACGGTCATTGGCGTATCGGCGTTGTCGACGATGGCGATGATCGTCTATCCGATGATCGCCAACTGGCTGGAGTTGTCACCGCAGGTAGCGGGCGTGTTCCTCGGCGCCACGATCCACGACGTGGCTCAGGTGGTCGGCGCCGGCTACAGCATGTCGACCGAGACCGGCGACACGGCCACGGTGGTCAAGCTGATGCGCGTTGCGATGCTGCTGCCGGTGATCGTCACCGCGGCAATGATCACCCGCATGCAAGGCGCCGACCCGACCGGCAAACGCCCGCCACTGTTGCCGTGGTTCGCCGTCGGCTTTCTGATCCTGGCCTGCATCAACAGCACCGGCTGGATAGCGCCTGCGGTGCAAGGATCGGTCAACGAACTGTCGCGCTGGTGCCTGGTGATTTCCATCAGTGCCCTGGGCATGAAGACCCGGCTCAGGGAGCTGGCGGCGGTCGGGATCAAGCCGATTCTGCTGATGGTCGGGGAGACGGTGTTCCTGGTCGTGCTGGTGCTGTTGTTACTGCACTGGGGCCTCTGAGCGCGTCACCACTCGTTCGCTTTATGGCAGGGCTGCACGGCGTTGACTCCTCATGCCGTGGGGCTCCAGACCGGTGCTACAAGCACCGGTCTTTCGCGGCGACTGTACCAGCAGTCGCCGTTTTTTTTGCCCGGTCGATTCAGGGTTCTTTCGGGCCGGCGAGGGGTTTGCCAGTGGTTTGTTTCTGCGCGCGCCACGTCGCCGGCGGCATGCCGAACTGGCTGATGAACCAGCGGGTAAACGAACTCGCCATCGAGTAGCCGAGCATGTCGGCAATGCGGCTGAGGGGGTAGTTCGGGTTGTCCAGGTAACGCAGCACCAGGTCGCGGCGTACGTCGTTGATCACGTCGTTGAAGGCGCAACTGTCGTCCTTGAGGCGGCGTTGCAGGGTGCGCACGTTCATGCCCTGGCTCTGGGCGACCTGCTCGATGGTGGCGCGGCCCATGGGCAACAGCAGGTAGATGGCCTTGCGCACCTCGAACAGCATCGAGGCGCCCTCGTGGTTCTGCAGCGAGTCGAGGTAGCCCTGGGCATAGCGGGCCATGGCCGGGTCGGCGTTGGGGTTGGTCATGTCGAGGCTGATGTCAGGGCAGACGATGCCGTTGAACTCGCTGCCGAACTCCAGGTTGCAGCCGAACAGGCGGCGGTGCAGGTGCAGGTTGTCCGGTGGCTGGTGCATGAAGTTGACGCTGTAGGGATGCCAATGCGAGCCCAGCAGGGCCGAGCACAGCCGGAACATCACGCCGATGGCCAGCTCCGTGGCCTGACGGCTGGGCATCGGCGTTTCGGTGACCACCTCTTCGCGAATGATCACCATCTTGCCGGCCTCCTCGATGAAGATGGCCAGCGAGTCATTCATCAAGTGTCGGTAATCCACCACGACCTGCAAGGCATCGCGCAGGGTGCGCTGGTGACTGAGCAGCAGGCTGACCACGCCGAAGTCCGAGAGCTGACGCGACTCGGCCATGCTCAGGCCGAAGGTCTGGCAGCCGCTGGCGGTGGCCGAGTCTTCCAGCAAGCGCACGGCGGCATCGATCTGGATACGGTGTTCAGGGGCTTGCAGTTGGGCCCTGCTCAAGCCGACAGCGGCCAGCACGTCGCGCGGGTTGAAACCCAGGTATTGGGTGACCTCCAGGTAGTTGGTCAAGACGGCGGCGCGAACAAGCTTGGTCATGCAAAGTCTTCCCTGGGCCGATGGCGATTGGCGTGAGCGTGGCGACTATATCCAGCGTATCAACAGTTGAACAGTTGTCATGTCGTTGATGGATTTCATGCTGTCCGGTCACCAATCTTCTACGCTGCATGGAACCATCGGCGCTCATCCGTTGATTACAGTGACCTTGCGCCAACCTGCGGGGTTTTTCGACCAGTGGTCGCGCTGTCCTAGTGTCCGACAATTTGTCATCAAAAGAAAAGTGCATGACGTCCAATGTAAAGCGCTTTGGGTGGGCGCTCTTTAATGTCGACCCTACAAAAAGCCCCTGGCGAAAACTGCCAGTCGAGTTATCGAGAAAGCGAAGGTGTTGACCGTGGACAAACTGCAAACAGCCGCCACCATTCTGATCGTTCCGGGTCTGCGCGAGCACGTGGCCGAACATTGGCAAACATTGCTTGCCGCCAGGCTGAGCAACGTGCGCAGTGTTGCGCCGCTGGAGACCGACAAACTCGATTGCATGGCCCGTGTGCGGGCGATTCAACACGAACTCGAACAAATCGACGGCCCTGTGATTCTGGTGGCCCACAGCGCCGGCGTGCTGATGGTCGCGCACTGGGCCGCGCACTACAGCCGTCCGATCAAGGGCGCCTTGCTGGCCGCGCCACCGGACCTCGATGCGGTCTGGCCGTCAAACTATCCATCTTCCGAAACCCTGCGTAGCCAGGGCTGGAATCCTCTGCCACAAGGCCCGCTGCCATTTCGCAGCATCGTGGCCGGCAGCACCAATGATCACCTTGCCAGTCTTGCTGCGGTCACCCGCATGGCAGAAGGCTGGGGCGCCGAATTGCTCAATCTGGGCGATGTCGGCCATCTCAATCCGGCCGCAGGATTTGGCCACTGGCAGCAAGCTGAAGCACTCATCCTGGAGCTGGATCGCTAGTACAAGGAGCTGGACTGGCAGTACGCCAACCGGCATTTGCCCTCATTCCTTAAACGCAAACCCGAAGAGGTTTGTGCGAGGGCGGCTGCGCTTAAAACAAAGACAAAAAGGCGGAGACAACGCAATGCACAACAATAAGAGTCACGGCTTCACCGCTCCACGCTGCACCTTGCTGGCCTCAGCCATTCTTGCGGCAACCGTACCGGTGGCCCATGCGGCCGAGATCGAGATGGGGAATCCGGACTGGAACGTACGCGTGGATAACACCATCAAGTACAACTACGGCGTGCGCACCGAAAGCGCCGACAAGCGCATGTTGGGAACGCCGAACAACAACGACGGCGACTACAACTTCCGCAAGGCCGGTACCAACATCACCAACCGTATCGACCTGTTGACCGAGATGGACGTGGTCTACAAGAACGCCATGGGCTTTCGCGTCAGCGCCGCCAGCTGGTATGACAAGGCCTATGACAACACCGGTTCCAACTCCAACCCGTTCGTCAACGGCAATGGATCGACCTCGGGCCTGATCGCCAACGACCCGCGCCTGGCAGGGGTCACCCATGACAACGTCGGCAACGGCAGCCCGCACCTGAGCAATTATGCCCAGCGCTACTACAGCGGCCCTTCGGGCGAAATCCTCGATGCCTTCGTGTTCTACAGCACCGAAGTGGGCGAGGAGTCGATGTTCAGCGTCAAGGCCGGTCAGCACAACGTGTTCTGGGGCGAGACCATTCTCAACCCGGTGCACTCGGTCAGCTATGGCCAGTCCGGCCTCGACCTGGCCAAGCTTGCCGCGTCGCCGGGCACCGAAGCCAAGGAACTGTTCGTTCCGCGTAACCAATTGTCGATGTCGTTCACCGTCAATCCCGAGCTGACCGTGGGTGCCCAGTACTTCCTCGATTGGGACGCCGCGCGTCTGCCGGAAGCCGGTACCTACTACGGTGGTTCCGATCTGATCGGCTTTGGTGCGCAATCGTTCCTGCTCGGCAACACCAACGCCGTGGTGCCTGGCAGTCCGCTGGGTTGTGGCCTGGCGCCGTGCAACGCGTTGACCAACGTGCGTCGCGGACATGACCTGACACCGGGCAGCAGCGGCGACTGGGGCATCATGGCCAAATGGTCGCCGGCCTGGCTGGATGGCACCCTCGGCGTTTACTACCGCGAAACCTCGGAAATCCTGCCGCAAGCCTTTCTGGACGCCAGGGGCATTACCTCGGCCAACCCGAACGGCACCCGTCCGGCGGGGCAAGTGCCTGCGGTGATCAACACCCTCAATTCTCTGGACACCGCCACCTATCAACTGGCCTATGCCGATAACATCAAGATCCTTGGCCTGAGCTTGTCCAAGGACGTGGGTGGAATCAGCGTGGGTTCGGACCTGAACGTTCGTCACAACATGCCGCTGGCCAGTATCCCGGCGATCGTCAGTACCCGCAGCCCGCTGGGCCTGGGTCAAGGGCTTGGTCTGCTGCCTGCACGTACGGACGCTACCGGTGTGGTCTATGACACCCCGAGCCGTGGCGACAGCATGAGCGCCACCGGTGACACCCTGCACTGGACTCTCAACGGTCTGATGACCCTGCCGAAAACGCCGGTGTTCGATCAGGCCACCGTGCTTGCCGAGCTGTACTACAGCAACCTGCTCAAGCTCGATAGCAAGAACGAAGCGCTCTACAAGGGCAAGGACAGCTATCGCGGTATCGACGCGCCGACCCGTGACAACTGGGGTCTGGCAGTCAACTTCACACCGACCTGGTACCAGGTATTCCCGGGTGTCGACCTCAACGCACCAATGTCCGTCAACGTCGGTCTCGACGGTGTGTCGCCGGTCTCCGGTGGCGGTGCCAAGGACACCGGCAACTATGCCGTCGGCGTGGGCGCCATTGTTTACAACAAATACTTTGTCGACCTGAAGTACGTGGACTCCTTTGGCCAAACCGACAAGTGCAACACCAGCGGTGTGAGTACCGGCCCAAACGGCGGCGACGGCTCCACCCCGAACGCCTTTAGCGGCAACGAAAACTACGCCTGTTTCGCCGGCGGCTACTCGTCCTTCTCCGGAGGTGGTGCCACGACGGAGGACCGTGGCGCCGTGTACCTGACGATGAAAACTACATTCTGATTCACCACTGATTTGCTCAATGCAAGCAGGAGAATAACAACATGAAATTTGTAAAAACCGTGTTGGCCGCTTCGCTGGCCATGGTCCTTGCCGCTCAGGCACAGGCTGCTGTTTCACCTCAGGAAGCTGCCAAGCTCGGCACCAGCCTGACCATGGTAGGGGCTGAAAAAGCCGGGAACGCTGATGGTTCCATTCCTGCCTACAACGGTGGCTTGACCACTGCGCCGGCCAGCTTCAAAGCCGGCGACAGCATGCGCCCGGACCCGTTTGCCAGTGAAAAGCCGGTACTGGTGATCGACGGCAAGAACGTCGATCAATACAAGGGCCTGCTCACGGCGACCACGGTAGAACTGGCCAAGCGTTTCCCGACGTTCCGTGTCGACGTGTTCCCAACGCACCGCACCGTGTCGTTGCCTCAAGCGATTCTGGACAACGGCGTGAAAAACGCCAGCGGCGCCAAGTCCCTGGAAGGTGGCCTGGCCATCGACAACGTCCTGCCAGGCATTCCGTTCCCGATTCCGCAGTCGGGCAACGAAGCGATGTGGAACTTCCTGTTGCGCTACCAAGGCGTCAGCATCAGCTCCAAGTACGACTCCTGGAACGTTGACTCCGCGGGCGTTCCTAGCCTGGCGACCACCGGGCAAGCGAACATCTCCTACCCGATCTACGAAAACCTCTCGCAGCCGATCAGCAGTTCCGATGTGTACTACCAGATGAAGCTGGCATACACCGGCCCAGCGCGCCGCGCCGGTGAGGCGATCATGCTCAAGGATGCCGCCAACCCGTTGCAGCAACCGCGTCGCGCCTGGCAGTACTTGCCGGGGCAGCGTCGGGTAAAGCTGGCTCCGAGCCTGGCCTACGACACGCCTAACCCGGGTACCGCTGGCGCGGGCACCTACGATGACGTGTTCGTGTTCAACGGTGCACTGGATCGCTACGACTGGAAGCTGGTGGGCAAGCAGGAAATGATCGTGCCTTACAACACCTACAAGCTGACCTACGTGCAGGATCCGAAGTCGCTGACCACTGCCAATCACCTGTCACCGGACTTCGTACGCTGGGAAAAACACCGTGTATGGGTCGTCGAAGGCAACCTCAAGGCCGGTGCTCGTCACATCTACCAGAAGCGCCGCTTCTACCTCGACGAAGACAGCTGGACCGCTTTGGCCTCGGATCAATATGACGCCCGTGGTCAGCTCTATCGCGGTTCCTTCGCCTTCCTGAGCCAGAGCTACGACAAGCAGGTTCCGGACTCCACGCCGTTCATGATCTACGACCTGGTCGGCGGTTCCTACAACATCAACGGTGTAGTCGGCCCTTACGGCGGCATCAAGTACATCGAGCCGCTCTCCAAGGCCCAGTGGTCTTCGGAATCCCTGGCCGGCGCCGGTATTCGCTAAGCCAACCGCAGAAAAGCGCCCGCACGGTCCGCTGCTCACAAGGTAGCGGGACCGAGCGGGCGCCCGGTTTGAACGTCAGGCACACGGATGTGTGCCCCGACGCGGTTTTCCGAAGAGGACGCAGTATGTGTTCGTATAAAAATAATATGTTGCAGCTCGCGTTTGGCGTTGTGCTCGGCCTGTCGCAGGGTATCGCCCAGGCGGCCGATTACGTCGATGTGCTGGACCTGCCCGCCAGTGTCAGTGCCTTGGCCATCAACAGCCCGTTGTCCGGCATGACCCGCGCCGGTGGGCGTGTGATTACCGTCGGCCAGCGTGGCCATATTCTGTTTTCCGATGATTCGGGAAACCACTGGCAACAGGCCGCCGTACCGGCCAGTGCCGACCTCACTGCGGTGAATTTTCCGACCACCACCCAAGGCTGGGCGGTGGGTAATGACGGCGTGGTGCTGCATAGCAGCGATGCCGGCGCGACTTGGCGCAAGCAGCTCGACGGTCGTCAGATCGGCGCCTTGCTGGTCAAGCATTACACGGCGCTGGCCAGCGCCGAACCTGGCAATGAGCAATGGCCGCTGCTGGTCGCCGAGGGCCAGAAGCTAGTCGATCAGGGCGCTGACAAACCGCTGCTCGACGTCTGGTTCGCCAACGACAAGACCGGCTATGTGGTCGGTGTATTCAACCTGATCCTGCGCACCGACGATGGTGGTTTGACCTGGACGCCATTCCAGGATCGCACCGACAACCCCCAGGGTTTCCACCTCAATGCCATCGCCTCTACCGGCGACAGCCTGTACATCGCTGGCGAGCAAGGCCTGCTGCTCAAGTGGGACGACAGTGCCCAGCGCTTCAATGCCGTGCCGACGCCTTATCAAGGCAGCTTCTTCGGCGTGCTCGGCAAGCCAGGCGAAGTGCTGATCTACGGCCTGCGCGGCAACGTGTTGCGCAGCACCGACGGCGGCCAGAGCTGGACCGCACTGGACACCGGCCTGCACGTCAGCATCACCGCGGGCCTGATCGACGCCCGTGGCCATTATCGCCTGTTCACCCAGGGCGGGCAGATGCTGGTCAGCCAGGGCACGGGCGCGCAGTTGCATCTGGTGCGGCAACCGGCACCGACCCCGGTCGCCGGTGCCACCCAGTCCGCCGCTGGCGCGTTGGTGGTAGCGGGCAGCCGTGGCGCCCGGACGCTGTCCGTCGATCCAGCCCTCGAACCCTAAGAGCGAGAACCCAGACATGGGCAATATCAAACAAGACGCCATGCCGGTGATCCGCGATCTGCGGGATTTCGACCAGCGCTCCGGCAACCTCCTCGAGCGGCTGGTGTTCAACTACCGCCCGCTGTTCATGCTGCTGATGGCGCTCGCCACCGTGGTGCTGGGCTTCATGGCGGTGACTCGCCTGGAGTTGCGCCCAAGCTTCGAAAAAATGATTCCCCAGAGCCAGCCCTACATCCAGAACTTCCTGGAAAACCGCGCTTCGCTGCGTGGCCTGGGCAACTCGGTGCGGGTGGTGGTCGAGAACACCCAGGGCGATATTTTCGACCCCGAATACCTCGACGTGCTCAAGCAGGTCAACGACCAGCTGTTCCTCACCGAAGGCGTCGACCGCGCGTGGATGAAGTCGCTGTGGAGCCCGGCCGTGCGCTGGACCGAAGTCACCGAGGACGGTTTCCAGGGTGGCCCGGTGATGCCCGACAGCTATCAGGGCTCGCCCTCCGACATTGAACAGTTGCGCCAGAACATCTCCCGCGCCGGTCTGGTGGGCAGCCTGGTGGCCAGCGATTTCAAGTCGACCATGCTGATCGTGCCGCTGATGGACAAAGCCGCCGCCGGCGGCCAGCGCATCAACTACCACGCCTTCTCGCAGATGCTCGAAGAGCAGTTGCGCGACAAGATCGAATACGCCGGCGACAGCGCTGCGCGTAAATCCGGGGTCGAAGGCACCGGCCACTACAAGGTGCGGGTGATCGGCTTCGCCAAACTCATGGGCGACCTGATCGACGGCCTGATCCAGGTGATGATGTTCTTCGGCCTGGCCGTGGTCACCTCGCTGATCATCATCTACGCCTACACCCGTTGCGTGCGCAGCACCTTGCTGGTGGTCGGCTGCTCGCTGATCGCGGTGGTCTGGCAACTGGGCATCGTCGCCTGGCTCGGCTACGCCATCGATCCGTATTCGGTGCTGGTGCCGTTCCTGATCTTCGCCATCGGCGTGTCCCACGCCGCGCAGAAGATGAACGGCATCATGCAGGACATCGCCCGTGGCACCCATAAACTGATCGCTGCGCGCTACACCTTCCGCCGCCTGTTCATCGCCGGAGTTACCGCGCTGCTGGCTGACGCCGTGGGCTTCGCCGTGCTGATGCTGATCGACATCCCGGTGATCCAGGACCTGGCAATCACCGCCAGCATTGGTGTCGCGGTACTGATTTTTACCTCCTTGCTGCTGATGCCGGTGGCGCTGTCTTACATCGGTGTCGGCGCCAAGGCCGCCGAGCGTGCACTGAAAATCGACACTCGTGCAGAAAAGCACAAAGGCTTCGGCAGACTGTGGGACACGCTCGATCGCTTCACCACGGCCAAGTGGGCCACGGGCGCAGTAGTGGTCGCGGTGTTGATGGGCATTGGCGGTTACATGGTCAGCCAGAACCTGAAGATCGGCGACCTCGACAGCGGGGCACCGGAGCTGCGTGCCGACTCGCGCTACAACCGCGACAACGCCTACATCACCCAGCATTACGCGCTGTCCAGCGACCTGTTCGCGGTGATGATCAAGACCGCGCCGGAAGGCTGCCTGAACTACAAGACCCTGGTCCTCGCCGACCGCCTGGCCTGGGAACTGCAACAGTATCCGGGCGTGCAGGCGACCGCGTCCTTGGTCAACGCGGTACGCCAGATCACTGCCGGTACTTATGAGGGCAACCCCAAGCTCAACAGCATCCAGCGCAACCAGGACGTGCTCAACTACGCCGCCCAGCAAGCCTCGGTCAACTCGCCGGAGCTGTTCAACACCGACTGCTCGCTGATGCCGGTGATCACCTTCCTCAAGGATCACAAGGCTGAAACCCTGGACGCTGTGGTAGCGATTGCCGACAAGTTCGCCAAGGAAAACAGCACCGCGGATCGCCAGTTCCTGCTCGCCGCCGGCACCGCCGGGATCGAGGCCGCGACCAACATCGTGGTGCGCGAAGCCAACCGCACCATGCTGCTTTACGTCTACGCGGCGGTGACGCTGTTCTGCCTGATCACCTTCCGCAGCTGGCGCGCCACGCTGGTGGCCCTGTTGCCGCTGGTTCTGACCTCGATCCTCTGCGAAGCCTTGATGGTGGCCATGGGTATCGGCGTGAAAGTCGCGACCCTGCCGGTGATCGCCCTCGGCGTGGGTATCGGCGTGGACTACGCCTTGTACCTGCTCAGCGTGCAGTTGCACTTCCAGCGCCAGGGCCTGCCTTTGTCCCAGGCCTATCGCAACGCCGTGTCCTTCACCGGCCGTGTGGTCGGGCTGGTGGGCATCACCCTCGCTGCTGGTGTGGTGTGCTGGGTCTGGTCGCCGATCAAGTTCCAGGCCGACATGGGCATCCTGCTGACCTTCATGTTCCTGTGGAACATGCTCGGCGCGCTGATCCTGATTCCGGCCCTGTCCTACTTCCTGCTGCGCGAACGGGCCCCTCAGCCCGGTTCTGTCGCGGCAACCGAAAACGCTGAATCCACTGAACGTCCCGGCATGCCCCATGCCGTGACCACTTCCGAGTAAGCCAAGATGTCTGATTACAAAGCTCCCCTGCGCGACATGCGCTTCGTACTCAACGAGGTTTTCCAGGTGTCCCGGCTCTGGGCACAATTGCCCGGCCTGGCCGACGTGATCGATGAAGAAACCGCCGCCGCCATTCTCGAAGAGGCCGGCAAGATCAGCGGCGAAGTGATCGCGCCACTGAACCGCGCCAGCGACGAACAGGGTTGCACCTGGAACGACGGCGCGGTCACCGCCCCGGACGGTTTTGCCCAGGCCTATCAAGCCTTCGCCGAAGGCGGTTGGGTGGGTGTCGGCGGTGATCCGCAGTACGGCGGCATGGGCATGCCCAAGGCGATTTCGGCCCAGGTCGAAGAGATGGTCAACTCGGCCAGTCTGTCGTTCGGCCTGTACCCGATGCTGACCGCCGGCGCCTGCCTGTCGATCAAGGCCCACGCGAGTGAAGAACTGAAAGCCACCTATTTGCCGAACATGTACGCCGGCATCTGGACCGGTTCGATGTGCCTGACCGAAGCCCATTCCGGTACCGACCTGGGCCTGATCCGCACCAAGGCCGAACCCCAGGCCGATGGCAGTTACAAGGTCAGTGGCAGCAAGATTTTCATCACCGGTGGCGAGCACGACCTGACCGAAAACATCATCCATCTGGTACTGGCGCGACTGCCGGACGCACCGGCCGGGCCGAAAGGCATCTCGCTGTTCCTGGTGCCGAAAGTGCTGGTCAACGCCGACGGTTCGCTGGGTGAAAACAACGCGCTGTCCTGTGGCTCCATCGAACACAAGATGGGCATCAAGGCCTCTGCCACCTGCGTGATGAACTTCGACGGCGCCACCGGCTGGATCGTCGACGCACCGAACAAAGGCCTGGCGGCCATGTTCACCATGATGAACTACGAGCGTCTGGGCGTCGGCATCCAGGGCCTGGCCCAGGGCGAGCGTTCGTACCAGAACGCCGTCGCATACGCCCGTGACCGCCTGCAAAGCCGCGCACCGACCGGCGCGCAGCACAAGGACAAAGCGGCCGACCCGATCATCGTGCACCCGGACGTGCGCCGCATGCTGCTGACCATGAAAGCCTTGAATGAAGGCGGGCGGGCGTTCTCCAGCTACGTGGCCCTGCAACTGGATATCGCCAAGTACAGCGAAGATGCACCGACACGCCAGCGCGCGCAGGATCTGGTATCGCTGCTGACCCCGGTGGCCAAGGCCTTTCTCACCGACATGGGCCTGGAAACCACCATCCACGGCCAGCAGGTCTTTGGCGGCCACGGTTACATCCGTGAGTGGGGCCAGGAGCAACTGGTGCGCGATGTGCGCATCACCCAGATCTACGAAGGCACCAACGGCATCCAGTCGCTTGACCTGGCCGGACGCAAGATCGTCGGCAGCGGCGGGGCGCTCTACCGTTTGTTCGCCTCGGAAATCCGCAACTTCACCGCGACTGCCTGCGCGGACCTCGGCGAGTTCACCCAGCCGTTGAACGCCGCCGTCGACACCCTCGACGACCTGACCGCGTGGCTGCTGGACCGGGCACAAAACAACCCGAACGAAATCGGCGCGGCCTCGGTCGAGTACCTGCACGTGTTCGGCTACACCGCGTACGCCTACATGTGGGCACGCATGGCCAAGGCCGTCATGAGCGGCGATGCCGAAGACGATTTCTACACCAGCAAACTGGCCACCGCGCGTTTCTACTTCGCCCGGTTGCTGCCGCGTATCCACTCGTTGAGCGCATCGGCCAAGGCCGGCAGCGACTGCCTCTACGAGCTGCAAGCCGATCAGTTCTGATCGAAAGGACAAGGAACCTTAAACATGATGGCGACAAAAATAATTCCGCCCGCCGACGGCGCCTATGCCTATCCCTTGCTGATCAAGCAATTGCTGCTGTCCGGCGTGCGCTACCAGCCGGGCCGGGAAATCGTCTACGCCGACAAGCTGCGCTACAGCTACGAGACCCTCAACAAGCGTATTCGCCGCCTGGCCAATGCGCTGACGGCGGCTGGGGTCAAGGCCGGTGACACCGTGGCCCTGCTCGACTGGGACAGCCACCGTTACCTGGAATGCTTCTTCGCCGTGCCGATGATCGGCGCGGTGCTGCACACCGTGAATATTCGCCTGTCGCCGGAGCAGGTGCTGTTCACCATGAACCACGCCGAGGATGACCTGGTGCTGGTGCATGACGATTTCCTGCCCCTGGTCGAGCAGATCCACGGACGGCTGGAAACCGTCAAAGGCTACCTGCAGCTCACCGATGACGAGGCAACCACGACCTCGCTGCCGGTGCTGGGCGAATACGAACACCTGCTGTCCTTGGCCCCGGACCAGTACGACTTCCCCGATTTCGACGAGAACTCGGTCGCCACGCTGTTCTACACCACCGGCACCACCGGCGACCCGAAAGGCGTGTACTTCAGCCACCGGCAACTGGTGCTGCACACCCTGAATGCCGTCGGCACCCTGGGCGTCTATCAGGGCCAGCCGCTGCTGCGTTCCGACGACGTGTACATGCCCATCACGCCGATGTTCCACGTGCATGCGTGGGGCGTGCCTTACGTCGCGACCCTGATGGGCATCAAGCAGGTCTATCCCGGCCGCTACGAACCCAATAGTCTGGTCAAGCTGTACCGCGAAGAGAAGGTGACCTTCTCCCACTGCGTGCCGACCATTTTGCAGATGATCCTCAACTGCGAAGAAGGCAAGGCGACCCGATTCGACGGCTGGAAAATGCTCCTGGGCGGCAGCGCGCTGACCCTGGGCGTGGCCAGCGAAGCCAACGCCAAAGGCATGGTGGTGCATGCCGGCTACGGCATGTCCGAGACCTGCCCGTTGCTGTGCCTGACCTACCTGCGCGATGAAGACCGCCAACTGTCCGCCGAGGCCCAACTGCCGACGCGCATCAAGACCGGCACGCCGGTGCCGCTGGTCGACCTGAAGATCATCGACGCCGAGGGCAACGATGTGGCCCATGATGGCGAGTCCCTCGGTGAAATCGTCGTCCGTGCACCGTGGCTGACCCAAGGCTATTTGAAAGAGCCGGAAAAAGGCGCTGAGCTCTGGCTAAACGGCTGGCTGCACACCGGCGACATGGCCTCGATCGACCCATTGGGCGGAGTGGAAATCAAGGACCGCATCAAGGACGTGATCAAGACCGGCGGCGAGTGGATCAGCTCCCTGGAACTGGAAAGCCTGATCAGCGAACACCCGGGCGTGATGTCCGTCGCCGTGGTGGGCATCGTCGATGAACAGTGGGGTGAACGCCCGATGGCCATGGTCGTCTGCGAACCGGGGCAATACCTCGACCGCAAGATCCTGGAGGTGCATTTGCAAGCCTTCGTCGACGGTGGGCGCATCAACAAATGGGCGATCCCCAAGCAGTTCAAGTTCGTGACCGAAATCCCCAAGACCAGCGTCGGCAAGATCAACAAGAAGCTGATCCGGGACACTGAAGCGAACTGAGGGGTAAACCTGCCACCATTGTTGTAGGAGCGAGCTTGCTCGCGAAGGTCGTTAACGATAACGCATGCTCACTGGTTAAACGCCGCGTTCTCGAGTCCATCGCGAGCAAGCTCACTCCTACAAGGAATTTAGCAGCAGGCGGTTTCTGGATAGTTTGCGGGGCGTCATCTTTGTCATAGTCCTCGGCAAAGATAACGCCCCGTCGGTCGCAGTTTTCAGCGCTTGTGCCAAGCTGAACGGGGTATTGAACCGCCGTGCATTCAATTGCCGGTCAGGCAAACCCCACGGAAGCCCACGACATGAACTTCACCCGTGCATCCAACGTCCGCAAAGAGTTCTACAAAGCCGTCTGGTTCTATTTCAAAGTGGTGTGGCCGATCTTCTCGATACTGCTGTTAGTGATCGTTGCGATTGGCCTCATCATCGCCCAGCTGGAGGGGTGGAGCCCTGATGACGGTGTCTACTTTGCCTTCGTGACGGGCCTGACCATTGGCTATGGAGAGCTGGTGCCAAAACTGGGTGTGTCGCGAGTGCTGGCGATCCTGCTGGGTTTCAATGGCGTGCTGATGACCGCGACATTCGCGGCGATCAGTGTCCGGGCGATTGAAGTGACCGTGACGGCGTCACGGCAGAAGGACGTCGAGTAGGGCGGTGATGGCCACGGCCATTTAAATGGCCGCAGCCTCCGGGGCTCAATGCGAGTGCCGGTGATGGATGTCGGGAAAGTGCGGATGACTGTGGACGATCGGTGAGTGTTGGTGAAC
Organism: Pseudomonas fluorescens; assembly: GCF_000967965.1. Classification (GTDB taxonomy): domain Bacteria; phylum Pseudomonadota; class Gammaproteobacteria; order Pseudomonadales; family Pseudomonadaceae; genus Aquipseudomonas; species Aquipseudomonas grandcourensis. The sequence continues at coordinate 177,201 of NZ_LACC01000013.1, forward strand.
ATGGCGGTGCGGTTGTACACCATCCCACTCAAAGTCATGTTCATGCTGATGATGCTCATCATGGACGTGCTTGTGGTCATGGATTTGCGGTTCGTGCTGATGCTCGTGTAAGTGACTCTCGGTCAGATGAATCCAGACGCCAAGCCCCATCAGGCCGGCAGCGATCCAAAACACCCAGGTCACGGCTTCACCGAAAAACAGGATCGCTATCGCGGCTCCCAGGAACGGCGCCGTGGAAAAGTACGCCCCGGTCCGCGCCGTACCAAGCCCCCGCAACGCCAGGACGAACAGCACCAGACTAACGCCATACCCCAAAAAGCCCACCAGCAGGGTTGGCCCAAGAAGCGACCACTCTGGCAGGTGCATACCCAGCGCGATCCCCAGCGTGCAATTGACGGCCCCTGCCACCAGCCCTTTGGTGCCAGCAATAAACAACGCATCCGACGCAGACACCTTGCGGGTGAGGTTGTTATCGATGGCCCAACAAAAACACGCCACCGCCACCGCAACAGGCCCCAACCAGCCATGAGCCTCTGCCGAAGTGCGAGGCCACGCCAACAACACGCCACCGGCAACAATGGCCACCATCCCCGCGACAATGCGCCTGTCAGCGTTCTCCCTGAAGACCACCCACGCCATCAGTGCGGTCAACACGGCTTCCAGGTTCAGCAACAGTGATGCGGTGGTGCCAGAGGTGAGGGTGAGTCCAAACATCAATGAAACCGGACCCAGTACGCCACCGAACACAATGGCCCCGATGAACCACGGCCATTCAGGGGCTGTCAGGCCTGTCGGCTGCCAGCCACGATCACGGATCAGGCGGGTTAGCGTCAGCCCGACGCCGCTACCCAGGTAAAGCAGGCCGGCGAGGAGGATGGGGGACACGTTCAAGCCTAGCCACTTGGCCAAGGGCGTGCTGGCGCCGAACAGGGCAGCAGCGCCCAGGGCGTAGAGAATGCTTTTGGTCATTGTGGTTCCGGGGCTCAGGGGAGGCAGTCGTGAACAGGATACGCTTAGTGCCGCAAATGAGCGCCTGTGGCCTGTCCACACAACACAACCCCCTGACACAACCCCCTGTGGGAGCCTAATGCTGTTCACTTAAGGACGAACACTGTATCTGTGGCGAGGGAGCTTGCTCCCGCTGGGGCGCGAAGCGGCCCTAAAATGGGACTGCTGCGCAGTCCAGCGGGAGCAAGCTCCCTCGCCACAGTTTTTTTCAGCCAGCAGGCTAAGCCTCCCAACCCGCCCCGGTCACCGCCGCCTGCACCAGCGGGTGCAAGTCCGCCCCCTGGTGTTCCGTCTGCCAGGCCAGCAATTCCTTGCGCATGCTCGGCGCCCAGTACATCTGCATATGATTGCGCACGCTGAGCACCGCCTGTTGCTGGTCCGGCTGGCTGGCGAAGTACTGGGCGATCTGGTTGGCCATCTTGATCAGGTTGTCAGTACTCATTTGCGCACCTCGGCTTTCTCGGGGTGCCGACGTTCCTTCAGCAGACGATGCTGTTCATCACTGAATTCCTGGAAGCGCTTCTGCCACTCCGAAGGGTGATAAACCCGGCTGACTTCCACGGCGGTGACCTTGTACTCCGGACAGTTGGTGGCCCAGTCGGAGTTGTCGGTGGTGATGACGTTGGCGCCCGATTCCGGGAAGTGGAAAGTGGTGTACACCACGCCCGGGGCGACCCGCTCGGTGATCCGCGCACGCAGCACGGTCTGCCCGGCGCGGCTGCCGATGCCGACCCAGTCACCTTCGTTGATGCCACGGCTCTCGGCGTCGGTCGGGTGGATTTCCAGACGATCTTCGTCGTGCCAGGCGACGTTGTCGGTGCGCCGGGTCTGGGCGCCGACGTTGTACTGGCTGAGGATGCGCCCGGTGGTCAGCAGCAGCGGATAGCGACTGTTGACCTTCTCCTCGGTAGGCACGTAGCCGGTGAGCATGAAGCGCCCCTTGCCGCGCACAAACTCTTCGATGTGCATGGTCGGCGTGCCGTCCGGTGCCTCGGCGTTGCACGGCCATTGCAGGCTGCCGTGGCGCTCCAGTTCCGCGTAGCTGACGTTGGTGAAGGTCGGCGTGAGGCTGGCGATTTCATCCATGATTTCTGACGGATGTTTGTAGTTCATCGGGTAACCGAGGGCATTGGCCAGGGCCACCGTGCCTTCCCAGTCGGCCTTGCCGCCCAGCGGATCCATGACCTTGCGCACCCGGGAGATGCGTCGCTCGGCGTTGGTGAAGGTGCCGTCTTTTTCCAGGAACGAGCAGCCCGGCAGGAACACGTGGGCGAACTTGGCGGTTTCGTTGAGGAAAATGTCCTGCACCACTATGCATTCCATGGCCGACAGAGCCGCGGTGACGTGCTGGGTATTGGGGTCGCTCTGGGCGATGTCTTCGCCCTGGCAATACAGGCCCTTGAAGCTGCCGCCCAAGGCTGCCTCGAACATGTTGGGGATACGCAGGCCCGGGTCGGGTTGCAGGGTGACGTTCCAGGCCTGTTCGAACTGCGCTCGTACCACCTCGTTGGAGACGTGCCGGTAGCCGGGCAGCTCATGGGGGAAGGAACCCATGTCGCAGGAGCCCTGGACGTTGTTCTGCCCGCGCAGCGGGTTCACGCCCACGCCTTCGCGGCCGATGTTGCCGGTGGCCATGGCCAGGTTGGCGATGCCCATCACCGAAGTACTGCCCTGGCTGTGCTCGGTGACGCCCAAACCGTAGTAGATCGCCGCATTGCCACCGGTGGCATACAGGCGCGCAGCGGCACGGATGTCGGCAGCGGGTACACCGCAGATTGGGCCAAGGGCTTCCGGCGAGTTATCCGCACGGCTGACGAACTCGCTCCACTGGGCGAAATCGCCAGGCTCACAACGGGCGTCGATAAAGTCTTGTTTGAGCAGTCCTTCAGTCACGATGACGTGGGCCAGTGCGTTGAGCATGGCGACGTTGGTACCGGGGCGCAGGGCCAGGTGATACTCGGCGCGGGCATGCACCGTATCCACCAGATCGATGCGACGCGGGTCGATGACGATCAGCCGCGCGCCTTCACGCAGGCGGCGTTTGAGCTGGGAAGCAAACACCGGGTGGGCATCGCTGGGGTTGGCGCCCATCACCAGGATCACATCGGCCTGCATCACCGAGTCGAAACTCTGGGTGCCGGCGGACTCGCCCAGGGTTTGTTTCAGGCCATAGCCGGTGGGCGAGTGGCAGACCCGCGCACAGGTGTCGACGTTGTTGTTGCCGAAGGCGGCGCGCACCAGTTTCTGCACCAGGTAGGTTTCTTCGTTGGTGCAGCGGCTGGAAGTGATGCCACCGATGGAGTCGCGACCATATTTTTGCTGCAGCCGACGGAATTCACTGGCGGCGTAGGTCACCGCTTCATCCCAGCTGACTTCCTGCCAGGGGTCGCTGATGTTTTTGCGGATCATCGGCTTGGTGATGCGATCCGGGTGGGTCGCATAGCCCCAGGCAAAGCGCCCTTTGACGCAGGAGTGGCCGTGGTTGGCCTGGCCGTTCTTGTCCGGAACCATGCGTACCAACTGGTCGCCTTTCATCTCGGCGCGGAACGAGCAGCCCACGCCGCAATAGGCGCAGGTGGTGATCACACTGCGTTCGGGCTGACCCAGTTCGACCACGCTTTTTTCCATCAGGGTCGCGGTGGGGCAGGCTTGCACACAGGCGCCGCAGGACACGCATTCGGAGTCGAGGAAGTTCTCGCCACCAGCGGCGGCCACCCGGGATTCGAAGCCACGCCCGGTAATGGTCAGGGCGAAGGTGCCCTGGGTTTCTTCGCAGGCGCGCACGCAGCGGTTGCAGACGATGCACTTGCTCGGGTCGTAGTCGAAATAGGGGTTGGAGGTGTCTTTCACGTCCTCCAAATGGTTCTCGCCTTCATAGCCGTAACGCACTTCCCGCAGGCCGACCTGACCGGCCACGGTTTGCAACTCGCAGTTGCCGTTGGCCGAGCAGGTCAGGCAGTCCAGCGGGTGATCGGAGATGTACAGCTCCATGACATTGCGCCGCAGCGTCGCGAGCTTGGGCGTCTGGGTGTGCACGCTCATGCCTTCGCTGACCGGCGTGGTGCAGGACGCCGGATAACCGCGCATGCCGTCGATCTCTACCAGGCACATGCGGCAGGAGCCGAAGGCTTCCAGGCTGTCGGTGGCACAGAGTTTGGGAATGGTGGTGCCCAGCAGCGCGGCGGCGCGCATCACCGAAGTGCCTTCGGGCACGCTGATGCTGCGGCCATCGATGTTCAGGGTGACTTGCACCTGGCTGTCGCGGGCCGGAGTACCCAGGTCAATGTCTGTTTTCGGGTCGAAGAGAGTGATCATTGTTCGGCCTCCGAGGCTTGCAGACCGAAGTCAGCGGGGAAGTGCTTGAGGGCGCTGGTCACGGGATAAGACGTCATGCCGCCCAACGCGCACAGCGAACCGTATTGCAGGGTGTCGCACAGGTCCTTGAGGATGATTACCTGCTCATCGCGACTGTTCTGGTCAGGCGCGGCCAGCAGACGGTCGATCACCTCGACACCACGGGTCGAGCCGATGCGGCACGGCGTGCATTTGCCACAGGATTCCTCGGCACAGAACTGCATGGCGAAGCGCGCCATGCGGGCCATGTCCAGGGTGTCGTCAGCCACCACCACACCACCGTGACCGAGCATCGCGCCGATGGCCATAAAGGCTTCGTAATCCAGCGGCGTGTCGAATTGCGCAGGTGGCACCCAGGCGCCGAGCGGGCCGCCCACCTGTGCCGCCTTCAACGGCCGGCCACTGGCGGTCCCGCCGCCGTAGTCTTCCACCAGCTCCCGCAGGGTCAGGCCAAAGGCACGTTCCACCAGCCCGCCGTGACGAATATTGCCCGCCAGTTGAAACGGCATAGTGCCCAGGGAGCGGCCCATGCCGTAATCGCGATAGAACTGCGCACCCTTGGCCAGAATCAGCGGCACCGAGGCCAGGGTCAGCACGTTGTGCACCAATGTCGGTAGACCGAACAGGCCCTGCAACGCCGGAATCGGCGGCTTGGCGCGGACGATCCCGCGTTTGCCTTCGAGTGAGTCCAGCAGCGCGGTTTCTTCACCGCAGATGTAAGCCCCGGCCCCCACGCGTACTTCCATATCGAAGGCCTGGCCACTGCCGCCGACATCGGCGCCCAGGTAACCGGCTTCTCGGGCGATGTTCAGCGCTGCACGCAGCGTGGCCACGGCATCCGGATATTCCGAGCGCACATAGATGTAGCCGAAAGTGGCGCCGACGGTAATGCCGGCAATCGCCATGCCTTCGATCAGCAGGAAGGGGTCGCCTTCCATCAACATGCGATCGGCAAAGGTGCCGGAGTCGCCTTCGTCGGCGTTGCACACAATGTACTTCTGCGCCGCTTGAGTGCCGCGCACCGTGCGCCACTTGATCCCGGCCGGGAAAGCCGCGCCGCCACGGCCACGCAGGCCTGAATCGAATACCGCCGTCGCGGTCTGCTCGCCGCCAATGGCGATGGCCTGGGTCAAACCCTCGAAACCGCCGTGGGCCCGGTAATCCTCCAGGGACAGCGGCCGGGTAATGCCGGCACGGGCGAACAACAGGCGTTGTTGAGACTTGAGATAAGGCAATTCTTCCACCAGTCCCAAGGCCAGCGGATGAGCGGACGGCACGCCTTGCAGTGCATCAAGCACCGACGGCACATCGGCCGCCGTCAGCGGGCCGAAACCGATCCGGCCTTGCGGGCTGTCCACCTCCAGCAACGGCTCCAGCCAATACAGGCCGCGCGAACTTGTGCGCTGCATCTCCAGCGGCAGATTGCGTTCCCGCGCCTGAGTGATCAGGGCCACCGCCACCTCATCGGCACCCACGGCACGGGCAAGGGAATCACAAGGCAGATAAAGAGTCGGCATCACGCGTCCTCCCGGCAAGCGTCGAGCAACGCATCCAGACGCTCGGCACTGAGCCGCGCATGCACCCGGCCATCCAGTTCCAGGGCAGGCGAACAGGCGCAGGCTCCAAGGCAATACACCGGACGCAAACTGATGCTGCCATCAGCACTGCTACCGTGATCGTCCAGTTGCAGACGCTCGCGCAACTGCGCGGCAAGCTGCTCCGCGCCACGGCTCTGGCACGACTCGGCCCGGCACAGCCGCAGGATATGCCGCGCAGGCGGCGCGGTACGGAAGTCATGGTAAAAACTGATCACCCCGCGAACCTCGGCCTGGCTCAGGTTGAGGGCATGGGCAATCTCGGGAACGGCGACATCGGGGATGTAACCGATGCGCTCCTGAATATCATGAAGAATGGGCAACAGCGCACCCGGGGTGCCCTTATGGCGCTCCAGCAGACTGTTGACCACAGGCAGGTGCAACATCTCATCAGGCATTCAGCAATCCTCACGGTCACGGACAAACCAGGCGGTCGTCGGTTGTCCGAAAGTGTCGGCTGCGGCATTCACACCACGTCACGGTATCGTGGTATCTACAGACCGTCGGCCAGGGCACCCTGAGCGGGCATCTTGTTGCGCCCGGCACGGTCTTCGCCGCGCCTCAGTAGGGGCATAAAAGCCAGATTGCCACGCGGCCCTTGATTCGGCCGCACCAGAGCGACGTGTTTGGTTCTGTCTACGACCTTGTATTGAGTCTAGAAGAATGCGGCATCAGGCGCCGTGCCGGAGGGGAGGTTGCTGGAGTTATGCACAGCGGATTGCCTGTGGAGAAGGTGGTGATCAAGCCCACTTGAAGGACTCGGAGGTTGGAAAAACCGAAGCAACCCGTTCCTGCTGGCGACGTTGACATTGCCATTAGGCTACGACAGCATTTATCCCAATCGCGCCCGATCCTCTGGTGCTGGCTCAGTCCGGCATTACGTTCGGGCCTTCTTGTTTATGGAACATTGAAGTTGCCTAAGCCAGCCCCTCCGAAGCTTTCCTTACGAAACCAACGGGGCTAATTCCAAATACCACTAAACACACAAAACCCCTGTAGGAGCGAGCCTGCTCGCGATAGCGCCAGCCCAGCCACCATCAATGCTGAAGATGCACTGCAATCACAAACCACTCACCACTCGGGCCAAACAATGCCCGTCAGCCCACCGCAATCCATGTAGGAGCGAGCCTGCCCGCGAAAGCGCCAGCCCAGCCACCATCAATGCTGAAGATGCACCGCAATCACAACCCAGTCACCGACTCAGGCCAAATAATGCCTGTCAGCTCACCGCAATCCCTGTGGGAGCGAGCTTGCTCGCGATAGCGCCAGCCCAAACAACATAAATGCCGAATCAACCACCACCATCACAAACCACCCACACCCCACAGGCCTCAAACACTAACCCTCAGCCGTCGCCCCCGCCCGCTTGGCTACCGGCGCACAAGTCCGATCCCGCGTCAGCACCTTCACCGCATCATCCACCAACGCCTTGCTCATCGAAGTCAGATAATGCGCAGCCCAAGCGTGACGGTCAGTGTCTGTGGCATAAGCGGCATCTTCGGTGAGCGTTTTAGCCAGGAACAGAAAGTCGGAGGCCATGGACAACGCATCGCCAAGAGGAACGCCGCGAGTGACATGAAACAGCGCTTGATCCGCGCAATAGATCACGGGCGTCAGGCCGATGGTTTTGAGTTCGGATTGTTCAGTCATTGGCCACCTCCGAGGATGGAGAGGCAATGGGGGAGGGTGTTACGCGATTGGGAATTGCGTAGAGGGGAAAGCCAAATTTCAAACGGATTGATGCTGCGCATTATCCAACTCCTTGATATGAGGAGCTGCCACGTTCGTTACCACACGAATGGGTGACAGCTGTGCGCAGGGTGGTAAACCGGGAATCAAGGAAACCGGCACGCCCGAGGGCGTCCCACGCACAGCCGCCATAACTCACGCCGCAGGCATAAAAAAAGCGCCTGATGACGTGATTGGGGGCGCTGTAGCGCCTTGAATAACTCGGGTTACCACACCCGGCCGCTGAATTGGCAGCGACGGTGGGAGGGTATCGTGCAGATCGTTTTGCTGCAACCCTTGGAGGCTGCTCCTCAGTGGAGCAAGTTGAATGTTGCTGAAAAGTAGTGTTACGAATTTTGCTGTCCGCGCTAACATTTTGAATTTATTGAATATATTTTTGTTTTATTGTGGGGGGATCTTTGCGCTCTCAGGGGGGATGGTTTCATAGGTGGCACAGAGAGACGGTACGTCTTAACTTACATCCTGTTCGCGATAAACATATTGAATCTGTTTTCGTGCGATATTGCTGGCGAAGTGCTATACATCGTTACCCAAACAGCGCCAAGGAGTCGGCATGGCCAAGTTCCCGAACCATCCGCGGTATATACCGGTTATTAAGTGGCAATCATGGGAGCAAAGAGCTCTTGAGAAAATTGATGCCGCAGTCGTAGCTCGCATGCAGCCCTGCATTGAAGTCCGCACGTCCAAGCAGCACCTCTCCATGCTAAGCAAGTTAAAGACAGTCTGGTCGCAAGATGTGCTAGTCGATTACGCAAACCCCAGCGGTCTTCTGACACTTACTCGACAGAACGAGCTGTTAGATTTTCTCCAGCATGCTGTTCAGCACAAGATTCCTGCCTCCCCAGTATTAGGTCCAGCGCATGTCGCCGCGATGGGGCCAAAATTTTTGACGCTGGCTGCCACGTTGCCTTCAGTGGCTATCCGCCTGCGTGTTGGGTCGCTCGCAGTACCGCATGATAAGTTAATCCTCGCCCAAGGTGCTTTTGCCACACTTAAGGCTGCAGGCATCAGTTCCACCCTGATTGTCGATCTTGGGGTTAGCCCGAAAGATTGGACAGCTGCACAGGTCGTTAGCTTCGGGCAGGACCTACGCACGCTAGCAGCCATCGGCTACCAAACGATGCACCTCATCTCAGGGGCATACCCGGCAAGCCTGGCTTCGGTGAAAACTGGTAGTGCGAACTTTAAACGATCGGATTGGGCGTTCTGGAACGATGTAAATGCGATTGTGCCAGATTTGACGATTGGATTTGGCGACTATGGGACACTCTCGCCTGAGTGGACAGAGGAAACATTGGAACTACGTAGCAATCGCATCGCGATTCGCTACACTCGAGATAGCAATTGGTTGATTTTACGAGCTGACGGCAAAACGACGAGTGACTCCATTGCTATCTCTGAAATCCTTGTTAATAACTATTCGAGTGACTTTAAGGGGGCGACGTATTCGTTTGGTGATCTAATCCTTTCTGAGCGGGCAGACCCTCACTTCCCAATTAAGAAGAAGCGCTGCGGTCATTATCATATTACCGAAAGCTGGAGCCACCACATTGCTTACGTTATCAAAGAGCAGTATTAAGTGAGGATTTAGCTCGTTCGATCAGGCACTGCCGAACTTTCTCCTTCAACTCATCCAAAAGGAGAAGTTCGGCTATTTTAGCTTGGATTACGTAGAGGCTTTTGCTCTTGAAACCTCGTGTGATTCCCAGTTCTTCCAAGATCAACAGAGCTTCTGCACGTTTCAATAGTGTGGCTAGCACATTGGGCTCATGACGTTTATTGAGCTTTGCCTTTCGTACCTGCTTAAATGCCTTACCAGCCTCGTTTGGCACCACCATCACTCCCCACCATGGGGGCAGCATAGGCATCGCTTTCTTCAGGTGGCATTCGGCGGTTACGAGCGTGACCTGATCAAATGCTCGTGCATAACGCGAGCCTTGACCTACGAGTCGTTTGAGCGAGTCGGTCGCGCTTTTGATTTCGTAGCAGTGCATGTCCGTTACCTGCACTAGGTCTGCGCGGATCTCACCACCGTTTAGCTCGACCTCTTCCAGGAAGTGGTATGCGTCGCTTGCCATTCCGGTTGCCAAGTGGTGTGTAAGGGCGATTTTGATTTCAGCTTCGCGCATAGTCAGTTCTCAAGGAAGCGGCAATCATGCCGGAAAATAGCCAAGGAGGCTTCCGATTTCCGACGTGACGAAGGAATTGTAGTCGTATCCCAAAGGCTGACTAAACTCATTTTGGGTTGGTGCGGAAGAGGTAAAAAATTGATGCAAATGTTGAAGCTGTTGATCTCCGATCCAACGGGAATCTAAGGAAATGGCCTGCCTCCGCCTGGCACGGCTTTCATAATCAGACTTGCAAGCTTGCATGCCTCCTTATTGCTCATTGCCAGCTGAGCATGGGAAGATAGGTATTGAAAAAAGCGTTAGAGGAGGTCCCTTATGCATGACGCAAAGACTCCAATAACCGTTAAATCCGCCTTCGAAAGCCTCCAAGCCGCCGGATATCCGCGCGCTTATGTGACGAGGCTCCTACCTGATTGGTGGGACAATAGCCTTCTGAAAACCAGCGCTGGAGCGTTCCAATTCGCTCTGATACTGAAACAGCGGCTGGGTCTAGATGTGAATTTCGGACAAGACGGTAATCTGGCGATTGATCCGCGGGCGGCTCATGCTAATTTCAAGCATTTGGCTGGTACCAACGCAGAAGAGCTTAATGTTGCTGCGAGCCTTGGCATAGCATTGGCGCGCTTGGCTGTGTTTGCCACAAATGTGCCATATATCCAGCTACCGGCCGATCCTGCTGCCATCTATGCCAAAATCCGCGAGATGAGCGGTCGACCCACTGTAGATTTCGAAGGCTTGCTGGACCTTTGTTGGTTGCATGGGATTCCAGTGTTGTTCCTTAAGGAGATGCCGAGGAACACCAAAAGAATGACCGGAATGGCGGTGATGGTTGATGGTCGTCCCGCTATTTTGCTGGGCTTTAATTATGCCCAACATTCCAAGCAGCTTTTCGTACTAGCCCATGAGCTAGCGCACATTGTATGTGGGCACGTCCAGGACAATGACGTCTTAGTTGACGAAGACATTGCAGATGTCAGCGAGGGGCTGGAGGGGCGTGCACAGGTCCGGCGTGATGACCAAGAGCGGGAGGCTGATGCTTTCTCACTCAATCTGATTCGAAATTGCCGTATGGACATAATCGGACATATGCCACGCCTAGTCGGATCTGCGGCTGTCTTGGCAGCCGAGGCCTCTAGATTGGGCAGAGAAGCGGGAGTCGATTATGGGCATCTCATCCTATCTTATGCAAAGGAGCGAGATGACTGGATGAGGGCGAATCAAGCTCTAAACTTTATCGAACAGCCTGTCAGTGCGATTAGTCTGCTGCAAGGCCGTTTCATGAGGAATGCTGCACTGGCAGCTATCAGTGAAGAAAGTACCGAGCATTTACTGTCCATGCAGGGAATCAAAGGATAGCCATATATTGTATTTGCTCGATAGTGATGCGGCAAAAAAAATCTGCCAATACCATTTATTACATGAGCTCGCTGGCGCTCTCGACTGCGCTATCAGCGACTTCGCCGTACTGCCTCAGCTCAAATTTCAGTTGAGACTGACAAAGGACGAAAAGGCTCTCGCTAAGTTAGGTACTGAAGAGGCTGTTTCGCTCGCACGAAACCTCGTCGCCTCGGCATCGGAAGTGGAGGTGTCGGCGGAAGCGGCCAATCCGCTACTGCTGCTTAACCGCCCTGATATTGATAGTGGCGAAGCTACGCTTTTTGCCGCTTTGCATGGCGCTGAAGGGGCGGAGCTCCTCAGCGGAGATAAGCGTGCATACGTAGCGCTTTCCAAAGTCGATGGCATGCCTGCCGTAGATGCTTTGTGGTCTCGACTCATCTGCCTGGAAGAGGCAGTATATTTGATTGTGCGCAGCACCGACTTCCAACTGATCTCGGACAAAATTCGGGCACGACCAGAAGTCGATATGGCTATCAGTATCTCTTTTGGGCGCGTAGCCGCTAATTCTCCTGAGACAGTGATCGAAGCTCTTCAGGGCTACATGAGTTCCTTGGTGGCAGATACTTGCGGAAAGTACCTTCTTCCTGACTGACGTGTTGTGTTGTGTTGCGCGGCAGTTTCTAGAAGGGTTGACTAATAATCAACGGTCACAACGGTCACTCTGGTTTACACCTGACTCCTTCACTCATTGAATATCTTTTAAATAATCCTTGAGCGCGATGAGCGGGGCATCAAGCTGCTCCATCGTCTGAATCCCGGGAAATTCACCCGCCAACCTCCGCAACTCCCGCCCCAACGGCTTATCCACACCCCCAACCGCCTCCAACGCCAACCCCACACACTCATCCACCTTCAACTGAATCCCCTCAACATCCCCCCGCCGCACCAGCAACTCAAACACATCCCGCTGGTAGTCACCCATGACCAGATCATCCCGCAAAATCGGGCTCGAACCCTCCGATTCATAAGCCAGTTTTAGGGAGAAGAGGGCGACGGTTTCCAGGTACAATTCCATGGGGGGAATCCTTGTGAAATGTTCCGGCGGTGCGGGTGGTGTGGAAGGGCAGGGTCAAAAGCATCGCCAGCAAGCCGGCTCCTACAGGTCGGTGGGGTGTCAGCCACTTTATCGCAGACGAAAAAAAAGGCCTTGCAAAGCAAGACCTTTCTTAATTTTGGTGCCCCGAGGGAGACTCGAACTCCCACTCCTTTCGAAAACGGATTTTGAATCCGCCGCGTCTACCAATTCCGCCATCAGGGCTCAATGGCGGCGAAGTATAGAGATGAGATAACCGCTGGTCAATCAGGTACATGGAGAATTTTTGATATTTCCGCTAGACTTCCCGGCCCTGCTAGACGAACCCCATCATGCGCGTTGCTGACTTTACCTTCGAGCTCCCTGATTCGCTGATCGCCCGCCATCCGCTGGCCGAGCGGCGCAATAGTCGCCTGTTGACCCTGGATGGGGTCAGCGGCGCCCTGGCACACCGTCAATTCACTGATTTGCTGGAGCATTTGCGCCCCGGCGACTTGATGGTGTTCAACAATACCCGGGTGATTCCGGCGCGGCTGTTTGGCCAGAAGGCTTCCGGCGGCAAGCTGGAAATCCTGGTGGAGCGGGTGCTCGACAGTCATCGCGTGCTGGCCCATGTGCGTTCCAGCAAGTCGCCCAAGCCTGGGTCGAAGATCCTCATCGACGGCGGTGGCGAGGCCGAGATGTTGGCGCGGCACGATGCGTTGTTCGAGCTGGGGTTCGCCGAGGAGGTGTTGCCGCTGCTCGACCGTGTCGGGCACATGCCGCTGCCTCCTTATATAGACCGCCCGGATGAAAGCGCCGACCGCGAGCGTTACCAGACCGTCTACGCCGAGCGTTTGGGCGCGGTGGCGGCGCCGACGGCGGGGCTGCATTTCGATCAGGTGCTGATGGAGGCGATTGCCGCCAAGGGCGTCGAGACCGCGTTCGTGACCCTGCACGTGGGTGCCGGCACGTTCCAGCCGGTGCGCGTGGAGAAGCTCGAAGACCACCACATGCACAGCGAATGGCTGGAAGTCGGCCAGGACGTGGTCGATGCCGTGGCTGCCTGCCGCGCTCGCGGTGGTCGCGTGGTGGCTGTGGGGACCACCAGCGTGCGGTCCCTGGAAAGCGCCGCCCGCAATGGCGTGCTCAAGCCGTTCAGCGGCGATACAGACATTTTCATCTACCCTGGCCGGCCGTTTCATGTGGTCGATGCCCTGGTCACCAACTTCCATTTGCCCGAATCCACGCTGTTGATGCTGGTTTCGGCGTTCGCCGGTTATCCCGAAACCATGGCCGCCTACAAGGCTGCCGTGGACAACGGTTACCGCTTTTTCAGCTACGGTGATGCGATGTTCATCACGCGTAATCCTGCGCCGACTGCCCCTAAAGAATCGGGCCCAGAGGAAACAGTATGAGTCGCACCTGTCGTATGTCTTTCGAGCTGCTGGCCACTGATGGCAAGGCTCGTCGCGGTCGTTTGACCTTCCCGCGCGGTACCGTCGAGACCCCGGCTTTCATGCCGGTGGGCACCTACGGCACGGTCAAGGGCATGCTGCCACGGGATATCGAGGCGACTGGCGCTGAAATCATTCTGGGCAACACCTTCCACCTGTGGCTGCGCCCGGGCACGGAAGTGATCAAGAAGCACGGTGACCTGCACGATTTCATGCAGTGGAAAGGCCCGATCCTGACCGACTCCGGCGGTTTCCAGGTGTTCAGCCTGGGCGCCATGCGCAAGATCAAGGAGGAGGGCGTGACCTTCGCTTCCCCGGTCGACGGCGCCAAGGTGTTCATGGGTCCGGAAGAGTCGATGCAGGTCCAGCGTGACCTGGGCTCGGACATCGTGATGATTTTCGACGAATGCACCCCGTACCCGGCCGACGAAGACGTTGCCCGTATTTCCATGGAATTGTCCCTGCGTTGGGCCAAGCGTTCGAAAGAAGCCCATGGCGAGAATACGGCGGCGCTGTTCGGCATCGTGCAGGGCGGCATGCACCAGGACCTGCGCATGCGCTCCCTGGAAGGCCTCGACCAGATCGGCTTCGACGGCCTGGCTATCGGCGGCCTGTCGGTGGGCGAGCCCAAGCACGAGATGATCAAGGTGCTGGATTATCTGCCGGGCATGATGCCGGCTGACAAACCTCGTTACCTTATGGGCGTTGGCAAACCGGAAGACTTGGTTGAGGGTGTGCGCCGCGGTGTGGACATGTTCGATTGCGTGATGCCAACCCGTAATGCCCGCAACGGGCATCTGTTCATTGATACCGGCGTGCTGAAGATCCGAAACGCGTTCCATCGCCATGATGATTCGCCGCTCGATCCGGCCTGCGATTGCTATACCTGCCAGAACTTCTCCCGCGCTTACCTGCATCACCTGGACAAGTGCGGCGAAATGCTGGGGAGCATGCTCAATACCATCCATAACTTGCGTCATTATCAAGTGCTTATGGCTGGTTTGCGCGAGGCTATTCAACAGGGTACATTGGCCGCCTTTGTCGATGCCTTCTACGCCAAACGCGGGTTACCTGTTCCGCCTTTGGACTGAGTTTACTGACCCCAAGATTCAACATTTGCAACTGGAGTGCTAAATGAGCTTTTTTATCTCTAATGCCATGGCTGACGCCGCTGCACCTGCTGCTGCCGGCCCAATGGGCGGCGGTTTCGAGTGGATTTTCCTGGTCGGTTTCCTGGTCATCTTCTACCTGATGATCTGGCGTCCACAGGCCAAACGCGCCAAAGAGCAGAAGAATCTGCTGAGCAGCCTGCAGAAAGGCGACGAAGTTGTGACCACCGGCGGCATCGCCGGCAAGATCACTAAAGTTGCAGACGATTTCGTTGTTCTGGAAGTTTCCGACACCGTCGAAATGAAATTCCAGAAAGGCGCCATCGCTGCCACGCTGCCAAAAGGCACGCTCAAAGCGATCTAAGTTTCAACTTCATATTCAATCGACGGGGCGCGCAAGGCGCCCCGCGTCATAAACGGGCGGCGTGATGCTGAACAAATATCCTCTGTGGAAATACATTCTGATCCTGGCGGTGCTGGCGGTCGGTCTGATTTATTCCGCTCCCAATCTTTATCCTGATGACCCGGCCATTCAGGTCAGCGGTGCAAGCACTGCGTTGCTGGTCAATCAGGCTGATCTGGACCGTGTAAGCACGGCGCTCAGAGAGTCCGGGATCAACGTCAAGGCTGCCACCCTGGCTGCCAACGGCAAGGGCGGTCTGATTCGTCTGACCAAGGCTGAAGACCAGCTGCCGGCCAAGGACGTTGTACGC
The DNA here is from genome assembly GCF_000967965.1 of Pseudomonas fluorescens. Taxonomy (GTDB): domain Bacteria; phylum Pseudomonadota; class Gammaproteobacteria; order Pseudomonadales; family Pseudomonadaceae; genus Aquipseudomonas; species Aquipseudomonas grandcourensis. Next base: position 192,725 of record NZ_LACC01000013.1, read on the forward strand.
AAGGCGTTGGGTGATGACTACGTCGTTGCATTGAACCTGGCACAAACCACCCCGCAATGGCTGCGCAACCTCGCTGCGCACCCGATGAAGCTGGGTCTGGACTTGTCCGGTGGTGTGCACTTCCTGCTGGAAGTGGACATGGACAAAGCCCTCGACGCGCGCCTGAAAGTCTACGAAGGCGACGTCAAGAGCCTGCTGCGTAAAGAGAAGCTGCGCTATCGCAGCCTGCCGCAAGTGGGCGGTGCCATTCAGCTGGGCTTCGCTGATGAAGACAGCCGCGAACAGGCTCGCTCGATCATCCGCAAGAACTTCAACGATTTCGACATTGTTCCGGCCGACCTCAATGGTCAACCGGTGCTGCGTCTGGCGATGACCCCGGCCAAGCTGGCGGAAATCCGTGAATACTCCATCAAGCAGAACTTGACCACGGTACGTAACCGCGTCAACGAGCTGGGTGTTGCCGAACCGATCGTCCAGCGCCAGGGCGCCAACCGCATCGTGGTTGAGCTGCCGGGCGTGCAGGACACCGCCGAAGCCAAGCGTATCCTCGGCAAGACGGCTAACCTGGAGTTCCGTCTGGCTGCTGAGCCGGGTGCTTCGAAAGCCACTTCCGAATCCTTCGAGTTCCGTGAGGGCAAGCGTCCTCCTGCGCTGATCGAGCGTGGCCTGATCATCACCGGTGACCAGGTAACCGACGCCAAGGCTGGCTTCGGCGAGCACGGCACCCCGGAAGTGAACATCCGTCTGGACGGTCACGGCGGCGAGCTGATGAGCCGTGCGACCCGTTCGAACGTCGGTCGCAGCATGGCGGTGATCTTCATCGAGCAGCGTCCGGTTACCACTTACACCAAGCAGATGGTCAACGGCGTCGAGAAAGACGTGCCGGTCCAGAGCTTCAAGGAAGAGAAGAAGATCATCAGCCTGGCGACCATTCAGTCGCCACTGGGTGCTCAATTCCGCATCACTGGCCTGAACGGTCAGGGCGAGTCGTCCGAACTGGCGCTGCTGCTGCGTGCCGGTGGTCTGGCTGCACCGATGTACTTCGCTGAAGAACGCACCATCGGCCCAAGCCTGGGTGCCGACAACATCACCAAGGGTATCGATGCGTCGTTGTGGGGCATGCTGTTCGTCTCGCTGTTCATCATGGCCATCTACCGCTTCTTCGGCCTCATCGCCACCGTCGCGCTGACGGTGAACATGGTGATGCTGCTGGCCCTGATGTCGCTGCTGGGTGCAACGCTGACCCTGCCGGGTATCGCCGGTATCGTGTTGACCATGGGCATGGCGGTCGACGCCAACGTGCTGATCTTCTCGCGGATTCGTGAAGAGATCGCTGCCGGCATGACCGTGCAGCGCGCAATCAACGAAGGCTTCGGCCGGGCATTCACCGCGATTCTCGACGCCAACCTGACCACCTTGCTGGTCGGCGGCATCCTCTTTGCCATGGGCACCGGCCCGGTCAAGGGCTTCGCAGTGACCATGTCCCTCGGGATCTTTACCTCGATGTTCACGGCCATCATGGTGACCCGCGCGATGGTCAACCTGATCTTCGGCGGTCGTGACTTCAAGAAGTTGTGGATTTAAGGGGCTGCCATGTTACGTACAATCAACTTCATGGGCGTTCGCAACTTTGCGTTCGGCGTCACATTGTTCCTTACTGCGCTGGCAATATTCAGTGTCTTCCATAAGGGCATGAACTGGGGCCTGGACTTCACCGGTGGTACGCTCATCGAGCTGACCTACGAGCGTCCGGCCGATGTCACCAAGGTGCGTGAGCAACTGGTGACCGCGGGTTATCACGAAGCCATCGTGCAGAACTTCGGTGCGACCACCGATCTGCTGGTGCGTATGCCTGGCGAAGACCCGCAACTGGGTCATCAGGTAGCCGAGGCCTTGCAGAAGGTTGGCGGCGAGAACCCGGTGACGGTCAAGCGCGTCGAGTTCGTCGGCCCGCAGGTGGGTGAAGAGCTGCGCGACCAGGGCGGCCTCGGCATGCTGATGGCGCTGGGCGGCATCCTGATCTACCTGGCTTTCCGCTTTCAGTGGAAGTTTGCGGTCGGTGCGATCGTTTCCCTGATCCACGACGTGATCGTGACCGTCGGTATCCTGTCGTTCTTCCAGATCACCTTCGACCTGACGGTGCTGGCGGCGGTACTGGCGATCATTGGTTACTCGCTCAATGACACCATCGTGGTATTCGACCGGGTTCGCGAGAACTTCCGTGTACTGCGCAAGGCCAGCCTGATCGAGAACATCAACATCTCGACCACGCAAACCCTGCTGCGGACCATGGCGACTTCGATCTCCACCTTGCTGGCGATCGCGGCCCTGCTGTTCTTCGGCGGCGACAACCTGTTCGGCTTCTCCATCGCCCTGTTCATCGGTGTTCTGGCGGGTACTTACTCGTCGATCTACATCGCGAACGTGGTGCTGATCTGGCTGAACCTGAGCACGGAAGACCTGATTCCTCCTGTCAATACCGAGAAGGAAGTCGACGACCGTCCTTGAGGGAAAAATCCTAATAGGCTGTCATCCAAAAAAGGCGCGAGTTGAACTCGCGCCTTTTTTTGTGCTCCAAGGCTGGGAGAAGCGCGGATACGCTCCGCATGTGATGGTCCAGGAGGTTCATGTGAACAAGTCGATGCTGGTTGGTGCGGTATTGGGTGCTGTCGGTGTGACTGCCGGGGGTGCTGTGGCCACCTACAGCCTGGTTAAAAAAAGCGGTCCTGAGTTTGCTCAGGTTCTAGCTGTTGAGCCGGTCAAGACACAAATCAAGACTCCACGTGAAGTATGCAAGGATGTAGCGGTCACCCGGCAGGCGCCGGTGAAGGATCAACATCAGATCGCCGGTACGGTGGTCGGTGCATTGGCAGGTGGTTTGCTGGGTAACCAGATCGGTGGCGGCACCGGTAAGAAGATCGCCACGGTCGCGGGTGCTGTCGGTGGTGGCTACGCCGGCAACAAGGTGCAGGAAGGCATGCAAGAGCGTGACACCTACACCACGACCCAGACCCGCTGTAACACCGTTAACGACATCAGTGACAAGGTTGTAGGTTACGACGTGCGGTATTCGCTGGACGGCAAGGAAGGCAAGGTGCGCATGGATCGTGATCCAGGCAACCAGATTCCGGTGGATAAGGAAGGCAAGTTGATCCTGTCTGAGAATCAGGCGGCTCAGTGATCTGCTGATGTTGGATAAAAAAGAAGCACCCTGCGGGGTAATGCCGATCAGTTAAG